>CAVYMG010000017.1:0-132657 GCA_963769515.1 uncultured Actinomycetota bacterium
TCGCGATTACGTGGAAGCTTCACCTGCCGATGCCGGCTTGATACCGCGCACGCCACAGCGGCTGCGGCGGCTCAATGACGCTCAGCTAAAGGCTTGCGCAAGGTTGAGGGTAGCCTGCCGGAGCATATCGCTACCTACGAACAGTGATCGTAGAGGGGTGCAGCTGCGTCGCGCACTCCGAGTAGAGCCGAGAGCGCTTACACCCCTGCCTACTCTCCGCCCATCTGGAACTCGAAAGCCTGGCGAACCAAGACCGATGATGTAGCCGAGGTCGGTGTCCTCGTCCAGGCTGACCTCGGTTGGGCCATTGCCCCAGTGCCCCTTGCTGCTGACGTCCCAGGCAAGGCTCCGCTCGTCGCGGAGCGCCTCGATTGGGATGTTGAGGCTCAACCTGAGCCGAGCCTTCTGCGGAACGACGTCGACGAAGTTAGTCTCAGCCTTAAAAGCGACGTAGTGCTTGAGAAAGTGCTGAGTGATGCCCGGGGTCCAGGGCCAAAACCTCGGCACTGAACTTCTCGAACAGGGCTCGCCGCGGCTGGCGGAGCAGATGGGGGTGGTCTTCGATGGAGAAGTCCGATTCTGTCCGGCTTTCCTTCGAACTTCGCGATCGCTTGGGTTCCACTTCCGGGAGGGGCAAGATCTTGAGCGCATCGTCTGCCAGCCGCGCAGCGCGATTTTGGATCTCGCTGGCGTTCCACGATTCGAGTTGCCCTAGACCCTTGTTGAGCCGGAGCGGGCTGTCTTTGAACCCTCCCTCCATGTCGCGCTTCTTTGCGAACGCGTGGTCGGAGTACTCCGAGTTATAGCCAGTGAGTGTCAGATTGCCGAGCGTGTGCAGGTACGTCGGTTGTACGTCCTGCCAGTCATCCCCGAGAGCCGCTTGCCATTCAGCTGAAAGGTTCTCGTTCTGCGGCATGATGTGCTCGATGGTGTAATCGTCGATCGTCACGCGCTCCTTGCGGCCGTAGTTTTCCATCATGCGTAAAAAGTAGGAGCGCCGGCGGAAGTTGTACAGGTCACTGGACTTGAGAGCCGGAAACGAACTCGGCGTCGGTCGGGAATCTGCGGTAGCTCTTGAGGCCGAGGAAGTGTGCCGTGACGCTCTCGAGATAACGATCCTTGCGGACCGCTGAGCTGAAGCCGGCGAAGGTCTTGTTCAGCGAGTTGGTCGGGATGCGGCAGACCGCGCGGCGGAAGATGTACGACGTAACCAAATTAACGATCTGGAGCACTCGTCGCGAGTCTGAGCTCCGACTCGTAGTCGGTGTAGACATCGAGCAGGAAGGGATAGACGACGTCAGCCTTGATCTGGTCCAGGTCTTTAAAGGCCCGACGCAACGTCGGATCCGTCTCCTTGCCCAACGCCATCGCGCAGTAGCGCCGGGCGTACTGACGCAGCTCGATGACGAGAGACTCGATTGCTCTCTCTCGTCCGCGCTAGTGAAAGCCGTCGCGTGATACTTGAAGGCGTCATAGATGTCGTCCAGGCGAGGTATCTCGCCGGTCTTATTGGTCAGGTAATGGCGGACGAACTCATCGAACTGACTCTCCTCCGCACCACTAAACTCGAGCTCCATCGGACGCCAGTAGGCCGAGTAGACCTTCTCCTGCTGTTTGGGTGGCAGGTCCATGAGGACGTAGTTGCGGATCAGGTCGGCTTGGGACAGCTTCTTGCCGGTCGAGTTCATGGCTTCAAAGACGAGCTGGGGGTTGTCCACTCCGCGTTCGAGCTTTACATCGACGACGACGAGTTTGTCGAGACCGCGGCAGACGCGGACAAATCAAGCTTCGGATCATCAAGTTTCCGCCGGAAATAGGAATAATTCTCGATGACGCGGCTGTCCGTGTCGCTGACCGGCTCCGCTCCCTGTAGAATCGCGATCAGTGCCGGCCTGTCGCTTTGGGACAAGATCAGCTTGAACTGACGTTCGCCTTCTTCATCACCGTTGAGTAGGTAGCGATTACGGATCTTTCGCGGAGAGAAACCGTCCCAGGGCTCCCGCTGGCCGTCTGGCAGTGTCTCCAGCCGCTCAACCAGCGCTGCGAGGATCAGGGTTACAGTGGTGACCCGCTGCTGGCCGTCGATGATGAGATCGGGCTCAGCAGAGGTGTTAGTGGCTTGATCCTTTGCGACGTATACGATCGAACCCGTGAAATGTGACCCAAGTGATGCAGTCGATCCCGCGCGCAGGATGTCTGCCCACAACTGCGCGCACTCCGATTCACGCCAAGAGTAAAGCCGCTGGTAGATCGGCACTATGAACTGACTGCTCGCTTTCAGCAGCGTCAGTAGATGCGAGTCGACGGCCTTCACAGCTCTCCTTCATATTGTGTTGATCACACCTTATCGTCCAGGAAAGCAGATCGAGCCCCGTGGCCAGAGCACGTTTATCGGTGTTGCCAGGAGGGGTGCTCTGAAAACGGGGACGATGGGTGCACGCTACCAGCCAGACGGATGCAACGATGGGGCCTTATGCTCTGACGCCCCGCGGGTAACGCCCTTCGTTAGGGTGCTCCGTCCAATTCCATCGGGCGATGGAATTGGGGCGGAAGAGGCAACACGGCTGTTCAAGGCCCTGCGGTTCCTGCGATTACCGGATTTCCGCTGGCTGGCGCTGCTAGTTGGTGTGGCCGTCCAGTTCGGCACTGCGTGCGGTCCCCCATGTCGAGACACTTTCGACTGCCAGACTGAAGTTAGCTCGGAAGCAACTGCAAGTCAGATGAGGCTGTCGACCAACGGAAGCCGTGCCTTCGATTGAAAGCGTTGTGAGCCCCGTCGCTGCCGGCGGGTTGATTCGGTCAAGGAACCCGGCTGGCGCTAGAGTTTGAAGTCAGGGTTGTTCATGAGTAGGAGATCGTCGTTGGGGCCGTTCGATGACCGCGATATTGTCAGTGGCCAGGTACCCGGCGGCACGAACACTAGTCACACGATTGCCATCGGACACCTGACGTCACTTCTCTCCGCAGTGCCCAAGGCCTCTGGCCTGACCGATTACGAGACTGCCGCCGTCGAGTACAACGTGCTCGGACGGGCTACAACGGAGGGCCGCCGGCGGACGTTCCGCTATTTGCGCGAACTGTATCTTCTCGATCCCAACCGGATAACGTTCCGGGCGATGCGTGACCTGTGGGATGAAGATGAGCAGTCACAGCCTCTCCTAGCGGGTTTGTCTTCCATGGCAAGGGACAGCGTCTTCCGCGCCTCCGCTTCGGGGTTACTCGCGCTCGGCGAGGGATCGCAGGTATCCGCTGGAATGCTCACAGGTTTCGTGGAGTCGGCATTCCCCCACGCATACAACGAGGGGACGGCAGCCAAGATCGGTCGGAACACCGCATCGTCGTGGACACAGACAGGGCATCTCCACGGCCGGGCTTCGAAATCTCGCCGGAAAGTAGACCCGCGCCCAGCTGCGCTCGCGTTCGCGCTCCTCCTCGGCCATTTGCAGGGAGCCAGAGGCCAGTCCCTCTACGACACTCAGTGGACAGCGTTTTTCGACGCGGACGTGCGCGAAATCGAGGCCATGGCCGGAGTCGCCGGCCAGCGTGGGTATATTGAGCTACGATCCGGGGGCGGGATTGTCGAGATCGGGTTCCGGCACCTTCTGAGACCGATGGAGGATCTTGCAAATGAGTGACATCGACGCCCTTGTGGGCGCATACGAGCGATTCGTGGCTCTGCCGTGGTCGCGAAACCTCGCACCTGCACAGCGCGTTTGGATGGTCGTCTACCCCCCGAACGACGAGCGTCGGTTGAGGGCGCGGATCGCCGCGTTTGCTGTTGCCACAGCCAAGGCCAAGAAAGCCTGGTCGGTGGCGGATGTGACCAACAGTTTTGGAGACTGGATCGGGCGAAACCCCTATAGGGAAACGTACTTCAAGAGCCCTGACAAGCTGTCGGCTGCTGCGCTCCGGGACTTCGAAAGGGACCTCGTTGTCCAAGTGCGCTCATCATTGGATGGTGCCGCCAAAGACAGCGACGGGGTAGTCGCCGTCCTCGGCGTGGGATCCTTATTCCCCTTCACAAAGGTCAGCAAGTTCATCGAAGATCTTGCCCCGGAGGTCGCAGGGCGTCTGGTTGTCTTTTTCCCAGGTGAACGGGACGGCTCCAACTACCGGCTGCTCGAAGCCAGGGATGGCTGGAATTACCTCGCCACACCAATCACTGCCACAGAGGACATGTTGTGATGCTGAACAAAGAGATTTTCGTCGAGGACCCAACCAAGAAGAGCATCCCCAATCTTGGGGTGGCGAAAGTTGGGGAACCCACTGACGACGCCGGCTGGGCCGTGCTGGAGTACGAGCTCAAGAGCTTCGTGTGCGAGGGCGCATACGCGCAAGGCTTAGACCGCATCTTGTCGTCATACGTGGGGCAGGCAGGATCCTCACAGCCGGCAGCATGGGTCAGCGGGTTCTACGGAAGCGGAAAATCGCATCTCGTGAGGGTTCTGGAGTACCTTTGGCGAGATCTGGAGCTCGCGGACGGCTCGACAGCGCGCGGGTTGGTGCGCACACCCCAACCGGTGACCGACGTTTTGCGCGAGCTCAGTACACTCGGTAGCCGCAACGGAGGACTCTGGTCAGCGGCGGGCACACTTGGAGCGGGTGCAGGCTCTGTGCGCCTTGGCTTTCTCTCTATCATTCTTGGCGCGCCGCCGGCCTTCCCACGGACCTCGCGCCGGCCCGTTGTGTGATGTGGCTGCAAGACGAGGGGCTGTTCGAGGCAGTCCAAGCAGACATCGCAAACCGAGGACTCAGCTGGGAGATGGTTCTCGAGAACATGTACGTCTCCGAATTGGGGGAGGCCATCCTTGCGGCGAAGCCGGGATGGGCAGCTAGTGCGGATATGGCCAGAGAGCAGATCCACAACCAATTCCCGCAGCCGGAAGACGTGTCGCTGCCCGACACCATTAAGACCGTTGAACATGTGCTTCGCCAGGTGTCGGACACGGTGGGCAAGCTGCCATGTGCCCTGGTTGTCCTTGACGAAATGCAACAGTTCATCAATGAGGACCCAGATCGTGCCCAGCAAGTCCAGTTGCTCGTTGAGGCGTGCTCAAGCGGGTTTGACGGGCTTCTCATGATTGTAGCCACTGGGCAAGCTGCCCTTCAGACCACTGCCGTGCTTCAAAAACTGATCGACCGTTTCGCCATTCAAGTCCAGCTTTCCGACACGGACGTCGACGCCGTTATTCGAGAGGTCGTTCTGCGGAAACGGCCAGATACAGTGCCGGGGCTGGAACTCGTACTCGAGAAGCAGGCCGGCGAGATTGATAGGCAGCTTGGCGGTGCAGTCATTGCGCCATCCGCTTCCGACGAAAATTCCTCGTGCCGGATTACCCCTTGCTGCCATCTCGTCGTCGCTTCTGGGAGCATGTCCTCCGCTCCGTTGACAAGGCGGGCAAGGCCGGCCAGCTCCGATCCCAGCTGCGAGTCGTGCACGAAGCGAACAGGGTCGTGGCGGACTCTCCGGTCGGCACTGTTGTGCCCGCAGACTTCATCTACGATGAGAAGTCCGCGGACATGCTTCAGACCGGCGTGCTGCTTCGGGAAATCGAACAGCTCATCAAGGGGGAGCGTTCACAGGGACCCGACGGAGTGCTTCGGAGCCGCGTCTTGGCTCTTGTGTTCCTAATCTCGCAGCTCTCCCGGGAAGGCTTTGCAGACACAGGTGTGCGGGCGACGGAGCAGCACATCGCCGATCTCCTAGTGGATGATCTGTCCGGCGCCGGTCCGCTTTTACGTGCTGAAGTTCCAAAAGTGCTTGAGCAACTCCATGCCGAATCCAAGCTGCTCAAAGTTGACGACGAGTACTTCCTCCAGACGCAGGCGGGCCAGGACTGGGCCAAGGACTTCCGCAACCGTAGAGCCGCGTTCCTGAGCGACGCGACTCGTGTTTCACACGCGCGGGACAATGCTCTCCGTGACGCGATGTCACGAGTTGTTCCCCGGTCACGACAACACGGGCTGAGTAAGACCCCGCGAACTGTTGATATGAGCTTCAGCGACGTGGCGCCGAAGATCGACGTCAGCATCCCAGTCTGGGTCCGCACCGGCTGGGATCTGTCAGAAAGGCAGTTCAGCGACCTGGCAAGCTCGGGAGGCACGGACTCTCCACTCATATTTGTCTACCTACCCAAGCTGGACGCCGATGCCTTAGCAGGTGCCCTGGCAGATATGGAAGGTGCCGACGAGACTCTGGCAACAAGGCCACGCCCGAATACTGACGAGGGAGTTTCCGCCCGCAAGGCCATGGAATCGAGCCGAGAGATTGCGCGGCAGAAAGTGGCCGGGCACGTGTCCGATGTCCTTCGGCAGACCGCCGTGGTTCAGTCCGGCGGTAACCGAATTGCTGAGTCGGATCTGAGTAAGGCTCTCGCAAGCGCAGCTGACAGGTCCATTGACCGTCTCTACCCAAAATTTGGCGACGGTGATCACACAGGTTGGGCGACCGTCTGGACCCGAGCCGTGGAGGGTAACGAGAACTGTCTAGAGGCCGTTGGTCACAAGGGGCCAACGCCCTCCCACCCGGTCTGCAAAGAGATACTGGCCGCCGTCGGGCCCGCAGGGACATCCGGAAACGACATCCGGAAGAAGTTCGAATCTCCAGAGTACGGCTGGCCGCGCGACGCGGTGCACGCGGGTCTCGCGGCGCTCGTATTAGCTACGGAGCTCAACGTTGAGGAAAATGGTCAGCCAGTCTCGGCGCGTCAGCTGAAGCCCAACGCCATCGGGAAACTAATTTTCCGCCGCGAGACTAAAGCGGTCCCACTCAGCACAAGGCTCGCCGTGCAGCAGGTGCTGACCGAATCCGGAATTACCTTTCAGAAGAACGAGGAGGCGGCAGCGTGTGCGCTGCTCCTACAGCGGCTTGTGGACCTTGCGGGTGCGGCCGGCGGTCCCGGCGCCACTTCCGGCTCCGCCGGCGACGGTGTTTCTTGACGCCTTGAAAGGGCTCAAGGGAAATGAACTGATTTCGGCGGTTCATGGCCAGGCCGAAGCGATCCGTACCGCGGTGGCGGAATGGCGGGCCGCAGCAACGCTCAAGCAGGACAGGTTGGCTAATTTCGCCAAAGCACAGCGGTTGGTTACCCAATTGCCAGACGGCGGCGATCCCTTGGTGCATGAGTTGCGCTCAGTTCAGGACAACAGGCAGCTACTCCGGTCCCCCGACCCCGTTGGGCCAATCATTCTCGCGGCGGCCGATGTGCTCCGCGCTGAACTGAACACCCGATTGTCCCGGTACAACGAGGCCGTAGCCCGGGCGCTAGCGCAAATTGCTGATGACGAAAACTGGGCTGCTCTCAACAGCGGCCAGCAGGAAGAACTGCTGTCAAAGTACGAATTGTCGTCGCTGGGGACCGCGGTGCTCGGCACAGCGGATCAAGTATTGGCCGCTGTGGAAAGTCGCCCGCTGAGCTCGTGGGACAACCGCGCAGATGCAGTTGACGCCCAGCTGGGTCGGCTCCGCGAGGCCGCCGCAAAGCTTGTTGAACCGACCGCCTTCAAGATCAAGCCGCCCAGTGCGACGCTTAAGTCTGAACTTGAGGTCGAAGAGTATGTAGGACAACTTCGCAAACAGATGTTGACCGAACTCCAGCAGCACAAGTCACTCATCATCTAAGGGGTCAGTACATGTCTGTCTTGTCGGGTGGTTTGCGGCGGTTGCTTGAGCGTGCGGTGGTTGATGGGCGTGTGGTGGCTGAGGGTGGGGCTGCTGCTGCGCTGTCGCGTTTGGGTGTGGGGTTGCGTGATGCGCCGGGGCATCTGAGTTTGGAGGAGCGGGCGCTGCGGAATGGTCTGCGGGCGCGGGCTCGTCAGTTGGGGGATCGGCTGGAGCTCTCCGGTGATCCTGGGGATGTGTGGGTGGCGTCGCCGTTGCTGGTGGGCGAGGTTGCGTATGAGCAGTGGCACCGGTTCTTGTTTGCGCGGTTCCTGGAGGTCAACGGTCTGTTGCGTCATCCGGAGTACGGCGTTCCCGTTTCTCTGGAGGATTGCCAGGAGTTGGCGGACGGGCTGGGTGAGCCGGATGGCTGGTCGGTCGCGGCGCGTTTCGCGGCGGAGATTCTGCCGGGGATTTTCAAGCCGTCTGATCCTGCGGTGGCGGTGCGGCTGGCGCGGGAGGATCTGCTGGCGTTGGAGCGGGCGGTGACGGGCCTGCCGGCGGAGGTGTTCGAGGCTGAGGATTCGCTGGGCTGGGTATACCAGTTCTGGCAGTCGAAGGCTAAAGAGGCGGTGAACGATTCGGGCCGCAAGATCGGCGGTTCGGATCTGTCGCCGGTGACGCAGTTGTTCACCGAGGATTACATGGTGCGGTTCCTGCTGGAGAACTCCCTGGGTGCGTGGTGGGCGGGGCGGCATCCTGAGTCGCCGCTCCTGGCGGGGTTTGAGTTTCTGCGGTTCGCTGAGGACGGTACCCCGGCGGCGGGGACGTTTGTGGGGTGGCCGGAGACGGTTGCGGATGTGTCCGTGATGGATCCGTGCTGCGGGTCCGGGCATTTCCTGGTCGGGGCGTTCGGGATGTTGTGGCGGATGCGCGCCGAGGAAGAGGGGCTGTCTCCGGCTGCGGCGCAGGATGCCGTGCTGGCCGAGAATCTGTTCGGGCTGGAGCTGGATCCGCGCTGCACGCAGATTGCGATGTTTGCGCTGGCTTTGGAGGCCTGGAAGCAGGGAGGCTTCCGGAGGTTGCCGGTGCCGCAGGTGGCGTGTTCGGGGATTCCGGCGAAGGCGCCGCTGGCGGACTGGACGAAGCTCGCCGAGGGCGATTACCAGCTCGAGGCTGCTCTGACCCGGCTGCACACGTTGTTCGCGGACGCCGATACGCTGGGCTCGCTGATCGATCCGGTCCGGGCCTCGGAGCAGGCCGGGCTGGAATCCGTGGACTGGGCGGACATCGCGCCGCTGTTGGACACGGCCCTGACCTCGGAGGCTGCTTCGAGTGGCGATCCGGCTACGGAGGTGTTTGGTGAGGCCGCCGCGGGGATCGCCCGCGCAGCCGATTACCTCAGCCGGAAGTACACCCTGGTCGCCACCAACCCGCCCTATCTGCAGCGTGGAAAACAGGGGACGACCCTACGGGCTGCCGGCGATCGCGATTTTGAGGAAGCGCGGGCTGACCTGGCAACTATGATCATCCAGCGCTTCATGAATTCTCGGACGGGTGGAATCACGGGAGCGTTCGTGACCCCGCAAACTGGCTATATCTGAAGACATTTGTACAGTTCCGTCAGGCTGCTCATCGACGATCTCAACTGGAACGTGGTTGCGGTGCTGGGGATCAATGCTTTTAGTGGTCTCCAGAGCGCCTTCATCGATGTCTTTCTGGGCGTCTGGACGAGCGGGTCGACTCCTCCATCCGAAAAGATGACCTATTTACATGTTGGGAAGTCGGACTCCGCGGAAGGTAAGCAGTTGGCTTTGGCGTCCTGCCCGATGACGCAGTTGGATCGCAGGACTATAGCACTGACATCTGACGTTGATGTGCTGGGCGCTGCTCTCAGGGGGTCGGCAGTTGGGGAAAAATACTCAGCGTTATCAGACAAGGCGAGAGCTTGGCAGGACTCGTCACCGGAGATTCGAATCGCTACTGCATGAAGTTCTGGAGGTTGGTGGTTCGAAGGACGTTTGGGCACCGATGGTAGTTGCACCTGGTATCACCGAGGCGTACGCAGGACGCTCCAGTGTACTTCGATGGGAAGAGAGGAAAGGGCTCTCTGGTTGAGAACTCGAACGCCCATAACTTTAATCCGCCGACGGTCCTGCGAAGCAACGGCGTGCTAATTGCCCAAGTGGGGTCTCTTGCCGCCACACTCTACAACGGCGAGTTCTTTCACGACGCGTCATGTCCCATCACGGTCGATCACGAGCGTGACCTTCCGGCCCTGTGGGCCTATTGCTCGTCTCACGAGTATGCCCGCGACGTGCGTGAAAGGAATGCCTCGATGGTCGTCCGACCCGGCTACCTGACAAAGGTGCCGTTTGATGTTGAGCGGTGGCGGAGTGTGGCGGCGGAGGAGTTTCCGGATGGTTTGCCGGAGCCGTTTTCGGATGATGCGACGCAGTGGTTGTTCAAGGGGTGCCCCAGGGGGTGCTCGGCAGCCGTCGCAGGTTGCTGTGGCCCGTCTGCTGGGGTTCTCTCTGGCCAAATCAGGAACCGGACGCCGTCGATGCTCTTGCCGATGAGGACGGGATTGTGTGTCTGCCGGCTGTGTCCGGTGAGCAGTCTGCGGCGGAGCGGGTGCGGGCTGTGCTGTCGGCCTCCTACGGGGGCCAGTGGTCGAATTCCCGTTGGACGAGCTGCTGGTCGCTGCCGGCGGGAAGCCGGGAGACCTGGCCGGGTGGTTGGCGGATTTGTTCTTCAAGGACCATTGCAAGGTTTTCTCGAATCGTCCGTTTATTTGGCATGTCTGGATGGGCGGCGGACGGGTTCTCGGCGCTGGTGAATTATCACAAGCTGGACCGGGCGACGCTGGAGGAGCTGACGTACCGGACGCTTGGCTGGTCGATCGACCGGCAGAGGGCCGACCTGCCGCCGGTGCCGCGGGGGCAGAAGCCCGCTTGGCGGCGGCCACGACCCTGCAGGAGAAAGCTGAAGCTGATCCTCGTGGGTGAGGCGCCGCATGACATCTATGTGCGGTGGAAGACCCTGGCGGAACAGCCGGTGGGCTGGGACCCTGACCTGGATGACGGCGTGCGGCTGAACATCCGTCCCTTCGTTGAAGCCGGGATACTGCGCTGAAGTTCACGATCCATTGGAAGAAGGACCGCGGCACGAATCCCGACGGCACTGAACGCCACACGATCTCCACTCGACAACCATCCAGAAAAGATAACGCACGAGGAACCCACAACTCATGACCGTGTCAGGTAAGTCCGTTTTGGACGCCATCGCAACTTCGCTCCTGGATGCAGGCCGCTACAACAGCGACGATAAAACCAGGCCGGTAGCGGTTCTATGGCCGGACCCGGAACGTCATTGGGAACCGATCGTGGCGAAGCTTAGTGGAATTTTCCATACCGCCGCGCTAGGCGACTTCAACGAATTAAAGTCCACCGGGCCAGCAATCTGGATTCGCTCGTTGCTGGCCAATTCTGATCAGTCGTCCTCGGGGCTTCCCTTGTGGTTTATCTCCCAGGCGTGTCCCGTGGCGACCTTCGGGCGGTTGAAAGCACTTCTGCCGCCCTTCGACCTCTGGCAGAACTTCAGTTCCGCTCCGCGTGGTGGCTCCAGTCGAATCAGACGCCGTGGACTCCAGGCGCTTTCCTCCGAAGCCCAGACGGTCTCAAACTTGACGTTGCGAGGGACGGCGAGACAGCGAAAAACCTCGCCTTGGTGCTATCTGAACTCAGCGACTGGCAGTCGACGATCTCCGCAACGTCGGTCGCTTGGACGCGTCGTTCTTTTCCTCGCTGCTGGTAGCCGACGAGACAAAGGCACTGTTGTCCTGGCTAAACGAGCCAGAGGCCACAAAACTGGCGCTAAGCGGCAACGAATGGAGCATTTGTGTCCCGATCCAAGTCAACCTTCGGCGTGGATCCGGATGCCACGGGCGCACTGACCATTGCAGCGAAGCTGGGGCAAAGGCAAGGTCCGTGGAAAAAGGCCTGGGATAGATTCGCTGTAGGCTCCTCACAGCTACCCCAAGATTCCGGACCAACTCCGCAGGGCGAAACCTACTGACCAGCTCTTTTCCGATCTCCCCGACGCGTGGCCCCAGGACAATGAAGAGGCTGAACGGGACGTCGAGGCCGCACTCGTTGCGACGAGCGGGGGTACGCCGGCGGAGGCACGGTCGCGGGTCTTGGCACTCGAGCAAGAGCACGCCGGCCGAAGGCAGACTGTGTGGTCGGTGCTGGGGGCTGCCCCGCTGGCCGGTGCACTTGAGCACCTCAGTATTGTGGCCCATAGGACCCATAGCCTTCCGACCGCAGACAGCCCTGCCGGTTTTGCGAGTTGGTACGCGGATGAGGGTTGGCAGGTCGACGCAGCCGCGGTCGGGGCCCTGGCTTCGGTCACAGAGCAGTATTCCCGAGGTGCAGTGGGAGATGCTCTCCGGGCGATCTACCTGCCATGGCTTGATGACGTGGCTCGAAGCTTCCAGCGGGTCGTCACGCAGCACGGTCAGTTGGCAGATGTCGGGCTGGATCTCGAGAAGGGCGACTGTGTCGTCTTTGTTGACGGCCTTCGTTACGACGTCGCTGAGTCCGTGCGCCGCGCTCTTGCCGAGCGCGGCGCTAACGCCGACATTCGCACCAGATTCGCTGCTTACCCCAGCATGACTAGCTCGGGGAAACCTGCTGTGGCGCCCCTTGGCCAAAAGCTGTTGGGAGGGAACGAGCTGGCACCGAGCGCTGACGGACGCACGGTGGACGCCGGGGTGTTGCGGTCCTTGTTAGGCCAGGCGACGGTGCAAGTACTGCAGCGCGACGAACTCGGAGATCCGGAAGGCTTCGGCTGGACGGAAACCGGAGACTTGGATGCGACTGGTCACAAGCTTGAACTTAAACTGGTGGACCGTATACCCCAAGAAGTAGCCGATATCGCCAGTCGGGTCCGTCAGCTGCTGGACGGGGGATGGGCGCGGGTGCACATTGTGACCGATCACGGCTGGTTGCTCATGCCGGGCCAGCTCCCCAAGATGGAACTCCCGCAACACCTCACAGTCGTGCGCAAATCGCGTTGCGCGCGGTTGTCGGACGGGGCCGGGGGCGTGGACCAGCCAACATTTCCTTGGACTTGGGATTCCGATGTTCGGATAGCCATTCCGCATGGAATAGCGGCCTTCCAAGCCGGATGTGTCTACGCTCACGGGGGTGTGAGCCCTCAGGAAAGTATCACGCCGCACATCATTGTCAGCGGGACCGCAGCCCAGTCTCACGCCCGAATTGAGGGAATTAAGTGGGTGGGTCTCAGGTGCCGGATTGACTACGTTGACGCTCCTGTTGGCGCCGTTCTGGACGTGAGGAAAAACCCGGGGAACTCGTCGTCGTCCGTGACGACAGCCAAAGTCATTTCTGGTTCGGGTGAGGATCGCTTGCTAGTGCCGGATGACTCCATAGAGGGCGTCATGGTTTTCGTCGTCCTGTTGTCCGAACAAGGGGAGATTTTGGCCCAAGTGTCGACAAGAGTGGGGGAGTAGCCGGTGGCCGAGCTCGATGAACTGGACCGGATCACGGCGGATGCATACGAGGGCTTTGTCGTGCGCAAAGACTTGGCACAAAAGTTTAAGGGAGCTTATCCAATTCCCACGTACGTTGGGGAGTTCCTCCTAGGACGTTTCTGTGCAACAACAGACCCGGTCGAGATCCAGGAAGGTTTGGAAGTCGTCGAGCGGCTCCTTCGAGACCGGACGGTACGCGCTGGCGAAGAAGAGTTGTTCAAATCACGGGCTCGCGAAAAGGGCACCATAAAGATCATTGATCTCATCCAGGCCAGATTGGATTCCAAAGCCAACGTCTACCTGGCCACGCTGCCAAGCCTCCAGCTGAGCGATGTCCGGATCGAGGACACCCTGGTGGCCGCGAATGAGCGCATGCTGACCGGTGGTTTCTACGCCGAAATTGACTTGGAGTACGATGCCGCAATCGCCGGAGAAGCTCGGGTCGTCCATTCGGGGTGACGAGCCTGCGTCCGATTCAACTTTCTACGCGGTCTGCCTTGGATGATCTGGCGGAAAAGCGTGACAAGTTCACCACCGAGCAGTGGAAGCATATCCTGCTTAGAAGCGTCGGTTTTGAACCCGCCCGATTGACTGAGCGCCAACAAGATGTGCTTATTCTGCGGATGGTTCCGTTTGTTGTCCGCAATCACAACATGGTCGAGCTTGGCCCCCGGGGTACCGGCAAGTCACACCTGTTTCAGCAGGTTTCTCCCTATGCCCACCTCATCTCGGGCGGGAAGGCGACGGTGGCGCGGATGTTCGTGAATAACGCAACAGGTCAGCGTGGACTCGTCGCGCAGCATGATGTGGTGTGCTTCGATGAGGTGTCCGGCGTTTCCTTCGACCAGAAGGACGGCGTGAACATTATGAAGGGCTATATGGAGTCGGGGGAATTCAGTCGAGGCCGCGAAAGCATCCGCGCAGACGGCTGCATCGTCTTGGTAGGCAACTTCGACGTTGATGTCCAACACCAACAGCGCGTCGGGCACCTGCTCGTCTCCGCTGCCGCCGGAGATGCGAAACGACACTGCCTTCATGGATCGCATCCATGCTTACCTTCCTGGGTGGGACGTCCCAAAGCTCGATCCTTCATACTTCACCTCACACTTCGGTCTAGTCAGCGACTTCTTGTCCGAATGTTGGACGCGACTGAGAGCTCAGAGCCGAATGGCGAACATCCAGGGTCGCGTTCACTACGGTGACGCTCTCAGTGGACGAGATTTGACCGCCGTCAACAAGACGACCGACGGCCTACTCAAGCTCCTGTATCCGAACCACGACGCAGCGATACCGGATGCCGAACTAGAGTGGGCAGTGAAGCTGGCACTCGAGTGCCGGCGACGCGTGAAGGAGCAGCAGCGCCGCATCGGTGCAGCCGAATTTCGTAACACTCACTTCAGCTACCGTCTGGGGGAAGATGCTGTTGAGCAATTTGTCTCCACTCCGGAACTCCAGAGCCCTGACACGATCGGTTTGGACCCGTTGCCGCCAGGGCAGATTTGGGCTGTGAGTCCGGGCGGTCCAGATGAGTACCCGGGCCTGTACAGGGTGGACGTCACAGAGGCTCCCGGGAGTGGCGTCAAGATTGTGAACAGGCCAACACCACCGGCTCTTCGCGAGAGCGTCCAAGTGGCGGAGCAAAACCTCATTGGGCACGCGCGTGAGCTGGTCGGGGACAGAACACCTCGTGAACACGAGTTTTCGATTCAGGTGCGGGCCATGGACAACGCCAAATCCGGCGCTGCACTTGGACTGCCAGCCCTATTGGCCCTGTGTAGCTCACTGCTGCAGAAAAACGTTAGGGGAGGTCTCATCGCGGTGGGCAACCTTACTCTAGGTGGGGGCGTGGAGAATCTACCGAATGCGGTTGCACTAGCGGAACTGGCAATGGAGAAAGGGGCGGAGACACTTCTGCTGCCTGTTTCTGCCCGGAAACAGCTCTTCGACGTTAGCGATGACGTTGCCACGAAGATCTCGTTTCTTTTTTACTCCGATGCCAAAGACGCACTGCTTAAGGCATTGGCGGACTAAGGGCTGGGTCTCACAGGACCGGCTTGCGGCAGAAATGTTGATGTTGGTTGTGGGGCAGAACCTTGAAGTCCGCCGTCGGGCCTATCGAGGGCTTACTCGAGTAGGGGTGGAGCTCTGCAGGAACCGCTGGCGAGAATTGTCGGGGCAGTCCATTAGGATTGTCGAAAATGAGTCTCGAACACTTTTAACAGGGGGAACTTTTGACGGCGGAGCTGCAAGATCTGAGGCCGATTCTCGAAGCGGAGAAGGCGATCGAGCAGGATTATTTCGACCAGGCCAAGGAAGCTCTCGATCAGGCAATCGCCTCCAGCGAAGTCCCGTCATCTGGTAGTACTGCATTTGAACGCAGAGCTTTAGCAGCGGCTGCCCAGCGTCGGCAACGACTGGGTGCCGACGAAGCTGTCGCCTTTGGCCGCATAGATCTTGACGACGCTGAGACTCGGTATATCGGCAAAGTCGCCATCCGAAACGCGGATCGCGACATCCTGGTGTATCAATGGCAGTCCCCTGCGGCCGAGCTCTACAACTTGGCGACTGTAGATGCTCCGCAGGGTGTGGCTCGTAGGCGCGTCTATCACGCTCCAGGAAACCGGATCGAGTCCTTCGATGACACGCTCTTCCAGCAGCTATCGGAGGACTTGGAGCAGCTGGAACAGTTTTCTTCGTCATCCGACCCGTTGCTCGAAGAGCTTGGCCGTCAACGCGGTACGCACATGCAGGATATCGTCCGCACTATTGAGGCCGCGCAGAGTAAGCTGGTAAGGGCCGACAAGGACCAGCTACTCGTGATTCAGGGTGGGCCGGGCACTGGCAAAACGGCAGTCGCCCTGCACCGGGTGTCATGGCTTCTATTTAACTTTCAGAACGAGCTCGCACCGCAGGACGTCTTGGTAGTCGGCCCAATCCTCTCTTCACCAAATACATTCAGCGGGTCCTCCGACCTGGGCGACGAGAACGTCGTTCAGCAGTCGCTTGACCAGCTGCTGGCCGGATCTACTGTGGCAAGGGGCTCGGACGACGCACGAACGGCGCGGCTGAAGGGGTCGCAGACTATGGCCGGCATAGTGGCCAGGGCTCTAAACCAGAGGGTCAGGGTGCCCTTGGCCGGCCTTGATTTCGCCTTGGTAACTCGGCGCTGACCTCATCAGTCACCAGCTCTGACATTGAGAGCGCGCTGAAGTCGTTACGCCCGGGAACTTTCAACGAGCGACGTGCCCAGCTGCGTTCGGTCCTCCTGCAAGTGGCGCGCACGTCATCTTCATCTGTTGGGTCTGTGGATCCGGAGAGCTTGTATGATCCCACTTCGATAGAAGCAGAAATTGAAAAGGTGTGGCCCCAGTTGTCACCGCACCAGTTCATCAGAGAACTCTTCGGCTCAAAGGAGCGTCTGAAGTCAGCAGGAGCCAATAGCTCGCAGGTTGAATCACTTTATCGCCCCGCCCAGGCGCGGATTGGGGATGAGGTCTGGACCTCCGCCGATCTGGCTGTACTAGATCAAGCCATGCACTCTATCCAGGGTGTCGCATCCAAGTACGGTCATATCGTTGCCGACGAGGCCCAAGACCTCTCCGTCATGCAGTTGAAGGCGATTAGGCGTCGGTCGCGTTCAGGATCGATGACGATCGTTGGCGACATCGCACAGTCCACCTCTGCATACGCTCGGCAAAACTGGAGCCAGGTGCTCAAGGAACTCGAATCGGACCTGCCGGCAAATCTAGAGATTCTCGACATGGGCTACCGCGTGCCACGTCAGATCTTCGAAGTGGCGACAAAGGTACTTTCTGTGGCTGCCCCAGACATCAAAGCTCCTCAGATACTGCGGGATGTTCCCGAACCTCCGCGATGGTTTGTCCCGGCTCCAAGCGAATTGGGTGCTTGCGTCGTCGACGCCGTGCAGGACCATAGCGCCAAAGGGCTATTTGTCGGAGTCGTCGCCAACAAGAAAATATGGCCTGAATTGCAGGAGCTGTTCCACGCGCGGGGAACGAGATGGAGTGAATCCGCTGACGGCGGTCTTTCTCAAGGAATCAATCTTGTTACGCCAGAGGATTCTAAAGGCCTGGAATTCGACGCCGTTGTAGTCGTTGATCCGCAACGCATCCTGAATGAGACCCAAGGTGCTCGGCTGCTTTATGTCGCCCTTACGCGGACCGTGCATTTTCTTGACGTCGTCATACCTGAAGGTAAGGTGCCCGAGGTTCTGGCTGAATTCGTTACCGCCGCCACTCCCGAGAAAACCGACACTGGTTCCGACGCTGAGTTCGAAGACGAGTATGAAGACATCGAGGACGAGATCCTCGAGACCGAGGCGGCTACGGATCCGGAAGACGACGGTCAGCCGGACGCTGAGGTCGAGGGTCAGCCCGAGCCGGCTCCGGAGACTCCAGTCTCGACGGGCAGCGGAACGACTTTACATAAGGCTAGGGATGAGGCGTACGCCCAGTTGACGGCTGACGAGATATTCTCAGAGCTTCAACTGACGGCCGGACCAGCCATTCAGCGGCGTGTGGTGGAGCTGCTAACCGTGAAAATCAAGGGCGCGTCTTAGCGGCAGGGGAAATCGCGAATAGGCGACAGTGAAAATCACTTAGTGGCCATAACGAGCCGCCCGCAATTGGCCGGAACGTAATGGCCACTGACAATTTCCCCGTGTGCAAACTCGAGGGTGCCAACAGGCCTGCCGCGAACAGCATGCTCCGCCGAATGACGGAGATGCACAGCCGCGAATTTCCATATCCGGCTAAAGTTACTGTTTGGACTTCGTCCACGGTTCAGGCGCCCCCGACGTCAACTCGTGCGGTCGAAGCTGACCAACGCTATTTCGGGAACCGCCATCCGTCCACCATGTTTCCGTGTAGCCCCGAACTTGAGACGACGTAAGCTTCGTGGCAGGGTATATGGAGGGGCTGTGTGGTCGTGATTCTGCTTCTGGATTTATGCGGCGTCACCACATCCCGCCTGCGCTCCCTCGCCGGTCGGATGCCTGAAACGGTTGTCACTTCAGGAAACTTTCCTTGATGCATCTTGAAAAAATGTCGGGCCGCTTCGCGAATACGTTCCGCCGCAAAGAAGTCAACTTCCCTTGTTCGCGGTGGTCTCCAGCCAATGTCTGATTGATCAAACTCCTCAAGCCACCACAGTGTTGCATCAAGAAGTTGTTCTGATAACAGTGGCGAACAATTTATCCAAGTCTGCCAAGCATCCAGTAGCGCAATGGTCAGGTCGCGGGACCCAATAGCTCGATCGCCGTACACTTTCTCCAGTGAGTCCCAAAAAGACAGACAAGCTCGTAGCTCTATATCAGTTTGAAAGGGACGGGTTTTCACCAGAGCCCTGATTTTGCGACTTGTTTCCTCCGTCAAACGATGCTCATTGGATCGTCTGTGGGACAGGAAGATCGACACCGTCAGAGAAACTTCCTGCATCTGGCTTTCCAACAGTGCCAGGCTTGCAGAGGATTTCGTCCGAGACGTCCAGTCGGATCGAAATCGACTAGCTGTGCGTTTGTGATCTCCACTAAATTCCCCTGAGATCACAGACTTTCCTCCGCCTTCTCTGCGGTGCGCATGCGCTAACTTGTTTTACCTGAGCCTACTAAGCCTGGAGTCCCCATTACCCGAGTAGTAATTACCTGTTATGAGCTAGAGCAAGCACCTGTTGTTGTTTTCACTCGGACAACCCATCGCGAAGCGACCCAGCATTGGACAGGGAAAATCAACGGCGTTTCGGACGGTCGTCTGGGTGCATCTGGTTGGACGCTGGACCCGCCTCTCGGGGCGCTAAGGTCACCTTCAAGGACGACACATCTGGCTAGATCGTGCTGATCAGTCCTTCTGATCCAAAC
Source organism: uncultured Actinomycetota bacterium (assembly GCA_963769515.1). Lineage (GTDB taxonomy): Bacteria > Actinomycetota > Actinomycetes > Actinomycetales > Micrococcaceae > Arthrobacter. Next base: position 19,033 of record CAVYMG010000017.1, read on the forward strand.
CTCGCGTTGATTAGTTGCCTTGGACCTTCAGATGAGGACCTTGACATTAGGGCGTGGTCACCGAGCCGACGTGCCTGAATACGAGAGAAACGCTCCCCGCCACGATCGGCTCGAGCGGCGCTGGCTCACCTAAGGGCGGCCCTCAGGGCCAGGTGGATTCCCCGCGATGTCCGATGGAAGGGCTTCGCACCGAAGCTGCCCAGGCTGGTCGACGCTAGCGCCGAAGGTCCGGTTCCCCAAAAGTGCGGGACACTGGAAGTCCCGACCACGAAAGCGGGCCACCTTGATTAGTCTCCAGCACGATGCCGACGGCTTCACCCGGCTGACTCCATGGGACTGAGCGGGGCCGGCGGCGCCGGCCATCTCGATCCGCTGCTGTATCCGTGGGACCCGCCCGTGGCCTCGGGTGTCATGGACGGCAATGAATTCCGGCCCCTTGAGCTTTCAGCCGGACTGGATGAAGCCCTCGCGCAAGCCGGCGCGGCACCGCTGGAAGCCCGTTCCCTGGTGGTCTCCATCGGCTCGAATTCAAGCGCCGACGTGATGCGGCGGAAATTCGCCAACTACCACCAGCCTGTCAGCGCGGTCCTGCCGCTGGTCCGGGGGCAGCTCCACAACATCGCCGTTGGCCACTCCGCCCACGTGAGCAAGGCCGGCTACATCGCCGCCGCCCCGTATCCGCTGCTGGGGGAGTGCACAGCGGTCTGGCTTTCGTGGCTGGACGATGTCCAACTGATGGCCCTCGACGAAACGGAGCCCAACTACCGGCGGATCCAGCTCGACGGCGAAGCCTGCCCGCTCGTGGCGGACCACGGGGAACGTCCGGAGGAGTTTTCGCTGTTCACCTCGCGCTGGGGCGTGCTGACCGACGGCGACGGCGGGAAGCTTCCCTTCCTCGACCAGCCTGCCCTCTTCGGGCTCCTCGCCGGCAGCGGCACCGGGGACCTCCTGGAGGAGGGGAAGTCCGTGTTCGACGGGCCGCCGGAGCTTGTTGCCGAGCAACTCGCGATGCCCTCGGTCCAGGCATGGGCCAAGGAATGGTTCAGCTCGGCCGGCCTCGCCGCGCCCGTGGACTTCGACGGGCCTTGCGCGGGGTAGCCACCCCTCTGGAACGTCGCCGTCACCGGGCGGCGATGTTCCCGGCGATGTGCTGCGCAATGTACTCGGCATCGCGGCCCACGCCCGCCACGATGGACGAGCCGTGCCCGGTCAGCCACGGCAACCCGACGGCGTACAAGCCCGGGTGTTCGGTGACGCCGCGGTGGTGCCGGGGGTAGTTCCATTCGTCCAGCACCGGGATGTCCAGGATGCTGAAGTCCAGCCGGTAGCCCGTGGCCCAGAGGACCGACGTGATGTTGGCGGCTTCGAGGTTCAGCCGCGCCGGCTCCGAAGGAAGCCAGTCGTCCTTGCGCGGCGGCTCCGGCTCCGGTGCCGACATGCCGGTGGCGGCAATATAGCTGTCGAACATCGACTTCATCCGCTGGTAGAACGCCGCCTCCACCAGGCCCAGGCGTTCCGGAAGGTCATCACTGAAGACGAGGTCGCCGTCGTCGGCTGCTTCCAAATGGCCGTGCAGCCGGACGCCGCGGCGGCCGAGGTCCCGCAGGTGGATGTCGTGGCCGCCGTCGGCGCCGGACACCAGCGGGTTGCAGGCGAACCTCGCCGCGGGGGAGGGCAGCTGCCCCACGGTGAGGCCGTTCAGTCCGTAGTCGGGGCCGAATTGTGCAAGCTGCATCATCCAATAGAGGAGGTCCTTGGACTTGGGGCTACGCTCAGGCAGCTCACGCCAGGAGTCGTCGCTCGCCGACGCTGACGGAACCTAGCCGGCGCAACGTACTCCCGCCGTCGTCGTTCCATCCTTGCCTGCTGACCGGGCGACGGAATCCTGGCGCCTTTCGTCCGGTTGCACCTGGCGCAGGCGGCGACGAAGTTCTGCAGGTTGGTGGATCCGCCCTTGGACCACGGGAAGAAGTGGTCACCGTGCTCAGCGGGCCGCGAGCACCGCCGCCGGAGTCCGGCCTCCATCTCGCACTGGCCGCCGGCCCGCGCCATGCCCTCCCTACGCTGCTGTCGGCTGAAACGCCGGACCGGATCCCGCCTCCGGACGTCTCGGCCGTGGACAACCGCCGCGACAATGAACAGAACCACGAGCAACAGCCCCGGGAGCGCAACTGCAGACCAGAACGCTGTCAATAAAGCCGCGAAGGACCCCGCTGACGGTTGAGGCACGGTGTCCAGCCCCTGCGCTTTCCCTTCGGCATCAGAGCCAGGAGAACCGAGACTGCTAGCCACACCAGCACAGCCGAGTAAGCGAGACGCAGGGCCTGCCGGCTCCAGTAGATGCGCTTGAGTTCCACCATCGGTTCATTCCCCCAAATGAGCTCCAGCCGTGCTCCTGTGCGGCCAATGCAACAGATCGTACCGCTGCGCGGATACGGAAAGTGTCCTGGTTTCCAACGAAGCGCTTGGAACCCGCCTCGTCGTTCAGGGTCTGTAGTCCCTAACGATCCCGCCGCAACGGTGGGAGGATCAGCAGGGTGCCCGGGCATGCCGCAGCCCCGGGTGTCGAAAGATCGTCACATCCACCGAATGGAAGGACCATCATGAAGGCAGCACGTTTCCATGGCCGCAAGGACATCCGGATCGAGGACATCCCCGAGCCGGAGCTCCGGGCCGGTGCGGTGAAGATCGACGTCGCGTGGTGCGGGATTTGCGGCACGGACCTGCACGAATACTTGGAGGGTCCCATTTTTGTCCCCGCACCCGGGCATCCGCACCCGCTCTCGCACGAGGAGGCGCCGGTGACCCTGGGCCACGAGTTCTCCGGAACCGTGTCCGAGGTCGGCGACGGGGTGGAGGGGCTCGCGGTGGGCGAGAACGTCGTCGTCGAACCGTATTTCGTGGACGGCGACTGCGACATGTGCCAGGCGGGCAGCTACCACCTGTGCCGGCAGATGGGCTTCATCGGGCTCTCCGGCGGCGGTGGCGGGCTGAGCGAAAAGATCGTGGTGGACCAGCGGTGGGTGCACCCGATCGGCGGCATCCCCCTGGACGAGGCGGCCCTGATCGAGCCGCTCTCCGTGGCCCACCACGCGGTGGCGCGCAGCGGCGCCAAAGCCGGCGACGTCGCCCTGGTGGGCGGCTCGGGCCCGATCGGGCTGCTGACCGCGGCCGTCCTCAAGGGCATGGGCGTCACCACGATCATCAGCGAACTGACCCAGGCGCGGAAGGAAAAAGCTACCTCCAGCGGGGTGGCGGACCACGTGCTGGACCCCGGCCAGGAGGACGTCCCGGCCCGGGTGCTGGAACTCACCGGCGGCACCGGCGCCGACGTCGCCTTCGAGTGCGCCGGCGTGAACGCGGTGCTGGACACCATGCTCGACGCCGTCCGGCCCGGGGGCGTGGTGGTCAACGTGTCCATCTGGGGCGCGCCCGCCACCGTGGACATGCAGAAGCTGGTGCTCAAGGAAATCGATCTGCGCGGCACCATCGCCTACGTCCGGGACCATCCCGCGGTCATCAAGATGGTGCAGGAGGGCAAGGTGGACCTCAAACCGTTCATCACCGGCAGGATCGCGCTGGACGACCTCGTGGAGCAGGGCTTCGACACCCTCATCAACCACAAGGACACGGCCGTGAAGGTGCTGGTGCATCCGTAGCGGCTGGCGCTTCGTGCGTTGCGCCGGGAGTACGGTCTTCGGCGTCGCTGGGCTGTGCTGAGCGGCTCCGAGGCCAGTGGCGTAGGTTGAGGTTGGTTCGTCGGAGGGCCGGTGAGCTAGTGTAACGGTAGGGGTGTTCCCATAGCCGTTCCTGATTGGGACAATGTCGCCATGGCACGAATTTTCGGGTTCCTTTTGTTCCTGGCCGTCATGTTTTACGTGATAGCCGCAACGTGGCTGTTTGTCGTCGCGCTCGTCATTACCGTGGCGATCGTTAAACAGGTACGCACCAGAAGCCGCGTCGCCCCCGGCGCCGCCATGTCAGCCAAGCTCCACCGTCCACCCGTCCCGCGCCCGGCACCCGTCGCCGCCCCGGCACCGTCCTATCTGCGCCGGTGGTCGGTCCAGCGCCGGTGGTACGTCGCCGGTGACAAGGACGACTGGGACCAGGCCTTCAGGGATGCCGAGCTTCGGGCGCAGGTTTGCCCCGCCAGGCCGGGCGTCTTCATGAAGTAGCACGGTCCCGCTGGCTGCTACGCATTGGAATGCTTGATAGCGGTCGGGCTTGTTGAGGCGGCGTGGCGTCTCCTCCGGGCAACTAACGCCGCCATCGCCATCGCCATGGCTGTGCTAAGCAAGCATCTGGGCGGCGAGCGACGGAGGTTGGCGGCGCCTACGCTCTTGGAGCACGTTAAGGAGGAGCGGCGCGGAAATGGACGCTGAAAGGCGCCGTTCGCCAGGACCACGTTCCGTGCGAGCCAGCGGCCCTGATTGGTCTCCACCATGAAGCCTCCGTCGACGACGCCGACCCGGGTCACCTCCGTGCCGAACCGGACCGGCGCCTTGATCCGCGCCGCGTAGTCACGGAAGAGCCCGATCACCTCGTCCCGGGGGAGGAAGGCATTCGGCTCGGGGCCGTCGTAGCTCAGAACCGACCGGCGAACATGTTGCCGTTCACGAAGGCGCCGAGGTTCCCGCACATCGGCTTGATCACCACCTCGGGATAGCCTGGCAACACCGAGCGGAAGTGGTCCTTGTCGGCGTCGGACGCTTTCGGCAGTTCCATAAGTACCTCCGAGATCTGACGGACAGCGCACGTCACCTGCAGGATATGCTTGCCGCCGCGCCCGGTAGAGGCCGCCGGCGTTCCACCCCCGCTACTGCAACCCGGGGGCCCCGTCACGAATCGTGAACGACGCCTTCGTGCTCACGGGGGCCCCGGCGTCGTGACGTAGTCCAGTGTCCGGAAGTCAGCGGTCATGGCGTCCTTGGTGATCTTCGTGTTCACGTAGCCGCGGTTGTTGTTGTAGAACTTCAGGTGCGGGTTCCAGGCCATCATCGGGTCCGTGGTCGCACCGCTGCCGTTGCCGGTGGACGTGATGGACGTGCACACCAGCTCCGAGCCGACCAAGGCCGAGGCCGGGTCCTTGTAGTCGACCTTGACGTCGTTGGCCCAGTTGCGGTGCACATCGCCGGTCAGGACCACGGCGTTGCGCACGTTCGCGTCCACCCAGCCCTGCGTGATCCGCCGGCGCGACGCGGCGTAGCCGTCCCACCCGTCCATGGAGACGTCGTCGATGCGGCCACCGCGCTGACATGCCGGCCGGTGCGGAAACGGTAGAAGTATTCGCGCCCCGGCCGCAGGCCCCGCAGCTCCACGTGCACCGAGTGCGCCGATTCGATCCGGGCGTGCTCGACGCCGCGGGCCACTACTGTGCGCATCCCCGCGTCCTCCGCCACTTCCCAGTCCACCGCCACGTTGCGCGAGGGCATCCCGCCCAGGCCGTCCTCAGCGATGGGGTTCACGGCCAGCCGGGTCCAGATCACGAACCCGTCCGGCCACGGCTCGCCGGTGGCGATGCCCAGCAGGAACGGATCGGTGCGGAGACCGGCGTCGTCCGCGGTGGAAACGGCGACGGCGGCACCCGGCCAGGCGGCGACCAGCCCGGCCCCGAGGCCGGCGGAGAGCAGGGATCTGCGGGAAATGTTGTCCATGCCCTCGACCGTACGAAGGCTAATTGGACGCGTTGCGGGGGCAGCGTGAATGAGCTGTTAACTGCGTGACAAGAACTGTTGACCGGGTTTGGCAAGTCCGGTTTTGTCAGGCTCAGGCACTTCGGGGCGTGGAGCCTACCGGTACCAGCCCACCGCGCGGTCGTAGCTGCACTCCAGTGCACCCGTTCCGGGGGCAATGCCGCCGCCGGAGGGAAAGTAGATGGCACCGAAGTCCGCGCCTTCGGCGTCGATCCGTCCCTGTCCCCAGATCTGGGCGGCTTCCAGGTCCTTTTCGGGGATGGATTCCCGGGTGCTGTGGCCACCGCCGAAGTGGATGTCCAGCTGATACGTCCCCGGTTGGGAGGTCCCGGCGTGATGGGCCGGCTCCTTCTCATCGCGCCTGGCGATGAGGACTTGGGCCGAGGCGTGGAGGATGGAGGGCTCGCTGGCGAGATTGCCGTGCTCCTGCTGTTTCATCCGCAGGCCCGAGACGACGCTTTCCACGGTGTCTTCCTCCGTGACGACGTAGGTGGAACCGTTGGTGTCGGCCGCTGAGCCGCCGACGCTTGTCAGATGCTGTTCGAATTGTTCGGAGCTGGACTGGCTTGAAGTCATGCACCCTCCTTGAGGGTTTTTGCGGCGGGTGCCGACCGTTCCACCCTAGACCCGCGGGGAGCATCCGGCCCGGTGCTGCGCAACTGTTTCCTCGCTTCTGGAAGTCCATGACGCCGGCGGCTGGCCTGGCCGGCCCGGCCCCGGAGCAGTCAAGGGTGTTCCGGTTCAGTGCATTCTGCACTACCTTTCTGCTGTGGCCATGGCCAAGCAGCCGTGCCCTGACCACCCTCTACAGGTGTTTCTCCGCGTAAGGAGCGGGAAAGGTCATGAATTTACGAACGAAAATCTTCTTGGGTCTCCTCGCCGTGGTGCTCGTGGTTGGCGGGGTGACATTCCTTGCCGTCGACAACACAAGAAAGTCCAGGGCCGCGGAGTACACCCCGCAGATCAACCCTGGCGATTTCACCACCAAGATCACCAATGAATACTTCGCCCTCCCTGTCGGCAAGAAACTGACCTACGAGACCACGGTGCAGGGGAAGGTCACCGAAAGGATCGAGATCGAAATCCTGCCGGAGACCATGACCATCGAGGGCGTGCAGACGGTGGTGTACCTGGACAAGGAATACAAGAACGGGCAGCTGGTGGAGGAAACCCGGGACTACCTGGCGCAACACAAGAACGGCGACGTGTGGTACTTCGGCGAGGACGTGGACAACTACTGGAATGGGATCTTAGTGAACCACTCCGGCAGCTTTCGCCACGGCAAGAGACGGCGCGAAAGCCGGCATCTGGATGAAGGCCAAGCAGCGCGTCGGCGACTCCTACCGGCAGGAATTCTACGTAGATCATGCGGAAGACATCCGGGACACCGTCGCTATCGGCGAGACCGTCTCCACCAAATCCGGCACCTACACGGACTGCGTCAGGGTCTACGACTGGACGCCGCTGGAAAAGAACGCGCGGGAGCACAAGTACTACTGCCCCGAGGTCGGAGCGCTGGTCCTGACCGAGGACCTGGAAACCGGGAGCCGGTCAGAACTCGTGAGCGTTTCCCAGCCCTAGCGTTCGAGGGTCGCCGCGGCGAGCAAGGGCCGACGTCGGGCGGCTATTTTTTGGGTTTGGGCTTGGAGATCTTCGGCTCCTTGGGTGGCAGCCCGGCCACGTGCTCGAAGGCCTTCTCCACCCAAGCCTTGGCCCGCGCCTCATCGCCGGAGCCCTCGGCGTTCCACATTTCCGGCAATCCGGTGTAGCCGCCCATGGGGCGTTCCAGCGGGCCGAACGGCACGGTCCGCTCGGTGCTTTCCAGCAGTCTCCTTGTCCGCCTCGGACAGTTTCACGCCGATGGTGGGGCCGAACAGGCCGGCGAACATGTTCCCGTTCACGAACGCCCCGAGATTGCCGAACATGGGCTTGATGACAACCTCGGGATGGTCGGGCAGCACCGAGCGGAAGTGTTCCTTGTCGGCGTCGGACGCTTTCGGCATTTCCATGGGTCTTCCTCATCTACCAGCTGTCCCGGCGGGCTCTATCCAGACGGAGCCGATTGAAGCAATATACCCCCATGAAGAGAACCGTTATGGCTGGCCTCGCCGCACTCGTCCTGGGCTGCGGTGCGATCACGGGGGCAGCCCCGAGCGCTGCAGGAAGCATGAGCACCGCGGCTGCCCGACCGGCGCCCGTCCAGGGGCAGATCATGGTCAAATTCCGCGACCACGCCGCGGCAGCCGGCATCCTGCGCCGGCACGGCCTCCGGGAGGGTCCCGGCGTCGGCACTACTGGAGCCCAACTCGTCGCAGTGCCGGCGGGCCGGGAAGTCCCGCTGATCGAAGCCCTAAAACGCTACCCGGGAGTGGAATATGCCGAGCCGGACGAGACCGTTACCGCCGCCTCGACCGACGAGTACTTCCCCCGCCAGTACGCCCTGCAAAACACCGGCCAGGCATTCACCAACACCGCCGGCACGCTGTCCGTGGCCGGAGGGACCGCAGACGCCGACGTCGATGCCGTCGAGGCCTGGGGCGTCACGACAGGGAGCGGCATCAAAGTCGCCGTGCTTGATTCAGGGGTCGCCAGCGACAACCCCGACATCACCCCGAAGGTCGTTGCGCGCGCCAACTTCACTAATGGGAAAGCCGGTGAGGATAACTATGGGCACGGCACGCACGTAGCCGGCATTGTTGCCGCGACCGCCGACAACACTGTCGGCGTCGCCGGCGTGTGCCCGGGCTGCACCATCCTGGACACCAAGGTCCTCAACGACAGCGGGGTCGGCTCAACCTCGGGCCTTGCGAACGGCATCAACTGGGCCGTGAACAACGGCGCAAAGGTCATCAATATGAGCCTCGGCGTGCGGGCCTCACGCACCCTCGAAACCGCCGTCAACAACGCCTGGAGCCAGGGCGTGGTGCTCGTTGCCGCAGCAGGCAACGGCAGCAACCAGACCAAGATCTACCCCGGCGCCTACCCCAACGTCATTGCCGTCGCCGCCACGGACAACACCGACGCCAAGGCATCGTTCTCGACCTACGGGGCCAGCTGGGTGGACGTCGCGGCGCCCGGGGTCAACGTCTACTCCACGTTCCCCAACCACACGTTCGTCCTTGGGACGCAGAACAACCGCTCCTTCGGATACGACGTCGGCAACGGCACTTCCATGTCCTCGCCCATCGTCGCTGCAACTGCCGCGCTGGCCTGGAGTTCCCACGCCGGCGCCACAAACGCCAGCGTCCGCGCAAACATCGAGTCAACGGCCGACAAGATTTCCGGCACGGGCACCTACTGGGCCCATGGGCGGGTAAACGCCGACAAGGCCGTCCGGTAAGTTCCAGCCCCAAACAGGCCCAGGACCCCGCCCGGCGGGGATGCAACGAGCGCGCCGGGCGAATGTTTTAGAAGGCCCCAGCCCCTTAGAAAGCCCCCGCCCCGGCCTCCGCAACCTCCTGGTCCTGCTCAACGGTCCCGGTCGAAACCCCAATGGCGCCCATGATCTTGCCGTCACGCACGAGCGGGATGCCGCCGGGGAAGACCACCAGGCGTCCGCCGTGGGCGTCGTTCAGGCCGTAGATCGGGCCGTGCGGGCGGGTGGCTTCCTGCAGGTCGGCGGTCTCGCACTGGAATGCGATGGACGTGTAGGCCTTGTTGATCGCGATGGTGATGGAGCCGATGTTGGCGCCGTCCATCCGGGCGAGGGCCTTGAGGTTGCCGCCGGCGTCGACGACGGCGATGTCCATCGGCTGGCCGATCTCTTCGGCCTTCTTCGCGGCGGCGTCGATGACCTGCTGTGCTTCTTCGAGGGTGATGGTTTCCAAAACGGTTCCGTTGGCCATTGGTCTTTCCTTTTCGCTCGGCCAAGCTCAGTGGAGCTCGGTGAAAGTGGGGGAGTGGTTGTGCAATCACTAGAGCATGGGATCCAGCTCACATAACAGGTGGGGATGACCCCCAAACCCGCATGCGGGTTTCCCCCCGTACCCGGAAAAGCCAAGCTCCCCTAGCGTGGAAGTCAGCCAATCTAGGAGGTTTCTCATGGGTGTTGTGCCCCTGAAAGACATAGTCGACCCGGCCTTCAACGCCCGCTACGGCGTGCCGGCCATCAACATCTTCAACGACCTGACCATGGAAGCGGTCCTCGCCGCCGCCGAGGAGGCGAACTCCCCGGTGATCCTGCAGACCTCGGTCAAGACGGTCCGCAGCATCGGCTCCCGCCAGCTGTTCGACATGTGGCAGTCCCTGACCAGCGGCATCCAGGTCCCCGTCACCCTGCACCTGGACCACTGCCCGGACCGGGACGTGGTCACCGAATGCCTCAAGGCCGGCTGGAACTCCGTGCTCTTCGACGCCTCCAACCTGCCGGTGGAGGAAAACCAGCGCCAGACCATCGAAGTCGTCGCCGAGGCCCGCCAGTACGGCGCCCAGGTGGAAGGCGAGATCGAGGCGATCACCGGCGTCGAGGATGACCACGGCTCCGACGAGGTCGCCCCGCAGCAGAGCCTGGACACGGCGCTGAACTTCATCGACGCCACCGGGATCGACGTCTTCGCCCCCTCGATCGGGAACGCGCACGGCTCCTACAAGGCCGCCCCCGTGCTCGACGTCGGCCGCGTCACCGAGATCGTCGAGGCCCGCAACATCCCCATCGCCCTGCACGGCGGCTCCGGACTGAGCCCGGAACAGTTCGCGGACCTGATCGCCCGGGGCTGCGCGAAGGTCAACATCTCCACCGCGCTCAAGGAAACCTACATGCAGTCCTCCCTGGCCTTCCTCAAGCAGGCCGAGCAGAACAACAAGTGGGACCCGCCGTCGCTGTTCAAGCACACCCGCGCGGAGATCATGACCATGGTCAAGGACCTGACCGAGCAGTTCGGCAGCGCCGGCAAGGGCGGCCGCTGATGCCCGCCCTCATCTTCGACTGCGACGGCGTCCTCGCCGACACCGAACAGCACGGCCACCTGCCCGCCTTCAACCAGACCTTCGCCGACTTCAACGTCCCGGTCCAGTGGAGCGTGGACGAGTACGCGGAGAAGGTCAAGATCGGCGGCGGCAAGGAACGGATGCGCAGCATCCTCACCCCCGACGTCGCCGACAGCCTGGGCCTCAAGGACGACGCCGCCAAGGACGAGGCCGTCGCGCTCTGGCACAAGCGCAAGACCACCGTCTACAAGGACTTCGTCGAAGCCGGCGTGATGCCCGCCCGGCCCGGCATCGCCCGGATCGTGCAAGAAGCGCACGACGCCGGCTGGACCCTCGCGGTGGCCTCCACCTCCGCGGAACCCGCCGTCCGCGCCGTCCTCACCCACGCCGTCGGCGACGACCTCGCGAAGCACTTCGCGGTGTTCGCCGGCGACGTGGTCCCGGCGAAGAAGCCCGCCCCGGACATCTACCTGCTCGCGCTCAAGGACCTGGACCTGGACCCGGACGACGCGATCGTGGTCGAGGACAGCGCCAACGGCCTCCGCGCCGCCCTCGGCGCCGGGCTGCGCACCCTCGTGACCGTCAGCGGCTACACCCGCGAGGAGGACTTCACCGGCGCCTCGCTCGTGGTCAGCTCGCTCGGCGACCGCGGCGAGGACGCCGAAGTCCTCGCCAACGCCGCCGGCGTCGACGTTTCCGGCAAGGTGACGCTCGAGACGCTGCAGGCGATCCTGGCGCAGCCGAGACCCGGCCCGGAACAGAGCCCGGCAACGGCGCCGGCGCTGACGTCGGCGCCGCCACAACCACCACCGCCCCTTCGACCCCGACGGAGACATCATGACCGCCACCGACCTCGCCGACGTCGAGTACGTCGTCCACACCCTCGCGCAGACCGCCGTCGACAAGGAAAAGGAGTTCGGCGACCTGGACGCCGTCGTGGGCGACGGCGACCTCGGCTACTCCCTGGCCCGCGGCTTCGAGAAGGTCCTGCAGGACTGGGACACCTTCAAGCGCGACGACGTCGCGACGTTCCTGCAGCAGATCGCCCTGGCGATCTCCTCCCGGATCGGCGGCACGTCCGGCCCGCTGTGGGGGACCGCGTTCCTGCGCGCCTCCGCCACCGCCAAGACCGTGGACAGCGATCGACGGCGCCGCCACCGTCGCGATGCTGCGCGCCGCCGCCGAGGGCATCATGGCCCGCGGCGGCGCCAGCCTGGGGGACAAGACCCTGCTGGACGCGCTGGTCCCGGCCACCGACGAACTCGAACGCCAGCTCGCCGCCGGCGCCGGGCCGGCCGAATGCCGCGCCGCGTTCGCCAAGACCATCCGCGAATGCGCCGACGCCACCAGCGAGCTCGAGGCCAGGCGCGGCCGGGCCAGCTACAGCGGGGAACGCAGCATCGGTTCCCCGGACGCCGGCGCCGTCGCGATCGCCATCATCACCGAACACATCACCGAGGGCTGGGACCAGCGCTAGCCCTCGTTCGCCTCTTTCCAACACCCTGATCAACACAACGACGTGGAGACCCCATGAAAAAGTTCGTCAATGACCCCAAGCAGTTCGTCCCGGAGATGCTCGAGGGCCTGGCCCTCGCCAACCCGGACACCCTCAAGTACGTCCCCGAGTACAACCTGATCATGCGCGCCGACGGCCCGGACCAGAACAAGGTCTCGATCGTCCAGGGCTCCGGCTCCGGCCACGAACCCGCGCACGTCATGATCGTGGGCAAGGGCATGCTCGACGCCGCCTGCCCCGGCGACGTCTTCGCCGCCCCGCCGTTCGACTACGTCTACGAGACCACCAAGATGATGGCCTCACCCAAGGGCGTGCTGCTGCTGGTCAACAACTACACCGGCGACAAGATGGTCTTCGATATGGCCCAGGAGATGGCCTCCGCCGACGGCATCGAGGTCCGGACGCTCTTCGTCAACGACGACGTCTCCGTGGAGGACTCCACCTACACGATCGGCCGCCGCGGCGTGGCCGGGAACTTCTTCGTCATCAAGGCCGTCGCCGCCGCCGCCGAGCGCGGCGCGGACCTGGACGAGGTCATCCGGATCGGCGAGAAGGTCAACTCCGTCACCCGCAGCATGGGCGTCGCGCTGACCGCCTGCACCCCGCCGGCCAAGGGCAGCCCGCTGTTCGAACTCGGCGAGGACGAAATCGAGATCGGCGTCGGCATCCACGGCGAACCGGGCCGGCGCCGGAGCGCCATGATGGGCGCCAACGAGATCGTCGAGGAAATGCTCGCCCCGATCGTCGGGGACCTTCCCTTCAGCGACGGGGACCGCGTGGCCCTCATGATCAACGGCCTCGGCGGCACGCCCATCAGCGAGCTCTACCTGCTCTACGGCCAGGCCCACAAGCGCCTCGCCGAGCAGGGCATCACCGTCGGCCGCAGCTACGTCGGTGAATACTGCACCTCCCTGGACATGGCAGGAGCGTCCATCACCCTGGTCAAGCTCGACGACGAAATCGAGTCGCTGTTCATGGACCCGGCCGAGGTTCCGATCCGGGTGTTCTAGACACAGTGTTCTAGGAACCGGACCGGTTATCGGGGGATTCCAGGGAGTCAGTACGACGGCGGGGCCAGTCACCTTTCCAGGTGGCCGGCCCCGCCGTCGTCGGTTAATGGGCGGGGGTGAGGCGGGTGGCGAGGCCGCTGAGGAGGATGGTGATGCCTTCGTCGAGTTCGGCCATGCCGTCGTAGTCGGCGAGGACGGGGGCGAGGGCGCGGAGGCGGGGGAAGTCTTTGGGTGGTAGGCGGTGCAGGCCGAGGCGGAGGAGGGCTTCGTTTTCTTCGGGGTCTACGACGAATTCCTGGAGTTCGTTGAGGATGTGGCCGTAGAGGTAGCCGTAGTAGGCGCGGTAGACGTGGAGGGCGTCGGCGGGTGAGAAGCCGGCGTCGATCAGGAGCGAGAGGATTTGTTCGAGGGGCCGGAGGGTTCCGAGCGGGCGCAGGCCCAGGGGGGTGGAGAGGGGGCGGGTGACGAGGAGGGGGACGACGTTGGGGTGGCGCAGGGCCAGGAGGCGCAGGTCGTGGGCGATGCGGCGGAGTTGGGCCTGCCAGTCGGGGTCGTCGGGGAAGATGGCGAGTTCGTTGAGGACCAGTTCCGTGACGCCGTCCAGGAGTGCTGCGCGGTTTTCGGCGTAGCGGTAGAGGCCCATGGGGTCCCGGCCCAGTTCCTGTCCGAGCCGGCGCATGGTGAGTGCTTCGAGGCCTTCGGCGTCCACGAGGTCGAGCGCGGCGGACAGCACAATCTCACGGCTGAGCCGTTTTTTGGTGCTGTGCGTCGGGCCGGACGCGGGGTTCGCTGCGGGTGACATGGGGGTCCGTTCAGGTCGGGGCGGAGGGCCCCTGAGCAGAGGCGCCAATCGATGGAGAAAATCACGGACAAACCTGTGCAGGCTTGTTTAACTTGAAGTCTACGCCTAAAGTCTACGTTGTAGAGAAAATGTTTATCGCCCGTTACAGGGGTCGCATCCTGGAACGCATGGCCATACCGGCCCTTCATGCCGAGCTGATCAAATTCATGCGGCCGGACCCTGATTCCGCCCGTAATTTGGCATCACCCCGCAGCTGCAATTCCGCAGACGCTGGGATCCCCGCCTGACGCTGTATGCACCGTCAAGCACGTGCCGCCGCAACACCGCGGAGGCATGACACCCCCCCAGCGGAAGAGACCCTCATGACAACCATCCACGCGGAAGCGGCGACTCTGGCAGATTCGCAGTCCGACCAGTTCGACCGGTTCCTGCAGGAAGCCACCGCCTTCGACCCGGATGCCGGTGCGGCGCTCGGACGGAACCGGCTGTACGGGCTCTACACGAGCTGGTGCTTCGTGACCCGGGGCGTCCCGGGTCCCGAAGACGCATTCTGGGCCGCCATGAAGCGGAAGGGGATCCGCCCCGAGCGCACACCGCTGCGCATGACGGGCCCCGCGGCCACGGACTACATCCTGTCCACCTATCCCGAGATGGTGTGAGGCAAATGAGTATTACCGCAGCCTCCTGGACCGGGAACTCCCCGCCGGTTCCTTGGACGCACCGGATCGGGTCAATACCAATGCACTGCAGGGAACCGATGACCAAGGTGTCGCTGATACCCGGCGCTCCAAACGCTGACACCGCCCCCACCCATGTGCTGCAATGCCGCTGCGGATTCCGGATGGATCCACCGGCCGACAGCGCGATTCTCTCCAGCTCCCCAAGAAACCACTAACCGGACGGACACTCTATGACACGTCACACCAACCGGCCTGCCGCTCCGGCCGCCGCGACTCCGGGAACGTCATCCGGGGCGGAAGGGTGGGATCTTTCCCCGCTGGGGCTCGCCGACGCCCCGGCAAACCAGCAAGATCCCGACAGCATCGTGTACGTCGGCAACAGCTGACCGGCGCCGGTTTGACGGGGCCCGTAGCGCCGAATACTAATATTGCTTACTATATCCTCGGGCAGTGAATGCCGGAGCCGGGTGCAAAGCCCGGGGACAAGAATGAAGGCGTTTTTGACTAAGGAGAGTGCGCAGTGACATATACCAGTCGGGATGTGGGCCAGAAGTCGAACTTGCAAAAAGCCGCGCTAGCTGTCGGAGCGGTATTCCTGCTGGTCGGTGTTCTGGGATTCATTCCCGGGGTCACCAGTGGCACGTTGGGATTGGCGGGGCACGAGTCCGAGGCCCTTCTCCTGGGAATTTTCCAGGTTTCGGTTCTGCACAATATCGTCCACCTGCTTTTCGGCGTCGCAGGCATCCTCATGGCCCGCAGCCACCCGCAGGCCAAGAGTTTCCTTCTGTACGGCGGCATCGTCTACCTGATTCTTTGGATCTACGGGCTGCTCATCGGTCATGACACACCCGCGAACTTCGTTCCGGTGAACAACGCGGATAACTGGCTCCACCTGGTCCTCGGCATCGCCATGATCGCCTTGGCACTCGTGCTGTCCCGCGGCAACACCAGGACCCGCGCCTAACGCTCCCGACCGCCCGCCCCGCGCGGCACACACCGTTTGATCGATGGCCCCAGCCAAACGCTGGGGCCATCTGCGTCTCTCCCGCATAAGGTGAGGTCCATGGAACTCCGACTCGAAGTTGTGCAGGTGCCCGTTTCCGACGTCGACAAGGCCAAAGCCTTCTACATTGACCAGTTCGGCTTTACCCTTGACCACGACGCCGAACACATCCCGGGCATGCGGGTTGTCCAGCTCACCCCGCCGGGGTCGGCCTGCTCTATCGTCATCGGCACGGGCATGACCACCATGGTCCCGGGCAGCCTCGAAGGCCTCCAACTGGTGGTGCCGGACATGGACGCGGCGCGCACGGAGCTGCTCCGCCGCGGAGCCCCCGTCAGCGAAGCCCAGGACATGGGCGGCTTCGCCTTCGCGCAATTGAGTGATCCGGACGGCAACCGCTGGGTCATCCAGGAAATCCGCCCCGCAGCCGACGCCTAACGGCCGGGCCGCCCCGTCCGCGCCTGCGGGTCGGTCGCAGTTTCCCCACCTTTGCCGCCGCAGTCCTCCGGCACGCCGGTAAATCGCCGCGGCACGCCGAAGGGGGCCGTCAAAGGTGGGGAAAGTCAGCCGGGCCCGCGCGCCATACCCCGCGCTCAGCCGAACAAGTACGTCGCCTCGTCGTAGCGGCGCTGCGGGACGGTCTTGAGCTTGCCGATGGCCTCGGCCAGGCTCACCCGGATGATCTCATCCCCGCGGGTGGCTACCATCTTTCCCCAGGCCGGGTCATGGATGGCATCGACGGCGGCCAGGCCCAGCCGGGTGGCCAGGACCCGGTCCGTGGCGCTCGGGGCGCCGCCGCGCTGGATGTGACCCAGCGTCGTTGACCGCGTCTCGATCCCGGTGCGGTCCTCGATCACCGGAGCCAGGCGCTCGCCGATCCCGCCGAGCCGGGGCCGGTTGAAGCCGTCCAGGCCCCGGTCCGAGTGCGGCTCGGTCATCTCGGCGGAGACGAAGCCCTCCGCGACCACCACCAGCGGGGTCCGGCCGCGTTTGAACGGGCCTTCCACCCAGTCGCAGATCTCGTCCAGGCTGGCCGTCTGCTCCGGGATCAGGATCGCGTGCGCGCTGGTGGCCATCCCGGCGTAGAGCGCGATCCAGCCGGCGTGCCGGCCCATCACCTCCGCGATCATGCAGCGGTGGTGGGACTGCCCGGTGGTCTTGAGCCGGTCGATCGCCTCCGTGGCAATTTCGACGGCCGTGTGGAAACCGAAGGAGAAATCCGTGGCGGAGAGGTCGTTATCCACGGTCTTGGGCACGCCCACGATGGGGATGCCGGCATCGCTGAGGATCTTCGCCGCGGCCATGGTGCCCTCGCCGCCAATGACGATCAGCGCGTCCACGCCCGCGGCGCGCAGGTTCCCCTGGATCCGCTCGACGCCGCCGCCCTCACCGACCGGGCTGAACCGCGAGGTTCCGAGGATGGTACCGCCCAGGTTCGCGATGCCGCGTACGCTCATCCAGTCCAGGTTGATGGTGTTGCCCTCCACGAGCCCGAGCCAGCCATCCGTGAACCCGACGAATTCGTCGCCGTGGACGCGGATCCCGCGCAGCACGCAGGAGCGGATGACGGCGTTGAGGCCGGGGCAGTCTCCGCCGCTGGTCAGGATCCCGATGCGGGCCATGAGTTTTCCCTTCGCTGTGCTGCAGACATCTCCGGCGCGGTGATCCGCGATCCGGGTCTTCACTGCGTTCCACGAAACCACCAATGCGGCAGCCGCGGTATGAGGATTTCCCCGCCTTCACTGTGCGGGATATCCCGCACGCAAAGCGGGCGCCGGGGTGCCATTATGGTGGTAGTCAGCACCACCGCACGCGCCGCACGACCTGCGGCAGGCGGTTCGTCAAGGAGGACGAGCATGACAGAAGCCGAGCCGGGAATCGACATCCTGATCCGCGGCCTGCACACCGTCGAGGACTCGCAGCACAAGCTGGATTCGGTCGCCGCCCTGGCCCGCGACCTGGCCGGCCGGTTCGAGCTGCAGCCGCTGCTGGGCCGGATCCTGGGCCACGCGACATCCCTGCTCGGGTGCGAGTCGGGGTCGATCGCCCTCGTTAACGAAGCCAGCGGCACCTACACCAAAAAGGTGGACATCGGCGTCGGGTGTCAGGAAGGCCAGACCTTTTCCCTCAAGGAGGGCTTTACCGGACAGGTCGTGCGCAGCCGCTCCACGGTGATCCTCGACTCCTACAGCAGCATCGAACGCGGGCACATCCCGCCGACGGATCCGCGGTGGGAGTGCGCCGTGATCGGCGTGCCCATCCAGTGGGGCGAGCAGATTACCGGCGCCTTCATCGTGTTCAGCCCGGACGCACACCGGCTCTTCACCCCCGAGGAAGCCAAGCTGGCCGAGGTTTTCGCCAGCCACGCCGCAATTGCCCTGGCCAACTCCGAGCTGCACACCAAGGCCTCGGTCCGGGAACGCGAGGCCGCCGTCGCCGCCGAACGCGAACGCGCCGTCCGGGATGTCCACGAGACCGTGGGACGGTCCCTGGCCACTTTGCTGCTCAGCCTGGACGAGGCGGAAAAAGCCAGCCGGCTCGACGGCCGCGCACAGAGTGTCACGGCGCACCTCAGCAACGCCCGGACCATCGCCCACGACGCCCTCACCGAGACCCGCCGCACCGCCCTGGGCATGGGTCCGGCCGCGCTCGCCGGCCGGACGTTGGACGAAGCGATCGCCGGGGAACTGGCCTGGGTGGAATCGATGTCCGCTGCCGTGACCCAACTGACCGTGATCGGCGAGGCCCGCCCGCTGGCACCCGAGATCGCGCACCAGGCATTCAAGATCGTCCAGGAGGCGCTGAACAACGTGGTGACCCACGCCCGGGCGACGACGGTCCGGGTCGGGCTGATCTATGAGCGCGGGGCGCTCGCCGTCGTCGTGGAGGACAACGGGCAGGGCTTCGACCTCGCCGCCGCGCATGGCGACCACGCCACCCTGCCCTCGGGCTGCCTGGGACTGCACGGCATGAGCTCCCGGGCCATCCACCTCGGCGGCGATCTGCACATCGACACCACCCCGGGGTGGGGGACAAAGGTGCGGGCCACGCTGCCGGACCGCGCTCCCGAGCCGGAGGCATCCGTCCAGCCGCAATGGAAGATCCTGATTGCCAATGACCACCCGGTCATCAGCGCAGGCCTGGTCCGGTTGCTGAGCATTGCCGAGCCGGCGATCCAGGTGACCGCCGAGGTCAGCTCGGCCGAGCAGCTGTGCGACGCCTTCGAACTGCTGCGTCCGGATGTGATCGTGGTGGACCTGGACATGGTGCACCAGGACGCCGGGGGAGTCCTGGGCCGGATCCGCGAGCTCGATGCCGGCGTGGCCGTTGTGGTCCTGACCGATAACCCCACCGTGGAGCAGGTGCGCTCGGCGCGGCAGGCCGGGGTGCGCGGGTTCATCAACCGGCGGGCCAGCGGGGACACGATCGCCCGCATCCTGGTGGCAGCCGGGCAGGGCCAGGCCCTGGTCGAGGGGGACATCTTCGACCACCTCATGGGCTCCACGGGCGAGGAACCGGGGAAGAGCGCGGAAGCCTTCACCACGCGCGAAAAAGAGGTCCGCGACATGGTGATCCGCGGCATGGCGGACAAGCAGATCGCCCGTGAACTCGGCATCTCGGTCAAGACCGTGGAAAAGCACGTGGGTTCGATCCTGCGCAAGACCGGGGCCCGGAACCGCACCATGCTTGCCGGTATGACGGGAAGCGAACCGGCGCCGGCGCACCCTTGGGGGTAGGCCGGCGGCGCAGGACGGGCTAGCGGGTCCGTTCCTCGAGCAGCTCCAGCACATGCTGGTACTCGCTGCCGGTGGCCCGGGTCATCCCGAGCTCACACGTGCGGTTGCAGGACGCGTGGGCCGTGGCGCCCATCGCGGCCACCTCGGCGGCCTGCTTCCGGGTGGCCGACGCCGTCAGTTCCGGGTGCAGCATGCCGCGGTCTCCGGCGAAGGCGCAACAGCCCCAGTTCTCCGGGACCTCCACCCGCCCGGCGACCGCCCCGGCCACCGCGGTCAGGGCCGGGCCCAGGCCCAGCCGGGTCGAGGAACATGTGGGATGCAGCGCCAGGGACTCCAGCTTTGCGTAGTCCGGCAGCCAGGGCAGGATCCGTTCGGCCGCGAACTCCACGGCGTCGAGGACACGCAGCGGACGCCGGCCGGGGACTGCGGGCTCGCTCTCGATCGTGGCCAGCAGCCCCTCGGTGCACGAGGAGGCGTCACAGATCACCGGCAGCTCTCCGTCCTGCGTCGCGGCACGGAGCGCGGCCAGGGTCCTGGCCCGCATGCTCTCCTGCCCGGCGGACAGGCCCTTGGAGGACCACGGCGTGCCGCAGCACAGCCCGTCGATCCCCGCCGGGACCAGCAGCGTGATCCCGGCGCGTTCGCAGAGCTGCTCAAAGCTGTACTGGACCCCCTTGCCCGTCACCGGGCCGTCGCCGGCCGACGATCCCGCCGGTCCAAACATGGTCTGCACACACGCCGGGAAGTAGACGGCCTCCGGCGCCGACGGCGGGCGCCGGGCGTTTCCGGGCCGGGCCGCCGCCGGGCAGTTCGGCGGAATGCAGCGGGACGGTGTCCGCCCCGAGCACGGCGCGGGCCAGCCGGTTGGGCCCTTCGATCAGCGGCCCCGCCACGGCCGGCGCCGCGGACCGGGCCTTCGCCACCACGGTCAGCGCCAGCCCCGCGCCCTTCGTCACCGGGCCCCAGTGCCCGGCGGCGGCCGCCCAGACCGCGTTCTCGACCGGTCCGGCGTCGTTCCGGCGCAACCGCTTGACCAGCGACCCGGTGTTGATCCCCACCGGGCAGGCCGTCTGGCACATCCCGTCCACCGCGCAGGTCTCCACGGACTCGTACCCGTAATCCTGCTCCAGCCGCTTAACCAGGGCGGTGTCGCCGTCGAGCCGGGCCTGTTCGATCGCCCGGAGCGTCACGATCCGCTGCCGCGGCGTCAGGGTCAGGTCCTTGCTGGGGCAGACCGGTTCGCAGTAACCGCAGGAGACGCAGCGGTCCACTTCCTCGGCCACGGCCGGTGCCGTCTTGATGTGCCGCAGGTGCGCCAGCGGGTCCTCGTCCAGGACCACCCCGGGATTGAGCATGCCCCGCGGGTCGAAGAGCCGTTTGATCTCGCGCATCACCTCGTACAGCTCATCCCCGTACTGCCGGCGCACATACGGTGCCATCACCCGGCCGGTGCCGTGCTCGGCCTTGAGCGAGCCGCCCTCCCCGAGCACCAGGTCCACCAGGTCCTCGGTAAACGCGCTGTAACGGTCCAACTGCTCGGCGCTCGCGAAGCCGTCGGTCAGCATGAAGTGGATGTTGCCGTCCTTGGCGTGGCCGAAAATCACGCTGTCCTCGTAGCGGTACTTCGCGAACAGTCCGGCCAGCGCCTGGCAGGTGGCGCCCAGCCGGGGGACCGGGACCACAATGTCCTCCAGCAGCGCCGTGGTGCCGGTCGGCCGTGCCCCGGCGACGGTGGCGTAGAGGCCTTTGCGCAGGTGCCAGAGTTGGGCCCGCCGGGCGGGATCGGTGCTGAACGCGGCCGGGGTGCTGAGCCCCAGCGACGCCAGGAGGCCGTCGCCGCCGCCGCGCAGTTCCGCGAGCCGCTCCGGGGTCTCCGCCGAGTACTCCACCAGCAGCGCGGCATGGTCCCGGACGTCCAGGTCCCGCACGACGGCGGGCGCATCGGCCAGCGACCGGCCCACCTTCAGGGACAGGGCGTCCATGAGTTCCAGCGTGGCCGCGCCGGCCGCCACGAGGGCCGGGAGCGCGGCGTTGGCCGCGTACAGGTCCGGGAAGATCAGCAGCCCGGTGCTCGCGTGCTTCAGGGCCGGCACCGTCCGGAACACGGCCTCGGCGATGAAGCCCAGGGTCCCCTCGCTGCCCACGATCAGGTGCGCGAGCATGTCCACCGGGCGCTCGAAGTCCAGCAGCGAGTTCAGCCCGTAGCCCATGGTGTTCTTCATCGAAAACTGCCGCCGGATTTCCGCCGCCGATGCCGGATCCGCGGCCACCCGGCGTCCCAGCCGGGCCAGGCCCGCGTGCAGTTCCGGTTCCAGGGCCCGCAGCCGCGCGTCGGCGTCCGCGGCACCGGTGTCGATCACGGTGCCGCTGGGCAGCACCACCGTGACCGACTCCAGCGTCCGGTAGGTGTTATCCGTCGTGCCGCAGTTCATCCCGGAGGAGTTGTTCGCGATCACCCCGCCGATCGTGCACGCCACTTCGCTCGCCGGGTCCGGGCCGAACTTCCGGCCGAACCGGGCCAGCCGGGCGTTGACGGCCCGGACGGTGACGCCGGGCTGGACCCGGACCCGGGCGCCGCCGTCGAGCACCTCGATCTCCCGGAAATTCCGCCGCACATCCACCAGCACGCCGTCGGTGACCGCCTGCCCGCTGAGGCTGGTCCCGCCGGACCGGAACGTCAGCGGCACCCCCTGCGCCGCGCTCGCCTGCAACAGGCGGCCCACCTCCGCCGGGGAAGACGGCACCACCACGGCCTGCGGGATGAGCAGGAAATGGGAGGCATCATGGGCGTTGGCGTGCAGGTCGATGGCGCGGGTTTTGACCTGCGCCGGATCGGCGACGGCGGCGCGGAGCGCAGTGAGCATCGGGCGGGACTCCTTCGTCAGGGGGTGTCAGTGCTTGGCGTGGTAGGGCTGCGGCTCGGCGAGGCCGGCGCGCTCGCGGATGCCGCGGGAGAGCCGTTCAATCGACTTCAGCGCGCTGGTCAGGTCGCCCACCGGCACCTCAAAGGGCATGTTGTGGATCGTCTCGCCCGGCACCGTGGCGGCCTCCGCCACCCGGCGCAGGTCCTCGTCGTCGTCGACCTTCAGCCCCACCTCGGTGAGGGTGTTCGGCAGCCCCACGCGGGTGGTGAATTCGACGAAGTCGCGGATCTCCGCGCTCGGCGCGCCCTCCAGGACCAGCTGGGTGAGGGAACCGATGTTGACCTTCTGCCCGTGCGCCAGCCCGTGGGTCTGGCCCGCGGCGGTCAGTCCGTTGTGGATGGCGTGGGCCGCGGCGAGGCCGCCGGATTCAAACCCGAGGCCGGAGAGCAGGGTGTTCGCCTCCACAACGCGTTCGACGGCGGGCGTGACCAGGTTCTCCCGGACCGCATCCAGGGCGGGCAGCGCGTTCTCCCAGAGGACCTCCCAGGACAGCTTGGCGAGGGCGGTGCCGGTCAGGGTGGGCAGCCCGCCGGCCATGGTGGACGCGAAAGCCTGGTGTGTGGCGCGGGCCTCGAGCCAGGTGGCCAGGGCGTCGCCGACGCCGGCGGCCAGGAACGCGGCCGGGGCGTTGGCCACAAGCTGGGTGTCCACCAGGACCAGGTCCGGGTTTTTCGGGAAGAACCGGTATTCCTCGAACACGCCGTCCTCGGTGTAGATCACCGAGAGCGCGGAGGTCGGGGCGTCGGTGGACGCGACGGTCGGAACGGTGACCCAGCGGATCCCGGAGGCGAAGCCGGCGGCCTTGACGGCGTCGATCGTGGAACCGCCGCCGAGGGCCACAATCACGTCGGAGCCGTGCTCCTTGATGAGGCCGCTGAGCCGGTCCACCTCCTTGGCGCTGGGCACGCCGTTGAAGAGGACCCGGTTGACGGGCAGGTTCGCGGATTTCAGGGACACCTCGACCTCGTGGGCCACAAAACCCCAGACCATGTCATCGGCCACGAGGAGGGGCTTGCTGCCCAGCGGGGCGAGGAATTCACCGAGCCGGCGGATGGCGCCTTTGCCCTGGACATAGCGCCCCGGGCTGATCATGGTGCGGATCGGAGCAGCAGGGATCTGGGTTGACTCGGACATCAGGATCTCCTTCGATCGTGTGATGGGTGTCACCCCAGCCTAGGGCGGCGCCCGGAATTGCGCGCCGGGGGTTATCACCACGTGATAACCCGTCTTGGATCCGCGGCCGCAGCCCGACAGACTGCTGGAACAGCACCGCGCATCCGCAGTAGTGCACTCGAGCTGGAAGGCACAAGCGCATGATTTTCATCGTCGTTAAATTCAAGGTCAAGCCCGACTGGGCGGACCGCTGGCTGGACCTGACCCGGGACTTCACCGAGGCCACCCGCCAGGAACCCGGCAACCTCTGGTTCGACTGGTCCCGCAGCGTTGAGGATCCCAACGAATTCATCCTGGTCGAGGCGTTCCAGGACGACGCCGCCGGGGACCACGTCAACAGCGCCCACTTCGTGCAGGCCATGAAGGACATGCCGCAGGCCCTGCGCGAGACCCCGGAGATCATCAGCGAGAAGATCGAGGCCAACGGCTGGGGCCGGATGGGCGAACTCACCGTCAACTGACCGTCAGTTGACCGGCGCCCGCCGGACGGCATCCGCACAACGGTGTCCGCATGAGGGGACAGACTTTGGTTTGTCCCCTTTTGCGCGCCAAGATGGGTGCATGGGACGCAATGATGCATTCACCGGCATGGCGTCGGTGCAGAAGGCTTTTGCCCTGCTCGACGTCGTGGCCTCGGACAAGCGCGGCTTGACCGCGAAGGAAATCGCCGCGGCGCTCGATATCCCCGTGCCGACGGTCTACCGGCTGCTCAAGACCCTCGTTGAATCCCAACACCTGGTCCATCTCAAGGATGACAGCCGCTACGCCCTCGGCTACAAGGTCCATGCCCTGGACACCTCGCTGCGCCGCCAGGTCGGCACCCCCTCGGCGGTGGCCCGGCTGATCCTGGAACTGCACTCCCGCGGCGAAGCCGCCGCCTACTACGCCGTGCACCGCGGCGACCACATCGTCGTCGCCCATGTGGTCGACTCTCCGGCGCACCGCCGGATCACCCCGATGGGCTTCGGCTTCAACGACGCCGCGCATGCCACCGCGTTCGGGAAGATCCTGCTCGCCGGCATGGACCCGGACCGGCGCCGGACCTACCTCGCCCGCCACGGCATGCCGTCCATGACGGACCACACGCTGGGCACGGTGGAGGAGCTGGAAGAGGAGCTCGAGCGGGTCCGGGAGGACGGGATCGCCAAGGAGCGGGAAGAGTTCATCCTGGGCGCGTCCTGCCTCGGAGCCCCGGTCATGAACGCGGCCGGGCAGATTGTCGGCTCGGTGGCGGTCTCGATGGACGCCGCCGATTTCGACCGCCGCGCCGCCATGGTGGCGCCGCTGCTGCGGGACACCGCCGACCGGGTCAGCCGGGCGTTGCGTGCGACGTCGGTCCTGCCGCACCGCAACTGACCCGGCGTCCCGTCCGCTTAGATCTTCGCGGCCGCCATCTGCTGGGCGATGTAGTCCGCCTGCCGGATGGCCAGGGCCACGATCGTCAGGGTCGGATTTGCCGCGGCGCCGGTGGTGAACTGCGAGCCGTCCGAGACGAACAGGTTCGGCACATCGTGGGTCTGGCCGAAGCCGTTGACTACGCCGTCCTCGGGCCGTTCGCTCATCCGGGCCGTGCCCATGTTGTGCGTGGACGGGTATGGGGGAGTGTGGTGCGAGGAGATGGCGCCCACCGCATCGTAGAGCAGGGAGCCCTGCTGGTAGCCGTGGTTGCGCATCGCGACGTCGTTCGGGTGGTCATCGAAGTGCACGTTCGGCACCGGCAGGCCCAGGTTGTCCTTGACTGAGGTGTTCAGCGTGATCCGGTTGGACTCCTGCGGCATGTCCTCGCCCACGATCCACATCCCGGCGGTGTTCTGGTAGTCATCCAGCAGCGAGGCGAAGCCCGGACCCCAGGCGCCGGGGTCCGCGAAGCTGGCCAGGAACGCCGGGCCCAGGGCGATGGTCTCCATGTAGTAGCCGCCGGAGAATCCGCGGCTGGGGTCGTGCCGGGATTCATCGGCGATCAGCCCGGCCATGGTCTCGCCGCGGTACATGTGCACGGGCTTGTCGAACTTGGCGTAGACCGAGCCGGTGGTGTGCCGCATGTAGTTCTTGCCCAGCTGGCCCGAGGAGTTGGCGAGGCCGTCCGGGAACAGCGGGGAGCTGGATAGCATCAGCAGCCGGGGGGTTTCGATGGCGTTCCCGGCGACGGCCACGATCCGGGCCTTCTGCTCCTGCAACTGGCCGTCGGCGTCGATGTACAGCACGCCGTCGGCCTTGCCCGCCGGGGTGTGGGTGATCTGCACGGCGTGGCTGTTGGGCCGCAGGTCCAGCTTGCCGGTGCGCAGCGCCTTCGGGATTTCCGAGACCATGGTGGACCACTTGGACTTGTTCTTGTCGCCCTGGAAATTGAAGCCGTCCTGGATGGACGCCGGCCGGCCGTCGTAGGGTTCGGCGTTGGTGCCGTAGGGGCCGGTGGCGTAATGCCGGTAGCCGACCTTGTCTGCGCCGGCGGCCAGCACCTTGTAGTTGTTGTTCGCCGGCAGGGCCTTGCGGCCATTGCGGTGCGTGCTGCCGATCTTGTCCTCGGCTTTTTCGTAGTACGGTTCCAGGTCCGCCAGGGTGATGGGCCAGTCAAGCAGGCTGGCCCCGTCAATCTTCCCGTAGGTGCTCAGGGTCTTGAACTCGTGCGCCTTGAACCGCGGGGTGGCCCCGGACCAGTGCGTGGTGGTGCCGCCGACGGCCTTGACGATCCAGGCCGGCAGGTTGGGGAAGTCCCGGGCGATCCGCCAGGACCCGGACGTGGTGCGCGGGTCCAGCCAGGCCATCTGGTGGAAGGCCTGCCACTCGTGGTTCTCATAGTCCTCGTTGCGCAGGTACCCGCCGGCTTCCAGGACAACGACCTTGATGCCCTTCTCGGTCAGCTCGTGGGCGAGGGTGCCGCCGCCGGCACCGGAGCCGATGATAACGACGACGGAGTCGTCGTCGTGCGCAAAGTTGGCGGACTGTTCTGCTGCTGATTCCTGCGTCATGCTGTGGTGGCTCCTTCGACAGTGTCGGATCCCTTGAAGAGGTCATCGAACGGTTCATCGGTGGTTTCGGTGCTGCTGCGGTCTGCGGTGGTGGTTGCGTCCGCGGCGGGTGCCGGGGCGGCGGTGGTGATCTCGTAGTCCAGCGGGCCGATCTCGGTCAGGGGCTCCTCGGACTCCTCGATGCGGGGTTCCGGGAGCCAGTCCAGGTCATTGAAGCCGCGGTGCAGGTAGCCGCCCTTGGAGAAGGACTCACCCTCGTAGCCGAAGATGTTCCAGACTTCCGGGTCGTCGTAGAAGTTCAGGACGGTGGTGCGGCGGATGAAACCG
The DNA here is from genome assembly GCA_963769515.1 of uncultured Actinomycetota bacterium. Lineage (GTDB taxonomy): Bacteria > Actinomycetota > Actinomycetes > Actinomycetales > Micrococcaceae > Arthrobacter. The sequence goes on from CAVYMG010000017.1 coordinate 45,793, forward strand.
AAGAACTCCAGATCGCCCAGGCGCTTCAGGACCTCCAGCGCCTGGTCGTCCGGGAGGTCCAGGAAGTGCTCCTCGCTCAGGGAGTCCAGGGTCAGCAGGCCCTGGGTCAGGGCCACCCGGAACCAGGTGGAGTTCTCCGTCTCGGTGATGATCTTGTCCGCCATCCGCTCGTACGGGCCGTCCGGAACCTCCGGGTGCGGGAAGGCCACCCGGATGATCCGGGTCAGGGTGCGCCGGGCCTCATCGGTGAGCCGTAACGCGTTGAGAGCGGAATACTTTGCGGGATACGCCATTGTTTTTCCCCTTGTTGTTGTTCTGTCAGGTGAGCCGGTGAAGCGTTCTATTTGTTGTGGTGCGGGACGAGGATGCCGCGGCCGACGAGCTTGCCGTTGTCCAGGTCGTGCATGGCCTGGACCGCATCTTCAAGGTCGTAGACCTGGGTGTGGAGGGTGACCTGGCCCCGGGCGGTGAGGGTCATCAGCTCCACCAGGTCGGTGTAGGTGCCCACCAGGTTCCCGATGATGCTGATTTCGCGGGAGATGATCTCGATGGTGTCCACGTTCACCGCGCCGCCGTAACCGATGCTGTAATAGCTTCCGCGGTTCCGCAGCGCCGTGATGCCGAGGGACTCGGTGCCGTGTTCGCCCACGAAGTCGAAGACGACGTGCGCTCCGCCGCCGGTGATTTCCAGCAGCTTCCCGGCGTCGTCGGCGGTGTTGAGCGTGTGGTGGGCGCCGAGTGAGGCTGCCAGCTCAAGGGCTGCGTCGGAATGGTCCAGGACGGTGATCTCGGCGGCGGTGAGGGCTTTGAGCGACTGGATGCCGATGTGCCCGAGCCCGCCGCTGCCGATCACGACGGCGTGGCTGCCCGGCGGCAGGAGCGGCACCGCCTTGCGGACCGCGTGGTAGGCGGTCAGGCCGGCGTCGGCCAGGGCCGCGATCTCCGCCGGCTGCAGGGACGAATCCAGTTTCACCACGGACCGGGCGTTCGTGCGCATGAACTCCGCCATGCCGCCGTCGACGTTCAGGCCCGGAAACGTCGAATTCTCGCAGTGCGAGTCCTGGCCCGCCCGGCACGGCAGGCACAGTCCGCACGTGACGAGCGGATGCATGATGACGGTGTCACCCGGGGCCACGTTGGTGACGGCGGAGCCGACTTCCCGGACCCAGCCGGCGTTTTCGTGCCCCAGGATGTAGGGCAGCGGCGGATTCTGGATGGCATCCCACTGGCCCTCGATCACGTGCAGATCCGTCCGGCACAGACCGGCCGCGCCGATCTCGACGATCACGTCCCACGGGCCCGCGATCACGGGTTCGTCGACATCGTCGATCCGCGGATCCTCGTGATACTTGTGCACTCGGACGGCCTTCATGATGCTCCCTGCCTCTTCGCCTCGCTGCGCTGGTGAGATCGAGTGTGACCGGACTCACCTCAGGAAGAAAGGAGGCTTATCACGTGGTGAGAACGGAGCGCCGCGGTCCGGGAGAGGATTAACCCGCGGTGGTTACGGCGCCGGCTGGCGGGCGGCTTCGTAGGAGGGCTTCCGCAACCGGCGCGTCCAGCCGTAGGTGTCGGCGCCGGGCAGCGCATTCGCCAGGGGATCGAACCGGGTGCGGAGGTCTTCCGTCCCGGGGTCCAGGGTCAGCACCAGGGTGCCGAATCGGATCCAGCGCCCGGCAGGCCGGGCATGGTAGAGCCCCAGGGTCCACGGGGTGCCGTCCAGCGCCCGGCGGAAAGCCGCCGGGCTCGCGGGAAGCCATTTTCCGGCTTTTTCCGGCAGGGCTGCCAGCAGGACGGGGCCCGCGGACCCCTTGTAGGGCATGAGCGAGGTCAGCTTGCTGTTGCTGGCATGCCGGAGGGCCGTGAGGACGAAGCGGCCGGGCCGTGACGTCCCGGTGGAGGCCAGCAACACATCCGCCGGGCCTGTGTCCGTGCTGATGCGAAGCGCCAGCCCGAGGATGTCCGGCCAGCCCGGAGGCGTGCCGACGGAGCGTGAGAGCCGGGCGCTCACTGCGTCGGTGCCGGGGGAGTCAACCCACGCGATGCCGCTCTGCTCGGCCCCGGCTTGCCGTTCAATGGTCCCCGTGAGGGCAACTCCGACGGGGTGGATGGGCCGGTCCGGCCGCAGCAGCTTCAGGGCCTTGAAGCCGGCGGCGAACCCCAGCCCCGCGGCACCGCTGATTGGTTCGTTCATGCCATTTCCTCCCCGAGCCGGACGCCGGTCACGTGCAGCACCCAGTAAAGCATCCCTGCCCGCCGGGCGCACCGGCGTCGTCGATGACGAGGAGGGGGAACCCGGCGGCCGGGTAATTAGGCGGCGGGGGTGAGGCGGGTGGCGAGGCCGCTGAGGAGGATGGTGATGCCTTCGTCGAGTTCGGCCATGCCGTCGTAGTCGGCGAGGACGGGGGCGAGGGCGCGGAGGCGGGGGAAGTCTTTGGGCGGCAACCGGTGCAGGCCCAGGCGGAGGAGGGCTTCGTTTTCTTCGGGGTCTACGACGAATTCCTGGAGTTCGTTGAGGATGTGGCCGTAGAGGTAGCCGTAGTAGGCGCGGTAGACGTGGAGGGCGTCGGCGGGTGAGAAGCCGGCGTCGATCAGGAGCGAGAGGATTTGTTCGAGGGGCCGGAGGGTTCCGAGCGGGCGCAGGCCCAGGGGGGTGGAGAGGGGGCGGGTGACGAGGAGGGGGACGACGTTGGGGTGGCGCAGGGCCAGGAGGCGCAGGTCGTGGGCGATGCGGCGGAGTTGGGCCTGCCAGTCGGGGTCGTCGGGGAAGATGGCGAGTTCGTTGAGGACCAGTTCCGTGACGCCGTCCAGGAGTGCTGCGCGGTTTTCGGCGTAGCGGTAGAGGCCCATGGGGTCCCGGCCCAGTTCCTGTCCGAGCCGGCGCATGGTGAGTGCTTCGAGGCCTTCGGCGTCCACGAGGTCGAGCGCCGCGGCGAGCACGATCTCACGGCTGAGCCGTTTTTTGGTGCCGTGCGCCGGGCCGGACGCGGGGTTCGCTGCGGGTGACATGGGGGTCCGTTCAGGTCGGGGCGGAGGGCCCCTGAGCAGAGGCGCCAACCGTGGGGAAGTTCAGAGGCAACCCTATACGGACTTGTTTAATGAAAAGTCTACGAATAAAGTCTACGTTGTAGAGAAAATGTTACTGCCCAGTACCACGCGTTGGATTCTGGGCCGCAAGACCATCCCCGGCCCCTCCGCGAGGTGGTCATACGCAGGCGGGATGACCCGATTCCGCCGCCGCTATCGCACCACCTCCGGAACTGCAGCGCAGACGCCGGGACCCCCGCTTGATGCCGTGTGCGCCGTCAAGCACGTGCCGCCGCACACCGCGGAGGAACGACGCCCCCCAGCGGAAGAGACCCTCATGACAACCATCCACGCGGAAGCGGCGACTCTGGCGGATTCGCAGTCCGACCAGTTCGACCGGTTCCTGCAGGAAGCCACCGCCCTCGATCCACCGGCCGACTCGGCCATCGGACGGAACCGGCTTTACGGCCTTTATACGAGCTGGTGCTTCCTGTCCGCGGCCGCGCCGCTAGCCGAAGGCGAATTTTGGGCGGCCATGAAGCAGAAGGGGATCCGCCCCGGACACGCCAGGCTCCGCATGACGGGCCCCGCGGCCGCGGACTACATCCTGTCCACCTATCCCGAGATGGTGTGAGGCAGATGAGCATTCCCGCGGTCCACTGCAGGGAACCCATGACCATGGTGTCACTGAGGCCCGACACCCCAAGCACTGACCATGCCCCCACCCATGTGCTGGAATGCCGCTGCGGATTCCGCATGGACGCGCCAGCCGACGCTCGATTTTCCGTGGCTTTGGAAGCGACCAGCGAACGGGCGGAACCCCATGACACATCACCCCAACCGGCCTAGCGCCCCGACGCCAGCTACACCCGGGGCCACACCTGCCGTCCAGGGCCGTCCGCACGGCTGAGTTTCACCATGTTTGCCGTCGGATCCCGTGGACACGCCGGCAGTCCGTTGTCACACGCCGAAGATTGCCTCCAAAGGTGGGGAAACCCGGCCGGCCGGGTCTTCCGCCGCGGGATGCTGCTAGGCAGCCATCCGAGGGGCCGGTCCGTGCGCCTTCCGGCCCGGGGCCGATGCGATCCGGGATGGTCTGGCGTCGGCGATGTGCGCGCCCTCCGGCACGATGCTGTCCCCGTGCAGCCGGGCGCCGAACCCGACGAGCGTCCCCGCGCCGATCCGTGAGTGGCTGCCGATGTGGGCCCTGTCGGACAGGACCGTGCCCCGGCCCACGTAGACGTCGTCGCTGATGATGACGTGATCGCCCACGACGGCGTGCCGGTCGATCCAGCCGCCGCGGCCAATCCGGCAGCCGGAGCCGATCCGGGCCCCGGCCTCAACGTAGGTGGACGCGGCGATGAAGGAGTCCTCGGCCGCAGTGGCGCCGGGCCCGAGCAGGCCGCCGCCGTTGGGATGCCGGTGGTAGGTCGTGGCCTTGCCGGCATCGTCTTCGACTGTCTCAATCTTTTTAGTCATCCCAATCCTTCCTATCCAACGCTCTACTGGCACTTAAGAATTAACGGCTGTGGTCCGGAAATGATTCCGGTTCAGACCGTCCCCGGGACCGGACGCGTTCACCTGCGGCGATCCGGTCGGTTCAAGAACTCATCAAGGAGTTGAAGAATTCTTGTCCAATTCTTGTCCCTGGGGGGAGGCTGTTATTGATCGGAGCCGGGCAGCATTGGTGATGTCCCCGTTTTGGTCTCGACGGATGGGAACTACGCCCAAGGACAACCCGAATGGGTATGGCACGGGTCCCGCCGGGGGGCTGGGACCCGTGCACCCGCCGAAGGGTTCCCCGTGCCGGTGCACGCGGCAGGCAGCCAGACCACACTCACCATCCTCCGCGCCTGCCCGACGTCGGCATACTCCCGCGGCAGGGCTTTACGGCACCGGGCGTGTCGGAGCACCTTACGGGCAGGCCGGAACGGAATAAGCTGGTCTTAAGGCGCGCATGAACGGATCTGCGGGCTCCGGTGTTGAGACTAGAGATCGAGAGTGAATCGTGCAGCAGCTTCCGCTGGATGAGTTGACCGGTGTGATCGCCCGTATTCGCGGTTTGCTGCTGACGGAAAAAAAGGTGGACCGTGCCGTGCAGTTGCTCGCGCAGGCCGTCAAGGAGTCCCTGCCCGGGACGGTCGGGGCCGGGGTGTCCCTGCTGGACGCGATGGGCCGCCGGGTCAGCAGCGGCTACACGGATTCAGTCGTCAAGCATGCCGATGCGGCCCAGTACGAGACCGGCCAGGGGCCGTGCCTGACGGCGTGGGCCGCCGAAGAGGTCGTCCTTGTGGACGACATCGCGACAGACGGGCGGTGGCCGCAGTGGACCGCCGTCGTCTCCCGCTTGCCTGTGCGCTCCGTGGTCAGCGTCCCGCTGCTGGCCGGCAGGGTCTCGATCGGTGCCTTAAAAATGTACGGCGGTCTCCCGGGCGCCTACGACGGAGACAGCGGACGGGTCCTCAGCCTGTTTGCCGGCCCGGCCGCGACGCTGTTGTCACACATCCAGGCCAGTGACGCCCCGCACCGGATGAGCTCTGCGCTGCAGGAGTCGTTGTTCACCCGGGACCTGGTGAACCGCGCCTGCGGAATGCTGATGGAGCGCCACGGGATCAGCCATGAAGATGCCCTGCAGCAGCTGCTGCGCGACGCGCGGTCCGCGAATCTCACCCTGGCAGAGCTCAGCTCAGGTCTTGTCACCGGCGCGACGGGTGCCGGGGAGTAGAGGGTCGACTCATGGGTTTTGATCCCAACGAGCCGGAGCAGCGCCGCAGGCTCCGTGAAGCACTCAACGCTGCCGGCGTCTCAGTTTCCGAGTTGTGGCTGCGGTACTTCGGCATTGCCGGGGACGCCGGAGAATACGAAGTCGAAGCCTACCTGCAGGGGCTGTTGTCCCTGCCGCCGTTACAGCGGGATCTCCTCGCGATGGCGGCCAATGAGCTCATTGATGAGACGCCCCGTCCCTACGCGCCCTATGGCGACGAGTTCGCCGGCGACGCCGGCCCCGGCGGAAGCGGCGTCCCCCGCGGCGTGGAGCCCAGCGGGACCGACGCCGACGACGAAGCGGACGCCGACGTCGGCCCCGACGACTCAGATGACGGGAAGTAAATGGCCGTGGGCAGGTCAAACCCCGTTCCGACGGAGTAACGTCGAAAGTAGAAGCCCAAGACGTGTCAGGCCTTGTGCGGATGTTTTCAATCCGGGTTCGGCTGCGGCAACGAGCGGCGGACCGACAGCCGACGGGAGCGCCGGCGACGCAAGGGATCGAGGCCACGTGGCCGAGAACAATACGGCACCGACGTTAGAGCAGCTTCAGGATCTCCTACTCGAAAGCCCAAGCTTCACCGATTTCCTTTTGGGACTGACCACCATTTCGGCGTCATTGCTCGGCGGCGATGGGGCACCGCTGCTGTGTGCCATCACGGTGGAGCGCGGCAGCGGACCGGCGACGGTGGCGAGCAGCACCGATGAGGCCAAACACCTGGACGAAAAACAATACGAGTTCGACGACGGCCCGTGCCTCACCGCGCTACGGGAACAGCACCGCGTGCTCATTCCCGACCTCGACTCCGATGACCGCTGGCACCACTACGCACAGGCGATCGCGGGGGACGGCATCAGATCCGTCCTCGCCGTCCCCATCGAGGTACAAGAGCCCTACAAGGCGGCCCTGAACTGCTATTCACGGCGCCTGTCCGCCTTCGGCCCCGCGGTGATCGATGAAATCGAACGCCACGCCCTCTCGATTTCCCGAATTCTGCGCCTGGCCCTGCGCGTGCACTCGCCCGGCGCCTATCCGGAACAGCTGCGGAACGCACTGCAGTCCCGCGCCGTGGTGGATGCCGCTGTCTCCCTGACCATGGTCCAAACGCGCGGCGGACGGGAGCAAGCGCTGGAAGTCCTCCGCCGGGCAGCCCAGGACAGCAACCGGACAGTCCACGACATCGCCCAGGACATCCTGGCGGGACTGAGAAATTCCGCTGAGAGCTAGCTAAAGCCTGGCCGGGGAACGCTGGGCGCCGACGCGACTGTCGTCGCACGTCTTCGGCGTTCCTGGCGCGAGGCAGGGCAATTATTATCATGGAAGTAAGGGGTCGAGGACAGTGGAGTCCCCGATCCATGACCCAGGGAGGCCACCTTGGGCGCCACCCGGGAGTCAGGGGCCGAGAATGGAACAACAGAGCCACACGGACGACGCCGGCAATGTTCGGAACGGCGATGTCCGTAACGGCAATGTCCGTAAGGGGCGTGCCGGCGCGGATATTGCTTTGTTGCTGGACCTGGCGGTGAGATACGAGAACGCGGGTGAATTCCTGGCCGCGCTCGCTGCCATCGCTGCCGAGCGGTGTTCCCGCCCGGAGAGCCGGCGTGAATGCGGCATCACTGTGATCCGGCACCGGCGGCCTCCGCTGGCCGCAGCCAGCAGTCCCCGCGCCCGGGCGATGGACGAACTGCAAAACCGCCATGGCGACGGCCCCTGCCTCACGGCGCTCAGAGCCGGGAGACCGTTGCTCGTCCAGGATCTAGGCCAAGACGGACGGTGGCCCGGCTACATCCCCACAGCAGTGGCCAGTGGCGTCGGCTCCATCCTGGCGGTTCCGCTGACCCCGCAAAATGATGTGAAGGCCGTACTCAACGTCTACTCAGATCGCGTGCACGGATTCAGCACAGCCGACGTCGAAGCCGCGACGGCCTTCGCCGAACTCGCCTCGCGCCCGCTCGCCTTGGCTCTCATCGCCACGGGACTGCGCGAAGCGAGGGACGACCTCAAAGAAGCGATGCGCTCCCGGACCACGATCGATATGGCGATCGGCGCCATCATGGCCCAGAACGGCTGCTCGAAGGACGAGGCGTTCAAATTCTTGGTCAGCGCTTCCAACACCAGGAACGTCAAGCTCAGGGAAGTCGCCGCGGGGGTTGTCCGAGCCGTCTCGGGTGAGGAAAGCCTTCCCGCGAATTTTGACCAATAGCCGATTTCCGCCGCTCCCGGGCAGCGCCGCCATGCGCCTGCGGAGCCGTCCAGGGCTTTCGAAAGAACGCGGAATTGACTAATCTGAAGGTGGTCAGGCAGAGGCCGCTTCACTTTCAGTGGAGGGCACGTGCCTATGACCAACCATCCCGAAGTCGCCGTCGACATAGACGCCGCCACGCTGGGCGTCCCCTCCTTAGGGGCGCTGACTGGCCGACACTTCCGCGGAACCCTCGCCCTTCTCCGCCGCGCTGAGCGGGCGTTGCCCTGTCCCACCCTTCCGGCTGATCCGAAGCGATCCTGCGGGGGCCGATAAGACTGCTAATTTTCGGTCGGGCCGCGTTCACCGTCATCCAGCCCTGTTGCGTCAGCACATATTGGGAGAGGGCTGGACGGCGCAAATGAACGCCGGCCCGATCGGCTTGGCGAGGGTGCCGTCGCCGGGCACCGCCCCTTGCCACGGGCAAGGCCGTTTTACGTCCGGGAGTTGCGGCGGTCATCGGACCGTCTCGGAGTGCGGGAGACTGGAAGCTTCAACCACCAAAGGCGGAACCCCCTTGATCAATCTCCAGCAGGACGCAGACGGCTTCATCCGGATGCCCCGGCACTTCCCGGCCAGCGTCCGCATCTCTATCACTTTTAATGACGGCGCCGCCGGGGAGTTCTCCGGCGAGCAGCTGAACCAGGCCTACGATGACGCCCTGGCCGAGTACCGGGCGAAAAACAACCTGGACGCCAAGGGATTCTCACGGGCGCCGCGGACCAAAACGAACTCCGGCAACAAGATCGAATTCGTCCCTGTACACCCCGGGATGGGCAAGTAACGCTTACCGCGTCACAACGAGCACCGTCCCGACGTTGGCGATGTTGGCCCGAACGGCCTGCTCCACCGACCCGCTGACGGCGGCCAGATCGGCCATCGTCCAGTCCGGGTCTGCCGGGGCGGTGACTTCCACGTGCAGCCGGTGGCCGCTCCACCGGAGCCGGACCGTCGACGCCGCCGGCGCCACCGGGGCAATCGCCGCTTCCGTGCGGTCCAGCAGGTCAGGGTCGACGCCGTCGAGCAGCCGGCGGCCGACGTCCCGCGCGGTGCCCCAAAGCAGGACAAAGATCGCCGCCGAAATCAGGAGCCCGATGATGGGATCCGCCAGCGGGAATCCCAGCCACACACCGATGACGCCGGCCACCACGGCGAGGGACGTAAACCCGTCGGTCCGGGCATGGAATCCGTCCGCCACCAGCGCCGCCGAGCCGATCTCCCGGCCGACCCGGATCCGGTACATGGCAACGATCTCGTTGCCCGCAAAGCCGATGAGTCCGGCTGTGAAAACCCAACCGAGGTTGCTGATGGGCTGCGGATCGAAAAAGCGGCTGACCGACTCCACGGCAGCCACAACGGCGGACAAGGCAATCATGGCCACAATGAAAAGGCCGGCCAGATCCTCCGCCCGGCCAAACCCGAACGTGTAGGTCCGGGTCGCCCTCCGGCGGCCCAGCATGAACGCAATCCACAGCGGGACGGCGGTCAGGGCATCGGAGAAGTTGTGGATCGTGTCCGCCAGCAAGGCCACCGAGCCGCTGAAAAGGAACACCCCCAGTTGCAGCAGCGCCGTCGCCGCTAGGACCACGAGGGAGATTTTCAGCGCCCGAATGCCCTTGGCCGAGGCCTCCATTGCATCGTCGACCGAATCCGCGGCGTCGTGGCTGTGCGGGACGAAAAGGCCATGCAGGAAGCCCTTGAGTCCGCGCGGGTGCTCGTGACTATGGCCGTGCCCGTGGTCATGGTCATGGTGCCGATGGGTGGGGCCGTGCTCGTGCTCGTGCTCATCTGAGTGCTCATGCTCATGCTTATGTCCATGCGCGCGCGAGGAACCGTGGGAGTGGCTGCCGGTCTGCGTCATCGGGTCCGGGCCGCGGTCGTGGCGTCGGCGGCGGGCTGGTGATGCCGCGGAGTGCCGCCCAGTGAATGTTCAGCCTGGAAAATCGCATCCGTGACGAGCTGCCGGGCGTGTTCGTTTTCCAGCCGGTAGAACACCCGGGTGCCTTCCTGTCGGGTGGAGACCATCCGGGCCAGGCGCATCTTGGCCAGGTGCTGCGAGACTGCCGATTGGGGCTTGCCCACCGCCTCGGCGAGGTCGTTGACCGACATCTCGCCCTCGCTCAACGCGAGGATCAGCCGCACCCGGGTGGCGTCGGCGAGCATTGCGAACACCTCGACGGCGAGTTCCACGAAGTCGCCGTCGAGCGGCGGAGTCACATGCTTATCTGCATCCATGCGAATATTCTTACATACGCATTATGAGGGAGACGCGGATCGACGTGGCCGCCTGCACCCGTGGGGGAGCAGTTCGTCAGTACTCGTGTTTGTGGGCCGCGGCGAACTGGCGGAAGACGTCCTCCGGTGCGGGCCCGGTTAAGCGGAAGTCCTTGGTCAGGATTCCGGCCAAGTCCTCGAGCGCCTTCCGAAGCACTACGCCGCTCAACCTGACGCCCGCGTCCTGTGAATCTGAGGCTCTGACAGTCAACTTCAAAGCCTGGGTCAGGGAGGCTCCCAGCGACATCGCGGGCGAGTCCTCGCGGAAGTAGTACGACTCGGGAGTCTGGGTGAGGTCAATCCGGATCTGGACGATGTCGATGGCCAGCGACTCCAGCGTCCAGGCGGCAGCCCCGGCATCCCGGGCGCCGATGTTTCCGGCATAGTCGGCCTCGCCCAGCACGGTCAGGCGGATTGCCAGCGCCCGCCGCCGCGCCAGCGCCGGGTAGACCTGCATGAACCACGTCACGGCCGCGGTCAGCAGCCCGAACCCGATAAGCGCCTCGACCGGGGACAGCAACCTGATCCACGGATCCGACAAAATCACGTCGCCGTACCCGACCGTCGTCAGGGTGGCCAGGGAGAAATAGAGCGACTCGGCGAAATCCCCGTAGGCGGCCTCGTCGAGGCCTTCAACGTAGACGAACCCATCCGGCACATGCGGATAGTAGACCAGGGCCCAGCCGACGGTCTGCAAGGTGGCCCACAGCAGCGTAACGCCGACCAGCGCCACCGGCCCGGCAAGCGACAACGCCTTGGCGCCCAGCGCCTGGGCCATCCGCCACACCGAGTCGATGACGAAACGGCCCACCCTGCCCTGCCCGGTGGGATGCAGCAAGGTGTGGAAGACATCATGAAGCCCGACTGCGATGAGCACGAACCCAAGCACACTGAACATCCACTCCATGGCAGGTGGCTCCTCTTTCAAAAATGACGGCTATGCGAGTAAAGCAGTTTCCGGGGCCCACGTGAACGCAGGCGCCGTGCCGGATTAATGGAACGTCGCCCCGCCATCCGTGGAAACCAGCACGGCTGCGGTGGTGGCCACCCAGATCAGGGGCGTACCGTCCGGGCCTTGGGTTGCGGCGATCGCCTGCACCTCGCCGCTGACGGTTCCGGTCCGTTGCCAGGTGGAGCCGGCGTCCGGTGAGTAGTACACAGTGCCGTCGGGGGCGACGCCGACGGCGGCCCGGGGGCCGGCGAACGTGGCGAACTGGATCACCGGCGCCGCTGTGTTCAATGCCCACGTGTGCCCGCCGTCGGCCGAGCGCTGCACGCCGTCAGTAGTGGTGGCGAGGACGACGTCGCTCTCCGGGTTTCCGGCAAGAACGGCAGGGGTGAACCCGGCGGCAATGGTGTTCCAGGTCCTGCCGTCGGGGCTGGCCCGCAACGTCCCGTCGAATCCGACAAGTCCGGACTTCGAGACGGTGAGGGCGTGGAAATCGGACTCACCCTGCCGGGACAGCGCCTCCCAGCTCTTACCGCCGTCGGTGGTCTTGATCAGCCCCAGCGGATTGGGCAGTTCGGAGCCTTGCCCGGGGTGGCCGGAAGCATAGAACACATCCTGGTCTGCGGCGGCGGTGAAGCCCATGAGGTCGTTCGTGGGGCCGATTTTCACGGCAGGCTGCCCGGTAACGTCAAAGAGGCCTTCATGCGTGGCCATCAGCACCCGGCCTGATTCAGCGTTGACGCTCAGGCCGTGGACATGGGCGCTCGGCAGTCCGGATACTGCGCCGGCTGCCGGTGAATGGCTGGTCTCGGCCGCCGGTGACGGACCGGGGCCGGGCTGCGCGCAAGCGGACAGCGCCAGGGTCAGCGCGGCTGCCGCGGCCGTGAGGGCCGCGGCCCGGCGATACAGAAAGGACAGGTCAGGCATAAATAACTCCAGGGATCAGGGCTTCGGGTGCGGAGGAGTGCGGCGCCGGTCCCTGCGCGGGACCGGCGCCGTGGGGGCGCTGGCTAGAGCGTGCCCAGCAGGGCCTGCATTTCCTGGATTTCCGCTTCCTGGGCCGCGATGATGTTCTTGCTGAGCGCGACCGCGTGCACGTTTTCACCTGAGGCTTCCTCGGTCTTGGCCATCGCTACCGCACCCTGATGGTGGGCAATCATCTGCGTCAGGAACAGTTGCGCTGCCTCGGCGCCCTGGGCGCTCTTCAGCGCGTCCATGTCCTCCTGGCTCATCATCCCGGACATGCCGTGGCCGGCGGACATTTCCTCGGGCTCGTTCCAGGTTTTGAGCCAGCCCGTCATCGTACTGATTTCCGGTGCCTGTGCTGCCTTGATCCTGGCAGCCAAGGCGGTCACCTTCGGATCGAGGTCCTGCTTCCCGAGGATGATGTCGCTCATCTCCACGGCCTGACTGTGGTGGGGGATCATGCCCTGGACAAACATGGTGTCTGCCGCGTTGTGGAGTACTTCGTCGAGCGGTGCCGCGGTGGCCGGCATGCTTGAATTGCCGTGGCCCATGCTGGGCATGCTGCTGCCGGCAGCTCCGGTTCCCGTTGAACAGCCGGTCAGGGCCAGGATGGCGGCGAACGTGGCGGCGGAAAGAGTCGGAATCTTCTTCATGGGTTTGGGTCCTTCAAAAAATCGTCGGGAGCCTCGTCTGCTCACTGGTAAGGGGCATGGTTCGGTCGGCTCCCCGACGGGGTTCAATATCAGTCCAGAGCACGGTGCGGTCCAGATCAACGCTACAGGGCGCCCGGGGCCGGCACCGGCGGGCGGCCGTTACCGGAATGTGACATCCGATTGGTCTTCACGTAGCGTCGGACGCTTGCCGGCATCGTCCAAGCCGGCGACCCGGGCATTTGCCTAGCTCTGCCGCTGCCCGGGGTCCTTTCGACATTCATTTGGCAGAGACGGGGAAACCACATCTGGCCGGCCTTAGGGCAGGCCTTGGGGTGAAGCCGCGCCACTGCATGCGTGCAGGCCGCGGCCGGGTGGCTCCCATCCGAATCCGACAGCTAACCCCGCAGGCACAGGGAGAGGTTATTCGTTATGTCTTCACGCAGGAACTCCGGCCGGCACCGCTCGGCCACCGTCCCCGCCAGCGCCTTCGCGACTATCTCCAAAGCCGTCGTCACAAATGCGGGCGGAGTTGGCCGCCAGGCCGCCGTCCTCGCCGCCGCCTCGGGACTCGTCCTGACCTCCGGGGTCGCCGCCCAGGCCGCAGAGGCGCCGGCGCAGCGGGAATCCGCCTCGGCCGGGAACCTGGAAGTATCCAGCCAGACTCCTGCCCAGGTTCAGCTCAGCGCGGACTCCAGCGTTGCGATTGCGTTTGAACGCCCCGCCGTCAGCACGACGCCGGCGCCCGTGATCGAAGCGCCCCAGCCGGCTGCCCAGGTGCAGTCGTCGTCCGTCACGGCCACCGCCACCGCGGCGCAGGAGTCCGTCGCGGCTCCGGCGAAGCCCACCGTTTCTGTTCGGACCAAGGCGGCAGCCGCTCCAGCGGCCGCGCCGGCCGCGCCGGCCGCAGCAGCCCCGGCGGCCGGCGGAGTCAACTCCACCATGCTCGCCGCCGCCTACGCCCAGCTGGGCATGACCCAGGACTGCACTGCCCTCGTGGAGAAAGCGCTCGGTGCGGCGGGAATTCCGGTCGGAGACCTCGCCCCCATGCAGTTCATGGGCTACGGCAAGGTAGTCGGCAACGCCCAGCCTGGGGACATGGTGGTCCAGTCCGGCCACGTCGGCATCTACGTCGGCAACGGCCAGGTGCTGAGCTCGGGTATGAACGGCACCAACCAGACGGTTGTTCACCCGCTGTCCTGGCTGAGCGCCAACGGATCCGTAACGTTCGTCCGCGCGGGCGCCTAAGTAGGCAGCCCAACCTCAGCGCAACAGTGATACGAGGGGCCGGTGAGCCGCTGCCTTGGGGGCAGCGACTGACCGGCCCTTTGCGCGCCGTGGCGCGCGGGTTCGGGGCATTCAACGGCAGGTGAGCCTGCAGACGCCGACGGCGGGAACCACCTTCCGGTGATTCCCGCCGTCGTATATTGCGCTGCGGTTGGCGGGCGAGAGTCTGCCTGCCGGTGGCCGGCTTAGCGTGCCTGGGTGACGCGGCCCTTGGTCAGGACCATGGCGAGGGCGATCATGGCGACGCCCAGGAACAGGTGGAGGTAGTTGTCGAAGGAGTTCAGCGGAACGAAGTTTCCCGCGGATTCCTGGTCAACGACCAGGCCGTAGACAAAGAGGACCAAGTAGATGATGCCGCCGTAGAGGAGGAAGGACTTGGCCCCGGCCGCGGACCGGGAGAGGGCGAGGCCGGCGGCGCCGAAGAGCAGGTGGACGATGTTGTGCAGGACGGAAACCTGGAACAGGCCGAGCAGCATCGCCTCGGAGTGGTGTCCGGCAAACTGGAGCTGGTCAAAGTTGCTCGTGATGCCGGGGACGAAGCCGAGGACTCCGACGAGGAGGAAAACGGCGCCGACTACGAGGGCGGCCTTCCGGACGGCGGTGCGGTTGTCGGTGTGGTTTCGGTGTGTGGTTGCCATGACGGACTCCTTGAATCGGGGCGGGGTTGGAATAAGTACCACAGGCCATTCGCCGCCGCCGGCGCCGCGGATGTGCCGGATCCGTCTTCCGTTCATGCGAGCTTGCAGGGCCGCGCTGGGTCGGGTGGTAACGAGTCCCGGAAACGTCCTGTAGAGTGGAGACTGTTGTTGTGTTTATGCAGTTCGTAGTTCAGGCAGTACGCAAGGTTGAAAGACCTTGTTCTTCTGAAGTAGCGGTTTTGAACACCCCACGCCGGAGGACCCGAAAGTCGGGACTTTTCCTCCACCTTCACGAAGGACAAAAAATAATGGCTACTGGTACCGTCAAATGGTTTAACGCTGAAAAGGGCTTCGGCTTCATTTCCCCCGATGACTCCTCACAGGACGTTTTCGCACACTACTCCGCGATCAACTCCTCCGGCTTCCGCTCCCTCGAAGAGAACCAGAAGGTCTCCTTCGAAACCGAGCAGGGCCCCAAGGGTCCCCAGGCCACCAACATCCAGGCTATCTAATTCCCTTAGATAACCGGGACCGTTAGGTTTCGAGCAGGGCCCGTCTTCGGACGGGCCCTGCTTTTGTTAACCCGCATTGCACAAATCGCGCCGTACGGCAGCTGCGGCCGTCCAGGACCACGGTCATCCGGATACCACTTCAGTAATTAGGGCACATAAGATTTGCGTAATACCGCGCGGGCTGTATTCTTCATTGTTAGGTAAGGCTAACCTTGCCTCCCTGAATGTGAGGAAATCTTTATGCCCGGCTTTTCCCTGCCCAAAATCGTTCTGCCTGCAACTGCGCTCCGGGGCCCGAGGTCACTTTCCCTGCTGGCAGCCGCGGCCCTCGTCCCGGTGGTCCTCACCGGCTGCGCCGCGGCAGCGCCGAATCCCGGACCGGCCGATGTCCAGACCCGGACCGCCAGCGGCAAGGCCGCCGACCCGGAACTGCAGCAGCTCCTGGGCGCCGGCACGCAGCAGTACACCGAGTACATCCAGGCTCAGACCGGACTGCTGGTCGCCGGAACCAAAGTCTTCGCCGACGCCTACGCCGCCGGCGACACGGCCACGGCACGCACGCTGTACGCCGCCACCCGCATGCACTGGGAGCGGATTGAACCCGTCGCCGAGGCGTTCGGAGACCTCGATCCGAAGCTTGATGCCCGCGAAGTGGACCTCGAGCCCGGCCAGGAATGGACCGGCTGGCACCGGGCCGAAAAGGAACTGTTCCCGCCCGCCGGCTACACCGCGCAGAGCGCTGACGAGCGCGCCGCCGTTGCCCGGCAGCTGGTGGCCGATACCGAGGAGCTCGGCCTGCGCACCCGCAGTGTGGAGCTCTCCGCCGAGTCCCTCGGCAACGGCGCCAAGGAACTCCTTGACGAAGTCGCCACCGGCAAGGTCACCGGCGAGGAGGAAATCTGGTCGCACACCGACCTCTGGGATTTCCAGGCCAACGTCGACGGCGCCCGCGTCGCTTTCGACAGCCTTCGGCCCGCCCTCGAGCAAAAGGACCCGGCATTGGCTAAAACCCTTGAGGATAAGTTCGCGGCGCTCCAGTCTGAGCTGGACCAGCACGCCAGGGGCGAGGGCTTCGCCTACTACAACGAACTCAGCCAGGCCCAGGTACAGCAGCTCGCCTCGCTGGTCGATGCCCTCGGGGAGCCGCTCTCCGGTCTCACCGCTGCCGTAGCGCTGTGAGCGGCTGCCCTTTTTCCGGCCGGTCCACTGAAACGCCCGACGCCGGGACGGCTCCCAGCCCCGCGTCCGCAGCGTCCGCAGCGTCCGCAGCGTGCCGCAGCGTCCGGCGCGCCCGGCGCGCCCGCCGCACCCGGAAAAAGCGGGGTGTCCCGGCGTGGCCTGCTCTCACTTGCCGGTGCCGGGGGAGCCGGCGCCGTGGCCGGCTTCGCCGCCGGACTCCTGGGCCGCGACGCGGCGGCCGCCGCCGGGCACCGGGACGAAGCCACGGGCATTCCCTTCCACGGCGACCGCCAGGCAGGCATCGTCACACCGGCCCAGGACCGGCTGCACATGGCGGCGTTCGACGTCGTCACTGAGGACCGGGCGGAACTCATCCGGCTCCTGCAGGATTGGACCGCCGCGGCCGCAGCCATGACCGCGGGCCGGCCTGCCGGCATGACGGGCGCCGTCGGCGGTTCTTACGACGCCCCGCCCGAGGACACCGGAGAGGCCCTGGACCTCGGACCGCACAACCTGACGTTGACCTTCGGGTTCGGCCCGGGCCTGTTCGGGAAGGACGGGAAAGCCCGGTTCGGCCTGGCCGGGCGCCGCCCGGACGCCCTGATTGACCTGCCGCATTTCCCCGGCGACGACCTTGATCCGGCACGCTCCGGCGGCGACATCGTCGTCCAGGCCTGCGCCGACGACCCCCAGGTGGCCGTCCAAGCGATCCGGAACCTGGCGCGCCTGGGTTTCGGACGGACCCGCGTCCGGTGGTCCCAGCTCGGCTTCGGCCGGACCTCCTCCACCTCACGGGCCCAAGTGACGCCCCGGAACCTTTTCGGGTTCAAGGACGGCACCAGCAACCTGAAATCCCAGGACACCGCCCTGCTGAACAAGCACGTGTGGGCCGGGCCGGGATCCCGGCCGGGGGAGGCGTGGATGGCCGGTGGCAGCTACCTCGTGGCCAGGAAAATCCGGATGCATATCGAGATCTGGGACCGCACATCGCTCGGCGAACAGGAGGCACTGATCGGCCGGACCAAGGGCGCCGGCGCCCCGCTCTCCGGCGGCGAAGAATTCACCGATCCGGACTTTGAAGCCAAGGACGACGACGGGCCGTTGATTCCGTTCGACGCCCACGTCAGACTCGCGCACCCCAGCCGGAACGACGGCGTGCAGATGCTCCGGCGCGGCTACAACTACACAGACGGCTCGGACGGGCTCGGCCACCTCGACGCCGGGCTGTTCTTCATTGCCTTCGTCTCGGACCCCCGGACCCACTACGTCCCCATGCAAATGACCATGGCGAAACAGGACACCCTCGCCGTGGAATACCTCAAACACGTCGGCTCCGGCCTGTTCGCCGTGCCCCCCGGTGCGCGTCCGGGCGGCTACGTCGGCGAGGGGCTCTTCGGATGAGATCCGCCGTCGCAGAACCCGGCGCCATCCCCGGCGCCGTATGCACCGGCGGATCGACCCGCCGGCCCGCCATCAGACCTGCCGCAAAGACAGGGTTGCTGGCGCTGCTGTGCTGTGCGGCCTGGCTGGCCTCGGTGCTGGGGGGCGGGATCCTCGACGTCGGCGCGGATCTTCACCGCGTCGCCCTCGCGGCCCATGTCCTCGCACTCGTACTCTCTTTCGGTGCCATCCTGACCCTCGACTGGGTGGGGCTGCTGTGGCTCCTGGGCCGGCGGGACGTCCACGACACGCGCCGGCTGGAATCCGCGGCGCAGCCGCTGATCTGGGGCGGGCTGGCCCTGCTGCTGGCGTCCGGGGCGCTGATGCGCCCGGATCTGGCCAGCCCGTTGACGCAGCTCAAGCTGGGGTGCGTCCTGGTGCTGATGCTCAACGGCCTTGCACTGGCACGCGTGATGAAGCAGCTGCATGTGCTGCCGCCGGAAACCCTGTTCACACACGTGGCCGCGCGGCTGCGCGCCCGGTTGCTGCTGGCGCTGTGCATTTCGCAGGCCTGCTGGTGGACAAGTGTGCTGGTGGGGCTGCTCAACAGCGCACTCCGACGCTGGGCGTCCGGGTAGCCCCGTGCCGTCCGGTGCAGGCATTAGGGCACGGATTTGGGTCTTTTTTATGGGCCCGGACAGGCCTAGCGTGGAACCCGGGAGCGGCCCGCCCCGGGCAGCCAAACCAGGAGGAGAGCCTGATGACTACGCACGTCGCTGACTGCAGCGTAAGCAACTGTTCCTTCAACGACCACTCCGCATGCAACGCCGCGGCGATCACCGTCGGCGGCAGGGAAGACCATGCGGCCTGCGCCACCTTCATCGATATCGGCGCCCACGGCGGCCTGCCCAAGGTCCTCGCCGACGTCGGCGCCTGCCAGCGTACCGAGTGCACCCACAATGACCACCTGATGTGCCAGGCACCCGAAGTGCACGTCGGGCCGGGCGCGGACAGCGCCGACTGCCTGACCTACGCCCACCGGTAGGCAGTTCGAGACACCACCACGCGAGGACACCCGGCGGCGGGCCCCGGTTCCCGCCCCGTTCACCTGCCGGCTCCTTGCGGTTCACGGGTGGGGTGAAGGATCAGTCCATGACTTCCTTCACCCGCCGTTCCCTGCTCAAAGGTGCCATCGCTGCCGCCGGTACCGCCGCCGTCGTCCCCGGTAGCCTGACCCCCGCAACCGCCGCCCGGATCAGCACCTCGCCGGCGGGAGTCCCGCTCGTCCGGAACCGTCTGACCCTGCCCGCCGGCATCGCCAGCGGTGATGTCGGCACCGGCTCCGGCGTGCTGTGGTCCCGTTCATCCGGTCCCGGCCGGTTGGTGGCAAACCTGCTGGCAGTTGACGACGACGGATCCCCGCTCCGCGGCGGACGCGCCTTCGCCCGGGTGCTGCGGGGGAGCGCGGCCAGCGCCGCCACGGATTTCACCGCCCGGATTGACGCGCGGGGGCTGCCCGCCGGCACGCGGTTTGCGCTCAGCATGCACTTCGAAGACGCCGACGGCACTGCCGGGGAAACCGCGAAGGGCTCCTTCAGTACGGCCCCGGACGTCGGCCGCGTCCGCAGCGGACGGGCGGCTCGGCGGCAGAGCTTCGTGTGGAGCGGTGATACCGCCGGCCAAGGCTGGGGCATCAACGAGGAAATCGGTGGCATGCGCGGCTACGCGGCTATGCACGCCACCCGCCCGGATTTCTTCATCCACTCCGGCGACACCATTTACGCCGACGGGCCGATTGCCGCCCAGGTCACCGAACCGGACGGGCAGATCTGGCGGAACCTCGTGACCGAGGAAGTGGCCAAGGTCGCCGAGACGCTGAACGAATTCCGTGGCCGGCACCGCTACAACATGATGGACAAGAACGTCCGCGCCCTCTACGCGGAGGTGCCCGTCATTGCCCAGTGGGACGATCACGAAACGCACAACAACTGGTACCCCGGCGAGATCCTCACCGACGAGCGTTACAAGGAGCGCCGCGTCGACGTTCTCGCCGCCCGCGGACGGCAGGCATGGCAGGAATACCAGCCCATTTCCGGCCTCGGCGGGCGCTATCGGCCGGGCAGCACCGGTTTCGAGGCCGCCCGGATCTACCGCAAGATCCCCCGCGGACCCCAATTGGAGATCTTCTGCCTGGACATGCGCAGTTTCAAGGACCCCAACACCGACGGCCAGGAGCCCACACTGACCCACATCCTTGGCGCCGAACAGGCCGACTGGCTCGTCAGGGAAGTCAGCAAGTCCAAGGCCACCTGGAAGGTCATCGCTGCGGATATGCCGCTCGGACTGGTCGTGCCCGACGGTGCGGTGAACCAGGAGTCCGTGTCGAACCGCGACGCCGGTACCCCGCTGGGCAAGGAACTCGAGATCGCGCGGGTGCTTGCCGCGTTCAAGCGCCACCGGGTCAAGAACATCGTCTGGCTGACGGCCGACGTGCACTACTGCGCCGCGCACCACTACGCCCCCGAGCGTGCCGCGTTCGGCGACTTCGACCCCTTTTGGGAATTCGTCGCCGGGCCGATCAATGCCGGATCGTTTGGTCCCAATGCGCTGGACGGCACGTTCGGTCCGGAGGTGGTGTATTTCAAGGCCGGCGCCTACGCCAACGAATCTCCGCGCAGCGGCGAGAACCAGTATTTTGGCCACGTGGATCTGGGGGAGGACGACGCCTTTACCGTGAGTCTGCGCAATGCCAACGGCGCCGTGCTGTGGAGTAAGGAGCTGCAGCCCGAGCGCTAGGGCGGCCGAAGGGCTGGCCCGCCTGTGACGCGGTACACACCAGCCCAAGAGCGGCCGCCGACGTCCCGAAACCTCCCCGGAGGCCCTGAAATGCCCGTGTTTGCGGGGTTGTTGGGGTGTGGTGGCGGGTGGTGGGGTGGATTTGCGTTGGGGGTGGGGGGTGGGTATTGTTGTTCGAGTCGCCGCCGCTGATGCGGATTGATGGCGGCGGACCCCCCTTTTTTGATGGATGGCCTGGAAGATGGCGTGCTTTTGGTGCGCTGGTTTTCGGGTGGGGGCTTGATGGTCGGTGCGGGTGGCTGCGGGAACGCGGGTTTGCTTTGTGGCCGGGTGTCGGGTAAGTTTGTCAGGTTGCTCCGGAGCGATCCATGACTGTGTGTTGTGGTGGTGCCGGGTGTGTCTGTTGTTTGAGAACTCAATAGTGTGCCAAGTTTGTTGATACCAATTTATTATGGATTGGTTGTTTTGCCGTGGCGTGCCGCCCCTGTGGTGTGTCGCGGTTTTTACAGCCGGTTTCAAATTTTGTGCAGTGTGCGTGTCCCGTTTTCCCGGGGGCGTGTGCTGTGTCTGTTTTTGTTTTACTTCAACGGAGAGTTTGATCCTGGCTCAGGATGAACGCTGGCGGCGTGCTTAACACATGCAAGTCGAACGATGATCCGGTGCTTGCACCGGGGATTAGTGGCGAACGGGTGAGTAACACGTGAGTAACCTGCCCTTAACTCTGGGATAAGCCTGGGAAACTGGGTCTAATACCGGATATGACTCCTCATCGCATGGTGGGGGGTGGAAAGCTTTATTGTGGTTTTGGATGGACTCGCGGCCTATCAGCTTGTTGGTGAGGTAATGGCTCACCAAGGCGACGACGGGTAGCCGGCCTGAGAGGGTGACCGGCCACACTGGGACTGAGACACGGCCCAGACTCCTACGGGAGGCAGCAGTGGGGAATATTGCACAATGGGCGCAAGCCTGATGCAGCGACGCCGCGTGAGGGATGACGGCCTTCGGGTTGTAAACCTCTTTCAGTAGGGAAGAAGCGAAAGTGACGGTACCTGCAGAAGAAGCGCCGGCTAACTACGTGCCAGCAGCCGCGGTAATACGTAGGGCGCAAGCGTTATCCGGAATTATTGGGCGTAAAGAGCTCGTAGGCGGTTTGTCGCGTCTGCCGTGAAAGTCCGGGGCTCAACTCCGGATCTGCGGTGGGTACGGGCAGACTAGAGTGATGTAGGGGAGACTGGAATTCCTGGTGTAGCGGTGAAATGCGCAGATATCAGGAGGAACACCGATGGCGAAGGCAGGTCTCTGGGCATTAACTGACGCTGAGGAGCGAAAGCATGGGGAGCGAACAGGATTAGATACCCTGGTAGTCCATGCCGTAAACGTTGGGCACTAGGTGTGGGGGACATTCCACGTTTTCCGCGCCGTAGCTAACGCATTAAGTGCCCCGCCTGGGGAGTACGGCCGCAAGGCTAAAACTCAAAGGAATTGACGGGGGCCCGCACAAGCGGCGGAGCATGCGGATTAATTCGATGCAACGCGAAGAACCTTACCAAGGCTTGACATGGACCGGACCGGGCTGGAAACAGTCCTTCCCCTTTGGGGCCGGTTCACAGGTGGTGCATGGTTGTCGTCAGCTCGTGTCGTGAGATGTTGGGTTAAGTCCCGCAACGAGCGCAACCCTCGTTCCATGTTGCCAGCGCGTAATGGCGGGGACTCATGGGAGACTGCCGGGGTCAACTCGGAGGAAGGTGGGGACGACGTCAAATCATCATGCCCCTTATGTCTTGGGCTTCACGCATGCTACAATGGCCGGTACAAAGGGTTGCGATACTGTGAGGTGGAGCTAATCCCAAAAAGCCGGTCTCAGTTCGGATTGGGGTCTGCAACTCGACCCCATGAAGTCGGAGTCGCTAGTAATCGCAGATCAGCAACGCTGCGGTGAATACGTTCCCGGGCCTTGTACACACCGCCCGTCAAGTCACGAAAGTTGGTAACACCCGAAGCCGGTGGCCTAACCCCTTGTGGGAGGGAGCTGTCGAAGGTGGGACTGGCGATTGGGACTAAGTCGTAACAAGGTAGCCGTACCGGAAGGTGCGGCTGGATCACCTCCTTTCTAAGGAGCACCTACAGCAACCCTGCCGGGCGTTTATGTCCGTGTGGTGGTGTTGTCAGGAGTACGCCCGTTGCGCAGACGCAAGTTCTGCGGCGGGTGCTCACGGGTGGAATATCAACAAATAGGTGCCTGGCGGCACGGGCCGGTTTTAGTACGGATGAGGGTCCCTTCGGGGGTCCTGGTCCTGGAAGTTACCGGTGTTGTGGTTGTTGGGTAGTGTTTGGCACACTGTTGGGTCCTGAGGCAACAGGACCGGGGGCGGGGGCGTGAGTCTTCTGTTCCGGGTCGTGTTTGTTTCTGGTTTCCTGGCTGCACCGAGTGCGCACGTGTGTGTGTGGGGTGTGTGGTACGGGGTTGTTGTTTGAGAACTACATAGTGGACGCGAGCATCTTTTATAAGAAGCAATTTCCAAGAATATGAACCTGGATCTGTCCCGGGCGCCTTTCGGGGTGTGCGGGGTGGTTTTCGTGGTTCTCTCGAGAATGAGCGTTTTATTGATCTTTTGTGGTCAAGTTTTTAAGAGCACACGGTGGATGCCTTGGCATTAGGAGCCGAAGAAGGACGTAGGAATCTGCGATAAGCCTGGGGGAGTCGATAACCGGACTGTGATCCCAGGGTGTCCGAATGGGGAAACCCCGCCAGACGCGCGAGTGATCTGGTGACCCGCATCTGAACACATAGGGTGCGTGGAGGGAACGCGGGGAAGTGAAACATCTCAGTACCCGCAGGAAGAGAAAACAATAGTGATTCCGTCAGTAGTGGCGAGCGAACGCGGATCAGGCTAAACCGTTCCATGTGTGATAGCCGGCGGGCGTTGCATGGTCGGGGTTGTGGGACTATCCGTTCTGTCTCTGCCGGGACAGTAGGGTGAGAGTGCAGGCATAGGTGAACGGTCTTGAAAGGCCGGCCGCAGAGGGTGTGAGCCCCGTAACCGAAATGTTGTGCACCGCCTGGAGAGTATCCCAAGTAGCACGGGGCCCGAGAAATCCCGTGTGAATCTGTCAGGACCACCTGATAAGCCTAAATACTCCCTAATGACCGATAGCGGACCAGTACCGTGAGGGAAAGGTGAAAAGTACCCCGGGAGGGGAGTGAAACAGTACCTGAAACCGTGTGCTTACAATCCGTCGGAGCCTCCGCAGCTTGCTGTGTTGGGGTGACGGCGTGCCTTTTGAAGAATGAGCCTGCGAGTTAGTGTTACGTCGCGAGGTTAACCCGTGTGGGGAAGCCGTAGCGAAAGCGAGTCTGAATAGGGCGTTGCAGTGGCGTGATCTAGACCCGAAGCGAAGTGATCTACCCATGGCCAGGTTGAAGCGACGGTAAGACGTCGTGGAGGACCGAACCCACTTCAGTTGAAAATGGAGGGGATGAGCTGTGGGTAGGGGTGAAAGGCCAATCAAACTTCGTGATAGCTGGTTCTCCCCGAAATGCATTTAGGTGCAGCGTTGCGTGTTTCTTACCGGAGGTAGAGCTACTGGATGGCTAATGGGCCCTACAAGGTTACTGACGTCAGCCAAACTCCGAATGCCGGTAAGTGAGAGCGCAGCAGTGAGACTGTGGGGGATAAGCTTCATAGTCGAGAGGGAAACAGCCCAGACCACCAACTAAGGCCCCTAAGCGTGTGCTAAGTGGGAAAGGATGTGGAGTTGCGAAGACAACCAGGAGGTTGGCTTAGAAGCAGCCATCCTTAAAAGAGTGCGTAATAGCTCACTGGTCAAGTGATTCCGCGCCGACAATGTAGCGGGGCTCAAGTACACCGCCGAAGTTGTGGATTTCAGATAATAGCCAAGCCGCCTCCTTCGTGGGGTTGGTTCAGGCGTCTGGAGTGGTAGGGGAGCGTCGTGTGGGCAGTGAAGTCGCGGTGTAAACCAGCGGTGGAGCCTACACGAGTGAGAATGCAGGCATGAGTAGCGAAAGACGGGTGAGAAACCCGTCCGCCGAATGATCAAGGGTTCCAGGGTCAAGCTAATCTGCCCTGGGTAAGTCGGGACCTAAGGCGAGGCCGACAGGCGTAGTCGATGGACAACGGGTTGATATTCCCGTACCGGCGAAAAACCGCCCATGCTGAACAGGGGATACTAACCGCCCGAGACCTGCCCGGCCACCCTTGTGGTGACCCGGGTTTTGGTGGAGCGCGGGACCTGATCCTGGGAGGCAAGCGTATTAACAGGTGTGACGCAGGAAGGTAGCCGAGCCGGGCGATGGTTGTCCCGGTCTAAGGATGTAGGGCGAACGGTAGGCAAATCCGCCGTTCATGATGCCTGAGATCTGATGGGACTCCCGTAAGGGGGGATTCGGTGATCCTATGCTGCCGAGAAAAGCATCGACGCGAGGTTTTAGCCGCCCGTACCCCAAACCGACACAGGTGATCAGGTAGAGAATACTAAGGCGATCGAGAGAATTATGGTTAAGGAACTCGGCAAAATGCCCCCGTAACTTCGGGAGAAGGGGGGCCCCCATCGTGATGGACACTTGCTGTCCGGAGCGTGCAGGGGCCGCAGAGACCAGGGGGAAGCGACTGTTTACTAAAAACACAGGTCCGTGCGAAGTCGCAAGACGATGTATACGGACTGACTCCTGCCCGGTGCTGGAAGGTTAAGAGGACCGGTTAGCCGCAAGGCGAAGCTGAGAATTTAAGCCCCAGTAAACGGCGGTGGTAACTATAACCATCCTAAGGTAGCGAAATTCCTTGTCGGGTAAGTTCCGACCTGCACGAATGGAGTAACGACTTCCCCGCTGTCTCAACCATAAACTCGGCGAAATTGCAGTACGAGTAAAGATGCTCGTTACGCGCAGCAGGACGGAAAGACCCCGAGACCTTTACTATAGTTTGGTATTGGTGTTCGGAGTGGCTTGTGTAGGATAGGTGGGAGACGTTGAAACCCGGACGCCAGTCCGGGTGGAGTCATCGTTGAAATACCACTCTGGTCACTTTGGACATCTAACTTCGGCCCGTAATCCGGGTCAGGGACAGTGCCTGATGGGTAGTTTAACTGGGGCGGTTGCCTCCTAAAAAGTAACGGAGGCGCCCAAAGGTTCCCTCAGCCTGGTTGGCAATCAGGTGTCGAGTGTAAGTGCACAAGGGAGCTTGACTGTGAGAGAGACATCTCGAGCAGGGACGAAAGTCGGGACTAGTGATCCGGCGGTACATTGTGGAATGGCCGTCGCTCAACGGATAAAAGGTACCTCGGGGATAACAGGCTGATCTTGCCCAAGAGTCCATATCGACGGCATGGTTTGGCACCTCGATGTCGGCTCGTCGCATCCTGGGGCTGGAGTAGGTCCCAAGGGTTGGGCTGTTCGCCCATTAAAGCGGTACGCGAGCTGGGTTTAGAACGTCGTGAGACAGTTCGGTCCCTATCCGCTGCGCGCGCAGGAAATTTGAGAAGGGCTGTCCTTAGTACGAGAGGACCGGGACGGACGAACCTCTGGTGTGTCAGTTGTACTGCCAAGTGCACCGCTGATTAGCTACGTTCGGATGGGATAACCGCTGAAAGCATCTAAGCGGGAAGCTCGCTTCGAGATGAGATTTCCATACACCTTGTGTGTGAGAGGCCCCCAGCCAGACCACTGGGTTGATAGGCCGGATGTGGAAGCGAGGACTAACGACTCGTGAAGCTGACCGGTACTAATAGGCCGATAACTTACACCACACACCCCCTTCCGTGAACGGATTCAAAAGACGTTCACACCAGGAAGAGGGTAAAGATAACAAGATACGCTTGCGTCCACTATGTGGTTCCCAACCAACAAACCCGCCACGGGTTCGTTGCCTGGTGAACCAAAAAACTGAAAAACAACACCACCCTGCCCCGCAACGGGCAGAGAACATGTTGTAACCACAGACTACCCACCCCCGGAAAAACACCCCGGAGGGTACGGGTCACAAGGTTACGGCGGTCACAGCGTGGGGGAAACGCCCGGTCCCATCCCGAACCCGGAAGCTAAGACCCACAGCGCCGATGGTACTGCACCCGGGAGGGTGTGGGAGAGTAGGACGCCGCCGGACACCCATTAACGGTCGAGGACCCCCACCACGGTGGGGGTCCTCCCGCATTAACCCCCAGCTCCGGACCCGGCACCCCAAAAACACCGGCAGAGCCGCGGACCCGGAACAATAGCGACCCGGCTGACGTTGAACCAGCGTTACCAATCCCGGCTTCGAAAAGGACACCCTATGCCACAGCGCACCATCGTCATCACCGGAGCCAGCGACGGAATCGGCGCCTCCGCGGCGCGGACCTTCAGCCGGCAGGGGGAGAAGGTGGTCGTCGTCGGACGTTCCGCGGAGAAGACGCAGAAGGTTGCCGACGAAATCGGCGCGGAGTTCTTCGTGAGCGATTTTGCCGATCTCTCGCAGGTCCGCGCCCTGGCCGCACAGTTGAAGGAAAAGTACCCGCGGATCGATGTCCTGGCCAACAACGCCGGCGGCATCATGGGTGACCGCGAGTTGACCGTGGACGGCCACGAAAAGACCTTCCAGGTCAACCACCTGGCGCCGTTCCTGTTGACCACCGAACTGCTGGACATCCTGACTGAGAGCCGCGCGACCGTGATCAACACCGCCAGCGTCGCCAACTCGCTGTTCGGCAAGCTGGATTTGGATGACCTCAACGGATCGAAGGGCTACTCCGCGAACCGCGCCTACGGCAACGGCAAGCTCGCAAACATCCTCTTCACTACGGAACTCCACAATCGCTACAACGCGGCCGGCATCTCGACGGCGGCTTTCCACCCGGGCGGCGTCGCGACCAACTTCGCGGCGGAGTCAACCAGTCTTATGCGCGTCGCCTACACCACGTTCCTCAACCGTTTTATGCTCACGCCTGAACAGGGTGCGGACACCCTGGTGTGGCTCGCCAACGCCACCCCCGGACACGACTGGATCTCCGGTGCCTACTACGCCAAGCGGAAGCTCTCCAAGGCCAACAAACAGGCCTACGACGCCGGACTGGCTCGCGGCCTCTGGCAGCGCAGTGAGGCCCTCGTGGCGCAGGACCTCGACAAGCTCGACTCCCCGGCATAACCGCCGGCGCATAGCCCCGCGTAGCCCTGCGGGCAGCACAGGAACACCGGCGAAAAACACGAGTACCGCATACTCGGGCTTCATGAGGGTCCCCTGCCTATCGTTCTAGCAGCGCACTAGGGGGGCAGCATGAAAATTCACAAGAGCCGGCGTCCACAGCCGGCCCAAGGACCGTTTACACCTCGTATCGCCACGTTTTGGCATCTCGCCATTGTGTCGATTACGAGCGCCGCACTGGTCCTGGGGGGCTCAGTGGCGTTGAGCCCGGTGATGGCCCACATGCTGCCCGGCGGCATCGGGGTGGCAGAAGCCGCCGTCATCCCCGCCGTGCCGGAGGAATTGCGTGTCACGGCGGCGGGCGACTATTCCAGCTCAAATCCAGCCGCCGCCGTCATCTCACGGATTGGACAGCTCAAGCCGGACCTGCACCTGGCCCTCGGCGACCTTTCTTACGGGGCCACCGGAGCAGAGCAGTCCTGGTGCGATTTCGTCACGGCCCGCACCGGTGCCGGCTTCCCGTTCCAGCTGGTATCAGGCAACCACGAAAGCAACGGCCAGAATGGAAACATCAACGATTTTGCCGCATGTTTGCCGAACCAGCTTCCCGGCGCGGTAGGTACGTACGGGCGGCAGTACTACGTCGATGTCCCGCAACAGAATCCATTGGTACGGTTTGTCTTTATCTCGCCGGGCATTCCCTTCGTGGGCGGCACCCTGGACTATTCCGTCGGCAGCACCCGCTACAACTGGACGGCTGCAGCCATTGACGGGGCCCGGTCCGCCTCCATTCCCTGGGTCGTGGCCGCCATGCACACTCCGTGTATCTCGATGGGAATCTATGGGTGCGTCGCAGGCCCGGACATCACCAACCTGCTTCTCAGCAAGAAGGTGGATATTGTCCTGAACGGCCACGAACATCACTATCAGCGCAGCAAGCAGCTCTCAACTGCAACTGAATGCACGGGGCTCCAGCCCGGCGCTTACAACGCATCGTGCGTGCGTGACTCGGACAATTCCCTGGAAAAGGGAGCAGGGTCCATCTTCGCCACCGTCGGGACGGGCGGCGTGGGCCTGCGCGACGTCAATGCCGCCGATCCGGAAGCCCCCTACTTCGCCTCCTATTCCGGCCTCAACGTCAACCCCAGCCACGGGCTGCTGGACATGAAGTTCACGCCCACCACCCTGACTGCCGGATTCGTCGCTACCAACGGCACGTTCACGGATTCGTTCACTGTCGCTTCCGGGGCAAGCAACGCGCCTCCGAACGCATCCTTCACCTCGTCCTGCTCCAACCTCACGTGTGCCTTCGACGCTTCGGCGTCCACAGATCCCGACGGGACCATAGCCAGCTACGCCTGGAACTTCGGCGACGGCACCACCGGCACCGGCCCAACGCCGTCGCACCCCTACGCGACCGCCGGCACCTACAACGTGACCCTGACGGTCACCGACAACGGCGGTGCCACCAACGCGACAACCCAGCCAGTCACACCAACCGCCGGCACCGCGCCGCTTGCCGAGGACCTGTTCAACAGGACGGTCAGCAATGGCCTCGGCACCGCGGACACCGGGGGCCCCTGGTCCGTGACGGGCAGCCCGGGCAATTACTCCGTCGCCGGCGGCACAGGACGCCTGCGGATCGCTGCAGCAGGTTCTTCCAGCTCCGCCTACCTGGGGTCCGTCAGCTCCACGGAGACCGACCTCTACCTCGAGCTGGGGAGTGACAAACCGCCCACAGGATCAGGCCTGTATCTCGCCGCCGTCGGGCGCAGGGTCGCGGGGGCCGGAGACTACCGTGCCCAGACCTACATTTCATCCTCGGGAGGCGTTGCCCTGTCGCTGATCAGAGTATCGGCCAGCGGCGTCGGAACCAACATCCAGACTGGCGTCACGATCGGCGGCCTCAACTACGTCGTGGGCGACCGCCTGGCCATGCGCCTGCAGGTCACCGGCACCGGAACCACCACGATCCGTGCCAAAGTCTGGAAAGTGGGGACGGCCGAACCGGCGACCTGGCAGCGCTCCGTGACTGACACGACGGCGGCGCTGCAGACAGCGGGCGGTGTCGGGACCAACGCCTACCTTTCCAGCAGCGCCAACAATGCTCCGCTCACCGTGCTGTTGGACAATCTGCGGGCGGTGGCGCCGTAGGCCGGGTCGGCTTCCGCGGCATCAGTCTCAGCTGGCGGCGCCGACCTTGTCGACGGCGGTGAGGGCAGTTTCCATGGTCCCGGCGAGCTCGCTCGCCGGGGCCGGCTTGGCGAACAGGTACCCCTGCAGCGCGTCGCAGCCGCGGTCCATCAGGTAACGGGCCTGGATGGCGGTCTCGACGCCCTCGGCCGTCACCGTGAGGCCCAGGGCGTGCGCGGCGCCGATCATGGTGTCAAAAAACGGCAGCTTCTCCTGGCCGGTGGAGACCATGGCGACGAAGGACCGGTCGATCTTGACGATGTCCAGGGGCAGTTCGTTCAGCCGGCCGAGCGCGGAATAGCCGGTGCCGAAGTCGTCCATGGCGATCCGGACCCCGGCCTGCCGCAATTGGTGCAATTGGCGCAGCACGTCCGGGGCCGAGTCGAAGAACACGCTTTCCGTCAGCTCGAGCGTCAGCTGGCGCGGCTCCACACCGGCCGAGCGGATAATCTCCAGCACATCCCCGGCGAAGTCCCGGTGCTCGAACTGCAGTGCCGAGACGTTGACGGCGACGCTGTTGGCTTCATGACCGGCGAGCCAGGGACGGATTTCGGTGCAGGCACGGCGCAGTACCTCGTCACCGATTTCCCGGATCAGCCCGCTTTGCTCGGCCACCGGCAGGAACTGGTTGGGCGGGACAACGCGGCCGCGCAGTTCCCAGCGGGCGAACGCCTCAAACTGCACCACGGAGCCGACGCCGGGGGAGACCACAGGCTGATAGTGCACCGAGATCTGGCCAAGTTCCACCGCCCGGCGGAGGCCAGACTCGCCCTGCCCCTGCTGCGCGGCGGTATGGAGCATGCTGGGCTCAAAACGCCGCCACGTGTTCTTACCCGCAGCCTTAGCCGCGGCCATGGCGGCATGGGCCTGGCGCAGCAGCTCCGAACCGTCAGAGGTCTCCGGCGTTTTCGATGCCAGACCCATACTGACGCTGGGCCGCACCAGCGACCCCCCGGCGCGGAGCGGCTCGTGCAGGGCCTCCGCGATCCGATTCACGGCGGCGTCCGCGTTGAGGCATTTCGCCAGCAGCACCACAAACTCGTCGCCGCCAAGCCTGGCGATGCTGTCGTGCGGGCGGATACAGCCGCGCAACCGGTCCGCTACTTCCACGAGCAGCTCGTCGCCCGCCGGATGCCCGAGGAGTTCGTTGAGGTTCCGGAAGTCGTCCAGGTTCAGGAGCAGGACATCGACCTGATCCGGGCGGCCCAGCGCCGCCGCGAGCTGTTCATTGAACAGCGGACCGTTGGGCAGACCGGTCAGCGGATCCGGCCGGGCTCCGGAAACCGCGCGGCTATCGGCGCCGGCGCCCGCCGTCGAGGGGCTCTGCCCGGCCAATGGACGACGGCGGGGTGCGGCGGCACCGGCGTCGTTGCCGCCCGCGGGGGTTCCGGCGTCGGGCGGCACACTGGCCGGCTGCGGCCGTTCCGGCCGGTGGGCAGCGCTGCGGATCGCCAGGGCAACGGCGGGCCCGGCCTCGAGCGGCACGAGAGAATACGTGATCTCCACCGGGAACTGAGTGCCGTCCGCCCGGCGGCCGGCACCCTCGAACGGGCGCGGCAGGGCGGTGGCAGCACCTGCACGCCCGGCGGTGGCCAGCCGCGAGAGGACGAGATGGAATGGCTCCCGGGACATTTCGGCGAGCAGCAGGCTGTGTTCGGCTCCCATCAACTGGGCGCGGGAGTAGCCAAAAAGCTGCTCGGCGGCGGTGTTGAGGAACCGGATGGAGGCGTCGTGGTCCAGCAGCAGCAGGGCGTCAGGGCTGTGCTCCAGCAGAGCCAGGGCAATTCCGGATTCCATGATTATTCTCTATCCCAAGCGATGGATGCGGGCAGCCAGCGCACTGTGATGACCGTGGTTGGCGGCTGTTTCTGAATCATAGGCGGTGCGCCCGCAGGACAACGATCCGGAACGCGCCGGGCCGCCAACATGTCGTCGACGCCTGCCGCTAGGGCAGTGGCAGGACATCGGCCGTGGCAGGATCCGCCGGTGCCGGTGCCGGTGCCGGTGCCGGTGCTGGTGCTGGTGCCGCGGCTGGTGCTGGTGCGGCGGCCGTTCCGGCGTTCGCGACGGTGGCGATGCCGGCGATCGAATTCAGCACCGCCTGCTCCCGGTCGGACGCGGGCCGGGGGCGTGAAAAGAGGAAACCTTGGAGGGCATCACACTGCTGCTCCATCAGGAAGCGCGCCTGCGCCGGGGTCTCGACGCCTTCCGCCGTGACCTTCAGGCCCAGGCTCTTGGCCATATGGATCATGGAGGTGAGGATGGGGAGCTTTTCCGCGCCGGTGATGACCATCGACACGAAGGATTTGTCGATCTTGACGATATCCACCGGCAACTCCTGCAACCGGCCCAAGGATGAGTACCCGGTCCCGAAGTCGTCCAGCGCCACCATGATCCCGGCCGCTCGGAGCGTCTCCAGTTGGGCAATGACATGCGAGTGGGCATCGAAAAAGACGCTCTCCGTCACTTCGAGCACCAGCTGCCGCGGATCAACACCACTGTTTTCGAGGGTGCCGAGCACCTGTTCAGCGAAGTCCCGGCGCTGCAGCTGCACGCCGGAAACGTTGACTGCCACGGACCTCGCCGGGTCGCCGGCCAGCCACGGTCCCAGTTCAAGGCACGTCCGGCGCAAGACTTCGGATCCGATCTCCCGGATCATTCCGCTGCGTTCCGCCGTGGTGATGAAATTGTCCGGTCCCATCAGCTCGCCCTGCCACTTCCAGCGGACCAGCGCCTCGAAGTGGAACACGTCTGCCCGCTCGGGGCACACAATGGGCTGGTAGTGCACGGAAATCTGTCCGAGTTCCACCGACTGCCGGAGCCCGGCAGTGAGTTGGGTGCGCGCCAGCAGCGCCGCGTGCATCTCCGGCCGGAAGTGGACGTACCGGTTCTTGCCCGCCTCCTTGGCCGCGTACATGGCCAGGTCCGCCTGCCGCAGCAGCTCCGAAGAGGTCATCGACGGGTCCGTGCGGGTCGCCACGCCCAGGCTCAGGCCCGGTTGCAGGTGCAATCCGTCGATGGACACGGTGTGGTTTAACGCATCAACCACGCGGCGGGCGACGGTGTCGGCATCGCGGCATCCGACGAGCAGCACCACGAACTCGTCGCCGCCGAGCCGGGCCACGGTCCCGTGCGGTCCCACGCAGTCCGTCAGCCGGCGGGATATTTCGATGAGCATCTCATCGCCTGCATGATGTCCCAGGACGTCGTTGACCTCCTTGAAGTCATCCAGATCCAGCAGCAGGACATGGACCGTCTCCTGCGTGAGCAACGCGGTATCGGCCCGGTCCTTGAAGAACAGCCGGTTGGCCAGTCCCGTCAACGGATCCTGGAAGGCCAGGCGCTTAAAACGGTCGGTCTGCTCGGCGAGTTCATCCATCGCCTGCCGTGCCTGATCCTGGGCGCGCCGGTGGTTGGTGATGTCCCGGAAGTTCCAGATCCGGCCGATGACGGTATCCGAGACCATCTGCGGCATCGTGTTGAACTCCACGGCGCGGCCGTCCGCGAATTCCAGGACGTCGTGGCTGCGCGTCACGTCGTCCCCGTACAGTGCGGTCACATGCTGCAGGAAGGTCTCCGGGTCGACGAGTTGGTCGGCGATGAACCTGACCAGGGCACGGGGGTCCTGGGCCGCCACCAGTTCGGCCGGCATGCCCCACAGCTTCAAGTACTGTTCGTTGATACCGGTGATCTGTCCGTCGCTGGAGATCACCACGATCCCGTCGGAAATTGTCTCCATCGTTGCGTCCAGCAGGGAGACGGCAAGTCGCCGTCCGGCGTCGGAGTCCTCCCGGTCGCCGGCGTCCCGGATGGCGACAGCCATGGAGGTTCCCGCGTCGGTCCGCACCAGCGAACAGGTGACTTCCAAGAAGAGCTCCCGGCCGTCCCGGTGCAGGCCGACGAGGGAAAAGGCCCGGCTGACGGGATGCTTTTTCCGGCCCAGCCGGCCGAAGATCCGCAGAAAACCGGCGTGTTCACCGTCCGCGATCAGTTGGTCATGGGAAGTGCCGAGCAATTGCTCCCGGGGATAGCCGAACAGCCGCTCCGCCGCGGAGTTCACGAATGTGATCGTCCCGTCCGCGGTCAGCAGCAGGTATGCGTCCGGACCCTGTTCCAGCAACGCAACCTCATCTTCATTTCCCACAGTTACCGGCCCCCAAAGCTACGGATCATGACGGCCCCGGGCAAGGCCCAAGGCAAAACGACTCTAGCTGCATCATAGTGTGCAGCGACGCTTCGGCCCGGCGAAGGCCGGCGTCCAGCCCGGCAGCGGGTTCCGGACCGGCGAACAGGAAACCCTGCAGGGAATCGCAGTGCAGGTTCATCAGGTGGGCGGCTTGGGCCGCTGTCTCGACCCCCTCGGCGGTGACGCTGAGTCCCAGGCCATGAGCCATGTCGATGATGGCGGTCAGGATGGGAAGTTTTTCGGTCCCCGTCTGGATCATTGCCACAAACGACTGGTCGATTTTCAGCGTGTCCACCGGGAGGTCCTGCAGCCGGCCCAAGGAGGAATGGCCGGTGCCGAAGTCGTCCAGCGCCACCCGGACGCCGGCCTTGCGCAGGCGCTCGAGCTGGTGGGTCACTTCTTCGTCGTTGTCGAAGAACACACTCTCCGTGACCTCCAGGACCAGTTGCCGGAGATCCAGGCCACAGGACTCGGCGACGGCCAGAACGAGTTCGTCGAAGTCGCCGTGCCGCAACTGCACGCCGGAGACGTTGACCGCGACGGAGCGCAACGGGTCTTCACGCAGCCAGGGCCCCAGTTCAGTGCAGGCGCGCACCAGCACCTCAGTGCCGATTTCGACAATCAGGCCGCTACGCTCGGCCGCCGCGACGAAATGCTGCGGCTGGACAGTCCTGCCGTTGAGTTCCCAGCGCGCCAGCGCTTCGAGCTGCAGGCCGGCGTCCCCGCCGGTGGGCAGGATGGGTTGGTAATGCACGACGATCTGGCCGCTGTCCACCGCCAGGCGCAGCCCGGCCTCGAGTTCGGTGCGTTCCACGAGTTCGTACATCATTTCGGGCCGGAACCGCTGGTACCGGTTTTTCCCGGCGGTCTTCGCCGCGTACATGGCGATGTCGGCCCGCCGCAACAGCTCCGACGCGCCCGCGGAGCCGTCGCTGATCGAGGCCAGTCCCAGGCTCAGGCTCGGCCGCAGCATGGTGCCTTCGATCCAGACCGGGACCTTCACGGACTCAACGATCCGCGCGGCGACGGCGTCCGGGTCCAGGGAACCGACCAGCAGGACGACGAATTCGTCGCCGCCGAGCCGCGCCACGACGTCGTTGGGCCGGACACACGCGCGCAGGCGCTGGGCGACCTCGACCAGCATCTGGTCCCCGGCGTGGTGGCCCAGGATGTCGTTGACTTCTTTGAAATCGTCCAGGTCCAACAGGAGCAGGTCGACGGCGGTGCCGTACGGACCGCTCAGGGCGTTCGCCAGATGATCGTTGAAGAGTTGGCGGTTGGACAAGCCGGTGAGTGGATCGTTGAAGGCCAGGGCCTTGAGCTGGGCGGCCTGCTCCGCCAGATCGGCCATGGCCTCGTCGATCCGCTTCTGCGCGTTCCGTGCCGGCGTGACGTCGCGGAAGCTCCAGACCCTTCCCACGACTTCCTCAGCCACCAGTTGCGGCCGGGAGAACCGTTCGAAGACCCGGCCATCCCGGAAGTCCAGCACATCGATGCTTTCCGCCGTGGGGTGGGAGTACAGCTCGACGACCTTGTTGACGAACTGGCCGGGATCTTTCAGCTGCTCCAGCACGAAGCCCATGACCGACTCGTCGTCCTGGGTGGCCAGAAGTTCAGCGGGAATGCCCCACATCGAGATGAACTGGTTGTTCACGCTGGCGATCCTGCCCCCGCTGCTGACCACCAGGATGCCGTCGGCGGTGGATTCGAGCGTGGCGGTGAGCAGGGACATGGCCTCCCGAAGTCCGGCGTCGGCGTCGGCCTCGGGCAGTGGCGGGGCGTGCCGGACGGTCACGACCCGCTGCGCGGAGTCCTGCACGGCACTGTTCGGGGCACTGTTCGCGCCGGGGGCGGGGGCGCTGGCAATGTCAGCCCGGAACTCGGAGCCGTCCTTGCGTCGCCCACGTGCGGCACACCGCCCAGCCTGTCCGGTAGCCGCGGGGCTGTTCCCATCGGATGGGAGGGCGAGGGGCCCTTGCGGTGGGCTGGAGCCGATACCTTCCGCCGTGAGGATGCGGTGGTCCTGGCCCAGCAGCTCGGCCCGGGCGTAGCCGAACATCCGTTCCGCGGCGGCGTTGGCCAGGCTGATCGTGCCGTCAGCGTCGAGGACCAGGAGTGCATCCGGGCTGGCTTCGACCACGGCCTCATAGTCCGGAATGCCGGCTCCATTGCCAGGCAGTGGGTTCATACCATCGCCGCCCTACGAATCCGGTACCACCGATGTGCTACTACGAGACCTTCCATCCGGAAATCATAGGTCCCCCAGCGGCAGTTTGCGGCCATCACAGAATCCGCCGGGCCGGAACGTGCCCCGGCGGGAGGCCCCGGTGCTTCCGTCATGGCTCCTCGGGATCACCGGGCCGGGTGGGAACGGGGCGCGGACAGCGGGGACGGGGCCGCCGTCCGGGCTCCGGCGACGGCGGCATAGTGGGCCAGGAGTTCGTCGCCGAGCGCTGCCCACGTCCTGCCCTGGACCGAGGCGCAGGCGGCCGCCGCGAATGCGCGGCGCTTGGCGTCGTCGCCGATCAGGTCCTGCACCCGCTCCCGCAGGTCGGCCAGGTCTCCGGGTTCGTACAGCCAGCCGGTCCGGGAGTTCTCCACAAGATCCAGCGGACCGCCGCGGCCCGTCGCCACTACGGGTACCCCGGCGGCCATGGCCTCCTGGATGGTCTGGCAGAACGTCTCCAATTCGCCGGGATGGACAAAGAGGTCAAAGGACGCCATTACCCGGGCCAGTTCGTCGCCGCCGAGGAATCCCGTGAACACCGCATCCGGCAGCGCCGCCTCCAGCTCCGGACGTTGCGGGCCGTCGCCCACGATCACGAGCCGGGTCCCGGGGAGATCCGCCAGCGCCGCGAGGTCTTCCACCTGTTTCTCGGCGGCCAGCCGGCCGACGTAGCCGATGATCCGCTCGCCGCCCGGGGCCACCGCGGCGCGCCAGTCTGCGTCGCGCCGCCCCGGGTTGAACCGCTGCGTGTCGACGCCACGTCGCCACATCCGAACCCGCGGAATGCCGCGGCCGCGAAGCTGGTTGAGCGCAAAGGTGGACGGCGCGAGTGTCCGGGACGCCAGGAGGTGGATCTGTTCCACCCGGGTCCAGGCCCAGTTCTCCAGCAGCGGCACGCCGTAGCGGGCCGCGTAGCTGGGGACCTCGGTCTGGTAAACGGCGACGGCCGGGATCCCCAGTTGGTGTGCGGCCTGCGCCGCGCGCCAACCGAGCACGAAGGGCGAAGCCAGATGGACGACGTCGGGGGCGTAATCGGCAAGGAGTCGCTTGACCCGATATACACCGCCCCACGCCACCCGCACATTGGCATAGCCGGCCATGGCGACCGCGGGGACCCGGTGGACATGCGCTCCGTACACCTCGTCCTGAACACCGGGGTCCGGGGTCGACGGCGCGATGACCAGCACCTCGTCCCCGTTGCGCTGCAGATGCTCGAGCACGCGCAGGATGGAATGTGTCACCCCGTTCATGTGCGGCAGGAATGATTCGGCCACGATTGCGATCCTCACCCCTTCACGGTGCCCGGGCAGGCTTTCGGCACGGGGTGGGCCACATGGCGCGGGAGGGAATAGTGGGTTAACGGGCCGGAAGCGGGGGAGACGGCGTGGTGCTCTCGCAGGACCGCCCCGGCAGGCAGCGGGGACGAACGGCCCTGTTGATGCCACTGGCGCAGTGGAAAGGTGGGTGAGGGGCCGCGGGGTGGTCCCGGAAAGGTGGTTCGCGATGCGCGGCCTATCCGGAACGATGATCGGTATCGCCTGGGACATCTGGCGCGCTGAGCGTCAGGGCCCGGAGGCGATCGCCCGCCGCCAGCAGGCCCGGCTGGCGGCGCTCGTGGAGTTCGCCCGGTCAGCTTCGCCCTTCTACCGCCGCCTGTACCGGGATGCACCGGATAACATTTCGGCTCCGGATCAGCTTCCCCGGGTTGGTAAAAGGGAGCTGATGGAGAACTTCGACGAGTGGGTGACGGACCCGCACATCACCTTCGCGAGGCTGCACACCGAGGTGCTCTCTGACCTTTCCCGGCTCGGGAGCTATTACCGCGGAAAGTACCTGGTGGTGACCACATCGGGTACCACCGGGGAGCCCGCCGTCCTGCTTCACGACCGGTTCTCCTGGGTCGTGGTCAACCTCGTGGCGCGGATTCGTGAGCGCAGGATCCTGGTCCGGGCCGCAGAACTGCGGGTGTTGCTGCGCTGCGGGCTGCGCGGCGCGGTCCTCGTCGCAGGAGGCGGTCACTTCGCGGGCGTGGTCATGACGGAGTCCCTGCGGCGCCGCTCCCGCGTTTTCGCCCGGCAGGTCCGGGTCTTCTCCGTGATGAGGCCCCTCGCCGACCTGGTGCAGGAGCTCAACGACTTCCGGCCCACCGTGATCGGCGGCTACCCCAGTGCGATACTCCAACTGGCCGCGGAGCAGCGGGCCGGGCGGCTTCGAATCCGTCCCGTCCTGGCAATCTGTTCCGGCGAGCACTTATCCGCCGATGGCCGGGCGAGAATCGAAGCGGACTTCGGCTGCAGGGTCAGCGAACACTATCTGTCCTCGGAGGTCCCTGCCCTGACCAGCCAGTGCCGCAACGGCGCATTTCACGTGAACACTGACTGGTACATCCTCGAACCGGTGGATGCGCACTACCGGCCGGTCCCCGCCGGCGTCACCTCCCACTCGGTGCTCGTCACCAACCTGGCCAACCGGGTGCAGCCCATCATCCGCTACGACCTCGGAGACCGGGTTACGCTAGCGACATCTCCGTGCCTTTGCGAAAGTCCTTTTCCTGCAGTGAAAGTCGAAGGCCGCGCCGGGGACCTGCTGTCCTTCGCAGCGCCGGACGGCCGCGCAGTCACGGTTCTTCCGCTGGCCCTGGGCGCGGTGATCGAAGAGACCGCGGGAGTCCGTCGATGCCAGGCAATCCGCACCGGGCCCGGAACCTTGCGCGTCCGGCTGGAGGTGCAGCCGGGGGCCGACAGGGCGCAGGTGCAGTCAGCGGTCGAGCAGCGGTTAGACAGCTTTTTCACGGCCCAAGGGATCGGGACTGTCGCCATCAACCACGACGACGAGCTGCCACGGACCGACCGGAGCGGCAAGTTCCGGCAGGTCTGGTCCGGCCTAGCGTGACCGGACGCCGCCGTCGTCCGTCCGCAGGATGTCCGGGAGCTCATCGACATAGACCGTCTGCGGCGGCTTGAAGTAGATCACGAGGACCCGCTCGCCCACCGCGAAGACGCGGTCCTGGTCAAAGGGATGGGCGTGAAAGGCGCTCGTGCCGCCGCGGAACGGGAGCATCACTTCGCCGATGGTGCCCGGCCCGATGCGTCCTGTGACCCGCCCGATCTTGCCGGTCAGGCTCCGGTCAGCGTCCCGGTACGTCACCGGGCATCGGGGGACCGGGGCGGTGTCCCGCGCGCCGCGTCCCGGCCGTTCCTGAGCGCTGCGGCGAGGCTCGGCAGGTAATCGCCCACCTGGGTCAGGATCCCGCCGATCATCCGGTTCATTCCTTCGCCGCCGTTGAGGACCGAGAGCTGGCCGATATGCGCAAACGGCTCGGCCGCCGCGGAAATGATGGCCGGCATGGTCTCGGCGAGCTGCTGTGAAATCACGGCGTCCTGATTGGTCCCCAGCGCCTCGGACCGGGCCTTGATGCCGTCCGCCTCGGCAAGGGCCTTAGCCTTAATGGCGGACGCGGCAGCCTCACCGCGTGCCTTCGTGGCCGCCGCCTCGGCCTCGCCGGTCAGCCGGGTGGCTCCGGCTGCGGCCGCCGCGGCGCTGGCGTTCGCCCGGGCCTGGACCTCGGTGCGCCGGGCATTGGCCTGGGCCTCGAGCTCGGTGCGCCGGGCCAGGGCCTCGGCGGCGCTGATGTCGGCGGCTTTCTGGCCTTCGGCCTCGGTGCGTTTGGCGTAGGCCTTGGCATCGGCGGGCTTCCGGACCGTGGTCTGGAGTTTCTGTTCCTCACGGTCCGCCTCCAGCTTGGCCACCTCGGTTTCCTGAACCACTACTTGCTGGCGTGCCGTGGCGTCGGCCAGCGGGCCGGCCTGGGCGGCATTGGCCTTGGCCCTTTCGGCGTTGGCCAGTGCCAGGGACTGCCGGATCGCGGAGATGCTCCGGGCATCGGCAATGAGCGCCTCCGCTTCCGCTTCCTTTTCCGCCGCTTCGCGGTTCCGGGTGGCCTCGGCGATGCGGGCCTCCATCTTGACCTGGGCAATGTGCGGCTTGGCGATGTTCTGGATGTACCCGGTGGGGTCCTGCAGGTCCTTGATCTGAAGGGAATCCACCACGAGGCCGAGTTTCTCCATCTCGACGCCGCTGGCGCTGCGGACCTGCGATCCGAGTTTGTCGCGCTCGCGGATGATCTCCTCGACCGTCATGCTGCCGATGATCGAGCGCAGGTGCCCTTCGAAGACGTTGTAGACCTGGCTCTGCATTTTGGGTTGCTGGCCGAGGAACCGCCGGGCAGCGTTGGCGATAAACGGCGGGGCATCCCCGATCTTGTAGATCACCACACCCTCGACCACCACCTGGATGCCCTGCGAGGTCACGCAGGAGACCTTAAGCTCGGTTTCATTCAGCGTCAGGGACAGGGCCCGCACCGTCTGCAGGCCCGGCACCACGAGGGCGCCTTTTCCGGTGACGATCTTGAAGTCCATGCCCTCCCTGGTGTCCAGGGTCCCGCGTGTCAGGCCGGAGATGATAAGCGCCTCGTTCGGCTCCGCGACCTTCCACATCAGTTTCGTGGCCAGCCAGACGGCGGCGATGACGAGAACCACCCCGATGATCGTGGCGATCAGCGGGAAGAAGGCTGACACGTCCGGCATGACCCGGTTCCTTTCACTGCACTGGAAAAGGGCGGCTGCTCCCTTTCAGTCTGCTGCTAGGCCGGCAGGGAAGTCCAGTGCTTCGTGGCTGCCCGGATTCCGGCAGACTACCGCTGCTCAAGGATGCGGATGGCATCCTGCCGGGCCGCCAGTTCTTCGCGGCTGACGGTCTGGCCGGGCAGGAATCCGGCGGCGGCCATGATCCGCCGCAGCTCCGCAACAGTCCGCGGCACGGCCACGCCTCGGTGCGCCATGGCGTGGCAGTTGGCGCAGAGCGGAACCATGTCCGCGACGGGATCCAATTCGTAGCCCCGGCCCAGTGCCGATGGCGGCGGGAGGTGGTGGACCTCGATGAAATCCCTGCCGATATCGCCGTACGCGGCCTCGAAGTCGAAGCCGCACACGGCGCACCGGGTTCCGTGCCGGGCCACACATAGCCGGTGCACGTCGGGGCTGCGTTCGTAGCGGTTAACGTCGACGCGGGCGACTGCCTCCGGCGGGAGGGTACCGGGAACGGGCCGCGTCGCATCGGGGCCCGGCCGCGGCCCGGATTCACTCCACAGCCGGCGCAACGCAGGCTCCCGGGACGGATCAACGGCCAGGCTGGCGCCGCGGATTTCATCCCCGTAAACGTGGTCCCCATAGCTGGCGTCGCAATCGATGCCGGGGACGGCCGCCTCGAGAACCGCGGCAGGGATCTGGTCCCCGAGTGCCAGCAACGCGTCGAACGCCACCCGGATACCCAGCGGTGCCGGTGCCGGTGCCGGTGACGGTTCCGGCCCGGCCGAAACCACGACGCCGTGGCCGAGCAGTCCCCGGGCGTGGCGCCCGCGCAGCAGGAGCCACACCTCCGCCTCCGCGGGGATGTCCCCTACGCCGGCCACACGCCACGTGGCCAGAAACGTGCCCGTCTCGCGGACGCGGTCCACCGCCGCGGGGTATGTCCATCCGAGGGGTTGCTCCGGATCCCAGGCCAGGAAGATGGCTGTCATGGACCCATTGTCGCAGTGCGGGGTATTTTGCGTAGCCGCACGCACCGGCACACAGAGAAGCTGGTGCAGCCGCCGCGTTTCCGCAGGCCACTGCACCAGCCGGTAGTTCGAATTTTCAGATTCTATGAAACGGTACTCATTCGCGACTCCCTACGTCCCGGTGGTTGCTTACCGGGTATTTGCGTCATCGGCCAGATGCCGTGCAAGCAGCCAGCCGGCGCCAATCATAACTACGCCCAGTACCAGAAGAGTCCATGCGCCCGTGGCGTTCAGCGACAGGAAGTTAGCCGCCGACCCCACGCCCACCATGAGCCCGTAGACGCTGAGGACGATGTACAGCAGACCGAAGCCCATCAGGAAGTTCCGGGCGCCCATTGCGTTGCGGGACATGGTCCAGCCGGTTGCTCCGATGACCAGCTGCACGATGTTGAGCAACATGGACACCTGGAACAGACCCAGGAGCATGGCCGTTGACTCGGGCCCGAGGAACGCCAGGGAGCCGTACTGCGTGGTCACGCCGGGGATGAATCCCAGGACGCCCACGACAATCAGGACGATACCTACACCCATGCCAACGTTCTGAACATCCGTCCGTCCGAAGTGAATGCCATGTGCATGGGGAGATGCGGTAGTCATTTCTGCCTCCAACCACTGTTTGCGGACACTCCAATTTTACGGCGGAGCCGTGCGAAAAGCTCCGGGGCTGAAAGACCCTGATCAGAACGATCCCGCAATACAGCCTGTCGGATCCGGGCCGTTGCCCGGCACATGGCACCATGGAAGGCGATGAAACTGCGAGCTGACCAGACCGGAGAACGGGGCCTCCCCATGCCCCTGTGGCTGCAGGGCGCCATCGAGTCCGCACAGGCCGCCTTCATCTCCGCCCTGCTGGTGATTGCCCCGATCATCGCGGTGTGGGCCACCGCCGGGTTCCAGGACAGCCGCACCGATTTCCTGGCCCGCCTGGCCGGCCAGACCTGGCTCCTGATCCACGGCGTCCCGTTGTTA
This sequence comes from uncultured Actinomycetota bacterium, assembly GCA_963769515.1. GTDB lineage: Bacteria > Actinomycetota > Actinomycetes > Actinomycetales > Micrococcaceae > Arthrobacter. The sequence continues at coordinate 88,785 of CAVYMG010000017.1, forward strand.
CTGGAGACCGTAGGCGCCGGACCCGCAGCCCTCCCGGCGTCGGGCGTCCTCTCCCTCACCCCGTTCGGGCTGACCCTCATCCCGTTCCTGCTCGCGTGGCGGGCGGGCCGCCGGCTGGCACGGGCCTCCTACACCGACCAGCTCTGGCAGGCGCTGCTGGGCTCGTGGCTTATCTACGCATGCTTCAGCCTGACCACCGGCTTCGTCTGCCGTGTGCCGGAAGTAGGCGTGGGGCTCTGGAGCGCCGCTTTCGTGCCGTTGATCCCGGTGTCGCTCGGCATGGTGATCGGCGCCCGCCGGGAGACCGGTTCCTGGAGCCGGCTGATCGGCGTCGACGCCGTCGCCTGGGTCTCCCGCACGGGCCAGCACTTCCGCTGGGCAGGCTCCTACCTCGGCTCCGCCATCACCGCCGCGCTGGTCGCAGTGATGGCCGCCCTGGCGGCGTCCGCCGCGCTCCTTGCAGTGGATCTGGTGATCCACTGGGACCTCGTGATCGCGGTTTATGAAGGCCTCGACGCCGGGGCTACGGGCGGGGCGGTCCTCACCATCGCCCAGCTGGGTTTCATCCCCAACCTCGCCGTGTTCGCCCTGGCCTGGACATCAGGCTCCGGTTTCGCGCTTGGCGTCGGTTCGCAGGCCGGCCCGCTGGGGACCGCCGTCGGGCCGCTGCCGTCCATACCGGTCCTCGCGGCCGTTCCGTCGGGGCCGCTCGACTTTGGCTTCGTGGCGCTTGTTGTTCCGGCGCTCGCCGGTGCCCTGGCCGGCTGGTGGTTCCTGCGCGCCGGCGAAAACCACTTCGACGAGTGGCTCTCGATCAAGATCCGGGTGCGGTCCTTCACTGCTGCGGCCTCAACCCTGGTCCTCGGCGTCGTGATCGGCAGCTTCGCCGGCCTCTTCGCCGCCGCGCTGGCCTGGCTGGCCGGCGGCTCGGCCGGGATCGGACGGCTTACCGAGATCGGCCCGGACCCGGTCCGGACGGCGTTTTTTGTGGCCGCGGAGGTCGGCATCGGCGTCGTGATCGGCTACGCCGCCGGCCCCTGGCTTGAACGCCGGCAGGAACTGCGCGAAGTGGACCTCGGCGCCACCGGCGGTCAGTGACGTTCTAGGGCCAGTGCCGTCCTAGGGACTGTGACGCCCTGGCTGGAGGCCGCCGGCAGCGACTCCTGCAGCGCGGTCTGGCACCGGGAGATCGCCTGCTCGGTCAGGGCCAGTCGGGAGCACTCCTGGAAATCCCGGAGCTGCGGATAGAACAGCACGGTCGTCAGGACCAGGAGCACCTGCACCGCCGAGATCACCACCGCCACAATGGCCGCGATCACCACGCGCCTGGAACTCCCGCTGGAGGTCGCCCGGACCAGCAGCACGATCCCGAGGACCAGCGCGGCCGCCGTGAGGATTGCACTGAGCCAGACATAGGTGATGTCCAGCTGGAGGACAAAAAAGGATCCCAGAATCACCAGGCTGAAGATGCGGAACAGGGTGCGGATCTTCGCCGCGGACGCCGCGTCCGTCGCGCCGGACTGCTCTTGCTGGCTGCCGCGGGGGGCATTCTGGGAAGTCATGGATTCCAGCCTACGCGAGCGGCCCCATAAGCTGGGACGATGCGCATTGTTGTCCTTGTTTCCGGTACCGGCTCCAACCTGCAGGCGGTCATTGACGCCGTGAAGTCCGGCGTGCTCGACGTCGAGATCGCCGCCGTTGGTGCCGACCGGCCAGGAACCTACGGCGTGGAGCGTTCAGCCGCCGCCGGGATCCCGACATTCGTCGTCGATTTCAAGGCCTACCCGGACCGGGCGGCCTGGAACGCCGCGCTGACCGGGGCGGTGGCTGCGTTTGCGCCGGACATCGTTGTTTCCTCGGGGTTCATGCGCATCGTCAGCGCGGACTTCATTGACGCCTTTGGCGGCAAATACCTCAACACCCACCCTGCCCTGCTGCCGGCCTTCCCCGGCGCCCACGGGGTCCGGGACGCGCTGGCGTACGGCGTGAAAGTCACCGGCTGCACCGTGCACTGGGCAGACGCCGGGGTGGACACAGGACCCATCATCGCCCAGGAAGCCGTCGCGATCGAAGAGGGCGAGACCGAGGACGCGCTGCACGGGCGGATCAAGGTCGTGGAGCGCCGGCTGCTCGTGTCCACGCTGGCGGCACTGGCCGCGGGGCAGCACCAGCCCTGACGGGCGCTGCCCCGGGCACCTACTCGAGCCGGCGCTGTTTCGTCTCGGGGGAGAAGAACGCCATCCAGATCACGGCCAGGAGCACCAGCCCGCCGGCCAGCGCGAAGGACGTCGCCAGTCCCAGCTCCGGCCACAGGACCGCGGCGAAAAACAGCGGGCCGAACCCTGCGCCGAGCCGGGAAAAGGTTGATGCCCAGCCGAAGCCGGAGCCGCGGAGTTCGGTCGGATAGAGCTCGGACACGTAGGCGTACAGCACCGGAATGGCCACCTGGACCACAAAGCCGAACGCCAGCAGCCAGAACACGGCCGCTGCCGGGATGTCCACCACGACCGCGACGATGATGAGGGTCACCGCCGACATCGGCCCGGTGATCGCCAGGATCCACTTCCGGCCCACGCGCTCCACGAGCAAGGCCGCCACGATCACGCCGAGGAGTCCGACGGCCGCCATGGACGCCGTCGTGACAAAGGCCCTGGCCTCTTCGAATCCGGCGCCGATCAGGATCCGGGGCATCCAGGTCAGGGCCAGGTAGTAGACCAGCAGAATGCTGAAGAACAGCGACCAGGCCGCCGTCGTGATCTTCCAGTCGTACTGCCACAGGGCACGCAGCTGGGTCCAGGCGCTGCCGGCCGAGAGCCGCGGGGCATCCTGCGGATCCGGCAGGCTGTAGGCGCGGGGCTCGGCGCCGGTGGCCCGGACAAGCTCGTCGATCACCTTGGCGGCTTCCTCCCGCCGGCCCTTCCGGATCAGGAACAAGGGGGATTCGGGCACGCTGCGCCGGACCCAGAAAACCAGCAGCGCCGGGAGCACCATCACCATCATGGTCAAGCGCCAGTCCGCGAATGCGGCCACGAGGGCGGCCGAGACGAAACCGCACAGGGCGGCACCGATCGGCCACCACCCGTCCATCGCCGTGAGGACGCGGCCGCGCTGCTTGCGGGGCGTGAATTCGCCGACCAGCGCGTAGTCGACCGGGATGCAGCCGCCCAGGCCGAAGCCGGCCAGGAACCGGAAGGCCACGAACCAGCCGAAGTCGGGGGAGAAGGCGCCCAGGACCGTGAAGATCGAAAAGATCAGCAGGGTCGCGGTGAAGGCCTTCTTCCGCCCGATCGTGTCCGCGATGGTGCCCCACACGAAGGCGCCCAGGGCCATGCCGATCAGGTTGGACGTCCCGATCCATGCGGCCTCGCTGACGCTCAGGTCCCAATGCCGGGAGAGCAGCGGGATGAGGATGCCGTTGAGCGTCACGTCCCAGGCATCGAACATAAAGCCCAGCCCGCCGATCAGGAAGATCCGTCCTTGGACCTTCCACCGCCACGGCAGTTCCTGGACCACCTGTTCGCCGCTGGGCACTGTTGTGTATGTATTCATCTCCGCCTCCAAAGGAAAACTTTACGTTGCTTGCCGAAGTGGCGGCGGTCCTCGGTGGCGCGCCGTGGCCAACACGCCGGGGGGCACTTCATACTCCGGCGCGCAGGGAAGGCCGCGGCCGTGACGCGATAAACTGGCCACATCCCCACCGCCCGCGGCACCGCCGCGACATAAGACCGCGACATTAGACGGAGACTTTTGTGATCTTGACGCAGACTGAGCGTGTATCCATCGACCGTGTACCCATCCGACGGGCACTGATTTCGGTCTACGACAAGACCGGCCTGGAGGAACTCGCGCAAGGCCTGCACGCGGCCGGCGTCAGGATCGTCTCGACCGGCTCCACCGCGAAAAAGATCGCAGCGGCCGGCATCCCGGTCCAGGAAGTCGAGGAAGTCACCGGCTCGCCGGAAATGCTCGACGGCCGGGTCAAGACCCTGCACCCGCGCGTCCACGGCGGCATCCTCGCGGACCGCCGGGTCCCCGCCCACATGGACACGCTGGCCGGCATGGAGATCGAAACCTTCGACCTCGTCGTCGTGAACCTCTACCCCTTCGTGGAGACCGTGAAATCCGGTGCCGCGCAGGACGACGTCGTCGAGCAGATCGACATCGGCGGTCCCGCCATGGTGCGGTCCGCCGCGAAGAACCACGCCGCCGTCGCCATCGTCGTGGACCCGGGCGCCTACGGCGCCGTTGTTTCCGCTGCCGCATCCGGTGGCTTCGACCTGAAGACCCGGCGCCGGCTCGCGGCCAAGGCCTTCGCGCACACCGCCGCCTACGACACCGCCGTGGCCAGCTGGACCGCCACCCAGTTCCTCGACGAGGACGGCGACGGCGTGATCGACTGGCCCGCCTACACCGGCCTCGCGCTGGAACGCTCCGAAGTGCTCCGCTACGGGGAAAACCCGCACCAGCAGGCCGCGCTGTACGTGGACAAGGCCGCCCCGGCCGGCATCGCCCAGGCCGACCAGCTGCACGGCAAGGCCATGAGCTACAACAACTTCGTCGACGCCGACGCCGCCCTCCGGGCCGCGTTCGACTTCGCCGAACCCGCCGTCGCGATCATCAAGCACGCCAACCCCTGCGGTGTGGCCGTCGCGTCCGCCTCCGCCGCCGATCCCATCGCCGATGCGCACGCGAAGGCCCACGCCTGCGATCCGGTTTCCGCCTTCGGTGGTGTCATTGCCGCGAACCGCACCGTCACCGCCGGCATGGCCGCGCACGGTGGCGGGCATCTTCACCGAGGTCGTCATCGCCCCGGACTTCGAGCCGGAGGCCGTGGAGATCCTCTCCAAGAAGAAGAACATCCGTCTCCTGGCCCTGCCCGAAGGCTACGGCCGCTACCCCTCCGAAATGCGCCAGGTCTCCGGCGGGGTGCTGGTGCAGATGACGGACAAGGTCGACGCCGAGGGGGACAACCCGGCCAACTGGACCCTCGCCGCGGGTGCCGCCGCCGATGACGCAACCCTGGCGGACCTTGCCTTCGCCTGGACAGCGTGCCGTGCGGCGAAGTCAAACGCGATCCTGCTCGCCAACAACGGTGCCGCCGTCGGAATCGGCATGGGCCAGGTCAACCGGCTCGATTCCTGCAAGCTGGCCGTCGAGCGGGCCAACTCCCTCGGCGTCACGGTGACCTCCGACGTCGACGCCGCCGGCGGGGCCTCCGGTGCCGACGCCGGCGACGCACCGGAGCGGGCCCGCGGCGCTGTCGCGGCCTCGGATGCGTTCTTCCCGTTCGCCGACGGTCTGCAGATCCTGATCGACGCCGGCGTGCGCGCCGTGGTCCAGCCCGGCGGTTCGGTCCGGGATGAAGAAGTCATCGCTGCGGCCAACGCCGCCGGGATCACGATGTACTTCACCGGGGCCCGCCACTTCTTCCACTAGGGCTTAACAGGGCTCCCCTGCCGGCCGCACCAGGTCGGCGGGAACCACGCCCCACAACCAATGGACATGTCCTCCCTTCCCGGGAGGGCATGTCCATTTTTTGTGGCCACGAACGAGCAAATTGGGATTATGTCCTGTCGCGGTCCTGCACGGAGGGCATGTCCGGTGGCGCCACGACGGCGGCCGCCCTGGTGGGGCAACCGCCGTCGGACTGCTGGGCGGACGCTACGAGGCAGCTGCCGCGGCGTACACCTGCTGGATCACGGAGCCCCAGTACGGGCCGTACATCGTGGTGCCGTTACTGCCGTAGCCGTAGCTGTTCACGGAGTTCTGGTAACCACTGGAGCTGGAACCGATGAACCACGGCCCGCCCGAGGACCCGCCGGTCATGTTGCAAGGGATGCCCTGCGAGTTGTACTGCGGGTTATAGGGATCGTTCTTGGCGGTGCCGGAGCAGCTCTTCAGGGTTTCGCCGTTGAACGGCGGAGCCGCCGGGTAGCCGAAGGCCTTGTAGGTCAGGCCGCGGGCCGCGTTGAACTGCAGCCCGGAGGCGCCGACGACGTCGGAGAGTGACTGGCCGTTGAGCGTGGACATCACGGCGAAGCCGGTGTCGTACGTCGAATCACCGTTGGAGACCCACTGGCTCGGTGCGTGCAGGGACTTCGCCGTCCACTGCCCGTACGGTGCGGAACCGTTCTGGTAGGCCGGGACGAAGGTGAACTTGGTGGCGAAGGCGCCGGGGCCCTCGTTGAGGCAGTGGCCGGCGGTGGAGACGGTGTTCTTATTGCCGGCGGAGACCGAGTTACCCGAGCAGACGTAGTTGGACCCGGCGAGGGTGAAGAAGACCTTGCCGATGTGCGGGACCGGGGACTCGCTGGCGTTGGCCTTGTTGACGAGGGTGTCCGCCTTCGGCGCCTTGGCTTCGATGGTGCTCAGGGCACCCTTCTGTACGGGTTCCGCGGACCGGGACTGGTTGCCGCGTTCCATGGCCTTCTTCGCCAGGACGTCGCCCGGGATGGCGTTGCGCATCCGCTCGGGGGTCCAGTAGCCGACGCCGGCGTCGGTGACGGTGTGGCTGCTGACGGTGCCGTCGGGGGCGGGTGCCTTGGCCGCGGCCGGGCCCGCTGAGGCGGGGCCCGCCGCGCTGAGTGCGAGCAGGGCAGCGGCCGTGAGGGTGAACAGGCTGGTGGCCAGAGTCTTGGGTTTTCTCATGGTGTCCTAACCGGAGGAATGCGGTGCGGCCGCTGTGGGCGGCCGCGGGGATGGGACTGAACCTACGGCAGCTTGACGGATCTGTAAAGTTTCTTGTCAAATTTTGTTGATCCGTGGTGGATGTCATGGATTTGCCGATGGCAGCCCCCGGTAGGCGCCAATCCCGCGTCCTCGGGTAAGTTAGGGATGTTGCATAACCCACGATTCCGGATACACCCAGACCTTCAGGGAGACGCCCGCGCAATGGCAAAGATTATCTATACCCACACCGACGAAGCGCCGATGCTGGCCACCTATTCGTTCTTGCCGATCGTTGAGGCCTTCGCCTCCACGGCCGGTGTGGAAGTGGAGACCCGCGACATTTCGCTGGCAGGCCGCATCATCGCCGCGTTCGGCGACTACCTCACCGAGGACCAGCGCGTCAGTGACGCCCTGGCCGAACTCGGTGCCCTGGCCAAGACGCCCGAGGCTAACATCATCAAGCTTCCGAACGTCAGCGCCTCCGTGCCCCAGCTGAAGGCCGCCGTGGCCGAACTGCAGGCCCAGGGCTACGCACTGCCGGACTACCCGGACAATCCCTCCTCGGACGAAGAGACGGACATCCGCTCCCGCTTCGACAAGATCAAGGGCTCCGCCGTGAACCCGGTGCTGCGCGAAGGCAACTCGGACCGCCGCGCGCCGCTGTCGGTCAAGAACTACGCCCGCCAGAACCCTCACAGCATGGGTGCCTGGAGCCCCGAGTCGAAGACCAACGTCGCCCACATGGACGCCGATGACTTCCGCTCCAACGAGAAGTCGGTAGTCATCGAGGCCGATGGCAACCTCAAGATCCAGCTGGTCAAGGGAGACGGCACCGTCAAGGTCCTCAAGCGGTCCTTCCCCGTGCTGGCCGGAGAGGTCATCGACGGCACCGTCATGCGGGCCGCCGCCCTTGATGAGTTCCTGGCAGCCCAGGTTGCCCGGGCCAAGAATGAGGGTGTGCTGTTCTCCGCCCACCTGAAGGCCACCATGATGAAGGTCTCGGACCCGATCATCTTCGGCCACGTCGTCAAGGCCTACTTCGCGGATCTCTTTGCTACCTACGGCGAGCAGATCGCCGCGGCGGGTCTGAGCCCGAACAACGGCCTCGCGTCCATCCTCAACGGACTCGACGAGCTTCCCGAGGAGATCCGCGCCGACGTCGAGGCCGCCATCCAGAAGGGCCTCAACGACGGCCCCGAACTGGCCATGGTGGACTCGGACAAGGGCATCACCAACCTGCACGTGCCTTCCGACGTGATCGTCGATGCCTCGATGCCGGCCATGATCCGCAGCTCCGGCCACATGTGGGGCCGTGACGGCCAGGAAGCCGACACACTCGCGGTGCTGCCGGACAGCAGCTACGCCGGCGTTTACCAGGTGGTCGTGGACGATTGCCGCGCCAACGGCGCGTTCGATCCGACCACCATGGGCACGGTCCCGAACGTCGGGCTGATGGCCCAGGCTGCCGAGGAATACGGCAGCCACGACAAAACGTTCGAGATCCAGTCCGCCGGCACCGTCCAGATCATTGACGACGCCGGCACCGTCCTGATCGAGCACCAGGTCGCCCCGGGCGATATCTGGCGTGCTTGCCAGACCAAGGACGTGCCGATCCGGGACTGGGTCAAGCTGGCCGTCACCCGCGCCCGCGCCTCGGAAACCCCCGCCGTCTTCTGGCTGGACAAGGGCCGCGCGCACGACGCCCGGATGATCGCCAAGGTCGAGGAATACCTGGCCGAGCACGACACCGACGGCCTCCAGATCACGATCATGTCCCCGGAAAAGGCCACTGCCTACACCCTGGAGCGGATCCGCAAGGGCGAAGACACCATCTCGGTCACCGGCAACGTGCTCCGCGATTACCTCACGGACCTCTTCCCGATCCTGGAGCTGGGAACCAGCGCCAAGATGCTCTCGATCGTGCCGCTGATCAACGGCGGCGGGCTCTTCGAGACCGGTGCCGGCGGGTCCGCCCCGAAGCACGTCCAGCAGTTGGTCAAGGAAAACCACCTCCGCTGGGACAGCCTGGGCGAATTCCTGGCGCTGGCGGTGAGCTTCGAGCACCTGGCGGTGAGCACGGGCAACGCCCGCGCCCAGGTCCTGGCCGACACCCTTGACCGGGCCACCGGCACGTTCCTGCTGGAGAACAAGTCCCCGCGCCGCAAGGCCGGCGAACTCGACAACCGCGGCAGCCACTTCTACCTGGCCAAGTTCTGGGCCCAGGAACTGGCGAGCCAGACGGACGACGCCGAACTGGCCGAAGCGTTTGCCGCCGTGTCCGAGGCTCTGACGAAGAATGAGGACGCCATTCTCGAGCAGCTGCTGGCCGTCCAGGGTTCACCGGTGGACCTCGGCGGCTACTACCACCCGGATGCGGCGAAGGCCGCCGCTGTGATGCGCCCTTCGGCGACGTTCAGCCAGGTGCTGGGAATGCTGGGCTGAGACCCTGAAAACTAGGTTGTAGTGCCGGAGCGGCGCATCGGGAGTCCCCGGTGCGCCGCTTCCGTCTTTAGGCCCGGTGGCCTTAGTCGTCCTTGTCCTTGCCTTTATCTTTGTCTTTGGCCTTGTCCTTGTCGTTCTTGGCTGCGGCGTCGGCTGCTGCCTGCTCGGCTGCTGCCTGCTGCGCGGCGGCGGCCTGGGCGGCCGCTTGCTCGGCGGCTGCTTGCTGCTCGGCTGCGGCCTGTTCAGCGGCGGCTTGGGCGGCCTGGGCGGCGGCCTCCGCGGCAGCAATCTGTGCTGCGAGGTCGGCGCGAACGGCGCTGATAGAGGCGCTGATGCTTTGATGGCGTTGGAAAGATACCTCACCCCGGCCTGCGGCGCCGTCGAGCCGCTTGACGAGCTCATCGAGCTGCATCAGCGCTCCGGCTGAGTCGTTGGCGGCCGCTGCTTCGGTGACGGCCAGAACCTGGGACTGGAGTTCGCTGGCGGCGTCGCTGCTGAGCTCCGGCGGAGGTCCGCTGCAGCCGGCCAGGGCCGCGGACAGCACCCCGGCGAGCACAAACCTCCGGAGGAGCGCGGGGCGGGGGGCCGCGGCGCTGAGGTGGCGGTTGCGGTTCATGGCTGGACGCTCTCCTGCAGTTCTTTCAGGTGATCACCGAGGCTGCCGGTGACGCTCGGATAGGGGACGACGACGGCGGGGGCCTCGGGGACGGACAGCGCGATGGCCCCGGCGCCGATCGCCCCGAGCAAGGCGACGCCGGCGATGGCGACGGCGATGCGGGTACGCCGGCTCGTTCGCCGCAGGCTGCCGGGCCGGCGGGATGGTCCGGGTGACCGGCCCGGGGCGGGCGGGCCTGCGGGTAGCGGCTGCATCATCCGGAGCGTTCCGGCCCCGTCACCGCCGCCTGGAAGCTGCGGCGGCCGTGCCGGCGGGGCCGGCAACACCTGGGTGTCCGCTCCTGCCGGGCGGGCGGGCTCGGATACCGGCGAGGCTACGGCGCCGCGAAGGGCCGCTTCCACGGCGGTTGCAGTCGGGCGCTCGGCCGGCTGCGCCGCGGTCATGGCGCGCAGCAGCCGTCCCCACTCCGGGCCGAGGTCCTCGGGGATGGCCGGTTGCCGGTGGAGGCGTGCCACAGCAGACTCGACGGCGTTGCCGGGATACTCTATTTCGCGCTTGACGCACTCCAACAGCACCAGACCGAGTGAATAGATGTCGCTGGCCGGCCCGATGACAGAGCCCCGTGCCTGTTCCGGGCTCAGGTACGCGGCGGTTCCGACCATGGTGCCCGTGGCCGTGAGCCGGGTGCCGTCGATGATTCTGGCGATGCCGAAGTCGGTCAGTTTGGGCCGCAGGGGGTCCCCGGCCGTGACCGGGGCCAGCAGGATGTTGGCGGGCTTGATATCGCGGTGGACGATGCCCAGCGAATGAACGTAGGCCAGGGCATCGGCGACGCCGGCACCAATGACGGCCAGTTCCTCCAACGTGACCGGGCTGCGGCGCAGCCTGGTCCGGAGGTCCTCGCCGTCCACCAGCTCCATGGTCAAAAACGGCCGGGGCTCGCCCGGGATCCGGTCGTCCGCTCCGGCGTCGAACAGCGTCACGAGGCCAGGATGGTTCAAACTGGCCAGGAGTTCGATCTCGGCGTCCTGACGCCTCAGTTCATCGGCGTCAGCCAGGCGCGGGTCGAACAGTTTCAGCGCCACGGTGCGGCCGAGATTAATGTCCCGTGCAGTGTAGACCGATGCCATGCCGCCGCGGCCGATGACGTCCCCTAGAAGATAGCGGCCCCCCAGAAGCTCCGCCGGTATCTTGTTGGGTGAACTGTCCACGCTGCCCTGCCCCTTTCCGGTGCGCCACGGCGACGCCCTCCGAGAATAGTACGGGGTCGGGTATCGGCAGCAAGAAGTCGGCGCCGGCCGACGTGCCACGGTCCGGTTCCTCCGCGGGAGCCAGCCGATGCCGTTGAGTCCCCCAGCGGACCCAACGACGTGCGCTCCGGAAGTCACCGGACCGGGACGCAAACGCCCCCGTTCATCAAGGCGGACGGATAGTGCGGTCCGCCGGTACCGGCGGGTTTCCCGGCGGCCGGTACCGGCGTCCGGTCCTTGCCGGCGCACAGGGCGTCCGGCGCGCGGATGGTCGCGTCCGGCTCTGAAACGGGATGCCGGAACCCCGGGAATGGACGGGGTTGTCCAAGGGAGTTCTCCTGAATGAGGTTCAACGGGGGCCGCAAGGCAGCCCGGAGGGCCGTGCTCTGGGGAGGCAGAGACGGCCTAGTCAGTCAGGGGAAGAACCGGGATCAGCCGATGCGGCTGATTCCCCGCGCTGGAGCGGACCGCTGATGGGGTCGGCTCCAGTGACGGGCAGGGAGAACGGCAGGCCCGGAAGCCAGGCGGCCGCCGCACCGGGACCGGGGGAGGATTGTCCGCTTCCGGATCCGGACGCCGGTGCAGGCGGCAGCGAATCAGGCCCGGGCGGCCCGGTGCCGCCGGGCCAGGGATCCGGGCCGGCCGGGCCGGGCGCCGGTGCGTCGCCGTCGCCTGGAGTCGGGGCAGGCGCGGGGGCAGGGGGCGCCTGGGCGGGCTGCGCCGTCAAGGGGCCGATTGCGGGTGCGTGGACGGTCGCCGGAGGCCGGGAATGCAGGTAGTAGGTGGTGGCCGGTTGCGAAATCGCGGGCAGCAGGTGCGGGGGCGGCGTTTCGGCTGGCGGTGGCTCCGCTGTCAGGGCCGGCGCAGCACCGTCCGGCTCGCCAGGCGGATCAACCGGGATCCCGGTGTCTGCCGGCTCTGCGGGCGGTTCCGCCGGCCCGGCATCGGGCGCAGGTTCTGCCGCCCCGGGCGGATCAGCCGAAGATCCGTCCGGCGTTGGCGCGGTATTGTCCGTCGGCGGGGGGGATCCTGGGCCTGTGACGGGGTACCGCCGGGAGGGGGGACGGGCCCGTCCGGATTCATGCCCGGATCCAGGTCCGGATCCACAGCGGGAGGCGCGGGATCCGGCGGCGGGTTTGGATCAGGAGCCGGGACTGTCGGCAACGTGCCGGGGCCGCCGGGACCGCCCTGTCCGGGGTCACTGACCGGGGTCGCACGAGGGTCCGGTGACCGGATCAGCGAGGGATCCTGCGCCAGGGTCCGTGACCGGATCAGCGGCAGGGACGGTTGGCCCGCCGTCCGGCGCGGAGACCATTAAATCCGCCGGCGGACCATGGACGTCGTCGCCCTCGTCGCTTTCGTCGTCATCTGTGCCGAGGAATTCCTCGGTATCATCATCGTTGTCGAGGAGGTCGTCGGCGTAGGTGTCGTCCGTGTGGTCGTCGAGGAGGTCGTCGGCATCGGCTCCCATGACGGCGGCGACGGCACCGCTTGCCCGGGGGACGGCCCGCCCGTCGTCGGCAGCTGCGGCCCCCGCGGAGAGCCCGAGCCAGACCACGCCGGAGATTCCAGCGATCAGCAACCGGCGCAACGGCTTGCGGAGGGGCGCGCACCACGTCCAGGAAGCTGGCTCCACGCACGCACCCCATTCCTGAACGACCCGACGGTACCTCTCAGGTTAGGGCGGGCCGCTGCTGCGAGTCCAGAGGCCGGCGTAAGAGGACAGGACCCGGGATGTTCAGTTGCGGGCGTCGTTCGGGTAGCTGACCCCGAGCTGGGCGCGGACTCCGTCGAAGAGCCGCATTGTATTCAGGGAATCCTCGAGCGGCATCACCGGGCTTTCGGTGAGGCCCTGCTGAATGCAGCGCGTCACCTCCCGGAGCTCGTAGGTGTAGCCCCGGCCCACCACGCTGAAGTGCTCGACACGCGGCTCCTCAAAGCCCACCCTGACCAGCAGCTCTGCAGGGTTGTTGATCGAGCCGACGCTCTGCAGGAAGCCCCGGCTGCCCGCCACGGTGGCGGTCCGCGGTCCGTGGGCCAGCAGCGAGGAGGTCAGCTGCGCCTGTGCGCCGTGGTGGTAGCCGAGGGTGAGGGCGTTCTGGGCATCCACGCCGTCGTCGTTCAGCCATCCGGTGGCGCTGACCGTCTGCGGGAAGCCGAGGGTGCCCAGCGCCCACAGCAGCGGGTAGACCGTTAGGTCCAGCAGCGCACCGCCGCCGTCCTTCGGCGCCCAGAGGCGGGACGTGGGGGAGTAGGGGGCCGGGAAACCGAGGTCGGCACTGACCCACTGCACCTCGCCGATTTCACCGGACGCGGCGATGTCGAAGGCCCGTTGCATGCCCGGTAGGAAGCGGCTCCACACCGCCTCCATCAGGAACAGGCCTTTGCTTCTGGCCAGGTCCACGAGTTCCCCCGCTTCGCGGGCGTTGACGGTCAACGCTTTCTCGCACAACACGTGCTTGCCCGCGGATAACGCGGCGAGGGCTATTTCGTGGTGATGGGCGTGCGGAGTGGCGACGTAGACGATATCCACGGCGTCGTCCTCCAGCAACCTCCGGTACCCGGTGTGTGTTGCGTCGTCGCCGTAGGCGCGGGCAAAGCCGTAGTCTGCGGCGAAGGCATCCGCGGCTGCCTGCGTGCGCGAACTGACCGCGTAGAGCTCTGCGTCGGGCAGGAGCGCGAGGTCCCGAGTTACGGAAGCGGCGATGCCGCCGGTGGCGATAACGCCCCATCGCAGCCTGGCGCCGGTAGCCGTGCGGGGATCCTGGTCCGGTTGGCTGAAAAGCCACGGTGTGGCGATGTGGGCAGTCATGGTGCCCATCCTCTCACCCGGCGCCTGGCCGCAGCAGCTTATGTCATCCGTGAGCTCCCACCGCTGACCGGTTCTTCGCCGTTTCCTCCGTCAGCCGGCCCTGCTGGAGCCTGAACCGCCGGTCCGTCTTGTTGGCCAGGGCCCGGTCATGGGTCACCACCAGGATCGTGGTGTTGTGGTCCCGGCTGAGTGAGCTGAGCAGCTCAATGATGTGCTCGCCCGTCTGCTCGTCCAGGTTGCCGGTCGGCTCATCCGCCAGGATGAGCTTGGGTTCGTTGGCCAGGGCGCGGGCGATCGCCACCCGCTGCTGCTCACCGCCGGAAAGCCGGTTGATGCGCCGGATGTGCTTCTCCGGGTCCAGCTGGACCTGTTCGAGCAGCCCGCGGGCCCGCTCACGCCGCTCGGCCGTGCGGATGCCGGCAAACTCCATCGGGAGCATGACGTTTTCGATCGCGGAGAGGTTCGGGATCAGGTTGAACTGCTGGAACACGAAGCCGATGTCCCGGCGCCGGTACTCGGTCAGTTTGCCATCCGGCATGCCCGCGAGGCTGACGCCGTTGACGACGACGTCGCCGCTGGTGGGCTTGTCCAGCGCGCCGAGCAGGGACAACAGGGTGCTCTTGCCGCTGCCGCTCTTGCCCACGATCGAGGCCAGCGTGCCTTGTTCGAGCTCGAAGCTGATGTCATTGACGGGCTTGATGGTCCGGTCGCCGGAATTGAACGTGCGGACGAGGTTTTTGACTTCGATCATGGTTACTCTCCTCGGAGGACTTCGATGGGACGGATACGGGCGGTCAGCAACGCCGGGACCAGGGAGCCGACAATGGCCACACCGAACACTGCGGCGATGCCGGCGGCAATCACGCCGGGGGAGGCGCTCGCCGTCACGGAGGTCAGTAACTGGTTGGCGCCGCCGAAGGCACCGCCGCCGCCGCGCTGGCCGGGACCCGCCGTCGTGGTGGACGTAGCGCTGGTGCTGACCAGGGCGGAGGCGATCCCGCCGCTGGCGAGGGACGCGACGGCGGCGCCCACGGCGCTGCCCAGGGCCACGAGTACGAGCGCTTCCAGGACGAACTGCAGTCCGATGGTCCGGTTGGGGGCGCCGATGGCTTTCAGGACGCCGATCTCCCGGCGGCGCTCGCGGACCAGCATGACCATAATGAGCAGGATGATGACGCCCGCCGTGCCCAGGGCGGCAACGAAGGCGATCAGCGAGATGTTCTTGACGCTGTCCAGCGAACTGACGGCGGTTTCGAGGTTGCGCTGGCCCTGCGTCACGTCGGCCTTGTCTTCGCCGAGGGCAGCCTGGAGCGCGGTCTTGGCGGCGTCCACATTTTCCATGCTGTCGACCGTGACGATCATGGTGGACAGTTCGTCGGGCAGGCCGGCCAGGGTCTGGGCTGCCGGGAGCGTGAGGTAAAGGGCGTTGTTGCCGAATGCCGTGCCGGAGTCGAAGAGCCCCGCCACCGTGTGCGTCTGGTCGTTGATGGTGAACGTGGAGCCGACGGTCAGGCCGTTCTTCTCGGCGAGGTCGGTGCCAAGGATCGCGCTGGCGGACGCGGCCGTGTAGTCGCCCAGGCCGCTGCCTTCGGTGATCTCCAGGGCCTTGCCCGTGGTGTCCACCTCGGCGCCGATGCCGGTCGCCGTGATCGGGACTGACCGTGCGGGCTGGGTGGTGCCGGTGGTGCCCGTGGCGCCGGAGTCCTGGTTGCGGTTGCCGAGGGTGCCCGCGTCGACGGCGGACGTCAGGCTGGTGGTCAGGGTCGACGTCGTCTGCCCGCCCTGTCCGCCGCCCTGGCCGCGGCCGCCCTGGCCGGTGGCGGCCCCGGTGGCATTGCTCAGCCGCAGGGTCTGGGTCCCGACGACGGAGGTGACGTTGGGGACGGAGGCTGCCGTGGCGGCCTGGGCTGCCGTGAGCGGCTCGCCGCCGCCCTCGAAGCCCTGGCCGCCTGCCGGGTTGACGGTCAGGACGGTGCCCACGGAGGCGTTGAGTTCCGCGACTTTGGCGGCGACCGCCTGGTTTGCGACCAGCATGGATAGGGCGAGGCCGATTGCGACGGCCAGCACTGCCACCACCGCCCCGGTTCGGACCTTGTTTCGGAAGGCATTGCCTACGCTTCGGGCGAGGACGCTCACTGGACTCCTAAGTTCTGTACCGGATCGGTTGGCCGGTTGCTTGTTACAGAATGGTCGTCGGGGCTGTGCGGCGGTCAGCCCGGGGCTGTGCGGGCGCTGTGAAAGAGAGGGACTGCGGGCACAAAAGAGCCCCGGCCCACCCGTTGCGGGGGAACCGGGGCCCATGCGGCAGACCGGCCGAAGCGCGGACTGCCTGACGTTACTCCGTGATGCTACTTCGTCAGCGGGCCGAGTACCGGATCATCGGTGTACGCGGTCTTGACGTTTTCTGCGGTGACGATGACCGGCTCCAGCAGGTAGGCCGGAACGACCTTGGTGCCGTTGTCGTAGGACTTGTCGTCGTTGATCTCAGGCGTCTTGCCTGCCTGGAGGTCCTTGACCATGGTGATCGCGTGCTCAACGAGCTTGCGGGTGTCCTTGTTGATGGTGGAGTACTGCTCGCCCGCCATGATGGACTTGACGGACTCAACCTCGGAGTCCTGTCCGGTGATGACCGGCAGCGGCTTGCCGGCGGCCTTGACGGAGGTCAGGACTGCGCGGGCCAGCGTGTCGTTCGGGGACAGCACGCCGTCGAGGGTTGCTGAGCCGTAGGTGCCTGCGAGCAGGGTGTCCATGCGCCGCTGGGCGTTTTCAGCCTTCCAGCCCTGGGTGACGGCCTGCTCGAACGAGGTCTGTCCGGACAGGACCTTCAGGGTGCCGTCGTCGATCTTCGGCTGCAGGACGCTCATGGCGCCGTCGAAGAAGACCTTCGCGTTGGCGTCATCCGGGGAACCGGCGAAGAGTTCGATGTTGTACGGACCTTCAGGCTTCTCGGCCTTCATCCCGTCCAGCAGTGCCTGGCCCTGGAGTTCACCGACCTTGAAGTTGTCGTAGGCCACGTAGTAGTCCACGTTCTCGGTGTTCAGCAGCAAACGGTCGTACGCGATGATGGTCGCGCCCGCGTCCTTGGCCTGCCGCAGCTGGGTGCCGAGCTGGGCACCGTCGATCGCGCCGACGATGATGACCTTGGCGCCCTTGGTGACCATGGCGCTGATCTGGTTCTGCTGCTCGGAGACGCCGCCGTTGGCGAACTGGACGTCGGGCTTGAAACCGGCTTCGCTGAGGCCGTCGTTGAACAGCTTCTCCGCCAGTACCCAGTTTTCGCTGGTCTTCTGCGGAAGTGCGACGCCGATCGAGGAGTCCTGGGGGAACCCGGCCGCGCCGGTTCCGTCGCCGGTCGTGGTGGGCTCCGAGCGACCGCAGGCCGTCAGCGCCAGTGCTGCAATAGCGGCGATGGCCGCTGCCTTTCCTGCTTTACCAATCATTTGCATTACTTGGTTCTCTTTCTATAGGTGGTGTGGGGAAAGAATGGGGGAGCCGATCAGGCTTCGCGGTGGATGACCTCTTTGGTGCTGGTCGTCTCGTCGGGCTTGATCTCGTTGTTCCGGCCGAAGTTCTTCATCATCAGGCCGATGATGGACTTCTTGCCCTGGGACTTGTTGTAGACGTCGAAGGCAACTGCGATCAGCAGGACGAGGCCCTTGATGATCTGGGTCAGGTCGGCGCCGATGCCCAGCAGCTGCAGGCCGTTGTTCAGCACGGCCATCACGAGGCCGCCGACGATCGAGCCGATCACGGTGCCGACGCCGCCGGTCACTGCCGCGCCGCCGATGAACACGGCCGCGATGGCATCCAGTTCCCAGCCGACGCCGTCGAAGGGACCGGAAGCAGTGGAGCGGCCGACGAAGATCATGCCGGCGAGGCCGGCCAGGATCGACATGTTCATCATGACCAGGAAGTTGATCTTCTTGGACTGCACGCCGGAGAGTTCGGCCGCGTGGCGGTTGCCACCGACGGCGTAGACGTGGCGTCCAACGATCGTCTTGGAGGAGATGAATCCGTAAATCAGCACGAGGAGGGCCAGGATGAGCCCCGGGATGGGGAACGAGGTGCCGGGCCGGCCTGTGGCGAAGAGGTACGTGGCGAACAGGATGGCCGCGCAGATCAGGACCAGCTTCGTGATGACGATCCAGGCCTCGGGGACGTGGGCGCCGATCGACTTGGCATGGGTGCGGGAACGCAGCGTGGTGAAGACCACGAAGGCCACGCCCGCAAGGCCTAGAAGCAGTGTCAGGTTGTTGAATCCGGTGTCCGGCCCGACTTCAGGGAGGTAGCCCGAGCCCAGGTACTGGAAATCGCGGGGAACGGGGATGGTGTTCGACTTGCCGATGAACTGGTTGAGTCCACGGAACAGCAGCATGCCGGCCAAGGTGACGATGAACGCCGGGATGCCGACATAAGCCGTCCAGAAGCCTTGCCACGCACCGATCAGCGCCCCGAGGCCCAGACCCAGCAGCACACCCGCGTACCAGGGGATTCCCCAGTCCCGCATGGCAATCGCCACGGCCACGCCCACGACCGCGGCAACCGAGCCGACGGACAGGTCGATGTGGCCGGCGATGATTACGAGGACCATGCCGATGGCCAGGATCAGGATGTAGGAGTTGCCGTTGAAAAGGTTGATGACGTTGCCGGAGGTGAGTGTGTTGCCGCCGGTGGCCACCTGGAAGAAGATGATCAGCGCCACGAGGGCGAAGATCATGCCGAATTGGCGGGTGTTGCCGCCAAAGAGCTTCTTTAACGCGTTCATTGTGTCAGTCCTTGTGTCTGGAAGGGTCTGGAATATTCCAGAAAGTCAGGCGGCCTTGCGGGCGGACGTCATCAGTTTCATCAGGCTTTCCTGACTGGCTTCGTCCTTGTTGAGAACGCCGGTGATAGCGCCCTCGAAGATGGTGTAGATGCGGTCCGAGAGTCCCAGCAGTTCCGGCAGCTCGGAAGAAATGACGATGACGCCCTTCCCCTGGTTGGCGAGCTGCTGGATGATCCCGTAAATCTCATACTTCGCGCCGACGTCGATCCCGCGGGTGGGTTCATCCAGGATCAGCAGGTCAGGATCGGTGAACATCCATTTGGCGAGCACCACCTTCTGCTGGTTGCCGCCGGAAAGCTTGGCGACGCCCTCTTCGACGGACGGCGTTTTGGTGCGCAGCGACTTCCGGTATTCCTCGGCAACCGCGAATTCCTGGTTGTCATCCACGACTGAGCGTTTGCTGATCTTTTCCAGGTTGGCGGACACCGTGGTCGTCTTGATGTCATCGAGCAGGTTCAGCCCCAGCGACTTCCGGTCCTCGGTGACGTAACCCAGGCCGGCGTCGATGGCTTGCCGGACGTTCTTGAGCGTGATTTCCTTGCCCTCTTTGTAGATGTGCCCGGAAATGAAGCGGCCATAGGAGCGGCCGAAGATTGACCGGGCAAGTTCGGTGCGTCCGGCACCCATGAGGCCTGCGAAGCCGACGATCTCGCCGCGGCGGACGTGGAAGTTGGAACCCTTGCAGACGAGGCGGTCCTCGATCTGCGGATGACCCACGGTCCAGTCCTTGACTTCGAAGAGGATCTCGCCGATTTTCGGTTCGTGTTCCGGGAAGCGGGACTCCAGGGTGCGGCCGACCATGCCCTTGATGATCCGGTCCTCGTCGACGCCGTCGGCTTTGACGTCGAGGGTTTCGATGGACTTGCCGTCGCGGATGATGGTGATGGAGTCCGCGATCTGCTCGATCTCGTTGAGCTTGTGGGAAATGATGATTGAGGTGATCCCCTTGCCCTTCAGGCCGAGGATCAGGTCCAGCAGGTGCTGCGAGTCGGATTCGTTCAGGGCGGCCGTCGGCTCGTCAAGGATGAGGATCTTCACGGATTTGTTCAGCGCCTTGGCGATCTCCACGAGCTGCTGCTTGCCGACGCCGATTTCCTTGATGGGGGTTTCAGGGTCTTCGCGGAGCCCAACCCGGGCCAGGAGTTCAGTGGACCGGCTGCGGGCCTCATCCCAGTTGATGACGCCGCGTTTGGTGGGCTCATTGCCGAGGAAGATGTTCTCCATAATGGAGAGTTCCGGGATCAGGGCGAGCTCCTGGTGGATGATCACAATTCCGGCGTGCTCGCTGGCCCGGATGTCCCTGAACTGCTGGACTTCGTTCTGGTAAACGATGTCGCCGTCGTAGCTTCCGTAGGGGTACACGCCGGACAGGACCTTCATGAGGGTCGACTTGCCGGCGCCGTTTTCACCGCAGATGGCGTGGACTTCGCCGGCCTTGACCCGGAGGCTGACCTGGTCGAGCGCCTTGACGCCGGGGAATTCCTTGGTGATGGAACGCATTTCGAGAATGATCGGATCGCTGTGCGTGGTACCGGACGTCATGTGCCGTACGCCTCCCGTGGTGACTTCGTTGTCGCCCTGCGAGAAGCAGGGCCGTCTGATGAGAAAGTAAACTGGATTACGCGCATTGTCGTCAAGTCTTTAACGCAACGGCTGGGTAACGAAATCTCACGGGACCCCGATTCCCGCGTGCTGGAAGACCAGGGCTGCAGCGCCCAGGGCCTCCGCCCGGTCGCCGAGCGAGGACATCGTCAGCGTCGTGGTTTCGCCGATCACCGGCACGGCGTGGCGGATAAGGCCCCGCCGGATGGGGTCCAGCAGGAGCTCGCCGAGGGCCGCCAGCGGTCCGCCGATCACGATGACCTCGGGGTTGATGAGATTCGCCACATTGCCAAGGGCGCGCCCGACAGCCAGACCGGCGTCATCGACCACGCGCAGTGTCGCAGGGGCCTTTGCGAGGGCGTTCCGCACGATGTCCCCGGGCGTCAGGGGTTGACCCTCGCCCCGGCTCAGGAGCTCGATCATGGTGGTGGTGGAGGCGATGGTTTCGAGGCAGCCGCGGTTGCCACAGCGGCATACCAGCCCGTGTTCGTGGATGGTCGCGTGGCCGATTTCCCCCGTGACGCCGACGTTGCCGTAGTACGGTGCACCGTTCAGGATCAGGCCGGCTCCGATTCCCGAGCCGATCTTGAGGAACATCAGGTTGCTGACTCCGCTGTGGGGTCCCCAGGTGACTTCGGACAGTGCACCCAGGTTGGCGTCGTTGTCAACGAAGACGGGGATTTCCAAGGTCTCCTCAAGGTGTTCGAGGATGTTGATCCCGATCCATTCGGGCAGGATGGCGCCTTGGGCGACAGTGCCGGTGCGGCGGTCGATCGGACCGGGTATGCCAACGCCGGCACCCACCAGGGCGCTGCGTTCCACACCACTTTCGGCCAGCAGATGCTCCAGCAACCGGACCGCTGCAGCGATGCCCTCCGTGGCCTGGTGGCCGAGCGGGAGGAGGATCGATTCCTCAGCGATGACCTGGTAGCTCAGGGACGCCAGGACCACGCGCAGGTGCCGCCGGCCGAAGTCGATGCCAACCGCTACGATGCCGCTGCTGTTGAGCCGGACGTTCAACGCGCGCCGCCCCGAACTGGTGGTCGGCTCGGTCGAGACCATCCCCTCGTCATGCATGATTTTCACGATGTTGGAGACAGTGGCGGTGGACAGGCCGGTTTGCCGCGCCAGTTCCGCCTGCGTCGACGGGCCTGACCGGAGGCATTCGATGATCCGCTGCTGGTTCAGGTGCCGGAGGGCTGACTGCGATCCGGGATTTTTGGTACGGCTCCTCGTTGAGCTCGTGGGGGAGGGCATGTATGAAGGGTGACGCATCAAGCGCTTGTAGTCAAGAAGTTAACGCAAGCCGCGGGTGACGGCCCCCTGCCGGGCGGGATATTCCGTCCGGAAGCGGCGCTCCGCGGGCGGAACTGCACCGGTGCGCCCGCCGGGTTCGTGGCTAGGCTGGAGGGAGAAGCCCGCAACCCGTGTGCGGAGACCCGGCGATCCTTTGAGGTGGTAATGGTGCTACTGGCCCTGATGCAGGCGAATGCCGTTGTGCTCGATGTGCAGGCAAACTGCGACGCCGTCGACGAGGCTGCCCGCAACGCCGCTGCTAGCGGAGCACAGCTGCTGCTCACCCCGGAGTTGTTCCCGGTGGGCTATGCGCCACGCAGGCTCAGGGCCGACCTGGACCCGGACTCGTTGCCCGGAATCCGGCAGGCACTGGCCGGGATCGCCCGGCGGCACCGCATCGCGCTGGTCTACAGTCTTCCGTCAGTCTCGGCGGAGGGTGACTGGCGGATCACGGCCACCCTCATCAGCGATAACGGGGAAGAACTGCTGAGCTATGCCAAGGTCCACTTGTTCGGGCCGGACGAACGGGCAGTGTTCACGGCCGCAGATGCGGCCCCCGGCGTCGTCGATTTCCACGGGATCCGCACCGCCTTGGCGATTTGCTATGACATCGAGTTCCCGGAGACGGCGCGCGCCGCCGCGCTCCGCGGCGCCTCCCTGCTCCTGGTCCCGACGGCGCTCGGCCCCGGGTTTGACGCCGTCCCGCAGGTCCTGATCCGCGCCCGGGCACTCGAGAACCAGATGACGGTCGCCTATGCCAACCACACCGGTAGCGAAGACGGTATCGATTTTCCAGGCGGCAGCGTGATCGCCGCTCGGGACGGATCGCTGCTGGCGGCGGCAGGCTCCCGGGCTGAGCTGCTGCTGGCGGAGGTGCTGGCGTCCGGTCCGGCCGAGGATGTTCCCGTGTCATACCTCCGGGACCGCCGGCCGGAGGCCTACGGCTCCTGGGAAGGCTGAGCCGGACCCGTTCCGGGGCCGCCGTGGCTGCCGGCCGGCACCCCGGGATGGTCCGCATACTGCAGCGCAATCCAGAGTTCGGCGCGGGTGTGGGCCTGGTCGAGGTCCGTGCCCAGCAGGTCGGCAATGATGCCCACCTGGCGCCGGACGCTGTTGCGGTGCAGTCCCGTGGCTTTCGCCGTGCCGTCCCAGCTGCCGTTCTCACCGAGCCAGGCCCGCAGGATGCCCAGCAGGCTGTCCCGTCGGCTTGGCTCGAGGACCAGGAGGGGCTCCAGCAGCTTGGCCGCCAGCATCGCACCGGCCTCATTGCCCAGCAGCCCGGCCACCGACCACGTCACCGCGTCGGCGCGGATGCTGCACCCGTCCGAACGGGCGCGGCCGCGCAGGGAGGACACCTGCCGGTAGGCGGCTGGCAGGCCGGCGATTTCCGTGACACTGCCGATCACGAGGCGCCAGCCGAGCCGCTCGACGTCGGCGAGCAGTGCGTCGTCGACCTTCAGCCGGGTGATGGCAGCGAAGCCGTAATCGGTGAGCTCGACAAGTTTGGTGTCTAAGAGCCGGCGCCACTCGAGCAGCTCCCGGACCGGGCCCTCGGCGACGCGGCTCACGCCGTGCGCGGTGTCGAGGCGGATGCCCTGCACGACGCGGAGCGGTCCGGACCTCGTCGAGGAGATGTTCTGTGCGAGCAGGTCCTTGAGCCCGTTTACCTGACGGGTGGACCCCGAGACCAGGTCCTCAGGGCGCAGCAGCAAAGCGGTAGCGAGCTGGCTTGGTGCCAGCGCGCCGCTGGTCCGCTGCCGGACAAGCAGCTCCAGAAGGCCGACGGCGGTCGAGACCACGCTGTTTTGGGCCGGCGTCAAGGGCGTATCAGTGCCCAGGACCAGGGCCCCCAGGGTAGCGTCCCGCGTGCTTCGCAGGGGGTGGCCGAAGACCAGTGCGGAACCCGGGGCATCGAATGAGTCCATCTCGACCCGGGGCCCGCTGCCGGCCAGGAGCCTGGTCAGCATTGGTTTCAGCAGTGTCGGGTCCGCGACGGCGCCGGCTGCAGCCGACGTGCCGCGGGCACGGATCCTTCCGTCGGAGCCGAGCAGAACCGCCCAGACCGGCACGCGGTGCACCAGCGCGGCGAGGAGATCGTGTTCCGGCCGGGCTGACAGCACCGCCCGCATGAGCTGTTTGTTGGTCTCGGCCAGCTGCCGGAAGGTCCTTGCGTTGTCCGATTCGAGCAGCCGGGCAAACTCCAGGCCGACCGCCGCGAACGGGGTGTCCTGCGGGACGGCTACCAAGGTCAGGTTGTGCTGCCGGCAGGCCTGCACCACGGCGTCGGGGACGGCATCAAAGTACGGCTCGAGGCCGACGCCGAGTGCGCTGACGCGCGCGCGGACGAGCCGGCGCACGTAGGCGTCGACGCGGTCCTCGTCTCCACCCCCGGCCAGGAACGGCAGCCCTGCGGTCAGCAGGAATTCGCCGTCGAGCAGGTAGGGGGTCGGATCCTCCAGCTCGCTCGGTTCCACCCAGCGCAACCGTTCCGCGCCGTTGCCCGCGTCGTGCAGGACCGTCAGGTCCGCGGGCAGCTGGTGCAGGAACTGGTCCAAAGTAACGAAGCCGAGCTGCTCCGGCGCCTCAGCGGCCATGGCAGCCGGCACGTGCGCGGGCCGCCACCGGCAGCGCCAGGATGTTCGGTGCATTTTGACTCATGAGTGTCGACTATAGGACATTTTGCACTCGATTGAGAGGTGCCTCACACGCCTAGGCTGAGCCGGGGAGAAACCGACCACCACTGAACGCGAAGGACGTCAACGATGACTGTGCCAACTCTTGCCGGGGAACGCCCGCCGGCCGCTACAGGCCGTCCGGGCCTCGCGGCCCAGCTGCTGCGCCGCAAACCGATCGGACAGCTGGTCAGCGAGGCCGAGTCCGGGCACGGCGGGACCCGCCTGGTCCGCAGCTTCGGCGTGTTCCAGCTGACCATGATCAGTGTGGGGGCCACCCTCGGAACCGGCATCCTGGTCATCCTGGGCGACTCGGTCCCGCTGGCCGGGCCGGCGATCTGGATCGCCTTTGCCATCGCCGGACTCGCGGCGCTGCTTTCCGCTGTTTCCTATGCGGAAATGGCTGGTCTTGTGCCCGCCGCGGGGTCGAGCTACTCCTACACCTACGCCACGATGGGGGAGGGGATGGCCTGGATCTGCGGCTGGTGCCTGGTCCTGGAATACGCAGTCTCGGTGGCCGCCGTCGCCGTCGGCTCCGGACAGTACGTGAACGAAGCCCTGTCCGTCTTCGGACTGGGACTGCCGGACGCACTCTCCCAGCCGCCCGGGGCCGGCGGGGTATTCAATGCGCCCGCCATTGCCATTGTGGTGTTCGCCATGGTGTTCCTGGTCCGGGGCGCCAAGGAAAGCGCGTGGATCAACACCGCAATTGTCGTCATCAAGGTCGGCATCCTGGTGTTCTTCTGCGCGGTGGCGTTCACCGCGTTCAACGCCGCGCACTTCGAGCCGCTCCTGCCGATGGGTGCTGCCGGCGTCTCCGCCGCCGCCTCCCGGGTCTTCTTCTCCTACATCGGATTCGATGCCGCGTCCACGGCCGGCGAGGAAGCCCGGAACCCGAAGCGGGACCTGCCGAGGGCCATCCTGCTGTCGATGTTGATCGTCACTACGATCTACGTCCTCGTGGCAGTTGCCGCCATCGGCGCCCGGCCGTGGGGCTGGTTCGACGGTACCGAGGCCGCGCTCGTGAAGATCCTGGAGGAAACCACGGGTCAGCCGTGGGTCGGCGTGGTCTTCGCTGTCGGGGCCGTCCTGGCCATCGCCAGCATTGTGCTGACAGTCCTCTACGGCCAGACCCGCATCCTGTTGTCCATGGCGCGGGACGGCCTGATCCCCAGGATTTTCGGGCGCGTTTCACGCCGGACCGGCACCCCCGTGGCCGGGACCCTGATCGTCGGGACCGCCGTCGCGCTCACCGCCGGGCTGGTGCCGCTCGGTGCGCTCGCCGACGCCACGAGCATCGGCACACTCTTCGCCTTCGCCTTGGTCAACGTGGCAGTGATCCACCTCCGCCGCACGCGGCCGGACCTGCCGCGCAGCTTCCGCGTCCCGCTCTTTCCGTTCACGCCGATCCTTGGCGCCTTGATGTGCGCGTACCTCATGGCCAACCTGGGCGCCGAGACGTGGGTTGTCTTTGGCCTCTGGATGCTCGTCGGCCTGGCTGCGTACTTCGGCTACGGCCGTCGGCATTCCCGGGTGGCCGCGATGAGCCAGACGGAATACCGTGAAGCATCACAACGCACTGCACCGCTCACCGACACGCCCGCACCGACGAAGGCCGACATCTCATGACCACCGCCACCGAACTGCCCGCCCCGACACCGTCGTCCGACGCCACGCCGGCGGACGGAGCGCCCATCACCATGCTGAATCCGGATTTCCCGTTCAGCTATGACCACTTCCTGGCGCATCCGGAGGGCCTCGGCGTTCTTCCGCCGGAACTGTACGGCACGGAAGTCGCCGTCGTCGGTGCCGGGCTCTCCGGACTCGTGACCGCCTACGAGCTGATGAAACTGGGCCTGCGCCCGGTCATCTACGAGGCCGATCAAATCGGCGGCCGCCTCCGGACAGCGAACTTCAGTGCGGCTCCGGGGGTGGTCGCGGACCTCGGCGGGATGCGGTTCCCGGTCTCCGGCAAAGCCTTCTACCACTACGTGGAGTTGCTGGGGCTGGACACCGAGGAATTCCCGAACCCGCTCGCGGCGGCGACCTCAAGCACCGTGATCGAACTGGCAGGCGAGAAATACTACGCCACCACCGCCGCCGATCTTCCGCCCTTCTTCCTGGAGGTGGCCGACGCCTGGAAGGCAGCGGTCAACGACGGCGCGCAGTTCGCCGAAATGCAGGCCGCCATCCGGGCCCGGGACACCGCCCGGATCAAGGAGATCTGGAACGGACTGCTGCCGTTGATGGACGAGCAAACGTTCTACGGGTTCATCGCGGCCAGCGAATCGTTCAAGGAAGGCAGGCTTCGCCCACCGCGAGGCGTTCGGCCAGGTCGGGTTCGGCACGGGCGGCTGGGACACCGATTTTCCCAACTCGATCCTGGAAATCCTGCGCGTCGTCTACACCGACGCCGACGATGCGCACCGGCTCATTGCCGGCGGTGCGCAGCGGCTGCCCGAGGCACTCTGGCAGCACGCGCCGTCAGGGATGGCCCACTGGCCGGAGGGCACCTCGCTGGCCTCCCTGCACGCCGGCGCGCCGCGCGGCGCCGTGGACCGGATCGCCCGGGACGGAAGCGGCGACTTCCGCGTCCGCGAGCGCTGGGGGCGGGAAGCGACGTACCCGGCCGTCGTGACCACGTGCCAGTCCTGGCTGCTCTCGACCCGGATCCACACCCAGGAATCGCTCTTTCCCGCGGAACTGTGGACGGCGATCGAACGCTCCCACTACATGCAGTCCTCCAAGACTTTCGTGATGGTGGACCGGCCGTTCTGGAAGGACATCGATCCGGCGACGGGCCGGGAAGTCCTGTCGATGACCCTGACGGACCGGCTGAACCGGGCCACCTACCTGCTGGACAACGGCCCGGACCAGCCGGCCGTCATCCTGCTCTCCTACACCTGGAACGACGATGCGCTGAAGTGGCTGGCACTGACCGCCGAGGAACGGGTTCAGCTGATGCTGCATTCGCTCGAGCAGATCTACCCGGGGGTGGATATCGCCGGCCACATCGTGGGCCAGCCCATCACCGTGTCCTGGGAAGCGGACCCCAACTTCATGGGGGCGTTCAAGGCCAACCTGCCCGGGCACTACCGCTACCAGCAGCGCCTGTTCACGCACTTCAAGCAGGACCACCTGCCGGCGGAGCAGCGGGGGATCTTCCTTGCCGGCGACGACGTTTCCTTCACCGCCGGCTGGGCCGAAGGCGCCGTGACCACGGGCCTGAACGCCGTCTGGGGAGTAGTCAACCATCTCGGCGGCCACTCGCGTCCCGGCAACCCCGGTCCGGGGGAGTTGCTGGACGAGCTGGGCCCGATCGCGCTCGACTGACGCGGCAGACACTGCCGCAGGCGCGCAGGCGCGCCCTAGCCGGCGTGCAACTCCCGGTGCGCCTGGGCCAGGTCCCGGTAGTGGGCTGCGTTGTGCTGGATGCCGGCGAACTCCTCGTCGGTGAGCCCGCGCCTGACCTTGGCGGGCACCCCGGCAACGAGGGAGCGCGGCGGCACTACGGTTCCTTCGAGCACGACCGCGCCGGCGGCTATCAGGCTGCCCGCTCCGATCACTGCGCCGTTCAGGACAGTAGCGCTCATGCCGATCAGGCAGTCATCTTCGACCGTGCAGCCGTGCACCACGGCGCCGTGGCCGACGCTGACCCGGGCCCCGACGGTGCAGGGGAATCCGGGGTCGGCGTGCAGCACGACGTTGTCCTGCAGGTTGGTGCCGGCGCCTACGGTGATCGCGGCGGTGTCCGCGCGGACGGAGACGCCATAAAAGGCGCTGGAGTTCTCGGCCAGGCTGGCCTGGCCGATCACCGAGGCCGTCGGGGCGATGAAGGCGGAGTCATGGACAGCCGGGGTGGTGCCGGCGAAAGCGTAGAGGGGAGCCATGCCCCCAGCCTAGAACACGGCGCCGGCGCGGGGCTGCCCGCTCCTGGTCGCAAAGTCCGGGCGCGAAGTACCGTCCACCTCTTGCCATGGAGGCTGCGCTGAGTAGTATCGAGGCCAGCCAACCGCCCGCCCTGGAAGTGATCGCATGCCGGCCGCCAACCCGTTCCTGCGCCTTATGCATCGGCTTGAAGCCACCGAGGCCCTCGACGGCGTCGTTCGCCGTGCGGAGCCGTTGGCCGTGCGGCTCGTGGCGAACCCCGCATTGCGGCGGTTCTTCCACGGCGACGCCACGGGGATCCCGGCGCACGTCGTGATCAAAGACGTACCGTTCGGGGCGTGGTTCATGGCAATCTTCCTGGACAGCTTCCGGGATCCCGGACTGGACCGGGCAGCCCGGCGGCTTGTGGGTCTCGGCCTCGTAGCGGCGACTCCTGCCGGTCTGAGCGGGTGGGCGGAATGGGTCCGCACCGGCAAACGCGGGCGGCGCGTCGGCGTTGTCCATGCCGCAGCCAACGGCGCCGCTACCCTAGCGTTTGCTGCGTCCTGGCTGGCCAGGTCCAAAGGGCAGCAACGGCGGGGCGCCGGCCTCGCCCGGCTGGGCGGTGCGCTGCTCGTGGCGGGCGGGTTCATGGGTGGCTATCTGGGCAGCGGGCGACGCGTGGGACACACCGCACGCTAGGCGAAAACCCTGGCGTGGCCGCCTGCCGCTAGGCGGGATCGTCCGGTCCGGGCGAGCGGAGCACCGTGACTCCTGCGGTCCCCGAAAGGACGACGGCGATCGGGGCGCCCGGGACGGTGACCCGGCCCAGTTCACGGATGACATCCTCGCGCCGGCCGGGGGTCAGGCCGGTGAGCGCGTCCACAGCCCACACCCCTGGAAAGGCCGCGGCCGCGAACGGCAGGTGCTCGGCCTCCGCCACGGAGACCTCGAGCCCGCGGGCACGGGCGGCGCGCACATTCTCCTCGGAGGGGTCCACCCCGGTGTAGTGGATGCCTTCCTGGACGAACGCCAGCCCGTCGGCTCCCTGCCCGCAATCGAGGCCGAGGATCGCGCGGCGTCCCTCGGCCTTGAGCAGCGCGATAAAGCCGGTCAGGGGCGCGTCCGGGAAGGTGTCCATGGCTTCAGTTAAGGCTGCCGGCGGCCCGTTGGCAACGGTCGACGGGGAACGGTGGCGGAAGCCGGCCCTAGCTGAAGACCACTGTCTGGTTGCCGTCGAGCAGGACGCGGTGTTCGGCGTGCCATTGCACGGCCTGGGCCAGGGTGCGGCCTTCAACATCGCGGCCCATCTGGACGAACTGCTCGGCGGTGCGCCGGTGGTCCACCCGGATGACTTCCTGCTCGATGATCGGGCCTTCGTCCAGGGCCGCGGTGACGTAGTGCGCCGTGGCCCCGATGAGCTTCACGCCCCGGGCATGCGCCTGGTGGTAGGGCCTGGCGCCCTTGAAGGACGGCAGGAAGGAGTGGTGGATGTTGATGGCTTTGCCCGTGAGGTCGCTGCACAGTTCGTCCGAGAGGATCTGCATGTAGCGGGCAAGCACGGTGAGTTCGACGTCGTGCTCGGCCATCAGCGCGCGCAGCTCGTCCTCGGCCTGGACCTTGGTGTCCGGGGTGACGGGGATGTGGTGGAACGGGATGCCGTAGAACTCGGCCAGGCCGGCCAGGTCCCGGTGGTTGGACACGATGGCCGGAATTTCGATCGGCAGGGTCCCGGAGCGCTGCAGGAACAGGAGGTCATTGAGGCAGTGGGCCGACGTGCTGGCCATCAGCAGGGTGCGGACCTTCCGGCCGGCCGGGTTGAGGTTCCACTGCATCCCGAAAGCCTGCGCGACCGGCTCCAGGGCCGCGTGCAGTTCGGACGCCGGGACCGACGTCGTCGCTTCGACCCGCATGAAGAAGGTGCCGGTGCTCTGGCTGCCGTACTGCTGCGAGTCCGTAATATTGCAGCCGGCCACGAGCAGGGCGCCGGCGACGGCGTGCACGATTCCCGGCCGGTCCGGGCAGGAAAGGGTCAGGATGTAGGAAGCAGTCAGGTTTTCGTCAATCACGAAGAACAGCCTACCCGCGACGGAGGTCAGGGCTCCGCGCGTTTTGGTAGTCTTAACGGGTCGCAACTGGCGTTGGATGGCTAACCATCAGGGAGCGGCACTCACGAAGACCACGGATCGTACGCCTGGGCCGAGGGTCATGTCTTACCGGTTGGCAGCCTGCGGGCTGTACGCCTGCTGTTGCGGCAACCCGCGGGTGCCGCAACGGACGCCGTTCCGTCCTGTCATCAAGGGGCGGCGCGGCGGGGCGAGCCGGTAACCTGACCTATAGCAGTACCCGTTGCCTAGCCAGGAGTTCCTCGTGACTACCACCACCGCCACCTCAACCGCCGTGAGCAACCAGCCACTCGCCGAGCTTGACCCTGAAATCGCCGCCGTGCTCGCCCAGGAACTGGGCCGTCAGCGCGGCACCCTGGAAATGATCGCCTCCGAGAACTTCGCCCCGCGCGCGGTTATGGAAGCCCAAGGGTCCGTCCTGACCAACAAATACGCCGAAGGCTACCCGGGCCGCCGCTACTACGGCGGCTGCGAATACGTCGACGTCGCCGAACAGCTGGCGATCGACCGGGTCAAGGACCTCTTCGGCGCCGAGTACGCCAACGTCCAGCCGCACTCCGGCGCCCAGGCCAACGCCGCCGCGCTGCACGCCATGATCACCCCCGGGGACAAGATCATGGGCCTCTCGCTTGCCCACGGCGGGCACCTGACCCACGGCATGAAACTCAACTTCTCCGGCAAGCTCTACGACGTCGCCGCCTACCAGGTCGAGGAAGACACGTTCCGGATCGACATGGACAAGCTGCGCGAACAGGCCATCGCGGAAAAGCCGCAGGTCATCATCGCCGGTTGGTCGGCCTACCCGCGGCACCTCGATTTCGCCGCGTTCCGCTCGATCGCCGACGAAGTCGGCGCGCTGCTCTGGACCGACATGGCGCACTTCGCGGGCCTCGTTGCCGCCGGGCTGCACCCGAGCCCGGTGCCGCACTCCGACGTCGTGACCTCCACCGTGCACAAGACCCTCGCCGGTCCGCGGTCCGGTGTGATCCTGGCCAAGCAGGACTGGGCCAAGAAGCTCAACTCCGCCGTCTTCCCGGGCCAGCAGGGCGGCCCGCTCATGCACGTGATCGCGGCCAAGGCCGTGGCCTTCAAAATCGCCGGCACCGGGGAATTCAAGGAACGCCAGGAACGCGTGCTGGAAGGGGCCAAGATCATTGCCGAGCGCCTCAACCAGGCCGACGTCGCCGAGGCCGGCGTGTCCGTGCTGACCGGCGGCACCGACGTGCACCTGGTGCTCGTGGACCTCCGCAATTCCCAGCTGGACGGCCAGCAGGCCGAGGATCTGCTGCATTCAGTCGGGATCACCGTCAACCGCAACGCCGTCCCGTTCGACCCGCGCCCGCCGATGGTCACCTCCGGCCTGCGGATCGGCACCCCGGCCCTGGCCACGCGCGGCTTCGGCGCCGAAGAATTCACCGAGGTTGCCGACATCATCGCCACCGCACTCAAGGCCGGCACGGCGACCGACATCGAGGCGCTGCAGTCCCGCGTGGACCGCCTCGCCGCCGACTTCCCGCTGTACCCGCAGCACGAGCAGTGGTGATCCATGACCCCTGTAAGCACCGCACAAATTCTTGACGGCAAGGCTACCGCCGCTGCCATCAAGGCCGAATTGACCGAACGCGTTGCCGCGCTCAAGGCCCGGGGCGTCACCCCGGGCCTGGGCACCGTGCTGGTGGGGTCCGACCCCGGCAGCACCTGGTACGTCGGCGGCAAGCACAAGGACTGCGCCGAGGTGGGCATCACGTCCATCCGCCGCGACCTGCCCGAGGACACCAGCCAGGATGATCTCCTGGCCGTGATCCGCGATCTGAACGCCAACCCTGACTGCACCGGCTACATCGTGCAGTTGCCGTTGCCGAAGCACATCAACCAGGACGTCATCCTGGAGGCCATGGACCCGGACAAGGACGCCGATGGCCTGCATCCGATGAACCTGGGCCGGCTCGTTGCCAACGTCGGCGGACCCGTGACGTCGCCGCTGCCCTGCACGCCCAAGGGCTGTGTGGAGCTGCTGACCCGGCACGGCATCA
The DNA here is from genome assembly GCA_963769515.1 of uncultured Actinomycetota bacterium. Taxonomy (GTDB): domain Bacteria; phylum Actinomycetota; class Actinomycetes; order Actinomycetales; family Micrococcaceae; genus Arthrobacter. The sequence goes on from CAVYMG010000017.1 coordinate 120,995, forward strand.
GCCTGAACGGCAAACGCGTGCTCGTGGTTGGCCGCGGCGTCACCATCGGCCGCCCGGTCGGCCTCCTGCTGACCCGCAAGGATGTCAACGCCACGGTGGTCCTGGCCCATACCGGCACGGTGGACCTGCCCGCCGAACTGCGCCAGGCCGACGTCGTCATCGCCGCGGCCGGCCAACCGCACATGATCAAGGCGGAAGACCTGAAACCGGGAGCCATTGTGCTCGACGTCGGCGTCAGCCGGGTGGACGACGGGAACGGCAAGGCCGTGGTCACCGGGGACGTGGACCCCGCAGCAGCCGGCGTCGCCGCCTGGCTGTCCCCGAATCCGGGCGGGGTGGGGCCGATGACCCGCGCCATGCTGCTGGCCAACGTGGTGGAGTCCGCGGAGCGCCAGTTGGCGCAGGCCGGTACCGACGGTATCGCCTAGCCGCCGCTGCCTGCACAGTCCCTACGGAAGGACACCTGCTTTTTTCGGGAGCGGGTGTCCTTCCGGTATTAACGAGTCCACCGGACGGCCGCAGAAGGAACCGCCCGCCGCAGAATCAGACTGCCCCTGCACGTCCGGACCGTGTGCCGCGTCCGGGGAAACACCGGGGCGTTCCGCGGCCCGCCTGGCGAGTTCGCCGGAAATCAGGGCCAGCAGTTCGAGGGCGGTGTCCGAACCGGTGAGTTCCACGCACTCCCGGAGCGCATCCTGGAGGCGATACAGCTCCGAGGAGGGCACAAGCGGCCATCGACTGAGGGTCCCGAACACCCGGGAGTGCGTCGGACCCGGATAACTTGTGGGGTAGTCCGTCATGCTGCGGCCCTCCGCGTGGAAGCGGTGCGGCGTCGGAGAGCCCCGGAGGGGGGGGTGGTGGCGGAACCGGTATCCATGGCGACGGCGATATCCAGGTTGCTGCTCATAGACATTTCTCTCTACGCAACACAAACAAGTGGCCGCTGCCTGACCACTTCCCATGCTACCGACTCCGGCGTGCGGGCGCGTCACAATTCCCTAACGAACGCGGGCCTTGCCGCGGGACGGTAGGGTCTTTGGCCCTCCCGTCGGGACGTGCACTTCCGCCACGGCCGGGATGGCGCCGGGATGGCGTCCTTTCCTTGAGCGAACGCGCGGACTAACGTTGCTTGGGTGCCTGATCCTGTGTCCAATGACGAACTGTCCAGCCAACCGGCCCGCACCCAGCCCCACGGCGATCCGCCGCCCTATGTCATCACCGCCGAAAACCTGACCAAAATGTACGGCGAGGTCACCGCCGTGGACGGCATCTCGTTCCGGGTCCCTGCGGGGGAGGCCTTCGGCCTGCTCGGCCCGAACGGTGCCGGGAAATCCACCACGATGAAGATGATCGGCGGCGTTTCGCAGCGCACCTCGGGCAGCCTGCGCATCATGGGGCTGGATCCGGACCTGAACGGGCCCGAGGTCCGAGCGCACCTGGGGGTGGTGCCGCAGCAGGACAACCTGGATGAAGAACTCAGGGTCCGGGACAACCTGCTGGTCTACGGCCGGTACTTCGGCCTGCCGATGAGCTACCTGCGGCCCAAAGCCGACGAGCTGCTGGAATTCGCCCAGCTGACGGACAAGGCCAAATCCAAGGTCGACGCGCTCTCCGGCGGCATGAAGCGCAGGCTCACGATCGCCCGCTCGCTCATCAACGAACCCCGCATCCTCTTGCTGGACGAGCCCACCACGGGGCTCGACCCGCAGGCCCGGCACATCCTCTGGGACCGGCTCTTCCGGCTCAAGGAACAGGGTGTCACGCTGATCCTCACCACCCACTACATGGACGAGGCCGAGCAGCTGTGCGACCGGCTGATCGTTGTGGACAAGGGCAGGATCATGGCCGAAGGGTCCCCGGCGAGCCTGATCCGCGAATACTCCACCCGCGAGGTCCTGGAGCTGAGGTTCGGTTCCGAACGCAACGCCACGATCGGCGCCGAACTCGCGGGAATCGGCGAGCGGCTGGAAACCCTGCCGGACCGGGTGCTGATCTACGCGCACGACGGCGAGGCGGCCCTGGAGCAGGTCACCACCCGGGGACTGCGCCCGCTCACCTCACTCGTCCGCCGCTCCTCGCTCGAAGATGTCTTCCTGCGCCTGACCGGCAGGAGCCTCGTTGACTGAGCGCGCGGCACCGCCGCCTTCAGCAACGCCGCTGCGGGCCCATCCGCCCGAAGTGGCCGCCGCCCGCGCCCGGCGCTGGGGGGCGTTCTACTACGCCGAACATGTCCTGCGCGTAATGAAAAGCTACGGCTGGACCATCGTGATGTACGGCGTGGGGCAACCTGTCGCGTACCTCTTTGCCATGGGCGTCGGCCTGGCCACCCTCGTGGACACCGGCACCACCTCGGTCTTCGGCGGGGTCAGCTACCTGACCTTCATCGCGCCCGCCCTGCTCATTTCCGCCGCGGTCATGACGGCCGCGAACGAGTTCACCTTCCCGGTGATGGACGGCTTCAAATGGCGCCGCGTCTACTACGGCCCGCACGCCTCGCCGCTGACCCCGGAACAAATCGCCGGCGGACACATCCTGGCCGTGACGGCGCGCTTCGGTGTGCAGTCGGCGATCTACTTCGCGGTCGTGGCGTTGTTCGGGGCCTCGCCGGGCGGCTGGGGCTGGGTCTCGATCCTGGTCGCCGTCCTGGCCGGGCTGTCATTCGGACTGCCGCTCATGGCCTACGCCGCCTCGATCAAGCAGGACAAGGGCCAGTTCGCGATGGTGATGCGCTTCATCGTGATGCCGCTGTTCCTGTTCTCCGGCACCTTCTTTCCGCTCGAGAGCCTGCCGCTCGCAGTGCGCTGGATCGGCTGGATCTCCCCGATCTGGCATGGCACGGAACTCGGTCGGGTGTTCAGCTACGGTTACCAGGAACCGCCGCTGCTGACCGCCGGCCACTGGCTGTTCCTTGCTGCCCTGGCTCTCGGGGGATGGATCCTCACGAAACGCCAGTTCGCCGCGAGGATGGGTTCATGAGCGCCGTCGCGGCACAGCACAGCGTCACCGATGCCGCCCGCAACCGGCGCTTCGGACCGCTTTACTCGCGCAACGTGCGCGCCGTCGTCGGCCGTGGCCTGATGGCGACGAAGTCCAGCAACTGGCTCGTTATGCTCTCCGGCTTCTTCGAACCGGTCCTGTATTTGATCTCCATGGGGGTAGGGCTGGGGGCCATCGTCGGAACGGTCCAAGGCCCCGGCGGCGATGAGATCAGCTATGCCGCCTACATCGCGCCGGCGCTGCTGGCAGTCTCCGCGATGAACGGCGCCGTCTACGACTCCACCTGGAACGTCTTCTTCAAGATGAATTTCGCCAAGCTCTACCAGGGCATGCTCTCGACCTCCCTGGGGCCGCTGGACGTCGCCATGGGGGAGATCGTCCTCGCCCTGCTGCGCGGCCTGCTCTACGCCACCGGCTTCACCGCCGTGATGTCCGTGATGGGGCTGATCACGACTCCGTGGGCTGTCCTGATGATCCCGGCCGCGGTGCTGATTGCCTTCGGGTTCGCCAGCTTCGGCATGGGCATCACGAGCTTCATGAAAACGTTCCAGCAAATGGACTGGATCAACTTCGTGATGCTTCCGATGTTCCTGTTCAGCGCCACGTTCTATCCGCTCAGCGTCTACCCGCAATACATCCAGTGGCTGATCCAGGCCATGCCGCTGTGGCACGGTGTGGAGTTGCTCCGGCAAATCAGCGTGGGCATGTTCACCCCCGCCACGGCGGTCCATATCGGCTACTACCTCGTCATGATCGCCCTGGGTGTCCTGCTCACGACGGGCCGGCTGCGGCGCCTCTTCCTGACGTAGGCGGCCGGGAATGCGGCCGCGGGCCGGCGGTATCGTTCGCCCGGGGTGGAAGCGCGCCCCGGGCCCCGCCGGCGTTTGCGATAATAGGCACATGCAACCACTGGACAACCCGTCTTCCAAGCCGTCCGCGTTCACCCCTGCCGCCGGAAAGTTCTCGCTGTTCCGTATCAGCGGACCCGGACTGATGGTGCTGATCATCGCGTTCCTGGTCGCGGTCATCTTCGCCGCCAACCAGAACGAGGTCGTCGGCTGGGTTGTCGCCATCATCGCCGGCTTCTGGCTCCTCCTCGCATCGTTCGTTGTTTTCAGTATCCGGACGGCGGCCAGGAAAGCAGGCGCCAAACTCAACGAGGCACAGAACGCCTTCAACGCCGCCACCGGCCGCGCACCGTCCACGGACAGCGCAGATCACGGCTCGACCCGGCTCGCCAAAGACCGCGGCGATGGCGTCCGCGACCTGAAGCTGGATCACTCCTTCAAGATCGTCCAGGTGCAGATCCGCGTGGTGGAGCAGGAGCGTGCCAAGGGCGAGGCTGCGGATCAGGAAACAATCCGGCGGGCCTTGGAGACCATCGAGATCACCGCCACCAACGCCCGGGACATGATCAAGCCCGGCGGCGGCTCCGACGAGCCCGTCAGCGGAACCATCATCGACTAGAGTGGATCGGGTGATCTCGGCATTGAAGAAGGACCACCTTCGCATCGCAACAGTCAACGTCAATGGCCTTCGTGCCGCCTACCGGAAGGGCATGGCGGAATGGCTGGAGCCCCGCGACGTGGACATTCTCTGCCTGCAGGAGGTCCGCGCGCCCGACGACATTGTCGACTCGCTCCTCGGTGAGGGCTGGTTCATCCTGCACGCCGAAGCCGAGGCCAAGGGCCGTGCCGGCGTCGCCATCGCGTCCCGGGCCGAGCCCGTCGCCACCCGGATCGGCATCGGCGACGACTACTTCGCGACGGCCGGGCGCTGGGTCGAGGCCGACTACACGGTCCACAACGCCGCCGGCGAAGCCGCCCAGCTGACCGTGGTCAGTGCCTACGTGCACTCCGGCGAGGCCGGCACCCCCAAGCAGGATGACAAGTTCCGCTTCCTGGACGTTATGATCAACCGCCTGCCCGAACTCTCCAAGCACAGCGACCACGCCCTCGTCGTGGGCGACCTGAACGTCGGCCACACCCAGCTGGACATCCGGAACTGGAAAGGCAACGTCAAAAAGGCCGGCTTCCTGCCCGAGGAACGGGCCTACTTCGACCGGTTCTTCGGCGACGAGATCGGCTGGAAGGACGTCCACCGGGACCTCTCCGGCCCGGTCGACGGGCCCTACACCTGGTGGTCGCAGCGCGGCCAGGCCTTCGACAACGACACCGGCTGGCGCATCGATTACCAGATGGCCACCCCGGCCCTCGCGGCCGCCGCGGTGGCCGCCGTCGTCGACCGGGCCCCCTCCTGGGACACCCGCTTCTCCGACCACGCCCCGCTGGTAGTGGACTACCGGCTCTAGTCGTAAGGCTTCCACGAATGACCTCTCCTTCCACGATGACCGACGCCGGTCCTGACGCCCCCGCGGCGACCGGCGCACGGCACCGCATCCTCTCCGGAATGCAGCCCTCCGCGGACTCCCTGCACCTGGGCAACTACCTCGGCGCCCTGGTCAACTGGGTCCGCATGCAGGACGAGTACGACGCTGTCTTCTTCATCCCGGACCTGCACGCGATCACCGTCCCGCAGGATCCTGCCGAACTGGCCCACCGCACCCGCGTCACGGCCGCGCAGTACATCGCCGGCGGCGTCGACGTGGACAAGTGCACCCTGTTCGTCCAGTCTCAGGTGCCCGAGCACGCCCAGCTCGCCTGGGTCCTGAACTGCATCACCGGCTTCGGCGAAGCATCCCGGATGACCCAGTTCAAGGACAAAGCCCTCAAGCAGGGATCGGACCAGGCCAGCGTGGGCCTGTTCACGTACCCGGTCCTGCAGGCCGCCGACATCCTGCTCTACCAGCCGCACGGTGTGCCGGTGGGCGAGGACCAACGCCAGCATGTGGAACTCAGCCGCGACCTCGCGCAGCGTTTCAACACCCGCTTCGGCGAAACGTTCACCGTTCCGCAGCCCTTCATCCAGAAGGAATCGGCGAAGATCTACGACCTGCAGAACCCGACGGCCAAGATGTCGAAATCGGCTGAATCACCGGCCGGCCTGATCAATCTGCTGGACGAGCCCAAGGTCATCGCCAAACGGATCAAATCCGCCGTGACGGATGCCGAGACCGAGATCCGCTTCGACCGCGAGTCCAAGCCCGGGGTGTCCAACCTGCTGACGATCTACTCCGCGATCACGGGGCAGAGCGTGGAGTCCATTGTCACCGCCTACGAGGGCAAGATGTACGGCCACCTCAAAGTGGACCTCGCCGACGTCGTGGCGGAGCGGCTGACCCCGATCCGGGACCGGGCCAATGAACTCCTGGCTGACCCGGCCGAACTGGACAGACTGCTTGCCGTCGGCGCGGACAAGGCCCGGGAAATCGCGTCGGCCACGTTGCGCGACGTATATGCCAAAGTCGGGTTCCTGCCGTATGCCGGAGCGCGGGGAGTCCGCTAGGCCAATGTCCTCCGTCAGCAACGTGAGCGCCCAAGGCGCCCAGGGCACCGGCCTCGGTGCTCCGCGCCTTCCGGAGGCCGCCGTCGTGCCGGCCGCCGCAGGCTTGCCCGAAGCTAACGGTCACGGACAACGCGAAGGCATCAGCATCGGCGTGATCCTGGGGTTCCCCCCGGACATTGCCGAGGAGCTGGGGCGGTGGCGGGCATCCTTCGGTGACCCCATGGCCGGTGTGATTCCCGCGCACATCACACTGATCACCACCACGATGACCCAGGACTGGGACGCAACGCTGGCCCACGTCCGGGCGGTCGCCCGCAAGCAGGACCCCTTTGTGGTGACCATCGCCGGCACCGGGACTTTCCGGCCGGTCTCTCCCGTGGTGTACGTGAACGTCGAGGACGGATTCGGCGACTGCGTCAGCCTGCACCGGGACCTCCAGTCCGGTCCGCTGGAACGCGAGCTGCCGTTCGCCTACCACCCGCACGTCACCGTCGCCCATGACGTGGCACCGGAAAGCCTCGACGAAGCCGAAGCGGCGCTCAAGGATTACCGGGCGACGTTCCCGGTGGCTAGCATGGGACTTTACGAGCACGACGACAACGGTATCTGGCAGCTACGGGAAGAGCTTAACTTTGGGACCGAACCGGACGACGACCGAAGCCCGGACGGGGCAGCAGGGGGCCACTGAGCATCCGCTTCCGACCGAGCTGGCCAAGCTCAAGCTGGAAGTAATCCGCAAACGCGTCGACTGGGGCAAAGCCCGGCGCGCCGGCGGGGGACTGTCCGCCCTGATGCCCATGGTGCAATGGCTGCTGGCCCGGCTCAACGTCCTGCGCCCGATGCGCGCGTTCCAGCACTACAACCTCGAACGCGGACCCCTGATGAGTGCCGGCATCGGCTTCACCATGTTCTTCTCCATTACCGGTCTGCTGACCACCGGCTTCTCCGTGGCCGGCCTCGTGCTGCGCGGCCAGCCGGAACTGCTGGACCGGCTCGTGGCAAGCGTCGCCCGCTCAGCCCCCGGCCTGCTGCAGGTCGACGGCAGCGAGGGCCTCGTTGACCCGCAGGAACTCCTGGATCCCAGCGGCCTGGGGTGGACTGCGGTGATCGCCGCGCTGGTCACCGTCGTGACCTCGTTGGGCTGGATCGCCGGGATCCGCCAGGGCCTGCGCGTGGTCGCAATGCTCGCCCCCCTGAAGCGCAATCCGGTCCTGAGCAAGCTGCATCGACACCGGCACGCTGCTTCTGTTGGGGCTGGCCCTGGTCATCAGCGCCGGCGCCTCGCTCGTGTTCGGCACGGCGGCCGGCCTGGTCATGGACTGGCTGCAGCTGGACCCGCGGGTGGCCGGTCCCATTGCGGGGCTGATCAAGATCGCCGTCCCCCTGATATTGAACACCGTAACCGCCCTCATCCTGTTCCGGCTCGCCGGCGGACTCCACCTGAGCCGCCGGGCGCTGCTGGAAGGCACCATCCTGGCCGGGATCGGAACCACTGCGCTCCAGGTCTTCAGCACCGAACTGCTCGCCGGTGCCGGCCGGAACCCGCTCCTGGCGCCCTTCGCGATCATCATCGGGCTGCTCATCTGGTTCAACCTGGTCAGCCAGGTGTACCTCATCGCTGCCTCGTGGTCGATCGTCCGCGAAGGGGACCTCAAGACCGAGCCGGCCGCCAAGACGACCGGCTGGGGCGCCCGGCAGGTGCAGCCGGGCAAAACCCCGGTAAGTCACCCGCGGTCCCCGGCCGCTATGCTCCGGCGTCGAGGTATTGGTCGGCCCACGCCGAAATAATCTTAGCGGCCCGGGCGGCCTGGCCCCTGCCCGTCAGCAGGTGATCGCTGCCCTCGAGCGAGACGAAGCTGCGCGGGTGCCGTGCCGTCTGGAAGATGCTGCTGGCATTCTCGATCCCCACCGTGTTGTCGGTGGGGGAGTGCAGCACCAGCAGCGGCATCTGCAGCCGCCTGATGCAATCGGTGAGGTCCGCGGCGCGCAGATCCTCCACGAAGTGACGGCGGATCTCCACCACCTTGCCGCCAAGGTCCACCTCGGCGCTGCCCTCGCTCAGGATGGTCTCCAGCGCGGCGTCGAAGACATGGGCCAGATGCTGCGGGGAAAACGGTGCGGCCACGGTCGCGACGGCGTCGAGTCCCGGGATCTGGCTCGCTGCCGACAGCACGGCCGCACCGCCGAAGGAGTGCCCGACAAGCAGGGAAACCTCCCGCCCCGCGGCCCGCATGAATTCGGCCGCGGCGACGGTGTCCGCGACCTTGTGGCTGAATGACCCCTCCGCCCAGAGGCCCGCCGAGCCGCCCAGGCCGAGGTTGTCAAAGCGCAACATTCCCACCCCGTTGTCGGCAAGCGCCTTGCACATGCGCGAGGCAGCCGGACTGTCCTTGCCCAGCGTAAAGCCATGCGAGAACACCCCCCAGCCCTTCACCGGGCCCTCGGGCAGGTCAATGATGCCGGAGAGAAGTTCTCCGGTGGAACCGGTGAAGGAAACTTTTTCGGAGTGGGACATGGCGGGCCCTTTCACGGGAGGGAACGGACACGGCCGTCAAACGCCCGACGGCGCCACTCCCCGGAGGAAATGACGCCGTCGTAGCAATCTGCCGCCGCGCGGGAACTAAATCTTGCGGGACAGGATGGCCTGCTTGACCTCGGCGATCGCCTGCGTGACCTGGATGCCACGCGGGCAGGCCTCGGTGCAGTTGAAGGTGGTGCGGCAGCGCCACACGCCTTCCTTGTCGTTGAGGATCTCCAGGCGCATGTCGCCGGCGTCATCCCGGGAATCGAAGATGAAGCGGTGGGCGTTCACGATCGCGGCCGGGCCGAAGTACTGCCCGTCGGTCCAGAACACCGGGCAGGACGAGGTGCACGCGGCGCACAGGATGCACTTGGTGGTGTCGTCGAAGCGCTCACGCTCTTCGGCGGACTGGAGGCGTTCCTTCGTGGGCTCGTGGCCCTTGTTGATCAGGAACGGCATGACCTCGCGGAAGGACTGGAAGAACGGCTCCATGTCCACGATAAGGTCTTTTTCCACCGGCAGGCCCTTGATGGGCTCCACCGTGATGGGCTTGGTCGTGTCCAGGTCCTTCAGCAGGGTCTTGCAGGCCAGCCGGTTACGGCCGTTGATCCGCATGGCGTCGGAACCGCAGACGCCGTGCGCGCAGGAGCGGCGGAAGGACAGGCTGCCGTCGGTTTCCCACTTGACCTTGTGCAGGGCATCGAGCACGCGGTCGGTGCCGTACATGGTGACCTGGAAGTCTTCCCACGTGGCGTCGTCGGACACCTCGGGGTTGTAGCGGCGTACCCGGAGGGTGACGTCAAACGTGGGGATTTCGCCGCCGCCGCCGATGTGCGCGGGGAGTTCAATCTTGGAGGCTGGTTCAGCGAGTTCAGCGGTCATTTCTAGTACTTCCTCACCATCGGCTCGTAACGGGTAAAGACAACCGGCTTGCTGCCGATCCGGATGCCGGGGGCGAGCTCGGCGGTCTCTGACGCGCCGGCGGCCGGTGCGCTGTCTGCCTTGTACACCATGGAGTGCTTCATGAACTTCTCGTCATTGCGGTCCGGGAAGTCCTCGCGGAAGTGCCCGCCGCGGGATTCTTCACGGTACAGTGCCGCCACGGTCATGACCTTCGCCAGTTCCAGCAGGAAGCCCAGTTCCACGGCTTCCAGCAGGTCCAGGTTGAACCGCTTGCCCTTGTCCTGGACGCTGATCCGCTGGTACCGCTCCTCGAAGGACTCGATGTCCTTCAGGACCTGGTTCAGGGTCTCGGCCGTGCGGAACACCTGCATGTTCGCGTCCATGGTGTCCTGGAGTTCCTTGCGGATCGCGGCAACCTTCTCGGTGCCCTCCGACGTGCGGACGTGGTCCAGCAGGTTCAGCGTGTAAGCCTCGGGATCTGCCGGGAGTTCCACGAAGTCCGCGGTCTTGGCGTATTCGGCCGCGGCGATGCCGGCGCGCTTACCGAAGACGTTGATGTCCAGCAGCGAGTTGGTGCCGAGGCGGTTGGAGCCGTGCACGGACACACATGCCACCTCACCGGCGGCGTAGAGGCCCGGGACCACGGTGTTGTTGTCCTGCAGGACCTCGGTGGTGATGTTCGTGGGGATGCCGCCCATGGCGTAGTGCGCCGTCGGGAAGACCGGCACCGGCTCCGTGTACGGTTCCACGCCCAGGTAGGTGCGGGCAAATTCGGTGATGTCCGGGAGCTTGGCATCAATGTGCGCGGGCTCCAGGTGCGTCAGGTCCAGGAGGACGTAGTCCTTGTTCGGGCCGCAGCCGCGTCCCTCACGGACCTCGTTGGCCATGGAACGGGCCACGATGTCGCGGGGGGCCAGGTCCTTGATGGTGGGGGCGTAACGCTCCATAAAGCGCTCACCTTCGGAGTTGCGCAGGATCGCGCCCTCACCGCGGGCGGCTTCGGAGAGCAGGATGCCCAGGCCGGCGAGGCCCGTCGGGTGGAACTGGAAGAACTCCATGTCTTCGAGCGGGATGCCGCGGCGGAAGGCGATGCCCATGCCGTCGCCGGTCAGGGTGTGGGCGTTGGAGGTGGTCTTGAAGACCTTGCCGGCGCCGCCGGAGGCGAACACCACGGACTTGGCCTGGAAGACGTGCAGCTCGCCGGAGGCGAGGTCGTAGGAGACGACGCCGGCGACGCGCTTCTGGATGTACGTCGTGCCGTCCTCGCGGGTTGCCTCCTCCTCGACCGTCAGCAGGTCCAGGACGTAGTACTCGTTGTAGAACTCCACGTTGTGCTTGACGCAGTTCTGGTACAGCGTCTGCAGGATCATGTGGCCGGTGCGGTCGGCGGCATAGCAGGCACGGCGGACGGGGGCCTTGCCGTGGTCGCGGGTGTGTCCGCCGAAGCGGCGCTGATCGATGCGGCCTTCCGGCGTGCGGTTGAACGGCAGACCCATCTTTTCCAGGTCCAGGACGGCGTCGATTGCCTCCTTCGCCATGACCTCGGCCGCGTCCTGGTCCACCAGGTAGTCGCCGCCCTTGATGGTGTCGAAGGTGTGCCACTCCCAGTTGTCTTCCTCGACGTTGGCAAGTGCCGCGCACATACCGCCCTGGGCCGCGCCCGTGTGGGAGCGGGTGGGGTAGAGCTTGGTCAGTACTGCTGTTCGGGCGCGCTGACCGGATTCGATCGCCGCGCGCATCCCGGCGCCGCCGGCACCGACGATGACGACGTCGTACTTGTGGACCTGCATACCAGACGCTCTTTCTCTCAAAATTCTCTGTCTAACACCGCGGGCGG
>CAVYMG010000018.1:0-269497 GCA_963769515.1 uncultured Actinomycetota bacterium
CTGAACTGCTCCCCGAAAGTTGGACTGAGAAATCAGTTCTGACTTTCGGGGAGCAGTTTTATGCATGGAAGAAGTTCGTTGTCCGAGGAGCAGCGCGAGGCCGCGGTAGCGTTGTTCGAAACGGGTTGGGGTGCTTGGGCGGTAGCGACCCGACTCGGAGTAGGTAGAGGTGCCATCAAACGGTTGTATGGTCGATGGCTGACGCGCGGAGGTACGACGCTGGTGGCGAAGCCAACACGACCGGTGTTCTCGTTTGAGTTCAAACTCAGTGCTGTGCAGCGATACCGCGCGGGTGAGGCCAAAGTCGCCCTGGCGAAAGAGCTTGGACTGTCCTCTCCACTGCTGCTCGAGAAGTGGGCCCGTCAGTACCGGACCGAAGGCGAGGACGGGCTGCGCCCCAAGCCGAAAGGCCGTCCGAAGACGAATCCTGGGACAGCGAGGAAACCTGAGTCTGAGGTAGAGCGGCTGCGCCGTGAGAACGAACGCCTGCGCGCAGAGGTGGCCTTCCTGGGAAAAGTAAACGCCTTGAGGGACGAGGAACAGCGCTAAAGGTCCGTGCTGTCATCGCTCTCAAGGCTGAGCATCGGTTGGAAGTTCTCCTGGATGTAGCCGGGTTAGCCCGGTCCACGTTCTTCTACCACCAGGCCAAACTTAATGGCCCCGATCCACGGGCGTCCCTAAAGTCCGCTATTACGGAGATTTTCAGGAAGAACCACGGCAGGTACGGACATCGCCGGATCCATATCGAACTGTTGAAGCAAGGGTGGACGGTCGCCAAGAAGACCGTGCTGAAGCTGATGCGTTACCTGCGGCTGGTCTGTAAGGTCCGAAGCAGGAAGCGGTACAACTCCTACCAGGGCGAGCAGGGCATCGTGGCCCCAAACCTGCTGAAACGCCAGTTCGACGCGGACGCCCCAGACCAGAAGTGGGTGACCGATGTGACCGAGTTCAGTGTCGGTGACCGGAAGCTCTACCTCTCGCCGATCATGGATCTTTTTGACCGGCAGATCATCTCCTACGCGATTGGCACCTCGCCCAATCTGGAGCTGGCCAACGCCTCCCTGCGCGGCGCGCTGGAAAGACTGGAAGACGGGCAGAAACCACTTGTGCACTCCGACCAGGGATTCCAGTATCAGCACAACTCCTGGCGCACGCTCTTGGCGGACGCCGGCGCGGTCCAATCGATGTCACGCAAAGCCAACTGTTACGACAACGCCGTCATGGAGAACTTCTTCGGACACCTGAAGGAAGAGCTCTTCCACCGTGTCCGGTTCCTCAACACGGATGCACTCGCATCAGCGCTGCACGAGTACATCCGCTGGTACAACACCGGAAGAATTTCCACCAAGCTCAAGGGTTTGAGCCCGGTACAGTATCGCGCTCAGATGCTTGCGGCATAGGTCCCTCTTAGCCAACCCTCTACGGGACACCGGGGTTTCCTAAAGCCGGAAAACTGCCGCTAGTCGAGTTCTACGATGACTTTCTCGCCCTCGTAGAACCCTTCACCATCGGCCTGGATCATCGCGCCGTTGTTGTTGACGAAGTAGGTCAGAACATGGCCCAGGGCGGCGTAGCCATCATCGTCAATATCGGAGGTTGGCAGCTGGGCTGCGATGATAAACCGCGTACTCCGCAGATGTTTCTCGACGCGTCTTCGGTTCCTTTTGTTCGGCGCGTCCTCGAGTAACTCTATGAACTCTTCGATCTCTTCGCGCATGAGGGACTGATCGTCCCCGTCGTCGCGACTGACTTCAAGCAGAATCGGCGCCTTGAAATCTTTGTAGACAATACCAACTTGCTCCCAGTCGCCGTCGTCAAGAGACGACTCGCCGGCTGGCGGGTTGAGGGCGAGAGGCACTCCGCGTTCAGCTGCGTATGCAAGAACCGGCCGCAGAGGTGAAGGTTCACCCTCAGTACAAAACGCTCTGACGTAGTAGCCCACGGCTAGGACGATACCTTGTGCACGAGCGAATGGCATCACCTCAACCCGGCGCCCAGCCGCCCGGTCGTGCAGCCTGACCTGGCCTTGCCGTCTTTATAGAAAGTGCTAAACCTGTTGCGACGACCGTTGGAAACCGCACTCATCCTGCGCTGCATCCTGCGCGGCCCGGGGAAACTCCAAACGAACACTCACTTTAACGGCCATAGAACTGCCACAACGACAGGAGTCCCCGTCCCGAATGGGACGAGGACTCCTGCGAAGAGCCGATCACTGACCACTAAAGTGGATACATCGCATTTGCGAGTCCAACTTTCGGGGACCAGTTCATATGGTTGCCGGCCCTGCCTAAGCCATTGGCTTCAGGGGTACTGAATTACCACGAAGACTTGGTGATGCCCGGGAGCTCACCGCGGTGAGCCATATCGCGGAAGCGAACACGGGAGATACCGAACTTCTGGAAGGTACCGCGCGGGCGGCCATCGATGATGTCGCGGTTGCGCAGGCGTACCGGTGAGGCGTTGCGGGGCAGCTTCTGCAGGCCGAGGCGTGCTGCTTCGCGTGCTTCGTCGGTCGAGTTGGGGTCAACCAGAGCCTTCTTCAGCTCGAGGCGCTTTGCAGCGTAACGCTCAACGATGACTTTACGCTGTTCGTTCTTAGCGATCATTGACTTCTTAGCCATATGTTTAGCGCTCCTCTCGGAATTCGACGTGCTGGCGGATTTTGGGGTCGTACTTCTTCAGAACCATGCGGTCCGGATCGTTACGACGGTTCTTGCGCGTCACGTAGGTGTAACCCGTGCCCGCGGTCGACTTGAGCTTGATGATCGGACGTACGTCCTTGTCCTTTGCCACTAGAGCTTCACTCCTCGTGCCAGGATGGCGGCTACGACTACGTCGATGCCACGCACGTCGATGGTCTTGATGCCACGAGCAGAGACCTGCAGCGTGACGTTACGGCGCAGGGACGGAACCCAGTAGCGCTTCTTCTGGATGTTCGGATCGAACCGGCGCTTGTTGCGGCGGTGCGAGTGCGAAATGCTGTGTCCAAAGCCCGGCTCGGCTCCGGTCACCTGGCAGTGTGCTGCCATGACGACTCTCCTATGAATTGAATGTAATGGACCCGCAAATTTGCTGCAGAACCATGCGCTAAGAACGACCCGATGTGATGGGAGTGAGCGTGTAATCGCGCAACTTGAGCCCCTAACTACCGGCTTCCCCGGACAAAAATCCAGGCCACCGGAGCAATTGCGCCCGCTCCGCGCACTTAGCGCCTACCAAGTCTACGAGTTCCGCCAATTAAAGGCGAATCAGGCCGAAGTGCTGGCGCGAATCACGAGCTCCGCGGGGAAGATTACCGGGTCGCGGTTGGAGCCCGGGTCCTCGATGTCCGCGAGGAGGAGTCGCCCGGCCTTCGCGGCCATGTCCGTCATTGACTGGTTAATGGTGGTCAGCGGCATCTCGCCGGGGGCGGTCAAATGATTATCGAAGCCGACGATGCCGACGTCGGCGGGAACAGAGCGCCCCCGGTCCCGGACAGCCATGGCCACACCCCGCGCCATAAGGTCGGAGGCGGCAAAGATACCGTCAAGGCCGTCGTCCTCGGCGAACAACCGGGCCGCGGCCTCAGCACCGCCGGGTGTCGTGAAGTCGCCCTCGGCCACCGGGCCCTGTGGCAGGCCGGCTTCCCGGAGGCCGGCGTTCCAGCCGGCCAGCCGGTCGACGGCGGCCGTCATGTCCAGAGGCCCGGTCACCGTTCCCAGCCGGGTCCGGCCGGTGGCCGCAAGGTGCAGAGCGGCCAGCCTGCCGCCTTCAAAGCTGTCCACGTCGACGTAGTGGATGCCGAGCCCGGTGTCCCACGGCCTGCCGATGAAGACCGTCGGCAGGCCGGAGGCCGCCAGGTCCTCCGTCCAACCGTCCGCCTTGTGGTGGGAGACCACGATCGCCCCGTCGACGTGCCCGCCGCGCAGATAGCGGACAGTACGGGAAGCATCGCCTCCGGCCCGGGACATCAGCAGGACCAGCTGCATGTCGGTCTCCCGGAGTGCCTCGGTCACGCCGGTAATGACGGCCGCGAAGAACGGGTCCATCATGACGCGGGCGTCGGGTTCGTTGATGACCAGCGCGATCGAAGAAGTCCGCTTGGTCACAAGGCTGCGCGCGGCCCGGTTCGGTGTGTAGCCGAGCGATATCACGGCCGCCTCGACGGCGGCCTGGGCCTCCGGGCTCACGCGGGACCCGCCATTGATGGCCCGCGAGGCGGTGGAGCGGGAGACTCCAGCCGCCATCGCAAGGTCTTCAAGGGTCGGGCTAGGCCTGCCCGACACGGATCGTACGCCCTGGTGGGCCTTTGTGCTCATTACACCGAGAATACGACATCTCCGGTTGTTCCGGCCGGAAGTTCAGCTGCCCGCGCGGGCACAGCGTTGGAGGCTGCCACTTTGGCGTACCAGAGGCCACTGGCTTTGGGGATGCGTTCCTGGGTTTCGTAGTTCACCCGGACCAGCCCGAAACGCTGGTGGTAGCCGAAGGACCACTCGAAATTATCCAGCAGCGACCATGCGAGGTAACCGCGGACGTCGGCGCCGTCTTCGATCGCGTCCCGGACGGCACGCAAGTGCGCATCGAAGAAGCCGAGCCGGTCCTGGTCGTCCACGAACCCGTCGGCGTCCGCGACGTCCGGGTAGGCGGCCCCGTTTTCCGTGATGTAGATCGGAATGCCGGCCGGACCGGTGTATTCGCTCTGCAAACGGTTCAGGAGCCGGCGCAATCCCTCGGGCTGGACCTCCCAGCCCATGCCGGTCACGGGCAGGCCGCGCGGCAGCGACCGCGCGCCGTCGGCGGCCACAAACGGAGAAGCCTCGGGGCGTCCGGCGGAATCGTGGGCGGCTTTCGCCGTCGTCGTTACCGTTTCTGACTGCGCCGCTTCCGCTGCCGGCAGCGGGGCCTTGGTCAGCGATTCGCCATGGTAATAGTTCACGCCCAGCAGGTCCATAGGCGCGGCAATGACGGCCAGGTCGCCGTCCCGCACCACGGTGTCGAGGCCCAGCCCGGCGACGTCTGCGAGCAGGTCCTCCGGGTAGGCGCCGCGGAACAGCGGGTCGAGGAAGATCCGGTTGAACTGGCCATCGATCCGGCGGGCCGCGTCGCGGTCACCTTCGGAATCCGGATCCGCCGGGTCCGGCACGGTGAGGTTCAAGGTGATCCCCAGGGTTGCCTCCGGATCGCGCTGGCGCAGTTCGGCGACGGCGAGTCCGTGACCCAGCAGCAGGTGGTGTGCGGCCGCGAGGGCAGCCTCAGGTTCCTGCCGGCCGGGGGCATGGATTCCGGCCGCGTAGCCTAGGAACGCCGCGCACCAGGGCTCGTTCAGGGTGGTCCAGATCCGGACGCGGTCCCCGAGGGCTTCGTGCATGACGGCAGCGTAGGCGGCGAACAGCTCGGCTGTTTCGCGGTTGGCCCAGCCGCCCTGATCTTCCAGCGCCTGCGGCAGGTCCCAGTGGTAGAGCGTCAGCCACGGTGTGATGCCCGCAGCGAGCAGTTCATCGACCAACCGGGAGTAGAACGCGATGCCCTCCGGGTTGGGGGTCCTGCCGTCGGGCATGCAGCGCGCCCATGACGTCGAGAAGCGGTAGGCCTTGAGGTTCATTGACTTCATGAGGGCTACGTCGGCTTCGGAGCGGTGGTAGTGGTCGCAGGCCACATCGCCGTTGTGCGCATCGGCCACGGCGCCAGGAACGCGGGCGAAGGTGTCCCAGATGGAATCCTTCCGGCCGCCGGTGTGGGCAGCGCCTTCGATCTGGTAAGCGGCCGTAGCGGCGCCCCAAAGGAAGCCCTCGGGGAAGACTAGCGGGGTGGTGCTCATCCTTTTACTGCTCCTTGCATAATTCCTGAGACGAGTTGGCGGCCTGCCGCGATGAAGAGCAGCAGCAACGGGATGGTGGCGAGGACCGCGCCGGCCAGAACCACCGAGTAGTCCACAAAGTGTGCGGCCTGCAGGAGCTGCAGCGCTACCGGCAATGTGGGGTTCGAGGGGTCCAGGACGATGAACGGCCAGAAGAAGTTGGTCCAGGTTGCCACGAAGGTGAAGAGTGCCAGCATGGCCGCGGCCGGGCGGGCCGCGGGGAAACCGATGTACCAGAAGGCCTGGATCATGGAGGCGCCGTCCATGCGGACCGCCTCGATGAGCTCATCCGGCAGGGCATCACGCAGGTACTGCGTCATCCAGAACACGCCGAAGGCGGTGACTACGCCCGGGATGATGACGGCCCAGAGGGAACCGGTCCACCCCAGCTTGGCCATCAGGATGAACAGCGGTACCACGCCCAGCTGGGTGGGAACCGCCATGGTGGCGATGACGAAGACCAGGAGCCACTTGCTGCCCCGGAATCGCAGCTTCGCGAAGGCGAAACCGGCGAGGGTGGAGAAGATCACGACTGAAGCGGAGGTGACCGTGGAAACGATGAGGCTATTACCCATCGCCTTCCAGAACGGAACGCTGTCGAAGACTTTCGCCGCATTGTCCAGGAAGTTTCCGCCCGGCAGGAGCGGAATGCCCCGGCTCAGCGCGGTGCTGTCGTGGCTGCCCACGAGGAAGGACCAGTACAGCGGGAAGAGCGCGCCGAGCAGGACCGCGCCGAGGATGCCATAGGTCACCACACCGGGGCGGCGCATTCCGCCGTCCACGCTGCCGCGCTTTTTGCCCGGCCGGCCGCCCGGCCGGCGCGCGGCAGCACGGGCTGCGCCCTTGCCGGCGGTCTGTTCGATCATGGGGATGGAGCTCATTTGCGGCCTCCCTGGCTGGCAATGCGCCGGGTGATAAGGAAGTTGGCGAGGGCGATCAGCACAATCATGAGGAACAACAGCCACGCCACTGCGGAGGCCCTGCCGAAGTTCCGCTGGCCCCAGCCGAGCTCCCAGATGTACATGGTGAGCGTCTGCCACTGCCGGTCGGCGCCGCCGAGTCCGGACTGGTCGAATACGCGCGGCTCGTCAAAGATCTGCAGGCCGCCGATCGTGGACGTGATCGCCACGAAAATCACTGTCGGACGAAGCATCGGCACGGTGACCGAGAGGAACTGACGGAGCCGGCCGGCGCCGTCAATGGTGGCTGCTTCGAAGACGTCGCGCGGGATGGCCTGCATCGCGGCGAGGAAGATGAGGGCGTTGTAGCCGGTCCAGCGGAAGTTCACCATCGTGGCAATCGCCAAGTGGCTGGCAAGCGGGTCCGAATGCCAACGGACCGGGTCAATGCCGACGAAGCCCAACAT
Organism: uncultured Actinomycetota bacterium; assembly: GCA_963769515.1. Lineage (GTDB taxonomy): Bacteria > Actinomycetota > Actinomycetes > Actinomycetales > Micrococcaceae > Arthrobacter. The sequence goes on from CAVYMG010000018.1 coordinate 7,206, forward strand.
GTTGTTGACGAGACCGAACTGGTCCGCGAACAGGTTGTTGAAAATCAAGCCCACCGCCACGGGAGCGACGACGAACGGCACCAGGACGCCCATCCGCCAGAAGGTCTTGGCCCGCAGGTTGGCGTCCAGCACCGCTGCGATGAGCAGGGCCAGCACCACCTGCGGCACGGAGGACAGCACGAAGATGCTCAGGGTGTTTCCGACCGCGTTCCAGAAGTACGGCTGCGCGAGCACGAAGCCGAAGTTCTCGGCTCCGACAAACTTGCCCTGGCCGCCGATCAGGTTCCAGTTATGCAGGGATACCCAACCGGTGTAGAGCAGCGGAAACAGCCCCGTGATGGCAAACAGCAGGAAGAACGGCGAGATGTAGAGGTAGGGCGAGAGCTTGACGTCCCACCGCGAGAGCTGCTGGGACAGCGCCACCCGCCGGATCTTCTTAGCGTCTGTGCTTGATTCGTCAGTATTTGGGCCTTGCGGCTTGACCCGGTCCGTTACAGACATGACTTACAGGGACTTCACTGCAGTGACGAACTTCTCCCAGGAGGAGGCGGCGTCGTCAGACTTGTCCACGTCCACGCGGGTGAGGGCCTGCTGCATGGCGTCATTGATCGGGAAGAACTTCGGTCCCTTGAACGGGGTGGCTCCGACGGCTTTGGCACGCTCAGCGAAGATCTCGCCGGTGGGTGCGTCGTTGAAGAACGCGTTGGTCTGGCCGAGCAGGGCCTCGCTGGTCAGCGCCTCGACCTGGCTGGGGAAGGTGCCCTTCGCGGTGAAGGCCTTGACCTGCTGCTCCGGGGCGGTCAGCCAGGCGGCGAGCTTCTTGGCCTCGGCCTGGTTCTTTCCCTGCGTCGGGACCGTCAGGTACGAGCCGCCCCAGTTTCCACCGCCGCCGGGGAAGACGTTGGCGACGTCCCAGCCCTCGACGCCGGCAGCGTTGCCTTCAATGACACCGAGCATCCAGCCCGGGCACAGCGTGGTGGCAAACTTCTGCGACTGGAAGCCAGCCTGCCAGTCGCTGCTCCACTGGGTCAGGTGAGCGGACAAGTTGTCCTTGGTGGAGGCTTCCAGGACCTGGTTGTAGACGTCCTTCACTGCGGGGTTTTCCGTGGCGATGACGGTGCCGTCTTCTTTTTCGTAGGCGGTCTCGAGCTGGTTGCTCATGCCCTGGTAGATGGCTCCGGCGGAGTCGAACCATGCGGCGCCCGTTCCGGCGGCAACGAACTTCTTGCCGGCATCGAAGTAGCTGTCCCAGGTGGTGCCGACCATCTCGGCGACGGCCTCACGGTCCGCGGGCAGTCCGGCGGCCTTGAGCAGTTCGGCGTTGTAGCAGACGGCCTCGGGGCCGGAGTCGGTGCCGTAGCCGATGAGCTGGCCGTCCTTGGTGGTAGCCGCTTCGGTCTTCCAGTCCAGCCAGCGACCCTCAACGGAGGGGTCCTTCAGATCGGTGAACTGCTCCGGGAATTCCTTGAGCTCGGCCAGCCAGTCAACCTCGATGCCTTCAATGTCAGACAGGCCCGATCCTGCCGCGAGGCGTGTGGTGAGGTTGTCGCGCGCCTCGTTGGTGGTGGCCGCCTTCTTGTGCTGGATCGTGACGTTCGGGTTGAGGGTCTCGTACTCCTTGAGGAGCTCCTCGTAGCCGAATTCGTTGAACGTTGCGATGGACAGGGTTACGGGTTCTTTGCCCGTTTCGCCGGAAGCGCTGGAGGCCTCGGGTGCGCCACCTCCGCAAGCGCTCAGGGTCAGGGCAAAGCAGGCTGCCGCCGCGGAGAGCGCGGCAAGCTTACGGGGGTTTTTCACGTGGGACTCCTTCGTCATGGATGCATGGGAGCGCTCCCACACTTGCACTTTTGGCTATGTTGCGCATGTCCGGGCGCGGCTTGTGGCCGGGCCGAGTGGTTGTGGGAGCGCTCTCACATCCATAGTGGGGGACATCACACCGGATGTCAAGGCCGGGTTTCGTACCGCCGCCGTCAGAGGCGGGTGAGCCCGCTGTAGCGCGGCTGGAGACCGTCGCCGGATGACCTGCCCGTGACACGCCGGACAACCCACGGACCCGCGAACTCCCGCACCCAGCGCGCATTGGCACGTATCGCCTCGGGCCGGCTCAACTCCGGGACCGGCGTCATGGGCGGGACGTCAATCGAGTGGTCATGTTCGAGGACGGTGAGTACACGCTTGGCCATGTTGGCGTGGCCCGCAGCGGACATATGCATCCGGTCCGTCGCCCACATGCCCCAGTCGTAGTACTCGCTGAAGCGCCAGTAATCCACCAGCAGCGCCCCATGGTCCCCCGCGATGCCGCGGACCAGTTCGTTGTAAATCGCGGTGCGCCCGCGCATGGTGCTGAAAACCTTGGATCCGCGGGCATCGAAGCCCGTGAACATCACCACCGTGGCGCCGGTGGCCTTGAGCGTGCGGATGCCGACGTCGTACTCCACCAGCAGGTTGTCGATGTCCACCTTCGGCCGCATGATGTCATTGGCCCCGGCGTAGATGGTCACCAGCGTGGGCTTCAAGGCGACGGCGGCGTCGACTTGTTCAGCCATGATCTGACGGAGTTTCCGTCCGCGGATCGCGAGGTTGGCGTAGCCGAAGGACGGATCGGCCGCGCCCAGCTGCTCGGCAACGCGGTCGGCCCAGCCGCGGACGCCGTTGGGCCGGGTCGGGTCGTCGTCGCCGACCCCTTCCGTGAAGGAGTCTCCCAGGGCAACATAGCGGGACGTAAATTCCATAAAACCCAGTCTGCCAGCAGTTGCCGCGGGCAACAAAGCGTCGGCCCCCGGTGCACGGTTCCCCGGGACCCGCGCACCGGGCTACTCCCGGATACGGACCGTGGATTCCCGCAGATACTGCTCCACCCGGGTGTACGCGTCGCGTGTGAGCGCTTTCCACAGGGCCAGGGCCAGCCGGGGTTCCGTTGCCTCCAGCTCCGCAATAGCCTCATCGCTGAGCAGCATCACCTCCACCGGGCCTACCGCCCGGACCGTTGTCTCCTGCCGCATGCTGCTGCCGAGGGCCATTTCCCCGAACGTCATACCCGCGCTGAGCGTATTGAGCTTGACCCGTTCGGACGTTGGTCCGGGCGTACTGCTGCTTACTTTGCCGGACGTGATGAAGTAGACCCCGCCGAACCGCAGCCCGACACGGCGGATGACTTCGCCGTCGTCGTAGGCTCTGGCCGTCATCCGGGACTGCAGGGCGAGCGCGTCGGCCTCCTCGAGCGGCGCGAGCGCCGGGGATGCCGTGACCGGCACATGATCCGGCACCCGGTGTCCGCCGTAGTGTCGAAGGAGAAGGTTTTCGCAGTACTCAACGGCTTCGCTGCGGGCCGAGAAGGATTGCAGCGGCGCGCCGTCCGCCGCAAGCGACGCCGAGATGGAGCCGTCCGCCTCCACCAGCACGAGCTCGCGTCCGGCCTCGGCCAGGGCCTTCTGAAGCGCCGCCAGCAGCCGTAGGGCCACGCCGCTCACCTGCTCTGTCCGGCGCAGGTCCAGGACCACCACTTCCACGGAATCAGGCAGTCCGCTCAGTTCCCGCGCCACGGATTCGGCGCCGGCGAAGAGCAGGTCGCCATTCAGCTCGATCACCCGGGCACGGTGCCCGTTCTCGCGCAGGATGTCGGCGGATTCGCCACTGCGGCGGATCCCCGACGGCGTCTCGGTCACATCGTAGGAGGTCAGGATGGCTGAACGTCCGGCACGGGCGGCCCGGACAAAATGCAGTTCCATGTCCTGCGAGATCCGCTGGGCCGTCGCGAGACCGCGGACACTGGTGCCATGGTCGTCAAGGGGTGGCGAGTAGACCGCCAGTCCCACTTGTCCGGGCAGGACGGCAATGATGCCGCCGGCCACGCCGCTTTTGCCGGGCATTCCGACGCTGCTGATCCAAGCCCCGGCGTCGTCATACATGCCCGAGGTCATCATCACCGAGAGCACCCGCTCAACAGCCCCGATGCCAAGGACCTGCTTGCCGGTCACGGGGTTGCGGCCGCTGTTGGCCAAGGTTGCGGCCATGATGGAGAGGTCGTGGCAGTTCACGAGCACCGAGCACTGCCGGAAATAGTCCTCCAGGACCGGCGCGGGGTCATCTTCGATGATGTCGAAGGACCGCAGCAGGTATGCCAGGGCCGTGTTGCGGTGGCCGTGCTTGAGCTCGGACTCAAAGACTTTCTCGTTGACGGACAGCGGCCGCCCGGCAAACGCGGAATACGTGCTGAGGATCCGCTTGAAGCTCGATTGTCCGCCGGAACCTTTGATCAGGGAGGTCGCCGTGAGGGCTCCGGCATTGATCATGGCGTTCGCGGGGCGGCCGGTTCCCTCGGCGAGGGAGATCTCGTTGAAAGGATCGCCCGAGGGCTCGACGTCCACCTTCGCATCCACGGCGTCGCAGCCGAGATCCTCAAGCGCCAGGCCGTAGGTGAACGGCTTTGAAATCGACTGGATCGAAAACTCCTCGCGGGAATCGCCGATTTCGTAGACCTGGCCGTCCACGGTGGCGAGCGCGATGCCGAAATTATCCGGATCCACGTGGGCCATTGCCGGAATGATGCTGTAAGGCGCGCCGTCCCTGAGCCTGGCGATCTCGTTGTGGATCCGGCGCAGGTAGGTGTTGATCGGCGATTCCATGGGACCAACACTAGGCGACCGGACCCGGCGTCCGGGGACTTACCGGATGCTGCGCCTACCGGCTGTCGCGGAGGATCCAGTGGTCCGCATCAAGGCGGGAGACGATCTTTTCGCCAATCCGCGCGAGGTCGGCGACGTCGGCCTCGTCCAGGGCATCCAGGAACAGTGCGCGGACCGCCGCGACGTGATCCGGAGCGAGTGCCTCGATCGTGGCCATGCCGGTGCCGGTCAGGTGCGCGGTGGTCACACGGGCGTCGCCGGGGTGGGGGCGGCGTTCCACCCAGCCGCGGCTCTGCAGCTTGGTGACCACATGGGAGAGCCGGGACAGGGAGGCGCTGGTGCGCGCGGCGAGTTCGCTCATGGGCAGGAACCGCCCCTCGGACTCGGACAACATTGCCAGCACGTGGTAATCGAACAGCGAGAGCTTGCCTGCGACATGGAGCTGGGTGTCCAGGGCGGCCGGCAACAAGGTATTGATGCTTACTTGGGCCAGCCAGGCCCTGCGTTCGTCGGCATTGAGCCAGCGCGGTTCGGTCATGACTACATTGTAGGAGGTTCGAATATTGATGGTTCAACTTAACCTCTGGAAATGCTGGGGAATCCTCCGCTGACTGCTGCGGGTAGGCTACGCGTATGTACGTAGTCTCCCTGACCTACAAGGTCCCCGAAGAGATCGTTGACTTCCACCTGCCGGCGCACGTGGCCTGGCTGCAGGAGGCCTTTGATGCCGGCGTCTTTATGGTCGCCGGACGCAAGGTTCCCCGCACGGGCGCACTGCTGCTTTCGAACGCGGAACGGGACGTCCTGGATGCCTCGCTCGAGAACGATCCCTTTTATGTCAACGGCGTGGCCGAATTCGAGGTGATGGAGTTCCACGCCAGCCGGGTGGCGGAGGGCTACGAAAACCTGCTGGACAGCTGAAGCCCGGGCCGGCCCCGGGCGGCGATCAGTCCGCACGCGCCCCGGCTGCCAGTTTTTTGAGTCCGCCCTTCCGCGGGACCACCACGGGTGCGGGCCAGCGCGGGGCCAAGCCGTCCCCCAGCGTGACGCCGAGCAGCTTCCGGCCAAAGAGCGGCAGCACCCAGTCATGCACCCAGCGGCGCTGCCGGCGTTCCCACTCCCGGAGGCCCACCCGCACGGGGTCCGGCCAGTCCGCGGGTTTGATCGTGTGCGGCACCCCGAGCTGGTCCAGGACCCGCGCCGCCAGGTATTTGTGGCCGGCCTTGGACATGTGCAGGCGGTCTGAATCCCACATCCGGGGGTCCCGGAAGGCATCAAGGGCCCAGTAATCGATGAGTACGGCCTCATACCGGGCCGCGATCTCACGCACCCGCGCGTTGTAGACCGCATTTCGACGCCTCAAGGGTTCCAGCACCGCGGAAACTTTGACGTCAAAGCCGGTGAAGAGCACCAGGGTTGCTCCGGTCATGGACAGCCTGGCCACGAGAGCCTCGTAGTCCCGCATCAGGGCGTCAATATCGGTGCCCAGGTCCAGGATGTCGTTTCCGCCCGCGTACAGGCTGACGAGCGAAGGTTCCATCGCCACGGCCGGCTTCAGCTGGTCCGCAACAATGTGCCGGAGCCGCTTGCTGCGGACCGCAAGGTTGGCGTATTCCCAGCCCGGCTCCGCCTTCGCCAGCCGCTCCGCGACACGGTCCGCCCAGCCTCTCACCCCGTGGGGAAGCCGGGGGTCGCGGTCCCCCACGCCTTCGGTGAAGGAATCCCCCAGGGCAACGAACAGCCGCCGCCCGTCGGGCCGCGGTTCCAGCAGGTTCCCGGTCATTCGTCCACGCTAGCCGCGCCGTCCGGCCGGGAGGGAACCGCAAGGTGAACGGACGGAGAAAAGACCTACCGCCCACCCGCAGCTATCCGGGCACCCCGTCAGCGCAGGACGATGTCCACCGGGTTGGCCTCGGACCGCCACATCCCCTCGGAACCGGAACGCGCCCCGATCACCGGCGAGGTGAGGACTCCGGAACGGTTGGTGCGTTTGTCCCGCAGGATCTCCGTGACGGAGCCGAGGTGCCGGGACAGGTCGATCACGTTTTCCGGGGCGGCCAGAAGCAGCTGGAAGCCGAACTCGTGCAGCGCCTTAATCCCGGCTCCGGCGAATTCCTCCGAAGCGAGCACAAACGCCTCGTCCATCATCACGGTCCCGTACGTCGTGAAACCCTGTTCGGCGATGCCGAGCTGGTAGCTCAGGGCAGCGGCCATGATGAACGCCGTGAAGCGCTGCCGTTCGCCGCCGGACATGGACCCGGTGTCCGCATGCATAAAGACGTCCGTCGCCCGGGCACCCTGCTTCGATGCCGGCGCGTCGCGGTGCTCCTTGCATTGGATAAACAGGTGTCCGCGGACATCGAGCACTTCGGCCCGCCAGCGCCGGTCCTCGGGGGTCTGCGAGCCCAGCCGCTTCACGAGCGTTTCCAGCGATTTGTAGCGGGCGGTGAGTTCGGCGTCGTCGTCCGGCTCCGACCCCGACACCGGAACCGCCGCCTTGCCGGGCCGGGCGTGCCGGACTTTCAGGGCGTTCTGAATGGCGTCCTTGAACTGTTTGGCCGTGGCGGGCAGGGTCTGCTTGATATCCAGTTCGAGGAAGCTTCCCTCGTGGAAATTCACCTCGGACAAGATACCGTTCAGCGGCAGGATGCGGCTGGTAATGGTGCGCCGTTCCTCATCCAGCAGGTGCAGCAGGGTGCTGAAGGATTCATGGGTGCGCTGGTTGAAGAACTGCCGGAATTCCGCCTCCTGGGCGGGCAGCCCATCGCTCACAATCGCGTGATAGCGGGCCTCGAACTCCCCGGCGGCACCGATCGAGGTGCCGTGGTCGGCGGAAATCGCCGTGCCCCATTCGCGGACGAAGCCCTCGAACATGCGGGTCAGCCGTTCGGATGTGGCCTGCCCGCGCGATTCGGACGCGTGCAGCTCGGCAAGGAGCCTGGTCCGGACGGCGTGGGCGAGGTTGTCCAGTTCATGCATCTCCTGGACCCCGTCGATGCCGGTGAAGTAGGGCTCCAGCGCCGTGACGGTCGCCTCCGCCGGCGGCGCCTGCGCCACGCGGGCGCGGGCGTCGTCCAGCATGGCATTGGCGGCGGTGAGCTGTGCGTCCAGGGCTTTGTATTCGCTCTGCAGCACGGCCGCGGCTTCGGTGCTGGACTGGTGCCGGTGCCGGACGGCGTCGATGCTGTTACGCAGCGGTTCCAGGTCTGCCTGGGCCGCGAGGGCATCCTTGAGCCGTTGTTCGATCCGGCCCAGTTCCTCGGCCGCGACCGCTGCCGAGACCTGTTCCCAGGGCCGGCGGTCGTCCGCGACGCGGCGGAGCGCGTCCAGCTGGCGGGTCATGCCCTGGTGCGTTTCCTCGCGGCTCTGCGCAAGTTCGGCGGCGGCGGCAAGTTCCTGCTCGAGGTCGGCGACCTGGGTCGCGACGAGGTCGAGCTTGGCGGCGTTGTCGAAGCCGAGCACGTAGTCCTGCCGGCCGGTGAAACGGTCGTCCTTTTCCACCGTGTGCCGGTTGCGCTTCACAACTCCGCCGAGGCTCAGGCCCTTGTCGAGCGCGGCGAGGTCGTCCGGGTCCTCGACGCAGGCGTAGTCGAGGTCCAGGGCGATCCGTTCCCGGAGCCAGGCGCTGGCGTCGGCCACCGGTGCCGACGGGCTGCCGGTGTCGGCCAGGAAGCTCAGCTTCGTGAGCAGATCGCCGTCGGCTGCGTCTTCCACGGCGAGCGCGCCGCCGGGCAGGGGTGTGGACACATCCACAGCACGGAGCGAACCGCGGACGGCGTGGTCATTGAGGTAGCGCGTGACGGCCGCGAAGTGTTCGCCCGGGACCAGCAGCGTCGTGGCCAGGCTGCGCAGGGCACGTTCGGCGGCGGGCCGCCACCGTTCCTGGCCTTCCGCGAGGTCGATCAGCTCGCCGCCGAAGGGCATGGAGTCCTCGGGGATACCGGTGGCGGCGGCGATCGAGGCCCGGTTTTCGATGCTCGACGGCGGCAGCAGGGACTTGCGCGTCTTGAGCGAGACGAGTTCCTGCCGGGCCGCGGCGAGTTCGCGTTTCCTGGTCGCGTGGCCGTCAAAGGCTTCGAAGCGCAGTTCCTTGAGCGCTTCCGCACCGCCCTGCAGTTCGGCGGACCGCGTGGCGGCATGCTCGTGCGCCTGCTCCCAGCCGTCCGCCGTCCAGTCCAGTTCCAGGCCGGCGTCGGCAAGCGAGGTGCGGGCCGCCTCCTCCACCTGCTGGCGGAGCCGGAGCCCTACCCGGGCGTTCTCGAGCGCCTGCTCGATCGCGGAGATCGCGTTGCCGCCCTGGTTGTTGTAGTCCGCTTCGAGCCCGCGCAGCTGCTGGGCGAGGCCGTCGCGGACGCCGCGTTCGGCCCCCAGTTCCTTGGCTTTGGCCTGGGCGAGTCCGCGGTAGCGTTCCAGGGTCTTGCCATGCACGGTCACCGCCAGTTGCTGCTTGTACGCCTCGAATTCCTCGCCGGCGAGTTCGCGCAGCCGGTTCGCGTCGAGCAGGGACTGCGCGTACTCCTTGTTCAGTCCGGGCACCGGCGCCAGCTGGTCGCGCTGCTGCCGGACGTCCTCCAGGCGTTGCCGGATGGACATGAGGTTGCTGAATTCCTCAACGACGTCGTCTGCGGCCGCCAGGGTCGCCGGGGCGTCCAGGACCTGGTCGCGGAAGAAGGTGTTGACGCTGCCGCCGAGGCCCTTCCCGGCCTGGATCACGCGCAGCAGCGGCAGGGCCTGGTCCGAGTTGATGCCCAGCAGTCGGCGGAACCGTTCGGCGAAGGCCTTGTGGACGTCGAAGACCTGTGCGTCGGGGAAGATCGCATCCAGCGCCGCCTTGCTGAACCGCTTCTCGGCAATACCTTCCAGGGCGCCGAGGTGCAGCGGCTTGTTGTCGATCAGGTAGAAGCGGCCGACGCTTGATTCGGTTCCGTTTTTGGGCAGGTCGAAGAGTGCCGAAATGGTCACCTTCGTGCCGGCGGCGTTGTCGAACGTCAGGGCGACGGCGGACCAGGTCGCGCCCGGGCGCTGGAACGCACTCGCGGAGCCCTCGCCGACCGCTTTGTCCCCCACTTTGCCGCGCATGTACGTAAACGTGGTCCGGCGGTCTTCCACCGCGCCGCCGGCGCGCTGCGCGGCGGCCTCGTTGGAGCGCGGCCGCGCATCGAAGACCCGCAGCATGGCGTCGAACAGCGTGGACTTGCCGACGCCGGAGTTGCCGGTCAGCAGGGTTCCGTTGCGGTCCACGTGCATGGTGTGGGCGCCGTGGAATGTGCCCCAGTTGACGACCTGGACGAGGGCCAGGCGCATCTGTCCCGGGTTCGTGAGCTCGCCCATCGGCAGCATGCTGGCGATGCTCACTGGGGTGCCTCCGCATCGTTGTTGCCCGCTTCGTCGGGTTCCTCGGCCCCGGCGTCCGTTTCGGCTTCGACGTCGATCAGCGGTTCGGTCCCGGACGGGTCTGTGCCGGCGGCGATCAGGGCCTCGATCTGGGTCGGGATGTCACCGATGTTCTCGAACGGGAGGGCCAGCGGGAGGGCGTTGGAAATCGTGTAGACGTCCTCCAGGCCCGTGGTGAGGAGTAGCTGGCGGGCCAGTAGCTTGGTGATGGCCCGGTTGACGACGTCGGCGTCCCGGAGCGCGTCCTGCTGGCCGGCCGGCTGGTAGTGGGCGACGAGTTCGGCGATTTCCTCACGGGTGATCGTGGGGTCGGTCTGGGCCGTGACATGGCGGTCCAGCAGCAGGCGAAGGCGCAGCAGCACGATCGTTTCGACCCGGCTCAGGGCCCGTTGCTGGCGCAGGATGCTGGACCGGGTGCCGGCGCCGACCGCTTCGGGATCCACCGGACGCAGGACGGCCACCTTGCGCTCATGGTCCAGCTGCATCGTCAGGAACAGTTCGGAGAGCCGGCTGCGGAGAATCAGCTGGTTGTCCAGCAGCGTGGTCCAGAGCTTCTCGTCGCGGCCGCCGTCGACGTAGGGACCTTTCAGAAGCTTCACGAGCGCCCGGCGGACTTTCATCGGGAGGACGCCGGTATCGCCGGGGAAGAGCGCGGCGCCGTCGACGAACGTGTCCCGCGGCGTGACGTTGAACGGGTCCGCGTGGACGTGTTCCGGCTGTGCCCGGGCGTCCGGTTCCGCCGGCCCGGCGGCTTCGGCTGCTGTGCCCAGGCCGGGAGCAGCCTGCGCTTCGGGGGAAAGATCAGTCATCTTCAGTCCTTCTTGAGCGTGACGACGGGCAGGTACGCGGTGCGGGTCGAGCCGTCGATCTGGTCGAACTCGACCGGGCCCCAGGCCTCGCGGTCGAAGCCGGCGCCGCCGTGGAGTGCCTCGGCGAGCAGCGCGCGGATGGAGTTGATGTGGCGTTCCCCGGCCGGCAGCTGTTCCCAGGCGTCGGTGAGCGAGGAGGCGCCGGCGAGCGCGGCGCGGATCGCCTCGGGCCTGGCCTTGCCGGTCCGGGGCGAACGGGCCCGGTCAGAGGCGGAGAACGCGATGGGGTCCGCCAGCTTGGGCGGCACCGCGAACTCGTCCGGATCAAAGAGCTTCACCATCGCCAGGGATTCAAAGCCGGCGTTGAACAGGACGGGGCCACGGACGAGTCCGGGGCGTTCCCGCTCGTATGGCAGGGACCGGATGGACTGCTCGGCCTCGCGCAGCACTTTCCGCAACCGGACCGACTGGCGGAAGTCATCGCTCTGGACGTAGGTGTTGAGGCTTTCGCTGAGTTTGCCGTAGATCCGCTGAATCTGGCTGTGCTGGGCACGGAGCTCGGCGACGAGGTTCTTGAGGGTTTCGCGTTCATCGCTGCGGAGGTCGTCCGCGAACTGCCGGCTGAGCACTTCCCCGATCGCGGACCGGAACCTGAGTTGCTGCTGCGGGTCCTCCAGGAATGCCGTGAAGGACCGGAACGTGCGTCCCTCGGGACTTTGCCGGAGCCGCTTGTCCGCCTCCAGCACCTGGGCCATGGTGGCGCCCTTGCTGAGGGATTCCTCGATGATCTGGTTCCGGAGCTCCCCGACGAGTTCCTCGATCCGGTCACGCATCTTCTTATAGTCCGCGGGCAGGCTGGCTGCCAGATCCAGGATGTTGCCGGCGGCCTCCACGGCCTCATCGTCGTCGAGCAGGCCGTCGAAGTCCCCTGAGCTGATGTCCGCGATCAGCTGACGCCGTTCGCCGATCTCCTCTTCGAGGGATTCGAGCCGCGCGCTCTGGTCCGGGTTCGTTTCATTGGCAAGTTTTTCAACATCACCAAGCAGCGTGCCGAGGCGGGAACCATTCAGCGTGGACCGTTCACTGGAGAGACTGTCCAGGAAGGCAAGGACCCGGGCTGCGGGTTCGGTAACCTCATAGACAATCTGCCCCGACTGGTTGCGCCGGGTGAGGAAATTCCTGCGCGTCCACTCATCGCCGAAGGTCTTGCCGTTGGCCGAACCGCCCAGGGACGGGTCTTCCCGGCGGAGCTGTTCGAGGAAGGCGTCGACGTCGGCGTGGAATTCTTCCAGCGGCAACTGGGCGCGCGTGCGAGTGAAGGAAGCCTGCAGCACGGCAATCACCCACGGGGCCGACCGGGTCAGGGCCCAGGCGGGGCCCTTCGTGAGGAGCTCCAGCTCCCGGAGCCGGGCGCTGATAGCGTCGGCCGGGGACACGGCGGAACGGGACATGCAGTCTCCTTCGGCGGGCTGGGGGTGTGGGTGGGCAGCGGCTACGAAGAAAACCGCCATCTACAAGGTTAACGCAGGGCCCGGTTTGCATTTGTCGTTGTTTGGCAACGGGTTCGGGAGCACACTGTGTACATCACTGGAGAGGAGTGTGCCATGGGAAGGAAAACAGCATTATTGGCGGGCGCGGCGGCGGCCGCGGTGTTGCTCGGCGGCGCAGCGGTTGCGGCAGTGGCGGCGACGCAGCTGTCGAGGAATGCCCCGGGCCTGGACAGCAACCCCATCGTGGCCCTGCCGGCAAGCCACGGGTGGGACGATGACGACATCGGGGCGCCGCCGCTGAGCGCCGCCGACCAGGAACGGGCCGCAAGCGTCGCACTGTCGCAGGTCGGTCAGGGGCGCGTGAGCGAGGTCGAACGGGAGAACGAAGGCGGGGCCGCCTACGAAGTCGAAGTACGGCTGGACAACGGCTCCGAAATCGAGGTCATGCTGGGACCGGACTTCCAGGTCCTGCATCAGAGCGCCCCCGAATACGACGACGACTAGGTGTAGTTCCCGCGACCAGGCCCGACGCGGAGTCGGATCCGGCCCGCGCCGGAGGCATTTCGCGGCGTGGGATGACCCCGCGGTGAGGTTTCCGCGACCGCCCCGTTACCTACGGGCGGGTAGGGTCCCGATCCCGCAACAAGAACCGCTGCGGGACCGCGGATGCTGGTTGTGCCTGCCCCCTGCCCTCTACGCTCGGGCTACTGATCCGGAGCAATGGTGCAGGGGGAAGTATGCAGTTCGACCTGAGCGCAGTGGAAACAGGGACCCTGGTGTTCCTGGGGACCCTCGTGTTTGGTGTGGTGATCGCGGTCCTGATGGCGGCGGCGTCCTTCGCAGCGCTGCTGGTGGCGGGCGCCGGGCGGCTCGCATGGCTCCTCGTGGCGGAGATGCTGCCGGCGCTGGTCCATGGCATCAATAGCGGCTGGGACCGCCTGGTCCGCCACGCCGCCAACGTCGACTTGGCCGGAGACCTTGGCGGTGACTTTTCAGGGCAGCAGGCCCCTAGTACCGGAACCTACCCGCGGGTAGTATTGCGGGACAGCTGAAGGGTCCCCCACCCCCGGCGGATCCACGGCCCGTGCCGGGCGCCCCGGCCTGAGGAGATGCCCGATGAGCTCCGCCATTGAAGACCCCGCCACCGCCGGCCCCGCTGCCACGGAGCACATCGGCCACAATGCGAGCGCCGCCGACGCGCGGGCAGTCGCCGAGGCAGCCCGGGACACCAGCTGGGTGCGGCCCAGCTTCGCCAAAGGGCTGTATCTCGGCAGCTTTGACCTCGCGCTGATCCATCCGTGGCCGGAGGCCCCGGCTGACGACGTCGAACGTGGCGAAGCGTTTATGGCCCGGCTTACCGTCCTGTGCCGCAGCATGTCCGGGCGTGCCATTGAACGCGACGCCCGGATTCCGGACGGTTACCTCAAGAGCCTGGCGGACCTGGGCGTCTTCGGCATGAAGATCCCCCGGGAGTACGGAGGCTTGGGCTTGTCCCTCGTGTACTACGGCCGGGCCCTGGGCCTGCTCGGCTCCGTCCACCCAAGCCTGGGCGCGCTGTTGTCCGCGCACCAGTCCATCGGCGTCCCCGAGCCCGTCAAGGTCTTCGGCACTGCCGCCCAGAAGAAGGAGTACCTGCCGCGCTGTGCCGCCGGTGCGATCACGGCGTTTTTGCTGACCGAGCCCGACGTCGGCAGCGACCCCGCCCGGATGGGCAGCACCGCGGTGCCGACCAACGACGGGGAGGCGTATGTCCTGGACGGGGTGAAGCTCTGGACGACCAACGGCGTGATTGCTGAACTCGTTGTGGTGATGGCCCTTGTTCCGCCGCACATCGATGCGGCCGGGACAGCACACAAGGGCGGCATCAGCGCCTTCGTCGTGGAAATGGACTCCCCCGGGATCACCGTCGAAAACCGCAATGCGTTTATGGGCCTGCGCGGCATCGAAAACGGGCTCACCCGGTTCCACCGGGTCAGGGTCCCGGCCGCCAACCGGCTGGGCCGCGAGGGGCAGGGGTTGAAGATCGCGCTCACCACCCTCAACACCGGCCGGCTCGCGCTCCCGGCGCTGTGCGTCGCCTCCGGACGGTGGAGCCTGAAGATCGCCCGCGAATGGTCCAACGCCCGGACCCAGTGGGGGCGCCCGGTCGGCCGGCACGAAGCCGTCGGCAAGAAGATCGCGTTCATTGCAGCCAGCACCTTCGCCCTGGACGCGGTCTTTGAACTCACCGCTGAAATGGCCGACGCCGGCCAGAAAGACATCCGGATCGAGGCGGCCCTGGCCAAGTTATGGGCCACGGAAATTAGCTGCCGGATTGCCGACGAACTGGTGCAGATCCGCGGCGGACGCGGCTATGAAACGGCAGACTCGCTGCAGGCCCGCGGCGAACGCGCGGTTCCCGCCGAACAGCAGCTCCGTGACCTTCGGATCAACCGGATTTTCGAAGGGTCATCCGAGATCATGAAGCTGCTGATCGCGCGCGAGGCGGTGGACGCGCACCTGGCCGCGGCCGGTGACCTCGCGTCAGCGGAGGCGAGCCTGCAGGACAAGGCGCGGGCCGCCGTCGGCGCCTCCGGCTTCTACGCGAAATGGCTGCCCAGGCTGGTCGCCGGCGCCGGCTTGGACCCCCGGGCCTACGGCGACTTCGGCCGGCTCGGGAAGCAGCTGCGGTTCGTTGAGCGATCCTCCCGGCGGCTGGCCCGGCAGACCTTCTACGGCATGGGGCGCTGGCAGGCGCAGCTGGAGCACAAACAGGCGTTTCTGGGCCGGATCGTGGACATCGGGGCGGAGCTGTTTGCCATGGCCGCGTGCTGCTCGCGGGCAGAGATGCTGCTGCGGACTGACCCGGAGCGCGGCGCCTCCGCTTACGAGCTTGCCGAGGCGTACTGCGAACAGGCCCGGATTCGCGTCGATGAGTATTTCGACCAGCTGTGGCGCAACACCGATGACGGGGACCGCCTCCTGGCGCGGAGCGTCCTGGCCGGTGACTACGAGTGGCTCGAGGCCGGCGTGCTGGACCAGTCCGAAGGGACCGGGCCGTGGATCGCCGACGCCGCCCCGCGGGCATCGGTCAAGGAAAACCTGCACCGCAAGTACCGCTGACCTGCACCCGTGCGGCACCTTGCGCGGGCCTACTCCGGGCTGGCTCCGTCCACGTAGTACCAGCGGCGGTCCTCGCGCACGAACCGGCTCGTTTCGTGCTGGACTCCGCGTTCGCCGTCGTGCCGGAAATGTGCTGCGAATTCGACCACTCCGTCGCCGTCCAGCGGTCCGCCCCGGGTCGTGGACAGGATGTCCAGGCGGCGCCACTGCACCGCCGGGTCCAGGTCCAGGCCGGCCGGGCGTGTGCCGGGGTGCCAGGTCCGCAGCAAATAGCCGGCGTCCAGCAGCACGAACGCACTATACCGGGACCGCATCAGCTGCTCGGCCGTCGGGGCATCCGCGGCGCCACGATGGAACCGGCCGCAGCACGCGGTGTATTGCTCGCCGGAGAGGCACGGGCAATTGCCCTCAAAAGCCGGCCGATCCGGTCCGTGGCCGGGCCCGTGGGCGGCTGGCGTGGTGGGGTGCGTCACAGACTTCCTTCCGTCGGGCCGGGCGGGCGGCGGCGGCACGGCTGTTTCCGACTATAGCCGCCCGGCGCCGCGGACCGGCCGGGGGATAACGGCTTTGATACAACTTGCCCGCAGCCTCCGGACCCGCCCGTGTACGCGCCGAAAAGTCCGTATGGTTAGAGGGGGCTCCTGCCCGGTGCGAGTGCGGCCGGAGACCCTGTTGCAGACTGGAGAGGAGAAGTGAAGTGGGAGATCCGACGCTAGTCGCTCTGCACCTGACTTTTTTCGGGACCGTGGCTGTTGCCTTCGTCATGTTCCTCGGTCTCTTTGTTGTCTTTGTCGCCACGCTGGTGTTCGCCGGCCTCGGCCGGCTTGTGGCGATGGCCTTGATGGGCGTCGCCGAGCTCTTCGGGTTCAGCCCCTCCTGGGAAGAGGAGGAACCGCCTCGGCCTGCCCGGCCCGCCGCGGCGGCCCGCCCGGCCAAGAAGCACCCCGCACTTACGCCGGACTGGACCGCCGCCGTGGCCCTGGCCAAGGCCCGTGCCGCCGCAAAGGCCGCCGAGGGCACCGCCCCTGCAGTCAAGGTTTCCGTCCGTGACCTCCCGAGCCCGGCGGTGCCGGTCCGGGACCTCGAGGAAGTATCGCCGCTCGTGGCGTCTGCCACCGACCGGAACGGCAAGGCTGCCGCCCCGCGGGCTTTCGACAAGCGCCCTCAGCCGGACGTGGCGTCCGTGCTGGACACGGGCTCACGCCCGTGCGTTCCAGGCCGGACGCCGCAGAGTTCCGGCCGGCCGCAAGTGACGATCAAACCGCTGACGAAGGACAAGGCCCAGGCCCCAGGGCGCTAGGGCAGTTCGGCGAGGGCAAAGGCCCCGATGGTGCCGGAGGCTATGGCGTTCGAGGTGTGTGTCCTGGCTGCGTGCGATAGTGGAATCGTGAGCGAGAAGCCTGTAGGGCCCCGGCCAGTGACCATGGAGGATGTGGCTCGCCATGCGCAGGTCTCGAGGGCATTGGTGTCCCTTGTGATGCGCGATTCCCCCAACGTGTCCCCGCTTAGGCGCTCGGCCGTCCGGAGGGCGGCCCTTGAGCTGGGCTATAACCCCAACCGGCTGGCCAGCCGCCTGGCGAGCCGCCGAACGAAGACGCTCGGTGTCATGCTGCTGGACCTTCACAATCCCTTTTTTGCCGACATTTATGATGGAATCGCCGCGGGCGCGGAGGGAAGCGGCAATCAGCTGATGTTCGCAGTCGGTTCCACCGATCCTGCCCGCGAAACTGCGGCGATCCGGAGCCTGCTGGACTTGCGGGTGGACGGGATCCTGCTGGCTGGTTACACGGGAATCCCTGAAGACCTGGCCCGGATGCTCGCGGGGACCCCGGCGGTTGTCATAGCCAGAGACGTTGATACTCCCGGCATTGATTCGGCCTCAGCGAGTGATCTCCGGGGGGCGCAGCTAGCCGTGGAGCACCTGCAGGATCTGGGTCACAAGAAAATTCTTCATATAGCGAAACCGCCGGATCTGCCGTATCCAGGGCGTCGGCTCGGATACGTTCAGGCGATGGAGAACCGGGGTCTGGCCCCGGTGATGATTACGGCCGATATGACCGAGCGTGGCGGCCGTCAAGCCATCAGCCGGTACCTGGATTCGGGTGCGGATCAGCCGACCGCAATTTTTACGGCCAATGATCTGGTCGCCCTGGGTGTTCTTGACGAACTGTCCAGCAGGGGCGTCTCGGTACCCGGCGATGTTTCCGTCGTCGGGTATGACAATACCGAGCTGGCCGGGTCCCATCTGGTGAGTCTGACCACTGTCGATCACCACGCTCAAGAACTTGGGCGCCTGGCGGCAGCGACTATCCTTCAGCGTTTGGACGGCGACACGCAGTCCCCGTCGATAAGTCTCCACGTCGATCCCCGTTTGGTGGTGCGGAGAACCACTGCACCGCCACGACGCCAGCTGTGAGGCGGCTGCGTCCCGTCGGGCGTCGTTAGGCATCGGCCCGAAAGGTCCACTCCCTTGGCGCGAGCCAAAAAGTCCAAGTATTTGTCAGGACAAAGTGTTGACTATGTCATTAGAGCGCTCTAAATTTGGTGAAGAACGTGATCCAGCGCACTCGCGGGATCACCCGCCGACGGTCCAGACGTCCGGCCCAATCAATCCGAGGAAGCCAACAATGTCGTTGCAAGCACGCACGCCCGCATCGGGCTCCAAACATCGCGGATATCTCACGCGTCTCACCGCTATCTCCACTCTGGGCGGTCTTCTGTTCGGCTATGACACCGGAGTCATCTCCGGCGCGCTGCTTTACATGCAGGACTCACTGAGCATGAGCCCCGTCGAAGAAGCCATGGTGGTCAGCGCACTCCTGTTTCCCGGGGCCGCCCTCGGCGCACTCAGCGGGGGCCGGCTGGCCGATACGCTCGGACGCCGCGGCACGCTTCTGGTCTGCGCGGCGCTTTTCCTGGTGGGCGCTTTGGCCTGTGCCGTAGCCCCGACCGTGGGCTTTATGGTGCTCGCCCGCGTGATCCTTGGTCTCGGCGTTGGCGCCGCGGCTGTCACCTGCCCCCTGTACCTGGCCGAAATGGCCCCGGCACACCTGCGCGGCCGTATGGTCACCATCAATGAACTTATGATCGTGACCGGCCAGATGCTCGCTTTCGCCATCAACGCGCTCCTGGACTCCCTCGTGCAGGACCCGGAAGTCTGGCGCCTCATGCTGGGTATCGCTTCGGTCCCGGCCGTCGCCCTGCTCATCGGCATGCTCATCCTGCCGGAGTCACCGCGCTGGTTCGCGATCCGGGAGCGTTTCTCCGACAGCCGCCGTATCCTGGACCTCAGCCGCACCCCGGAGGAAGCCGACTTCGAATACCGGGAAATCGTCGAAGCTGCCACCACTGCAAAAAATGAGCGGTCCGCCTGGCGCGATTTGAAGAACAATCCGTGGATGCGCAAGCTCCTGTGGATTGGGATCGGCCTCGCAGTAGTCCAGCAGGCAACGGGAATCAATACGGTGAACTACTACGCTCCCACGATCCTGGAACGCAGCGGGCTCGGCATCAGCGCCTCGCTTGTGGCCACGGTCGCGGTGGGCGTGACCTCGGTGGTGATGACCATTCTTGGCATCTACCTGCTTGGCTTCATCGGGCGCCGCCGCATGCTCGTCATCGGGTTCGCCGGCGTGGTCGCATCCCAGGCCATCCTCGCTGTTGTCTTCCTGCTCCCCCCGTCGGACTTCGTCAGCTACACCATCCTCGCGGCCATGATGCTGTTCGTCGCCTTCGTCCAGTGCTTCATCGGCACCTGCGTCTGGCTGCTCCTGTCAGAGATCTTCCCGATGGCCATCCGGGGATTCGCGATGGGCATCGCCGTCTTTGCGCTCTGGACTGTCAACGCCGGAATTTCCTTCCTGTTCCCGATCCTCGTCGTGGCGCTGGGCTCGACCGGAACCTTCACGGTCTTCGCCCTGGTCAACATCGCGTCCCTGGTCTTCGTGTCCAAGTTCGTGCCCGAGACAAAGGGACACTCCCTGGAAGAACTGGAAGTACACTTCCGCACCGGGGCGATACCCGTCGTCACGCCCCCCGCACCATCAGGTGAGAAGGCCGCGACCTTCTGAGTTGCGCCGTCGTTCCGAAGTTCCCCGAATCCGGCGCCACGACCCTACCCAGATTCCATCTACGGACGAATTCATGTCCGGACACATTGAACGGAGAAGTAAATGCCCCTCGTGCGCATTGATGTCAACGCCGGTCGCAGTTCCGAGGATCTGCAGCAACTCAGCCGTGGCAGCGAAACTCGGTGAACTCGGCGTCGCCGGCGAGAACGTCTTCATCGGCTACGTCGAAAACACGGCGGAAGACTAGTCCTTCGGATTCGGCCGGGCGCAGTACGTCACCGGTGAACTGGCAGTGCCCAAAAAGTGATCACAAGCCGGGATAGTCAACGCCCGTAGCGCGCAAAAGCCTTCCCCGCCCGTGCACAGCCCAGAGCGCCTATGGAGGATGGCACGTCCAATGCGGCCGTGGGCGGCGCGATTGATGGCATTGGCGAGGCGGGCAATCTTTGGTTCGTGCCCGTCCGGGAGTGAACCACAACTTCAATGAGACACCAGGTAAGGAAAGAACAATGACTGATATTTTGCGTGTTGCCGTGATCGGTGCGGGCCGGATGGGTGTGGACCATATCCAGCGGATCCACACCCGGATCCACGGGGCGGAGATCGCCGCCGTCGTTGACGTCGACCTGGCCCGGGCGCAGGCCGCGATCGAGGGGATCCCGGGCGCGGTGGCCCTGGCCGACGCCGCGGAGGCCCTGAACAACGGGGACGTGAACGCGGTCCTGATCGCGACCCCGGGGTTCCTGCACGAGGAGATCCTGCTGGCGGCCCTCGCGAAGGACTTCCCGATCCTGTGCGAGAAGCCGCTGACCCCGGACGCGGCCTCGGCATGGAAGATCGTCGAGGCCGAGCAGAAGCTGGGCCGGCCAAGGATCCAGGTCGGGTTCATGCGCCGCTTCGACGCCGAATACGCCGCCCTGGGCGCGATGATCCGCTCGAACGAACTCGGGGAACTGCTGATGCTCCACCACCAGCACCGCAACCCCACCACCCCGCCCGGGTTCACCAACGAGATGCTGATCAACGACTCCGTGGTCCACGAATTCGACGCCATCCGCTTCTTCACCGGTGAGGAAATCACCTCCGTGCAGGTGAGGCTCGGGAAGGCCACCCGGAACGCCCCGGCCGGCCAGCACGACCCGCAGCACGTGCTGCTCGAGACCGAGTCCGGGGTCCTGGCCGACGTGGAGATCTTCGTCAACGCCAAATTCGGCTACGAGGTCGCCACGCAGGCCGCGTTCGAGGACGGGATCGTGAACATCGGCGGCGACCACGGACCCTACACCCGGGCCAACGGCCGTTGGGGCGGGACCGTCACGCCCGGGTTCGAAGAACGCTTCGCCGCCGCGTACGACGTCGAGGTCCAGGCCTGGGCCGACGCCGCCCGCCGGAACGAGATTGGCGGGCCCACCGCCTGGGACGGGTACGCGACCGCCGCGTGCTGCGAAGCCGGCGTCGAAGCGCAGAAAAACGGCCGGAAAGTCCCCGTGAACCTCAACCCCAAACCCGCCCTCTACAACTAACAGCGGGGGGCATGTCCTTCCCTCCGCTTCTGCCCTACCCTGCAACCATGTCAGACCCACGATGGAGTGCCCCGTGAAAATTGCGCTAGACCCGACCCCGTTCCACCACAGCCACACCCTGCTGGAGTTCCCGCGCGTCGTCGCGGACCTCGGCTACGAGTACCTGCAGCTGACCCCGCACCCGGACTTCATCCCGTTCTACAACCACCCCAAGGCCGACGACGAACTCGTCGCGGCACTGAAGAAGTCCTGCACCGACGCCGGCGTCGGAATCGCCTCGGTCCTGCCGGTGCTGCGCTGGTCCGGACCCGACGAGGACGCCCGCGAAGCCGCCGTCCGGTACTGGAAACGCGTCATCCAGATCACCGTGGACCTGGGCGTGGGCACGATCAACACCGAATTCAGCGGCCGGCCCGAGAAGGCCGAGGAATCCGAGCGGGCCTTCTACCGCTCCATGGAAGAACTGCTCCCGATTATCGAACGCGAAGGCCTGGACCTGCTCATCGACCCGCATCCGGATGACTTCGTCGAGGAAGGCCTCGCCGCGATCCGGATGATCCGCGGCCTGAACTCCAAAAACGTTGGCCTGGTCTACGTTGCCGCGCACAGCTTCCACATGAAAGACCCGGCCCTGGAGATCATGCGCGCCGCCGGGGACAGACTGCGCCTGGTCCACGTCGCGGACACCATGGACCACCACGCCTCCCACGGGCTGCGCTACATCACCAACCCGCCCGGGAACCCGGTCCGGGTCCACCAGCACCTCAAAATCGGCGACGGCGACGTCAACTGGGACGAATTCTTCGCCGGCCTGCACGAAATCGGCTTCCTCGACCGGCCCGACACCGTGATGGTCTCCTCCGTCTTCGCCGAAAACGACAACGCCCCCGACGTCTCCCGCTACCAGCTCGAGACCATGAAACAGCACATCCAGAAGACCACGCGATGAAATTCGGCGTCTACACCGCGATCCTGCACGACCGTTCCCTGCCCGAGGCCCTGGACGCCATCGCCGCCCTGGGCCTCGACGCTGCCGAAATCAACGCCGGCGGATTCCTGCCGCCCGTACATCTGCCGATCGATGACATCCTCACCAGCCGGGCAGCCTGCGATGACTACCTCGGGATCTTCGCGGACAAAGGAATCACGCTGGCGGGGCTGAACGCCAACGGAAATCCTCTCCACCCGAACCGTGCCATCGGTGACAGACACGCCGAAGATCTCAAGCGCGCGATCCGGGCCGCCGGTGCACTCGGCCAGACCCGGGTCGTGACGATGTCCGGGCTGCCGGGCGGGGAACCGGGCGCAACGGTTCCGAACTGGATCGTCAACGCCTGGAACTCCGGTTCCCTGGACGTCCTGGATTACCAGTGGAATCAGGTCGCTGTGCCGTTCTGGCGGGAAATTGACCAGCTCGCGGGCGACCACGGGGTCAAGGTCGCCGTCGAGATGCACCCGCAGAACCTGGTCTTCAACCCGCCGACCCTCAAGCGGCTCGTGGAGAGGACCGGAGCACGCAACGTCGGCGCCGAGATGGACCCCTCGCACCTGTTCTGGCAGGGCATCGACCCCATCGCCGCCGTCAAGTACCTCGGGCCGCTGGTCTTCCATGCCGCCGCGAAGGACGTACGGATCAACCCCGCACACGCGACGCTCTACGGTGTCCTGGACGAGCGGTTCCGGCGGCTCTCACCGGAGGAGAACCGGGTGAACCTGGGCGGCGACGAATGGGTCAACGAGTGGCCGGAAGACTCTGCGTGGGATTTCGTGGCGCTCGGCCGGGGCCATGACGTGGCCTTCTGGCGGGCCTTCATTGATGCCCTGCGCGCGGTCGACCCGGACATGGCCCTGCACATCGAACACGAGGATGTTTCGCTCGGCCGGATCGAGGGCCTGGAAGTCGCCGCCGGCGTGCTTCGTGAAGCCGCGGGAGTCCTGCAGAAAGGCTAGGGGTACCTTCGGGCCGGACCAGCGATGGCCGGGCGGGCAGCCGTCCCCGGCATTGACGGCGCTGCGCACTGGGCGTAGACCGGTAGGAGAGGTTCACGCGGCCCCCCGCGGTCCGGCCCGAAGCAGTGAGATCAACACGGAAACTCCAGCGCCATGCCGAAACAATTGTCCAAACCCACCCCCGGGGTCCTGCGCCGTCGGACCCAGCAACACACCGCCCACGCCGGCGAGCCAAGCAACGGCCCGCTGACGGGCGAGGAACTCCAGCTCGCCGCACGGAACCACTCGATGCCGCTGGAGGGCCTGCGGCAGGACATCACCCCGCCCGGACTGCACTATCTGCTGAACCACTTCGATATCCCGTTTATCGATGCGGACCATTGGCACCTGCGGATCGGCGGCGCGGTTCAGCGTTCCCTGGAGCTGAACCTGCGCGCGCTCCGCCGGGCTCCCAGCATCAGCATCCCGGTGACCCTTGAGTGCGCCGGTAACGGCCGGTCCCTGCTGCGCCCGCGGCCCGTCAGCCAGCCGTGGGTGCTGGAGGCTGTCGGCACGGCCATCTGGACCGGTGTCCCGCTGGCCTACCTGCTGGAGCAGGCCGGTGTGAACGAGAACGCCGTCGAAGTCATCTTCACCGGCGCGGATGAGGGCCTGCAGGGCGGTGTCCGCCAGCAGTATGCCCGCAGCCTGCCGGTGGCCGAGGCGTGGCGGCCCGACGTCGTGCTTGCCTACCGGATGAACGGCGCGGACCTGCCACCGCAGCACGGCTATCCGCTCCGGCTGGTGGTGCCCGGCTGGTACGGCATGGCCAGCGTCAAATGGCTGTCCGCCATCAAGGTGGTGACGAAGCCGTTCGACGGGTTCCAGCAGGCGGTCGCCTACCGCTACCAGCCTGACGCGGACGACCCTGGCACCCCCGTCACCCGGATCAAGGTCCGCTCGCTGATGCTACCGCCGGGAATCCCGGACTTCTTCACCCGGCGCCGGGTGATGGCGGCCGGGCCCGTGATGCTGAGCGGCCGGGCCTGGTCCGGGCAGGGCGCCGTTGCGCACGTGGAGGTCGGGATCGACGGAAAATGGGCACCCGCACATCTGGAGCACCCGGCGGCACCGTTCGCCTGGTGCGCCTGGTCCATGCCGTGGGTGGCTGATCCTGGTGAGCACGAACTGTCCTGCCGGGCCACGGACGCCACCGGAGCCGTGCAGCCGCTGTCTCCCGTCTGGAACTATCAGGGTATGGGCAATAACGTGGCGCAACGCATCCAGGTCACGGTCGAATAGGCCGCACCGGTCCGCGCCGGTCCGCGCCAGTTCGCGGCTTCAGTAGTCCACGATTGCCCCGCTGGAGATGTTTACGGTGGCATCGGTGATGACAGCGGCCCTGTCCGAAACAATGAACGAGGCGACGTCGCCGACGTCCGCCAGGGTGGCGGTGCGGTTCAGGTGCGCGGCCGATGCGATCTCGCGGACCACCTCATCGCGTCCCTCCGTCTGCCAGGGGATGGTCTCGATGATGCCCCCGGAGACGAGCGTGACCACCCTAACGCCGTATTTGCCCAGCTCGAGCGCCCATTGCCGGCGCAGTCCCTCCATCGCGTCGAGCGCGACCTTGAATCCGCCGAGGCCGGGAAGCGTCTGCGGGCCGGATCCGCCGAACATCAGCACGACGCCGGCGCGCTGTTTGATCATGTGGGTGGCTGCCGCGCGGGTGGTCAGGAAGTGCGCCCGGGCCGCCAGGTGAATTGGCTGGGTGAAATCGTCCACGTCGATTTCCATCAGGGGTTGCTGGACATCACCGAAGGAGATGACGTTGAAGGAGATATCGATCTTTCGGCTCTTTTTTGCCACCCGACCCACGAACGCATCAACGTCTTCCTCGTTGAGGGCATCGACGACGGCGATCTCGGCCCGGCCGCCGGCCTCCTCGATGTCCCGCGCCACTTTCTCCAGGCTCGCCTGGGTCCGGCCGGCGAGGTGAACCGTTGCCCCCTCGGCCGCGAAGGCCCGCGCCACGGCCCCGCCGATCGCGCCGCCGCCACCGTAGATCAGCGCCGTCTTGCCGTGCAGTAGCCCGCTTTCCGGCCTCCCGTTATTCAGCACGCCGTCCGCCTCCTGCCAGGGTGGTAAATTTCCTCCACTATGTGCCCGCCATCGGCCACTGGCAAGAGGCGGCAGCCATTAGCCCCGTGGCGGGGTGGCTTCGACCGGTCCGGGCGGTGGAGCGGCATCAACCGTCGGCGGGGGGTCACCCGGATCGGCCGGTCCCTGGTCCAGGTGGAATGGCGGATACTCGTCCCGCAGCAGGGCCACATAGGCAAACACGCGGTAGATCCACCGGTTCAGGCCGAGCACCAGGTCAAAGAGCCCCTGCCGATACTGGCCGGTCACGAGCAGGATGATGCCCGCGATGAAGACCAGCAGCCCCAGAAGGGTCACTCCGGCCCCCTCCTGCACCCAGTTGCCGTCACGGACCGTCCAGGCCCGGACGGTGCCGGTCAGGACTGCAACGACCAGCAGGTGCGGGATGGCCAGCAGCCAGGATTTCACCAGCACCAGGCCGCGTGAGAGCCGCTGCGGGTAGTCGACGTCGAAGTCGGCGGGGTAGTCCGTGCGCGCCAGGGTGAACGGCGGATAGCGGTCCGTGCCGAGCACCCCGTAGGCGTAGAAGGCCACCCGCCATTGCCAGCGGAGGACCCCGACGTTGTAGTTGAACAGCGAACGCGGATAGCGGCCCGTGAACAGGATCGCGAACCAGGCGGCGATGGTGGTCACGATGAATCCAAACCACAGGAAGAACAGCACGATGTAGTGCGGGATGGCCAGCAGCCATTTGACCAGCCACAGCCAGCGGGAGAGGTCCGGGTCCAGGAAACCGCTGAGCCGCGCGGGGTAGGGGCGGCCGCCGGGGACCGGCGTCGGACCGTACGAGGCGGCGCCGGAAGAGGTGGTGTCGCTAATGGCGGCGGCGGAAGGCGCACTGTAGGGCTGTATGCCGCCGGGCCGCGGGGACGCCGGCGCTGCACCGCGGCCCAGCCCCGCGGCCCCTGCGATGATGAGCGGGACACCCGCCGCCAGCAGGATCAGGCCGCCGATGAGGAGCCCCAGGAAGATCGGCCCGAGCAGATCGGACCGCGCCCCGGCCTGCAACTCGACTGCTATGGGGCGGCCGGCACTGGCATCCATGATGACCACGGACCAGTCCCCGGATTTCACGTCCCACGTGAGTTCCTGCTGGCCCGGTCCCGCGGCGGACACCACCCAGAAGTCCTGGTCCGCGGGCCGTGCCGGAGCCCTGGTCCCGGCGAACTCGCGGTACTGCACGTAAAACGGCTCGAACCTCACTTCGGCGATCTCGGCATGGGCGACGCCGGCCAGGTAGGCCGCGACATCGGACCGGGGCGCAATTCCGAGGAAGACCGACCCTGCGGGATCGGCGGCCTGCCCGCGCAGCAGGATACTGACCGGAATATCCGCCGGTGCCGCGGGGGCGCCTTGTCCGGAAGTGCCTAGTTCGGAGGTGAGGTCCAGGCCCGGCGAAATCACGGCATAGGAGTTATGGGACAGATATTCCACCGGTGAAGTGTAGAACCTGCCGTCGCGCTGCTGGTAGTTGGCCCACCCGCTGAATCCCGCACCGGCCAGCAGCCCGATCCCGATCATGGCGCTGAGCGTGCCCAGCACCAGCATGGCCATCCGGCCTGGTTTCATGGCAGTCCTCAGACGTAAGCTCCGGATTTGAGGACCACCAGCGGGTCCACGAGGCGCAGCCGGCACGGCGTCTCCGAAGCGTCGATCCCGGACGAGACCGACGAGCGGCGCTCACGTTCGCGGAGTTCGTCGATTGCCGGTGCCGAGACGCGGCAGTGGGCCAGATCGATCACGATTTCATGGCCGGGTAACTTATGCGCCACCCGCCGGGCCACCACGTAGAGGGCACGGACGTTGGCCGCGGTGACCACGCCGTGCACCTCTATACGCGTCGACTCTTTCTCGGCGTCGATCCGGATAGTGACTCCCAACCGCGGATCCCCAGGATGGTGGTGCACGGAACGCTCAGAGCTCCCGGGTCTTCGCCGGAGTCCCGGCTAATCCGAATCGTGCACTGTACCTGCCCATAATGCTTGGTCTCCTGCCGTTTCACGCTGCAGACGGAAGCGGCATTGCGCCGTTTCCTTCTCGAAACTGAATGAGACCTATCGTGCATTTCGTGCCGTCGGTTCCTCCCCCAATATCTTCCGGGAACCGCTTCAGATCCACCTTTCCCGGTCTGCCCCGTCCCGGTAAGGGACGAAAGTCCCGTATCTGGCGCGGAACCGCGTTTTACCGGGGCGATCAGGGGCCATAGCCTGATGCGTATGCGTCAAACCCAAGGTCCTGCGGCCCTGCCCGATCTCATCCTGGCTTCCGTCCGGCAGCCGGGGGACGACGAACTCTGCGATGTCCACATCAGCGCCGGGGAGGTATCGGCCATAACGCCCGCCGAAGCACGTCCAGCCGGTAGGCGGGTAGTGGACTTCGACGGCTGCTATGCCATCCCCGGGCTCTGGGATGAGCATGTCCACTTCACCCAATGGGCCCTCGCCGCGAACCGGATCGATCTCTCTACCGCCGCGTCCGCCCGCGCGGCCGCGGACGTCGTCCGTTCTGCAGTTGCAGGAACGGACGCCGCCGCGGGCGGGCTGACCTTGGTGGGCGTGGGGTTCCGCGATGCCGTCTGGCCCGACGCCCCCAGCCGCGCCCTGCTCGACGACGCCGCCGGCGGACGGCCGACGGCCCTGATCAGCCATGATCTGCACTGCGTCTGGCTCAACGGTGCGGCCGCGGACAAGTACGGGGTGAGCGTGGCCGAATCGGGCCTGCTCCGTGAAGAACCGGCTTTTGAGCTGACCCGCGAGCTTGGCCGGCTGCCGGACGACGTCGTCGACGTGTGGGCACGGAAGGCCGGCCGGGCGGCCGCCGCGCGCGGCGTCGTCGGTGTTGTGGACTTTGAGATGACCTGGAACCGGGACGTGTGGCTGCGCCGGATCGCCGCCGGGTTTGATGCGGTGCGGGTGGAGGCGGCGGTCTACCCGCAGGATCTTGACCGTGCGGCGGCCGAAGGACTGCGGACCGGCCAGCGCGTCGCCGGCACCCACGGGCTGCTGACGGTCGGCCCGCTGAAAGTGCTGATTGACGGTTCGCTGAACACCCGGACCGCCTACTGCGTGGACCCGTACCCGCATGGCGGCCATGGCCTGCTCACCGTCAGCGAGGCCGAGCTGACCGCGCTCCTGGGCAGGGCCCGGGATACGGGTTTCGTTCCGGCCGTGCACGCAATCGGCGACGGCGCCAACGAGGTGGCGCTTAACGCGTTCGCCGCCGTGCGCCTGGGCGGACGTATTGAGCATGTCCAGTTTGTCCGGGAGGAGGATTTTTCCCGCTTCGCCGCGCTGGGCCTGACGGCCAGCGTCCAGCCGGCGCATGCGCTCGATGACCGCGACGCCGCGGATTCCAACTGGGCCGGCCGCACGGACAGGGCCTTCCCGCTGAGGTCCCTGCTGACTGCCGGGGCTACCCTGGCGCTGGGGTCCGACGCGCCGGTGGCCGCACTGGACCCCTGGACCGCCATGTCGGCGGCCACCACCCGGGCACGCCAGGACGGACGTCCGCCCTGGCACCCGGAACAGGCCCTGACCCGGCAGGAGGCACTCACGGCCTCAACCCGCGGCCGGGGCCGGATCCGGGTCGGGGACCCGGCCGACATCGCGGTACTCCAGGCCGATCCGCTGACGGTGCCGGAGGCCGTTTTCGCCGCGATGCCGGTCTCCGCGACGCTGGTCGCGGGGCGGTTCACCCACGGCGGCGTCGGGACGCCGGGCGGCTATACTCGGTCGCAGCCATGACAAGCATCCCTTCCTCTCCGGCCACTGCCCGCATCGACGCCTGGCTCTGGGCAATCCGGGCCTACAAGACGCGCTCGGCCGCCACCGCGGCCTGCCGCGCGGGCCACGTGCGGCTCAACGAGAAGCCGGCGAAAGCGTCCCAGACAGTGGTGCCCGGCGACACCATCCGGGTCCGGCAGCCGGGCTATGAAAGAATCCTCGAGGTCCGCAGGCTGATCGTCAAACGCGTCGGCGCGGAGGCCGCATCGCACTGCTTTACGGACCACACGCCGCCGCGCCCGGCGGCGCCGGCGCTCGGCCTGCCGCAGCGGGACCGCGGCGCCGGACGTCCCACCAAGAAGGACCGGCGCGAGATGGAACGGCTGCGGGGGCCGGAGTAACCGGGGAGTTTCCGCCCGATCATCCTCGGCGGACGGGCGCGGTCCCTAGGGTCCTTTGATCCGCGCCTGCACCAGGTTGGCGAATGGCAGCGCATCGTGCTCGGCGCGGAAGTCGGCGTGGTAGCGGGCTTCGGCTGCGTTCAGCTGCTCCGGCGGGAGTTCCCGCCAGGCAATGATCAGGGAATCTGCCGCGGCGAGCTGCCAGATGAGCCGGCCGTCCCAGTGACCAGGCGGCCTGCCCCTGCCGAAGTCGACGAACTCCTGGATCTGGCGGCGGAGACCGCGGTTGCCTTTGCTTCCCGGACCGGCCTTGCCGACGTACAAGACGTCCGCACCCTCCACCCACTCGGCGGCGAGGGCCGTAGCCGGCAGCGAGGGGTCCTTCTTCTTGAAGACGCCCGCCGTGCTTCGGGCCAGAAAGTGCGGCTGGAATTCCCCGGGCCGGAGCACCGCGAAAATACCGGGCTTCTGCGGAATCCGGTTGATGTCCAGCGCGGCGATGGCCCGGAAGCCCGCGAAGCCCTCAGCCTTGAGGGTCTGCTTGGTGATCGGCATGGGTTCCTCGGACGTGGGTCGGGGGCGGTACCTCAGTCTACGGACGTCCCCGGGGTCCGGCGGACTCCGGCCCTCGACCCCGCGTTGCCTTCCGCTTCCGATCCGGGCACGGGCAGTGCCGAATACTATCTTCCGGTTGGGTTGACGCAGTGTCCGCGGGTCGCGCAGCGCCTATCAGGCGGCTGGAGTTAGAGTGGGCCAACCATAAATTTTGGGGGAACCGGTCCGGGTACGGTCCGCAACGTGGGGGAACATGACCGAGATGGCACAGTGGTTCCGCGCGGCCCGCCGTGTGGTCCCGGGCGGAAGCCATTTGGGGGACAACGACTGGACGCTGCGGCATCGGGGCATCGGGGCCATGGCCTTCGCCGCGGCTCTCGCCCTCACGGCCGGCACCGGCCTCGCGGGTGCCCCGTTCGTTTCCGCCCTCCTCTGCGGCGGCGTACCGATGGGCCTGGCGGCTATAGGCTGGCTCGCCCCTGCGGGCCGGCGGGTGCGGGCAACCGTGGGATCGGCTGCCCTCATTGTCGCCACGGTCATCGCCATACATCTCTCCGGCGCCGTTGAGTCGCAGTTCTTATTGTTCATTCTTGTTCCCATCATTGCCCTCTATGAGGACTGGGCCCCGCTGGCAGTGGCGGCCCTGCTCGTCGTCGTCGGCCCCGGCATCCTCGGTATCCTGCTGCCGGGGCACTCCGGCCCCGGCGCGGTCCCGGAGGCGGCCCATACCGATCCCCGGGTCCTTGGACCGTTATTTGCCCTGATGTGCGTCACGAGCCTGATCCCGTTGACCGCCCTGGCCCGCTCCCGGGTGGCCGAACGGGTTCGGCTGGGACGCCTCGAAAGCCAGGCGCTGCACGACCCCCTGACCGGGCTGGCCAACCGGACCCTGCTCGCGGACCGGATGTGCGAAGCCGCCGAGGCAGCCCGCGCCACCGGGGAATCCATCCTCGTCATTTCCGTGGACCTCGACGGTTTCAAGCCTGTCAACGATTCATTTGGCCATGCAGCCGGAGACGCGCTGCTGGTTGAAAGCGCCCGCCGGCTGCGCGGCTGCCTGCGGCCCGGTGATACCGCTGCGCGCACGGGTGGCGACGAATTTACCCTGCTGCTGCCTTGCGCGGACCACGTCGCTGCGGCCGATGTGGCCCGCCGGATCCTCGATGCGCTGGTGGCGCCCTTCCGGGTGAATGCCTCGGAGCTGAGCATCAGTGCCAGCCTGGGCCTGGCCTATGGAACCGGGTCGGATCTTCCGGAGGAGCTGGTGTCCCGGGCGGATACGGCGATGTACGCGGCCAAGCACGCCGGCCGCGGCAGGTTCGTGATCTATGACGAGGCCCGGCGTCGCGATGTCCATGGGTCGATGGACGTGAATCCCGATGAGGCGCGGCAGTGGGCGGCGTACATGGATGCGTTCCGCGCCGACATAGCGGCGGCCAAGTCACGGGGTCTTCTTCCCGAACAAACCCGCGGTCCGGAAACTGCCCGCCGGACGATGGAATCGCTGCTGGCCGCAATCCGGCAGTTGCCGGAGGGACCCGGAGCGGCACGCCTTGCGCTGCCGCAGGCGACGGCGCTGGAGGAGTTCGTCTTCCACGCGAGCCTGGTCCTGCAGTGGGCTGATTCCCTGATTGCCCAGGGAATCATCGCAGCACGGATGCCGCCCGGAGCGGTGTCGTTCTGGAGCGCGCTGCTTGATGTCGTGACCTGTCAGGGCGCGTCCGGAGCGGACAGGAGCCCCGGACGGCCAAGCACCGGGCCCTTCGGGACAACCCTTTAGGTAATCGCCCGGTAGCCTGAAGCCGTGGGCGCCATGAATGAACTGATTAACCCGGCCGCCGTCGGCTCGCTGGCCCGGGTGTTGGCGGGCGCTGCACCGGCCATACCGTGGCCTCAGGTGGCTGCCTCCGGCGAAACACTGGGCGGACTCACCCTTCGGAGGCGCACCGACCATGTGAGCGCTGCGCTGCTCGCCGATCTGGCGGCTGCCCACGCAGACTACGCGGCGGCGGCACTGACGTTCCGCCGGGCCCTCCCGGACGGCGACTTCACCGGTTGGGCGCTGTGGCCGGTGACGGAAACGGCCGTGACGCTGGCCCTGGCTTCGACGGAACCGGGCGACTTTGAGGATTGCCTGCGCCTGCTGGCCGAACTGACACCGCAGATGACCGGCGAATTTGCCATCCGCAGGCTCCTGGCCGCGGACCCGGACCGGGCCCTCGCCGTCATCCGGACCTGGACGGACCATCCCGATGAGCATGTCCGCCGGCTGGCCAGCGAGGGGACCCGCCCGTACCTGCCCTGGGCTGTCCGGGTCCCGGTGCTCCTGGACCGCCCGGCGGCAACCCTTCCCATCCTCGACGCGCTGTACCGGGACCCGCAGGAGTACGTCCGGCGCTCGGTCGCGAACCATCTGAACGACCTGGCCCGGCATGCACCCGACGCGGTGCTTCAGGCGGCGGCCGGCTGGCTGGCGGCGCCGGACTTGAACACGGCGCGAGTGGTGCGGCACGGCCTGCGCACGCTGGTTAAGAAAGCCCATCCCGGGGCGCTGGCCCTGCTGGGATTTGCCCCGGTGCCGTTGACAGTCACCGGGCCCCGGCTCGTCAGCTCCGCCGTGGAGTTGCCCGGCGAGCTCGTCTTCGACGTCAAAATCGCCAACCCCGGCCCCGTTCCGGCGCGTGTGGCCGTGGACTACGTGGTGCATTATCTGAAGGCGAACGGCACCCGGTCGGAGAAGGTCTTCAAGCTGGCGTCAGCGACCCTCGGGCCCGGGGAATCGCGCACGTTTTCCAAGCGCCACGCCTTCCGGCAGATGACCACCCGGGTCCATCATCCCGGCCGGCATGCCCTGGAACTACAGGTCAACGGCATCCGCTCCGGTCATACGGAGTTCAGGGTGGAGGCCGGGGCCTAGTCATGAGCGCACAAGTGTCTGCAGGTACCTTCGCGATCTCGCTTTGGAGCTGGCTCGGACATTAGCTGTCTCGAACGACCCGGCTACATCAGATGGTTACCTGCAGACGTTCTCATTTTACGTCCTACCCCGTGCCGGAGGCTAGGGACACCGTCCCGGTTCACGGCATTGCCGGTGGCACACCGGCGGCCCGGGAAGAACACGGCCGCGGTCAACCGCGTACAGTGGAACAAGACGCCTGATTCTGGACGCCAAGTGCTGAGGGAGAAATCGTGACGATTGACTGGGACGAAAAAAAGGCCCTGCTGCAGGAACCGAACATCGTGGCCGTGACGCAGCTTTGCGACGAACTCATGGAAAAGAAGCCGGGGTCCGTCGTCCCCTACATCGATCCCGTCCACGACGAGGATGAGTGCAGGATCATCAGCCTCCACATCAGCCCCGGCAAGGGCGCTGAATCCGGTTTCGTATCGCACTTCAACGACGACGAGCAAGGCCGCCGCGCAACTTCCATCTACGAGGCCGCGGAGCTTGACCCGCGCTACGTCATGCCGTGGAACGCCTACCCGTGGATCCGCGATCCGGACCTCCCCGCGGCACTGAACGTCCAGGAGAAGACGGACGGGCTGCGCCCCTTCCGTCAGTTCCTGAAGATCAACAAGCGCGTGTCCGCCGTGATCGCCCACGGCGCCGACGCCAATGCGTTCCTGACCTTGTTTGAGAAGACCTACCACTCGTCGCTGAAGAACCGTGGCGTGAAGATCTACAAGGCCACGGCCCTCGGCGGGCGCGCCTTTGCCGTCTCGGCAGCCAAACAGGAAGAGCTCCTGAACAAGAACGTCGAGGTCTACAAGGACGCCATGCAGCGGGCCGGCATCCAGCACCTCTAGCCCCGCAGTCCCGGACGCTGCCGCGCGCCTCAAGCCTCCAGCAGCCGGCGCCGGTGCTTGAGCTCCTTGATCCAGTCACGGGTGACCATCGCCGAAAAAGGCGCTGCTCCTACGTCGTCGGCTCCCGGCGCAGTGCCTTGGAAGGCCGTGCCCGCCTCAAGTTCCGCTACCAGCGGCCCGGTGGCCTTCAGCCCGAGCTCCAGAACCTGCACCGCGGCGCGCTGGCTCAGTCCCAGCCCGGCCGCCCAGCCCAGGAAGTGCTTCCGCGAGATGCCGGTCCGTTTGCCACCTAGGGTGAGGGCAAGTGTCTTGTCCCCGTAGACCACGGTGGAGGGGATGTCATACACGGGAGCAACGAACCACTCCCCCGAGGGCTGCTGCACCATTGATACGTTCTTGGCATGCAGATCCCCGTTGCCGCTCAGCCAGGCGAAGACGGCCTGGATCGCCAGGTTCCGAAGCGCCGGCAAGGGCGCCGCGCAATGGGCCGCAAGGGCCCGGCAGACCTGCCCGTACCCGATGTTGTACTTGTCCGCCGGGTACAGCCCCAGCACCTGCGCCCCGTCCTCGACGGCGAGCCGCCGCACCGCACCCGGCGCGCCGCCCGGCTCATGCTTTGCAGCGGGAATGCGGTCGAAACGCTCCACGAGCAGCCCCGGCCGGGCCGCGACATCGCGGATCAGGTGCACCCGGCTCAGCGGGATGCGCAGCCGGGCCGCGTGCCTGAACATCACGAACTCGTTCTCCACGACGTGCGGGAAATCGGGCGCGTTGAGTTTGAGGATGTAGCGCCGGTCTGCCCGCGCCACCGGCACCGAAATCATCCCGGCGGACAGCTTGTCCTGCACTCCCGCCAGAGCCACCGGGTCGATCAGCCCCGAATCCCCCAGCAGCGCGTCGAAATCCGCGGGTGACTTCGGATCAAGCTCGACCGCATGCTCGTCAGGGTCCAGCAGTTCGCCGCGGCCCACAATCTGCACGTCTCCCACCGGGTTGGCGCCGGCCGCGATGAGCAGCGACAGTTCATCGTCCACGCTGGTCTTCACCGACCGGCGCAGCGCATTGAGCCGCCGCCCCTCCGGCAGCAGCCCGGTGAAATACGGCGGCGCCGCCCCGGCCCCGGAGAACACCGGCTCTCCGGACAGCGGCAGGGAACTGGCTACGGCGGGCCCGCCTGCCGCAAGGTAGGCGGGCAGGTAGCTGAACTTGGTGCCGCCGCCGGAGCGCTCCAGCCGGGCCGCCAACACGCCGGCCTTGTAGACATCCGCGATGCGGTGGGTCATTGCCGGCCCTCCCGGGAAGTCCGGGGGTCCGGCTCCGGCGGCGGCTGCGCGGGGCTGTTTCCCTGCGCCGCGGCGCTGGAGCGGGGGGTCAGCTGCAGATCCAGTCCGAGCGTGCCCAGGAGCGCCAGTACGGAGTCGAGCTGGACGCTCGCCTTCCCCCGCTCTACGGACCGGATGAAGCGCTCGGATACACCGGCGAGCCCGGCCACGTCGCTTTGGGTGAGGCGGAGGGCCCGGCGCCGGGCGGACACTTCCGCGGCGAGCCGGTCCGGGAATGCATCAGCCATTCGTTCCTCCCACGGTCACGGGGGAACCGGCACGAACGCGCCGTTTCTCCGACTGCTTGGAGTCTACCCGTGCGACCGGCCGTCCGGACAGGACTACTGCGGCACGTTCGTGCCGCTTTCTGAAGATGATGGTTTAGAGTCCATCGGCCCTGCACACGGCGGCGCCCGGGGGGAATGCTGGAAGTGAACCCCCGGCGGTACGTTGCACTGCACCCCTGATCAAAGCCGGGACGGCGATCCGGAAAGGGCAAGGCCATGGGACGGTTGGACGGGAAAGTTGCACTTATCAGCGGCGGGGCCCGGGGCATCGGGGCCGCCATGGCAATGCGCATGACCGAGGAGGGGGCCCGGGTCATTGTCGGCGACGTCCTCGATGAGGACGGCGGGGAACTCGCCGCCGGCTTCGGCGACGCCGCCCGCTATGTGCACCTGGACGTGACGAAGCCGGCGGACTGGGACGCGGCGGTGCAGGAGGCGGTGGACGCTTTCGGCGGTCTTAGCATCCTGGTCAACAACGCCGGGATCGTAACCTTCGGCCGGGTCGATGAATACCCCAACGACGAGTGGGCGCGGATCATCGACGTCAACCTCACCGGGGTCTTCAACGGCATCAAAGCCGCCGTGCCGGCTCTGTCCCGGTCCGGTGCCGCGTCCATCATCAACGTCTCCTCGATCGCCGGCCTCCGCGGCTACGCCCAGATTGCCGGGTATACGGCGTCGAAGTTCGGCGTCCGCGGCCTGACAAAGTCGGCCGCCCTGGACCTTGGCGAGATGGGCATCCGGGTCAATTCGATCCACCCCGGCGTCATCGAAACTCCCATGACGGCCGGCATGGCGTTCGACTTCGGGCAGATGCCGGTCCACCGGATCGGCCAGCCCCGGGAGGTGGCCGATCTCGCCGTGTACCTGGCCGGGGACGAATCATCCTTCGTTACGGGCGCGGAATTCGTGATCGACGGCGGCGACACGGCCGGGACCTCCATCCCGCCCCGCGACGAATCGGCCGGCCGCCAGCCATAGGCCACCGGCCGTTGCACCCAGGAGCGTCATGTCAACGGAGTCGGGCACCAAGCTGGCCATTGTCGGGGCCGGGAGCGTCGGCACGTCCCTCGCCTACGCGGCCCTGATCCGCGGCTCGGCAAGCCACGTCGCGCTTTACGACATCAATGCCACGAAGGCCGACGCCGAGGTGCTGGACCTGGCCCACGGGACACAGTTCGCCGCCGCCGCGGCGACCGTCACGGGCGGCGGGGACATCACCGCGGTGGCGGGCTCCGACGTCGTGGTCATCACCGCCGGGGCCAAGCAGGCGCCGGGCCAGCCCCGGCTGGACCTCGCCGGCACCAACGTCCGTATCCTTGAGACCCTCATGCCGGAACTGCTGCACCATGCCCCGGACGCGGTGTATGTCCTGGTCACCAATCCGTGCGATGTCCTGACCGTCGCGGCGCAGAAGATTTCCGGGCTGCCGACGCGCCGCGTTTTCTCTTCGGGCACGGTCCTGGACACCTCTCGGCTGCGCTGGCTGCTGGCGGGCCGTGCCGGGGTTGCGCTGACCAGTGTGCACGCGAGCATGGTGGGGGAGCACGGCGACACGGAATTCCCGATCTGGTCCGGCGCCACGATCGGCCCGGTCCCGATCCGGCGCTGGAAGGTCGACGGGAAGGAGGTGTTCACGCCCGAATACCTTGCCAGTGCCGCCCGCGAGGTGATCCAGGCCGCCTACAAGGTCATTGCCGGCAAGGGCGCGACGAACTACGCGATCGGCCTCGCCGGGACCCGGATTGTAGAGGCCCTGCTGCGGGCGGAGAACTCCGTGCTGCCGGTATCCACGGTGCTCGATGGCCAGTACGGCATCTCCGGCGTGGCCCTTTCACTGCCCAGCATCGTCGGTCATGGCGGCGTCAGCGCGGTCCTGGACACGCCCATGGACGAGGTCGAAATCGCCGCGCTGCACCACTCGGCGGACACGCTGCGGAAGAGCCTGCTCGCACTGGGGATCTGAGGCATGAATTGACGCCATGGCGTTCTCCGTGCCATGTTGTTCCCCGCAGCCACAACCCCAAGGACTCCATGCCCTTCCCCGTCTCCGCCAGCAACTCCCCCGCAGCCCGGTTCAACGGCCTGCCCGCGCACGTCCCGCTCGCCGTTCAGACCCGCGATGGCCTGGCCGAAAGCGTCCACTACGGCTCGCTGATCGCCACCGCCAGCGAATCCGACGGGGCGCAGGTCCTCTTTTCCGCCGGCGACCCGCTCGCTCCGTTCTATCCCCGGTCCTCGCTCAAGCCGCTGCAGGCCGTGGCCATGGTCCGGGCCGGATTGGACCTGCCGGCCGACCTCCTGGCGCTCACCGCGGCCAGCCACTCCGGTGCTGCCATGCACCGCGACGGGGCCGCCCGGATCCTGGCATTGCACGGGCTCACCCCGGCCGATCTCGAAAACAGCACCGACCTGCCCTACGGCGCCGCCGAGCGCGGGGAATGGCTCCAGGCCGGAGGACAACCCACCCAGCTGGCGCAGAACTGCTCGGGCAAACACGCCGCCATGGCCGCCACCTGCGTCATCAATGGCTGGCCGGTGCGCGGCTACCTGGAGCCGGAGCATCCGCTCCAGCACCTCGTGGCGAGCACCATCCGGGAACTGACCGGCGAGGACCCGTCCGGCACCAGCACCGACGGCTGCGGCACCCCGCTGTTCGCCCTGACCCTGCACGGCATGGCACGCGCCTTCGGGCGCCTCGCCGCCGCCGGGCCGGTCGGCCGGCCGGTGGCGCCGGGCCCGTCGCCGGAGAGCCCGGAAGGCGCCGTCGCGCACGCCATGCGCCGGCATCCCGAGATGGTGGCCGGCCACGGCCGCGACGTCACCGAACTCATGCGGCTGGCGCCCGGGCTCCTGGCCAAGGACGGGTTTGAAGGGGTCCAGCTCGTGGGGCTTCCGGACGGCCGCGCACTCGCGGTGAAGATTTCCGACGGCGGAGACCGGGCCCGCATGCCCGTCACCGTCCATGCACTGGCGGCGCTCGACGTCGACACCGTACCCCTGGCGGGCATCGCCGACCAGGCGGTCCTGGGCGGCGGCCGCCCCGTCGGACTGCTGCAGGCCACCGACTTTCTCCGCGAGTCTAAGCCCTAGGCGGCTCGACGGGAGGCTAACCCGCCGCCACGATCAGCCGCACACCGGCCGACCGCAGCGCGGTTTCGATCTCGCGGGGCGGGGCGGCATCCGTCACCAGGATGTCGACGGCGTCGAACGCGGCCAGCCGCGCCAGGGCTGACCGGCGCATTTTCTGCTGGGTGGCCACGACGACCACTGTTTCCGCGGCATTCATCAGGGCGATTTTGGTGGAACGTTCCAGATCCCGTTCGATGTAGAAGGCTTCGTCATGGATCCCGCCCACGCCGATAAACGCCGTCGTGGCCCGCAGACCTTCGACGGCGCTGATGGTTATGGGCCCGGTGAAGGCCTGGCTGTCCCGCAGCAGTTCCCCGCCCAGGCAGATGGTCCGGGCCGAGTGCAGCTGGAGGCAGCGCTGCAGGGCCGGGGCCGAGTGCGTGATGATTGTTCCGCCGAATGATGCGGGAAGTTCGTTGGCGATTTGGAAGGCGGTGGTGCCCGCGTCAAGAATCACGGCGTCCAGCGGCTTGATGAGGGACAGGCATGCGCGGGCGATCCGCTTCTTGGCGTCGGCGTCGTCGCGCGCCCTGGCCGCAAAATCGGCGTTCTGGCCACCCGGACCCAACGCGCTCACCCCGCCGTGGACCACCCGCACCAGTCCGCGCTGGGACAATTCGCGGGTGTCGCGCCGGACCGTCATATCGGACACGGAGAACGTCTCGGCCAGATCCATCGTCGAAATGAAGCCGCGGCGTTCGAGCTCGGCGAGAATGGTGCGCTGACGCGGCGTGAGCGGTGCGTCGTCGGTGTGGTTTGTCGTCATGGGCTCGCTCCCTGTTCCATCGACCCATGTAAACGGCCGCGTTTGTTCCCAACCTACAGGCAGCCGTCTACAGGCAGTCACCCGCCAGGAGGTGCCGTCAGCGGTTTGCCGGGGCGACGTCGGTGTACGAGCCGATGCGCACGGAGTTGGCCGCGCAGTCGCACCCGACGTTGATGTCCAGGCTGACGGTGACGGTGTCGTGGCGCTCAACGTTGTTGATGACGATGGACTTGGTGATGGTCTGGGTAGCGCTCATGGTGCTTCCTTTCCGAAGCCTGCCGGCCCGGTTTGTTGTGTGGTTCCTTCCTTGCAGCCAAGGATGGGTTTTAGCTGGAGAGTAACTGCAGCGTGCCTTTGACCAGGATCGCAGCGGCCCCGGCGAAGGCCAGGATGATCACCGCTATCCGGCCGACCCGTGGGGAGACTTTCCCGGCGAAGAGCCCGCCGGCGCCGATGCCCGCGGCCAGCCCGATCCCGCACGCCGCCCACTGCGCGGGCGACAGGTCCGGGACGGTGTGCTTGGCCAGCAGCGATGCCGTGCCGACACCGAAGAAGTACAGCTGGGCACTCGCGGCAAACCCGAGCTGCGGCCAGCGCGACGCGACGGCGTAGGCGGTGATCGCCGGGCCGCCCGCGCCGGACGTGACGTTCATGAAGCCCGAGACGGAGCCGGCCAGGACCGTCCCCCAGGTCCCTTGCAGCCACGCCGCCTTCTTGGCGGTCAGGCTGACGGTCAGTGCCACCGCGATCAACACGCCGATGACGATCGAGAGCACATCCGGGTGCGCCACGGAGGCTACCCAGGCGCCGGGGATGATCGCCACGACGGCCGGCAGCATCAGCCGGAAGACCCGTTTGTACTCGACCAGCTTCAGGACCTGGACCAGGACCAGGAGTGCGGTGAGGGAGCCGAGCACGTTCACGATCAGCACGCCGTTGAACGGCCCCAGAATCAGGACCAGCAAGGGCGCCGCGACGAGGGCGAAGCCGACGCCGGTGAGCCGTTGCGTCGCCGTGCCCAGGAACGTGGCACCGCCGAGGGCGGCGAGTCCCCAAAGCTGTTCCGGTGTCATGTCAGCGTCTCCCCGCCCCCCTCCCGGACCGGCCTACGGACGCCAGGCGATGTATTTGGGTTCGGTGAACTCCTCGAGGCCCAGGGTGGACCCTTCGCGGCCCAGCCCGGACTGCTTCACCCCGCCCATGGGCGCGAACGCCACGGACGGCACTGCGTCGTTGACGCCGACGATGCCCGCTTCGAGGGCCTCGGCCACGCGCCAGCAGCGTGCCGCGTCGGTGGAGAAGACGTAGGCGGCCAGGCCCATCTCGGTGGCGTTGGCGCGGTCGACCGCTTCCTCCTCGGTCGAGAACCGGAAGACGGCCGCAGCCGGGCCGAACACTTCTTCGGTGGCGAGCCGGGCCCCGTCCGGGACATCCGTCAGCAGCATCGGGCGCAGGAAGCTGCCGCTTTGCGGGACCTCGCGCGGGGTGGTGAGTTCCACGGCGCCGAGCGCCAGGGCCTCGTCCACCATCGCCTGCACGCCTTCCACGGCCTGGCGGTCGATCATCGGCCCCAGGTCGGCGGCGTCGGCGCTGGCGGAGCCGTCGGCCACGACCATCTTGTCCAGCCGGACGGTCAGCCGGGACGTGAATTCCTCGAACACGCCGTCCTGGACCAGGAAGCGGTTGGCACCGACGCAGGACTGGCCGGTGTTGCGGGTTTTGGCCACGACGGCGGCCTCGACGGCGGCCTCCAGGTCGGCGTCGTCGAAGACGATGAACGGCGCGTCGCCGCCGAGCTCCAGCAGCGGCCGAATCACGCGTTCCGCGGCCTTCGCCATGATCTTCCGGCCCACCGGCGTGGACCCGGTGAAGGTCACCACGCGGACGGCGCGGTGTTCGAGCAAGGTGTTGGTGATCTCGCGGGACGGGCCATGAACCAGGTTCAGGACTCCCGGCGGGATCCCGGCGTCGGTGAAGCACCGGAACAGTTCGGTTGCGGCCAGCGGGGCGCGTTCGGAGACACGGGCCACCACGGTGCACCCGGCCGCCAGTGCGGGGGCGATCTTGCGGGCCTGCAGCGAGCAGGGGAAGTTCCAGGAGGTCAGGGAGACCACGACGCCGGCGGCGGACCGGGTGGTGAGGTGGCGGCGGGCAGGATCTTCGGGTGAGAGGACCTGGCCTTCGGGCCGGCGGACTTCCTCGGCGAACCAGCGGATGTATTCGGCGGAGAAGTTCAGTTCCCCCACGGCTTCGGGCAGCCGCTTGCCGGCTTCGGCGGCGAGGATGGCAGCGATGGTGTCGCGGCGTTCCAGCAGCAGGGCCGCGGCGCGGAGCAGGATGTCCGAACGGACGCGCGCGGGTGTTTTGGACCACGACGGGAAGGCTGCGGCCGCGGCGTCGGCGGCATCGCCTGCGGTGCCGGCGTCACCCCAGCAGACGTTTCCGACTTCCTGGCCGGTGCCGGGGTTGGTGACGGGTTTGCGGTTGTTCAGCTGCAGCCACTCGCCGTTAATGAGGGTGGTTGCCTGATCGTTGAGTGCCTGATCGTTTAAGGGATCCAAGGGACCGGCCTTTCGTTGAAGTGTGTGGGGCGAGTGCGTGCAGTTATCCCTTGGTAGCCCCCGAGGTGATGCCGGCAACGAAGTAGCGCTGGAGGAAGATGTAGGCCAGGACAACGGGAAGAGATGCCAGGATGACGCCGGAGAACAGCAGCGGGTAATTGGTCTGGAACTCCCCCTGGAAGCTAAGGAGCGCCAGCGGCAGGGTCCTGTTTTCGGGCGACCGGACGAACAGCAGCGGATACAGCAGTTCGTTCCAGTGAATAACGAAAAGGAAAATGCCTGCGGCCGCGAGGGACGGCGTGGACAGCGGCATCACGATCGAGCTGTAGGTCTTCCACGGGCCGGTACCGTCAATCGACGAGGCCTCATAGAGCTCCCGGGGCAGGGTCCGCATGAAGCCGCCGAGGATGAACACCGCGATCGGCAAGGTCGAAACGACGTTGGCCAGGATGAGGCCGACGAGGTTGTCCAGGAGCCCGAGGCGGCCGAAGAGCACATAGAGGGGCACCATGTTGGCCTGTGCGGGGATGGCCATACCCAGAACCAGGAATCCGAATATTGCGGCCGACCAGAATCCTCTGATCCGTGCCACGGCATATCCGGCGAGGCTGGCCAGGAACAACGTCAAAGGCACGGAGACAAGGGTGACGATGGCGCTGTTCATGAACGACCGGCCCATGTTCTGGCCGCTGATCACTTCAGCAAAGTTGCCGGGGGCCAGGGATTGCGGCAGGCTGAAGGGTCCTGCGAAGAGCTCCGGAGTGGTCTTGAAGCTGCCGAAGATGACCACGGTCAGTGGGACAAGAATGATGACGGTATAGATGGCGAGGATACCGCGGCGTGATATTGAGCCGAGCATAACGCTATTCCCCCTTCGTGGTAAGGCGTAGTAGTCGCCGCTGGAGCCACGTGACGAACGCGATCATGGCCATGAAGATGATCGACTGGGCAGCGGCGTAGCCGAAGTCGGAATTGGCGAAAGTGCTGTAGATCCGGGTTGAGAGGATGTCCAGGGACTGCTTCGGAGGGTTGCCCGCGATACCGAGGATCAAATCAAAGGCCTTGAACGATTGAATCGTTGTGTAGGCGACAACAATCGCGGTGGCCGGGGCCACAAACGGCCAGGTAATCGTCTTGAACCGCTCCCACTTGTTGGCGCCGTCCATTTCCGCGGCCTCGTACAGTTCCCTCGGGATGGCCTGAAGGCCCGCGACATAAACCACCATCATCTGTCCGGCGTGGAACCAGACTTGAGTCACGGCCACCCAGTAGAGCGCCTGCGCGTTGTCGCCCAGGAAGGCCCCCTGAAGGCTTTCCAGTCCGACGCCTGCCAAAACGGAGTTCGCCAGCCCGAAGTTCGGGTCATAGATGAACTTCCAGATGAACGCCACCGAGACTGAGGACAGGATCGTCGGGAAGAAGAAGATTGCCCTCAACGCGACGCTGCTCCGGGAGTTCTTCGTCAGGAGCAGCGCGAGCATCAGTGAGAAGGCGGTCTGCGCAATCACCACAACCAGCATGAATTTCAGGTTGTTCGACATTGCGTTGGCGAACAGCGAGTCATTAGTGAAGGCACGTACGAAGTTGTCCAGGCCCACGTAGTTGAAGGTTGCGGAGAACCCGTTCCAGTCAGTCAGTGCGTACTGGAACGCCTGCAGGGTCGGCAGCACCAGGAAGAACATGATGATGACGACCGCCGGCAGCGGAAACAGGTAAAGGACCGGATTGACCCGGGTCGGCGACCGGCGCTTACCGTTGCTGCTCACGGGTTGAGGAGGGGACTTGTCCGCCTTGGCTACCGAGGCGGGCCCGCCGATATTGACGCTCATACCCGTTCGTCAACGATCTTCTGCGCTGCTTCAGCCGCCTGCTGCGGGGAAGTGCCGGAAATAACGGCCGTCGCAGTGGCTTCTACAGCATTCCGGACATCAAGGCTCTTGAACTGGAACCGGGGCGCCAAGGCGGTCTTCTTCTCCAGCCAAGGACTCATCCGCTCCAGATCAGGATTGGTGTACTTCACACCCGACACTGCGACGTGCTGCGCCGTTCCGTTGGCATAGTAGGAGGCGTTCTCCGGCGTGGACAGGAAGTCCACCCAGGCCATCGCGGCCGGCTGGACGTCGCTGGCGGAGTTGACGCCCAGAATGAAGGTTGCGTTGTAGACGCCTTCAAATTTGGGTGTCCCGGAGGTAGTCGTCTGCGGAAAGACGAGGTCCATGGGGAACTCCGCGCCGAGGTTACGGACTGCTGCGATGTGGTAGGAACCGGTCGCAAGCATCGCCGCCTGCTGCTGGGCGAAAAAGTTCTGCGCGGGTTCGACCGCGGTGCCCGTGGCGTTCGGCTGGAAGTACGGGGTCAGTTCACGGTACTGCTCGAGCATCCTGATGAACCAGTCGTCAGTGAGCTTGAGTTTTCCCTGTTCGATCTGTGTACCCACATCGACGACGGGTGCGTTGTTGACGACCATGCAGTTCCAAAGCTGTCCGCCGTTTCCGACATCACCGCCGGGCCAGGAGATCGGGATGACCCCGGAGGACTTGAGCGCGTCGCAAGTGCCGAGGAATTCGTCCCAGGTCTGGGGAGTGAGGTTGGCCCCGGCCTTGTCGAACAGGTCCAGGTTTGCCAGGGGCATCGGGAAGACTACCTGATAGGGCAGGCCAACAACCTTGTCCCCGTTCTTTCCTGCAGCCAGCAGCTCGTCCGTGTACTGGGAGGCAGCCTTCGTGGAGGTCAGGTCCGTGTAGATACCGGCCTCGTTGAAGTTCTGGAACTGCGAGCCCCGGAAGGTGGCGAACGTGTCGCCGATGGCAGCCCCGCGGACTTTCTGCAACCCCTGC
Organism: uncultured Actinomycetota bacterium; assembly: GCA_963769515.1. GTDB lineage: Bacteria > Actinomycetota > Actinomycetes > Actinomycetales > Micrococcaceae > Arthrobacter. Next base: position 51,698 of record CAVYMG010000018.1, read on the forward strand.
GCGTTGTAGTCGTTCGACGTGGAGATGTCCTGCGTGACGGTCGTCCCCGGGTTCGCCTCCATGAAGCGCTTGATGAGCTCGTCGAAAACGACTTTGTCCTCGCCGCGCCAGTGAGCGAAGGAAACGTCACCGGTAACCGCTCCAGTGGCCGGGCCGGAGGCTCCTGCTGTCGGGCCGGCGACGCCGCCGCCGGGCCCTGCGCATGCGGCTGCGGCTGCACCGAGACCGGCAAGCCCGAACAAGCTGAGTGCACTTCTGCGTGAAATATGGCTCACGATATTCTCCTCATTGAGTACTGCTGGTGCTGGTGTTGGTTCTTGTTGCAATGTCACCACTCGGTGACGGGGATCCCCAAAAATTCCGGGCCTGCCGGGCCGGTCATCAGGACGCGGCGCTTGCTGCTCTACTGGCTCAGGCGGTGGTCCGCTGCGCCGAAACCACCTCGTCAACAACTTCGCACAGACGGCTCAACCGCTGAACGGCGTCCGTTTCCAGCGACTGGATGACATCCTCGGATCCAATGCATGAGAGCCACACGGCGCGGCCGGCGAGGAAACCGCTGGCGCCTTCAAGGCAGGCCCAGCGCACGGCATCCGGAAAAATGTCTTCGGGGACACCCGAGGAGAGGACCACCCAGGGGCCGTCTACGGCGCGGGTGATTTCGGCACATGCGGCGCGGACCTCGGATTCGGAGGCCTGGCCGTGGAAGGGAATTTCGGCCTTGTACAGATCAGCGCCGAGCGAGCCCAGTTCCTTTGCTGCCTCAATGACTCCCTTGTCCCAGTCGAAGTCGCCACCGTTGAGCGGCTTGCGGGAGAGCGGTTCGATGATGCTGATGAGTCCCGCGGCGCGGCACTGCTCCACGAATTCCTTGACCATGGCGACCCGGCCTTCGGCAGGTTCGTCCGGACGGTAGAGGACGAGGAGCTTGAGCGCTTTGACTCCCAAGGCGGCGTACTTGTGGGGCTCGACCGAGCGGTCGATGCTGACTTCCCCGACCAGCTCACCGTGGGCTGACTCGAAGTAGTCTGCCGAGGCGATCAGTCCGCAGTCCTCCGCGACTACGCCGGCTTCGATGGCCTGATCAAGCGCGAACTGCTTGTCGATCAGGATCGCTGAGGCATAGGGGGTGAGGATACGGGCTGCGTTCAGCTTGAAGCTGGTCAGGTCGGCGTCGGTGACGGGCTCATCCTGGTGTTCGGCGAACATGTTGCGCATGGCTTCACGCTGGTCGACGGCAAGCATCGCGAAGGCGCCGGAAGGGCGCTGGAGGGGGGAAAGATCGGTGGGTGACATGTCTGCTTCTTTCGGTTAGACGTTTTGGGTGAAGGCTGAAGGGACGGTGAGGTCCAGCCGGGGGATCATTGACCGGCCGTCAAGGCCCTCGCAGGACGTAGTGGCCACCCGGCCTGCCACGGCGGCGGCGTCGACCAGGTCCAGGCCGGCCGATACTGCCGCGAGGAGGGCGCCATGGTAAACGTCCCCGGCGCCCAGGGTGGAGACAATATTTGCTGTGGTCGGCGAGACGTGGACCGCGCTTCCGGTCCCCGTATGTACCCAGGAACCCCGCGATCCTGCCGTAGCCACGACGCGTGAGGCGCCTTCGTCAATGGCTCGCTGCAACAGTGCCGATTCGTCAAGGTCCGCCCCGTACCGTGCGGACAACTGCTCGATTGTCGGCACGTAGAGACCGACTCCGGCCGGGTGGAATCCCGGAATGGGGTTACCGGCATCGACGCTGAGGTTGAGGTCTTTGAATGCGGATACGGCACCCCATCCAAGGTGGTCGACGTGGACCCATGCGGCGGCCTGCACCGCATCACGGAAGATCCCGTGCGCCGGGAACCGCACGGGCGGCACGGGCCTGGTGACGATCGCCCGGCTCTGACTCTCGCGGCTGACGACAATCACGCTGGCGCCCGTTCGGACACTCTTGTCGCGGATAACGGCGCTGGTGTCAACGCCTTCCGCCGTGAGCCCGCTGATGACGCGGTCTCCCTCTTCGTCGTCGCCGACGATGCCGGCAAAGGCAGTGCGAGCGCCGAGTCTGGCTGCTGCTACTGCCGCTGTTGCCGCAGGTCCGCCGCCGGCGGTTTCAAAAGCCTCCGCGATCGTGCGGCTGTCAGCGGAGGGGTATTCCGATACCAGCGCAATCGAGTCCAGAGTTGCGCAGCCCACGAACAGCAGGGTCCCGCTTGATGACGTATCGGACACAGTCCACCTCGTTGTAGATATCGACTAATACTGATGAAATATACACAGACCATGTTGGAAAGACAACAGTTTCTGTATAGTCCTTCCTAGAAGTACTTCAGGCGTACCTCACCTCAACGTAGAGAAAACGGAGCATCTCATGTCAGCAGCGAGCACCGGAGAATCAGTTCGGACAGTCCGATACGGCCTGATCGGAGCCGGACACATGGCGAGGGAGCATGTCCGGAACCTGGCTCTCATCCCGGGGAGCCAGATCGTGGCCATGTCCGACCCCCAGCAGTCATCCTTGGACAAGACACGTGACCAGATCGGTTACGACGTGGAGACCTTCACCAGCCACAACGAGCTGCTGGAACAGGCAAGCCTGGATGCGCTCATCATCGCCAGCCCCAATGACACGCACATGGCGATCCTCAAGGACATCTTCAGCAGCGGCAAGGAACTTGCCGTGCTGGTCGAGAAGCCCGTCTGCACCACCGAGGAGGATGCGGCCGAACTGGAAAGCCTCGCCGCGGCCTACCCCGCCCCGGTATGGGTCGCCATGGAGTACCGCTATATGCCTCCGGTTCAGGAGCTCATTCAGGCAGTGCACACGGGTCGGCTCGGGAAGCCCGTGATGCTCTCCATCACCGAACACCGGTTCCCGTTCCTGGACAAGGTCGGCGACTGGAACCGTTTCAATGAGCGGACCGGCGGCACTCTGGTCGAGAAGTGCTGCCACTTCTTCGACTTGATGCGCCTCATCCTGCAGGACGAACCCACGCGTATTTACGCAAGTGGCGGCAGCGATGTGAATCATCTGGACGAGAAATACCAGGGACGGACACCGGACATCATCGACAACGCCTTTGTCATCGTCGATTTTCAGAGCGGCAAGAGGGCCATGCTGGATCTTTCCATGTTCGCTGAAGGCTCCAAGTTTCAGGAGCGGATTTCGATCATCGGAGATGAAGCGAAGATTGAATGCCTCATTCCGGTGGCCGCAAGCCACTGGATCGAGGGCGACGAGCATGAAGCCGTGGTCGAATTCAGCCCCCGGTCACCGCTGGGACCCGAAAGCCACGAAGTACCTGTGGATGAAGCTGTCCTGGCCGCCGGCGCGCACCACGGTTCGACGTATTACGAACACCTCGGATTCCGCAAAGCCATCCTGGGGGAAGGCCCCGTGGAAGTTACCGTCGCCGACGGTATTCGGTCCGTGCGGATGGGCCTGGCCGCCGAGCGGTCCATCGTGGAGGGCCGCCCCATCGAGCTTGCGGGCATCAAGGCAACTGTAGGGAGCTAGCCGCAGGATCCGGGCGTCAAGGTTCGGGCAGCTCACCGGCTGCCCGAACCTGCACAAGCACCAAAAGGTTCTGCTCGTCGCCGGTCACCATTCCGCTGTCATCTTCGCGGGTTCCATGCCGTCAAAACCTGGTGATGGCTTACGACGCCACGATCACTTGCACTGACGCTGATTCCAGTGCTTCCGCGATCTCGGGCGGCGGAAACGCGTCCGTGACCAGGATGTCGACGTCGTGGAACGGCGTCAGCCGTGCCAATGCCGAGCGCTGCATTTTCTGGTGGGTAGCTACGACGACGACGCGCTCTGCGGCAGCCATGAGGGCGAGCTTGGTGGCCCGCTCCAGGTCGCGTTCGATGTAGAAAGCCCCATCGTGTATTCCACTCACGCCAATGAAAGCGGTCCGTACGCGCAGCCCCTCTATCGCGGTGGTCGTCATTGGCCCGGTGAATGCCTGGCTATCGATCAGGAGCTCGCCGCCAAGGCAAATGGTCCGGGCGGCCGTCAACTGCATGCAGCGCTGGATGGTGGGGACGGAATGCGTGATTATGGTCCCGGCGAACGAGAAGGGCAGCTCCTGGGCGATTTGAAATGTGGTGGTGCCCGCGTCCAGGATTATGGCGTCCTGGTTGTCAATCAGGGACAGGCAGGCTTCGGCGACTTTCTGTTTGGCGTCCGCGTCGGCCCTCACCCTGGCCGCGAAGTCGGCAGTCTGACCCGGCATCGCCGTTCCACTCACGCCCCCATGAACGACGCGAACGAGCCCCCGGCTGGCCAGGCCTCTGGTATCTCGTCGTATTGTCATGTCGGAGACTGCAAACGTTTCGGCCAGCTCGGTAGTAGAGACGAAGCCACGTCGCTCCAGTTGATCCAGGATGGCGGCCTGGCGTGGTGTCAGACGGACGGCACTGCTAGAACCCATGAGTCATCATCCTCGCGCCTGAATCCGGCAGGGGCGAGTGGATCGTGGATCGACAACTTCCCCGTTTATCATCGTTGACATTTTGTTCCCGCTTTCCTCCCGGCCGTGGACGGCGATCCACAGGAATTATCCCACGGGGATATGTTATCAAATTAACACAAAGTGTCGAAAAACCACCATGAATTTGTGCGCACGCGTTGCATCGACCGCCACCGCTCCCGCCGTCGGACCCCCACCTGGCCAGTGCGGGGAGAGTGTGTCGATGGACGGCCCTACAGCATCCCGGCGGCCCAGCCGGCGCGCCAGGCCGGGCTGCGAACAAACGACCGGGGCAATCCTGTCTACTTTTCAACATTTTGTGGTCGATTTCACTCATTTAGCGTTATGATCGGAGCAGTCGCTGCCTAGTGGCTGCACCAGGACGAGAGGAAACAACATGACGTGGCTGAACAGTGCCGCTCACGCGCGATGGCTCGAGGCCGAAACTGATCGACTGATCAATTTCGCCGCAGCATCGAAAGTGCCGACCGGATTCGGCTGGCTCGACAACAACGGTGCAGTATTCACCGACAAGCCGACTCATCTCTGGATCACCGCGCGGATGGTTCACAGCTTCTCTGTCGCCGCCTTGATGGGACGTCCTGGTGCCGGGTCGCTTGTGGACCATGGCATTGCCGCGCTCAACGGAGTCTTCCACGATGATGAATTCGGCGGCTGGTACTCCGAGGTCAATGAGAACGGGGCGGTGAATGACACGAAATCGGGCTACCAGCACTCGTTCGTGCTCCTCGCTGCTGCCAGCGCCGTTGCGGCAGGGCGCCCCGGAGCCCGGGAACTGCTCGATAAGGCGCTGCAGATAGCGGACACGAAGTTCTGGGACCACGAGGCCGGCATGTGCTTCGACTCGTGGAATCGTGACTTCACGGAAACCGAGGCCTACCGGGGCGGAAACGCCAGCATGCACTCCGTCGAGGCGTATCTCATCGTCGCCGATGTGACCGGAGAGAACCGTTGGCTCGAACGCGCCCTCCACATCGCTGAGGTGCTTATTCACAAATTTGCACGCAATAACAACTACCGGGTCTTCGAGCACTTCGATCCGGAATGGAACCCGATGCCGGAGTACAACACCGACGACCGGGCCAGCCAGTTCAGGGCATACGGCGGAACCCCCGGCCACTGGGTCGAATGGGCCCGGCTGCTCCTCCACGTCCGCGCCGGACTCGAAGCCCGCGGGATGGACGCTCCGGCCTGGTTGCTTGAAGATTCACAAGGCTTGTTCGACGCAGCCATCCGCGACGCCTGGGAGCCGGACGGTCATCCCGGATTCGTCTATACGGTCGACTGGGAAGGCAAGCCCGTGGTCACGACCCGCATTCGCTGGGTCCCCGCCGAGGCAATCGGGGGTGCGGCAGCTCTCTACCGGGTCACCGGCGACCAGAAGTATGCAGACTGGTACGAGCGGATTTGGGACCACGCCCGCGACTGGTTCATCGATTACGAGCTGGGATCCTGGAAGCAGGAGCTCGACGAGAACGGCGTTGTCACCTCGACCGTGTGGTCCGGCAAGGCCGACATTTATCACCTGTGGCACTGCCTGGTCGTCCCGCGCCTTCCGCTGGCACCAGGGCTCGCCCCGGCAGTCGCGGCAGGCCTGCTGGACGCGCATCTTTATGCCGACAAGCAGGACAAGGTGCCTGTCGCCGGCTGAGTTCGACGTCCCGCAGAGGCCCCGGCCCGGACTTCTGCGGGACCTGGCCAGCCGGAGGACGCGCGCCTTCCAGCTACGGACCGGCGCGATCCCCGTTCAGAGTCCCGCGCGGTTGCGTAACGCAACGTCCCCGCAACCCCTTGTCCGGCCGGCTCGCATATGCTCGAGCAGACGAGCCCGAACGGGCTCAAGTCTGCTCAATCTGGCTCAATGACGAACCACCCGGGAGAAAACCTCATGACCAACTGGCGGATCAGGGATTTCCACTCAGCCGATCTGGACGGCATCCTGCACCTGTGGGAGTCGCTCAAGGCCACCAACGTCGAGCCCGTCTACGCGCTCTCCGAGGTTCTCGCGTCCTGCGAAAAGGACCACGCCGTGGTCGCCGTCCTCGGCGACCAGGTGATCGGTGCCGCGGTCGGGCGTGCCGCCCACGATCAAGGCTGGATCGTTTTCCTCGCCACCCTGCCTGAGTTCCGCGGCCGCGGAATCGGCTCCTCCCTGCTGGCCGCCGTCGAAAACCGGATGGCCCCGCACGGACTCAACAAGCTCTCCGCGCTCATGCCGGAATCCGAGACGCGGGTGGAGGCATTCCTCACCCGGGGGTTTGTGGTGAAGAAGAACCTCCGCTATTTCGAGCGGAAGATTCCGGTCCAGCGCCAGGAACTTGAACCCCTCAGCCTCCTCGGCGGCCGGATCCTGCCGCGGAACCTTTGGGAAAACGTCGCCGGCATGCGCAACGAGAAGGAGCTGCTGGAGCGCCGCCTCGTGCTGCCCCTGGCCGAAGCTGACCTTGCGGACGAATACGGTGTGGTGCCGCCGCGCGCCGTCGTCCTCTTCGGTCCGCCCGGCACGGGCAAGACCACCTTCGCCAAGGCCATTGCATCCCGGCTGGAATGGCCCTTCGTGGAAGTGTTCCCCTCCCGGCTCGCGGCCGATCCGCAGGGCCTGGCCGGGGCGCTCCGTGAAACCTTCCTGGAAATCGCCGAACTCGAGCATGCCGTCGTCTTCATCGACGAGGTGGAGGAAATCGCTTCCCAGCGGTCGGGCGAACCGCCCTCGCCGCTGCAGGGCGTGACCAACGAGCTCCTGAAGATCATTCCGGCCTTCCGGGACCAGCCCGGCCGGCTGCTGGTCTGCGCCACCAACTTCATCCGCGCCCTGGATTCGGCATTTCTGCGCCACGGCCGGTTTGATTACGTCATTCCGATCGGGCTGCCCGACCGCCAGGCCCGCGAGGCCATGTGGCAGCGCTTCATCCCGGCCGCCGTGGTGGACGATGTCGACGTCGAGCAGCTCGTGGACCGCACCGCAGGCTTCTCCCCGGCCGACATCGAATACGCCGCCCGGAGCGCCTCCCAGCGGGCCCTGGAAAAGGCCGTGTACGACGACGGCGGCCTAGCCTCCGGCGGCAGCGCCTCCGTCCGTGAGGCCGTCCGCAAAGGCCCCGCGACCCAGGACTACCTCGACGCGATCGGCGAAACCCGGACCACCGTCAGCGAAGAAGTCCAGCAGCAGTTCCTGGAGGACATCGACGCCCTCGGCCGCGTATAGCCGCTTAACAGCAACGCGGGGTCACTTTTCGCCCATGTTCCGCAGCGGGACGGGCGGGATGTGACCCCGCGTTGTTAGTCCTTGGTGCCCGCGGCAGGCTCCCCGGCGCCCTCGACACCGTCGGCCGATTCTCCGGTCTCGTAGGAGAGGTTCTCGTAGTCGGTCTCGTCCGCCTCGTCCAGCAGGTCGTCGAGTTCCTCCAGCAGCCACGGGTTGATGCGGGCCAGGATCTTGCGGGTCTCCTCCACCGGGACCGCGGCGTAGAGCACCGGGCGGGCCTCGTTGTAGCGCGTCACCGGGGGCTTGTCCGGCCACTTCTCGGCCAGCGCCTTCACCCGTTCGGGCAGCGAATTGTGGGCGTTATCGGCGATCTTGACCAGCGCGGCGTCGTGGTCCTCGGCGATGTAGCGGATGCCGGCCTGGTAGTCATCCGGGTTCTCGTGGAGGCGCTTCGTCACGCGTTCGATGATGTCCGCGGCCCGCTCCGAGACCCCCATCTCCAGCAGTGCCTGCCGCGTCATCGGCGTATCTTCGGCGATGTCATGCAGGTAGCCGGCAATCCGGATGTCGTCGTCGAAATCCGCCAGCGCATCGCCGACGGCAAGGACGTGCTCGCGGTAGGGCCGCTTGAGCTTGTCCTTCTGGCGGTTATGGGCCACCTCGGCCAGGACTTTGGCGGTTTCGACGGTAAAACGGTGCTGGGGAACTGCGGATTCTGACATGGTTCCAGCCTACGCGCCGCCACCGGCCAGGCCCGGCCATACCCAGGGCTCCCGCGGCAGCGCAGCGGGGTCGAAGGCGGCCACCGCGTGCTCCAGCGGGCCGGCGGGCAGGCCGAGGGACGCCAGCAACGCGTCCCGCACCGCAGCCGCCGAAACGCCCGTCAGAGCCAGGTCGGCGAGCGTGACCGCGCCATCCCGCTTGGCCAGCCGGGCGCCGTCGTCGTTCACGACCAGCGGCACGTGGGCATACTCCGGGGCAGGCAGGTCCAGCAGCGACGCGAGATAGGCCTGCCGGGGCGTCGAGGGCAGCAGATCATCGCCCCGGACCACCTGGTCGATGCCCTGCGCCGCGTCATCGACCACCACGGCGAGGTTATAGGCCGTCACGCCGTCATTGCGGCGGAGCACGAAGTCATCCACGACGCCGGTGAACCGACCGTGCAGGAGATCGCGCACCGTCGTCTCGGCCACCGCCGAGCGGAGCCTGATTGCGGCCGGCCGGATAGCGCGTTTGGCCTCTCGTTCGACGCCGGTCAGTGACCGGCACGTGCCGGGGTAGGCACCCTGCGGTGCGTGCGGCGCGGACGGGGCTTCCTGGATTTCGCGGCGCGTACAAAAACACTCGTAGGTCAGGCCCTCGGCGTCTAGCCGTGCGATCGCCTCCGCATAGAGCGGCTCCCGGTCCGTCTGGCGCACGACGCCGCCGTCCCAGGCCACACCGATCGCCGCCAAGTCGCGAAGCTGCGCCGCCTCGGCGCCGGCCCGGGCCCGGTCCAGGTCCTCGACCCGCATCAGGAACCGGCGTCCCGTGGACCGCGCGAAAAGCCACGCCAGCATGGCGGTCCGAAGGTTGCCCACGTGCAGTTCACCGGAAGGGCTGGGGGCGAAACGGCCGGCAGAAGTCATGGCACCAGCCTATGCGGAACAGGTCCAGGGCACCGCGGGTGGCCGTTGCCCGGGACAGCACAAGAGCCCCTCAGCTACCGATGACCTGGAAAAATCCGGCGTCGGTGGCTCAGGGGCTCTTGTCGTGTGTGCGGACAGACGATGCGTGAACAAGTGTCGATCTGCGGCGGCTGCCTTGCGGGGAGCCTGGTCCAGGGTCCGGGTGGTGTACCGGGTGATCTGTAGCCTGTCGGAATCCGGCGGTGGCCTGTGTTCCTTCGTTGTCATTATTTGAGCAGAACTCATACAGTTGGTGCAACAGACTCCAGCCGCAGTGGTCAATCTGACCAATCCGGCTCGCTACGAAAGGCGGGAAGTGGTCATATTGCAGCAACTCGACGCGACCGACCGCAGAATCCTTGCCGCGCTTGATGAGGACGCCCGGGTGCCGATCATGGTGCTGGCCCAGAAGCTGGGTCTCGCCCGCGGCACCGTGCAGTCGCGCCTGGAGCGAATGACGTCGTCGGGGGCCCTCCGGCCGAACAGCAGCCGCGTGGTGCCGGCCGCCCTGGGCCGGGGCGTGGCCGCCTCCGTGAGCGCCGAACTGGACCAGAGCCACCTGAACGAGGCCATCGAAGCCCTCCGGAACATCCCGGAGGTGCTCGAATGCCATGCCCCGGCCGGCGATACTGACCTGCTGATCCGGGTTGTGGCCAGCAGCCCGGACGATCTCTACCGCGTGTCCGAGGAAATCCGGCTATGCCCGGGAATCGTGCGGACATCCACGAGCATGTTCCTGCGCGAGGTCATCCCCTACCGGACCACGGGGCTGCTGGACGCCTGAGGCTGCATGCGTTCTGCGGCTGCGGGTGTTCTGCGGCCCGGACTCCCCTGCCTCAGACTGGCGGTCCGGCATTGGACTTCAGGTTCTTCATCACCAGGGTCGAAGTGAGTCGCTCGACGCCCGGCAGGGACGTCAGTTCGGTGTCGTAGAAGCGCTGGTAGGCCGGGAGGTCCTCGGCAATGACCTTGAGCAGGTAATCCGGGGAGCCGAACAGCCGCTGGGCCTCGACGATATGGGGGTTGTCCGCCACTCGGTTTTCAAAGATTTCCATGGTTGACCGGTCCACTTGGCGCAAGGTCACGAACACGATCGCCTCAAAACCCAGCCCTACGGCGGCGGGGTCTATGTCTGCCAGATAGCCCCGGATGACCCCCGCTGCCTCCAGTTCGCGCAGCCTGCGGTGGCACGGCGCAACGGTCAAACCGACCTTGGCAGCCAGGGCCGTGGCCGTCATCCGGCCATCTGTTTTCAGGTGGCGCAAAATACTTCGATCTATGTGGTCAATCACGCAATAATCTTACCGGGATCGCGCGATTTTGCGGTAAATGAGGGAACACTTTCGGGGCATTTTTCCCTAGAGTTTCCGTTGTGCCCGCTTGGGCGCCGAAACCCCGGAGTCCGTCGTGAACATCCAGCTGTACCTCGCCTTCCTGGTAGTTGCCGTCGCGCTGGCCTGCACGCCGGGCGTCGACTGGGCCTATTCCATGGCGGCCGGACTGCGGCAACGCAGCGTCGCCCCCGCCGTTGCCGGCCTGTGCGGCGGCTACCTCGTCCACACCACGCTCCTGGTCTTCGGTCTTGCGGCCCTGCTGGCCGGCGCACCGGGCGTCCTCGGCTGGCTTACCGCCGCCGGCGCCGTCTACCTGCTGTGGCTGGGCTTCAGCACCGTCCGGAGCTGGCGCGGAGCCAGCTTCGGGGCCGGAACCGGCGGAGTTCCTGCGGCGGCGTCCGCCAGCCGGGCGCGGATCTTCCTGCAGGGCATGGGCATCAGCGGGATCAACCCGAAGGGCCTGCTGTTCTTTATGGCCCTCCTGCCGCAGTTTGTCAGCCCCGACGCAGCCCTCCCGGTTCCCGTGCAGTCCGGGCTGTTGGGCCTGACCTTCGTCCTGCTCGCGGCGGCCATCTACAGCTGCGTGGCCTTGTTGTCGCGGAAGCTGCTCCAGGCCAGGCCGGGGGCCGCCCGCCGGGTCACACTGGCCAGCGGCGTCATCATGTTGCTCCTCGGCGCGGCGCTCCTGGCTGAACAGCTGATTCCTGCCATTGGCTCATCCGCTGCGCACGTTGCGGCCATGGCCGGCCGCTGACGTTCGGCCGCAGGGAACGCTTAGCCTCGCCGAACGCCGACGGGGCTAGCTGCGCTGCATGTACCACTCGGTAAATGACGAGGCCCTGCCGTCGCCCGTCAGCTGGACCACCCACAAGTTGTCATAGTGGCGGCCTGTGCCGCGGTAACTGGTGACGCCTTGGATGAAGGCCCTGCCGCCGTCCACGCCCAGCAGCGTCCACTCGAAGGTCCAGTCGTCGGGTTCGTCCCGTGCGGCCAGCCAGTGTTCCACGATCTGATCCCGGCCACGCCAGGGTTCGGGCTCGTTCGGGCTCGTCGCATAGGTGGCGTCCGGCGTGAAGAGGGCGCGGATATCTTCCGGATCATTGGACCGCCAGGCCGTGATGTAGTGCTGCATCCAGCGCACCGCTGCATCCTTCATGCCTTGGTTCTACCCCCGGGAGGGCCGCCCGGCAAGAGTACCGGCTACCTGACTTTGCCGACCGGGCGGTTGTCAGTGCTCGTCCGCCCGGCGGTACTCGCGGTCCCACCACTCGTGCAGTTCCGCATCCTTGCGGCCGTTCTCCATGGCTTTCTGCGGCACCGATTCCCGGCGCTGCCAATCCTTCGGGTTCAGGGTCTGCAGCCCGGCGTCGAGCACGAGCAGGGTACTCTCCGTCAGGGCCTCGCCGCGTAGCGAGAAATCGGTTTTCCGGCGCCGCAGGACTTCTTGCAGGGCCGCCCGGGCCGCCCGGTACTCCCCGAGCCGGCGTAGCGAACGGGCACGCACGAGCAGCAGCGCTGCCGAGAGATCGTCGCCGTTGAGCAGGCCTTCCGTGTCGTCGGCCACCTCGGCGTCCCGGCCGGTTGAGGCTGCTAGCGAGCAACGCGCCAGCGCCATTGGCAACGACGGCGGCAAACCCGCCAGCGCCGCCAGGGCCGCTTCCCCCTGGCCGGCCTCCCGCAACGAGTGGGACAGGGCCAGCAGTATGGCCTCGTCGCCGAAGAGCACCGGGACTTCGATCCGCTCGGCCACCGATACCCGGGTGACGATCCGGGACAGGTACTCGGCGGCGTAGCTGTAGGCCTCGTCGTCGTTCCTGATCGACAGGCCGCGCTGCAGCAGCGCGGACGCACGCAAATGCTCTTCGTGGGCATAGGCCAGCAGGCCGGCCATCACGCAGCAAAGGCCCGCCCAGCCCGGGAAATCGCGCGCCAGCGCAAGCATCCGGTCCGGGTTGGTGCTGCCAAAGATGACGGCGTGCGCTGACTTGGCGGCTTTGCCCGGCGCCCGTCCGGCCACTTTCCCAAGCCTGGGCGGGCCGCCCTCGGCAAAGAGCGCGCCCCGGACCCGCCCGGTCAGGACACCGGCGACCAGGCCGCTCACGCCGTCGGCGGCATCGCGGACGGGCGTCCGCACCACTGCCTTGCGGAAGGGCGTCAGGTCGCGCGGGTCACGGTAAAGGACCCGGGGTTCTGGCTGGAATTGAGGCCCGGAGCTCATCTCTCCATGCTAGGCGCTGATGGAGTTCCAGGGCCAAGCCTTCCGGCATCATCCGGCGGGCGCCGCCACCCAGAGGCCGATCACCCAGGTGCTGGCGGCGAGGCAGGCGAGCCCGAATTCGGCAATCATGCCCACTCCGGTGGCTTTCAGCGCGGCCCAGCTGGATGTCAGGGCCTTGCGGAACGCCCGGGTCCGCAGGAGTTCACTCAACAGCAGTCCCGCAGCGAAGCCCACAAACAGTCCCACGACCGGGATAACGAACATCCCGGCCACGCCCAGGATGAGCCCCGCCACAACGGAGCGGTTCGGGATGCTGTGCTGCTTGAGTTTGCGGCCGGTCAGGACCGCGCCGGCGGCCATTCCGGCGAGCACGAAGACGAGGCCGATACCGAACACGACCCAGCCGGTGGTTCCGGCACCGCCCCAGATTGCCCATGCCAGCAGGCTCAGGGCGATCAGGACGCTCCCCGGGAGGACAGGGATAACGGTTCCGGCCACTCCCACCACAATGGCCACGCCGCACAGCACCGTCACCACGGTCTCGGGATTCATGGCCCTAGTCTATGACCGGCCGCCGGTCCGGCGGCACTGGCCCCGGAGGCCCCGGAGGCCCGGACGGCGTCGGCGCCGACTTGTAGAGCAAGCGCCGCGGGCGTCGTCCGGGCCCCCAGGCACCGGGACCTACCCGGCGTCGACTGCCGCGGCAACGGCAGCGGCAACGGCGGGCGCCACACGCGGATCCAGCGGACTGGGCACTATGTAATCCGCGGACAGGTCCCCATCCACCAGCGCGGCAATTGCCCGGGCCGCCGCCAGCTTCATGGCCGGAGTGATCCGGCGGGCGCCGGCGTCGAGGGCACCGCGGAAGATACCGGGAAAGGCGAGGACATTATTGATTTGATTCGGGAAGTCGCTGCGCCCGGTCGCGACGACGGCGGCGTGATTCCGCGCGACCTCCGGCAGCACTTCGGGGTCCGGATTGGACAGCGCGAAGACGATCGAGTCTGCGTTCATCCTGGCCAGGTCCGCCTCGTCCAGCTTGGACGAGGACACACCGATGAAGACATCCGCACCGGTGAGGGCCTGGGACGGACCGCCCGCTACCCCGCGCGGGTTGCTGCGCTGCGCCAGCCGGGCTTTCCTGCTGGCCGGGTCGACGGCGATGTCCGCGCGGTCCGTGGTGATCACACCGCGGGAGTCCAAGACCACGACGTCAGTGACGCCGGCGGCGAGCAAAATCTCGGCAACGGCGATGCCGGCCGCTCCGGCACCGGAGATGACCACCCGCAGGCTTTCCAGGCTGCGCCCGGTGACCTTGGCGGCATTGGTCAGTGCGGCCAGGACGACGACGGCGGTGCCGTGCTGGTCATCGTGCATTACGGGGCAGTCGAGCGCCTCGATCAGCTTTTCCTCGAGCTCAAAGCAACGAGGTGCGGCGACGTCCTCAAGGTTGACGGCGCCGAAACTCGGGCGCAGCCGGACCAGGGTCTCGACGATTTCGTCGACGTCAGTGGTGTTGAGCACCAGCGGGATGGAGTTCAGGTCGCCGAAGGCCTTGAAGAGGGCCGACTTGCCTTCCATGACGGGCAGGGAGGCGCTGGCGCCGATGTTGCCGAGGCCCAGGACGGCGGTGCCGTCGCTGACAACAACAACGAGGCGCCCTGCCCAGGTCAGGGCGCCGGCCAGATCCGGATCGGCGTGAATCGCACGGCTGACCTGGGCAACACCGGGCGTATAGGCGATGGAAAGGTCGCGCTTGCTGGCTAAGGGAACGGTGCTGGAAATCGACAGCTTGCCGTTCTGGTGGGAGGCAAAGATCTCCGCGTCGCTGAGCGGGGCGTCCGGCCCGGCAGCCGAAGCGGGATGGGGAAGGATTATTTCTGTGGACACGTCGTTGTCTCCTGTGGCTGGCCATGCGCACATGGCCCATGAATGGTCAAGCATCGGGATGCTCAAGATGGTCTCGCGGGTTCCTCGGCCGCAGCCCGGGGTGGGGGCTGCGCAGACGTTCCCGGCATCGTGGCGGCTAACCTGTCCGGTTCAGCCATGGTAGCCACGTGGCCCCGCCGCGACGGCCAATTTCGGGCCGATACGGACGGCAAAGGGCCCTCCAAGCCGCTTTCCGTGATCCAAATCACAGGAATGGAACCCATTCTGCAGGCCCCGGTCTAGACCGGTTACGCGGATCCGCCCGCCCTGGCCAGCAAGGAGCAGGCCTTCTTGAGGTCCTCTTCCGCCTCGAAGAGCGAAAGCCGGCGGCAGCGGACCGCCTGGACCAGCCCGGTGACGGCCAGCAGGACCACACGGGACACCACGGCGTCGCCACTTGCCGCCGTAACGGCCTTTTCGGCAGCGGCGTCAATCTCCCGGAGCAGCTTGGTGATGTCCGCGTCCTTGATATACACGGCCCGGGTCAGGCACTGTTCAACGGCAGGCTGCATGAGGCGCATGTGGAATATTTCCATCGCAACACCGGTCAACGCATGAGCGGGAGCCTTGCCCGCCGCCGAAGGACTTCCTTCATGCAGTTCGCCGAGTTGCTTGCGGAACAGGGCCAGCATCAGCTGGGTTGCGGACGGGAAATAGCGGTAGAGCGTGCCCAGAGGAACATCCGCTTTGGCCGCCACCTCGGAGAGCACCACCGAGTCGAGTCCCTTGCGGGCGGCCCCCGCGGCAACCTCGAGGATCCGAAGGTAGCGCAGCCGCTGCCGGGGCAGGGTGGGGGCGGGGGCCATCGGTGGAAGGTCTGAGTGGAGTTCTTTCATCAGCAGCGTTCCGGGGGTCGTCTTTTCTCGGCAGCCGGGAGAAATCCCCCACGGCGCTCCGGCGGCAATTCGAGTCCACTATACGTCAGGCCGGTGGCCGGCCGCCGGGTGGGGATACTGCTCCGTCTGAGCAGTAGTGTCTAATGGGGAACACTCGGGTCGAAGATCCGAGTGTTCCGTTATTTCTTGGGGGAAATACATCTTGCCGTCACACGAACCGCGCTTTGTTGCTCGCGCCAAGGCGACCACGCTCGCCATCGCGACAGTCTTGACCCTGTCTTCATGCACACCACCCGAGACTGGCGCGGCGGCGGGCACTACCGCCTCCGAGACGGGCCTGGCTACGGTAATCCGTGTCATTGACGGCGATACGTTCGAGGCCGCAGTGGATGGCCGGGCAACGATCGTTCGCCTGCTCAATGTGGACACGCCAGAGACCAAGGACCCAGACTCGCCCGTGGAATGCCTCGGCCCTGAAGCAACGGAGGGCCTTGAACGGCTACTACCCGTCGGCTCTGAAGTCAGGCTTGAGTTGGACGTTGAACCGCTGGACAAGTACGGGCGCACGTTGGCCGGCGTCTTCAATACCGACGGGACCCTTGTCAATGCGGAAATCGCCCGGCTAGGGCTCGGAGTTCCGGTGCTGATCGAACCCAACAAGAAGTTCTATCCGCCGGTGGAGAAAGCGTTCGCTGATTCCCGCACCTCCCGCGTCGGTCTGAACTCAGCAGATATCCCGTGCCTGCCGGCGCAACAGGTCGAACAAGCAGCAGAGACCGTCGAAGCGATTGTGGCTGAGCCGCTTTCCGATTCGGCCTCCGATCTCGACCAAAGACACGCGAAGCTTGTGGCTGCGCTGGCGACGATCAGCATCCTCAAAGCGGCTGCGTCGGCCAAGGACCGCATGCATTGGACAGCTTATGAACCAGCCCAATTGGCTGTACTCGTGGAGCGGCTGGGCGCCGCGGCATCATCGGGCTCAGGGCACCAAGATGCCATTGCGGCCAAGAAGAAAGACCTCGCGGACGCCGCCGCAGCGGCCGAAGCAGCCCGCCAGGCCGAGGAAGCTGCGCGCCTGGCAGCCGCGGCGGCGGCGGCAGCAGCGGCAGCAGAAGCAGAGCGCATCCGAAACCTGCCACCGGCCCCGGCCCCTTATGTGCCACCGGCGTACGTGCCGCCTGTCTACGTTCCTCCGGTCGCCGCAAACCCGTATCCCGGATATACCGGGCCGCGGTGCTACGCGCCGGGCGGTAAGTCCTGGAGGCCCTGCTAGAGGCACTGCGGCAACCGCTGCCCGCGCCGTATTTCACGGCCCTACCGGGACAAATGTCTGGCACAGGGAACAATTTCGCCCCTAAGATAGTTACTGAAAGCAACTATCTTCGTTTTGCCTCCCTTCGTCCTTCTGGAGCAGCCATGTCCAAAACCGCCGCCACCCGAGCCCCCGGTGAGGTCCTGACGCATCGTCAGACCCTGACTGTCATGGTGGGCCTCATGCTCGGCATGTTCCTGTCCTCGCTGGACCAGACCATTGTGTCCACGTCGATCTACACCATCGCCAACGACCTGGACGGGCTGTCCCTGCAGGCCTGGGCGACCACGGCGTATCTCATCACCTCCACGGTGACCACCCCGCTGTACGGCAAGCTCAGCGACATTTTCGGCCGCCGCCCGCTGTATCTGGCTGCGATCCTGATCTTCCTGGCCGGTTCCCTATATGCCGGCTCGGTCCACTCGATGACCGAGCTCGCCAT
The DNA here is from genome assembly GCA_963769515.1 of uncultured Actinomycetota bacterium. Classification (GTDB taxonomy): domain Bacteria; phylum Actinomycetota; class Actinomycetes; order Actinomycetales; family Micrococcaceae; genus Arthrobacter. The sequence goes on from CAVYMG010000018.1 coordinate 69,119, forward strand.
CGCACGCGGCATCCAGGGAATGGGCGCCGGTGGCCTTCTGGCCCTCGCCCTGACCATCATCGGCGACATCGTGGCCCTGAAGGACCGGGCCAAGTACCAGGGCTACTTCATGTCCGTCTTCGGCATTTCCTCGGTCCTGGGCCCCGTCATCGGCGGCGCGTTCGCCGGCTCCACCAACATCCTCGGTTTCGACGGCTGGCGCTGGGTCTTCTTCATCAACTTGCCGATCGGCCTAGCCGCCCTGACCGTCGTGTTCCTCTACCTTCACCTGCCGGCGAAGCACGTGAAGCAGCGGATCGACTACTGGGGCGCCGCGGCCATCACGCTGGCAATCGTGCCCCTGCTCCTCGTCGCCGAGCAGGGTCGCAGCTGGGGCTGGACCTCCCCCGCGACCCTGTCCTGCATCGGCCTTGGAGTCGTGGGTATCATCGCGTTCCTGCTGGCCGAAAAGCGCGCCGGGGATTACGCCCTGATCCCTTTGCGCCTATTCCGGAACATCACCTTCGGGCTGTCCTCGGTCCTGAACTTCATCATCGGCATCGGCATGTTCGGCGCCATCGCGATGCTCCCGCTGTACCTGCAGCTGGTCAAGGGCCTCACCCCCACGGAAGCAGGACTGATGATGATCACCTTCACGGTGGGCATCCTCAGCGGTTCCATTACCGCCGGCCGGACCATCTCGGCGTCGGGAACGTACCGGATCTTCCCCATCATGGGCACGGCCATCCTGACCGGCGCCGCCGTTGCCATGGGCCTCTCCCTGGGCGCGGATACCCCCCTCTGGGTCCCCGGATTCATCGCAGTGTTCTTCGGCCTGGGCCTGGGCTTCTGCATGCAGCCGCTGACGCTGGCGATGCAGGTCTCCGTCCCGGCCAAGGACATGGGTGTGGGCACGTCCTCAGCGGCGTTCTTCCGCTCCATGGGCGGCGCGGTGGGCACGGCCGTATTCATCTCCATGCTCTTCAGCCTGGCCGCAAGCAAGATTGCCGACGGTATGAAGGCCGCTATGTCCAATGCCGATTACCTCAGCGTCCTCAAGGACCCGGCGGTGGCCTCCGATCCCGCCAACGCCAAGCTCTATGAGTTCTTCAACAGCGGCGCCAGCAACGACTCCCTCAACGACACCAGCTGGCTCCACCAGGCCAACCCGGTGCTCACCCGCCCCATCATCGAGGGTTTTGCCCAGTCGATCGACGCCGTGATGCTTACCGCGGCTGTACTGACCGGGATTGCGTTCCTGATCAGCTTCGCGCTGCCGGACAAGAAGCTCACGGACCCGAAGGCGGCTTCGAAGGAGACGGCCCCGGCCCATTAGGGTCCGTCGCGGGGGGCCGGACGACTGCCGACGTCACGCCCGGCAGCTTTTTGGCCGCGCGAAGGCCCCCGCCCCGCAGGAACGCCCCCATTCACGCCTTCCATGCCTACGCGCGCCCCCAAGACTGTGCACGGCGTGACGCCTCCGACGACGGCCCGCTGTAAGGTTCGTCTCTTTTTGGCCCGGCTGGCCGGTTTCGGACCGAACCCGGTGCAAGACTGAGGAGTTTTGCGGCCCAGGCCGCCCGGGTGCGGCGGTGCCGCAGAAGCTCATGAGCCAAGGAGTCATATGACCATCACACAAGAGAAGGCCGCCGCCAAGATCCCCCAGCGGGTCATCTGGCTGGCCGTGGCCGGAGCCGTCGGCGGCTTCCTTTTCGGTTTTGACTCCTCCGTTGTCAACGGCGCCGTCGACGCCATCAAGGATGAATTCGCCCTCAGCGAGGCCGTCACCGGCTTTGCTGTGGCTGTGGCCCTATTGGGCTGCGCGGCCGGCGCGTTCCTTGCCGGGAAGGTCGCGGACCGCCACGGCCGCATTCCCGCCATGAAAATCGGTGCCTTGCTGTTCCTGGTCAGCGCCATCGGCACCGGGCTGGCCCTCGGAGTCTGGGACCTGATCTTCTGGCGCCTGGTCGGCGGCCTGGGCATCGGCCTGGCCTCCGTGATCGCCCCCGCGTATATCTCGGAGATTTCACCACGGCACGTCCGCGGCCGGCTCGCCTCACTGCAGCAGCTCGCCATCACGACGGGTATCTTTGCCGCGCTGCTCTCGGACGCGCTCTTCGCAACAACCGCCGGGGGCGCGGACCAGAATCTCTGGTTCGGCATCGAGGCCTGGCGGTGGATGTTCCTGGCCGGCGCAGTGCCCGCCGTCGTCTACGGCTGGGTTGCTTTCACCCTTCCGGAATCCCCGCGCTTTTTGGTCTTCCAGGGCAAGGACGACGCGGCCCGCGCGGTCTTCGAATCGATCGCCCCGGCCGAGGACCCGGACCGTCAGCTGCGCGAGATCAAGGCGGCCATCGCCGAAGACGAACTGGCCGGCCAGAAAGGCTCGCTGCGCGGCAAATCACTGGGTCTGCTGCCCGTGGTGTGGGTCGGCATCATCTTGTCGGTGCTGCAGCAGTTTGTCGGCATCAACGTCATCTTCTACTACTCCACCACGCTGTGGAAGGCAGTGGGATTCCGCGAGCAGGACTCGCTCACGATCTCCGTTGCCACGGCGATCACCAACATCCTGGTCACCCTCGTCGCCATCGCCTTGGTCGACCGGATCGGGCGCCGCCCGATCCTGCTCGCCGGTTCCATCGGCATGGCTGTTTCGCTGGGAACGATGGCGCTGGCCTTCGGCTCTGCCACGGGCACCGGATCCGATATTTCCCTGCCCGGCGGCTGGGGCCCGGCCGCCCTGGTGGCCGCCAACGTATTTGTCGTCAGCTTCGGCGCTTCCTGGGGACCCCTGGTCTGGGTGCTGCTCGGCGAAATCTTCCCGTCCCGGATCCGCGCCCGCGCCCTGGGTCTTGCCGCAGCCGCGCAATGGATCGCCAACTTCGCCATTACGCTGAGCTTCCCGGTGATGGCCGCCGCCTCCCTGCCGCTGACGTACGCCATGTATGCAGCGTTCGCGGCAGCGTCGTTCTTCTTCGTCAAGTTCAAGGTCCCGGAAACCAACGGGATGTCACTTGAGCAGGCGGACACGCTCTTCGTGCCCAAGGGCTCCGCCAAGGCCTAAGCCCCGCAGCGCCCGTCCGTCCGGCCGTAACTGCAACGAGGAAACAAAAAGGCCGACGCCGGAACTCACGGGAGTTCCGGCGTCGGCCTTTTGCGGCGGTTCAGCAATCAGTTCAGGATCCGGACTGCCGTTCCTGGACCAGCGCTCTGCACGGCCGGGAACAGCGGGTGCTCCGGCGTCGAGCCCGGTGATCTTCGCCGTGGCTTCCTCCGCGCTGGAGTCGGCCAGGATCTTGCCGAGCTCCACCGCCTCGGCATCGGCCGGATCGTTGAAGCGCAAGGCCGCAGCCATGGCGCCCAGCAGCGCTTCCGGGACGATCCCGCGTTCGGCGAGTTCCGCTGCCGGGCCGACGAAGCGTTCGTGCCGGCTCAGCTTCCGCAGGGGTGCGCGCCCCACGCGGTGGACCGTGTCGGGCAGGTGCGGGTTGGTGAAGCGGCCCAGGATCTTCTGCACGTAGGCTTCCTGCTCGTCACGGTTGAAGCCGTGCTTGGCGACGAGCAGTTCCTTGGTTTCGTCCAGGACGGCACGCACATCGGCGGCGACGTCCTGATCAGCCATGGCGTCGGAGAGCTTCTCCACACCCGCCTCGAACCCGAAGTAGGCAGCGGCGGCGTGACCCGTGTTGACCGTGAACAGCTTCCGCTCAATGTACGGCCCCAGCTCGTCCACGAAGGTCGCACCCGGGATGACCGGTGCCTGGCCCGCGAACGGGGTGCGGTCGATGACCCACTCGTAGAAGGTCTCTACGGTGACATCGAGCCCCTGCCCCGGTTCCTGGTTGGGCACAATCCGGTCCACTGCTGTGTTCGCAAAAACGGCGGCAGAGTCCAGGGAACCCACGGCCGAATCCCACCGGGCTTCCACCTCGGTCTTGAGCAGATCCGTTGCGTTGATGGCGTTTTCACACGCCATCACCTGCAGCGGTGCGAGCCCCGCCGCGCGGGCGGCGATTCCCCGGGCAATCACCGGGGCCACGAACTTCAGGATGTGCGGCCCTACGGCAGTGGTGACGATGTCCGCCGTCGCGATCTCCGCGATGACGTCCGCCTCCTGGCTGCCGGAGTTCAGCGCCCGGAAATTATCCACCGTGCGGACGGTGGGATTTTCGCCCACCTCATGAACCTGGTAGCTGTCCGCGGCGGCGAGCTGATCAATGAGTTCAGCAGCGACGTCGGCGAACACCACTTCATACCCGGCCTCGTGCAGCAGGAGGCCGACGAAGCCGCGCCCGATGTTTCCGGCCCCAAAGTGTACTGCCTTCACTATGAGTTCACCTTTCCGAAGAGCTCCAGGACTTCCTCGACCGTGGTGGCCGCCTCAAGCTGTGCAACCTGTTCCTTGTTGGTGAACACCTTCGCGATCGAGGACAGGATGTGCAGGTGCTCGTTGTTGATGCCGGCGACGCCAACGACGAACTTGACCTCCTTGCCGTTCCAGTCGATGCCCTGCGGGTAGCGGACCACGGAGACCGCGGACTTCATGATGTGGTCCTTGGCCGCGTTGGTGCCGTGCGGGATCGCGAGGTAGCTGCCCATGTACGTCGAGACGGACTCTTCACGCTCGTGCATGGCGTCCAGGTAGCCGGTGTCGACGGCGCCGCGGTCCAGCAGGAGCTTTCCGGCCTCGTCGATCGCTTCGTCCCGGGTGGTGGCCGTGCCGTTGAGGACAACGCTTTCGGCTACGAGGACTCCGGCGGGGCCGCCGTCGGCGTCCGCTGCCGGGGCCGGTGCGGCGTGCGCGCCACCCGTGGCCGGCGCCGTTTCAGCCGGAGCAGCGTCCGCAGCAGCGGCAGAGTTGCTGTGCTGGACGAGTTCGACAACTTCTTCATAGCGCGGGCTGCTCATGAAGTTGTCGACCGAGAAGTGCAGGGCCTTGCCGGTCAGGGGCTTGGCCCGTTCCGTGAGGTCCTGGTGGCTGATGACGATGTCGTACGTGTCCGTGAGATTGGCGATCGCTGCGTTGGTGACCTTGACGTCCGGGAAACCGGCCGCCTTGATCTTGTTGCGCAGTACCGAGGCGCCCATGGCGGACGATCCCATGCCGGCGTCGCAGGCGAACACAATGTTGCGGATCGGGGCGGTCGCGACGGCGACTCCGCCGCCACCTACGAGAGCGGAGGAAACCGAGCTCTTCTTCCCCTTCATGCCTTCCATTTTGGCCGTTGCCTCGGCGAGCTCGTCTTCATCCGAAGCCTTGGCCGTCTTGAGGATGACCGATGCGACGAGGAAGGAGACGGTTGTTGCCAGCAGGACGGCGAGGATCACGCCGAGGTAGCTGTCCCGGCTGGTCTGGGCGAGGACCGCAATGATGGATCCCGGAGCTGCCGGAGCAACGAGCCCGGCGTTGGTGATGGCCAGCGTGGCAACGCCGGTCATGCCGCCTGCGATCGCGGCAAGGATCAGCAGCGGGCGCATCAGGACATACGGGAAGTAGATTTCGTGGATGCCACCGAAGAAGTGGATGATGGCGGCGCCGGGCGCAGAACCCTTGGCGATACCTCGGCCGAAGAACATGTAGGCGAGCAGGATGCCCAGGCCCGGACCGGGATTGGCCTCGAGCAGGAACAGGATGGACTTGCCCTGTTCAAGGGACTGCTGGATGCCCAGCGGGGTGAGCACGCCGTGGTTGATGGCGTTGTTCAGGAAGAGCACCTTGGCCGGCTCGATGAAGATGCTGGTCAGCGGCAGGAGTCCGTTGTTGACGAGGAACTGGACGACGTTGCCGGCGCCCGTACTGAAGGCCGAGACGAGCGGCGAGATGCCGTAGAAGCCAAGCATGGCCAGCAGCGAGCCCCAGATGCCGGCGGAGAAGTTGTTCACCAGCATCTCGAAGCCGGGGCGGATCTTGCCGTCCCAGATGGCGTCGATCTTCTTCATGGTCCAGCCGCCGAGCGGGCCCATGATCATGGCGCCGATGAACATCGGGATACCGGCGCCGACAATCACGCCCATGGTGCCGATGGCACCGAGGACGCCGCCGCGGACGTCGTAGACCATCTTGCCGCCGGTGTAGCCGATCAGCAGGGGGATCATGTAGATGATCATCGGGCCGACGAGACCGACGTTCGGATCCCCGGCGTCGTTGGTGCCGAAGCCGCCCAGCGCCGCGACCGGGAACCAGCCCTTCTCAATGAAGAGGGCGGTGATGATGCCCCAGGCGATGAACGCCCCGATGTTGGGCATGATCATGCCGGACAGGAACGTCCCGACCTTCTGCACGTGCACGCGTGCGCTCGTACGTTCTTTTGCAACTGTATCTGTTGCCATGTGGTTTCCTAAACGTCACTCCTGCGGCTGCGCAGGATGGGTGAATGTGGCGAGGATCATCTATTGGAACTTGTGGAGATCCGGTGGAGCCATTCCAGAAAAAGCTTGAGTTCCGAGCTGGAGAGCTGATCCGATTCCGAGGACTGCAGGGCCGCGTTCAAGGCAATTGCGGCCACTACAACGGAAGACTCGCCGGACGATCCCGGTCCGGAAGCTTTGGCCTTGTCCGTCGAGACAGCCAGGACCATTGCGTCGCGCGTCATCGCGGACAACTCAAGATTGCGGTCGGCCGCCCGCTCGGAGATCAGCATGAGCGTGACCCCGACGTTGGCCGCCAGAATGCTTCTGGCGGCTTCACGCGGGGGCACATTCAGGTGACCCATCACGGCGGCCGTGTTCAACAGCTCCTCCATGAGCGCCTCGGCATCAGCGATGACTGCGGGGCGGCTTTCCGGACGGATGTTGCCGAACATCACGAGGTAGAGCTCGGGGTTAGCGAGCCCGAAGTGCACGTGGTTATCCCACATGCGCCGGATGTCCTCCATCGGACGTCCGGACGGGGCGAAATCACGTTCGCCCGCAACATAGGCCCTGAAACCCTCAGTAATGACTGCGTCAAAGAGCCCTTCTTTGTCACCGAAGTGGTGGTACAGGGTGGGGGCCGTGACGCCCGCCGCCTGTGTTATTTGCCGGGTGGAGATCGGTCCTCCCGAGGATGAAGCGAGCAATCCGGCAGCAGCCTGCAGTAGCCGCGTCTTCGCCGGTAACTCGCCATTCGCGCTCATAACCGCTAGCCTAGCATCTATAGCAACGCTATATGAAGTGCATCACATACACTTTTTACGAAACACGAAATTTACCCAGCAAGAGCGCCAGAGAACAGCTCCCCGCCCGCAGGTGTGCCCGCAGGTATACGGACGGGCACGGCCCACGGCAGAAAATGAGGACATTCAGTGCAGAACTTCCCAGGAGTAGGCGTTAGCCCCGGCCGGATCATCGGCACCATCCGCCAGATGCCCAAGCCCATCAGTGAGCCGCCGGCCGGCGAGCAGTTGTCCGAAGGTGTCACCCCCGAGGAAGCCACCGCGGCCATGAAAGCGGCCGCCAAGGCGGTCCACGACGAGCTGAAATCCCGGTCGGAGGCCGCCAGTGGCGACGGGAAGGCCGTACTGGAGGCGACCGCCCTCATGGCCACCGACACGATGCTGCTCAAGGCCGCGGCCAAGCTGATCGGCCGCGGAACGTCCGGCCAGCGCGCCATCTGGGAAGCCGGCGCGTCCGTCGCGGAAATGCTGCACAACCTGGGCGGCTACATGGCCGAGCGTGCCACGGACGTCCTGGACGTGCGGGCCCGGATCGTGGCCGAACTGCGCGGCGTGGCGGCCCCCGGCATCCCGGCGTCCGAGACCCCGTTCATCCTCGTGGCCGAGGATCTGGCCCCGGCTGACACCGCGACCCTGGACCCGGAAAAGATCCTCGCCCTCCTGACGGCCGGCGGCGGCCCGCAGTCCCACACTGCGATCATCGCCCGCTCGCTCGGCCTGCCTGCCGTGGTGGCCGCTGCCGGCGTCGATGAACTCGCCGACGGCACCGAAGTCTACGTCGACGGCGCCGCCGGCAGCATTGTCGCCGAGCCCGGGGATGCCGAGCGTGCCGCCGCAGCCCAGTGGGCCGCCACCGCCTCGCTGCTGTCCGAGTTCGACGGAAACGGCGTGACGGCGGACGGCCACCTTGTTCCGCTCCTCGCCAACGTCGGCGGGGCCAAAGACGCGGTCGCCGCCGCAAATCTCAATGCCCAGGGCGTTGGCCTGTTCCGGACCGAGTTCTGCTTCCTGGAACGGGACTCCGAGCCCACCGTGGAGGAGCAGTCCGCCGCCTACAAAGGCGTTTTTGACGCTTTCCCCGGCAAAAAAGTGGTCCTCCGGACCCTCGACGCCGGCGCTGACAAGCCGTTGCCCTTCCTCACCGACGCCTCCGAGCCCAACCCCGCCCTCGGCGTGCGCGGCTACCGCACCGACACCACCACCCCCGGTGTTCTCGAACGCCAGCTGCAGGCCATCGCCTTGGCCGAGCAGGCCTCCGAGGCCGACGTCTGGGTCATGGCGCCGATGATCTCCACCGCGGAGGAGGCTGCCCGTTTCGCCGCTATGTGCGCCGATGCCGGCATCAAGACCCCCGGCGTCATGGTGGAGGTCCCCTCGGCCGCCCTGACCGCGGAGGCCATCCTGCGGGAAGTCGGCTTCGCCAGCCTCGGCACCAACGACCTCACCCAGTACGCCATGGCGGCCGACCGCCAGCTCGGCCCGCTTGCGGCACTGAACTCGCCCTGGCAGCCTGCCGTGCTCCGCCTCGTGGGCCTCACGGTGGAAGGCTCCGCAGCCGAGGGCCACAACAAGCCGGTCGGCGTTTGCGGCGAAGCCGCCGCAGATCCGGCTCTCGCGGTTGTCCTCACCGGCCTGGGTGTCACCACCCTGTCCATGACGGCCCGGTCGATTGCGGCCGTGGCGGCCGTGCTGAAGACCGTAACCCTGGAGGAGGCGCAGGAGCTGGCCAAATTGGCCTTGTCCGCTCCCAGCGCCACCGAAGCACGCGCTCTTGTGCGGGCGAAGTTGCCGATCCTCGAGGAACTTGGCCTGTGAGCGCCCGCTTCGCCGCAGGCCGAAGGGCAGCACTCCGCTAGGATGCACCCATGAGCCTCATAGGACCCCGGGTGACGGCCGGCCTCCCGGACGACGACGCGCAAAAGCTCCGGTATGCCCTCGGCGGCAGCAGTGACATCACCGTCTTCGTTGACGGCACGGTGCACCGGCTGCCGCCGCAGGCGAGGGACGCCGTCGTCGATCTGCTGGCCCGGTTCAGCCGGGGGGAGGCGGTCACGGTCAGCAGCGTCGAGGAAATGCTGACCACTTCCCGCGCAGCCGAGCTGGCGGGGATCTCACACACGTACCTGCGTAACCTCACGGACCGGGGCGAGATCCCGGTCGAATACCGTGGCACGCACCGCCGGATCCGGCTCGCCGACATCATGGCGTGGCTGGCGACGCAGAAGAAGAACAATACTGCGGATGCCGGCCCGGCACATCTGGATGACGATGCTCCGGGTCCTTCGTGAAGCAGTGATAAGGATCAAGCAACGATCACGGCCGGGCACGGAGACGCGACCGCGCCGGGCGTTAGGCTTGAATTGTGGGTAATTTCAGGGGATGGCACATCATGGCGGGCATTGCCGCCATGATTCTCGCCGGCGCCCTCGGAAGCACGCTGGGGCTGAACGATACGGCGACATTCATGGCCAGCTGCGTGGCGTTCGTGGCCGTGGCCCTGTGGACGGACAGCCGGCTGGCCCGCCGGCGCCGGAAAGTCGCCCAGGCCAAAGAGGCCCGGGCGAGCCGCCGGCCCGAGCCTGACTTTTCCCTCGACCCCAAGTCCCCCAAACGCGAAGGCCGCGCCAGCTAAATCCGCGGCCGCCCGGCCCAGCGACGCGCCTTGAGGGCAGCATGCAGCTCAAGCCGCACCGTCCCCTTCAGCGGATCCACGCCCAGCAATTGCCGGATCCGGCCCAGCCGGTTGTAGATGCTGCTCCGATGCAGGTGCAGCCGGGTGGCAACTTCCTGGACTGACCCGTCATTGTCGTAGAACAGTTCCAGCACGGACAGCAGCTCGTTGTTGCGGTCATGGTCTTCCAGGACACGGAAGTACACGGAACCCGAGTCCGCCCAGGCCCCGGCACCGCCACCCGCCGAGGCCAGGACCTGGTAGACGCCGGTGGCCCGGCAATCGACGAGTTCGCCGAGCCGGGGATCCACCGCCGCGGCCTGGGCCGCCTGGCGCGACTGCCGGTAGGCCTCGGCCAGCTCCCGGGGCTTGGTGAAACCCTCGCTCGCGCCCAGGATGATCCGGCGGACCGCCCGGCCGGAGCGTTTGGCCAGTTCGAGCTGATAGTGGACGAGCACCTGGGCATGGTCCGCGCGCCCGGTGGAGTCCCGGAAAAGTACAACAGCGTGCGTGTCGGTTCCGGCACTGAATAGGGCCGCATCGACCCCGACGGTCGCCTGGAGGGCCGCTGACCGGTGGATGAGGGTGGCGGCGAACGGGTCTGATCCTTCGGCCCACCCGTCCGCGTCAAGTACCGTTACGAGCAGCCACGGTCCGCGGCCCTGGATTTCCTTCCAGCCGGCCACGGCGGCCACGGCGTTCGTTTCCCCGGCACAGGCCGCCATAAAGACCTGCTCCCGCTGGCGGCGGAACTCCGATTCGGCGGTATTGGACTCCAGCAGGAGCATGGAGAGCTGCTCCAGATCACCGGCGACGTCGGGCAGCCCGGCGAGGACCGTCGCCGCCCCGGGGTCGTCCGCGTCCAGCTGGACCCACAGGTATCCGACCCGGAACCCTCGCACGAGCAGCGGCACACAGACGCGTCCGAGCATCCCGAGCCCGTCGTTGGCGGGCACGACGACGGGGCGCACCGCGGTCCCGATCCCGTGGGACAGTTGCCAGGCGGTGACGTCAGCCGGCACCCGCTTGCTGAGCAGGAAGTTCACCCGCACCCGGTCCGCGTGTGACTGGTTGGAACTGTAGGCGAGCAGGAGTCCGTCGAGGTCTTCGAGGGAAAGGCCGCGGCCCAGCCTGAGTGCCACGCGCTCCACGAGCTGTTCGACGTCCTGCTGGTGCATGTTGCCACCCTACTCTGCCCGGACCGTCGGACTGCGAATCCGCGGCAACCTACAGGAGGCGACACTTGACGCCCCGCGGCTCGACAAATGTCGACAATGAATCCTTAAAAACCCCGGAAAATCAAGGTTCCGGATGAGCAATGACACTGGAGTCCTGTAGCCCACCTCACAGCGGGTTTTATTCTGGAAAGACGAAAGCCAGCCCGATCAGGCCCATGAGGCCGCCACCACTGGAGTCCTAAATGATCATCGGTATCCCCAAAGAGATCAAGAACAACGAATTCCGGGTCGCCATCACGGCCGCCGGGGTCCATGAATTCCGCACTCACGGGCACACCGTGCTGGTCGAACGCGGCGCAGGCCTTGGGTCCGGGATCACGGATGAGGAATACGCCATTGCCGGCGCCGAAATTGTGGCCGACGCCGACGACGTGTGGGCCCGCGCCGCCATGGTCATGAAGGTCAAGGAACCGGTCAAGGCCGAATACCACCGTTTCCGCAAGGACCTGATCCTCTTCACCTACCTGCACCTGGCTGCCGAACCAGAACTGACGCGCGCGCTGATCAACGCCGGCGTTACCGCGATCGCTTACGAGACCGTCCAGGAAGGCCGCGCCCTGCCGCTGCTGGCGCCGATGTCCGAGGTTGCCGGCCGCCTGTCCGTCCAGGTCGGCGCGACGTCCCTGATGGCTCCGGCCGGCGGCAAGGGCGTCCTGCTCGGCGGGGTTCCGGGCGTCCGCCCGGCCAAGGTCGTAGTGCTCGGCGCCGGGGTCGCCGGCACCAATGCCGCCGCGATGGCCCTGGGCCTCGGTGCCGATGTGACCATCCTGGACATCAACATCAACCGCCTGCGCGAACTGGACGCCCTGTACCAGGGCCGGCTCAGGACGGTCGCCTCCAACTCCTACGAGATCGAAAAGTCCGTGGTCGACGCCGACCTCGTGATCGGTTCGGTGCTGATTCCGGGCGCGAAGGCGCCGAAGCTGGTCACCAATGAACTCGTTTCCCGGATGAAGCCCGGCTCCGTGCTTGTGGACATTGCGGTGGACCAGGGCGGCTGCTTCGAGGACACCCACCCGACCACGCACCAGGAACCGACGTACAAGGTCCACAACACGATCTTCTATTGCGTTGCCAACATGCCCGGCGCGGTCCCGAACACCTCGACCTACGCGCTGACCAACGTCACGCTGCGCCATGCCGTGTCGCTGGCCAACCTCGGCGTCAAAGCCGCATTCGACCGCGACCCCGCCCTCGCCGCCGGGCTCAACATCGCCGCCGGCCAGGTCGCGCACCGTTCCGTCTCCGAAGCCCACAACCTGCCGCTCGTCGCGGACTGGCACGAACTCGTCCCGGCCTAGTCCGTAGCTCGTCCCGCGCAGTTCCGGTTAAGCTCCCGCCGTCGCCAGTTCGCGGGCCTTTTCGATGATCTTGAGGACCTCAACGGGGCCGGCCGGATCCACCGGCAGGGGCAGGGCCGAGTCCGCGCCGCCGTCGATCACCTTCTCCGCAAGCATCCGGTAGAACTCCGGGTACGCGCCGCGTTCGGTGGGCAGCCGGTCCAGATGCCCGTCCCGGCCCAGGACCCCGGCCCAGTCCGGATCCTCGACGCCGTAGCCGGCGTCGAGCGGACTGCCGCCGGCGGCAATGTAGGGCTCCTGCGGGTCGATGCCATGTTTGGTGAACCCGCCGTCGCTGCCGAGCAGCCGGTAGCGCGGGCCCTGCTGGGCGCAGAGCATGTTCATCCAGAGGTGGCTGGTGACCCCGGAGTCGTGGCGCAACGCCAGGAACACGTCGTCATCCACCTTCTCCCCGGGCCGCCGGGCCTGCAGGTCGGCGTGCGTGAGCGTCGCCGGGCCGAAAAGCAGGAGGGCCTGGTCCAGCAGGTGGGTCCCGAGGTCGAACAGGACACCCCCGCCGTCGTCGACGGTGGCGGCGGCTTTCCATGCCTTGACCACCGTCGGAGCCCAGCGCTCGTAGCGCGATTCAAACCGCGAAACGGTACCCAGCGCGTCCGAACCGAGAAGAGCCTGGACGGTCAGGAAATCCCCGTCCCAGCGCCGGTTCTGGAAGACGGTCAGGACGCGGCCGAGCCGGGCGGCCAGCGCGATCAGCTCCTCGCCTTCGGCGCTGCGCACCGTGAAGGGTTTATCCACGACGACGTCGAGGCCGGCTTCCAGCGCGGCCTTCGCGAGCGGATAATGGGTGGCCGGCGGCGTCCCCAGTACCAGCAGGTCCAGGTCACCGGCCCGCGCCAGGATCTCCGCCGGAGTGTCCACGATCCGGGTGCCGGGGTACCGAGCGGCGGCTGCCGCCTTCCGACCGGCGTCGGACGTAGAGACGACGTCGAGCGAATACGAGGGGTTCGCCGCGAGCAGCGGGGCATGGAAGACACTGCCGGAGAGGCCGAAGCCGGCGACGGCCGTCCGGATGGCGCCATGGGGTTCAGAAGTCATGACCCCTACGCTACCCCTGCCCCCGCCGGCGGGCCGATCGGTCCGCAGACAACGCGAGGGCCGGCACCCGGTGTCCCGGATGCCGGCCCTCGCCGCCCGCGCTGGGCGGTGTGACTACTGTGGTGCTACTTCTTTTCCCAGCCCAAAGTGGTCCAGTCCGGAACCTGGGACAGGCTCTTGAACAGCGACGGGCCGTAGTTGGCCAGCCCGGTGCGGACGAACGAGATCTGCGGGCCGTTCATCACAACGCCCATGGAGAAGTATTTCGCCATGTGCTTCTTTTCGACGTCCATGGCCGCCTTGTTGCGCTCGGCGTCATCGGCAATCGTGGAGAGCCGCTTGATCTCCGCATCCAGCTCCGCGTCGCCAAGCTGGTTCTCGTTGGTGGTGGAGTCGTAGAACTGCTTCACGGCTTCGGTGGCGTCCGGACCGACGGTGTAGCCGGAGACAGACAGGAAGAAGTCGCGGCCGCCGAGGACCTTGCCGAAGTCGGCCGAGGCGCGCTGGTCGATTCCGACGTCCATGCCGCCGGCCTGGAGCTGCTTCTGCAGCGTCTGGGTGAAGGCCAGGGTGGTGGGATCGTCGCCGAAGTTGGTGATCGCGAAGGCCGCCGGAACGCCATCCTTCTCCATGATCCCGGCCGCGTTCGGCGCGTAGCCGGCGTCGGTGAGGACCTTCTTGGCAGCGTCCGGACCGGTCTCGGTGACGGGGTAGTTGTCCTGGTAGTACTTGGAGAACGGCAGCAGCATCATCGATCCGGAACTGGTCTCTTCCCAGTTCAGGCCGTTGAAGCGGACGTTGCGCAGGGCCTCGCGGTCGACGGCGGTGAAGATTGCCTCACGGATGGCGACGTCGGTCAGCGGAGCCTTCTGGGCGTTGATGTTCAGGCCGCCGGCGAAGAGCCGCTGGCCGCGGCGTACTTCGGAGTTCTTGGTGCCGTCCAGCTGCTTGTACGGGGTGATCGTGTTGGCGCTGACGCCGTCGATTTCGCCGTTCTTGAACGCCGCGATCGCGGCGCTGCTTTCGAGCTGACGGAAAACAACCTTGTCCAGGACCGGCTTGGCACCCCACCACTTGTCATTCGGGGCCAGGGTGACGGTCTTGGCGGCGGAGTCGTACTGGTCCAGTTTGAACGGGCCTGCCATCCACTCCGGGTGCATGTCTCCGGTGAAGCCGGTGTTGAAGACCTCCGGGGTGTTGACGGCCGGGTGCACAAGGCCGGTGAAGAGCGCGTCCAGCGGGTAGACCGGCTGGCTGGTGGTGACGATGACTTCCTTGTCGTTCGCACCGGCCTTGACCGACTCGACGAACTCGTAGGCGCCGGAGCTCACGATGTCGATGTCCGGGTTTTCACCCTTGAGCATGTTCCAGGTGTTTTCAAAGGCCTTGACGTCGATCGGCGTGCCGTCGTTGTACACGGCCTTCTCGTTGACCTTGATCGTGATGGTCTGCTTGCCGTCCTTGACGTCGCTGTTGAACTCCTCGCAGAAGTCCTTGTTCACGCTCGCCGTGCCGTCGAAGTCGTAGTTCCAGCAGCCCCACGTGCCGGCGCCGTCAATCGGGCGGTGCAGGGCGGTGTTGTCCGCACTGTTTCCGTCATTGGAAAACCCGTTGAAGTTCGGTCCGATGTTGCCCAGCGACAGCGTTACAGTGCCGCCCGGCTCGAGGTCCTTGGCGTCCTTGGCATTGATGCTTACGAGCTGGGCGAGATCACTTCCCGCGTCCTGGCCTTTGCCGGCTTCGGGGCCGGAAGCCGCGCCGCCGCCGCCGCACGCGGTGAGCGTCAGTGCCGCCACGGCGGCGGTAACGCCACCGATCTTGGTCAGATTTTTCATGGGTGTTCCCTTCATTTTGTGCGAGACCTGGTGCTCTGTATATCAGGTAAATCAGTCGGTATGGTGGACCGCGAGCAGATCCGCGTCGAGCGGACCGTCGGGGAAGAAGCATGCAAATTGCTGGTCGCGGGGCTGTTCGGCCTGTTGTTCAGGAGAATCGTCAGCCGGGCCGGATTCGGCCTGCAGCGGCGGCTCCTGCGTGAGGCACTTTTCCTGCCGGTCCGGTGGCAGCGCGGCAAACACCGGGCAGCGGGAGGCGAAATTGCAGCCCGCGGGGGCGTCCAGCGGCGACGGCAGGTCACCGTCGAGGATGATGCGTTCGCGGCTGCGCTCCAGCCGGGGATCCGGGACCGGGATCGCGGAAAGCAACGCCCTCGTGTACGGATGCCGGGGATTGTCGAAGACGGCGTCCACATCACCGGTCTCCACGATCTTGCCCAGGTACATCACGGCCACCCGGTTGGAGATATGACGCACGACCGACAGATCGTGGGCCACCATCAAATAGCTCAGCCCCAGTTCGGCGCGGAGCTCGTCCAGCAGGTTGATGACGCCGGCCTGGACCGAGACGTCGAGGGCGGACACGGGCTCGTCCAGGACCACCAGCTTGGGGTTCACGGCCAGGGCGCGGGCAATGCCGATGCGCTGGCGCTGGCCGCCGGAGAACTGGTTGGGGAAGCGGTTCACGTGGTCCGGCTGCAGGCCCACGAGCTTCATGAGCTCCATGATCCGCGTCCTGATCGCCGGCTTGGCCATCCCGGCGTTTTCCAGCGGTTCGGCCAGGACCTCGAACACCGTGAACCGCGGATCCAGGGCCCCCGTCGGGTCCTGGAACACCATCTGCAGCTGCCGGCGCATGGCGGCCTTGGCCGGGGCGTCGACGGCGGACTTGTTGCTGAGCCCGCCAATCACCACCTCGCCGTCCTGGTCCTTGTGGAACTCCATGATTTCAAGCAGCGTGGTGGTCTTGCCGCAGCCGGATTCGCCGACGATCGAGAAGCACTCGCCTTCGCGGATGTCGAAGCTGAGCCCGTCCACGGCTTTGACGGTCCCGATCCGCCGTTTGATCAGGGCGCCCTTAAGGAGCGGGAAGTGCTTCCTGACGTCCCGAAGTTCGAGCACCGTCTTGCGTTCCTCCCGGGGGATCGCGTCGAACCGGGACACGGGCACGGGCGGGGCGGCGAAGACCTCGCGGACATCCACGTCGCCGAGGGATTCGGCCTTGATACAGGCCGCCTTGTGCCCGTCGCTGCCGGGCACCGGCCGAAGCGCGGGCTCCCCGTCCAGGCAGGCGTCACTCGCGAGCGGGCAGCGCGGGGCAAACGAGCAGCCCGTCGGCGTGTGGACCAGGTTCGGCGGGATGCCGTCGATCGGCACGAGGGAGGTCTTTTCCGCCGCGTCCACCCGGGGGACGGCACCGAGCAGTCCCATGGTGTACGGCATGCGGGGCCGGTAGTAGATGTCATCCACCGTGCCGTTCTCAACGGGCTTGCCGGCGTACATCACCATGATGTCGTCCGCCATCCCGGCCACCACGCCGAGGTCGTGGGTGATCATCACGACGGCGGCGCCGGTCTCCTCCTGCGCCTTGTGCAGCACCTCAAGCACCTGGGCCTGGATGGTGACGTCCAGCGCCGTCGTCGGCTCGTCGGCGATGAGCACCCGGGGGTTGTTGGCGATCGCGATGGCGATCATCACCCGTTGCCGCATACCGCCGGAGAACTCGTGCGGGAAGGATTTGAGCCGCGCCTGGGGGCTCGGGATTCCCACCATGGCGAGGAGCTCCACGGCGCGGGCCGTCTTGGCCTGCGTGCTCATACCGGGGTTGTGGACGGTCAGGGCTTCGACGATCTGGCTGCCGATGGTGTACACCGGGGTCAGCGAGGACAGCGGGTCCTGGAACACCATGGCCAGGTCCTTGCCGCGGTGTCGGCACATGTCTTTGTCGCTAAGGCCCAGCAGTTCCTGGCCCAGGAGCCGGACCGAGCCCGTGACCTCCGCCGTGGTCGGGAGCAGGCCCATGACGGCCATCGACGTGACGGACTTACCGGATCCGGATTCGCCCACGATGCCGAGGGTCTTCCCCGGCAGCAGGTCGAAGTCGATGCCGCGGACGGCATGCACCACGCCGTTTTCGGTGTTGAAGCGGACGTTCAGGTCCCGAACGGACAGGACGGCGTCGGTGGGAGCGTGGAGCCCGGCGACGTGCAGCCGTTCAGCTACGGGACGGGCGGCGTCTGTACTGGCGGTGAGGTCGCTGCTCATGAGGTCTTCTTCTTTGCCGTCTTCTTTGCTTTGCTCCCGGTGGCGCTGCCAACGGAGCTCGAGTGGGGGTCGAAGGCATCCCGCAGGCCGTCATTCATCATGGCGAGGGACCCGGTGAGCAGGAACATGACGGCCAGCGGCACCCAGAACATCCACGGAAAGGTGGAAACCTGGGAGGTTGCCTGCCCGATCAGCACGCCCAGGCTGACGTCGGGGACCTTGATGCCGATACCGATGAAGGAGAACGCGACCTCGGCGAGGATGGCGCCGGTGACGCCGCGGGTGATGTCGAGGACCAGGAGGGATCCGATGTTGGGTACAAGGTGCCGCCATACGATGCGGCGCGGCGGGATCCCCATGTACTGGGCGGCCTTGACGAAGTCCCGCTGCATAAGGGACATCGACAGGGAGCGGATGAGCCGGGCCGTGCCCATCCAGCTGAAGATCAGCAGGACGATGATGAGCAGCAGCCAGCTGGGGAGGTTGTTTTTCAGGCTGCTGCCGCCGCCGCTTGTGGCAACGGCGACCACCAGGAGGGCCGGCATCATGATGAGGGCTTCAAGGATGAAGAGCATCACCTTGTCGACCTTGCCGCCGAAATACGCCATGGTGCAGCCGTAGACCGCGGCAATGAGGACGGACACGAGACCCACCACGAGGCCGATCAGGATCGAGATCCGGGTGCCTTCCACCGTGAGGGCATAGAGGTCGATGCCGGCCTGCGAGGTCCCCAGCAGGTGCTCCGCCGAGGGGCCCATGCCGATGTTGAAGGGGTCGATAGTCTCCTTGTCCCAGCTGCTGAAGTAGCCGCCAACGAAGGAGAAGAGCGTGAGGGCCGTAAAGATGACCAAGCCGGCGACGGCGGTCTTGTTGCGCAGGAAGCGGCGCAGGATGATCCGCGACTTGGCGATGACCACGCCGTCGTTCTCGATTGCGGCTTCCTCGGCGACGGCGGCCGGGTCCAGGGCGTTGAGGTTGGTCATGGCTACTGCACCCTTACCCTCGGGTCGACGAGCGTGGTGGCGAAGTCGGCGAGAATCGCACCGATCGCGAAGATCACCGAACCGTAGGCGAGCGTCGCCGTGGCGGCGTTAACGTCCTGCAGGGCGATGGAGTCGATCGACCAGGAGCCGACCCCGTGCCAGGCGAAGATTTTCTCCGCGAAGAAACCGCCCGCGAAGATGGCCGGGATCGTAAAGGCGATGCTTTGCGCGACCGGGATGAAGGATACGCGCAGGGCGTGCCGGGTGATGGCCTGGTTCCGGGTCAGCCCCTTCGCCCGCGCCGTGCGGACAAAGTCGGCATTGACGTTGTCCAGCAGGTACTGGCGCTGGGAAATCTGGTAGGCACCCCAGCCCACGATCGTGATGGCGAACGTCGGCACCGCGTAGTGCGCCAACATGTCCACGAACTGGACCCAGCCGTTGCCCTCCAGCCCGGGGGTGGAAATGCCCGTGACGAAGAAGATCCGTTCACCGACCGTCTCGTTGATGTTGATGGCCCCGAGCTGCACCAGGAAGTAGGCGATCGGTGCCGGGACAATGTACATGAGGTAGCTGTAGGAGGTGATCACCCGGTCCGAGGCTTTGTATTGGCGGGCGGCGGTGAAGACGCCGAGGGCAACGCCGATGATGAGCGTCAGGATGATCGAGGCCAGGAACAAGCGGGTCGAGATCAGCACGCGGTCACCGAATTCGGCATTGATGAATGCCCCGTTGGGACTCTGCCCCCAGTCCCACCGGGTGACGACTGCGGTCAGCCAGTCAACGTAGCGCTCCCAGGGGCTGAGGGTGGGGTCGAGTCCCTTGAGTCGGAACGAGTTGACGACCTGCTCCGGAGTGGGCCGCGGAATCCGCTCCTGCTCAAGGAGCGCGGGCTGCAGCGTGGTCACGGCCAGCAGGTAACCGGCGCTCGTGGTCAGGAAGATCATCACGACATAGGTGAAGGCGCGTTTGGCGAGGTAGCGGACCATAGGAACTAGTTCTGGATCGGCGTTGTGCGTTCGGTTTCCGGCCTCGCATGACAGCCCGGACCTGCCGGGCCGCCTGCCGGAGTGATTCCCTTATTCACAATCATCGGTCCTTCCGTCGTCCCCTGCCAAGCGGTGGTCACCGCCGGTCCGGGCTCCTGGCCATCCGTGGTCCTGGCCATCCGCAGGCCGTACGGCCAAGCCCGTGTACGGACTATGTTGCGGATCACATTCCTGAGGAAACTATCACACTACTTAGCAGCGGGCGTTTCGCGCCGTTCACCACGTGCCGGGAGCCGGATTGTTATGCGATTTCCCGCCGTCCGGGTTTTCACCCCGCCGCCACCGCATCCCGGCAACAAATGTTTTCTTCAGGGCAACACTGCCTGTATGGTGGGAAATGTGACCCACGAAACACTCAACGCGGCCGCAGGGGACCTCCCGGCCGAGGCACTGGAAGCAATCGAACGGGCGGCCACGGCCGCCCACCGCCACGAGGCCCTGTTCTCGGAGCGCGCCGCGAATATCAAGCAGTCAGCCGTCCGGGACGTCTTTGACATCTCGTTGCGCCCGGGGCTAGTCTCGCTCGCCGGCGGCAGCCCGTACCTGCAGTCACTGCCGCTGGACCGGCTCGGGCAGACCGCCGCGGCGATCATCGCCGACGAGGGGCTGACGGCCCTGCAGTATGGCGGAGGCCAAGGCACCGAAGAACTGCGCACGCAGGTATGCGAGGTCATGGCCGCCGAGGGGATCCTGGACGCGGATCCGGCCAACGTCGTCATTACCGCCGGTTCACAGTCCGCGCAGGACGTGGCCGCTAAAGTCTTCTGCAATCCCGGCGACGTCATCCTCGTCGAGGACCCGACCTACGTGGGCGCGCTGAACACCTTCGAGGCATACCAGGTGCAGGTCGAGCCAGTCCCCATGGACGAGGACGGGATCGTCCCCGGCCTGCTCGCGGCCAGGATTGCGGCGTTGCAGGCCGAGGGCAAGTCCATCAAGTTCCTGTACACGATTCCGAGCTTCAACAACCCGTCCGGCATCACGCTGTCCGCGGAGCGCCGGCCGGAGATCGTCAATATATGCCGCGAGGCGAATATTCTGATCCTTGAGGACAACCCCTATGGGCTGCTCCGCTTCGACGGTGAGCCGCTGACCCCGTTGCGGGCCGGAAACCCTGACGACGTCATCTACATGGGATCCTTTTCCAAGATCTTCGCCCCCGGCCTGCGGATCGGCTGGGCACTCGTGCCGGCCCACCTGCAGCGCCGCTACTACCTTGCAGCGGAAGCCGTGACGCTCTGCCCGCCGGCGCTCAACCAGATGCTGGTCTCCGCCTACCTCCGTGACTACGACTGGCGCGGCCAGATCGCCACATACCGGGGACTCTACAAGGCCCGGTGCGATGCGATGCTCGCCGCCCTGGCGGAATTCATGCCCGAGGGCCTGAATTGGACGCAGCCGGACGGCGGCTTCTTCGTCTGGGTCACCCTGCCGGCTGGGGTGGATACGTATCCGCTGCTCCTGAAGGCGATCGACGCCGGGGTGATCTTCATCCCGGGGGCTGCCTTTACGCCCTCGGATGAGCCGTCGAACAAGCTGCGGCTCGCGTTCAGCGCCGTGCCGCCTGAATCGATCCGCGAAGGTGTCCGGCGCTTGGCGCCGGTCCTGCGGGAAGCCATCGCCGCGCTGTAGCCTGACTTAAACGCTGGTGCGTGACCGAAAATTATCCACGGAACCTGAGGAGCACATAATGACCGGAATCATCGTCGTCGGCGTCGACGGCAGCGAGACTGCCATGCGGGCAGCCCGCACGGCACTGGGCATGGCGGCCTCCCTCGGGGCCACGCTGCACGTAGTCAGCGCTTTTGACAGTGACAAGACCGAGGTCTTCGGCAGCGGCAGCGACACCTGGATCGTGTCCGATGCCGGAAACGCGGAGAAGATCGCGAAAGGCGTCGCGACGTCGCTGCTCACGGCCGATACGCCGGTCACCTATGCCGCCGCCCGCGGAAAGCCTGCCGAGGCACTGATCGCGGAAGCCGCACGGACCAACGCGACGATGATCGTCGTCGGCAACCGCCGCATGCAGGGGATCGGCCGGGTGCTGGGCAGTGTTGCCAACAGCGTCGCCCACAACGCCCCCTGCGATGTCTACATCGCCAAGACCGACACCGCCGAGTAGGCGGGGTAGGTAGGTCCTGCGCCGGATGCTCCGTGGCCGGTCGGTCGTTGAGCACCCCGCGCAGTCCCGCCGGCGCTAGGTCCGGTCGGCCGTCTTGAGCACCCTTCGCAGGATCTTGCCCGAGGCCGACTTCGGCACGGCATCGATGAATTCGACCCGATGGACCTTCTTGAACGGCGCAACGCGGGCCGCCACGTAGTCGGTCACCGCGGCCTCATCGAGCGCCTCGCCCGCAGCTCCGTCCTGCCGGACGACGAACGCCATCGGTACCTCCTGGCCGTCGGGATCCTGCGTGCCGATCACCGCGGCATCGGCGATGCCCGGGTGGGTCAGGAGCAGCGCCTCGAGTTCGGCCGGGGCGACCTGGTACCCCTTGTACTTGATGAGTTCCTTGAGCCGGTCCACGATCGTCACGACCCCGTCGGCCCGCACCGTGGCAATATCGCCCGTGTGCAGGAATCCGTCCGGGTCCAGGGTGTCCGCAGTTTCTTCCGGGCGGTTCAGGTAGCCCAGCATCACATTGGGCCCCCGGCATAGCAAGTGTCCGGCTGCACTCTCCCCCGCCGCGGGAATCTCGAGGTCCTCGCCCGTCGCCGGATCCACCAGCCTGCACTCCATGTTCGGGACGGTGTACCCCACTGAACTGACCGGCACGCCGGTGGCGTTGCGCGGGATCAAATGCGAGACCGGGCTCATCTCCGTCATTCCGTAGCCCTGCAGCACCTGGCAGTTGAGGCGTTCGGCCAGCCGGGTCCCGAGCTCGCCGTCCAACGGCGCCGCGCCGGAGAGCGTGGTGTGCACGGAGCTGAGGTCGTACTCATCGACCATCGGGTGTTTGGACAGCGCCACGGCCAGCGGCGGGGCGATGAACAGATAGCTGCAGCGGCGCTCCTGCACGATCCGCAGGAACTCGGCCAAGTCGAATTTGGCCATGGTGACCAGCCGGGCCCGCTGCCGGAAAGCCAGGTTCAGGAGCACGGTCATTCCGTAAATGTGGAAGAACGGCAGGAGCGCCAGGACGCGGTCCTCGGGTCCAACGGCCAGCAGCCCGCGGGACTGCTCAACGTTCGCCACCAGGTTGCGGTGGCTGAGCAGCACGCCTTTGGGCCGGCCGGTGGTGCCGGAGGAATACGGCATCACCGCGACATGGGTCGCAGGATCGAATGTCACGTCCGGGGCCGGCGCTCCCGCGGCGAGGAGATCCGGCAAGGACGGGTGGCCGTCGGCGCCGTCGAGCACCACCAGTCGCTCGGCCGGGATGCCCGCGCGTTCGGCTGCCTCGTGCGCGGCCGGCAGGAACGCCGAGATGGTGAACAACCAGCCTGCTCCTGCGTCGGTGAGCTGATGTTCGATTTCATCCGCGGTATACAGCGAGTTGATCGTGGTGATCGTGGCACCGGCCCGCAACAGGCCGTGAAACAGCACCGGAAAGGCGGGGATGTTCGGGCACAGGACCGCGGCGACTCCGTGAACGCCCAGTCCCCGGGCCGCGACCGCTCCGGCCACGGCGTCGATTTGGGCAGTCAGCTCCCGGTAGGTGGTCTGGTTTCCGCTGGCGCCGTCGACGACGGCCGCCCGGTCCAGTTCCGCCTCGGTAAGGCCCCCGAAGAGATAGTCATAGATGCTGACGCTGGGAATATCGACGTCGGGGAAGGGGCTTGAGAACACGCACATCTCCTTTGATCCGCGGCCGCCGGACCGGCGGGTTGGTGCAACTCTAGCCCCCGCTCGCCGCCGGGACAGCTTCCGTCAGTCCAGCAGGAGCGCGGGTTCCTCGAGGATTGCGGCGACGTCGGCCATAAACCGGGCCGAGAGGTCCCCGTCCACTACCCGGTGGTCGAAGGAGCCACCCAGCGTCGTGATCCAGCGCGGAATGACCTCCCCGTCGAGGACCCACGGCTTCTGCTTGATGGTGCCGAACGCCACGATCGCGACCTCGCCCGGGTTGATGATCGGGGTGCCGGTATCGATGCCCAGGGCGCCGATGTTCGTTACCGTCAGGGTGCCGCCCTGCATCTGCGCCGGTTGCGTCTTTCCCGCCCGGGCCGTCACGGCCAGGTCGTTGAGGGCCAGGGCCAGCTCCTTGAGCGAGAGGTCCTGCGCGTTCTTGATGTTCGGGACCATCAGGCCGCGCGGCGTGGCGGCGGCGATGCCCAGGTTCATGAAGTGCTTGACATGGATCTCGGCGGTGTCGGTGCCGTCCGGATTATCCACCCAGGTGGCGTTGACGCTCGGATTCCGGGCCGCGGCCCAGATGACGGCCTTGGCCAGGATCAGCAGCGGCGAGACCTTGATGCCTTCGAAGTCCCGGGAGACCTTGAGCCGCTTGACGAATTCCATCGTGCGGCTGGCGTCGACGTCGACGAAAATGCTCACGTGGGGTGCGGCGAAGGCCGATTCGACCATGGCCTTGGCCGTGGCCTTGCGGACGCCTTTGACGGGGATCCGTTCGATCCGGTGCTCCTGCGGGCGGCCGGACTTGCCCCAGAACGAGTCCGCCTGGTCCACTTCGGCGTCCCGTTGGGCCTGGTAGCTCACCAGGTCTTCCCGCGTGACTTCGCCGCGGGCGCCGGTGGGGATGACATCTGCCAGGTCGATGCCGAGGTCGCGGGCGATCTTGCGCACCGGTGGCTTGGCCAGGACTTTGTTGACCAGCCCGGTGATGGCGCCGCCGAGGGTGGGACGCTCCGGGTGTCCGGCCGGAGTGTCCCGTTCGGCGCTGGCAGCCGGGCTGATCCAGATGTCGTGGCTCTCGACAACAGCCGGGATTCCGGCCGCCGCGCCACCGGCGGCGGCGGCGGCCGGCGTGACCGGCGTGGCCGGTCCGGCAGACGGTGCGGCGGGCGGCGTGCCGGCCCGCCGCGGGCGGCGCTTCACGGCGTCGGCCTTGGGTCCGGAGCCTACGAGCGGGCCGCCGGCAGGCCCGCCGGCGTCGGAAGTCTGCACCTCCAGCTTCCCGTACAGGGGAAGCTCAGCCGCCGGCGCGGGTGCTGGTGCGGCGGCCTCCGGGGCGGCCTCCACCGCGTCCCTCACACTGATGATCGGCGTTCCGACCTCAACCGTTACACCCTCGGGAACCAGTAGTTCCGTGACGGTGCCGGCGAACGGTGAGGGCAGTTCCACGAGGGACTTGGCGGTCTCGATTTCGCAGATGACGTCATTGATGGCGACGGTATCGCCGGCTTTGACCTTCCACGAGACGATCTCGGCCTCGGTGAGTCCTTCGCCGACGTCGGGGAGGGTGAACTTGTTAAGCGTCATGGTGTCCTCGGTTTCGAACGTCGTAATCAGCTGGCCGGTTGTCAGTACGCAAGTGCACGTTCGAGGGCCTCAAGGATGCGGTCGATGTCGGGCAGGTAGTCTTCTTCGACCTTGGCGACGGGGTAGGGCATGTGGAAGCCTCCGACGCGGATGACGGGCGCCTCGAGCGAGTGGAACGCCCGTTCGCTGATCCGGGCTGCGATTTCGCCGCCGATACCGCCGAAGGTGGGTGCCTCGTGCGCAACGATGAGCCGGCCTGTCTTCTTCACCGATTCGGTGATGGTGTCGAAATCGATCGGGGAGATGGAGCGCAGGTCGATGACTTCAACGCTGTGGCCGTCCTCGGCGGCGGCGTTGGCCGCGGCCAGCCCCACCGGTACGAGCGGGCCGTAGACCACAACCGTGGCGTCCGTGCCTTCGCGCAGCACGTGGGCCTTGAACGGGTCTGCGGACATGCCGGGCGACTCGGTGTCCACCTCGCCCTTGAGCCAGTAGCGGCGCTTGGGTTCGAAGACGATCACGGGATCCTGGCAATCGACGGCCTGCTGGATCATCCAGTACGCATCATGCGGGTTGGACGGCGTGATGATACGCAGGCCGGCCGTGTGCGCGAAGAGTGCTTCCGGTGATTCCGAGTGGTGCTCGATGGAGCCGATGCCGCCTCCATAGGGAATCCGGATGACGACGGGAACGGTGAGGTTGCCGTTGCTGCGCGAATGCATCTTGGCCAGCTGCGTCGTGATCTGGTTGAAGCCCGGGAAGACGAAGCCGTCGAACTGGATCTCGCAGACGGGCTGGTAGCCGGCGAGAGACAGCCCGATCGCCGTGCCGATGATGCCCGATTCCGCCAGCGGCGTGTCCACCACGCGGTCCGCGCCGAATTCGTTGATAAGCCCGTCAGTGACGCGGTAGACGCCGCCGAGCGGACCGATATCTTCACCCATCAGGAGGGAACGCGGGTTATTCGTCAGCGTTGCGCGCAGGCCTTCATTGATGGCCTTGGCGATGGTCATGGTGGTCATCAGTTGGCTGCCCCTGCTTCGGCCTGATCGGCGGTGGCCTGGTCGGCGAATCCGGCGCTGTATTCCTCGAACCAGGCCAGTTCTTCGGCTACCAGCGGGTGGGCTTCAACGTAGGTGTTGGCGAAGGCCGTCCGGATGTCAGGGGTTTCCAGGTCGTAGGTCGTTTTGCGGACGTACGCTGCGAGCTCGTCGCCGGCGGCGCGGACTTCCTCGAAGAACGCATCGTCGGCCAGGCCCTCGGCGCGGAGGTACTTTTCCAGGCGCTCCAGTGGATCCTTCGCCCGCCACGCGGTTTCCTCGGCGGATCCGCGATATTTTGTGGGATCGTCGGCCGTGGTGTGGGCGCCGACGCGGTAGGTAAAGGCCTCGATCAGCACCGGGCCCTTGCCCTCGCGGGCATGTTCCAAGGCCCACTCGGTGACGGCGTGGACGGCGATCACGTCGTTGCCGTCAACCCGAATGCCCGGGAATCCGTAGCCCTTTGCCCGGTTGGACAGCGGGATGCGGGTCTGCACCGAGGTGGGGACGGAAATGGCCCAGTGGTTGTTCTGGCAGAAGAACACCACCGGAGCATTGTAGGAAGAGGCGAACACCATGGATTCGTGGACATCACCTTCGGAGCTGGCCCCGTCGCCGAAATAGACCATAACGGCGGCTTTTGGCTCGGACACGTGGCCTGCACCCTGGTCCGCGGCTGCGGCCGCAGATTTCTGGTCGCGCTGGATGCCCATGGCGTATCCGACAGCATGCGGGGTCTGCGCGGCGAGCACCAGCGTGTAGAGGTGGAAGTTGGTTTCCTTGGGATTCCAGCCACCGTTGGAAACGCCGCGGAACTGGCGCAGCAGCTCGGCCAGGTCCACGTTGCGGGTCAGCGCCACGCCGTGTTCACGGTAGGTGGGGAAGATGTAATCCTGCGGCTGGCTGGCACGGCCGGAGCCGATCTGGGCCGCTTCCTGTCCGGTCAGCGGGACCCAGAGCGCCAATTGCCCCTGCCGTTGCAGGGCCGTCGCTTCCTGGTCGAACCGGCGGATGGCTGCCATGTCGGCATAGAAGCCGCGCAGTTTTTCCGCGTCGAGCCGCTGGGCGTAGTCCGAGAAGACCGGATCCGTCCCGAGGGTGCCATCGGGACCAAGCAACTGGACCATGGGCGTGCCGGGGCCGCCCATGCGGGCCTCCGCGGCGGCCTCCCGCTGGTCGTCGAGGCCGGTTCCGTCGAACTCGGTAGCGGGCAGATGTGTGGCGCCCATACCGTCTCCTTGCTTGCCGCATCCGAATGCGCTGCAATCGCTGGGATATATGCCGCGCCGGTAATGCAATCCGGGGGCGGCATATATTTTGGCTTACTGATCTTTACTTTATCCGCAGCCGCCCGCCTGAGGGCGTCATGTTAAGCACTAGGATCGCCGCGGTGGTTTTGTGTAGAGTGCACACAATTCCAAAAACCGGGTATTGGCGTCCGCTTCGCCGATACTGACCCGGACACCCTCGTTCCCGAAGGCCCGGACGGAGAGTGCGCGCTCCGCGGCCAGCGCCGCGAATTCGGCGCTGTCGGAGCCGAGGCCCAGCCAGACGAAATTCCCCTGCGCCTCCGGGACGAACCACCCGAGCTCACGCAGCCGGGCCGTGACGCGGTCCCGTTCATCCACCAGGCTTTGTACCCTTTCTACAACCTCGTCAAAGTGGGCGAGGGAAGTGACGGCGGCCGTCTCGGCAATTTGGGACACCGCGAACGGTGTGGCCGTGACGCGCAGATGCTGGGTCAGTTCCGGGCCGGAGACGCTGTAACCCACCCGCAGGCCCGCGAGTCCGTGCGCCTTCGAGAAGGTCCGCAGCACCACAACGTTGGGATATTTCCGGTACATGGCGAGGCCATCGACCGCCTCGGTGTCGCGCACAAACTCCTGGTACGCCTCGTCGATCACCACCACGACGTCGGACGGGACGGACTTGATGAACCGTTCGGTTTCCTCAGTGGTGAGGATTGGCCCGGTGGGGTTGTTCGGCGTGCACAGCAGGATCAGCCGGGTCCGTGCCGACACGGCTGCGGCCATGGCGTCCAGGTCGTGCCGTCCGTCGTTGGTCAGCGGAATCCGGATGCTCTCGGCCCCGGCCAGGCCCACGCAGATGGGATAGGCCTCGAATGAGCGCCAGGCGTAGATGACTTCATCGGCCTTGCCGTCCTCGTTCTGCCCGGCGAAGGTCGCCAGTAGCTGGTTCAGGGCGCCGAGGCTGCCGGCACCGGTGACGATGTCCTCCGCGGGAACGTTCAGGAACTCCGCGAGGGCGGAACGCAGCCTGCTGCTCAGGGGGTCGGGGTAGCGGTTGAAGTCGGTCTGCGCCGCGATGGCCTGCTGCACTGCGGGAATCGGCGGCAACGGGTTTTCGTTCGAGGACAGCTTGTAGCTGACAAGGCCCTCGACGGGGGCGGGCGGTTTTCCGGCGGCGTACCGGGGGAGGCGGTCCACGACCGGACGCGGCCTGATTGCCCCGGCAGAGTGCTCTGATGAAGTCATGCCCCTTAGCCTACTTCTCCCGTCCCGCCCGGCTCCGGAGGATATGACAGCATAAAGCTATGCGCTCATTCGCCGTACGGGTCATCATCAACGGGCTGGCCCTGTGGATCGCGAGCTGGCTTCTCCCCGGGCTGGAAATTTCGACGTCCGCCACTGCAGGGGCCGTGGCCGGCAGCGGCATCACCAGGGGCACGGACACCCTGGGGATCGTGTTGGCGTACCTCTTCATCGGGCTGATCTTCGGCGCGGTGAACGCCTTCGTACGTCCTTTGGTCAGCCTCCTTTCCCTCCCGCTCACAATCCTGACCCTCGGGCTCTTTACGGTCATCATCAATGCGGCAATGCTTTCCCTGACGGCGTGGCTGAGCAGCTATACCCCGGTGCACTTCACTGTCGACTCGTTCTTCTGGACGGCGATCCTGGCTGCCATCATCATTTCGGTGATATCGCTCGTGGTCAGCTGGCTGCCCGGCGCCCGGATACGCTAGGCTCCCGGCCCCGGGACGGCGGCGCCGGGCGTGGAGACCCTGCCCGCGGCAACGCTTCGCGCCGGAGCGAGACCCTGGTCACGGTGGCTGCTCCCCCGGCACCCACCACGGCCGCCAGGGCGGCCGTGGACGCCTGCAGGGAGGGATCAGCACTGGCCGAGACTGCCGCGGCTCCCGCTGCGTAGTTCGTCAGCCCGTGTCCCGGTCCAAGACCGAAATCCTGCCAGGGGGGCAGCTTCAGCTGATTGGTCAGCGTCACCGTGACCCGGTCCCTGGTATCGGCATTGGGCGACCCGTCCGCGCCCGGCACCCAGTCATGCTCGTGCTCGAGGTGCAGGCTGCTGACCCCCGGCGCGGGCTCGATGGCCCCTACCGGGGATCCCGCGGTGAGGACAAATTTCAGCTCGAAGTCGGCAGCGAATGCCGGGTCCTGGCTCAGGTTCATGGCGTGGATGCCGCCCTGGCTGTAGCCGACGGCGGCCACGGGATCGCCCGTCTGCGCCCCGGCTTCCCGGAGCGCGTGCCGGATCGCCGCCGAGGTCTCCGCCGAGCCGTAGCCCAGCCCTTCGGCGATGCCCGCGGTGTCAAAAGGGTTGGTTCCCTCAGGCACGCCGTCCGGCTGGGTACCGGGGATTACCACCACCCAGGACCGCTGCGCGGCTGTGCCCACACTGAGCAATTCGATGTCTCCGTTCGTCCGGCCCACGTCGCCGGCGCGCAGCAGCAGTCCGGCCGGGGTGAGATCCACATCCCCGGTTCTCGTCTCCATCCCGGCCACGCCCACCGGCCGGGGCCGCAGATAGTCGAGGCCCGGTGCCGCCGTCACATCCCGGATGATGCGGCGGACGTCGGTAGGCCCGCTGAGCGCCCGCACCACCCCGGCGGCCGGTGCAGGAATCCCCAGCAGCATGGCCAGCCGCAACGGAGCACCGGCGATTCCCCGCTCCAGCGCGTCGCGCACGGAACCCGGGGACGCCCCGAACACCGGCCCCCGCCCGCTGTCCGTGCTGAACGGCACGGCACCGGGCAGACCCATCCGAAAGAGCAGGGCATTCCCGGCCTCCGTGAACTCGTATTCCCGATGGCTCGCCCTGACCTCGCGGGTGAGGCGCTCCAGTTCGTTCCGGACCCGGGAAACCGCCTGCCTTCCCTCCCCCACGGCAATGATCGCGTCGCTGCCGCTCGCGTAAGAGTCGAACTGATACGGGAAGAGGGCACGTCGCAGCGCCTCCGCCTCTCTTTCCACCGTGGCCAGCCGCCGCACCACGCCGTCGAGGGCCGCGGCCCCGGCGAGCAGTTCCTCAAACTGAAAGCTCAGTCCCCCCACCCCGCCGCGGATCCGGAGCATGCCGTCATCGGCCGGAGCGGCGGGACGCGGAGCCCCGCCGGGATCCCCTCCCCACGGGCGTCCCGGCCCGGCCATCATTGACCCTGCCATCAGTAGCCCGGACGGTCCGAAGACAGGACGACGTGCCTCGCATGCCGCTGGACCACCGCGGCGGCGTCCTGCAGTGCGTTTCGGCTGCTGCGCAGTGAGGCGGCCTGAAGGGACAAGGCCAAGCGGTAGGCACGCCCGGCCGGGGATTGCCAGGTCTGAAGTTCCAGCCCGGCCAACTGCGCCAGCGCGGCGTCCACGTGCTCCGCGCACGCCGCAACGCGCCGCGCCAGTTCCTGCACCTCGCTGCTCCTGGACATGCAGGCGGAGGCGGCGTCGGCGGTCAGGGAGCCCCGGGCGGCGCCGGCTGTTTCGAGGGTCATAACAACGAGGTTAGGGTTCGGGCCGCGCAGGTCGACGCTCCCCGGGGGGCTATGTGGACAACCGGCCGGCTGTCATACGGCCGGGCCCGCTTCGAGCCCGGCTGGTCTTCGTGAAAGAATCGGGGCATGCCTGAATCTGCCGCTACAGCCGCCACCCGCACGCCCGCCGGACGCCTGGCCCTCGCCGCCTCGTCACGCCAGATCGCGCTGGGCCCGCTGGACGGCCGGTACCAGCCGGCCGTGGCGCCGCTGGTCGACTACCTGTCCGAGGCGGCCCTGAACCGCGACCGGGTGGCCGTGGAAGTTGAATGGCTCATCCACCTCACCGGCAACAGCGTCCTTCCCGGCGCCGGACCGCTGACGGCTGACCAGCGGGACCAGCTGCGCGCCATCGTCACCGAGTTCGACGCCGAGTCAGTCGCGGAACTGGCCGAGATCGAGGCCGTGACGGTCCATGACGTCAAGGCTGTCGAGTACTACATCGGCCGTCGCCTGCCCGGCATCGGCATCGAACGCCTCACCGCCATGGTGCACTTCGGCTGCACCTCCGAGGACATCAACAACCTCTCCTACGCCCTTGGCGTCAAGGGCGCTGTGGAAGACGTCTGGCTGCCCGCGGCCCGTGACCTCGTCGCGCAGATCAGCGCCATGGCCGCAGACAACCGCGCCGTGCCGATGCTCTCGCGCACGCACGGCCAGCCGGCCACGCCCACCACGCTCGGCAAGGAGCTGGCCGTGATCGCACACCGGCTGAACCGCCAGCTGGACCGGATCGCACGCACCGAGTACCTCGGCAAGATCAACGGCGCCACCGGCACCTACGCCGCCCACGTCGCTTCCGTCCCCGGTGCCGACTGGGAGCACATCGCGAAGACCTTCGTGGAGGGCCTGGGCCTGGCCTGGAACCCGCTGACCACACAGATCGAAAGCCACGACTGGCAGGCCGAGCTCTACGCCGACGTCGCCCGCTTCAACCGCATCCTGCACAACGTCTGCACGGACATCTGGAGCTACATCTCGATCGGCTACTTCGTTCAGATCCCGGTCGCGGGCGCCACCGGCTCATCCACCATGCCGCACAAGGTCAACCCGATCCGCTTCGAAAACGCCGAGGCCAACCTGGAAATCTCGTCCGGCCTGCTGGATGTGCTGGGGTCCACCCTGGTCACCTCGCGCTGGCAGCGCGACCTCACCGATTCCTCCTCGCAGCGCAACATCGGCGTGGCCTTCGGCCACTCGCTGCTGGCCATCTCCAACGTGGCCAAGGGCCTGGACCGGCTGAAGGTCGCCGACGACGTACTGGCCGCCGATCTGGACACCAACTGGGAAGTCCTCGGCGAGGCGATCCAGATGGTCATGCGCGCCGAGGCCATCGCCGGCGTCGAAGGCATGGAAAACCCGTACGAGCGGCTGAAGGACCTGACCCGCGGGCAGCGCGTCGACGCCGCCCGGATGCAGGAATTCGTCGGGGAGTTGGGCCTCTCCCCCGCCGCCCGGGACCGCCTGCTGGCGCTCACTCCGGGAACGTATACCGGCATCGCGGACAAGCTGGTGGACCACTTGGCATGAGGCTCCTGCTCATCCGCCACGGCCAGACGCCCGGGAATGTCCTCGGCCAACTGGATACGGCCCACCCGGGCCCCGGGCTGACCGAACTCGGGCAGCGGCAGGCCGCCGCCCTGGCCCGGTCGCTGACGGATGAGCCGATCGGCTCGCTGTATGCCTCCACGTTGATCCGCACCCAGATCACGGCGAGGCCGCTGGCCGCCGTACGGGGCCTCGACATCGGGGTTGTGGACGGGTTCCACGAAATCGAGGCCGGTGCGCTGGAGAAACGCACCGACTACGACTCGCACATGCTGTACGTCGGAACCGTGTTTGCCTGGGCGGACGGCGACCTCGACCGGACGATGCCGGCGGGGCCCAGCGGCCACGACTTCTTTGCGCGCTTTGACGCCTCGATCGCCGGCGTGGCGGCGGCCGCTGCGGCATCCGGCGATCCGGGCGCCGTGGCCGTGGTCAGCCACGGTGCTGCCATCCGGGTCTGGACGGGCCTGCGGGCAGCCAATATCGAGCCTGGCTTCGCCGCCCGGCACATGCTGGCCAACACCGGCATCGTCGCGCTGGAAGGGGATCCCGACGCCGGCTGGCGGCTCATCCACTGGGATGACAGCCCCGTCGGCGGGCTGGTCCTGGCCGACCCGACGGCGGAGGATCCCACCGGCCGGCCGGTCTGACCGGCGCCGCCCACAGTTCTCCGAACGCTTACGCGCAGGAAACACGGCCGAAATCGCAGCTGCCTAGCCTTAAGTGGCATAACCCTACGGCGAATCGAGGCAGCCATGCAGACCAATCCCCGGCTCAATATCCGGCAGGTCACGTGGGCCAACCCGGTGGGCGCGGACCTGCGGGCCGCTCAGCAGGCCGAACTGGACGCCAGGTTCGGCACACGGGACCATGAACCCGGGCCACCGCCGTCGGAGGCCGACGTTGCCGTGTTCCTGGTCGCGCATGACAAGGCATCCGGCCAGCCCGTGGGGTGCGGCGGACTCCGGATTCTGGGCGGGGACACCGCGGAGATCAAGAGGCTCTACGTCCTGCCCTACACCCGCGGATCCGGCGTTGCGAGTTCAATCCTGGCGGCACTGGAAGCGCAGGCCTATGCCCTGGGCGTCCGGACGATCACCGCCGAAGCGGGCTCCGTTCAGACCGACGGTCGGAAATTCTACGAAAGCGCGGGGTTCGGACGCGTGCCCAATTTCGGCCCGTATGTCGGTGCGGAGGATTCGCACTGCTACGCCAAGCCCATCGACTCGCACAGCGCCGCACACACCGCGATGGCCTGACGTCCTTGCGTACGTCATACTCAGCCCGGCGTGGCGGCGTCGGCTAGCCTCACACTATGGAATCGGCCGACATCACTTTCCGCACCCGCAAATGGGTGCGCCCCGAAGACCTCAATGCCAACGGCACCCTGTTCGGCGGCAGCCTGCTGAAATGGATTGACGAGGAAGCGGCCATCTACGCCATCCTGCAGCTGGGCAACGGCCGCGCAGTGACCAAGTACATTTCCGAAATCAACTTTGTCAGTTCCGCGGTGCAGGGTGACCTGATCGAGATGGGTCTCAGGGCGACCCGCTTCGGCCGGACGTCCATGACAATGCGCGCCGAAGTCCGGAACATGATCACGCGACAGAGCATCCTGACGATCGAGGAAATCGTGTTCGTGAACCTCAGCCCGGCGGGTACGCCGGAACCCCACGGCTACAGTGAGATCACCTATGACCGGGACCGGATTCCGACGCATCACCTGACCGACACGCTGCAGCAGGACTAGCCTGACGGGGCCGCGGGTTCAGCCGGCCCAGAACTCGTCGCTCTTGGCGCTGTCTTCGATGAATTCCTGGCCGGAGGTGATCTTGCCGTCCCGGGCTTTAAAAACGATCGTGACGTCCAGGTCCATGCTCTTGCCGTTGTTTTGCGCGCTGTTGTGCTGGATTCCCACGGTGTGTTTGTCCCCGCCCACGATGTCCCGGACATCCACCTTCAAGGTCCCGGCCGAGCGGGCGCCCAGTTCACCGAAGTAGGCCAGTATGGCGTCGCGCCCTTGTTTGGTCCCTGACAGCACGTTGTTGCCGGCAACGTGCCAGACTGCGTCCTCAGCGAAGATCTCGGTGAGAGCTTCCATATCCCCTGCGTTGAAGGCCTCATAGCCACGCCGGACCAGTTCAACGTCTTCTGTTGTTGCCATCTTGGATACCTCATGGTCCCTGTTATCGGTTCCCTCCGGACGGCTTAAGGCTAGTCCCGGGGGGTGCACCTGTCGATGGGATTCGGGTGCAGCGCCTACGCCCGGATCCGGCCGGTGGTAGCGTTTAACCTTTGCTTGACGCAGCGATGCCCGGCCCGGCATCGGCCCGCAAAAATTCAGTCACGGTACACCGGAGGTTCCCCATGCTCAAAGGATTCAAGGACTTCATCCTGCGCGGCAACGTCATCGAACTGTCCATTGCGGTGGTCGTCGGCACCGCCTTCACGGCGCTGGTCGGCGCCTTCACGGCCAACATCGTAAACCCGATCATCGCGGCCGCCGGCGGCGTCGAGACCAACGGCCTGGGTTTCTACATTTGGCGGGACAATCCGAAGACCTTCGTCAACTACGGCGCGGTCCTGACCGCCTTCATTACCTTTATGATCACGGCCGCCGTCGTATACTTCATCTTCGTAGCGCCGATGAACCGGATCAACCGGATGGTCAAGAACCGCCTGGCGGCGGAAGAGCCGGACGAAGAGCCGCTGCCGGCGGACACGGCACTGCTGGCCGAGATCCGTGACCTGCTCGCGCGGCTGGCCGTGTCCGCGGAGGGATCAGCGCCGACCTCCGGTGACCTGCCGGACCAGACGGCCGGCGATCGCAAGGGCGGTCCCGTTCACCGGCGCGAGCTGCTGGACGAACGGCGCCACTGACCCGTGCTCCCGGCGGCGCCGGGGCCGCCGTTCCGTAACCGTCATTCCCTGGCAACGCCCCGGAAACAGCGGACCGCCACGATGGGAACATGAAGCCCACAGTGCAGGCCGCGGCCGAGTTGAGTTGCGAGGTTTGCGGGCAGATGCCCGAACCGCCCAAGGCCCGGTTGACCCTGGCCAACATCGCCGTCATGCTGCCGATCGAACTGCTCGTGCACGCGGCGGTGGTGGAAACCCAGTTGCCGTACGTGGCCAAGGTCCTGGTCCTCACGCTGACGGCAACCATCCTGGTGATCTGGGTGGCCGAGCCGTCGGCCGCGCGGATGCTGCGAAGCTGGCTGCACGCTCCGGCGTTGAGTCACCGGCGGAAACTGGCTGCAGCCCCCTCCTTGTGGCGGGCCCGGACCGTTGTGAGGGACCGGCCCGGGTCGCTGCAGAGGCTCACCCAGGCCCTGGCCGAGCTGGACACGAATATCCTCACCATTCACGTCCACCCGGTAGCCGGCGCGGTCCTGGACGAATTTGTGCTGGCAGCGCCGGGAGGGCTGAGTGAAACCCAACTTCTCCGGGCGCTCCGGGCAGGCGGCGGCACGGATCCGCATGTCTGGCCGACGACGGCCTTGGCGATGGCTGACGGCCAGACCGGCGCGCTGAGCCTCGCGGCCAGGATTGCCGCCAACCCGGCGGAGCTGCCACTGGCCGTCGCCGAGCTGCTCCGCGCGCGGGTCAGTGAGGGACCGGGGCCCGGGGGTGCCGACGACCGGATCCCCGCGAAAAGACAAACGGCGGACACCGACGCCGGCACCGTCCTGAAGATTCCGACCGCCTGGCATGGGCCACTGACCTTCATCCGGCCGGGGGAGCCGTTCACCCCGGCCGAGTCCGCCCGCGCGCACCGGCTCGCGGAACTCGCCGAGATCCTCGCCTACCGCACTACCCGGTACTGACTCCTGTCAGCGGGTGCCTTTTATGTGGCCGGGGCGGTCATCCAGATTGTCAGCGCATCGGGCTCCACGGTGACCTTGAGGTGCTTGGCCTTGCCGAGAGTGTCGCCGTCGAGCTGGAATTCCTGCGCCTGTTCCAGGCTGAGTTCCGCGGATTTTCCAGAGAAGAACTCCACCGAGCTGTTCTTGCGGTTTCGGTTGAACACTCCGGCGAGGACGGTGAGCCAGCCGAAACGGCCGGCGGGGGACATGACCACCACATCAAGAATGCCGTCGTCGATCTTGGCGTCGGGGAAAATTTCCACACCGCCCATGATCTTGCCGCAGTTTCCAACCATCACGCTGCGGATCCGCCGCCGCAGCGGGGGCTGGCCGTCGATGCTGACCGTGGCTTTGACGGGCCTGCCGGGCAGGTTCCGGATTCCGGCGTCAACGTAGGCAAGCCAGCCCACCCGGTCTTTGAGTTCTTCATTGGTGTTCGCCATGATGGCGGCATCGAAGCCCAGTCCGGCCATGACGAGGAAGCGCTGAGATTCGTCGGCGTGGTCCAGGACCGCGGAAATGACGTCCACTTTCGTGGCCGTGCCGGTCAGCACGCCTTGGCCCGCGGCAAGGGGGTCGGTGACGTCGATCCCCAGGTTGCGTGCCAGCAGGTTGCCGGTGCCCAGCGGCATAAGCCCCAGCGGCGTCCCGGTGCCCGCAAGGACATCCGCGGCGAAACGGACGGTTCCGTCGCCGCCGGCTGCGATGACGACGTCAACGCCGGCTTCGAGTGCCTCACGCGCCTGCCCGGTGCCCGGGTCCTCGACAGTCGTCTCCAGCCATAGCGGCTCCGCCCACCCCGCCTCCGCAAACAGTCGGAGTACGTCGGCCTTGAAGTCCCCGTCGGGGACTTTCACCGGGTTGATGACGATGGCGGCGCGTTTGGATCGCGCGGCGCTGTTCTCTGGCATAGCGTCCTTTGGGCAAGTGGTGCGGGAAGTCGTCTGTGCTGAATCCTAGCGGCAGTCGGCGACTGCGGGCTGCATTCAGGCGGGACGCATGGACGTCTTGTCCAAACGCTCACTAGACTGGCCATGCCTATGCACTGGAGATACCGGCCGTTTCGGGCCGGTGTTCGGATACCTGATTCCGGGCGAGACGCGCCCTGCGCGCTCCAGACACCGAAAGCGGGGAACATGACCGATTCAGAAAACTACTCAGCCGAGGCCGAGGCATCCAGCGTGGATCCCCATGATTGGGGCCGGGCTATGGCGCTGGCAGTCACGAGGCTGGCCGAGCAACTCGCGCCGGCGGACAGCGAGGACATCCACGCGGCGCTCGTGGGCAAGGACTTGTGCCTTAACATCCGGGACCACGACGAAAACGTCATCATCACCGTTTCCACGGCGCCCATCGCCGGCAGCGGGGACTGACCGCCGCCGGTTACAGCATTGGGCCCGGTGACACCGGGCCCACCGAAAGCCCGGCGCGTTCCATGGGACGCGCCGGGCTTTTTGGTCGCAGCGGCTGCCTTGGGCCCGGCCGTGGACGCCGGTAACGGCCGTGGCGCCGAACGCTTACCCACCCCTTACCCGGACGAAACGCCGCCGCAACATTAGGGCAGGACACTGGATGTGCCGGCAACCGCCGGAACCCGCTCCCCTCCCGGAGGCCCGTCATGCTAAAGGAAACCGCAGCCCATGTGACCCGTATCCGCGCGCTGGACCAGCTCCACCGCGGCGATGAGATCGAAGCCCGCCTCCGGGTAGGACCGAACTATGACGACGTCGTGATCCGCCGAGGCAGCGTCCAGGAGACGGCCCCGGGGATCGGCGTCGTGTGGATCATGGACCGCCTGTCCGGAATGCGCAAAGCCGTCAACGCCGATGAGTGCTCCGTCTGGCGTCTCGCCTGAATTATCAACCGCCGGCGACGGATTGGATGATCAGGATTTCGAATCCTGGACGAACTTCCGTTTGCAGTCCCTGTAGGCGACGGATCTCATGCCCGTTGACGTATATATTCACGTAACGGCGCACAGCCCCGGTTTCGTCCCGCAGCCGCCGGGCAAGGGCCGGATAGCGGCCGCCCACCGACTCCAGCATCGATTCCACCGTCACCGCCTCGCGTGCGGGCGCAGTCAGGATGGACTGCCCGCCGGCGAGCGGTTGAAGGACACTCGGCAAGACCACGCTGACCACGCGCCCCGCACCCTCGTCAGGGGATCTCATGATGTTCTTGGGGGCGCGCCCGGCGGTCCGTCACGGCGTCGACGCAGGCGCCGCGGCGGGGACTGTAGCGGCCCGGACGCACAGCACGTCAGGAAGATGCGCGGCGATCTCCGAGAAATGCCCGCCCTCGTCGGCGCTGGCGAATACGCTGCCGCCGCGCGTGCCGAAGTACACGCCGGCGGGTTCTGCCGAATCGACGCAGGCGGCATCACGGAGCACAGAGTTGTAGTCCCGCTCCGGAAGCCCCGCGTCGAGCTGCGACCACGTCTCCCCGGCATCCTCGGTCCGGTGGACGGCCAACTGGCCGCCCGGCGGGATTCTTTCACCGTCCGCCGTCAACGGGATAACCCACGCCGTGCCCGCCCGCCGCGGATGCGTCAGCATCACGAACCCGAAGTCGGCGGGCAGTCCGGCGGCGATCGAGGTCCACGTCTCTGCATCGTTGTCACTGCGGTATACGCCGTGGTGGTTCTGCGCGTACAGCCGGCCATCGATAGCGGCGTCCGCGGCGATTTTATGGACGCACTGGCCGAACTCGGGGTTCGGATCGGGCATGAAGTAGGCCGAAATTCCGGCATTGCGGGGTGCCCAGGATGCCCCGCCGTCGAGCGAGGCATACACACCGCCGGTGCTCATCGCCACGTGCACTTTATCCCCGCTGCGGTCCACCAGGATGGAGTGTGCAGCCGCTCCGCCGTACCCGGCTCCCCATTCGCTGCGGTGCGGGTGCTCCCAGAGTCCCCGGTTGAGCTCGAAGTGCTCCCCGCCGTCGGTCGATTTCCAGACTGATATCGGCTCGCACCCCGCCCACACGACGCCGGGACGGGCGTCGGAGTCGGGATGGATCTGCCAGATCCGTTCCAGCGCGGCCTCCGCATCCTCCGGGAAGTGGATGGCACCGTGTTCGGGCTCGTTCCAGGTCACCCCGAGGTCGTCCGAATGGGCGACCGTGGGCCCCCAGTGTTCCGAGCGAACTCCCACGAGCAGGCGGGTCCGCCCGCCCCGGGTGTCAATGCCGATGCTGGGGATCTCGCTCATCAGGAAATGGGGCCCGGTCAGCGACCAGTCCCTGCGATCCGGGCTGGTGGCCAGCCACAGCCCTTTTTTGGTTCCAATTGC
The DNA here is from genome assembly GCA_963769515.1 of uncultured Actinomycetota bacterium. Classification (GTDB taxonomy): domain Bacteria; phylum Actinomycetota; class Actinomycetes; order Actinomycetales; family Micrococcaceae; genus Arthrobacter. Next base: position 108,596 of record CAVYMG010000018.1, read on the forward strand.
AACCACGTGAGTATCAGCGGACGCCATGCCCACTATGGAATCACCGCCGCCGGACCGCCGCAAGGGCTAAGTTGTCCCGCGTCCGGCACCCGGGCGCAGGACACCTTCCGTCGCTCCAGGGCCTGCCCGGGCCTCAGTCCACAAACTCCGACTGGGTCTCGATGAAGTCCCAGTCGGCCGACGTCAGGACCACGGCACCGGCGTCGGGGCCCGGGCCACCGGCCGCGGCGATATCCCGCCGCACAAACGGCGGAACCTCGCTGGCGCGCAGGTTTTCCCGCAACCACTCCTTGGACGCCAGTTCCAGATCCAGCCACCACATATAAATCTCCACGGCCGTCACCCCTTCCCTTCTCCTCCAACGTTATGCCCCGGACCGCCGTGCAGGAAGACCCTGTTCAGGCCGGGGTCGCCCGGGGAACAATGAAGTATGTCCTCCGAGCGGATCAGCGGTCCAAGCCCTCTGGTTGTCGGGGTGCGTCCGGAACAGCATCCCGAAGTCCTCCAGACCGCCGCCTCGCTGGCCAAGCGTCTCGCCGCCCCGCTTGTTTGCGCCTATGTGGACGAAGCCAGCTACCTTGTTGACTGGGACCCGGCGCGTTCGATGCACCGGCTCTCGCTTCACCCGGATACGGACACGGAGGCGATCCAGACCGTCACCCGGCAGTTGCGCACCACCATCGAGGCCGCCTGCGCGGATCGAGGAATCGACTGGACCCTGCGCACCCTGGGCGGAGACCCCGCCCGGGCCCTTGGCCGGCTGGCGGCGGACTCGGGTGCGGAAATGATCATCGTGGGAACCCCGGAGCGCGGACTCGGGCACCGGATTGCCGAGGCCCTGAACGGCTCCGTGGCAGCGTGGCTGAGCCATCATCAGGACCGCCCGGTGCTGATTGTTCCCGCCCGGCCGCGCCCGCGGACCGGCCCGGAAAACTAAAGCGAAAGTAGTTATTCGCAGGGGTGGCATTCCTCCGGTACGCCCCGGTAAGATTTTATTCGTAGGCGGAAAGCAGGCCTACCCCAAAGCCGCTCCGGAGTGCGTATCCCCCAATAACGCACTCCGGAGCATTTTAATGTCCGGGCACGGTTCGGACCCTGCCGGACTCCGCGACCTTGCCTCATACCCCCAGGGGGTATATGTTGGCTTTATGGATGATCCCGAGGTTTTTCCCGCGCCGGACCCCGAGCTGCAGCAACAGCACGGCTACGCCGCCAACAAGGATGCGTACCTGCGCCGGCTCAAACGCATCGAAGGCCAGGTGCGCGGCATCGCCCGGATGGTCGATGAGGACAAATACTGCATCGACATCCTGACCCAGGTGGCGGCGGTGACCAAGGCCCTTCACGCGGTGAGCCTGGGCCTGGTGGAAGAACATATCGGGCACTGCGTGGTCGGAGCCGCGTCGGAGCCGGATCCGGTCCTCCGCGCGGACGCCATCGACGTCAAGGTCAAAGAGGCCACCGACGCAATCGGGCGTCTGCTGCGCTAGCCGCCCTACCGCCCAATAACGATGTGGCCGGCGCACCCCGCGGGCCCAACACAAGGAGCACACCATGAGTACCGTTTCCACCGTCGTCAGCGTTTCCGGCATGACCTGCGGCCATTGCGTCTCTTCCGTCAGTGAGGAACTTGAGGCGTTGGCTGGCGTCGAGGCTATCGACGTCGACCTCAACGCCGGCGGTATCTCCACCGTGACCATCACCTCCAGCGAGCAGCTGTCTGCAGCCGAAATCGGCGAGGCCGTTGCAGAGGCAGGGTATCTGGTGGTCGCCAACGAAGCATAGGAACGCCGACCGGGGACCGGCCGGCGGCGTGATGCAGCACTGACCCGGAATAACACCGAACAAGGAAGCCCGATGACCAGCACTGTGAAAAACCAGGAGATCCTGAACCAGTCCGGCGCGAGGGTGGTCGAACTCGACATCGAGGGCATGACCTGCGCCTCCTGTGTGGGACGCGTCGAACGCAAACTGGGAAAGATCGACGGCGTCGAGGCCAGCGTCAACCTGCCGCTGGAATCGGCCCGCGTCACTGCCCCCCGGGAAGTCACCGATGAGCAGATCATGGCCACGGTGGCCGCCGCCGGATACAAGGCCACGATCCGCCCGGTCAATCGCCCTTCCCCCGCGGAGGCACCCGTCGCCTTCACTGACGACAATCAGGTCCTGACCGATTCCGGCGGGCGCGGAGGGCCGGCAACCCATCCCGCTAGCCAGTTGCGTCCGCGGCTCCTTCTCGCTGCCGTGCTGACGGTACCGGTGTTCCTGATCTCCATGTTCCCGGCGCTGCAGTTCGAAAACTGGGGCTGGGTGGCCGGCGCGCTTTCCCTGCCGGTGGTCAGCTGGGCAGCGTGGCCGTTCCACCGTGCTGCTGCCGTGAACGCACGCCACCTGTCCTCCACGATGGACACGCTGGTTTCCATCGGGGTGACCGCGGCGTATGCCTTCTCCGCCTGGCAGTTGGTCTCGGACCCCGCCCTGACGGCGCACCCCGGCATGGCCGGCATGGGCAGCGAGGCAGGCCTCTACTTTGAGGTGGCCTCCGTGGTCACCACATTCCTCCTCCTGGGCCGTTACCTTGAGGCCAATGCCAAACGAAAAGCCGGAGATGCGCTCCGGACGCTGCTGGATCTCGGCGCGAAGGATGCCACCGTCCTCAGGGAGGGCAGCGAGCACAAGATCCCGGCGGATCGGCTGCAGGTCGGCGACGTCATTGTGGTCCGACCCGGTGAAAAGATCGCCACCGACGGTGTCGTGATCAAGGGCTCGTCGGCCGTGGATGCGTCGCTCGTCACGGGCGAGTCCGTGCCGGTCGAGGTCGGTCCGGACAGTCCGGTCACCGGAGCGACTATCAATACGTCCGGCCGGATCCTTGTCCGCGCCACACGCGTCGGCGCCGAAACCACGTTGGCGCAGATGGGGCGGCTCGTGGCCGAGGCGCAGACCGGGAAGGCGCCGATTGCCCGCCTCGCGGACCGCATCAGCGCCGTCTTCGTGCCGATCGTACTTGGCATCGCGGTGCTGACCTTCACAGCCTGGCTGCTCGCCGCCGCGCCGGACATCAGCGGCGCCGAACTGCGAGCCGCCTTCACCGCAGCGGTCGCCGTCCTTGTCATTGCCTGCCCCTGCGCGCTCGGCCTGGCGACCCCTGTGGGGCTGCTGACCGGGACGGGCCGCGGGGCCCAACTCGGCATCCTGATCAAGGGCCCGCAGGTCCTCGAAGATACCCGGCGCGTGGACACCATCCTGCTCGACAAGACGGGCACGGTCACCACCGGCCACCTCGCAGTCGAGACGACCAAAGCCTTCGGCTCATTCAGCGCCGCCGAAGTCCTGCACCTCGCCGGGGCCGTTGAAGCCGCCTCGGAACATCCCATCGCCCGCGCCGTCGCAGCCGCCGCCCACGCGGCCGCCGGCCTGGACGGAGGGACAGGCCGCCTCCCCGAAATCGGTGACTTCCGCTCGGCACCGGGCGGCGGCGTCCGCGGGACCGTGGCGGACCGCCTGGTCACGGCGGGCCGCACCGTCTGGCTGGAAGAGAACGGCATCGCTCCCAACCCATCGCAGCAGGACGCCCTTCGTGCCGCCGAAGAATCCGGTGCAACCGCCATCTGGGTCGCCGTTGACGGCGAAACCGCCGGTATCATCAGCCTCCGGGACACCCTCAAGCCCGAATCCGTGGCGGCGGTGGCGAAACTTCGGGAGCTCGGCCTCCGGCCCATCCTGCTGACGGGGGACAACGCCGCGGTAGCGGCGCAGGTCGCAGCCGCCGTCGGGATCGATCCTTCCGACGTATTTGCCGGCGTGCTGCCGGAGGGCAAGGTAGAGGCCGTGCGCCGGCTTCAGGCCGGCGGCGCCACGGTGGCGATGGCGGGCGACGGCGTCAACGACGCCGCGGCACTGGCACAGGCCGACCTCGGGATCGCCATGGGTTCCGGCACCGATGTGGCGATCCAGGCCGCCGACCTTACAGTCATGGGCAGTGACCTGGGGCAGGTGGCGCAGGCAATCGAGCTGTCGCGCCGGACGATGTCCACGATCAAAACGAACCTGTTCTGGGCGTTCTTCTACAATGCTGTCGGAATTCCGGTGGCGGCCCTGGGCCTGCTCAATCCGATGATCGCCGGTGCCGCCATGGCCGCCAGTTCGGTCCTCGTGGTGGCCAACTCCCTGCGGCTGCGCAGCTTCGGGAAGTAGCCGCCCCGGCCGCGGACGCCGGCCCCTTAGGGCACCGGTTCGACGTCGTTCGCGTGGTCGAGCTCTGCGGCCAGCGCCCGCGGCGTGCGGAGTTCGTCGAAGCGCACCAGCACGACGCCGCCGACGATCAGGATTCCGCCGAGCAGCTGGATGGGACCGGGCAGTTCGCCGAGGAGCAGCCAGGCCCAGATGACCGCGAAGAGGACCTCGGTGAGTGAGACGAATGACGCCACCTTGGATCCGAGCGCCCGGGCCGCCATGATGCCGGAGACATAAGCGAGGACGGTCGCCAGGATCACGAGCCCGGCCAGCGGGACCCACCACGGCGTGATCCACGGCCCCAGCCGGGTGTCGGCCACGCTGTAGGCCATCGGCAGCAGCCCGGTCGCGGCAGCGAGCCACATGACTATGGCGCCGACCATCAGCCCGCCGGACGCCAGCACGATCGGCGGCAATGTATCGTTCTCTTTTGCCGTGATGAAGAAGTAGATGGCGAGGCACACGGCGGCTGCGATTCCCCACATCACACCGATCAGATCGATCTTGACCGCACCGGTGAGGTCCAGGACCAGAACCAGGCCGCCGAGGGAGAGCAGGGTGCCCGCGATGGTCAGCGGCCGGGGCCGTTTCCGGCTCGCCACCCACAGCCACAGGACGATCAGGACCGGCGCCAGATACTCGAGCAGGAGCGCGACGCCGACCGAGAGCCGGGCCACGGCGTTGAAGTAGAACAACTGGCAGGCCGCAACGCCGATGAACCCAAAGAGCGCAATGGTGATCCAGTTGTCCTTGAGCCGGTGCCAGCGCCCGCGCAATGCCGGGACGGCCGGAATTGCGAGGATCAGGGCGGCTCCGGTGAGCCGCGCCGTGACCGCGGCGCCGGGCGTCCATCCCGTCTCCAGCAGGGCCTTCGCGAAAGACCCGGAGAGGCCGAATACGGCCGAGGAGAACAGGGCTATCCCCAGTCCCGAGGCCATGAACCCTGCGCCGCCGGCACCGCTGCTGCGGGCGGCCCGGCGTGCGCGAACGTCAGTGGTCACGGTATCGGCGGGGTTGCGTACGGCAGACACAGCTGCCTCCTGTCAGGAGTAAAGTTGGGTTATGGTCCTGACAGTACGCCCCGATTTGGTAAGGAGTCAAGATGGTGTTTGCCCCTGACACGGAGACGGCTCTGCGTTCGGTGGCCGCCCTCATCAACACCGGCGCCAACGGCGAGGAGCACCTTCCTGCGCTCGGCGACCTGGACCGGTTCCTGGCGGCGGAAGGGTTTACCGGATCACGGTCGCGCAACGCGGCCGAGCTGGCCGGTGTGCACCGGCTCCGTGCCGAGCTGGCCAAGCTGTGGCTCGCGGATGAAGACACTGCCGTGGACACCGTGAACCGGCTGCTCCGGGATGCCCGGGCACTGCCCCAGCTGGTCAAACATGACCACTGGGACTGGCATCTGCATGCCACCGCGCCGGAGGCTCCGTTGGCGGATCGGATGGGGACGGAAGCGGCGATGGCCCTGGTCGACGTGATCCGCAGTAAGGAGTGGGACCGGCTGCTCGTGTGCGCGGCCGGGGACTGCGATGCCGTGGTGCTGGACCTCAGCCGCAACCGTTCCAAGCGCTACTGCGACACCGGGAATTGCGCGAACCGCGCCCATGTCGCGGCCTACCGGGCGCGCAAGGCCGCATCCTGAGGCCGCCGGCCGGCTCCGCCCGGCGTCGGTCAGCCGCAGGGGCTCCTCGCAGGCCCGGCGGACGCCAGCAGCAAGGCGTCAGTGGCCGCCGTCGCGGGGCGACTCGGGCGCACCGGCACCGTCTGACCCGTCTGGACGATAGTCACTACCGGAGGATGGCCGCCTGGAACTCAGGTTCACGCCGGAGCCCTTGCCAAGATGGGACTCATTGGCCTTGTGGCTCATCGAGAGCATCGCGGCCACCACCAGGGTCACAATGAAGGCGATCCCGGCACCGATCAGGGCCAAATCGAGCCGCGGCGCCTTGGCGCTGCCGCCCGAGGCGAAGATCAGCACGCCGAAGAAGGTGATGACTGCCCAAAACGCGGAGAACATCAGCGGTCCTTTGACCGAGGTCCGCACTGTTCGCGGCTCTCCGGGTTTCTGCTGTGCCAAAATATTTTCCTCCTGCAGCCGGCGCCCGGCTGGCCGGGGCTGACTTGTTGCCGCAATGTTCTACGCAGGGTAGAACCTGTCGGAACTAGTTTACGGCCTCAGCGGATTCGCCCCGCGCATCGTGCCGCAGGGTCAGGCCCGCCAGGATCCACAGGACCCCGGCCAGGATGGCGCCGCCGCCGGTGACCCCGAGCAGGGCATGCGGGCCGAGACCGATGAAGAACGGCAATGCAGCCGCGGTGCCGAGTCCGATCACACCGGAGGCGATCCAGTCGCGCGCCAGCACGGACCGGCCCCGGCCGGTGATGCCCAGGTACAGTTCAGCGGCACCGGCCAGGCCCAGCCCAGCCGCCGCCGTGGTGCCGAACGCCAGGGAGCCGGGGACCAGCAGCACGGCGACGCCGGAGCCGACCAGCACCGAACCTGCCGCGGAGAGGACCTTGGCGGATCGCGTCCCGGCCGGAAGGCCGGTTTTGTTGGCAACCCAGAACAGCACCAGACCGGTCGCGGCCAGGTATATGCCACCGGCCAGCCCCATGCCCGTATCCGACGGCGAGGCCCAGAAGGCCGTCAGGGCGCCGAACGCCAGAGCGACGGCGGCCCGGACGAGGACTGGTTTCCACAGCTCCCCCGAGGCGGGACGGGCAGTGGCGGCGGCGGGCGTTTTGGGGAAAGTCACCTGCCTAGTTTAGTGCGCCCGGCTCACCCTCGGGCGCCGAGGACCATCCACTGGTCCGTGCGTGCGCGCAGGCCGAGCGTCAGCGCCCGGGCCAGCATGTAGCCGAGCGAGAAGGCCGCCCACACCAGCAGGAGGCCGGTGCCGCCGTCGGCGCCGGCCTGGTGGGCGAGCAGCAGCAGCGGCAGGTATGCGGCCAGGTTGATGACGCCGGCGACTGCGAGGTACTTGGCGTCGCCGGCGCCGATCAGGACGCCGTCGAGGACGAAGACGTATCCCGCCAGTGGCTGGCCGGCGGCGAGTACGAGCAGGGCGAGCGTAAGCGCGGAGGTCACGCCGGCGTCGGAGGTAAACAGCGGTCCGAGCCACGGCGCGGCCACGGCCAGCAGGGCTCCCGTGAGGACACCGAAGCCCAGGCCCCACCGCGTCATGGTGCGCGTCAGTGCCCGTGCAGCGCCCGCGCGTCCGGCGCCGAGCTCCTTGCCGATCAGCGCCTGGGCCGCAATGGCGAGGGCATCCAGGGCAAATGCCAGAAACGTGAAGATGGTCATGGCCAGCTGATGGGCGGCCAGATTGACGGGACCCTGGACGGTCACCACAACTACGGTCACGAGGATCGCGATCCGCAGGCTGAGTGTCCGCAGCATCAGCCACGAACCCACCTTGGTCATGGCCCGGATGCCGCGCCAGTCCGGCCGGAGCGGCACGCCGTAGTGCCGGGCGCTGCGCCGGACCATCACGATGTACACCAGGGCCATCGCCCACTGCGCAACGCTGGTGCCGACGGCGGAACCAGTCACGGACAACTGGAGTCCGTAGACGAGGATCAGGTTCAGCACAATATTCAGGGTGAAGCCGCCCGTGGCGACGACCAGCGGGGTCCGGGTGTCCTGCATCCCGCGCAGGACACCCGTCGCCGCAAAGATGAGCAGCATGGCTACCAGCCCGGGCATTGACCAGCGCAGATAGTCCACCGCATAGGACCGGACTTCGCCGCGGGCACCCATCAGCTCCAAAAGCGGTTCGGCGGCCAGGAACCCGGCCGCGGCCAGGACGAGTCCGAGCAGGAAAGCCAGCCAGACGCCGTCGCGCCCGGCGGCGAGGGCGCGCGGAAGCCTGCCCTCGCCGATGGCGCGGGCGACGGCGGGCGTTGTGGAATAGGCCAGGAAGACCATCAGACCCACCGCGGTGTGGATTACCGCGGAGGCGAGTCCGACGCCGGCGAGCTGGGCCACGCCGAGGTGCCCGACAATCGCGGAATCCGCGAGCAGGAAGAGGGGTTCGGCGACCAGCGCGCCGAAGGCCGGCACGGCGAGGCGGAGGATTTCGCGGCGATGACCGGCCGGCGCTGGCAGCCGTGCTGCCGAGGGGCGTGATGGTGGCACGGATCAACCGTAACGGGATTGGGGGCGGCAATCAGTCATTTAGTTGACTCTTCAACAAAACATTGAGATGCTTGATACTACAACCAATCACGTGCCGTGCGCGGCACCGCTCCTGTCCGGAAGGCACACATCACATGAATCAGTCCGCTCTGACCACCTCCGCGCGCACCATCCTCCGCATTGTTACCGGCTTCCTTTTCGCGGCCCATGGCTGGCAGAAATTCGCAGAATTCACCATGGCCGGAACCCAGGCCGCCTTCGCTCAAATGGGCGTCCCGGCGGCCCAGGTGGCGGCTCCGGTCGTCGCCACGCTGGAACTTGTGGGCGGTATCGCGCTGATCGTCGGCGTGCTCACCCGCGTGTTTGCCGCGCTGCTCGCCCTGAACATGCTTGGCGCCCTGTTCCTGGTGCATGCGCCGGCCGGCGTCTTCGTCCAAACCGGCGGCTTTGAGCTGGTGCTGCTGCTGGCCGCCGCCGCTCTCAGTGTGGCACTGGTCGGGGCGGGCCGGGTGTCCGTAGACCGTGCACTCTTCGGCCACAGCACGTCCCCGCTGCGGGTCCTCGCCTGAGGCCGGCATCGTTTGTGACGCGCGGCCGGAGCCTCCGGCTGCGCGTCAGTAAACTCGCACCATGAAAGAAACCGCCGCGAACGCTGTGACCCTCCGCTTCCTGGCCGCACCCACGGACGTCGGGCACAGCGGTTCGGTCGATGCGGGAACCGTGCTCGAGTGGGTGGACAAGGCGGCGTACGCGGCCGCCGTCGGCTGGGCGAAGTCCTACTGCGTCACGGCCTACGTCGGCAACATCCACTTCGCCGATCCCGTCAACAGCGGGGACATGGTGGAGGTCGAAGCCACCATCGTCTACACGGGCCGGTCCTCAATGCACATCCGGACGGTGGTCTCCTCGGGCGATCCCAAGGGCGGACCGGCCACAATGCGGAGCCAGTGCATAGTGATCTTCGTGGCCGTCGGCGAGGACGGCAAGCCCGTTCCGGTGCCGCAGTTTGAGCCCGTGACTGCCGCGGAAATCGAAGAGCGCGACCATGCGCTGGCGCGGATCAAGGTCCGCGAGGACATTGTCGCGGCCATGAGCGCCCAGGAATACACCGGCGCCGGTACGGCGGAGCGCGTGGTCCTGCGGTTCATGGCGGCCCCGACCGACGTGAACTGGGGCGGCAAGGTCCACGGCGGCATCGTGATGAAGTGGATCGACGAGGCCGCTTATGTCTGCGCCTCACGGTACTGCGGAAAGGACACGGTGGCCGTGTTCTCCGGCGGCGTCCGGTTCTACCGCCCGTTGTTGATCGGGCACGTCGTGGAGGTCGAGGCCCGGCTGGTGTACACCGGATCGAAGGGCATGCACATTGCCGTCCACGTCCGCTCGGGCGACCCCAAAGGACGTGAACTCAACCTGACCACCTATTGCCTGACCGTGATGGTGGCCCGCGATGAACATGGGAACTCGGTCCCGATCCCCCGGTGGGATCCGGTTTCGGCGGAAGATAAACGGCTCCACGCGCACGCGCGGGAGCTGCTGGAAATCCGCGGCCGGGCACCCGGGAACCGGCTGCCCAACCACCTGCTGGAAGCCGGTCCGGGGCACCCGGCCGGCTAGAAGCCTCCGCCGCCCCCGGCGTCGGCCGCCATGTTGGCGAACCGCGAGTAGTGGCCCTGGAAGGCCACCACGATGTCCTTGGTGGGACCGTTACGGTGCTTGGCGATGAGGATGTCCGCTTCCCCGGCCCGCGGGGACTCCTTGTCATAGACATCCTCGCGGTGCAGCAGGATCACCATGTCCGCGTCCTGCTCGATGGAGCCTGACTCGCGGAGGTCGGAGACCATGGGCCGCTTGTCCTGGCGCTGCTCTGAGCCACGGTTCAGCTGCGAGAGGGCAATCACCGGCACCTGGAGCTCCTTCGCCAGAAGCTTCAGGGCGCGGGAGAACTCGGAGACTTCCTGCTGGCGCGATTCGACCTTCTTGCCGGAGCTCATGAGCTGCAGGTAGTCAAGGATTACGAGCTTGAGGTCGTGCTGCTGTTTCAACCGGCGGCACTTGGCGCGGATTTCCATCAGGGACATGTTCGGGCTGTCATCAATGAACAGCGGGGCGTCGTTCATCCGGCCCATGGTCGTAGCGATCTTGGACCACTGTTCGTCCTTGATGGTCCCCTTGCGGAGATCCTGGAGCCCGATCGTCGCCTCGGCGGACAAAAGGCGCATCGCGATCTCGTTCCGGCCCATTTCGAGCGAAAACATCACAGTGGCCAGGTTGTTCTTGATGGCCGCGGAGCGGGCAAAATCCAGCGCGAACGTGGACTTACCCACGGCCGGGCGGGCCGCGATGACAATCATCTGTCCCGGGTGCAGGCCGTGGGTCAGTTCGTCCAGCTCGTAGAAGCCCGTGGGGACACCCACCATGCCCTCGCCGCGGTGGCCCGAGGCTTCAATCTCATCGACCGTCGATTCCATCACGTCCTTGAGGACCACGTAGTCCTCGGCGGTGCGGCGCTCCGCGACGGCGTAGACCTCGGCCTGTGCCTGGTTGACCAGGTCTTCGACCTCACCGTCCTGCCCGTACCCGAGCTGGACGATCTTGGTGCCGGCGTTGACCAGGCGCCGGAGGACGGCGCGTTCGGCCACGATCTCGGCGTAATACCCGGCATTGGCCGCAGTGGGCACCGTCTGGATCAGCTCGTGCAGGTACGCAGGTCCGCCGATCCGGTTGATTTCGCCGCGCTTAGTCAGCTCATCCGAGACCGTAACTGCGTCCGCCGGCTCGCCGCGGCCGTAGAGGTCGATGATGGACTCATAGATCGTCTCGTGCGCCGGCCGGTAGAAGTCCTGCCCGCGAAGGATTTCGACAACATCGGCGATGGCGTCTTTGGACAGCATCATGCCGCCCAAAACGGACTGCTCGGCCGGGATGTCCTGCGGCGGTTTGCGGCTGCCTTCGGGCCCGCGTGAGCCTTCGATGGAGTCCAGGTGCGTAACTGACAAAACTGCCGTCCTTCATTGTGTGCCCCGGCGGACCAGGTGTCCTCCAGCGGCGCGTAAGCCATGTGCCAACCCGGCCGGTGGCGTTGATCCGGAATGCCCGCCGGTTTCTTGTCCCTGTCTACCAGCAGGTACCGACACTCGTTCGCCTGGCCAGGTTTGGTCCTCAGGCTTGGCCGGCCTGGGTCGGTGCGGCCGGGCCGCGGGGATTCCAGCCAGCCCGGAGGCCCGGGGCGACCGCAGCCAGAGCTTGGTATCCAGCAACGTTATCCGCCCGGCGGACTGCCGCCAACCCGGCCGCCGTGCACACCTGTGGATAACCTGTGCACTACTGGGCGTTGCTTGTGCACAGCCTGTGGGAACATCTGTGGATACACAAATACTTCAACGGGCAAAAGGGCTCTGACCTGCGAAAACACAATTTTTTCCTTGTGGACACAAAATTTTTTCGCAAAATCTTAATCCACAGCCTGTGGGCGGAAGCTGGGGATACCTGGAGGTCCGAAAGCCACAAACAGCGGAAAATCTTCGCATTTTGTGACGCAATCCTCAGTTGCCTCCTGAATTGACGCCGGCCGGGACAACACTGTACGGCGCATCCGACATGCTGTGGATAACAGCGAACTGGCATAAGCTCTAAGCTATGGGCGACGTCTTGCTGGTCATGTTCCCTGCCCTCGTTCTGGCGGCAGTACTCTGGGCCGTAGCGGCGGCCCTGACACCGCGTGGCGCCGGAATTTCGGACGCGGAACTTTATCAGCTGGAATTGGCCATGAGATCCGAGGAGCATGCCGCCGAACAGGTTCGTGCCGCCACCGCAGCCCGCGCGCGGGTTGATGCCGCAACCCTTCCCAGCCAGAACGATCAGCAGCAGACACAGCAAGCGGCCAACGCCCGTGCGGCCCGGGGGTTCCGGAGCGCGTCCGCATCGTTTGCCGATCACACGGGCAATGACGCCCCGGTCATGCCGGGCGGTCAGCTGAACCCGCAATTTGCCCGTCAGTTGCAGTCGCTGGCCCGGAGCGGCAACAAGGTCCAGGCCATCCGGCTGCTGCGCAAGGCTACGCGCTCGGATTTCGTCACCGCAAAGAACTATGTAGATCGGCTGCAGTAAATGGAATCCCTGCTTATTCCCCTTGTGATCCTGGTGCTCGTTGGTACCGGCGTTGTGCTGGTTTCCCGGGCCATGTCATCCGGCCGTGACGCCACCCCCGGCCCGGGGTCAGCGCCGTCCGGGTCAGGGCCGTCCGGGTCAGCACCGTCCGGGGCGCAGGTCTCCGGGGCGGCAACCTCCGCACCTGCAGCCCGCCAGGCGGGCAAGCAGCCCGCTGAGCTGGCCCGCTTGGCGGCGGCAAAACTCGATCAGGAGCAGCACCGGCGTCTTTATGCCCTGATTGCCCAGGGACAGGCCATGGCCGCCATCAAGTTCTACCTGGAGGCCACGGGGGAGGGCCTGCGGGCATCCCGCGACGCCGTCAGCGCCCTCGCGGCGCACCCGCAACCGTTCCAGCCGCCAGTCACCCTGCCGGACAGCGAAGACGGCACGGACGACGATGCGCCGCAGCGTTTCCCGTACCGTTACCGGGCCATTGCCAGCAAGGGTGAGGTGACACGGGAGGTGAGCAGCAACATGCTCAACGACGAGATCTACGGCAGAATCCGCACCCTGGCCAAGAATGGCGATACCGAGGGCGCGGTCCGGGCCCTCACCCGACACTCCGACATCACAATGAAACAGGCCCAGGAGTTTATTGCCCTCCTCGACGACTGAGGTCCCCGGCCCGTTGTTTTTCGTCGCGTGATTTTCGGCGTGGGCCGCCCTGCAGGGCGCGGCCGGGGCGTGCGGTCAGTGCCTGCCGGAGATCCCGGCCAGCATTTGTTCAAAGGGCAGCGACTCCGGCGGCGACGGTCTGCGTACGGGTTCAGCGTCCTGCAGGAGGTGTGCGAACTCTGCGGCGGCCCGGGACACCCGCCGGGAGAGCGGCGACCCGCCGTCGCCGTCGTTTCCCCAGTCCTGCGGCCCGGCGAAGACCGCGGTGGCGGCAATCCGCGTGCGCAAGTAGGTGAAGAGCGGCCGCATCGCAAAGTCCAGTACCATCTGGTGCCGGTCCGTGCCGGCGGTAGCCCCCAGGAGGACGGCTTTTCCCTCCAGCAAACCGGGCGGCAGGATGTCGAGGAAGGACTTGAACAATCCGCTGTAAGAGGCACTGAACACCGGACTCACGGCGATGATGCCATCCGAGGCCTCAACACGGGCGATCACTTCGGCGAGGCGGGGTGCCGCGAAACCTGTCACGAAGTTGTTGGCGATCTCAACGGCGTACTCGCGCACCTCGACCACATCCACCGTGGCCGGAATGCCGGCAGCACTGAGACTGCGCCGGGTTGCGGTTGCCAGTTGGTCCGCCAGCAGGCGGCTCGACGACGGAACGCCGAGCCCGGCGGACAGGACAGTTATGCGGCGGGACTCCACGAGGTCCTCCATTCCCAGTAGTACATGCGTTTGCATCTACTTGGAGAAGTCGTCGGCGGCGGGGTTTATTCCCCTCCCGCGGCTGACAATCCCAGGCCCGTCTGCCAGAATCGCCTAATGGCTGAGAATCTGACCCGCCCGACCGACGCCTCCGTGGAGGCCTTCCTGGCCGCCGTCGAGCACCCTGTCCGGCGCGCTGACGCGCTCCGACTCCTGGCCTTGATGTCAGAGATCACCGGCGAGGAGCCCCGGATGTGGGGGGCGACGATTGTGGGCTTTGGCCAGTACCACTACAAATATGAGACCGGACGCGAAGGCGATGCGGCCGCCGTCGGCTTTTCTCCCCGGAAAGCCAGCCTGTCGATCTACGGTGCCACCTACAGTCCCGAAGCATCGGGGCTGCTGGAGCGGCTGGGCAAGCATAAGACCGGCGTCGGCTGCCTGTATGTGAACAAGCTCGCCGACGTGGACGAAGCCGTCCTCAGGGAGCTGATCCGGACCGGCTACCGGCACGTCACCACCGCGCTGCACCAACCCTGACCGCAACGCGAAAAGGCCCCCGTGTCCGGTTCCCAGAGGAACCAGACACGGGGGCCTTTCAGCAGTTCAGGACTGCCGAGCCGATTCGGCGGTAGTCGCAGTGACTACTTGCCGGCGACTACGTCGAGGTCGATCACAGCGGCAACGTCGTTGTGCAGACGGACGTTGGCCTGGTAGGAACCAACCGACTTGATGTGTGCCGGCAGTTCAACCTTGCGCTTGTCGATGCGGCCGAGGCCAGCGGCCTCAACAGCGTCGGCCACGTCGCCCTGCTTGACGGTGCCGAACAGGCGTCCGGTCTCGCCAGCCTTGACAACGAGCTTGACCGGCTTGGCGGAGAGTGCAGCGGCCTGCTTCTGAGCATCTTCCAGGGAAGCGTGCTCGCGGGCGGCGCGGGCAGCCTTGATGGACTCAACCTGCTTCTCGCCACCCTTGGACCAGGTCAGGGCGAAGTTGCGGGGCAGCAGGTAGTTACGTGCGTAACCGTCCTTGACCTCGACAACATCGCCAGCAGCACCGAGACCGGTTACTTCGTGGGTCAGAATGAGCTTTGCCATGTTAGTTAATCCCTTCCTTAGCCGCGGCCAGCGCCGGAGTAAGGCAGCAGAGCAACTTCGCGGGCGTTCTTGATTGCCTGGGCGATCTTGCGCTGTTCCTGCACCGTGACGCCAGTGACGCGACGGGCGCGGATCTTTCCGCGGTCGGAGATGAACTTGCGCAGCAATGCTACGTCCTTGTAGTCGATGACAGTGATGTCAGCGGCCTTCAAGGGGTTGGACTTTGGTTTGGGCTTACGGAGTTCAGCCTTAGCCATCGTGGAGCTCCTATTCGATGGAGCCCGTGGATATTGATCCACGGGATGGTGGTGGTCCGGCGTCATGTGCCCCCGGTCGCCGTGCGGCGACCCGGTGGCTGATGTAGCCGGACCCTAAATGGTGTTTAGAAGGGAGGTTCGGAATCCGGGCCGTTGCCCCAGCCGCCGGAGGTGCTGACCCCGGGCGTTGCCCAAGGATCTTCCTGCGCTGCGGGCTGGTTGCCGCCCCAGGTTCCCCCGGAGTTGCCGCCCTGGTTTCCACCAGAGCCGCCGCCGAAGCCGCCGCCGCCGCTGTTACCGCCGCCGAAGCCACCCTGACCACCCTGACCGCCGGAGCGCTGGGTGCGGTTGACTTTGGCATTGGCGTAGCGCAGGCTCGGGCCGATTTCATCGACCTCGAGCTCGATAACGGTGCGCTTCTCGCCTTCTTTTGTTTCGTAGGAACGGCTCTTCAACCGGCCGTTGACAATCACGCGCATCCCCTTTGTCAGGGATTCGGCGACGTTTTCGGCCGCTTCACGCCACACTGATGCGCGGAGGAACAGGGTTTCCCCGTCCTTCCATTCATTGGACTGGCGATCAAAGGTGCGGGGGGTGGAAGCGATGGTGAAGTTCGCCACGGCCGAACCTGACGGTGTGAACCTCAGTTCGGGGTCACTGGTGAGATTACCGATGACCGTAATAGTGGTTTCGCCTGCCATCTACTGCCTCCTAATTCGTTCCTACGGGGGTGAAGCGGAAAATCGTGAGCTGAAATTACTCAGCAACAACCTTCTGCTCTTCGGGGCGGGTGATCTTGGTGCGCATGATGGTCTCATTGAGACTCAGCTGGCGGTCAAGTTCCTTGGAGGTAGCCGGCGCGGCGGTGAAGTTCACCACGGCGTAGATACCTTCGGTCTTCTTCTGGATTTCGTATGCCAGGCGACGGCGGCCCCAGATGTCAACCTTTTCGATGGTTCCACCATCGTTGGTGATGACACTCAGGAACTTCTGAAGCGTTGGCTCAACGGTACGCTCTTCGACCTCGGGGTCGATGATTACCATCAATTCGTAAGGACGCATATGTGAACCCACCTCCTTTGGGCTAAGCGGTTACGGCATTTCCGTAACAGGAGGTTCATTTGCGGTGTCCTGCGCTGGACATCCACCGGAACGGTGTCAGGTCGCAGCACAGACTTCACTATCTTAGGGCATCCGGGCTGGATTCGGCGATTCCATGCCCCACCGTAGGCGCCGTCGGGCAGGGGTCTCAAGGGCCACGGCCGGGCATGTGGAAAACCCTGCGGTTGCCGTCTGCGCCGGCTACGCCGCCGTGCGGAAGAACAGCTCGGTGACCTCGGCCAGCCGGTAGGCATCGTCGACGCCGCAGAGCTCGCGTGCCGAGTGCATCGAGAGCAGGGGAATGCCGACGTCGACTGTCCGGATACCCAGCCTGGTGGCCGTCAGCGGACCGATCGTGGAACCGCACGGCATCACATTGTTGGAGGCGAACTCCTGGTAGGGGATTCCGGCGTCGCCGCAGAGCCTCGCCCACAGTGCGGCCCCGTGGGCGTCGGTCGCGTAACGCTGGTTGGCGTTGATCTTCAGCAGCGGGCCACCGTTGAGCACCGGGCGGTTGACCGGATCGTGGCGCTCCGGGTAGTTGGGGTGGACTGCATGGCCGGCATCGGCCGAAACACAGAACGAGGCAGCGAATGCCTGCCGCCGCTGGCTCGCCGAGGCGCCGAGACCGTCCGAAATACGCACCAGCACATCCTCGAGGATGGGTCCGCTCGCGCCGGAACGGGACGCTGACCCGATTTCCTCGTGGTCGAAGGCCGCCAGCACGGCGATCGGGGAGCCCTCCTGAAGCGGCGACGCGGCGTGCGCGATCAGCGCAGTGAGCCCTGCATGGGTCGCGGACAGATTGTCGAGACGGCCGGAGGCGAAGAACTCGTTCTTGGCCCCGAACACCGCCGGCGCCTGGGTGTCTGCGATGACGATGTCGTATCCGCCGATCCGGGCGGGATCCACGCCGGCTCCGGTGACTTTTCCGGCGAGCAGCGCCAGCAGGTCCGCATCGGCCGGATCCCCGAGTCCGAAGACCGGGTTCATGTGCTGTTGTTTGTCCAGGGTCAGTCCGTCATTCACGGCCCGGTCCAGGTGGATGGCGAGCTGCGGGAAGCGCAGCAGCGGTCCGGTGGCGGTGAGGTGCTCGGCGCCGTCGAGCATGACCAGGCGGCCGGCGAGTTGGAGTTCGCGGTCCAGCCACGAGTTCAGCAGAGGTCCGCCATAGACTTCAACGCCGGCCTGCAGCCAGCCGAGCTTGCCCGTGGTGGGCTTCGGTTTGAGCTTGAACGAGGGCGAATCGGTGTGGGCGCCCAGGATGTTGAATCCGGTGGTGGGCCCCGCACCGGCCGGGACGACCCAGGCGATCAGGGCGCCGTCGCGGATTACGTAGAACTTGCCCCCGCCGGCGGAGTCGGCCTTCTGTGCGGCGTCCCACGGCTGCAGCTCGTCCAGGCCGGTGAAGCCGGCGTCGCCGAGCCGGCGGGCGGCCTCGTGGGCGGCGTGGAAGCTCGATGGCGACGCGGTGACGTACGCCCCGAGGTCCCGGATGTGGTCAGCGGCTGTGCTCTGGGTCGGCATGGCTCCGAGTCTAGCGCCGCCCCGGCCGCCGGCGGAGCATGCCCGTTCCTGCGGGCAAGGAGTGGACATGGTGGCAGTATGTCCACCCGCGGGCGCCCGGGGAGGGCATGTCCCGCGGACGCCCGCGGCTGACGCGGGCCGGAACCGTCCTAGACGTCCCGCCGCTTCAGCAGGATCCCGGCCAGCAGCACGGGGACCACAACCCAGGCGCCCAGGACCAGGGCAGCCTGCCAGACTTCCAGGGTGTCGGGGACGTGCTCCGCCGCCGTCAGTGGGTCCAGCGTATTGCCGGGCAGGTATTTCCGGGCCTCCACGAAAAAGTCGCCCGGAATCAGCGCGAATGCGATCGGTGCGACGAAGAACAGCCCGACCAGGCTCATGATGCCCCCGGCCGAGTTGCGGATCAGCGTACCCAGGGACATGCCAATCGCTGCGACAGCCGCCACATAGAGGCTGTTGACCAGCATCAGTTTGACCGACTGGGAGCTCGCCAGGTCCAGTGGAAGGTCATAGCTGGTCAGGATCGGCAGGGCCACCAGGCCCGCGATGTAAACGGCGACGAGGGTCAGGACAAAGGCCGTCACGGTGACCACGATCAGTTTGGCAACGAAGGCCGGCGTCCGGCGCGGCACGGCGGCGAACGTGGAACGGGCCATGCCCGTGGTGAACTCCGAACTCATCAGCAGCACGCCGAGCGCGCCGAGGATCAGTTGAGCGAAGATGACGCCGGAGGTGGGGGCGCCCACGGCGAGGTCTGCCCCCTCTGCGGCGAACGCGGCTCCGGCCCGCGGATTGGACGCTGCGGCCTCGGAGAAGGAGCCGGTTCCCCATGCCGACAGCGCGCCGAAACCGACCAGCACCAGGAAGGTGGCTCCGAGCAGCATCAGCGTGGAGAGCAGCGTGCGGAACTTGATGAACTCGGAGTTCAGCACGCGCGGGAAGGACGGACCCGCGCCGACGTCGGGAACCCCACTGCCGCCGGCACCGGCAGTGTGCGATCCGCTGCCGGCGGCAGTGGTGTCGAGAGCTGAGTGGCTCATGGGCTAGTTACCTCCGGGCTGCGCGGGAGCTGCGCCCGCGGTGACGTGTGAGTGGTATTCGACTTCGTCCTTGGTCAGTTCCATATATGCCTCTTCGAGACTGGCCTGGAGCGGGGTGAGTTCGTAAATCATGATCCGGCTGTCCAACGCAGCGCCTGCGATTTGCCGGGGTTCCAGCCCGGTGACTTCGAGGAGTTCGTTCTCCTGCCGCGCCACGGTCACCCCGGTTCCTGCCAGCAGTTGCTGCAGTTCCTCCGGCTGGTCGGTGCGCACGCGGGTCCTGCTCAGATCCTGCCCGGCAATGATGTCCCGGATGGGGGCGTCGGCGATGATCCGGCCCCGGCCGATCACAATCAGGTGGTCCGCGGTGACAGCCATTTCGCTCATCAGGTGGCTGGAAAGGAACACCGTGCGGCCCTCCGACGCCAGGTACTTGGCCAGGGTCCGCACCCAGACGACGCCTTCCGGGTCAAGGCCGTTGACGGGTTCGTCCAGGATAATCGTCTGCGGATCGCCCAGCAGCGCAGCGGCAATGCCTAGCCGCTGGCCCATGCCGAGGGAAAACCCCTTGACCTTCTTCTTGGCCACCTCGGTCAGCCCGGTCATTTCGATGACATCGTGCACACGCTTCCGGGGGATGCCGTGCGTGGCGGCCATGGCCAGCAGGTGGTTATAGGCGGACCGGCCGGTGTGGACCGCTTTGGCGTCCAGCAGCGCGCCGATTTCACGCAGCGGGGCGGCATGCCGGTCAAACGGGATGCCGTTGACCGTGGCGGTGCCCGACGTCGGCCGGTCCAGTCCCATGATCATGCGCATGGTGGTGGACTTGCCTGCGCCGTTGGGGCCCAAGAAACCGGTGATCCGGCCGGCCTCGACGGTGAAGTTGACGCCGGAAACGGCGGTTTTGTCGCCGTAGACCTTCGTTAAGTTTCGTGCTTCGATCATGGAAGCGGTCCTTCGTATAGAGAGCCGGCAGAGACAGTCCGCCGCGATCCGCTATCGGCGTACACCCCACGCTACCCAAACCGGCCGCGTTTTCGGCCGGAATCAGGGATGAATCAGGGACTGTTCAGTGAATCCGGCCGTGTCACGGCCCCGGGGAGTAGTAGACCAGGGCCCCCCGGCGGACGGCCAGGTCGACGGTGCGGACTCCGGCCATCACTTCGCCGTCGACGGCCAGAACCATGGTGGATTCCCCGGCTTCCACCCGGATCCGGGTCGTTTCGCTCAGGTGCGTAATGCCGGATGTTGCGACCGTTCCGGTCAGGACGGACCAGAGCAGGCGCAGCCGGGCGAAGGCCTCGTCAGCCGTGATCATCCGCAGGTCCAGGACTCCGTCGTCGAGCTCCGGGCGCACCAACGGGGCGTGGTCGCGGGGGTAGTACCGGCCGCGGCCGATGTACAGGATCCACAGCCGGCGCCGCACGCCGTCGACAATCAGGGTCGTGGGGCAGCCCGCGGCGAAGGTCCGGAACATGGCGATCATCCCCGCCAGAGGTTTGCCCAGCTTCTGCTGCAGCCGCTCCCGGCGCCGCACCAGATCGGGATAAAGGCCAATGCTCGCGGTATTGAGCATGGTCAATTCGGTCCGTTCCGGCTCATCCGGCTGCCCGCGCTCCACCCGCACCACGCCGACGTCGGAGACGGCCGCCGTGCCCGCTGCGGCCGCCTCCGCGGCACCTTCGAGGGTGGAGATCCCGGCGTCGCGGGCAAAGTGGTTGAGGGTTCCTCCCGGCAGCACCAGCAAAGGAAGGCGATGCTCGACGGCGGCCTTCGCGGCAGTACCAACGGTCCCGTCGCCGCCCCACACGCCGAGGGCGACGACGCCGGGGCGGGTCGCCACGGCACCAATTTCCGCGGCAACGTCCGAGTCTGCGGCCAAATCCTTTATATACGCTTCAGGGAATATTTCTTGTAGGGCCGCCCTGGTCTCGGTTGTGTAGCCGCCGCCCCGGGGATTAACCGCGATACCCAGTCCGCGCCCGGCAGGCAATTGCGGCGCCGTGGCAACGGTTCGCCGGGTTTCGGGCACTGGCGGGCGGACCGGCCACCAATTTCGCGTCAGCAGGGCTGCTCCGGCACCGATTGCCGACCCGAAGGCAACATCGGAGGGCCAGTGCGCGCCGGTGTGGACGCGGGAGTAGGCCACCCCGGCTGCTACCGGGGCCAGCACGGCGCCGAGCGCCGGGCGGATCATTCCTACTCCGAACGTGAATGCCATGGCCGAGGCGGAGTGGCCCGAGGGCATGGACGAACTTGTCGGCTGGGGATGGACAAACCGGAACACCGGCAGGTGTTCCGGTTGCGGCCGGGCCCGCGGCAGCAGCGTCTTGAAACCGAGGTTGGTGATGCCGGACGCGACGCCCTGGGCCAGCAGTCCGTGCAGGGCCGCGCGGCGGGTCCGGCCGGGAAACAGGGCCATCACGGCGGCGATACCGACCCACAGCTTTCCCTTGTTCGCCGCGGCGGAGAGTTCCCGGAAGAAATCGTCGTGTCCACCGCCGGGAAAGGCCGACACGGCACGGACCAGCTTCCGGTCGAACCCGTCCGTTCTCCCCTGCAACGTCCTCAGTATGCTGTGCACGTGACCACCCTACTGCCGCGGGACCGCGTGCGCCCGGGTTCGGTCAGTGCCGCCTGGACGGCATTAGCCGGTCATTGGCGGCGCACCGACTTCGCGGCCCCGGCCAGCACAAGAGCGCAGACAATCGGGACCCCGATCGCGAGCAGCGCCGTTCGGATTCCGGTCACGTCACCCAGGTAGCCCAGCAGCGGAGGCCCCGCGAGGAACGCGACGTAACCCAGGGTGGACACCACCGATACCCGGGCGGCAGCGTGCTGGGGATCATCCGCCGCCGCAGACATGCCGATCGGGAATGCGAGGGCCGCGCCGGCGCCCCACAGCGCTGCGCCGGCTGCGGCGAGCCAGATATTTCCGGCCTGGACGAAGAGGCCCAGGCCCAGGGCCGCCGCGGCCATGCTGGCCCGCAGCACCGCCACCCGGCCGTAAGCGTCGATCACCCTGCCGCCCACAAAACGCATGGCGGTCATGGCAAGGACGAAGACAGCAAAGAGGAGCGCGCCGGTGGATTCCGTGGCGCCGAGGCCATCAACCGCGGCCTTGGCGATCCAGTCGTTTCCTGCGCCTTCGGTGAGAGTCGCGCCGAGAACCACGACGCCGATCAGCAGGGTGCGGCCGTCCCCCCAGGCGCCGGCGATCCGCGGCTGCTGCATGTCTCCGGCCTGCGGAGCAACCCGCGCCACGTGTTCGAGGAAGTACTTCGGCGCAACGAGGGTGGCAGCCGCCACGACCGCCGCTATGGCCAGCAGGTGGGCCGGCAGCCCGACGTCGAGACTCGAAAGCCCTGCCCCGATCAGGGCGCCGATGAAAGCGCCGCCGCTAAAGGCGGCATGAAACTGCGGCATTATGGTGCGGCCGAGCTTGTGCTCGACGTCGGCCCCTTCAATATTCTGGGAGACATCCCAGAGTCCGATGCCGATGCCGAAGAAGAACAGTGAGATCGCCGTTCCCTGGACGGATTCGGCCGCGAGCGAGAGCGCGATGCCCACCCCGGCGGCGGTCACCAGCAGCCCGGCTGCGCGGACCGTGTTGGCCGTCCCGATTCTGCCGACCACGTGCCCGGCCGTGGGCAGGGCAATCAAAGACCCGACGGCCAAGCACAGCAGCAGCGTCCCCATCTGTCCGGCGGTGATCTGCAGGATCTCCGTTACCGCGGGAATGCGGGCCGCCCAGCTGGCGAATACGAGCCCGTTGATACCGAAAATCAGGAAGGTGGCGGCAGCCGCCGCGTTGAGCTGTGTCTGGCGGGCTGCCTCGGTGGCCGGACCGGTCGGTGTCATCCCCCCACTGTAGCGAGGGCAGGGTTCCGAGACC
This sequence comes from uncultured Actinomycetota bacterium, assembly GCA_963769515.1. GTDB lineage: Bacteria > Actinomycetota > Actinomycetes > Actinomycetales > Micrococcaceae > Arthrobacter. The sequence continues at coordinate 131,359 of CAVYMG010000018.1, forward strand.
GCCGTGTGACTCGATTCGAACGCGGGGTCAGATATTGCCGGTAAATCCCGTCAGGACGGGCGATGTCTGACCCCGCGTGGGATTCCTAGCGGGCGCGCTCGACCCGCTTTTCGTCCCACACGGGTTCCGCGGACTCGTAGACCCTGCCGTCGGAGCCGAAGACGAGGAAGCGGTCGAAGGTCCGGGCGAACCAGCGGTCGTGCGTGACCGCGAGGACGGTGCCCTCAAAGTGGTCGATTGCCCGTTCCAGTGCCTCGGCCGAGTGGAGGTCGAGGTTGTCCGTGGGTTCGTCCAGGAGCAGCAGCGTCGCCCCTGAGAGCTGCAGCAGCAGAATCTGGAAGCGGGCCTGCTGGCCGCCGGAGAGCGACTCGTACTTTTGCTCGGACTGCCCGGCCAGGCCGTAGCCGTCGAGGGCTCCGGCGGCCGCCTCACGGCCCAGCCCGGAGCGGTGTTCGTCGCCGCGGTGCAGGATCTCCAGCAGGGTCTTGCCCAGCAGGTCGGGGCGGATATGGGTCTGGGCGAAGAAGCCGGGCCGGATCCGGGCGCCGAGTTTCACGGTGCCCTCGTGCGGGACCTCGGCAATGACGACGTCGGACACCGGCAGGTGCTCGCGCTCCGGATCGGTGCCACCGGTGGCGAGCAGGCGCAGGAAGTGGCTCTTGCCCGAGCCGTTGGAGCCGAGCACGCCGACGCGGTCACCGAACCAGACCTCGGTGGAGAACGGCTTCATCAACCCGGTCAGTTCCAGCTTCTCGGCGACGACGGCGCGCTTGGCGGTGCGGCCGCCCTTGAGCCGCATTTGCACGTTCTGCTCAATCGGCAGCGCCTCGGGCGGTCCCGCTTCGAGGAATTTTGCCAGTCGGGTCTGGGCGGCTTGATACCGGTTGGCCATATCGGAGCGGAACGCGGCCTTGTTCTTGTACATGTTGACGAGTTCCTTGAGCTTGACGTGCTCCTCGTCCCAGCGTTTGCGCAGCTCCTCGAAGCGGGCGTTGCGGTCTGCGCGGGCGTCGACGTAGGAGCCGAAGCCGCCGCCGTGGATCCAGGCCCCGGCGCCGTTGATGCCCGGCTCAAGCGTGACGATGCGGCCCGCCGCGTTGTTGAGCAGTTCCCGGTCATGGCTGATGAACAGGACCGTCTTCTTCGACTCGTTGAGTTTCGCTTCAAGCCAGCGCTTACCCGGAACGTCGAGGTAGTTGTCCGGCTCGTCGAGCAGGAGCAGTTCGTCCGGTCCGGAGAACAGCGCCTCCAGCACGAGCCGCTTCTGTTCGCCGCCGGACAGGCTCGACGCCGGGCGGTGCTGTGCGCGGTCGAAGGGCAGGCCCAGCGCCGCCATGCACACCTCGTCCCAGACGGTTTCGACGTCGTACCCGCCGGCGTCGCCCCAGTCCACGATCGCCTGGGCGTAGGCCATCTGGGTCGGTTCGTCGTCGTGCTCCAGCATGGCCAGTTCGGCCTCGTCCACGGTGCGTGCGGCGGCGGCCAGGGCCGGCGGAGCGGCGGAAACCAGCAGGTCGCGGACCGTGGAGTCGTCCCGGACCTGGCCGACGAACTGGCGCATGATGCCCATGTTGCCGGAGCGCCCCACCACCCCTTCATCGGGGATGAGGTCGCCGGCGATGATCCGGAAGAGAGTTGTCTTTCCGGTTCCGTTCGGCCCGATCAGCGCCGTTTTGGTCCCGTCCGGGACCTTGAAGGTCACTCCGTTGAGGAGTTGGGTGCCGTCGGAGAGGAAGTAGTCGATGCCGGAAACGTCAATATGAGCCACGGTTCCATCCTCCCACGGCCCGGTTGGCCGTGCCGTGGGAGGGGCGGCCGTCGGCTAGTTCATCGCCTGGCTCATCGCCAGGAGGTCCGGCCGGCGTGCCGCCCACGGCCGGACGGCCTCGAGGGCTGCACCAACAGTGAAAACCGTTGCGTCGTCGAACGGATGACCCACGATCTGGACGCCCGTGGGGATGCCGCAGCCGGCCATTCCGCTTGGCACCGCGAGCACGGGGCAACGGTTGGCGATATTGAACGGAGCCGTCATATGAGCTTGCCAATAGTGGTCAAGCCGCACACCATCCGCCGTCTCGATTCCGTCAAGGTATGTTCCTTCCGCGTCCAGCGCCGCAACTGCGGAGGCGGGGCAGATTAGGGCATCGAAGCCGGCCATCGCTGCCGCAAGCTCGGCCTGAATGCGGGATTCAGCCCGGATACCGTCGATGTAGCGATTCTCCGCAGCCGCCTGACGCGCGTCGGCCATGAAACGCCGCGTATAGGGGGCGAGCAATTCGGGCGCGGCGGCGGTTTCATCCTCCATGGCGGGGCCCAGAAGGTAACCGAAATGCGTGAACATTGTCCGGCTGATCTCCTCCGTGGTCCAGGCCAGTTCGATCTCCTCCACGACGGCGCCTGCGGAGCGCAGGGCGGACGCGACGGCGCGCGTGTTGGCCTCGACGTCTGCGGCCACCGGGTAGTTTCCCAGCCGGACGCACAGCGCGATCCGGAGACCGGCCGCTGCGGCGATGCCGGAATCCGGCGAGGACAGCGCCAGGCTCCCGCCGAGTGAAGTGTGATCCCCAGGATGCCGTCCGGCCATCACGCTCGCCAGCAGTTCCGTGTCCGCAACGGTCCGCGCCATCGGACCGTCACCCCGGTAATGGTCCGCGGAAAGTGGCGCCAGGCCCGGAATTCGTCCGTACGGTGCCTTGTAGCCGACCGTCCCCGTAAATGATGCCGGGAGCCGGGTGGAGCCGGCAATATCAGACGCCGTGGCGAGCGGTGCGAGGCCCGCAGCCAGCGCAGCCCCCGAGCCTCCCGACGAGCCGCCCGGCGAGTACTGCGGATTCCAGGGGTTGCGGGTGACGCCCCACAAGGGGCTATGGGTGACCGTGGCGCAACTGTACTCCGGCGTTGTGGTCCGCGCATGGATGATTCCGCCGGCACGCCGGATCCGTTCGACGACGGGATGGTCCGCCACTGCCAGCTCACCCCTGCGGGCGACGAGCCCCTGCGAGAGGGTGCGTCCCTTGAGCCCGTGCTTTTCCTTGGCGGCCACCGGCAATCCGAGCAACGGCGTCAGGTTCCGGCCGCGGGCATAGCTGGCGGCTGCCTGCCGGGCAGCAGGGAGTGCTTCCTCGAACAGCGTTTCCGTCAGGGCATTAATTCCTCCGTTGACGGCTTCCGTCCTCGCTGCCACCGCTTCCAGCAGTTCGACGGGCGACAGTTCCCTTGTTCGGAAGAGCCGCAGCGCCTCGGTGGCGTCGAGGTAGTGGAGTTCGGTCATGCCACGTCCGCCGCCGGGAGGGCGGAGGATTCGGCGAGGGCACCGCCGATGAGCTCGCGGGCAACACCGGTGAGCATGTCCAGTCCGGTCAGCATGTCGGCGTCGGTCGTGAACTCCCGCTCGCAGTGCGACACGCCGTCCACGCTGGGGATGAACAGCATGACGGACGGCGCAATGGTGTTCATGGCAACTGAATCGTGCCCCGCCATCGTCTGGATACGCCGCGAGGAGAGGCCCAGGTCGGCGGCCACCTTGTCCGCGAGTTCCAGGCCGGCCTCGGGAAAGCGGCGGATCGGACGGATATCGAAATCCGTGACGTTGACCCTGATGTCGTGTGCTCGGGCCAATACGTCAATGTCCTTGATGAGCTTGGCGCGGGCTGCCCTGACGATGTCCGGGTCGCCGGAGCGGAGGTCCGCCACGAGACGCACCCTGCGCGCCACAACGATAGGTGAGTTCGGTTCGAGGGTCAGCTGCCCCACCGAGGAGACCAGGGCCTCGTCCGCGAAGTCCTGGGTGACATCGTGGACCATCAGGATGATCTTGGATGCGGCAACCAGGGCGTCGTGCCGGTCGGCCATGGCCGTTGCTCCGGTGTGGGACTGCTCGCCCAGCACTTCGATGTCGAGTTTCTGCGTGTACCAGCTGCTGTCGACCAGGCCGATCGCGATCCCCTCCCGCTCCAGGATCCTGCCTTGCTCGATGTGGATTTCCGCATAACCGGCGGCTTCGGGCCCGTCGGACGTTCCGAGGTACCCGATGCCGTCCAGTGCCTCGCGGACGGTGATGCCCTGCAGGTCCTTGACGTCCAGCATCTGTTCGCGTGGCATCAAACCGGCGAATACTGAGCTGCCCATGATGCTGGGGGCGAAGCGGCCCCCCTCCTCGTTGAACCAGTTCACGACCGCCAGGTTGAACCGGGGCGCCACGCTGCCCTCGCCGACTTCGGCGTCAAGCCGCCGGGCCGCGTGCATCGCGGCGATGACTCCGTAAGCCCCGTCGAATCGCCCCCCGAGCGGCTGGCTGTCCAGATGCGAGCCGATGAGCACGTACGGCGCCCCCGGTGTCCACTCCAGCAGTGCAAACATGTTGCCGATTCCATCCACCCGGAGTTCCCATCCGGCCTCGCCCACCCAGTTGGAGAACCAGTCCCGTGTCAGGGCGTCCTCCGGGGTTCCGGCCTGGCGGTCAACGCCGTTATTGTCGGTGGCACCGATCGTCGCCACGTGGTGGAAGTCTTGGAGGAACGCTGCTGAATTCATGGGAAGTCCTTTGGTCTGTTGCGGTGGCGGGAACAAGCGGCGGGCTTAGCCCATCCGCCCGCGCGTCTCAGGAACCTTGGTGAACAGCACCAGGGCGAGCACCACCAGAGCAGCGGCCGCCATATAGAAGCCGGGTGCATGCGGTACGCCGGTGCCGCCGACGAGGGCCGTGCCGATGAATGGCGCCGTGCCGCCGAAAAGCGCGTAGGCGCCGTTGTAGCTGATCGCCGCCGAAGTGAAGCGCGTCCGGGTGGTAAAGATCTCGACAAAGAAGGTGTAGCAGCCGCCGCCGTAGATGCAGAGGGCGACTACGAAGAGTGCCTGACCCAGCAGCGCGAGGGGCAGACTTCCGCTCGTCACGAGCATGAAGCTCGGAACCGAAATCAAGGCCAGGGCCGTCGAACCTGCGATGAGCATTGGTTTCCGGCCGACACGGTCGCTGATCCGGCCGCCGATGGGAAGCAGAACGGCGTAGAGGGCCAGGGCAGCGGCGTTCGCGAGGAGCGATTGCTCGCGGCTCAGTTGGCCGGTGGTCTGGACGTAGGAAACGAAGTAGGCCGAGAGGAAGTAGAAGCCCATGGCGGTGAGGCCCATGACGAAGATGACCTGCACCATGCGGAGCCTGTTTTCGCGGAATGCCTCCCGGACCGGGCTGAATTCCTTGGTCCGGGCTGCCTTGGCGTCGTTAAACGCTTCGCTTTCGACGGTGCGGCTGCGGATCCAAGCCCCAAAGAGGGCCAGGGGCAATGCCAGCAGGAACGGAAGTCGCCAGCCCCATGCCATGAAGTCTTCGTTCGACATGGACTGGCTGAGGATCAGGATCATTGTCCCGGCAACGACGGACGGCAGTGCTGTGGCGGCGATGGTGATGTTGAGCCAGAACCCGCGGCTCTTGACCGGGGCGTGTTCGAAGACAAACGATGGCGCTCCCACCGACTCTCCGCCGGCAGAGAAGCCCTGTATGAGCCGGCACAGGACGAGCAGTACGGGGGCCCATGCGCCGATCTGGTCATAGGTCGGAAGCAGCCCCATAAGGGCGGTGGCTCCGCCGATGGCGATGAGTGTGATGGTCAGGACGTGGCGCCGGCCGATCCGGTCGCCAAGGGCGCCGAAGAACAGACCACCGATGGGTCGGACCACAAACGCCACGCCGAATGTCGCGAAGGTGGCGAGCATGGCCGTGACCGGGTTGCTGCCCGGAAAGAACAGCTGGGAGAAGACGACGGCGGTGAGTCCATAAAGGGTGAAATCGTAGAACTCGATGAACTGACCGATGCTGCCACCGGCCAGAACCCGCTTCTGCATCTTGGTGATGCGGGGGGTGGCGGCGGACTCGTGGTCCAGGGCGGTTGTCGTTGCGGTCCCGGAGACCGGGGACTGGTCCTTGGTGTCGTTGATCGTCATGACAGCCACGCTAGGGGCGCCGTGTTTCCGATGACCTGTGCCGTGTTACGGCCGCAAGAAATGAAATCTGCCGTTGTCACCGCGGTGTTGCCGGCATGTCCCTGCCCGGACATATCGCGGACACCTGGGGCGTGAATCGGAACCATTGAATCTCCTTTGATCAACATGGTTTTCGCACTACGGGATTCGGCCCGGGCCGTCACGTCGGGGATTTTCCTGCCGGAGAGTCTCCGGCATCACCACACGCAGTAACTGTGTGTGATCCGCTTCACATCTGTCCAATTGATAGTTTTTGTGGAATCAATCGGTTTTGTCGATGCGGAGACCGGTGACTGACAGCCATCCGCCCGCCGCCTAGTGGCGTGCGGCGCCGTAGAGACGGATACACGTCTGCTCAAAAGCCAAGGCCCTTCGGGTCGGAGTGACTCCCTCCGGACGGACCAGCATCACTTCGATCGGAGGGAAATCGTCGGTCAGGGTGAGCGCCACAACCCGGCCCCCGGAGTATGTCAGATCGCTGTGGAGTCTTTGGTTGAGCAGTGCGTACCCGTGGCCTTTCGCCACAAAGGATCGAACCGTTTCATAGCCGGCAAATCGATGCCGGACATTGGGCGTGATCCCGGCAATGGCGTAGAGCTGCTCGTAGTACTCCCGGCTGTGCGGTAGGTCCAGCACGACAGATGGTTCGCCGTCAAGGTCCTGCAACGCGATGCTGCGCTCAGGGCCGGAGGCTGCGGGATGTTCGGCGTGCACCAGAACATGGGGCGGTACCCGTTCCAGCACGGTGCGGGTGAATCCGCGGCCCAGCCCATGGCCGTACATGAGCGCCACATCGCACTGTCCCTCCAACAGGGCGGACTGCAGGCTCGCCAAATCAGCTTCGAGGAAAGAGACCTCGACGCCGGGGTTCTGACCTTCGAAAGTCTGAAGAATTGCCGGGAGCCTAAACGGTGCCAAGGGCGAAAAAACGCCGACTTTGAGTTCCCCGACCAGGCTCGTCGCAAGCCCCCGGGCCGACTCGTACAGGGAATCCGCGTGTTCCAGCAACACCTTGATGTCCTGGGCCAACTGCCGGCCGGACGGCGTAAGCCGCAGGCCGCGCGTCCGCAGGCGCACGAACAGCTGAGTGGTCAGGCTGGCTTCAAGCTGGGCCATCGCCGTGGAGAGCGTCGACTGGGTTACCAGCAACCGCTCGGCCGCCGCCGTCATGTTCTCGAGCTCGGCTATCACCGCGAAATACCGCAGCTGGGTCAGAGTAAAAGGCTTCGCCATTCGTCAGTGCTCGCATTCTGCGTATATCTTCAGGGTCACAGGGTACGCAGCCGGTGCAGCAGGAGGGCGACGTGCAAAGACGTCCGCGATTCGGCGTCGTCCAGGTCGACGGCGAGCAGCGCCTCAAGCCGGGCCAGGCGGGCGTAAAGTGTCGGTCGGCTCATGTAGCCTTTGCGGGCGAGGGCGGCCTTGTTTCCGCCGGACTCCAGGTACTGTCCGAGCAGCTCAAGGTACCCATCCGCGCCCCGGGCTTCGGCGTGCAGGACGCCCGCGAGCTCGGACTCGACGAACTGCTGCACACGGGGGTCCTTGCGCAGCAGAGCCAGCAGCCCGCGCAGGCGCACGTCGGTCGCCCGGTAGAACGGCTTACGGCCACCCGGCAAGGTCGCGGCCGTTTCGGCGACGTGGGCGGCCTCGTCGATACCCGCCGCCGCCTCCAGCAGGGAACTGCACAGGCGGCCGACGCCGATACTCCATTCCACCTCGGCGGGGCCCGACGGACGGCCGCTGACCAGCGCGGGTCCTGCGGGCGGCAGGTCACTGACGAGGGCATCGGCGAGCCGCTGGAGCATCGGGTCCTCGAGTTGTTTCGCCGGGATCGCCAGGATCATTCCCACCGAGCCTGACCGGATACTCGCTGTCAGCGCGCTGCCCGATCCGGATTTGAGGGCCCGGGCGAGCTGCTCGAGCAGGGTCCGCTCCTCCTGCTGCCCGGCGAGCGGATCACCGCCGGTCGCCGCCTCGTCCGGCGCCGCGGAAGACACTCCATCGCTCCGGAACACAAGGGGCACGTAGTAGGGCGAGCGTCTGAGTCCCAATGCGGCGGCGCGCGCCTGCGCTTCGCCCTCGCTCATCCCGCGGGGCTGGCGCAGCACATTAAGAAGCCCTGCCTGCGCCTGGTGGCTCAGTTCCCGCCGGTCCCGCTCGGCCAGCCGATTGATGGCAAGCGTCTGCGCCGCGCGTTCCAGGACCATCCCCGCCGCCTCGTCGTCATCAAGGGGCACGGGAACCACGAGCCGGCCCCACAGTTGCCGGTGCACTCCTACGGATGTCTGCAGCCAGGCTCCCGGGCCGGTCCGTGATGTCTCCGCCGCTGATGGTGTGGTCCGCGATCTCCGTTCCCAGTCATCAAGCAGCTCGGTGGTGTGGATCTTGCCGGCCGAATAGGCGAGGACCAGATGTGAGAGGTCCTCCAGGACAACCGGAGCGCCGATCATGGCAGCGGCCTGCTCCACCACTTGCTGGGTCCCCGCGCTTTCCAGACTCAGCATCGTGAACGCTTCGTGGACATCCCGCGCCCGTTCCACCCGTTCCAACTGCTCGGCAACAATCGAACGGTGCACGATTTCCGTGATCTGCACGAAGCGGACTCGCCGTTCCACGGCGATCACCGGCAGCGTCGCGCCCAGCGCGGCCGCGCGCAACGCATCCATGCTCCGCGTTCGGTTTCCGATGACTTCCACAATCAGGCCCGATGCTCCCGCGCCTTCCAGCGACCGGAGGAACGACTCCGTACGACCGGGTGTCTTTTCCAGCTCAAGCCCCGTGGTGAGCACCAACTCGCCGCCGGACAGGAGCCCGGAAATATCGAGCACTTCACTCACGTGGACCCAGCGGACGGGGTTATCCAGGGCCTCCTCGCCGCCAAGGATCTGCGGAGCGGCTTCCCGCAACACGGGAAGGCCAAGGATGGAGCGGACCGAGGGCAGCATTGACAAAGTGTAAACCACGCCCGACTTGTCTTTACACATCGGCCCTTATGCGGTGTCTCCGAGCCGGACACACTGGACGCAAGAGAGAGCCCACCCCGGATGAGGAGCATTACTTGAACAGCATCAAGCATTGGATCAACGGCCACTACGTTCCGGCCGGGAGCCGGACGGCCCCCGTGACGAACCCGGCCACGGGCAAAGTCACCGGTCAGGTTTCCCTGGCCAGCCAGGAAGAGAGCCACGCCGCCATCGCGGCGGCTAAACTCGCGTTCCCGGCCTGGCGGGACACGTCCATTGCCCGCCGCACCCAGGTCCTCTTCGCCTTTCGCGAACTGCTCAATGCCCGCAAAGGCGAGCTCGCCGCCATCATTACGTCCGAGCACGGCAAGGTCCTGGATGACGCCCTCGGAGAAGTGACGCGGGGGCAGGAAGTCGTCGAGTTCGCCTGCGGTATCCCGCACCTGCTCAAGGGCAGCTACACGGAGAATGCATCCACCAATGTGGACGTCCACTCCATCCGGCAGGCGCTGGGCCCGGTGGCCATCATCAGCCCCTTCAACTTCCCGGCCATGGTGCCCATGTGGTTCTTCCCACTCGCCATCGCCGCCGGCAACACGGTTGTCATCAAACCCAGCGAAAAGGACCCCACCGCCATCAACTGGATGGCCGAGCTCTGGAAGGAAGCCGGGCTTCCGGACGGTGTCTTTAATGTCCTGCATGGCGACAAGGTTGCCGTCGACGCCCTTCTCACCCACCCCGATATCAAAGCCGTCTCCTTCGTCGGATCCACGCCGATCGCCAAATACGTCTACCAGACCGCAACTGCCAACGGGAAGCGTGTGCAGGCTCTCGGCGGCGCCAAGAACCACATGATTGTCCTGCCCGACGCCGACCTCGACCTCGCTGCCGACGCCGCGGTGAATGCCGGGTTCGGTTCGGCCGGCGAACGCTGCATGGCCATCTCGGCACTTCTCGCGGTAGGCGGCATAGCTGACGAGCTCGTGGCGAAAATCGCGGAGCGTACAGAGACGCTTCGAACCGGCGACGGCCTGCGGGGCTGCGACATGGGTCCGCTCGTCACGGCAGTCCACCGCGATAAGGTCGCCGGCTACGTCGATGCCGGGGAAGCGTCCGGTGCCACGCTGGTGGTCGATGGACGCCACGTCGCTGCCGACGCGGAAGGTGACGGTTTTTTCATCGGCCCCACCCTCTTCGACAACGTCACCCCTGACATGTCGATCTACCAGGACGAGATCTTCGGTCCCGTGCTCTCCGTGGTCCGGGTTGACAGCTACGAGCAGGCGCTGGAGCTGATCAACACCAACCCCTACGGGAACGGCACCGCCATTTTCACGAACGACGGCGGCGCCGCCCGCCGCTTCGAGAACGAAGTCGAAGTGGGCATGGTTGGCATCAATGTCCCCGTGCCGGTCCCCATGGCCTATTACTCCTTCGGCGGCTGGAAGAACTCGCTGTTCGGAGATACCCACGCCCATGGCACGGAGGGCGTCGGCTTCTTCACCAGGGGCAAGGCGGTGACCTCCCGCTGGCTGGATCCCAGTCACGGCGGTATCAACCTCGGATTCCCCCAGAACGCCTGACCGGCGCCCGACCAGAAAGGCATCCGAGATGACTTCCACCATTGACACCGGGGTGCTGCCGCTCCAGCTCGATCCCGAAGGCGCCCGCCGGGCGTACGAACTGGACCGCAAGCATGTCTTCCATTCATGGTCCGCCCAGGATCTCCTGGACCCCATGGTCATCACCGCGGCCGAGGGCTCCCACGTTTGGGACGGGGAGGGCAACAAGTACCTGGATTTTTCCTCCCAGCTGGTCAACACAAACATCGGCCATCAGCACCCCGCCGTCGTGTCCGCGATCGCAGCCCAGGCCGCGAAACTGTGCACCATCGCGCCGAGCTACGTCAATGATGCCCGCTCGGAGGCCGCCCGCCTGATCGCGGAGCGGACCCCCGGGGAGCTGGATAAGATTTTCTTCACCAACGGCGGCGCGGATGCCAACGAGCATGCCGTGCGCATGGCCCGGCTCCATACCGGCCGCCACAAGGTCCTCTCGGCCTACCGCTCCTACCATGGCGGCACCCAGCTCGCTGTGAACCTCACCGGGGACCCTCGCCGCTGGGACAGTGACAATGCCAGCACCGGGACCATCCACTTCTTCCCGCCCTATCTGTACCGCACAGCGTTCCATTCCACGACGCAGGAAGAGGAATGCCAGCGGGCGTTGGAGCATCTCGAACAGCTGATCAGTTTTGAGGGTCCGTCCACCATCGCGGCACTGATTCTCGAATCGATTCCGGGGACAGCCGGCATTTACCTGCCCCCGCCCGGCTATCTCCAGGGCGTCCGGGAACTCTGCACCAGATATGGCATCGTCCTGATCTGCGATGAGGTCATGTCCGGCTTCGGACGGACGGGCAAATGGTTCGCGGTCGAGCACTTCGACGTCGTTCCGGACCTGCTGACGTTCGCCAAGGGCGTGAATTCGGGCTACGTTCCGCTCGGCGGTGTGGCCATCAGCCCTGAAATTGCGGCCACATTCGGCCGGCGTGTCTACCCGGGCGGTCTGACCTACTCCGGGCACCCGCTGGCGACTGCGGCCGCGGTGGCCACCATTAACGCCATGGAGGATGAGCAGACCGTGCAACACGCGGCCTTCCTCGGAGAAACCGTGATCGGTCCGGCCCTTGCCGGTTTCGCGGCGAACCACGCCTCGGTCGGTGAGGTGCGCGGAACGGGAGTCTTTTGGGCCATCGAACTGGTCAAGAACCGTGAGAGCCGCGAGCCGATGGCTGCCTACGGCGGCTCAAGCCCGGAAATGAATCAACTCGTGGCGGCCTGCAAGTCCCGCGGCCTCCTGCCGTTCGCCAACTTCAACCGCATCCACGTGGTTCCCCCGTGCAACACACGGGTGGAGGATGCCCGGGCGGGACTCTCGATCCTGGACGAAGTTCTGGACATTGCGGATGGTTTCGCTGCTTCGGTGTCCTTGACCTGACGCCTGGGAAGGACAGGGCTTCCCTCAGGTTGCGGGAGGATCCGCCGTCAGCCGGCCGCGGTCAGGAATTCTGCCAGCAACGGACCCGACGTCGTGGCGCCGAAGCCGCCGTCTTCGACGAATACGGCGACGGCCAGGTCCCCTTGCACGGCCACGATCCAGGCGTGCGTTTTCGGCGGATTATCGGTACCGAATTCCGCGGTTCCGGTCTTTGCCCCCACCGGCTCGCCGGGGACGGAGGCCAGGAAGCCGGCATGTCCGGAGGTCACAACGGCACGCATCATGTCCGCCAGCGCTGCCGCTTCCGCCGAGGTGACCGGTGGCCCGGCAGCAGTGGTCGGGCCGCCGGTGGAGGGTTCACCGCCGGTATCCGGATTCAGTACCAGCTGCGGCGAAAGGACGGCCCCCTTGGCGACGGAGCCGGCCATCACCGCGGCGGCCAGCGGGGACACCAGCACCTTGCCCTGGCCGATCATGGATGCTGCGTGTTCGGTGCCTTCGGCGGTGCCCGGGACCGAGCCGAGGAAGGCGGCGGCCCCGAGTGCCGGTGCCGGGACTGCGATGCCCAGGCCGGTGGCGGCCGATTCCAGCTGGGCTTGGCTGACCGTTTCCCGGGCGTTGATGAACGCCGTGTTGCAGGAGTGCGCGAAGGCATCGCGCAGGGCCACTGCGCCCAGTGAGGATGCGGGGTAGCCCTCCGCGTTCTTGAACGTCCTGCCGTCCACGGTGAGGGTTGACGGGCAGTCGACCGTGGAATCAGGGGTCATCCCGTTGCGGATCATCGCCAGGGAATCCACGATCTTGAAGATGGAACCGGGGGCATACTGGCCCAGCAAGGCGGTGTCGTACCCGTTGCTGCCGGGCCCGGATGCCGCAGCGAGAACTGCCCCGGTCGAGGGCCGGAGCGCCACGAGGGCCGATGCCGGTCCGACCTTTTCCAGCACTCCCTCCGCGAGCAACTGCAGGGACGGGTCGAGGGTTGTCTTCAGCGGCGTCCCCGGCTGGGCCGGCACAGCGAACAGGAGCCGGCGCGCGCCGTCCGGCTGCCCGTCGGGCGTCGGGCCCGGCGTCTGGGCAAAAAGCTCAATCCCGTTTGTGCCGCGCAATTGAGCGTCGTAGCGCTCCTGCAGGCCTCCAGATCCGGCGCTGTCCCCGGGCTTCAGCGCGCCGTCGGATGCCTCGATCTGTTCGGCGCTGGCTTCGCTGACGGAACCTAGCAGGGCACGGGCAAAAGTCCTGGTCGGTGCGAGGGCCAAGGAATCCGGGATGGCGCGCGCGCCGGGAATCGCCGCGATCTGCTCATCGGTGACGGTGCGGCCGTCCTGGCGCAGGACGATGGCGGTGACGAAGGCTTCCGTCCCGGCGGCCTGTACCTGCTGGGCGTACGCCGCGGGATCGGCGCCGACGAGCAGGGCCAGCGCCGTGGCCGATGCGCCCAGGTCCTCGGGCCCCAGCAGGGTCTTGTCGATTCCGACGTTCACGACGAGCCGTGAAGTGACCAGCGGAGCATCGCCCGCGCCGAGGATATCCGCCCGGGCCGGCGACCGGGTGGCGGTTGCAATGACCTCGTCCTCGGTCAGCCCCGGCGCCAGGTTGGCGGGATTCCACACCGTCAGCCATTTGTCGCCGTCCTTCTTCAACTGAGCGCTGGTTGTGTACTTCCACTCCCCGGCGCCGATTTTCCAGCCGTAGTCGAGCGGGACCGTGGCAACATCGGACTCCAGCGTCACTTCGCCGGCGTCGACTGACGGTTTGCCGGGTTCCAGGCCCTTGAAGACAGCGTTGAGCCGTTCGTTGGCGGCACCGGAGTCCTTGCCCTCGAAGGCGACGGATCCGACGTCAAGCGCCGCGAGGGCCGAGGCCAGGTTCTTCGCTGCGTCCTCGGCTCCGGCACGCCCGTCGTCGCATCCCACGAGGGAGACGCCGAGCAGGAGACAAACAAGGGCCAGCGCAGGTTTTTGTGTATTCCCCATGGCGCCATTATGCACCGCACCCCCGACAGCGCCGTGTCAGCACGTTTCCCGCCCGGTCGCTGCCTGGTTTCCGCCCGCCGCGGACACTGGGCCCTGGTCTAGGACTGCCAGCCCAGGCCGGGCAGCGGCAACCCGAATATGTCCTTCAAGGCATATTTGGCTGCGTGCAATCCCGGCATGCCGGTCACCCCGGGCCCGGGCGGGGTGGACGAGGAGCACAGATACACGCCGGGCACCGGGGTCCGCCAGGGGACGGGACTGAGTACCGGCCGCTGCAGGAGGCCGCGGAGATCCATCAGCCCGGCACTGAAGTCCCCGCCTACGTAATTCTCGTTATACGCGGCCAGCCCGGCCGCCGTCGTCACCTTGAAACTCACCACCAGGTCCCGGAAGCCGGGGGCGAACCGTTCCAACTGCGCGATGACCGCCTCGCCCATGTCCACGGTGGATCCGGCCGGAACGTGGCAGTAGGTCCAGAGGACGTGGCGTCCTGCCGGGGCGCGGCCTGCATCGAAGCGTGACGGTTGCGAGACCAGGACGTAGGGCCGTTCGGGGTGGCGGCCGGTGGCCACGAGGTGTTCGGATTCGGCCGTCTCGGCCCGCGTTCCACCCACATGGACGGTGCCGGCGTCGGCGAGTTCCGGGGCCGACCACGGCACCGGTCCGGACAGAATGAAGTCCACCTTGCTGGCGGCATTCCCGAAGCGGAAGGACTCCAAGGTGCGCCGGTAACGCGGTGGCAGCCGCCCCTCCGCCAGCCGGAGCAGACCGGGCGGGGCCACGTCGAGCAGGGTGGCCCGGACGGGCGGAAGTTCCGCCAGCGAACCGATGTGCGCGCCGGTTTCCACCACGCCGCCGTGGGCCCGGATATCGGCAACCATTGCCGCTGCGATCGCGGCGGATCCGCCGGCGGGAATCGGCCAGCCGCCGACATGCCCGAGTGTGCCCAGCATCAGGCCGGCACCGGCCGCCGCCAGCGCGGGGAGAGGGGAAACCGCATGTGCTGCAGCGCCCGTGAGCAGGGCCGGGGCGAGCTCCTCGCGGAACCGCAGCCCCCACAGCGGTGAGCCCTGTTCCAGCGTCCTGAGGCCGAACACGGCCGCGGCCAGGGGATCATCCGGGATCCGCAGCAGCTGGTTGAGCGTCAGCGCCGTGATGCCTTCCACCCGGCGCACGAGCGGGGCCATCAGCCGCCGGTACGCGGCCCCGTCACGGCCCAGCCCCTCGGCGGTCCGGTCGAGGGAGCGATAGGCCAGCGCGGCCCGCCCGCCGTCGAGCGGAGAGCCATAGGAAATTTCAGGAACCTCGAGCCGGATTCGCCGGGCCAGTTCGAACTGCCGGAAGAACGGGGAGGCCAGCACCATGGGGTGAACCGCGGAGCAGACATCGTAGACGTGGCCGGGCTCGATCAGTTCCAGCGTCCGCAGTCCGCCGCCCGGCGTCGGTCCCGCTTCGTAGACGTGGACATCGAGTCCTGCCCTGGCCATTGTGACCGCGGCGGCGAGGCCGTTGGGTCCGGAGCCGACGACGGCGACGTCAGGCATTGGCCGGTTCCTTCCGCCAGGGCAGGACTGAGGCTGCCGGTTGCCGGAGATTCAGGCGCAGCCGGTCGGGGGCGCCGCTGAAGGGGCCGCCGTGGGGATCGTCCATTCCGTGGCGGCGGATGGGGTCATACGCCGGATCCACAATGTCCCAGACCACCCGGGCCATCAAGTACGCCGTGGCGATCATGTGGGCGGCCACGGCGAGGACGTAGTAGGGCATGTCGATGTTGTGCTGGGCCACCCCGCCGCTTGTGGCCTGCCCCAGGTAGAGCCAGATGGCGGCCCAGTGCAGCCCTTCGACGGCCTGCCAGATCAAAAAGTCCCGCCAGCGGGGCCGGGCGAGTGCGACGAGCGGAATCAGCCACAGGACGAACTGCGGCGAATACACCTTGTTGGTGAGGATAAAGGCCGCCACGATCAGGAAGACCAGCTGCGCCAGCCGGGGACGCCGGGCTGCCGTGAGGGCGAGCACCGCAATCAGGACGCAGGCGAGCACAAACAGGTCCAGTGCCAGGGCGTTGATGGCTTCGGGCTGCAGCGGCTGCCAGCCGACCCGCCCGGCCACGAGGTTGTAGGCAAACCATGGTGAGCTGTAGCCGGCAGGCCGGTCCTCGGTGAACTGGTAGAAGTAGGTCCAGCCTGCCGGGTTGGACACGGCAACCGGAACGTTGACGGCCAGCCAGGCGGCGACTGCGGCGCCGGCCGTGACCAGGAACGCCCGGATGCGTCCGGTCCGCAGGGCCAGCAGCACGATGGCGCCGAGGATCAGCAGCGGGTAGAGCTTTGTGGCCGTGCCGAGACCGATGAAGATGCCGGCGAGGATGAACTTGTTGCGGGAAAAGAAGTACATGCCGGCGGCCAGCAGGCCCACGGCCCACATGTCCCAGTTGATAACGCCGGCCAGGACGATTCCCGGGGCGAGGGCCACCATGGCCGCATCCCAGGGTCGACGGGGGGTCATGCGGGCCGTGATCAGGACCGTGAGAATCCACACCGCCGCGATCAGGGTGGCGTTGATGTCGAAGTAGGCCAGAATCCGCGAGTCGTCCACTCCGGATCCGGGCACCAGCAGGGCTGTCGCCCCGGCAATGAAGCCCATGAGGACCGGGTATTCAAAAAGCGCGCCCGTCGTGACGAACGGGAAGGCGCCATCACCCAGTCCACGGTTGCGAAACAGCTCCGGGAAGTCCGAATAGCACGTGGCGTAAAACTGGACCGGAGTGTCCCACCCGTTGACGCGGCAGTGGTTTTTGACCAGGATCCCCGCCAGCGCCGCGAGGACCGTCAGCACCACCAGCACCCGGTCCACGGTGAAGAATCCAGGCGCGATGATTCCCGGGGCCGAACGCTGGCCCATCGGACCGCCGATCAGTTCCGTGAAGTTACGCAGCAGCAGGTCGCTGCGGCTCGGAATGACAAGTCGAGCCCGTTCCCGGCGCTCCGCCGGCGTTGTCTCCTGCATGCTCCTGAGCATACCGGGCGGACACCCCCGGGCCGCCTGGCGAACTTCCGAAGAAGGGGGCTTAGTTCCCTGTTCCGGGTGCTTGTTTTCGGGTTCAGTAAAAGAAGATGGCGGCGCCGTCGTCCCCCGTACCCGTAAGCCCGGCCGAGCCGGGCATCGGACACCGCGCCGGTCCAGGAAGGAAAGTCGATGAACGCATTCCATGAAGTCGGAGTCGGCATGAAGGTGGTGGACGCTGCGGGATCGGAGATCGGCACCGTGGATTTCATCCGGGCACCAGATCCCAAGGCGGCCGCGTTTGAGGAGAAGATTGCGGCGGCGCCCCGCAGCCTGATCAATCTCGGGGTCAGTTCGATAGTCGGACCCGAACCGCGGGTTCCCCCCGAAATGGCCTTGCGGTTGTTCCGGGAGGGCTACATCAAGATCGACGCGAAAGGGCTTTGGTCCGAGGACTACTATGCCGCCGGGGATATCATCTCCGCGGTCGAGGGCCAGACGGTCCGGCTGAGCCTGGTCCGGGCCGAACTCGACGCCCAGGAGTGAATCCCCCCCGGCGGCTGGTGCCCGAAAACTCCCGAGAGGCCCTAGAGGCCCCAGCGGACGATCGCCGGCGTCTTTTTGTCCCACCCCAAGGTGCAGACTTTCGCCGTGCCCAGAACGAAGTGCCGGCCTTCATGCGGGTCCAGTCCGAGCCAGCGTGCCGTCAGGATCCGGGAGAAATGTCCGTGGGCGACGATCAGGACGTTGTCCAGCCCGGATTCAAGCACGCGGGCCACGATCTTGTCCGCGCGGGCGGCGACGTCGTCGAGGGCTTCACCGTTCGGTACACCGTGGGTCCAGATCAGGTATTCGGGATCGTCCTTGCGGATCAGGTCGGAGCTGATTCCTTCGTAATCGCCGTAGTCCCATTCCACCGCCAGCGGTTCCTGGACGGCGTCGGGATAGCCGGCGAGTTCGGCGGTCCGGCGCGCGCGCCGCAGGGGAGAGGTCAGGACGAGGTCGAAGTCGACGGCTTCGAGCGCCTTCCGGGCTTCGACGGCCTGCTGCTCGCCCTCGACGGTAAGCGGCATGTCCGTGAGTCCGGTGTATTGCCCGCTCTTGGACCATTCAGTTTCGCCATGCCGGAGGATCCACAGTTGTGGACGGGAACCGTTGAAGGGGGTGATCACTTAGGACTCCTCGGTGATGGAAGGGCCGACGCCGGAGGTCCCGGCTGGGGTAATGGCTGCGGTCGGTGCCGGGTTGGCGGCGGGGGTGGCCGCCTCGGGCTGCGCCATCCACCATTCGCGCAACCTGGACTCGGCGTCCGCCGGGTCGAGTGGTCCGTGCTCCATCCGCTCCTCCAGCAGGAACTTGTAGGCACGGCCGACCACCGGACCCGGTGTAAGCCCGAGCAGCGCCATGATCTGTCCGCCGTCCAGATCCGGGCGCACCGCCTCGAGCGATTCCTGCTCGCGGAGGGCGGCGATCCTGGCCTCGAGGTCATCGTAGGCGAAGGACAACCGGTCGGCCTTGCGCTGGTTCCTCGTGGTCACGTCGGACCGGGTGAGCCGGTGCAAGCGTTCCAACAGAGGGCCGGCGTCCGTGACGTAGCGGCGGACGGCGGAGTCGCTCCAGCCGGCTTCGCCGTAGCCGTAGAACCTCATGTGCAGCTCTACGAGCCGGGCGACCGCCTTGGTCGTGTCGTTATCGAAGCGCAGGGTCTTCATCCGCTTCGAGGTGAGCTTGGCACCGACCATGTCGTGGTGCCGGAAACTCACTGCTCCCCCCGGTTCGAACCGGCGGGTGGCCGGCTTGCCGATGTCGTGCATCAGGGCAGCGAACCGGAGTACGAAGTCCGGCCCCGGGACGGACCCGTCGGCACCGGTCTCAAGGGCAGCAGCCTGCTCCAGCACCTGGAGGGAATGCTGGTAGACGTCCTTGTGACGGTGATGCTCATCCGATTCCAGCCGGAGGGCGGAAACCTCGGGCAGGACAAACTCGGCCAGCCCGGTGTCCACCAGCAGATCCACGCCAACCCGGGGGTGGGAGGCGCAGATGAGCTTGATCAGTTCGTCCCGCACGCGTTCAGCCGAGATAATCGTGATCCGTTCCGCCATCCGGGTCATCGCCTCGCGGACGTCCTCGCGCAGGTTGACCCCTAGCTGGGCCGCAAACCGTGCGGCGCGCATCATGCGCAGCGGGTCGTCGGAGAAGGACGTTTCGGGCGGTCCCGGCGTCGCAAGGACCGAGGCATGCAGGTCGCGGACGCCGCCGAAGGGGTCCACCAGTTCCAGCGTCGGCAGGCGCAGGGCCATGGCGTTAATGGTGAAGTCCCGCCGGAGCAGGTCATCCGTCAGTGAACTCCCGAAAGCCACGACCGGTTTGCGCGATTCGGGGTCGTAGGCATCGGCCCGGTACGTGGTGATCTCGATCTGGAAGCCGGCCTTGCGCATTCCGATGGTGCCGAAGGCGCGCCCGATCTCCCAGAAGTTGTCCGCCCACCCCTTGATCAGCGACACCGTCTGATCCGGCGTGGCGTCCGTGGTGAAGTCCAGGTCGGGGGAGACCCGGCCGAGGAAAAGATCGCGCACCGGCCCGCCGACCAGGGACAACTCGTGGCCCGCGTCGACGAACCGCCGCCCAAGTTCCAGAACCACGGGGTCCACCTGGAAATCAACGGTGTGGGAGTCAATCTTGTGATGTGCGTGCGCCATAGTTCCTTAAGCTTGTCAGAAAACCCGGCCAGCACCACACACCGATTGCCTTGTGAATCGCGGGATCGGCCACCGGGGAACGCGCACCGCGGACGGGTATACCGGTAATCCACTTTTCCGGCAGTCCACTTTCCGGCCATGTTCAGGTCATCAACTCCCGGCAAGAGTCGTTAGAGTGGACTTCATGGCACATCCCGTACCGAGCGCTCCCGGCAGGAGGACGAACGCACCGTTGCCCTCGGCAATCGGTGCCCACGTCGCGCCCGCCCAGCACACGGGACAAGCCTCCCTGCCGACCGTGGAAGAGATTTCCGCCGGCGGCGTGGTGGTCGACACGTCCGACGCCGAGCTCCGGGTGGCGATCATCGCCCGCATCAACCGCGGCGGCCGCCTGGAATGGTGCCTGCCGAAAGGCCATCCGGAAGGCCAGGAAAGCAACGAGGAAGCGGCCGTCCGTGAAATCGCCGAAGAGACCGGCATTGACGGCAAGATCCTGGCGCCGCTGGGAAGCATCGACTACTGGTTCACCGTCAGCGGGCACCGCGTCCACAAAACAGTCCACCACTTTTTGCTGCAGGCCACCGGCGGCGAGCTCACCATCGAAAATGACCCGGACCAGGAAGCCGTGGACGTCGCCTGGGTGCCGATCCGCGAACTGGCCCGCAAGCTGTCATTCCCCAACGAGCGGCGCATTGCGGACCTCGCGAGGGAAGTCCTTCCCGAAGACCGCTGACAGTCCCGCCCAGGCCGCCCCTGGCAACCTCGAAGCCGCCCGGCGACGCGATCGCACGGAGGGTTTCACGCGCGGGTGAAGCACGAACCCGTGCCCGGGTGAGATTATGAAGACGATGTCTTCCGCCGATCCCACTCCCGCCAGCCCCGGTTCCAGCCCCGGCCCCGGCCCCTCCGACACCAAAGCCGTCCACTCAAGTGAAGCCCGGTCCAGCGCCATCATGGCTGCGGGAACACTGATCTCGCGTTTTCTCGGCTTCGGCAAGACGTGGATGCTCGGTGCGGCGCTCGGCCTGGGATCAACGGTCACCGACACCTTCATCAACGCGAACAACCTGCCGAACCTGATCTTCCTGCTCGTGGCCGGCGGCGTCTTTAACGCCGTCCTGGTCCCGCAGATCATCAAAGCCAGCAAGGGCCCGGACCGTGGAGCGGACTACATCAGCCGGCTCCTCACGCTGGCCGTCCTGGTCCTGCTGACGCTGACGCTCCTGGTGACCCTGCTGGCGCCCTGGATCATCGAACTCACCACCCAGGGCTACTCGCCGCAGCAGAAATCCCTCGCGGTGTCCTTTGCGTTCTGGTGCCTCCCGCAGATCTTCTTCTACGGCCTCTACGCCCTCCTGACCCAGGTCCTCAACGCCAACGGCGCGTTCGGGCCCGCCATGTGGGCCCCGATCCTGAACAACATCGTGGCCATTGCCGGCCTCGGCATGTTCATCGCGATCCTGGGCGCGAATGTCGCCAACCCGCACACGCTGGACAACTGGGGGCCTTTCCAGACGTTCCTGGTGGCCGGAGTCTCCACCATCGGCGTCATCAGCCAGACCGCCATCCTGCTGATCCCGGTCTTCCGGCTCCGGCTCGGTCTTCGGCCACGCTTCGGTTGGCGCGGAGTCGGGCTGGGGCAGGCGGCCAGGCTGAGCGTCTGGACGCTGGCTACCGCCGCCGTCGGGCAGCTCGCCTTCCTGTACGTGATGCGCATTGCCACCATCCCGGGCGCGGAGCGCCTTCGGCTGGAACGCGCGGGTGACCCCGCCGCGGATACCCTGCCGGGCAACGCGGTGCTCGAAGTCGCCAGCCAGCTCTACCTGCTGCCGCACTCGATCATTGCGCTCTCCCTCGCGACCGTGCTGTTTAACCGGATGACCCGGGCCTCGCAGGACGGAAACCGCGCAGAACTCCGGAACGCCCTGTCCCACGGCCTGCGGACCATGGCCGTGGCCACGGTCTTCGGGGCCCTGGCACTGTTTGCCCTCGCCGGCCCGTTGGGCATGTTCTTCTCCGGCGGAGAACGGCAGGACGGCGCCATGCTCGCCCAGACGCTGACGATCCTCGCGCTGAGCACCCCGTTCATGAGTGCCAACTTCATGATGTCCCGGGTTTTTTACGCCAACGAGGACGCCAGGACCCCCTTCTTCATCCAACTCGTCCTTGCCTTGGTCAATCTGGTGTCCGCATTCGGCATCCAGTTCCTGCCCGTCGACCAGATCATCTTCGCCATCGCCATCCTCTATACCGGCGGAAACATCCTCTCGGTGCTGGTCAGCGCCGTCTTCCTGCGACGCCTCCTCGGACACCTGGACGGCCCACGGGTCATGAACTCCTACATCCGCATGGGCTATGCCGCCGTGGGGTCGGCCGTCGCCGGGGCCCTGGCCCTATGGCTGCTGGGCAGCTACACCGCAGACGGATTCGCCTGGAGCAGCCGCATCGCCGCGCTGGTGACGATCGCCGTCGTCGGCCCCGTGATGCTGGCTGCCTATTTCTTCCTGCTGAAGCTCTTCCGGGTCACGGAACTCCAGGACCTGCTCCAGCCGCTGCTGGGCAGGCTCAGGCGTGGCCCGGCCCCGGCGCCCGTCGAAACGCCCACCGCGGGTGCCGCCGTGGCCCGGACGGCACCGGAACGGGCCACTGTCTCCGTCGATACCGGCTTGATTCCGCGGATATCGGGCGAATTCGACTCTGCGTCCTTCCGTGCCGGTCCCGACGTCGGCGACTCCTACGGGCGCCCATCAGGACCGCCGGGCGGCTACCTGCCGGAGGAAGACCTGCCGTCGACTGCCCAGGGCCGTCCGGGACGCGACGGGATTCCCCTGCCCGGCCGGCGAACCTACCAGGGCCCGGCAGGCCACAACCCCTCTTTTCCGTTTGGCCGGAAAAAGAAGAAAAAGTGATGAAGACCCGGCCGCAGCCAGCCGCGCTCCCGCAGCGCAGACCCTGAATCGGCTAGGATCGAAGACTAAGAAGGGACTTGCAGCCCAGCCGTCCACCGCCTCGCCGGGGGACGCGCGATCACTCCTGCAGTGATCATGCCCAGCAATTTCCTGACAGCCTAGGAGGAGCCCGTGTCCCACCCGATCGATGTCGGATCAGTACTTGGCGGCCGCTACAAGGTCATTGCCGCCGTTCTGACCTCGCATGACCAGGATCTGGTGCTGGACGGTGTGGACCAGGTACTGAACCGTGCCGTGAGCATCCTCGTTGCCGGCCCCGGCAACGCAGATCAGGTGGCGCGAAGTGCGCGTGAAGTCGCCACCGGCGAACGGCCCGGCAGCGTCCAGATCCTCGACTTGAACGTCAGTGACTCCGCCACGTACCTGATTACGAACCACACGTCGGCCGCCGATCTGCTGGATCTGGTGGTTCCGCCGAATCCGCCGTATGTGGAGCCGTTCTTCACGGACACCCTCGGCAGCGAGATCTTCGGACAGCCGCGGTCCAACGAACCCGAAACCTACGACGGCCTATACGACGACGAAGATGTCGACGCCGGGTACATCGACTATGGGCAGGCCCACCAGGCCGCGGCGCCCCGGTCCGTGCCCGTTCCGAAATCCGAGGCACGTCCGGTCCCGGCCGACCGGCCGGCCGGCGTCCCCCCGAAGCCGCCTGCAGCACCCGCTGAATCCTCCACCGGAGCCGTTGGCGCGGCCGCCGCGGCCGTTTCGTCGGCCGCTGCCGCCAACAGTGCGAATAACGGCGCGGCGAAAAAGAACGCCCCCGCCGGCAGCCCGGCTGGCGGAACCGCCAAGTCCCCGGAGACCAAACCCCACGGTGGTGCGCGCCCGGCAGCGCAGAACGCAGCCGCCAACGCTACGGCGCCCCAGCCGGTCCAAAACGGGGCGACCCGCCGCCCCGAACCGCCGGCCACCGAGGCGGCAGCGGTGACAGCGGCCGCGAAGCCCAAAGTCTCGCTGTGGAAGCCTGAAGATTACTCCGACGTTGACACCGGCGAGGGTGAACAGGTGGCCGGACCGGGACATGCCCCGGCACCCGCCCCTGCTGTGCCCGGTACCCCGGACACGGAAGACCGTGCCCCCGTCACCTTCCCTGCCTCGGCCCGGACCGCCCAGCCGGCGGCGAATAATGAGTTCCGCGACGACGACGAGGACGACGACGACGCCCCGCGCGAGCCCCGGTCCATGCGTTGGCTCGTAGGCGGTCTGCTGGCCGCTGTATTGGTGGTCGGGCTCGTTTTCGCCGTGACGAACCTGGGCAGTCTCTTCCGGAGCACCCCGCAGTCCAATGCGGAGCAGACCTCCGCTCCGGACACGCCGGCGCCGTCACCGGAGGCAACACAGGATTCCGCATCGCCGAGCGCCACCGCGGCCCCGGCGGGACCGCCCGTGATTGCTGGTGTCACGCGGCTCGGAAACTTCGACTTCGCCGCCACCTACGACGGTGATTTGGCGAAGACGTTTGACGGAAACGGGGCCAGCTACTGGTCCGACATGGAATTCGCCACCGACAATTGGGGAGGCCTCGCGAGTGAGGTCCCGCTCGTTGTGAAGCTTCAGAAGAGCTCCAAAGTCTCCTCCATCACGCTGAGTCAGCTCGGCGCCTCCGGTGGAAACATCTCCGTCTTCACCAACAGCAAACCCTCCTTGGAGGGGGCCAAGCAGGTCGGCAGCAACAGCTTCACCTCGCCGGAGCTGAAGATCCCCCTGCAGGAACCTGTCACCGCCGAGTACGTGATCGTGTCCATCAAGTCGCTGCCCAAACTGGCCGCACCCAAGACCCGCTACGGTTTCGGGCTTCGCCTGGCCGAGATCAAAGTCCAGTGACCCGCTTGTAACGCATGCCAGGTTTCGGGGGCCTGACCGGTTAACCGGTAGCCTGAATAGTGGTGCCGTGTTGTGGCGCCACTATCCGGCCGGAATATTCAAGACCCGGCACTAGTTGTGCCATGTGGCCGGCCATCAAGGCGGGCGCATCCAATAAGGAAGAGGTTCACCGTCCCGTGAGCAACGCAGAAAACACCGCGTCTGACGTACGTGATGTCATCATCGTCGGCTCCGGCCCGGCTGGCTACACCGCAGCGGTGTACACCGCACGGGCCAACCTGAAGCCGCTGCTCCTGGCTGGATCGGTCACTGCCGGCGGCGAACTAATGAACACCACCGACGTCGAAAATTACCCGGGATTCCCCGAAGGCATCATGGGACCGGACCTGATGGAGAACTTCGAAAAGCAGGCCGCCAGGTTTGGCACGGAGATCCAGTTTGAGGACGTCACCGAACTCGACCTCGCCGACGATATCAAGACGGTGACCATCGCCACGGGGGAGACCTTCCGTGCCCGATCCATCATTCTCTCCACCGGCTCCGCGTACCGGGAGCTGGGCCTGCCGAACGAAAAGCGGCTCTCCGGCCACGGCGTCAGCTGGTGCGCAACCTGCGACGGCTTCTTTTTCAAGGATCAGGACATCGCCGTCATTGGCGGCGGTGACTCAGCCATGGAGGAAGCCCTGTTCCTCACCAAGTTCGCCAAATCGGTCACCGTAGTGCACCGCCGCGACACCCTCCGGGCGTCGAAGATCATGGCCGACCGCGCACTCGCACACGAGAAAATCAGCTTCGTGTGGAACAGCGGCGTTGAGGATGTCCTTGGCCAGGAGAAGGTCACCGGCCTGCGCCTGAAGAACCTCCTCGACGGCACGGAGTCGGAACTGGCGGTTACGGGCGTGTTCGTTGCGATTGGTAACGATCCCCGCACGGACCTCGTCAAGGACGTACTGGACCTCACACCCGAGGGAACAATTGCCGTCGACGGCAGGACGTCCAAGACCAGCATCAAGGGCGTTTTCGCTGCCGGCGACGTTATCGACCCGACTTACCGTCAGGCCATCACCGCTGCCGGGTCCGGCTGCGTGGCCGCCCTCGACGTAGAGCACTACCTCGCGGATTTCCACGGCTAGTCGGCGCAAGCCAACCCATCGAAGAAAGAGAGACCGGATTATGAGCAACGCAAAAGACGTAACCGACGCAAGCTTCAGCACCGACGTACTGGCTGCCGATAAGCCGGTCATCGTGGACTTCTGGGCGGAATGGTGCGGGCCCTGCCGCAAGCTCGGTCCCATCCTGGACGAAATCTCCGTTGAATACAGCGACAAGGTGAACGTCGTCAAGGTCAACGTTGATGACAACCCGGGAATTGCTGCCCAGTACGGCATCACTTCGATCCCTGCCGTGTACCTGTTCCACGGCGGCGAGGTTAAGAACACGGTGATTGGTGCCCGGCCCAAGCAGTACTTCGAAAAGGAATTCGCCGACGTCCTGTCCTGACGTTCGCGTGTCCTAGAGACCGCTGTCGCTTCTTGACCCGGTTTAAACTGCGGCCCCTGCTTCTTCGAAGCGGGGGCCGCAGCTCGTTGCAGGCGGCTTCCGCCGCGCCCTCAGGCATCTTGCCGCCGACCTAAGGGTCCGCTCAGCGTGGGAATTAAGGCCTTGAGTTGCATACATCCGATTTTGGTTTAACTACGTGCACAAACGCTAAAAACAGGATCCTAAGCTATGCATTCGGCAGCGAGCGGCTACCAGGAGGAGGATAGGGCGCACAGCCCCGCATTTGGTCGCCGGCCTGTTTCACGTGAAACATAAGCGCGTCGGGGGACTGAACGCGCCGGGACCTCATCGCCCTCGCACACCGATCCTCAGCGACCCTGCCTTCCGGGAGAGTGGGGCTTCGATTGTTAGTTTCACGTGAAACGCTCTCCTTTGGACGATCCCCCTGGACCCAGAACTATGCTCGCTCGAAAGCGGCGCTACACCGGTCCCAGCGCGTGAAGTTTCACCAATCTCTTTCCGCAAAACGGTCATTAGCACAAAACGCGACCTGACAGGCGCGAGCCGCCACCTTTCCGCTCGCATGCGCCTTGCTTACCGCCATGAGTCGTACGACCAGCAAATAGCGCGTTGGACGGGACTATATTCACAGCGTTATCCACAGCCAGCCTGCGAATCAGTCAAGCACGACAGGGCTGCGCAAATCGCGGTTTACAGCAGATGACCAGCACCGCCGCACGGAGCAGCAGGCATGCATTTAGAGCGCTTGGACGCAGGAGATCTTTAGCTTGCGTGTGCCTCTTCATGGACCCTTAGAAGCGCGGAATCCTTGTAAATACAGGGAAAAACGACGCAGTGCGCGTAAGTGTGGGCTGAAAGGCCGGGGGGCCGTAGACGCCGGTGTTGAAGTGTTCCGCCATGTTCCACGTGAAACGCAGCCACCGGCAGGAGCCCAGCAGGCGAACCGGTATCGACGGCATCGTCCATCGGACTACGTGGGAGCCGGCCGCAGTCCACAGAGTTATCCACAAGGATATCCACAAAGATATCCACCACCGCTCAACGCAGGTAGTAAACAACAATCAGCCGCAGCTCCAGCGGCCCGACTCTCCAGAGTCTTCCACCGGGAACGGGGCTCGGTGCTCGGTGCTCGGTGCTGCACCCTAACGGGCCCTGATGGAACGATGGTCAAGGTGAAGATTCCGTTGATGCAGCCACGCGGGGAGTGGATCACTGGGCCTGTTCTCTGCTGCTGAGGAACCATGCGGCATTGACGACACCAGAGGCTCGTCCCCAAAGGACCATACCGGTTCCAATTCCTCACGGCTTGGGAAATGCCGGTGCAGTCCCGGTGCGGATGGTCATCCGACACGGTACCAAGCACGGCAGCGGATCCGCTCCGCTTCCTTCATATCGCCGCAACTCCGGTGCCGAACGTGAAAAGGCTCGAAGTGGCGGATCATTTCCCGGCGGACTGGCCCGGCCAGGGCCGCCACCAACGGAGGTGAGCCTTGTACGGGGGGAGGTATGCAGGCTCTAAAGAAACCGGCCACCGGACCGGATGACCCGCCCATCAGGTTGGGGCCGGGCCAGCCGGTCGCCTCCGGTCAAGGAAGTCCGAATGACACGGCCCACGCGAGCGATCGTTCTTGGCCCGTTGACGAGGGAGCTGAGATCCTTCATTCTCCCCGAAAGCGGCAATTGGTCCGCCGTCTGAGCGCTGTCCCGTTTCACGTGAAACATAGCGCCCAGCGGGACTCGGGAAGCGCCACCCGAGGCAAGCCATCCACCCGTCGGGCTTCGTAGGCCCGGATCTCATCGTGGCAACTGATGTGGGTGATGGCTACCGGAAGATCGACCACCAACACGACCAAGGTCATTTGGGACGGTGAACGGGCGGCCGCACGAAGGTGTCCGCAGCTGTTCAGGTGCGATCGGTGTGAGGTCTATTAAGTCGGGTCGCGGCTACCCGGGGGAGCGGCGTCGCGTCTCTTGGGCCCACGGATAGAGCTGCACGATCCGACTGATCCGGGCGAGGGGTCACCGGAGTGAGCATCTCCGCCGAATGCAGGCGACGACGTCGGGGCGAACGAGGTCTCCTTGCTTCGGCTCGCCCAGGCTGCCTCTTTCTTGCCCGACCGTGTCCAAGAATAGGCGGCCACCCGTCGCTGCGGAGGGTTTCGGCGCTGAAGGGCCGCGCAGAGTCCATGGTCTCCGAGGGAGACACCGGAGACCGTGGGGTCTACTTGGCGAGAAACGCGTTGAGATAATCTCACCGCCATGGACGGTGAACGGGTTGGATGTCTGGGCCCAGCTCCGCCACCGATACATGACGGGGAAATCCTCGGCAGGGAACTGGCCAGGGACCGGCTTCCCGGGCGATGATGGCCGGGCGTTAAAGGCGGACTGGCTGTCTGAACGTGCGACGGCGTTCCCTGAGTCATCCCGGGAGCGCCCATGCGCGCACACCGAACGCAGCACCATCCCGACAAGGAAGGCCACCATTCCCGTGACCACCGCCGATCACTGCTGCTGCCTTTCGCTGTCATCGCGCTGTCATACAAGGCTCCGGGCCGGCGCCAAGCTCGGGCCGTCAAGACGTCGGAACGTCAGCTCGAAACCGCCGTGCACGGGCACAGGGAAAACCTCCTGCACCTGCCGACCATCACAGTTCACCTGCAGTGGCCGGACTCAAACACACTCATCCACGCACCGGAGAACGCCCGCGCCTACACCGTCGAACACGACGCCCCGGACGACACCGAACAGATCCAGCCCAAACTCATCCAGGCCGTCGAAGTCCTCGCCCGGTGTGCGCAGGACCCCGCCGTCGACACCGGCCGCAGTGAAGCCGCCCATTACGCCGTCGTGCGCTTCGAACGCGCAGCCCTCACCGTCGGCGCCTGCAACCCAGCCCAGGGGGACGCTCGTGTCTCGTAAAGATGAGACTCTTCTCAGCACGCTTCCGCCCGTCGTCGTGGCGATCCGCGCACTGGCTGAAGACGGTCAATACCGGCCGCCAAGTACATCAACCTCGGACTCTCCACCGAAGTCCGGAAAGCCATCAGAGTCATCGCCCCGCACCGTGGACGCACAGACTGCACCGTCACCATCGCAGCAATCGGAGGTTTCCCGGACGCATGGATCCTGCACAATCTCCGCCGGGGACGATCGGGCACTCCATGCCACCGCGAGAGCTGTCCTCGCCCAACTTACTCCCGGCAAGCTCATCCCCGTCACCGAAGGGGATAGCCCAGCGTCTGTGAAGGGCCTCATCCTGCATCTGCACCTCATCCGGGAGGAGGCACCGGACCTCAAGCTAACCAAGGGAATCCTGGGCGCCTACTACAGGGCGCCTTCAGCGATCGGTGAGCACGCGAAATGGGCGGAGCCCGAGATGAATCCGAAAGGTGCGCGGGCGGCGACTGATGCCGCCATTTACGTCAGGGGGCCTGGCTAGTGACGCAACTTTACTGGCGGCCGCGTCAGGGTATTCGACCGACCGCCCGTATGAGCCGGGTGCCGGGCATGCGCTTGAGGCCATCATTTGAGCTCCTGGCGACCGTGGCGCCCCGTGCTAGGGACACGGAGAAGGGGCTGTCGCGGTCGCTCGGTAAGGCCTGGGGTGCCGGTGACTGATGCTGCGGTCGTCGCAGCGCTTGTGGTCGCCACGTTCCTGGTCCCTAATGCCGCCTTCGGCCCTGATCTGACCTTGAAGCAACGCCGGGCCTACCGCGAGGCTGCCCGCCAGGAGCGCCCGTGCCCATAGGCGATCACGCCAAGGCGACAGCACCTGTGACGAGGGCATTGAGGGTCGCGTGCATGATGACCGAAGCCCAAAGGCTCTTGTGGAATTCACGCAGCAGCGCCAAGGCCACGCCGAGGGTGATCAAGTAGGGCAGCAGCATCGGCATCCCGTGGGCGGCGGCGAAGGCTGCCGCGCTGATGAGGGACGCGCTGACCCAGCCGAAGCGGCGCCGGGCCCCGCCATGGATGATGCCGCGGAAGACCGCTTCCTCCCAGACGGGGGTGAGGACGGCGGTCCCCAGGAAAATGGTGAGTATCAGTAACGGGTCCGCGCCGACCGTCAGGGCAGCGACGCCGCCACTTTCGTATTCGGGGGTTCTCCCGGTTATGGAGAATGCCGTCATTTGCGCTGCGATCAGTGCGGCCATGACTGTGGGGATCTGCCACAGCAGGTGAAGTATCCGTTTTGTCGGCCGGGTGAACCCCAGTTCGCGCCACCCCGTCCCGGCCTGCCGTAGCCTCCAGTGGATTGCGAGCAGGAGGAGGACGGCGTGAACGGTAATCGCCACCCCGACCGCGGCGGGGTGGAATTCCCTGGCTCCGGCCGCGAACACCAGTATCAGGACGACGACCCCCAATACCGCCGCGGTGACACCAGCCAGGATTGCCAGGAGAGTCAGGCTCTGGCGGATTGTGAGCGGTGACCGAACGCCAAGGGAAGGCTTGGAGGTTAGGTGCACTGCAGGGGATGCCTCGATCGTCATAGCGCCATTGTTCCCCACCTCGTCGTTGTCGTTGCCTCGTATGCACAGCGTTTCTTGGTGGCCTGACCTGCGCGGGCGGCGGAGCGCGGGACGGGTACGCGTCCCCAGTGGCGTGATAGGTTCCGTGCACCGCCAGCCACCACGGCCAGGGCACTCATCACCACACCAGCAAAGGAACGGCATCCATGCGCACACGCCATGGCCACCGCACCGAGCTTCGCAACACCGCCCACGCCCGATGCGTCTCCGGGATCTCCGAATACCTCACCACCCGCAAAATCCCCGACGCCGAAGCCGTCACCCAAGACGCGTTCGTGCACCTCTGCGAGCAGCTCTGACCGCGCGCCGGAGCGGGCGGCTGTGATCGGTTTGGATGGCCCCCGTGGGACGGCTATTTCTGGCCCCATTCGTGACCCGCCGGGCATCGTGTGACGGCTATTCGTGGCCTCGCTTTCAACGTTGGCTGCATCAGTGGATGGATGCGGCGGAAGGCTGGTCTGGATGGAGTCGCGAGTGGAGTTGTTCGCGCTGATTCGAAGGGATGCCCTAGTCGAGGGCTTGTCCGTTCGTGGGCTGGCGGCCCGGCACGGGGTGCACCGGAGGACGGTGAAGCATGCTCTGGAGTCATCTGCGCTGCCGGAGCGTAAGCCGACGCAATGGGTGGTTTGGCGGCCGACCCATTCAAAGCGATGATGGATGCCATGCTGATCGAGGACACGGCGGCGCTTCGGAAGCAGCGTCATACCTCTCCCGCATGATTTCGGCCCAGCTCATTGAGGAACACGGTGCGGGTATACGTGCGGGTCCGGCGGGCGCAGATCGATGTGGAGGCCTAGAGGCGGGTGGAGGTCTTCGTCCCGCACGAACACGCTCCTGGTGCTAGGGCTGAAGTGGAATTCGGCGAGCTCTGGGGTGTGCTTAACGGGTGAAGGCCTAGTGCCACATGTGCGTGTTCCGGCTGCCTCATTCCGGCACGGCGATCCACCGGATTCGCCCAATGCAGGCCCCGAAAGCCTTTCTGGAAGACAACCCCAAGCCTTCCAAGTCCTGGGCGGCGTCCCCTCCAACTGCCAGCCCGGTATCGACGGAGCTTATGAAAAAGCGGAGTCGTAGGAGAAGTCAGCGGGTTCGGCCGAAACAGAGTTTTACCCATGCCGGTCGTTGGATCAATGGATGAGATCAATGACCGGATCCACCGCTGGATGGACGTCGACGACATTGAGGCCGGATTCAGCGCTGCGCTGGAAGTGGGGGCTGTCAGTGCCGATGTAGTCGCCGTCGAGGCCGGCAGACACGCTGCTGGCATGACGGCGGGTGGGTCCGGTCCGTCATCCCGGTGCTCACGAAGGAGTCAATGCGTAACGCGTTGTTAGTCTCACCCAGCGCCGGCTCACAGATCCTGGCGCGGTTATCGCAGGGCTTCCTCGGGACAGTCGGCCCCAGGACCACCCGGACCCGTGGCTGAGCTCCTGCTGGCCGAGTGCGACGACCGGCCATGTGATGCAAAGCGCGAGCCAAACAATGCCCGGCAGGGCAAACAACCGCTGTCCAGGCCGCTGAGTCTTTTCCGCGGCGCGTGCGCCGGCGTCGTTGAAAAACCGATCCTCTGAGATGTGTGGAGCCTATAGAGCGTCCGCGCCACGGTCTCTGCACTGGCACAGGAAGGACTCCGGACCATGAGGGCGCCCGCGGGCATCAGGGCTCACCAAAGGTTTCTCAGTGGGTCAAAAGAACCGTCATGCAGGGGTCAGAACCGTGGACATAGTCAGGGCCCACAGTCTGACCTGGAAAGGGCCCCGGGACAACCTCAAACGCGATCTGAAGCCCACTTACCGTCTCCAACACCTTCACGGCTAGGGCGGGCCCCCCGGGGAGCTCACAGGGGCGGTGGGGTTTCTAGTCCGTCCAGCAGGGGTAGGGCTTCCGGTCCTGCTCCGGAAGGTCGGCGGCTGTGTCGGGGAGGTTGTTCGGTCCGTCGGACTGGCCGGGGGCCCAGTGGAAGAAGACCCCGGTGGTGATCGATTCGAAGCAGGCGTCCCGGGACCGGAACCGGTAGGTGGAAGTGTCGCCCTCGACGAACGTGCCGTAGCCGAACAATTCCCCGCCCCGGTCGCGGGTGCGGGCGAAGGCGACGATGATGTGGGACCAGGATTCGGCATCCCAGCCTTCGCTACCCCAGTTCGGCAGCACCGACCAGGCAGTGCCTTCGCAGTAGGATCCGCAGTACAACCGCGATTCACGGATCTGTCGAGCCGTGCGATGTGATTGTGCGCCGAGACACGGGGAGCCCGATGGAAAGCATCATGAGCTTCGCGAATCAATTCGACCGCCGGCGCCAGAATCGATTGCGGTGTTGAGGGCGAGGTTGAGGGCTGCGGACTACAATCCGCACAACGACGGCGAATCGGTTTCCGTGCGTGAGGGATCAAACTTTCCTCTTCGTATCTGGGGCACGATGCTGCCGTGGGGCCGAAGGAGCATTCCGGTAGGAATGAATGTCACGTTGAGGGAGACAACTACGGGCACTGAGGCCGTAGTTCGTGCCTATGACAGCGGCTGGTATCTCGATGCAAAAATAAACCCGGTTTTAGAGAGGAATCAGGTGGTACTCGTCGAACTGGCTCGGAAGATCCTTAGCACTTGAAATCAGAAACGCGCTTCGGGGGAATGTGGAACTTCTGATTCGAGGATGCGGGCAACCCGTGGGCGACGAGGATGGCGATCAGCCGCGCGGGTCCGCCGTGGTTCGGATCGGTGGCCCAGATGACCTCGTCGCCGTCGGCAAATGTGAGGACGTTGACGATGAGGTGCAGGAGGGCGGGTTCGTTGTTGGGGCTTTTTTCTGTGAGAGCAGCCGGTTTCCGTCGGCGTCGATCACGATGCAGTGATGATGGGCTTCCCTAGGGTTACGTCTGCCCGGCAGATAACCGCGCCGTCGTGTCCTTATCCAGCGTTCATGTCGCGTCTCTCAATCAGCGGTCGGGTCAATGCGGGGAGCGCGCGGCCAATCCTTCGGGGCCGCCACGACTTGGATCGTCCGGTCACAGCGACACAGCCATATCCCCCTCTCCCGGGTAGTCACGACCCTACAACGGCCACGGAACCACCCGACGACACCATAAGGAATGCGTGGGCGGAGTTCACGCCCTCCTGGACTACGCCGGGAAATCCTGCGGTGATTTGCTAGACCGATGCGAACGAATCGCTGGACGTACCGGCGGACAGTAGAGGAGCGCGGTCTTTTCCCGACCGAGCAGGCCGCGCCAATAGTGCCTGTATGTGGTCGTTAGGTCCCCGGTCCGACCGGTGCCGGCAGGACCACGGCGCTGTGGACCACGGCGCTGTGGACCGAGAAACCGGATCACCCATAGAACAAAAGCAGGGCCTGTTTCACGTGAAACAGGCCCTGCCGAGGAAAAGACTTGTCAGCCCGGCGATCCGGGGGACAGGACATCCATGATGCGGTTCAAGTCCTCGACGCTCGCAAATTCGATGCTGACCCGGCCCTTGCGTGCGCCAAGGGAAATCTTGACGTTCGTGTCCAGGCGGTCAGACAGCGACGACGCCAGATAGTCCAGCCGTTCGTGCCGCGCACCGGGACGGGGAATGTTGTTCTTCGCCGGCGCCGCGGGGCCCTGATAGAGCGTCACGGCCTCTTCGGTGGCGCGCACCGACATACCCTCGGCAACAATCTTCTGCGCCATCCGCTCCATCGCTGCCGCATCAGGAAGGGCCAGGAGCGCACGCGCATGTCCGGCCGAGATGACACTGGCTGCGACCCTGCGCTGCACGAGCGCGGGCAGTTTCAGCAACCGGAGAGTATTGGACACCTGCGGACGGGAGCGACCAATCCGGTCCGCCAACTGCTCGTGGGTTGTGCCGAAGTCCTCGAGGAGCTGCTGATAGGCGGCGGCCTCTTCGAGCGGGTTCAGCTGGCTGCGGTGGAGATTTTCCAGCAACGCGTCGCGCAGGAGGTCATCGTCCGTAGTATCACGGACAATTGCCGGGATGGTTTCCATGCCGGCGGCCTGAACTGCCCTCCAGCGACGCTCACCCATGACAAGCTCGTAGGGTTCGCCACCCTCTTCAGTTGAAGTACGGACAACAATTGGCTGGAGGACGCCGATTTCCCGCACGGAGTGAACCAGCTCCGCCATGTCGTCCTCATCGAAGACAGAGCGCGGCTGCTTGCGGTTCGGATGAATATCCCTGACCGGTATTTCCGCGAAACGGACACCGGGAACTGCGATGAGTCCGCCGTCGGACTCCACTTCCGTGTCCCGGTCCTCGTCCGTGGCCGACGCCGTGTTACGGGACCCTGCGGTCACCTCTTCCGCCGGAAAAAGCGCCTCTGCTGCGTCGGTCAGATCAGAGGTCTGCGACCGGGCCTCAGGAAAAAACAGATCCACCGGCCGGGACGGTGCGGACCCCGTTCCGGGGGCGCTGGCCGCGGCGGAACTTGGAATGAGTGCGCCAAGTCCACGGCCGAGGCCGCGTCGCTTATCGCTCATGGATAAATCCCTCCGGTGGAAGAGCCCGGCATTACCTGGCTCTGGTTAGTGCAATTTTAAGAAGAGTCTAACGCTCAGCGATTTCCGATGCGGCTTCCAGGTAAGACAGCGCGCCGCTGGAGGACGGGTCATAAGTCATCACCGTCTGCTGATAGCTCGGAGCCTCTGAGATACGCACCGAACGCGGCACAACAGCCCCCAGGACCTTTTCCGGGAAATGCTGGCGCACCTCGGCCGCGACCTGGGCCGCGAGGTTGGTCCGGCCGTCATACATGGTCAAGAGGATCGTGGAGACAACCAAATCGGCGTTCAGGTGCTTCTGGATCATCTCAATGTTCTTCAGCAGTTGGCTGAGACCTTCGAGGGCGTAGTACTCGCACTGGATCGGGATGAGGACTTCGTTGGCGGCACAGAAGGCGTTGACCGTCAGCAACCCAAGGCTGGGCGGGCAGTCAATGAAGATGTAGTCGAGCCGTTCCTCGCCGTTTTTCGCGCGCTCCTTGGCATAGACGTCGATCGCCCTCCGGAGCCGCTGTTCCCTGGCGACCAGGCTGACCAGTTCAATTTCGGCGCCGGCCAGGTGAATGGTGGCGGGCGCACAGATCAGGTTGGCGATGTCGGGGCACGGGGCCACAACATCCTTCAGCGGGAGGTCGTTGATGAGGACGTCGTAGATGCTGTCCACGTCGGCATGATGTTCGATCCCCAGGGCAGTGGATGCATTACCCTGCGGATCGATATCAATGACCAGGACGTTGAGCCCGGCAGCGGCCAGGGCCGCGGCAATATTCACCGTCGTGGTCGTCTTGCCGACCCCGCCCTTCTGGTTGGATACGGTGAAGATCCGGGTGTGCTCCGGTTTAGGCAGCTCACGGCCAAGGAGCCGTTCGCGGCGCCTGTTCTCCTGCGCAAGTTCCCGGGCGATGGGGCTGGAATCATCGATGGAGTCCAGCACATTGCCAATCGGTGAAACCGACGTTTCACGTGAAACACCCGGGATTGCTGCGCTCCGTGAAACTGAACCTGTGTGATTTCCGGAAATGTCATGAGCGGCTGCGGGCACGTTGAAGGCACGGGCTGACCCCAGGGACACAAACGGCGGTATCCGTTGTGCGGAGGCTTCGCTACTGCTCACGATGTTACGCTCACTCTCATTCGGCTCTTACTGCCGTTTACTAGCCTAACCGCTTCCCCGGAGACTCCGGGGGCGCCGGGCCCGCTGTCAGGCGGACTTTTGAGGCTTATTCACTACGATGCGGACGACGGTGGTGGGCTCCTCCAGCAGGTCCTCACCCACCAGCACCACGGAGGTGCTGACGCCGCCCAGTTTGCGGATCACTTTGGCGGCCTTGGCAATCTCCTCACCGGCGCTGCGGCCCTTGATGGCCACCACTTCGCCCTTGCCCGCCAGCAGCGGAATGGTCAGGCCGGCCAGGTTGGACATAGCGGAAACGGCCCGGGCGGTGACGACATCCGCCTCCACCAGCCCCACCGCGAGTTCGGCGCGGGTGCGCATAATCGTAACGTTGGTCAGGCCGAGATCATCAACCACTTCCTGCAGCCAGATCACCCGGCGTTCCAAGGGTTCAATCAGGGTCAGTTCGAGATCCGGCCGGGCGATGGCCAAGCACAGGCCAGGCAGTCCCGCACCGCTGCCTACGTCCGCAACATGGCTGCCGTGGGCAATCTGGTTCTCAATAACCGCGCAGTTGAGGACGTGGCGGCTCCACAACCGAGGAATCTCGCGGGGGCCGATCAGCCCACGTTCGGTCCCCGAGGTAGCCAAATGCTCCACGTAGCGTTTCGCCAGGTCCAGGCGATCGCCGAAAATGGTCTCTGCCGCCTGAAGTTCGGCGGCCGTTATATCAATCATCAAACTCATCGGGGGATCAGTCCGCAGAGACAACGATGTGCCGGTCGGCACCTTCGCCTTCGGATTCGCTCACGAAACCGAGTTCAGCCACGGCGTCGTGCACGATCTTGCGTTCGTAAGCGCTCATCGGGGCCAGTGCCACCGTCGCACCGGTTTCCTTGACGGCCGCGACCGCGTCTTCCGCGATCTTGTGCAGGTCACCGGCACGCTCGGCGCGGTAGCCGTTGATATCCAGTACCAACCGGGAGCGGTTCTCCGTCGCCGACAGGACGGCAAGCCGGGTCAGTTCCTGAAGGGCTTCCAGTACCTCGCCGTCATTGCCGACAAGACCGTCAAGCCCGGCAGATTCTTCCTCGGTCACGATGGAAATGTAGGTGCGTCCGTTACGGACCTCAATGTCGATGTCGCCATCAATATCGGCGATGTCAAGCAGTTCCTCGAGGTAGTCGGCGGCAACGTCGCCTTCCTCTTCCAGCCGGCCGGCCGAGACGGTTTTGCCGGTGCTGCTCGAGGCGTCCCCGTCCAAATCGCCGGTGTCCTGAATGTCCTGGACAGCGGCGGCAAATCCTTCGGCTGCCGCGTCGTGGTCCGGGGCGGTGTCGACAGAAATAGTGTGCTCGGTGCTCTCAGCGGACATTACTTCTTCTTCCTGTTCTTGCGTTGCGGCTGGACGCGCTGGGACTTGGCGGCAGCGGCCGCAGCGGCGGCGGCTTCGGCCGCTTCGGCGTCGGCCTTCTGGGCACCCGTCAGGGGAGCGGGCGGCAGGCCCTTGGCGGCGCGGCGCTCGGCGAGGGCCTTGGCGGCGGGTGATCCCGGCGTCGGCATCCGGCGGATCACGAAGAACTGCTGCGCCATGGTCCAAAGGTTGGTGGTCGTCCAGTAGATCAGGACGCCGATGGGGAAGTTGATGCCGCCGATGCCGAACACAATCGGCAGGATGTAGAGCATCATCTTCTGCTGGCGCATGAACGGGCTGGCCATGGCCTCTTCGGACATGTTCTTGGCCATGATCTGCTTCTGCGTAATGAACTGTGAAGCCGTCATGGCCAGAATCATGACGATCGAAAGGATCCAGACGGCTACAACGTCCCCTCCCGGAGGCGTGCCGTGCAGCAGCGTCGCCGACAGCGGGGCGCCGAAGATGCTGGACTGATCGAACTGCACCACCTGCTCGGGGCTCATTGCGCCCACGCCTTCACCCTCGCGGGCGTTGGTGCTGATCCCGGCGAGAACCTGGAACAAGGCGAAGAAGAACGGCATCTGGATGAGCATCGGCAGGCAGGCCGAGAACGGGTTCGTTCCGTGCTTCTTGTACATGGCCATCTGTTCCTGCGCCATGGCCTGGCGGGAGAGCTGGTCGGTCTTGCCCTTGTACTTGTCCTGAAGCTTCTTCAGGTCCGGCTGCAGCAGCTGCATGCCGCGTTGCGCTTTGATCTGCTTGACGAACACAGGAATCAGGGCGGCGCGGATAACCAGCACCAGCCCGATGATGGACAGCGTCCACGTCCAGCCGGATGCTTCCGGCAGCCCAATGGCAGTCAGGCCCTCGTGGAAGCCGACCATGATGACTGAGACCAGCCACTTGAACGGAAACATGATTGTTTCAAAGAAGTCCATACGAT
This sequence comes from uncultured Actinomycetota bacterium, assembly GCA_963769515.1. Lineage (GTDB taxonomy): Bacteria > Actinomycetota > Actinomycetes > Actinomycetales > Micrococcaceae > Arthrobacter. Next base: position 169,789 of record CAVYMG010000018.1, read on the forward strand.
ATCCCTATTCGTCAGGCCGCATTGCGGCCTTCTCCATCAGTCTGAGCACTCAGGTACTGGTCCGGATTGTTCAGCACAACAATTGTGGGGGTGCGACCTTCGGGCCACTCACGGTGCCCGGCGGGGACATGGTCCACACCGCCGGCGTTCCAGGGATGGCAGCGCCCGAGGCGCCTGACTGCAAGCCAACTGCCCTTAACCGCACCATGGACAGTGACGGACTCCAGCGCGTAGGCCGAGCAGCTGGGAAAAAAGCGGCAGACCTGACCGTAGAGCGGCGAGACCAGCTTGCGGTAGGTCATCAGCAGCATAATCAGGATATTGCGGGGCAGGTTCCAGAGCGCCGTTGCGGCCCAGGCCACACCGGCTTTCAAGGCAGGGACGACGGCGGCAGCTGACTTACGCACGCGGGGTCCCTTCCTGTGTTGTCTCGTTAGAAACCGATGACGCCATAACGCGGTTACCCAGCCGCTTGATGGTGCTCTCCAAGGCGGCGTCATAGTCGGCAAGCAGTTGTTCCCAGCTGGCGCCCGCCGCGGCGGGCAGCGCCCGCACAACGATGGAGAACCCACTGCCGTATTTCTGCAACGACAAAGCGCCGGCTTCCCTCAGTCTCCTCTTAACGAGGTTCCTGACGACAGCGTTCCCAACACTCTTGGAAACGATGAATCCGATCCGGCTCGGTTGGTCGGCAGCGAGAGCTGCCGTATATAACACTACGTTCCGGCGTCCATTGCGGACACCGGAACGTACAGTTGTAGAAAAATCGGTTGATGTCCGCAGACGGTTTCGGGTGGCTAGCACCGCTAATCTCGCACAGGGATGTTGACCGACGAGTCAGTTATTTAGGCCGACAGTTCGGTGCGGCCCTTGCCACGACGGGCTGCCAGGATGGCACGGCCGGCACGGGTACGCATACGAAGGCGGAAGCCGTGCTTCTTGGCTCGACGGCGGTTATTCGGCTGAAAAGTCCGCTTGCTCACGTTAGTTACTCCAGTGGATCAAAGGTGCGCCCACCCGATCAAGGGGAAGAACTGGTCGACGCTAAGTTTTGTATGTGCCGCTTACCTCAACTCGCAAGACGCTGGGCGTCGGGAAAGATTCAGATAAGGCGAAAAGCGTACACATGGGACTTCACAACGTTAGGGCTTGTCGACCTCCGGAGTCAAACCGGGAGCCGTCGGCCCGACTATCCCCAGCTGTGGTTAACTCCTCCTGCTGCCTGTGGATGAATCCCGTCACAGAGTCCGCAGACGAACCACACGGATGTAATTATCCACAGGGAGATCCCAGCTATCTTCTGGCGATTTCATCCCCTACAGTGGCTCAGTAGCCCGTTATCCACGGACTGTGCATAACCCTGTGGATTGTGCGGCGCCCAGGACCCCGGTCCGGCCCGCCCGGAGGCCCGAAATACACACAGCAAGTTTGAGGAACTGATCCATGACAGTAGACGAAGCCAACCAAGCCAATACTGTCGGGAGTTCCTGGCGGCGCGTTGTGAGTCTGCTCGAGAATGACCACCGTGTCTCACCCCGGCAGCGCGGCTTCGTCATCCTTGCACAGGCCCAGGGCCTGATCGGTTCCACCCTGCTTGTGGCGGTGCCCAACGAACTCACGCGCGAGGTCCTGCAGACCCAGGTCAAGGAGGCCCTCGATGACGCCCTCCGGAATGTCTTCTCGGATGAGATCCGCTGCGCGATCGACGTCGACACCGATCTGGTACCGCTGCACACGGAACCGGAACCCGCCGTCGAGCTGGCCCTCGTCGCCGATCCGACGGTGGAACTCAAGCCGCAGCCGATGCTGCCGAGCACTTCCCACGAGTTCGGCCGGCTCAACCCCAAGTACGTCTTCGACACTTTCGTCATAGGCTCCTCCAACCGGTTCGCGCATGCAGCGGCCGTGGCCGTGGCCGAAGCACCCGCAAAGGCTTACAACCCGCTGTTCATCTACGGCGACTCCGGATTGGGCAAAACCCACCTGTTGCACGCGATCGGGCACTATGCCCGCCGCCTCTACAGCGGCATCCGGGTCCGGTACGTGAACTCCGAGGAATTCACCAACGATTTCATCAACTCCATCCGGGACGATGAAGGCACCAGTTTCAAGACCACGTACCGCAATGTCGATGTGCTGCTGATCGATGACATCCAGTTCCTGGCGGGCAAGGACCGGACGCTCGAGGAGTTCTTCCACACCTTCAACGCCCTGCACAACAACAACAAGCAGGTCGTGATCACCTCCGACCAGCCGCCCAAGCTGCTCGCCGGCTTCGAGGATCGCATGAAGTCCCGCTTCGAGTGGGGCCTGCTGACGGACATTCAGCCGCCCGAGCTTGAAACCCGGATTGCCATCCTCCGGAAAAAGGCGCTCAGCGAGGGGCTCTCCGCCCCGGATGACGCACTCGAATACATCGCGTCCAAGATTTCCAGCAACATCCGCGAACTTGAAGGTGCCCTCATCCGGGTGACGGCTTTCGCCAGCCTGAACCGGCAGCCGGTCGACGTCGCCCTGGCCGAGATGGTCCTCAAGGACCTCATCACCGACGACGGCGCCCAGGAAATCACGTCCGGCCAGATCCTGACCCAGACCGCCGACTACTTCAAGCTCAGCATGGAAGAGCTCTGCAGCAAGTCCAGGACGCGCACGCTCGTCACTGCCCGGCAGATTGCCATGTACCTGTGCCGGGAACTGACGGACATGTCGCTGCCCAAGATCGGGCAGGAGCTCGGCGGACGCGATCACACCACGGTTATCCATGCTGACCGGAAGATCCGCGAACTGATGGCCGAACGGCGGGTCATCTACAACCAGGTGACTGAACTGACCAACCGGATCAAGCAGCAACAGCGCAATTCCTGACCGTCGCAGCCGGCCACCTCTACCTTATTAACAGGCACCTGTGGACAACCCTGTGGATACTTAAGGGGACAACCGCCGTTAATGGGCTTAAAACCCTTAAGGCATCTGTGGATCACGGATTCGGCCGAAAATGTTGTCCCCATCCACACCCTGTTTAAAACTAGCCTCACCCACAGTCCGTGAACAGGGCTTAACCCCGGAATCCTGCCGCGAAACCGGGTTATCCACAGTATCCACAGCAGTTATTAACACTACTAATCCCAAGAAAATGAAAATCCCTCAAACAACAGTTTCAATCCGACCCCCGCACAGGACCCCGTGTCCTTCGGCCCCGGCCGGCCGGACCACCCTGGAAACCACAAAGATGTAAGCCGGGGATGAGAGAACCCCCTTCTTGGGGCTAAGCTGTCTGCAGTGCGTCCGTCCGGGCACTTGTTGTAGTTCACCGCTCTGGGGTTCAGCGCGGCGACGGCAGGAACCGGGCCCGGCGTGCACTTTCCTTTTGGGCGGTACCGGGCTGCGACTGCAGCTCCCGTCACCGTTCGATGTATTTTTTGCGAGACAGCAGCAATGAAAGGCGGCACCCTCCCGTGAAGTTCAGAGTCGACCGGGACGTCCTGGCAGAAGCCGTGACATGGACCGCCCGGTCGTTGTCTCCGCGGCCGCCGGTTCCCGTGCTTTCAGGCCTGCTGCTCAAGGCTGAAGCCGGTACCGTGAGCCTCTCAAGCTTTGACTATGAGACCTCGGCAAGGCTTGAAATCGCTGCTGACATCAGCACCGAAGGAACCATCCTGGTCTCCGGGCGCCTGCTCGCGGACATCTGCCGCAGCCTGCCGTCGGCTCCCGTTGATGTTGAAACCGACGGCAACAAAGTCACGCTCACGTGCCGCCGGAGCAGCTTCCACCTGGCCACCATGCCGGAAGCGGAATACCCGCCGCTGCCGGCTTTGCCGCCGATCAGCGGCACCGTGCCGGGCGATTCGTTCGCCCAGGCCGTGTCCCAGGTGATCATCGCGGCCAGCAAGGATGACACCCTCCCGATCCTTACCGGCGTCCGGATGGAGATCGAGGACGATCTGATCACCCTGCTCGCCACCGACCGCTACCGGCTGGCCATGCGTGAAGTCCCGTGGAAGCCGGTCACCCCCGGTATTTCCACGAGCGCCCTGGTCAAGGCCAAAACCCTGAACGAGGTCGCCAAGACCCTCGGCGGGAGCGGGGACATTCACCTTGCCCTCGCCGACGACGACAGCCGGCTCATCGGGTTCGAAAGCGGCGGGAGGACTACCACCTCACTCCTGGTTGACGGGGACTACCCGAAGATCCGCTCGCTTTTCCCGGATTCGACGCCCATCCATGCCACGGTGCAGACCCAGGAGCTTGTTGAGGCAGTCCGCCGCGTCTCCCTCGTGGCAGAACGCAACACTCCCGTCCGGCTCGCCTTCACCCAGGGCCAGCTGCACCTGGATGCGGGAACAGGCGAGGATGCCCAGGCCTCCGAAGAGCTCGAAGCCCTGCTGAGCGGTGAGGACATCACGGTGGCCTTCAACCCGCATTACCTCGTCGAAGGCCTGAGCGTGATCGAGTCCAAATACGTCCGGTTCTCCTTCACGAGTGCTCCCAAACCGGCCATGATCACAGCCCAGCAGGACGCCGAAGGCGAAGACCAGGGCGACTACCGCTACCTGGTCATGCCGGTCAGGCTCCCCAACTAGCCTTCCCCCCAGCGCAGAAAAGAGCCCTACCGTGCATATCGGACTGATCGGCCTTGGCAAAATGGGCTTCAACATGCGCGAACGCCTGCGCAATGCCGGGATTGAAGTGACCGGACTGGACCGCAATCCGGACGTCACCGATGTGGCGGATATGGACGAGCTTATGGCAGCAGTTCCGGCCCCGCGGCTCATCTGGGTCATGGTTCCCTCCGGCGACATCACGGACTCCGTGATCACCGAACTCGGAAGCAAGCTCGACGCCGGCGACCTCGTCATCGACGGGGGAAATTCGCGGTTCACCGAAGACCAGAAACACGCCGCAGCGCTGGCTGAGCAGGGAATCCGCTTCGTTGACTGCGGAGTTTCCGGCGGCGTCTGGGGCCTGCAGAACGGCTACGGCCTCATGGCAGGCGGAGACGCCGAAGACATCGAACGTGCCCTGCCCGTTTTCGATGCCCTCCGGCCGGAGGGCGACCGCGCGGACAGCTTCGTGCACGTCGGTGCGGTCGGCGCCGGGCACTACGCAAAAATGGTGCACAACGGCATCGAATACGGTCTGATGCAGGCCTACGCGGAGGGCTACGAACTGCTCGCCGCGAAGGACATCATCTCCGATCTTCCGGGAACGTTCCGGGCCTGGCAGAAGGGCACCGTCGTCCGCTCCTGGCTCCTGGACCTGATGGTCAAGGCCCTGGACGAGGATCCGGGGCTGGCCTCGATTGACGATTACGTCGAGGACTCGGGGGAAGGGCGCTGGACCGTTGAAGAGGCGATTGCGAACGCCGTTCCGGCCCCTGCCATTACGGCCGCGCTGTTCGCCAGGTTCTCGTCCCGCGAGGACAATTCCCCGGCCATGAAGATGGTATCCGCGCTGCGGAACCAGTTCGGCGGACATGCGACCCGGCCGGCCAAGTAATACTTTTCCGAAATCCTGAAACCGGCGTGTACCTAGAACAGCTTTCCCTGACCGATTTCCGCAGCTACCGCCAGGTTGACCTGAGCCTGGAACCCGGGGTCACCGTCCTCGTGGGCTCCAACGGCATCGGCAAGACCAACCTGATGGAAGCCATCGGCTACCTCGCCACGCTGAGTTCCCACCGGGTCAGCACCGATGCGCCGCTGCTGCGCTTCGGCACCTCCCGCGCGCTGGTGCGGGCCAAGCTGGTCCGCGGCCAGCAGTCCACCGTGCTCGAACTCGAAATCAACGCCGGCCGGGCCAACCGGGCCCGCATCAACCGCAGCAATCCGGTCCGGGCCCGCGATATCCTCGGCATCTGCCAGACGGTGCTCTTCGCCCCCGAAGACCTGGCTTTGGTCAAGGGGGACCCGTCCAGCCGCCGGCGCTTCCTCGACGAGCTTCTGGTCAGCCTCATGCCCCGGCATGCTGCGACCCGAAGCGACTATGACCGGGTCCTCAAGCAACGCAACGCACTGCTGAAATCCGGGCGGAGCGGCAAGTTCACCTCCGGACACGAGGCAACGCTGGACGTCTGGGACCAGCACATGGCCCGGGCCGGGGCCGAACTCCTCCACGCCCGGCTCGAAGTGGTCGAACTCCTGCGCCCGCACTTGCGCAATGCCTACATGAAACTCACCGACGGGTCCAAGGAAGCCGGCGCAATCTACCGTTCCACCCTGCAGGAGACACTGGACGACGACGGCGGTGCGCCGCACGGCGCGGTCCCGGCGGCCGGTGGTTCCGAGGATCTCCGGACGCTATCCGTGGACGAACTCACGGCCCGCTATGTCCAGGCCTTCGCAGCCTCGCGGCGCAGGGAACTGGAACGCGGCGTCTCGCTGGTCGGTCCGCACCGGGACGAGCTCGAGCTGGTCCTGGGTCAGGCGCCGGCGAAGGGTTATGCCTCACATGGGGAAACCTGGTCAATGTGCCTGTCCCTGCGGCTGGCCTCGTACTACGTCATGCTCGATGATGCCCGTACCGGCGGGTCCGCGCCCATCCTGATCCTCGATGACGTTTTTGCCGAGCTGGATGTGCAGCGGCGGCGTAAACTGGCGGCAATAGTATCCGGCGCCGAGCAAGTGTTGGTGACCGCCGCCGTCGAGGATGACATCCCGGCGGAACTGGCCGGGCGGCGGGTGAAAGTCGTCCCGGGAGGAATCGATGGGCAGGACCTTCCCATGAACGGTGATTCCGTTGAACAAGGATAAGGACGGCGGGCTGCAGCCTGGCCGCGATCCGGACGATATCGATGCCGCCCAGTCGGCACTGAACCGGATGCGTGAGGCAGCCGCCGCCCGCGGTGAAATCCGGAGGAAGGCCCCACGGCCCGGCGGCAGTGCCGCGAAACCGGGGCGCAGCACCGGCGGTACGCGCGGTTTCTCGCAATTCCACACCACGGGCCGCGATCCCCTGGGGCTGGGAAAGGTCGTCGGGCGCCTCGTCGCGGAGCGCGGCTGGACGTCCCCTGTGGCCGTCGGCTCGGTCATGGCGGAGTGGCCCACCCTCGTGGGACCGGAAATCTCCGCCCACTGCACACCTGAGAGCTTCACCGATACAACCCTGCACGTGCGCTGCGATTCCACCGCGTGGGCCACGCAGTTGCGGCTGCTCAGCATCAGCCTGCTGGAGAAATTCCGTACAGAACTCGGCGACGGAGTTGTGACCAGCATCCAGGTCCTCGGGCCGGCGGCGCCGAGCTGGCGGAAGGGCCTCCGGACGGTCAACGGGCGTGGTCCCCGGGACACCTACGGGTAGTCTTCGCCCCGCACTTACACCCGTCCCGGAACATGCTGCCGCCAAAACTCTTGAAAAATCCACGGACGGCGTGTAGACCGCCCCGGCGGCCCAGGTGCGTATAGGAACCCTAGGATGGGATCCCTGACGCCTTGCAGGGCAAATCAGCGGCCTCCCAGCGGCACATTCCTGCCCCTTTTACGGCCCGGAAATGCAGGATTACGGTCCGCGACACGCTAGAATCGTGGTAGATAACTGGGCGTCGGTAAAACGTTGACTGGGTCCGTTTCCGGCGCATTTCCGCGTGCGGCAGACGATTTTTCGAGTCAGCGAACGAACCGGCGCCATCAGTGACGCGCCTGTCGGCGAAAGTCCCTTCCCGGAAGGGGCGATAGCCGGCCATCAACGAATATAGAGGAGTCCAGAGCGCCTGTGGCTAACGACAATGCAGAGATCCCGGCAGCGGACGCAGTGGCGGACGAAGCCCTGACAACGGATGCTGCGCAGGAGACCGATGCCCGGCCCGGTTACGGTGCCAGCGACATCACGGTCCTTGAAGGCCTGGAAGCCGTCCGGAAACGTCCGGGCATGTACATCGGCTCGACCGGACCGCGCGGTCTCCATCATCTGGTCTACGAAGTTGTGGACAACTCGGTGGATGAGGCCCTGGCAGGATACTGCACCCACATCGAGATCGTTCTGCAGGCCGACGGCGGTGTCAAGGTTGTCGACAATGGCCGCGGAATCCCGGTCGACATGCACCCCAGCGAGCAAAAGCCGACGGTCGAAGTTGTTATGACCATCCTGCATGCCGGCGGCAAGTTCGGCGGCGGCGGCTACGCCGTTTCCGGCGGCCTGCACGGCGTGGGCATTTCGGTGGTCAACGCCCTCTCCAGCCGGGTTGATACCGAGGTCCGCAGGCAGGGCCACGTCTGGCGGATGTCCTTCGCCGACGGCGGCAAGCCGCAGGGCAGCCTGGTCAAGGGGGAGGAAACCACCGAAACCGGCACCACACAGACGTTTTACCCCGACGCCGGCATTTTTGAATCCACCGTCTTCGACTTCGAGACGCTGCGTGCCCGCTTCCAGCAGATGGCGTTCCTGAACAAGGGACTGCGCATCACGCTGACGGACGAACGGCAAGCCGCTGAAGAACCCTCCGACGTTGACGACCTGGATCTGGACACCGTCCCCACGGAGGGTGAAGTCCCCGCCGAGTTCCACACCGTGGTGTACCAGTACGACGACGGCCTGCTCGACTACGTCAAGCACCTGAACTCCGGCAAGAAAGTCGATGTTGTCCATGAGGACGTCATTGCCTTCGAAACCGAAGACACGGACCGGCACATTGCCCTCGAAATGGCCATGCAGTGGACCACCTCGTATTCCGAGAGCGTCCACACCTACGCCAACACGATCAACACCCACGAAGGCGGCACCCACGAAGAAGGCTTCCGTGCCGCGATGACCTCGCTCATCAACCGCTACGCGCGGGAGAAGAGCATCATCAAGGAAAAGGACGACAACCTCACCGGCGACGACATCCGCGAAGGGCTGACCGCCGTCATTTCCGTCAAGCTCGCCGAACCGCAGTTCGAGGGCCAGACGAAGACCAAGCTCGGTAACTCCGAAGTCAAGGGGTTCGTCCAGCGCGTGGTCACGGACGGGCTCGGCGACTGGCTCGAAAGGAACCCGGGGCCGGCCCGCGACGTGATCCGCAAGGCGATCTCCGCGGCGCAGGCACGCATGGCCGCCCGCAAAGCCCGCGACAACGCCCGCCGCAAGAGCCCGCTGGAGTCCTTCGGCATGCCGGGCAAACTCTCGGACTGCTCGTCGAAAGACCCGGCCAAGTGCGAGGTCTACATTGTGGAGGGCGACTCCGCCGGCGGTTCCGCCAAGCGCGGCCGCAACCCGGAAACCCAGGCGATCCTGCCGCTGCGCGGCAAGATCCTCAACGTCGAACGCGCCCGGCTGGACAAGGCGCTCGGCAACAACGAGGTCCAGTCCATGATCACCGCCTTCGGCACCGGCATCGGCGAGGACTTCGATCTGGCCAAGCTCCGGTATCACAAGATTGTGCTGATGGCCGACGCAGACGTCGACGGCCAGCACATCACCACGCTGCTGATGACCCTGCTGTTCCGCTACATGCGCCCGCTGATCGAAAACGGCTACGTGTATCTCGCCCAGCCGCCGCTGTACCGGATCAAGTGGTCCAATGCCCCGCACGACTACGTCTACAGCGACCGCGAACGCGACGCCAAGCTGCTCTCCGGCCAGGCCGCCGGGCGCCGCATCCCGAAGGACAACGGCATCCAGCGTTACAAGGGTCTCGGCGAGATGGACTACACCGAACTCTGGGATACCACTATGGATCCGGACCACCGGACGCTCCTGCAGGTCACGATGGACGACGCTCTTGCCGCCGACCAGATCTTCTCCGTCCTGATGGGTGAAGACGTTGAATCACGCCGGAACTTCATTCAGCAGAACGCCAAGGACGTCCGGTTCCTCGATATCTAGCGGTCACTGCGCCCTAAGACTTCCCGGACTGATATATACCCGAAACGGAAAATACAGATTATGAGTGACGAAATCCCCGAGGTTCCCGCCGGTGCCGCCGGTGCCGATGAAATTCTCGAAGGCGATGTGCTGACGGACCGGGTCGAGCAGGTGGATCTGCAGACGGAGATGCAGCGGTCCTATCTGGACTACGCCATGGCGGTCATCGTCGGCCGTGCCCTCCCGGATGTCCGGGACGGACTTAAGCCGGTCCACCGCCGCGTCCTGTATGCGATGTTCGACGGCGGCTACCGCCCGGACCGCTCCTTCAACAAGTGCGCCCGCGTGGTCGGCGAAGTCATGGGCCAGTACCACCCGCACGGTGATACCGCGATCTACGATGCCCTGGTCCGTCTGATCCAGGACTGGACGATGCGCTACCCGCTGGCCCTCGGCCAGGGCAACTTCGGCTCGCCTGGAAACGACGGCGCCGCGGCACCTCGATACACCGAAACCAAGATGGCCCCGCTCGCCATGGAGATGGTCCGCGACATTGACGAGGAAACCGTCGATTTCCAGGACAACTACGACGGCAAGAACCAGGAACCCACTATCCTGCCGGCGCGCTTCCCGAACCTGCTGGTGAACGGTTCCTCGGGTATTGCCGTGGGCATGGCCACCAACATCCCGCCGCACAACCTGCGGGAAGTCGCCGACGGCGTCCAGTGGTACCTGGCCAACCCGGGCGCCACCCGCGAGGAACTGCTCGAAGAGCTGCTCCTGCGCATCAAAGGACCGGACTTCCCGACCGGCGCCACGATCCTGGGCCATAAGGGCATCGAGGATGCGTACCGGACCGGCCGCGGCTCCATCACCATGCGGGCCGTCGTCAGCGTCGAGGAACTGCAGGGCCGCACGTGCCTGGTAGTCACCGAACTGCCCTACCAGGCAAACCCGGACAACCTGGCGATCAAGATCGCTGAACTGGTCAAGGACGGCAAGATCTCGGGCATCGCCGACCTCCGGGACGAGACCTCCGGCCGCACCGGCCAGCGGCTCGTGATCGTGCTGAAGCGTGACGCCGTCGCCAAGGTGGTGCTGAACAACCTCTACAAGCACACCCAGCTGCAGGACAACTTCGCGGCCAACATGCTCGCGATCGTGGACGGCGTTCCCCGGACCCTGAGCCTCGATGCCTTCATCCGCCACTGGGTCACCCACCAGATGGACGTCATTGCCCGGCGGACCCGCTACCGCCTGCGCAAGGCCGAGGAGGAAGCACACATCCTGCGGGCCCTCCTCAAGGCCCTGGACATGCTGGATGAGGTCATTGCCCTCATCCGCGCCTCCAACACCACCGAGGCGGCCCGTGACGGGCTGATGCAGCTCCTGGACATCGACGAACTCCAGTCCCGGGCGATCCTTGACATGCAGCTGCGCCGGCTCGCGGCCCTGGAACGCCAGAAGATCCAGGACCGCCACGCCGAGCTGGAAGCCCTGATCGCCGAATACAACTCGATCCTGGCCTCCGAGGAGCGCCAGCGCGAGATCATCAGCACAGAACTGGGCGAAATCGTTGCCAAGCACGGCGATGATCGGCGCACCAAGGTCCTGATGGGCTTCGACGGCGACATGTCGATGGAAGACCTCATCCCTGAAGAGGAAATGGTCATCACCATCACCCGCGGCGGCTACGTCAAGCGCACCCGCAGCGACAACTACCGCTCGCAGCAGCGCGGCGGTAAGGGCATCAAGGGCGCCCAACTCCGCGGGGACGACGTCGTCGAGCACTTCTTCGTCACCACGACCCACCACTGGCTGTTGTTCTTCACCAACCTTGGCCGCGTCTACCGGGCCAAAGCCTATGAGCTCGCCGAGGCCGGGCGCGACGCCAAGGGCCAGCACGTGGCAAACCTGTTGGCCTTCCAGCCTGATGAACACATAGCCCAGGTCCTGGATCTGCGCGACTACCAGCACGCCCCCTACCTCGTGCTCGCCACCAAGCGCGGACTCGTCAAGAAGACCCGGTTGGAGGACTACGACACCAACCGGTCCGCCGGCGTGATCGCGATCAACCTTCGCGACGGGGACGAACTTGTTTCCGCCCAGCTGGTGTCCGAGACCGACGACCTCATGCTGGTGTCCCGGATGGGCCAGTCCATCCGCTTCACCGCGACGGACGAGGCCCTGCGCCCGATGGGACGCGCCACCTCCGGCGTCACGGGCATGAAGTTCCGCGAGGACGACGAACTGCTGGCGGCCGACGTCGTCACGGACGGCTCCTACGTCTTTATCGTCACCGAGGGAGGCTTTGCAAAGCGCACCGCCGTCGAGGAATACCGGCTCCAGGGCCGCGGCGGCCTGGGTATCAAGGTCGGCAAGTACCAGGAGGAACGCGGGAACCTGGTAGGGGCGCTCATCGTCCAGGAAGAGGACGAGGTCCTGGTGGTCATGGAAGGCGGCAAAGTCGTCCGCTCCTCGGTCACCGGTGTCCCCGCCAAGGGCCGGGACACCATGGGCGTGATCTTTGCCAAGCCGGACAAGAACGACCGCATCATCGCCGTCGCACGCAACAGCGAACGCGGCCTTGAGACCGAGGAAGCCGAGGGGGACGACGTCCCTGGCGGCGGCACCGAAGACCGGGCAACGGCAGCGGATGACGTAACGTTGGCTGGAGATACCGGACCCGACGAGCGGTCCGCAGATGCAGCATCAGCTCCGCACCCGGCCTCAGATGAGTCCTCGGGCACTGCGGAGCCGGACGAAGAAAACACCGGAGGTAACGAGTGAGTAATTCCGACTCATATCCCAAGCCGAGCAGCGGCGTTCCCGGCGGCGTGCGGCAGCCCGCGTCCGCCCCGCGAGTGGGTGCGGCCTCAGGGGCCCAGACGCAGCCAGGCGGCTACGGGACGGGTCAGCGCCCCTCGGCGCCGGGCCAGCGCCCCGCCGCGCAGTCCCCGCGCCCGGATGCGCAGGGCCAGCGCCCCGGACAGGGCACTCCGGGCCTGATCAAGCCGGCGCCCAAGGCCAAGGTCCGCCGGGCCCGCCTGCTGATCAGCAAGGTGGAACCGTGGTCGGTCCTGAAGATGGCCTTCCTGCTATCGGTAGCCCTGGGCATCGTTACTGTGGTGGCCGCCATCGTGCTCTGGACCGTGCTTGACCTGACCGGAATCTTCGACCAGGTCGACAGCCTGCTGGGAACCCTCGCGGGCTCCGAAGGCGGCGGCTTCGAACTGAAGAAGGTCGCTTCGCTGGGTCAGGTGGCCTCATTCGCCACGATCATCGCCGTGATTAATGTGGTATTGCTCACTGCGCTGTCCATGCTCTCCGCAGTGCTGTACAACATCGCGGCGACGCTCGTGGGCGGCATCGGCGTCACCCTCACCGACGATTAGAACCCGTTTTTCCCCGGATTTCCGAGGAAAAATGCCTCGATTTGAGATCGGGCCGGGATGTGCTGTAAAGTCATGTCTCGGCCCGATGAGGCATCGGGGCGTATAGCTCAGGCGGTTAGAGCGCTTCGCTGATAACGAAGAGGTCCCAGGTTCAAGTCCTGGTACGCCCACGGAACCTGTACAGGTTTCTTGTGGAAATGATGTGAAGGTGCGGAGATATCCGGACCGGAACGGGGTGCGTGTGAAGAAGTTGCTTGTTCTCGCAGCTACGATCGCAGGTGTCCTGCTCTACAGGAAAGTGCAGGAATCCGAGACCCGGAAAACAGTCTGGAGCCAGTCAACCGACACGGTTGATTAGCCCGGATACCCGGCGCGGACGCTGAACAAAGCGTTCCGCAGCTGGGGTATGATTACTGGGTTGCTTCTTATGGGGGCATGGCGCAATTGGTAGCGCACCTGCTTTGCAAGCAGGGGGTTCGGGGTTCGAGTCCCCGTGCCTCCACCATAGGAAAAGATCCCGGACCGCGGAAAAGCGGTCCGGGATCTTTTGCGTCACGGGCCCCGCGGGCCCCGACTATTGTTGGACAGTGAACTTCTTCCTCGCGGCCGTGGGTGTACTCGGTGTGGCTTCCTCGGGACCGCTGATTGCCGCCACGCTGGGAGCGACCTCCGTCAGCGCCCTCGCGATCGCCTTCTGGCGTAATGCCATTGGTGCTGCGGTTATGTCCGGCCCCGTGGTGGCCCGGGATCCCCGCGCATTTACCCGGGTCACCGCCAGCGAGTTCCGCTGGTCCCTGGCTGCCGCCGTGGCGTTGGCCTTGCACTTCGCCTGTTTTATTACAGCCCTGCAGTTGACCTCGGTGGCCGCCGCCACCGCCTTGGTCTGCCTCCAGTCAGGCTGGATTGCGGTCTTCCAGCTCTTTCGCGGTGTCAGGCACCGCTGGCCGGTCCTGGCAGGCCTGGGCATCGCGTTCGGCGGCGTCGTGGCCATCACGGGCTTCGATCTCGGATCCTCCTCCGGAGCCCTGCTGGGTGACCTGCTGGCCGTCGCCGGCGGTGCCCTGGCCGGGATCTACACGCTGGCCGGTGGAAAGGCCCGGCAGACGATGGGAACCGGGGTCTACACAACGCTCTGCTACGGCATGTGCGCGGCCGTGGTGGCCGTGATGGCCCTGGGTTCCGGCCAGCCACTCGCAGGCTTCGAGGCGGCGGGCTGGCTTGGCATCCTGGCCATCACCGTGTGTGCCCAACTAGTAGGGCACACGGCTTTCAACCATCTTCTGGCTACGATGAGTCCACTGCTGGTATCAATGATCATCCTGCTGGAAATCCCGGGTGCCGCCCTGCTGGCTGCGGCCTTCCTGGCAGAAAAGCTGCCGGTGGGGACTTACGGCGGCCTGGCGATGATCCTGGTGGGACTTGCCGTGGTTGTGCTGGGCCAGCGCAGTTCCCGGCCGCTACGGCGCCGGTCGGCGGCTCGGCTTGCGGAACTGGGTACCGACTAGGGCACGGCTTGCGGGGCCCGGAGCAGGGTTTGCAGGACGTCTACTGTCCGCCGCGGCGTACCGACTGGGCAGTGTTGACCGTATGGATGGCCCGTAGGAGCTTCGCCGGGAAGTACACCGAGAAGAAGACGACCATGGGGGCCTTCAGCGCCATCTTCTTCACATTGTGGGCTTTGTACGTCCGGTCAAAGCGGGTCACGTAGTAGCGGTAGTCCCGCGGTGAATCCTCAAGGCGCCTGGCCGACATTCCAGATACCATCTGCGGCCAGTACTGGATCCGCAGATCATGGTCGGCCAGGTGCAGGGACAGGTCAATGTCTTCGTGCATTTCGTCGCGCTCATCCCGGCACGTCTCGGTCCGGATTAGTTCCCAGGCAGAGCGGCGCAGGGCCATATTGGATCCGAAGAGGAAATGATATTGATGCTTCGCAAGCTTGAGCATCAGTTGACGCATCTTGTCGTCCGCTTTGAGTCCAAATCGCCGCATCGGCATGTCGTAGTACACCACGGGTCCGGTGGCCGCATGAACGGACTCATCCTTGAACGCAGCCTGGACCTGCTCCACCCAATCGGGCTCCAGCACAGAATCAGCATCGATGCGGCCGAGAATGTCGCCGGTGGCGTTATCCAGGCCGAAGTTGCGCGTGGGGATGAGGCCCTGTGACTGGTCCTGGCTGAGTAGAATGATGCGGCTTTCCGGATATTCCAGCTGCATCTGGAGCACAATTTCGGCGGTACGGTCGGTTGAGAGGTTGTCCACCACGATGATTTCTTCGGCCGGGACAGACTGGTAGACGGCGGCAATGAGGCACTGCCGGATGACACTTTCCTCGTTGTATGCCGGAATGACAATAGATACCGCCGGCGAAGCGGCGGGAGACACGGCATCCTCAGGGGATCTATTGGCAGACATCTCCCTAAATCTAGCACCTACCGGGTCTGTCAACCCCGGGTGGGCCCGCCGGGCAGGGAACGGTCCTGTAACTCTCCGGGAACGCCCGGCAAACCCGGAATGCCAACTGAAAGCCAATAAACAGAGGGAGGGATCCCGCACCGTGGCGGAATCCCTCCCTCTGCGTGCCCGTGGACGGGCGGCGTCAAGCGGTGGCTATTTGCCGTTCTTGTCCGCGTCGTTGGACATATTCGCGGCGATGTTACGCACAGCCGTCTTCGCGTCAGTGGCGACCTTGGATGCGGCCTCCGAGGCGTCCTCGGCGGCATCCTTGGCTGTTTCGGCCGCGTCCTCGGCAGCGTCCTTGGCGTTTCGGCAGCGTCGTCGGCAGCGTCCTTGGCCGTTTCGGCCGCGTCTGCCACCGAGTCAGAAACCTTGGCTGAAGAATCCGCAGCACTGTCAGCAGCGGCAACGGCCGTGTCACCAGACTTCTCGGCAGCATCCGCGAGGGCATCCTGGGCTTCATTGACGGTTGTGGCCGAGACCGGAGCCGGCGTTACCGGCGACGGGGTCTTCCACGGATCCTCAACGGGCTTGGAAGCCTTCCAGGCTGCCACCCCGGCTGCGGCTGCGGCAGCGATGACGCCGAAGATCAGCAGGCCGCGGTGCTTGCGCTTACGCGGCCGGACAAGCTCAATGCCGACTACTTTTCCGGCTTCGTTAGCGACCGACTTGAGGTGGCCGCCGGCGTCCTTCGCCTGGTCCTGAATGCTGTGCACAAAACCGGAGTCAACGAACTTCTGGGCGACCGCATCGACCCGGACGGGAGCGCTCTCCAGCTTCCGGTAGACCGCGTCGGAAGCAACGCCGATCTGGTCCGACAGCCTGGGCAGGTACTCGACGACGACCCTGTCCCGCGCGTGGCCGATCGCGGGCGTGGCCCGGTCCAGGGCTTCGTGGAGACGGGGAGTGGCGCCCTCGACTGCGTCGTGGATCTTCGGGGCCAGCTGCGCCAGTCCATCCTGAAGCTTGGGGGTCACGGTGGCGACGCCGTCCGCGAGGTTGTTGGCCGCGGCCTTGATTCCCCCATGAATCTTGGGCGCGGCGGTGTCCAGCCCCTGCTGCAGGCGCGGAACAGCCCAATGCACGGCTGCTTCAACCCGGGGGGCGGCCCAGTCCTTGGCGTTTTCTACTCCGGTATTGACTGACTGCTCCAGGTCCCGGGCAATACGATCCGTTTTCTTCACAACTACCTCCCGATTAATGTGACGGTTCTGTTGTTAGCCTACGTGTCCCGGATCGCACGGGCTATTATTCCGGGCCGATTCGGGGCGATTTCACCCAGCGCGGAACTGGCTGCGGGGTCCTGTATGCCGCGGCCCGTCATGGAAGAATAGCCGTATGACTGCCACCGCAACTGCAAAAGCAACCATTCACACGAGCCTCGGCGACATTGTCGTGAACCTCTTCGGTAACCACGCGCCCAAGACCGTCAAGAACTTCGTCGGTCTCGCCACCGGCGAGCAGGCCTGGACGCACCCCGAAACGGGCGAGGACAAGACGGGTACCCCGCTCTACAACGGCACCATCTTCCACCGGATCATCAAGGACTTCATGGTCCAGGCCGGCGATCCCCTGGGACGCGGCACCGGCGGACCGGGCTACAAGTTCGACGACGAAATCCACCCCGAACTGACATTCGCCGAGCCCTACAAACTGGCCATGGCGAATGCCGGCATCCAGATGGGACGCGGCACCAACGGCTCCCAGTTCTTCATCACCACGATCCCCACGGGCTGGCTGCAGGGCAAGCACAGCATCTTCGGCGAAGTCGCGGACGAAGATTCCAAGAAAGTGGTTGACTCCATCGAGGCCGTCCGCACCGGAATGGCTGACCGTCCGGTCGAGGACGTCGTCATCAACAGCATTGACGTCGAACAGCTCTAACCCCAGCGCATGAGCTATGGAATCCCGGCGGCCGAGCCGTCCGCGCAGATCCCGGTGTGCCCGAGGCATCCGGACCGCCCAGCCTACGTGCGCTGTCAGCGGTGCGGACGCCCCGCATGCCCTGACTGCCAGCGGGCGGCCGCCGTCGGATTCCAGTGCGTTGACTGCGTCAACGAAGCAAACCGGGCCCTGCCCCGGACCAAGACCGTCTACGGTGGCACCGCCGTCGGCGGCAGGCCCGTCGTTACGTTCGCCATCATCGGGCTGTGCGCCCTGGTCTACGTCCTGCAATGGCTGATTCCCAACGACGGCATCTACCAGGAGCTGGCCTACGCCCCTGCATTCACGGCCATCGAACCGTGGCGGATGCTCACTTCGGCCTTCCTGCACTCCCAGGGTTTCCTGCTCCACATCGTGCTGAACATGTACACG
The DNA here is from genome assembly GCA_963769515.1 of uncultured Actinomycetota bacterium. Classification (GTDB taxonomy): domain Bacteria; phylum Actinomycetota; class Actinomycetes; order Actinomycetales; family Micrococcaceae; genus Arthrobacter. The sequence goes on from CAVYMG010000018.1 coordinate 187,737, forward strand.
CTGTGGATTTTCGGCCAGGTCCTCGAACCGCTGCTGGGCCGTCTCCGTTTCCTCGCCATCTATGTGGTGTCCGCAATCGGCGGATCGGCGGGTTTCCTGCTGCTGACCCCCGTCTTCCCGGCCGGCGGCCCGGTGGGCGTTGTGGGGGCTTCCGGGGCGGTCTTTGGCCTCTTTGGAGCACTGCTGGTGGTCCAGCGGCACCGAGGCGGGGAGACCCGTCAACTTCTCGTTCTGATCGCGATCAACGGTGTGATCGGCTTTATGGTCCCGCAGATCGCGTGGCAGGCGCACCTGGGAGGCTTGGTGACCGGCGCCCTCTGCGCGGCAGCCGTGGCCTACGCCCCTAAGGGGTCCCGTCGGGGTCTGCTGCAGGCCGGTGGGATCACCGCCGTCCTGGCCCTCGTGATCCTCGTTTCCGTCCTGCGGATGGCCGGCGCCGGCGCATAGCGCCGCCCCCTTCCCTGCGCCGGGTATCGACCGGTATCAACACGCCCCGCCCGCCCGGGTTGTCCACAACGCTTATCCACAGTGTTAATAACTTACATCGATGTAGTTCATGATCTACCGGATCGACTGAGGGCCCTGGCGGGCATCTTTCCCGCACGGCCGCGACCGCCACTTCCCGTTATCCACATTTGTGGATAACTGCTGTGGGTTGTCCTGTGGTTAAGTGGATAACTTCCGGATGCCGGGCTGCAGCGACGCGGAGCAGGCAGGCTCCCGGCGCCCGGGCCACAAAGACCCCCGCGCACCAACACAGCGCACAGCCACACGGTGCCGGCGGACACCCCGGCGCCTTAGCGCCCCCGGCCCGGACGCAGGAGCATCGGCGGGCCGGATCTCAACAGGTTATGCACACTGTTAATAACGAACGCGTTCCCCCGCCGCTTGGACGCCCGTGCCGGATCCGCGCGACACAGGGACCCGCGGCCCGGTGCCGGCAGGCACGTTATCCCCACCTGTGGATAACGTGTGGGTACCGGGCTGTTATTAAGTGGATAACTTCAGCCCGGTCCTTAGCGTGTCGCTCCGGAACATCACGGCGTCTCCGTGCCGCGGCCGGTAGTTCCAAGGCCAATGCCGCCCCGGGATCCGGTTTTCCACAGACAATCCACATTGTTAATAACTGACACCGCTGTTATTCACGTTCTCCCGGTCTGACCGGAATCAGTCCACCAGCCCGCACCGCGTCACGATTCGGAGCAGGCCGGTGGATCCGCCGCAAAGTTATCCCCACATGTGGATAACTTAGGTCAAAGTTGTGCACAAGTGTGAACAACATGGTTCCGCCAGCGGCTCAGCGCGGCCAAATACCCGAGCTGGCCCGCCGGTGGCTGCCCATCAGGTGCGTATCCACCATCCCGATGGCTTCCATCAGCGCAAACATCGACGTCGGGCCGATGAAAACCATGCCCTTCTTGCGGAGCGCTGTGGACAACGCGATCGACTCTGCCGAGGTCGTCGGGACCTGGTCCATCGATTCCGGCTCCGGCGTGGAAGCCGGCTGGAAGCCCCACACGAAGTCGACCAGCCCGCCGTCGTCCCGCAAGGCCAGCGTTGCGCGGGCGTTGGTGATGGCGGCCCGGATCTTGAGCCGGTTCCTGACGATGCCGGCGTCCAACAGCAGGCGTTCGACGTCGGCCTCGGTGAAGGCAGCCACCGTGTCCGGCTGAAATCCATGGAACGCCGCGCGGAACGCCGTACGTTTGCGCAGAATGGTCGCCCAGGACAGCCCCGCCTGAAACGCCTCCAGACTGATCCGCTCGTAGAGTCCCTGCTCGTCCCGGACCGGCAACCCCCACTCATGGTCGTAGTACTCACGGAGCATCGGGTCGGTAGCCGCCCAGGCGGGCCTGGCCAGGCCGTCGCATCCGGTAATCGTGCCGTTCCCTGCCGGGCCCATGCGCTCTCCTCGCTTAAACGGCAGGGCCGGCACACACTCGGTGTACCGGCCCCGCAGGGTTAATCCGCAACGCAGGCGTGTTTCAGGAGCGCCAGCGGGTGGTCATCAGAAAGCCCAGGATGGCGATGCCGAAACCTGCGACGATATTCCACGAGGACCATGCCTGGACCGGGTAGGCACCTTCACTGATGTAGAAGGTGATAATCCACAGCAGGCCAATGATCATCAGGCCGAACATCACCGGCTTGAACCACACGGCGTTGGGCTTGTAGGCCTGCGCGGCAGTTGACTGCGGCGCTGCGGCAGCTGTCTTCTTTCGCGGTTTCGACTCGGGCACTGGTCCTCCTTGGCATTCTGGAACGAGAGCGGCAGCCGGACTTGATATCCTGCGGGAAGTACAACGCAGGCGGTCAGGACGCTCTTGGTCAAATCTCGGGTTTCTTGTTCGCTGCCAATTCTAGCTGGAGATCGGCCGTCACCGCTGTTGGCCGTTGGCCGGCGCGGTCCGGACCAGGATCGTGAGGCCGCTGGTGTTGACCGGCGGCGTACTGGTATTGATGGTTCAGTCCCTGTTTCCTCAATGGCGCAGCGTACCCCTTTGCGGCGTCCAAAAGATTGGTTCACCAAGGCATCCATGAGCACAACCAAGATCCTTGTCGTAGACAACTACGACAGCTTTGTCTACACGCTGGTCGGCTACCTCCAGGAACTCGGCGCGGAAACGACTGTTGTCCGGAACGATGACGTGACGCTGGATGAGGCCATCGCGATGGCGTCGGCACGCGACGGCGTTCTGATCTCGCCGGGCCCGGGGACGCCCGCTGAAGCGGGAGTATGCATTGAGCTGATCAAGTGGTGCGGCAGCCACAGCAAGCCCATGCTCGGCGTGTGCCTCGGGCATCAGGCCCTGGCGGAGGCCTACGGCGGGACCGTGACTCACGCCGCCGAACTCATGCACGGCAAGACATCCCTGGTCGAGCACAATGGCACCAGTGTTTTCGCCGGGCTCCAATCGCCGCTGACTGCCACGCGCTACCACTCGCTGGCGGCCGTGCGGGAAAGCATCCCGGACAACTTGGAAATCACCGCGGCCACGGGCGGCGGAGTGGTGATGGGTTTGCAGCACCGGACTGCCCCACTCTGCGGCGTTCAGTTCCACCCCGAATCGGTGCTCACCGAAGGGGGCTACCAAATGCTGGGCAACTGGCTGGAATCCTTAGGCATGGCCGGGGCCGCGGCCCGGGCAGCACACCTGAGCCCGCTCATCAAACACTGACGCCCCCGCGGCCGGCTAATCCTCGGAGCGCGATTTCGTCGGAGACGGCGTCGGGATCGGGGTGGGCTCCGGCGCCTTGGCCACGGTGACCGAAATGGTCTTTCCCTGCTCGACGGCGGCTTCCGCCGCGTCGCTCTGGCCGGTCACCTTGCCCGGCTGCACTTGGGAGTTTTCGACTTCCGTCACGTTGATGAACAACCCGGCGGCCGCTAACGCGGCCTCCGCGTCGGCCTGCAGCAGCCCGATCAGCTGCGGCACGGCAACCTTGCCGGTGGACACAATGAGCTCCACGGTGCTGCCGACGGCCACGCTCTGGCCGGGCGCGGGATTGGTGGTAATGACGGCACCTGCCGGCACATCCGGGCTGTTGGCCATCGTGGTGGTCGGCGCGCCGACCAGTCCCTTCTGGCGCAGCACGTCGCGCGCGGCAGCCTCCGTCCGGCCGGGCAGGTCCGCGGGAATTGCTACGGCCGCCGGTCCGTCGGAGATGTTGAGCGTGACCTCGGAGCCGGGATCGAGGGAAATCCCCGACGCAGGCGAGGTCCCGATTGCGGTGCCTTTGGCGATAGTGGCGTGCTGCACCCGCCGGACCTCTGGCAGGAAGCCGGCGTTGTACAGCTTCTGAAGCGCCTCGGATTCCGTCAGCGAGGACACCGGCGGGACCAGGACCTGGGCGACGGGCGGCGGCTCCTGGTTGACCATGTTGTACAGCCATAGCCCGCCCCCGGCGAGCACCAGGGTCGTCAGGACGAAGAGCGTGGCAATCCAGGCCCGGCGCCGGGAACGCTGCAGTCGACTGTGTTCCCGTTCTGCCGGCAGGTTCAGCGGGAGGCTGTCCCGGTCCCGGTGGTCGAAGACGGCGGAGTCGCGGGCCGGGCGGGCAGGGCCGTCATCCGGGTCCGCAGCGTCATCCGCGGCCGGGCGGACCGGCACTGCCGGCGCGTCATCCAGGAACCGGGCCCCGGTGAGCGAGAACGCCGCCGTCACGGCGTCGTCGAACGGGTGGACGGTGTTGGTGGGGTGCGTGGGCGCCTCACTGGCCGACGTCGGCGTCACGCCAATGCCGCTGCGGGCGGCCCGCAGGGCTCGGCGGAAGGCCGCGGCGTCCTGGAAACGGTCGGCCCGGTTCTTTTGCAGCGCCTTCGTCAGCACGCTGTCCAGGGCCGGGGATACCTCGGGATTCAGGCTGGAGGGCGGATCAGGGATTTCGCGCACGTGCTGGTAGGCCACAGACACCGGACTGTCCCCGACGAACGGCGGCCTGCCGGCAAGCATTTCGTAGAGCAGGCAGCCGGCCGAGTAAAGGTCGCTGCGGGCATCGACGGTTTCGCCGCGGGCCTGTTCCGGGGAGAGGTACTGTGCCGTGCCCACGACCGCCTGGGTCTGGGTCATCGTCGCAGCGGAATCCGCGATGGCACGGGCGATCCCGAAGTCCATCACCTTGATGTTGCCCGAGCCGGAGCAAAACATCACGTTCGCCGGTTTGATGTCCCGGTGCACAATGCCGGCTTTGTGGCTGTAGTCGAGGGCGGACAGGACGCCGAGGCTGAAGTCGATCGCCTGCTCGATCGTGACTTCCTTCGCCCGGATCAGGTCGCGGATGGTCTTGCCCGAGACAAATTCCATCACGATGTAGGGCACCCGCACGGTGTCATGGTGGTCACCGGGGACCGCATGGTCCCCGGTGTCGTACACCGCCACAATCGACGGGTGGTTCAACGCCGCCACAGCCTGCGCTTCCCGTTTGAACCGGGCCTGGAATTGCGGGTCCCGGGCCAGATCCGGACGCAGCAGCTTCACAGCCACGGTGCGTCCCAGACGGGTATCGATACCGCGGAAAACGTCCGCCATGCCGCCGCGGCCGATCAGTTCACCCAGTTCATAGCGCCCACTGAGGACGCGCTGCGTTGGCTCGGGGCCGCGGTCCTCCCTATGGGACGGTGTGCGGGGTGAAGTAGACACGGTTGCCTACGGTGCCTTGACCGTCGGCGTCGCCACGGCCTTGGCCAGGGAGTAGGTTACGACGGACCCTGCCGGCACCTTCTTCCCCTCGGCGGGCTCCGAGCTGACAAAGGTTCCCGGTTCCTGGGTCTTCTTCGCAGGCTCGACGTCCGCGCCCTTCGCCCAGCGCAGCCCCGCCGCCTCGATGGCCTGCTGGGTTGCGGCCTCGCTGGCGCCGGTCTGGATTGACGGGACCGTGACCATCTCCGGGCCCTTCGAGTAGGACACGGTGATGGTGGTGCCGGGTTCCACCGGGCCGGCGGGATCAATGTCCGTGACTGTACCCGGAGCCGCGTTGTTGAAGACTTCGACGCCGGTGACTGCCAGTTCCATACCGATGAGTTCCGAACGCACTTCGCTGTACTGCCGGCCCAGGTAGGCATCCGGCAGCAGGTTGATGGCGGTCGGTGTGGACTGGGTGGGCGTTGCCGACGTGGCGGTCGGCGTGGGCGTCTTGGAGGTGGGCGAGGCGCTCGTGGTGACCGGCTTCGCACTGGTCGTGGTGGCACTACTGGTGACCGGAGCCTGCGACGGGAACAACATTCCGGCCTGCGTCAGGACAACCCCTGCCAACACAAACAGCACGAGCAGGATCAGGGCCACGAGCGGCCAGGTCCAGGGGCTGCGCTGGCGCCGTGCCGGTTCGTCCACCGGTTCGTCATAGTCCTCGTCAGTCTGGCTCCACTCGCGCTGGGCGGCCAGGGCATCGGCGCGGGTCAGCGCGTCACGTGCGCCGTGGCCGCGGGCTGCTGCAGCCCCGGCGGCGCCCGCGGCACCGACGACCGGCAGAGCGGAGGTGGCCGACGTCGACCGGTCCTCCGCCGAAGCGGACCCAAGGACGCTTGTGGCGGCCGTGGGGACATCCACCGGTGCCGTAATGGGTCCGGTGGTCGCCTCGAAAAGGAGCATTCCGGGAACTGCGGCATGTGCGGCGCTGATGTCGCCGTTGCGGATGGCCTCGGCGGCCTCGGACAGCTTCAGGGCGTCGGCCGGACGGTTCTTCGGATCCTTGGACAGCATCGACATCAGCAGCGCACGCACGGGCTTGGGCAGTGACTCCGGCAGCGGCGGCGGAGCATCATTGACCTGGGCCAGGGCAATTGCGATCTGTGATTCGCCGGAGAACGGGCGGTGACCGGTCAGGCATTCGTAGCCGATGACGCCCAGCGCGTAAATATCCGAGGCGCCGGTCGCCATCTGGCCGGTGGCCTGCTCCGGCGCCAGGTACTGGGCGGTGCCCATGACCTGTCCGGTCTGCGTCAGCGGTACCTGATTGGCCAAGCGGGCGATGCCGAAATCGGTGACCTTGACCCGTCCGTCGGGGGTGATGAGCAAGTTCCCTGGCTTGACGTCGCGGTGCACGAGGCCCTGGGCATGGGCAACGGCAAGGGCCCGTGCGGTCTGCGCAATCATGGACAGGGTGCGGTCCGGCGAGAGCACCTGTTCGTGCTCGATGATGCTGCTCAATGGCTGGCCCGGGACCAGTTCCATCACGAGGTAGGCGGAACCTTCCTCTTCGCCGTAGTCAAAGACGTTGGCGATGCCCACGTGGTTCAGGAGCGCCGTGTGCCTGGCCTCGGCACGGAACCGCTGGAGGAATCCCGGATCGCCGGTGTATTCCTCCTTCAGGACCTTGATGGCGACTATCCGGCCGAGGACGAGGTCTTTGGCCTTCCAGACTTCTCCCATGCCGCCAATCGCAATACGCGTTGTCAACTGGAATCTGCCGCCGAGGGTGATTCCCGATGTAGGCCTCACTTATTCAACACCGCCTCAAAAATCTTCTTCGCGTTCGGACTGGTTAGCTGTGCGCCGGTGGTGATGTCCACGCCTTCGATGACGACGGTGACGGCCACTTGCGGGTCATTCGCCGGGGCAAACCCGGTAAACCATGAGTTGTTCAGGCCGGTGCCCAGTTCCGCGGTTCCGGTCTTGCCGGCTACCTCGACGCCGCGGACCGCTGCACCGCGTCCGATTCCGTCGCTGACGACGCTGGTCATCCACTCCGTGATCTGGCTGGCGATCTCCGGGGTGGTGGAGGTGCGCAGGGGTTTCGGGCTGGGCTCGCTGAGCGTCCGCAGATCCGGTGACCGGACAGCCTTGATCAGGTTCGGCTGCATCTGCACACCGCCGTTGGCGATGGCGGCCGTCATGAGATTGATCTGCAGCGGAGTTGCCCGGACATCGCGCTGGCCGATGGCGGACTGCGCGAGTCCGGCCTGGTCCAGATCCGTGGGGAAGACGCTCCTGGCGTAGTCAAGCTTGAGCTGGTCGCCGAGTTCCTCGCCGAAGCCGAACTTTGCCGCCTGCTCGGCCATGGCGGACTCGCCGAGATCAAGCGCGATGCTGGCGAACGGCGTATTGCACGACTGTTGCAGCGCGAAGGCAAAACTGGCCGTGTTCCGGGTATAGCAGCTGCCCCCGGCATAGTTAGGCAATGTGTACTGGATCCCGGGGAAGGTCATTTCCGCCGGGTTGGGCAAATCGCTGTCTTCGTTGTATTTGCCCGAACTGAGGGCAGCCGCGGTGCCGACCAGCTTGAACACCGATCCGGGTGCCAGCAGCTCCCCGGTGGGACCGCTGACCGACTGATTGAGGTTGATCCCGGGGACCTTGTTGAGCTCGGTGAAGTTCGCGGCCTCGGCCTCGGGGTCCTGCGTTGCGATCAGGTTCGGATCGTAGGACGGCTTGGAGACCATCGCCAGAATGGCTCCGGTCTTGGGATTCGTCACCACGATCGACCCGCGCTGGCCGTCCGGGATGAGGTCGTAGGCGAGCTTCTGGAGCTCCGGGTCGATGGTGAGTTCGACGGAGGCGCCCTTGGGCTGGTTCCCGAGGAAGAGCTGGCCGATGCGGTCCAGGAACAACTGGTCCGAGCTGCCGGCGAGCTGGCCGTCCATCGACCGTTCCAGGCCGGTCAGTCCGTAGTTCTTGGAAAAGTAGCCGGTGATGCCGGCGTAGAGCTCGGGCTGGGTGTAGCTGCGCTGGTATTTGCACGTTTCCGTGCCGGCGACGGACTGGGCAATGGGTGTGCCGCCGACGATGATTGCGCCCCGGTCGTTGCAGTAGTTCTGCAGGATCGCGCGTTTGTTCCAGGCATTGGCCTGGAGTTCGTCAGCCCCGATGACCTGTACATAGCTGAGGGCGCCGAAAATAAGCGCGAACATGGCGATCGCGGCGATCCATGCGTTGCGGATGGCCTGGTTCACAGTTGACTAACCGCCTCGGTCTGAGCGTCTGGGCTGGTGCGGCCGGCGCCGGCGGCCGATGAGGCCCGCGACGGCGGTTCCGGGATGGCTTTTTTGGCGTCCGGAATTTCACCGGGCGCCAGCGGAGTGGTGTCCACCGGGCCACGTGCCGTGTGCGAAATCATCAGCAGCAACCCGACGATGATCCAGTTGGCCAGCAACGAAGAGCCGCCGGCTGCCAGGAACGGGGTTGTGAGTCCGGTGAGCGGAATAATCCGGGTGACACCGCCAATCACAACGAAGCACTGCAGCGCGATGGCGAAGGAGAGCCCGGTTGCCAAGAGCTTCCCGAACGCGTCCCGGGTGCCCAGTGCGGCGCGGAATCCGCGGGTAAAGAGCAGGAGATACATCAGCACAATCGCAAAGAGCCCGATCAGCCCGAGTTCCTCGCCGAAGGAGGCGATGATCATGTCGCTGTTGGCGAAAGGGACCAGGTTGGGCCTGCCCTGGCCGAGACCGGTGCCGACGAGTCCACCATTGGCCATCCCGAACAGGCCTTCCACGATCTGGAGACTGCCGCCGTAGGCACGGCCATAGACCTCATCGGTGAAGGCGTTGATCCAGCCGTCGATCCGGAGGGCCACGTGGGAGAACACCCTGGACGCCACGAAGCCGCCCCCGGCCATCAGCACGACACCGATGATCACCCAGCTGATGCGGCTCGTCGCGACGTAGATCATGACCAGGAACAGGCCGAAGAACAGGATGGAGGAGCCAAGGTCGCGCTGGAACACGAGCACGCCGATGCTGACCAGCCACGCCGTGATCATGGGGCCCAGGTCCTTGAACCGCGGGAACTGCAGGGGACCGATCTTACGTCCGGCCAGGAGGATCAGGTCCCGGTTCGAGGACAAATACCCGGCAAAGAATATTGCGAGCGTGATCTTCGCGATTTCGCCGGGCTGGAACGTCATGGACCCGACGCGGATCCACACGCTGGCGCCGAGGATTTCGCCGGCGGTAATGCCCGGGACGAGAGGCAGCACCAGCAACAACGCGCTGACCGCGAGAGATATGTAGGTAAAGCGCCGCAGCATGCGGTGGTCCTTGAGGAACCAGATCACGGCGATTGCCACCGCCATGGCCACCACGGTCCATCGCAGCTGGTTGTTGCCGGTGTCTTCGCCGACCCGGTCAAGACGCTGGATCATGGCGAGGCCCAGGCCGTTGAGCGCCACCACAATGGGAAGTATTACCGGATCGGCATACTTTGCGCGGATGCGCAGCACCACATGGAAAGCCAGCGCCGCGGCCGCCAGGAGGCTGGACTGGAACCAGAAATCTGTGTCGAAGGCCGTCTGCCGGTCCACCGTCACGAGGGCGTTGGCGCCGATGCCGACGGCAAGGGCCAGCACCAAGAGCGCCAGCTCCACGTTCCGCCGGGGCTTGGGCGCGGTTTCGATGGTCGTCACTTGGTCACCTCGCACGTCGGGGACGGGGCGGGGGAGGCCGTAGCCGGGTCCGTTGCGGAGGTTCCGGGGCTAGCCGTCGCCTCAGGCGGGACCGTGGCACCGGCGCTGGCCTGCGCGCCGGTGGGCGTGGCCGCCGGAGAGGGGGTCACGCACGCTTCGGCAGGCGCCGTCGTGCCGGTCTCCTCGAGGTTCTTCACGATCCGCTGGGCGTCATAGAGGTCGCGTGCCGGCACGGTCTGGCGCACGCGCTGCTGCGAGAATTCGGGCAGATCTGACATGCGGATATCGGTCACCATTTCGAGGGTGGAAAGCTGGATGGGACCCAGTCGCTGGGAAACACCGTTAAAGATGGCGACGCGCTGGTCCTGTTCGCCGATGTAATACCGGGTCTGGGTCCAGGCGTAGCCAAGCCACAGGCCCAGGCCCAGCAGGGCCACCAGCGCGGCGGCGACGGCAACGGTCAGCCAGCGGCGGGGCCGGACCGCAGGCCGGTAGTATTCGACGTCGTCCCGGGACTGCTCCGACTTGTGCGTCAGGACCGTCGCGGCCCTGCGGGCCACCGTGCGTCCGGCGATGGCAGGGATGGACCCGGATTCCGCGGCGGTGGCAGCGGCCCCGACGAGTTCATGCGGGCGGGTTGAAAGCTCTTCGCGCAGGACGGCCGCGGAAAGATGCTCGCCAAGGTGCGGATCGGTGGCGGCGTTATTGGATTTCTTCTCGCCATTTTCCGTATTTGCGGCAGCAGTGCCCTCCGGTGCCGAAGCCTCGCCGGCATCATCGTCCGGTCCAGTGCCGGCCGCAGCCGGGGGGTTATTGGTGACTGCCGGTGCGGCACCGGAGGTGGTCTCCGCCGCGGCCGGGACGACGTCGACGGCTGCCGTACTGACGTCATCGGACGTTTGCTCGGCGATATCGATCATCACGATCGTCACGTTGTCAGGGGCGCCCGCCTCGAGGGTGAGGTCAACGAGGCGCTCAACGCACTCGCGCAGGTCCTTGGTCTCGCGCACCAACCGCTCCACTACGTGGCCGGCGACGTAGTTCAGGCCGTCGGAACAGAGCAGCCAACGCTCTCCGGGCTGGACATCGAGTGTGGCGACGTCGAGTTCCGGACTCGCGTCCACATCGCCCAATACCCGCATCAGGACATTCTTGTGCGGGTGCGTTTCGGCCTCGTCCGGACGCAACCGGCCCTCGTCAATGAGCCGCTGCACAAAGGTGTGGTCCACACTGACCTGTTCGAATTCGCCGTTGCGTAGCCGGTAGGCGCGGGAATCACCGATATGGGCGATGTGGAGTTTTCCCTCGGCCAGCAGCAAGGCGGTGACCGTGGTGCCCATCCCGGCCAGCTTGGGATTGATGTGGACCAGCTCTGAGAGCAGGGAGTTCGCCGTCTGGATTTCGTCGGCGAGGACCGTGGCGGCGTCGCCTTGGTAGTGGTCATGATCGAGATGGATCATGTCCAGGATGGTCGCGGCTGAGGCCACGTCGCCGCCGGCATGGCCGCCCATGCCGTCCGCCACAACGGCGAGATGACGTCCGACGTACCCGGAATCGTCATTCTTGGCGCGCACGCGTCCAACGTCGGAACGCGCGGCATAGCGCATGATCAGCGGCCGCTGGGAGGCGGGGGCCTGCTCTGCGGCGGAGTCTGGAGCGGCCATGGCTACGGCCTCAATTCGATGACCGTCTTGCCGATTCTCACGGGTACGCCCAGATCGACGGGCAGGGCCCGGGTCAATTGCTGGTCTGCCAGATAAGTGCCGTTCGTGGAGCCGAGATCTTCGATAAACCAGCGGCTGCCCTGCGGGAACAGGCGGGCATGCCGGCCGGAGGCATAGTCATCCTCAAGTACCAGGGTCGCCTCCTGGGCGCGGCCCAGCAGGATCGGGCTGGCGGCGAGCGGAATCGTGGTGCCTTGAAGCGGACCCTCGGTTACCACAAGCTGGTGTGCCTGCTGTTTCACCGGGGCAGGGGCAGGTTCGGCCAGTGCCGGGTTCTTGCGTACCTGACGTGCCGTCGGGGCGCCAGCCGCCGCCTTGCGTCCGATCATCAGATCGCGGCGCATGGTGGAAACAATGCTGAAGATCAGGACCCACAGCAGGAGGAGGAAACCGAAGCGCAGGACAGCGATAGTGAGTTCGCTCATGCGCGGCCGCCCGTCTGGGCAGGCATTAGGCGGAAAATAATCTTGCTCCGTCCCATCGTGATAGTTGAGCCGTCTGTGAGGTCCGAGCTGCCCACGATCTTTTGGCCGTTGACATAGCTGCCGTTCGTCGAGCCCAGGTCGATGGCCTGGGCGAGGCCCGGCCCCGTCCTGATCTCCAGGTGGCGGCGGGACACACCGGTGTCGTCAATAAGAATGTCTGCCTCCGACGAGCGTCCAAGGACGATGGAAGGGGCGTTGAGGGAATAGCGCTGCCCGTCGATATCCAGCACCGGCTGCAGCCGGACCGGCTGGCGGGTTGGAGCGGCCGGCACATGGGCGTGGGCGGCGGGGTGCGCCGGCGCCGCGGGAGCGGAGGATTTTTCGGTCCGGGACGTGATTTCGAAATTCCCGACCCGAAGTTCCTCGTCGCGGCGGAAGCTGACCCGGACCGGACCCTGGAGGGTGTAGCCCTGGCTGCGAACGTGGTTTATGACGACGTCGCACAGTTCTTCCGCGAGGGGTGTACCCCATTCCTGGGCCCGCTGGAAGTCGTCATCGCTGAGGAGGACATCGAAGACGTTGGGTGCCAGCGTGCGGCCCGCGGCGATCGTAATGGACTTATTGTCCACATCACGGCGGAGCCGGCTGGCGATCTCGACGGGTTCAACCTGGGCACGGGAACCGGTAGAGAAAACTCCACGGACGGCCTTCTCGATGCCGCGCTCGACTTTGTCCAGCAACCCCATGGTCTTTCTCCTTTCCAGCGAGCTGCCGAGGCAGCGTTCGTTCCGGAACTCGATTTCCCGCTCGTTTGAGAGCGCGCCGTACTGGGGCACTCCTACATCAGATACTACTGGGCGTGACTGGGAATGGCCCTAATGAGCCCTCGAACCGTGTGCAGAAAAAGGACGGCGAACGCTCCCTGACGTGCGATGGCCTCCCCGCCGGCACCCCGCCGCGCTGCGGAGGCGGGCCGGCGGCGCGGACTTCGCAACGGCGGCCCGTGCGGCCCGGAAAACACCGGCGGGACGGTGCCGCAGGGCCCGATTAGCGTTTTTCCGCACTTGTCCGTTATGCTTGATCTCGCTGCTTTGACGAGGTCGATGGTTCCGGAAACGGACAACTCGCCGGTCAAAGAAGTTGCGCGCGAGTGGCGGAACGGCAGACGCGCTGGCTTCAGGTGCCAGTGTCCGAAAGGGCGTGGGGGTTCAAATCCCCCCTCGCGCACGCATCGTAGAGAACCCCGGTCTTCGGACCGGGGTTCTCTCGTTTAACCGTCCCGGCCGCGCGACCGGGAGCTCCCGGTCAGACCAGCAGTGTTCCGAAACCTGCGATGAGAGCCTCAAGTCCGAGGCTGAAGGCAACATCGGCCGGGGACCCGTAGCCGCTGTCCGCCAGGTGCGCGACGGCGTCGGTGAAGTTCGGCGTTGAGGCCGCCATGCTGCCCGCATCAAAGATGTCCACCGGTGCCGTGACGTCATAGGCGGACCCGAAGATGAAGGATTCGAGCGCCACGATGGCCGCCACAATGCGCTCCTGGGGGAACCCTGCCCGGCTGAAACCGGCACTGACCGCTTCATACATCGCCAGGGTCTTCGGAGCATCGGCCACCGGGAGTACCGCAATGACCGGGATCAGCGGCGTGTGCCGGGAAAAAACGTCCCGATAGCTCCAGGCCCAGTCCCGGACGGCGCGGTCCCACGGTTCCGAGTCAAACGCCGCTACCTGCACGAACGAGGTCAGATGGTCCTGGATGAGGACCAGCACATCGCGCTTGGACGAAACATGGTTGTAGAGGGCCGAAGGCGCCACCTGCAGGGACCGGGCCAGGGCGGCCATCGTAAAGCCCTCATAACCGCTGTGCCCGACGAGTTTCAACGCAGCGGCGATGATGCGCTCCTGGTCAAGGACGGCCGCGGACGGCCGGCCCGCCCTGCGCCGCGATGTGGCGTGGGAACGGGATTCTGCGGGCGTGCTGCTCGGTGACGGCATTCTTGCCTTTCATGCGGGTGTCCCTCGGATTATTCCACTGCACCATCCGCCCGTGAACGTAGGCCCCGCCCCGGGGTCTTCCCTGATGCGCCCGGAACCGCTACAGTCTGTCCTAAATGAATAGTATTCATTTAGTGGTTTGTGTCACCAGGCAGCCACGGAAAGAGGACACCATGCTCGAACTTGACCGCGACGTTGTCATCGTCGGAGCCGGGCCCGCCGGACTCACCGCCGCCCGGGAATTGAAGAAAGCCGGACTGAGTGTTGCCGTCCTGGAAGCCCGCGACCGGGTGGGCGGCCGGACCTGGACAGACACCGTCGACGGAGCCATGCTCGAAATCGGCGGGCAGTGGGTCTCGCCGGACCAGACCGAACTGTTGGCCCTGCTGGATGAACTCGGCCTAAAGACTTACTCCCGCTACCGCGAAGGAACGTCCGTCTACATCGGAGCGGACGGGAAGCGCACGCTGTACACCGGCGACACGTTTCCGGTCAACGCCACCACGGCGGCCGAGATGGACAAGCTCACCGCCCTGCTGGACACGCTCGCCGCGGACATCGGCGCCACCGAACCGTGGGCCCACCCGATGGCCCGCGAGCTGGACACGATCTCGTTCCACCACTGGCTGCGGCAGAATTCCACTGACGAGGAAGCCTGCAACAACATCGGTCTTTTTATTGCCGGCGGCATGCTGACCAAGCCGGCCCACGCTTTCTCCGCGCTGCAAGCCGTGCTGATGGCCGCGTCCGCCGGGTCCTTTACCCACCTGACCGACGAGGACTTCATCCTGGACAAGCGGGTGGTCGGCGGGATGCAGCAGGTGTCCGAGCTGCAGGCGGCGGAACTAGGCGACGACGTCGTCCTCGACAGCCCGGTCCGCACGATCAACTGGACGGAAAACGCCGGGGGCTACCGCGTGACCGCCGTGTCCGATCGCGCCGCCGTGCATGCCCGCTTCGTGATCATGGCCGTGCCGCCGAACCTGTACTCCCGGGTTTCCTTCAACCCGCCGCTGCCGCGCCGCCAGCACCAGATGCACCAGCACCAGTCACTGGGCCTGGTCATCAAGGTCCACGCCGTCTACAGCTCGCCGTTCTGGCGCGAGGAAGGCCTCTCCGGCACGGGCTTCGGCGCCGACGCCCTCGTGCAGGAGGTCTATGACAACACCAACTTCGAAGATCCCCGCGGCACCCTGGTCGGCTTCGTCTCGGACGAAAAAGCCGACGCAATGTTCGAACTCAGCGCCGGGGAACGCCGCCGCGCCATCCTGGAGTCAATCGCCGGCTTCCTGGGCGAGCAAGCCCTCGAACCGGAGGTCTACTACGAGTCCGACTGGGGCTCAGAGGAATGGACCCGCGGCGCCTACGCGTCCAGCTACGACCTGGGCGGCCTGCACCGCTACGGCAAGGACCAGCTCACGCCGGTCGGTCCCATCTATTGGGCCTGCTCCGATCTTGCCGCGGAAGGCTACCAGCACGTTGACGGTGCTGTACGGATGGGTCGGCAGACCGCGGCGCGAATTGCCGCCGTCGCCGCCCGTCCGGCAGGGCCGGTCGAGGCCCGCCCGGGCACGGCCACGGAATTGGCCAGCAGCTGAGATACGTCGGCACTCTCGAGACGAAGGAGCAGGCAGAATGCGTTATGTAGTGGGGTATACCGCCAACAGCAGGGGGCACGACGCCGTGAACCTCGCCGTTGCGCTGGCGCACGGTCCCGGCGCCTCGCTGGACCTGGTGCTCGTGGTGCCGGAGGTCCCGCAATTCGGCGCCGCCCATGCGCCGCGGGCCGGATTCGAGAACTTCCTCGACGAGCAGGCCGGACAGTGGCTGAAGGAAGCAATGGCGCTTGTGCCGGAGGGCATCACCGCCCGGGCCCACGTCCGGACCAACGACTCCGAGGCCCAGGCGCTGATCGAGGCGAGCCGGGAATTCGACGCCGACCTGCTGGTCATCGGGGCCACGAGCACCGGGCTGTTCAAGCGCTTCACGATCGGTTCGGTGGCGGGTGCCCTGCTGCACGCCGCGACCGTTCCCGTCGCCCTGGCACCGCACGGGTACTACCGCACGGAGCCCCTCGGCCGGCTCAGCTGCGGGCTCGGCAACCGGCCCGGAGCCGAAGCAGTCCTCCGGCTCGCGGCCGCGATGGCAGCCGAACGCCAGGTCCCCCTGCGGCTCGTGTCCCTGCTGGCGCTCGACGGCGAGGACCCGCAGCACGCGGCGTCGGCGGCGCGCGCGTCGGCGGAACAAAGCGCGGCCGCCGGCGGCCCCGGTGTAGGCGAACCCGAAATCATCGTGGCCCAGGGCCGGACCATCGAGGAAGCGGTTGACCGCCTCGACTGGCGCGCGGACGAAGTCCTGCTCATCGGATCCAGCCGCCTTGCCCAGCACCGGTCGATCTTCCTCGGAACCACCGCCAACCGCATCCTGCGGGCGCTGCCCGTGCCAATGATCGTGGTTCCCCGCGACTATGAGCGCAGCGATGCTCCACCCACGCCCGTCCATTCAACGTCGAACGACTCCTCCCGAGAGGCACACAAATGAGCATCAATCCAGGGACGTCCGTTGCGACGTCAAGCGCAGACCGCAAGGGCCTGAGTGAAAAGGGCCTTAAAGCCGGCTCGGTGGGGCTGCTCGGCGCGGTCGTGATCGGGGTGTCCTGTATCGCCCCGGCCTACACTCTCACGGCCGCGCTCGGTCCGACCGTCTCCGAGGTGGGGGTCCACCTGCCGGCGATCTTCCTCGTGGGCTTCATTCCGATGCTGCTGGTGGCGTTCGGGTACCGCGAGCTGAACAACGCGATGCCCGACGCCGGCACGTCCTTCACCTGGGCTTCACGGGCTTTCGGGCCGTGGATCGGGTGGATGGGCGGCTGGGGATTGATCGCGGCCACGATCATTGTGCTCTCCAACCTTGCCGCAGTGGCCGTGGACTTCTTCTACTTGATGCTGGCTCAGATCTTCGGGAACCCGGACTTGGCGGACCTCACCACGGTCCTGCCGCTGAATATCGCCACCACGCTGGTGTTCATTGCGCTGGCCTGCTGGGTCTCCTACCGCGGCATGGAGACCACTAAGAGTGTTCAGTACGTCCTGGTCGGATTCCAGCTGCTCGTCCTGGGCTGGTTCGCCGTCGCCGCCTTCAGCCACGTCGCCAACGGGACCGCGTTCGACGCGACCGCCATCGCGCCGGACTGGTTCAACCCGTTCGCCGTCGGATCCTTCTCCGCGTTCGCCGCCGGTGTATCGCTGTCCATCTTCGTCTACTGGGGCTGGGACGTCACCCTGACCATGAATGAGGAGACCAAGAATCCGGAGAAGACACCGGGCCGGGCCGCCACCGTCACCGTGGTCGTCATCGTCCTGATCTACATGACCGTCAGCCTGTCCACCCTGTCCTTCGCCGGCATCGGCGAAACCGGGCTCGGAGCCGGTAACCCGGAAAACCAGGGCAGCATCTTCGCCGTCCTGGCCGGCCCCGTGATGGGCCCGTTCGCGATCCTGATGTCCCTGGCCATCCTGAGCAGTTCCGCCGCCTCGCTGCAGTCCACCTTCGTCTCGCCGGCCCGGACCCTGCTGTCGATGGGGCACTACAAGGCGCTGCCGCTGAAATTCGGCCGCGTCAGCCCGACCTACAAGTCCCCGAGCTACGCCACCATCGCCTCCGCGGTCGCGGCCGCGGGCTTCTACGTCATCACCCGCTCGCTCTCCGAAAACGCCCTGTGGGACACCATCACGGCACTGGGCATGATGATCTGCTTCTACTACGGCATCACCGCCCTTTCCTGCGTATGGTTCTTCCGGTCCCAGGCCTTCGGCTCCGCGCAGGCCTTCTTCTTCAAGTTCCTCGCGCCGCTGCTCGGTGGCGTCATGCTGCTGGTGATGTTCGTGAAGACCTCGATGGACTCGATGGACCCCGCCTACGGCTCGGGCTCGTCCGTCGGCGGCATCGGCCTGGTGTTCATCCTGGGCATCGGCGTGATCCTGCTCGGCGTTGTCCTGATGCTGGTCATGGCACGGCTCCGGCCGGAATTCTTCAAGGGCGAGGTCATCGGCCGCGGCCTGTAGGCCGGTGGGGAGCTGCGGGCTGCCGGGCCGCCCGGCATTGAACGTAAGTACGCTTATGAATAGGCTGGAGGGCGGGGATCTTCCCCGCCGGACCAAGAATGAGGTGGCATATGTCGGATAGTCAGAGCATCAGCAAAGTAACGGACATCATCAACGATTCGCACATCGGAATGTTCACCACCATCAACGAAAAGGGCGCCTTGGTCAGCCGGCCGCTGGCGGTCCAGGACGTGGAGGAGGACGGCGACCTGTGGTTCTTTACCGCCGATGACACCTCCCAGGTGGCCCACGTCAGGGCCAACCCGGTGGTCAACGTCTCCTTCGGCAAGGGCACGGAGTGGGTTTCGGTCGCCGGCACGGCGGAGGTCGTGACGGACCGGGAGAAGATCCACGCCATGTGGAACCAGGTTGTGGAGGCCTGGTTCCCGGACGGCCCGGACACCCCCGGCGTTGTGTTGCTCCGCGTGGACTCCGACTCGGCCGAATACTGGACCAGCCCCGGCGGCACCGCCGCCACCGTATTGCAGTGGGTCAAATCCAAAGCGACCGGCAGCCGGATGAGCGTCGGAACGTCCGATACCGTCGAACTCTAGACCGGTTCCGCCCGGCGGCCGGCCCGGCAGCCTTCAGGGGCGTGCCGGGTTCGGCGCGGGAAGGACCCCTGGGGCGTCCGTTCCGTCCGCTTCGACGCCGGCATCGCGTTCGGCGCGGGCCAAGGCATCCTCCAGCCTGGCGACCGCCGGGCCATATCCGGCGTCGGGGTGTGCTGCGATGTGATCCGCGCTCCTCATCGCTTTGAGCAGTGCGGCCGTTGCGGGCTGGCGGGGGTCGCTCATCGCGGGATAGTCGATGCAGTAGGCGGGATCGAGCTCGTAGCGCTGCCAGCGCTCGACGGCGTTCCGGTGCCGTTCCGCCAGCGCCGCGTGGTGGGCGGCGGCCGCGGCGGACCGCCGTCGGGCTTCCTGTCGGTTGAGCAGCCGCACTGTCCAGCGGTGCGCGGCCACAGCAGTCACCGCCGCGATGATGCCCAGCAGCAGTCCCGCCCACGGCGATACCAGCGAGGCCACGATCACCGCCGGCGCCACGACGGCCAGCCCGGCGAACCCGTCCCAAAACAACGCATCCGGAAGTCCGCCATCGGCGTTGCGATGCTTGTGAGCCAGAAATACCGTCGCGGCCACCGCGCAAACCACCAGCGCCGCGAGGCCCAGCAGCGGCCAGATGACCTGCGGACCGGTTTCAAACAGGGACGGCATTTGGATTCACCTCCGGGTACCCGGCAGCCGGGAACCGGCCTGGCCGGCGCGGTTCCTCTCCTTCCATTCCAATCCATGCTGCGCGCCGCGTCAATGGCAACCCGGTAACGCCCCACTCAATATTGTTGAACAATCTAAGGGTTTGCGGCATGATGGGAACATGAGAACTGAGGCGGAGATCACATGCCCATCATCGATCTGAACAGCGACGTCGGGGAGTCCTTCGGCAGCTGGACCATGGGTGACGACGCGGCCGTCTTCCGCCACGTCTCCAGCGCCAACGTCGCCTGCGGCTTCCACGCCGGGGACCCGAGCACCATCGCCCAGACCTGCCGCGACGCTGTGGCGGCAGGGGTCACGATCGGCGCGCACGTCGGCTACCGGGACCTGGCCGGCTTCGGCCGCCGCTTTATGGATTGCTCCGCCACGGAACTGGCCGATGACGTCCTGTACCAGCTCGGCGCCCTCGAGGCCCTGACCCGCGCCGCCGGCTCCGAGATCAAGTACGTCAAGCCCCACGGCGCGCTCTACAACGCGATTGTCCACCACGACGTCCACGCGCAGGCTGTCGTCGATGCCGTGCACGCCTTCAGCCCGGGACTGCCGCTGCTGCTCCTGCCCGGCGCGGTCGCCGCACACAAGGCCGAAGCGCGGGGCCTGCGGGTGCTGTCCGAGGCCTTCGCGGACCGCGCCTACAACCCGGACGGCACGCTGGTATCCCGCCGCGAAGACGGGGCCGTCCTGCACGACACCGCACTCATCACGGAGAATATGGTCCGGCTCGCCAGCGAGGGAAAGATCGTGGCCAGGGACGGCTCCGTGCTGAATATCCGGGCAGACTCCATCTGCGTGCACGGGGACACCCCGGGCGCCGTGGCCATGGCGGCTGCCGTCCGCGCCTGCCTCGAAGCCGCCGGGGTCACCGTCAGGAGCTTTGCGTGAGTATCACTGCCATCCGTTGGGCCGGACCGCGGGCCTGGCTTGCTGAACTGCCCGATCTGGCTTCCGTCCTCGCCCTGCATCAGCGGCTGGTCGCCGAACCCTTCCCCGGGCAACTCGACGCCGTCGCCGCCGCCGCCACCGTGCTCGTGAAGTTCACCAGCAGGGCACAGGCCGTGGCAGCCCACACCGCCGTCGCGCACCTGCAGCTCGACGGGCTGCACCGCACCGGCGGGCGGGAAGTCACCATCGAGGTCGTCTACAACGGCGAAGACCTCGCAGAGGTGGGGCGTCTTACCGGCCTTGGCGCCGACGGGGTGGTGGCGGCGCATACCGGCCAGGTCTGGACCGCAGCCTTCGGCGGATTCGCGCCGGGCTTCACTTACCTCGTCGGGGAGGACAACCGCCTGGAGGTTCCGCGCCGGACGTCGCCGCGGACCGCCGTCCCGGCCGGGTCTGTCGCGCTCGGCGGTGCCTTTTCCGCCGTGTACCCGCGGCAATCGCCCGGCGGCTGGCAACTGATCGGCCAGACCGCAGCCGTGCTGTGGGACCTGGACCGCGAACCGCCCGCCCTGGTCCGCCCGGGCGATACCGTCCGCTACCGGGGCGTCCGCGAGGCCGTCGATGTGGCCCCCGCCGCCGTTGCGGCTTCAGCTCCCCGCGCCGGTGCGGCGTCCGGTCCCCGCGCCGGTGCGGAGTCCGCACTTGAGGTCACCGCCGCCGGGCTGCAGGCCCTCGTGCAGGACCTTGGCCGCCCCGGTTTCGGCGACCTGGGGGTGTCCGCGGCCGGTGCCGCGGACCAGCCGTCGGCCCGGCAGGCCAACCGCCTGGTCGGCAACGAACCCGACGCCGCGGTTGTCGAAAACCTCCTCGGCGGCCTCGCCGTCCGGGCCCACGGGGATCAGGTGGCTGCCGTTACCGGTGCCGCCGTCACACTTGAGATCCGCGATGTCTCCGGCAGCCTCCGGCACCGGCCTGCGATGGGCACCCCGTTTGCGTTGCTCGACGGCGAGACGCTGAGCCTGGGCACGCCGGCCACGGGGGTCCGCAGCTACCTCGGCGTCCGCGGCGGCCTTGACGTTGCCCCGGTGCTGGGCAGCCGGTCGAGCGATTCGATGTCCGGGATCGGCCCCGCGCCGCTGGCCGCCGGTACCGTCCTGCCGGTGGGCGCCGTCGCCGGATCCCGGCCCGTGGGCGCCCCGGAAGGGTCTACGCTGCGGCCAGGGTCCGGTGCCGTCGCACTCCGGGTGACCCTGGGCCCCCGGGATGACTGGTTCAGCGCCGACGCGCTGCAGTCCCTGACCGGCCAGGACTGGCTCGTGACGGCACAATCGAACCGGATCGGCGTCCGGCTGGCGCCGGCCGGGACGGAAAGCAGCCCGGGCGCGGACCTCGAACGCAGCCGGTCTGGCGAACTCCCCAGCGAAGGAGCCGTCGCGGGAGCCCTGCAGGTCCCGCCGAGCGGACACCCCGTCTTGTTCCTGAACGACCACCCGGTGACCGGCGGCTATCCGGTGATCGCCGTCGTCGTGACCGAAGACCTGCCGGTGGCGGCACAGCTGCCGCCCGGGCATCGGGTGCGCTTCCACATCGTCGACGCCGAGACGCTGCAGCCGGTGCCGGCTGCCACCCAGAACCCCTCCGCACGTCTTGAACCTGCCGCCAGCGGCACAGCTTCCGAAGGAACCACGCCATGAAAAAAGTATTGATCGCCAACCGCGGTGAAATCGCCGTGCGCATTGCCCGCGCCTGCTCCGACGCTGGACTGCAGTCCGTGGCCGTCTATTCGGACCCCGACGCCGACGCGCTGCACGTGCGGTTCGCGGACGAGGCGCACGCACTCGGCGGCTCCACGGGGGCCGAGACGTACCTGGACATCGCCAAACTGATCGACGTCGCCCGCCGGGCAGGCGCTGACGCCGTCCACCCCGGCTACGGTTTCCTGTCCGAAAACGCCGACTTCGCGCAGGCGGTCCTGGACGCCGGGCTGACTTGGATCGGACCCTCGCCGCAGTCCATCCGGGACCTTGGCAACAAAGTCACCGCCCGTGAAATCGCCGTCCGGGCCGGTGCGCCGTTGGTTCCCGGCAGTGACGGACCCGTCAAGAATGCAGGCGAGGTCTTGGCCTTCGCGCAGGAATACGGGCTGCCCGTGGCCATCAAGGCCGCGTTCGGCGGCGGCGGGCGCGGCCTGAAGGTCGCGCGCCGGCTGGAGGACATCGAGGACGCGTTCGACTCGGCCGTGCGGGAATCCCTCGCCGCGTTCGGCCGCGACGAATGCTTCGTGGAGCGCTTCCTGGATCAGCCGCGGCACGTCGAGGCCCAGGTCCTGGCAGACACCCACGGCAACGTGGTGGTGTTGGGAACCCGGGACTGTTCCCTGCAGCGCCGCAACCAGAAGCTCGTGGAGGAGGCGCCGGCACCGTTTCTCAGCGCAGCGCAGCGGACCCTCATCCACGAATCAGCCAAGGCCATCTGCCGGGAAGCTGACTATCACGGTGCCGGGACGGTGGAATACCTCGTGGGGACGGACGGCATCATCTCCTTCCTTGAGGTCAACACCCGGCTGCAGGTGGAGCACCCCGTAACGGAGGAGACCACCGGCGTGGACCTCGTCCGCGAGCAGTTCCGGATCGCGGCCGGGGGAGCGCTCACGCTCAGCGCTGATCCCGAACCGCGGGGCCACGCGATTGAATTCCGGCTCAACGCCGAGGACCCTGCCCGCGGCTTCCTGCCCGGCCCCGGCACCGTGGAGGCCTTTGAAGCACCTACGGGCCCCGGGATCCGGGTGGACTCCGGCGTGCGCTCCGGCTCCGCCGTGCCGGGCGAATACGACTCGCTCATGGCCAAGCTAATCGTGCATGGCGAGGACCGGCCGCAGGCCCTGCGCCGGGCCCGCGCCGCCCTCGACGAAATGCAGATCCGCGGCCTGCCCACCGTGCTGCCCTTCCACCGGGCCGTCGTGCGGCACCCCGACTTCACCGCGGAGGACCGGCTGGGCGTCCACACCACTTGGATCGAGAACGAGTTCGCGGAGCCGCTCGCGGCGTCCCCGGAGATCGCCCGGGCGGCACCGGATGCCGCCCGGACCACTCTCACGGTGGAAATCGACGGCAAGGCGGTCCAGCTCGGACTGCCGGTCCGGCTGTTTGAGGCGTTGCTCGGCGGCGGCGGCCGCGGGACCGGTCCGCTGGCGGCAGCTGATCCCGTCGACGACGCCGGACTGTCCTCGCCGATGGCCGGGTCCCTCGTGAAATGGCTCGTCGACGACGGCGACTCGGTGCAGTCCGGGCAGCCCGTCGCGATCCTGGAGGCCATGAAAATGGAGACCACCGTGGCTGCCCACCGGGACGGGACAGTGCAGCGCGGCACCCAGGTGCCCGGTGCCGCCGTCGGCCGCGGGGATATCCTCGCGACGATCGCCTAAACCCGCACGGTGGGCCTCCCGGCGCTGCCTTGCTTGCCGGCCGCGCAGTACCGCGCGCCGGCACCGGGCGGTATGTCTGTAGATTGGGTTCCATGCCGATGAATGCCGCGCTTGAAGGGATCTCCTCCGGGGTCCAGGCCACCCATGCCCACACCGTCTCCTGGGTGGCCGGTGTGCTGCGGTCGCGCATCTCGGCCGGGCAGCTGGCCCCGGGCACGAAGCTCTCCGAACAGAGTCTCTCGGAGGCGCTGGGAGTCTCGCGGAATACGCTGCGCGAGGCCTTTACCGTGCTGGCCGGGGAGTCCGTGGTGCAGCGCATTCCCAACCGCGGGGTCTTTGTGGCCGCGCCCCAGGCCGAGGACGTCCGCGAAATCTACCGGGTCCGCCGGCTCATCGAACCCGCCGCCGTGCTGTGGGGAGAGTACCCGGCAGAAACCCTGGAGGCGCTGGACGCGATCGTCGACCGCGCCCGCGCCGCCCTCGCGGCAGGGTCCGTGCGGGACATGGCCGACGCCAACCAGGACCTGCATAAGGCCTTGGTGGCGCTCTCCGGCAGTGCGTCAGTCTCGGAACTCATGGACAAGGTCCTCGCCCAGATGCGGCTGGTCTTCCACGCCCTGGCCACCACCCCGGACTTCCACAGCCACTATGTGGAACGCAACGCCGCCCTCGTGGCCCAGCTGCGGGCGGGCCACCGCGAAGAGGCCGCCGCGGAGCTGCGCCGGTACCTCGACGCCGCCGAGCATGAACTGCTGGTGCATATCGGGGCCGTGTAGCGCGGCTGGGCCACTCTGCGCCGGCGTCCGCGCCCGCGGGGATTCCGCATAGTGGCGGCGTCCGGCAATTCCGCCATCAGGTCCACAACGCGCGGCCTGATGGTCGCGTTGTAGTTCTGCCGACGCTGCAAAGTGGCATCGACGATGATGGCCCCGATGTGGTTCCAACTGCGGCTGGCTTCGGTTGAGGTGTCCATGCCGCGGAGTCCATTGGCGCCGAAAGGTTGGCGGCATCATTATCGCTAGTCATATGTAAATACATTTGTGGGCTCTGAAGGATCGTAGACATTGCGGGCGTATTCCAGGGTCGCGGACTTACAAAGATCCACTTTCTCCTTTGCCTGGTCCCATAACGAAGCTAAGCTGCTTGCTGCCATGACCATTTCCGCACCCGGCCTGGCATGTCGAGGCGTATACACCGCTAATACACAGTCTCGCCCGTGCTGTGATGTGAACAGGAGCTGTTTCGCAGCGTTCAAGGTGGAGGCGTTGAGATTTTCCGCGGCCCAAGCAATAGTCTTAGGGAAGTTTCCTGTCGGGCCGAAACCGGGGAGAGTGGAGAGTGAACCATGCGGGTGTCCGCGGAAGAACGGAAAGAACAACTCATTTCAGCGACCGTTGAACTTATGCGTCGTGAGGGTGTCCAGTCGGTGACCATGCGGGCTATTGCCAAGGAGGCGAACGCCCCCTTGGCTACGGCACATTATTGCTTCAGCGACAAGGGGGAACTCATGGACGCGGCCGCCGAAGCATGGTTGAAAAACCTGAGCCGCTTTTCCAGCGACGTCCCGGTCCATTTAGGGCTACGCAAAGCTGTGGAACAAGTAGCCGAAGGCTACTGGCGCGCACTGGAAGAAGAGCCCGCCAGCATACTTGCTGAGATCGAACTCATTCTGTGGGCCACACGCAATGCCGCCGCCAGCCCGCTGGCGGCGAAAATCTATCCCGCCTACATCGTTGAACTGGGATCCCTATTTTCCTCCGCGGCTAAGAACAGTGGTGACCGGTCCCTCCTGAGCTTCGAGACGCTGGTGCGGTCCTTTCTGATGATCTATGACGGAGCAGCCATCCAGTATATGACCGACCCGGACGCTACCGATCACCATGCCCAGTTCTTCATGATGATTGACGCGCTCCTGATCAAAGCCGGCATATAGGGCGTGTCTCCTTACTCGCCTCGTACTGGAAGCACGCGGACGGGGGTCATCGCACGATTGTTCAACCGCCTCCCGAAATAGGTGGCCTCGCGCCAGACGCCGACTCCACACTGCTTGGACCTGACTTCATCGCCGCCGTGCGCGAACTGCGAAAGCGGCACGAGAACATCCACGTCATCGGCAGTCTCGGCTTCGTGCAGACACTCTTCGCCGAGCGGCTCACGCTTGGATGTATCCGATCCTCCTGGTCGGCGGAAGAAGGTTTTCGCCGACCAGGGTGGTTCCGACGAACCTCAGACTCATCGAGCCGGTCATCGCTTCCCCGAAGGGTTCGGTACTGCAGATCTACGCATTGGCCGAAGGCATGCCTGGCGTCGGCCATATGTCTGCCGCACTGATAAGAGGGGTAGGTTCGCCCTCCCGTCAGTGCGGCAGAAGCACGACCATTTCCGCTATGGCCTCCCCGGCATCTACCAACCGAATCTGTCCTGCTTCTAGTAGCGGTCCCCGGCATCTACCGGACCTCGGTGACAATCCCCGGACCATTGACGACTTGGGGGCAATCATGCCGGGACCGACGGGCCAGCACACTCATATCCTGCAGCAGGATGTGAGCTACATGGAAGATATCGGGGCTGATTTCTCCGGGGAGGCCGAGCTCCGCTGGCGGCGCTCGGAGTGGCCTTGAGGAGATCGCACTAGTCGACCCAGGCGACAATCACTCCGATAACATCACCTAGGGTCTAGGACCTTTTCCGGATCTGCGGCATCGTTATCGGAATCGCGGTCTGACGGGCTAGCGGTGGCTGCTGACTTCTTCGAGAGACTCGATTCGTGCTGGGAGTACATCCAGATGGGTACGTAGAGCGAGAGTACGATGAAGCCGACCCATGTCGAGGTCCAGCCGACTTCCAGGCTGTTCAGGTAGACCACGCCGACCAGGCACAGAGGCAGATTGAACAGGCCAAAGGTCATGGCGACGTTTTTCCAGCCCTTGGGTGCCTTGAAAGGCCGTTCCAGATTAGCGAAGGCCGGGTGTTTCTTGGCTTTTACATAGGCAAACAGGCTGATGCCGTTGGCGCAGGTGTAACCAATCGCCGCGGCGGCAAGAATGGCCGCGAGGGATCCCATGGAAATCAGCACCAGGTTGAATGCTGCGGTGATGAGCAACGCAAAAAACGGAGTTCCGTGGCGGTTTGTTTTGCCGAAGACCTTGGGAAGGTTTCCCTCCGCCGCCATGGAGTGCATGGCGCGGGAAGAACCCAGATAGGCCGTCTGGATGATCAGGATCATGGCGGCGATCAACATAATAATGGTGATCATGGTGCCGGCTTCGCCGAAGACTGCCTGGGCGACCGGAATCAGGGGCGATACGGGCTCGGCAATCACGCCGTCAACACCAAGCACGCCGATCACTGCGGCCTGCACCAGTACATACGAGAGGAAGCAGATGATGCCGCAGGCAAATAGCGCTTTGGGGACGTCTTTGGAGGGGTTTTTATACTCGGGGCCGTAGATGGCTGCCGTTTCCCAGCCACAGGCACTCCACTGTGCGATCGCAAAGATGCCAAAGAGAATCAGGACATGGTGCATATCCCAGGCCCAGTCAGCCGGCCACCAGTTTCCAGTGAAATTGGACAGCTCAACGTGTCCGGTGGCAAAGGGCGCCACGGCCAGGATGGCCAGCGGTACCAGAGAAACGGCCGCCAGGATGTAACCGAGGATGGCGCCGTCCTTGAGACCGAACCAGTTGACGATGGACAGTCCGGCGAAAATTACCAGACCTGAAATCAACGAGAGCTGATACTCGGTAAACATCTCGCCCAGCGCCGGAAAGAGTCCATGCAGGTAACCGCCGACCAGGATAGCGAAAATCGCCAGCACCGGGTTCCAGGCAAACCAGTAGCTCCAGGCGCTGAAGCCGCCGATCAGCTTGCCCTTGTCGTACTTGCCCTGGTAATTTTCGGTGCGAAATATGTGCTGCGCGAAACCCGGCAGGCCGGAGGCCTTCGGGAAGGTGGTGGCCATCTCGGCATACGCAGCGTTCTGCATGAACCCCTGAAGGACCGATAGTCCCCAGATTAGGATGGCTGCGGCAGCCATATACATCGGCAGGTAGCCCAAAGAGGGCAGAATCAGCAAGGGCACACCCAGTGCGATAGCCAGACCCTGCTTCCAGTCAATCGACCTTTTCAGGCGATCGCGCTTTTCACTCATAACAGTCTCCTTAAACGACTTGAAGTCGTCTGGTGTTCTAGTTTGAATAATTGGATTTTTTTCTATCCGAAGTCGCAGGGCACGTAATAAAGGTCAATTGGTGGAGTCTGGCAGGGTCAATGGATCTGGATCATTAATAAAAATGGCATTTTGTCCGGTATTTTTTACCTGAATTTACGAGACATGGAAAATCGGAGGTATGCGCGGGCATGAGGGGGCAGGCCATGCGGTTGTTACTTACAGACTTCTTACGGCTCGATTAGCCGTGGCGACAATCACCAGCGCAATCTGCAGTTCCATGAATTTCCGCCTGGGTGCCGGAGAGTGCGGGACAGATCCCGCCGCGTGAACGAACGAGCATTCATCGCAGGTCGAGACGGCTCCTTCGTCTGCAGATGCAAAACGGGCATTACGCCTGAGTCGCCACGGTGTCCTGGTTGCCAGGCACTAGATGCTCTTATCGTGGCGCTTGGGTAGCGCCCTGGAGCTAGGAAGCTTAGATTTCGAAATATCGGAAGGAGTGCGACTCTGCGCCCTCGGGGTTGGGACCGTAGATGGTGACCATGCGGGCGTAGACGGGTGCCCAGTATCGGCCCAGTTGCCCGGGATTCACACGTGCCGAGTCACCCGGCCTCAGGATGACAGTCTTGCCGTCGCACTCGATGTGGAGTTCGCCTTCCAGGACAAAGTTGGTTTCGGTGTGGGGGTGGAAATCTTCCCAGCCGCAGGCCTCCAGTTCCCACTCCGAGAGTCTGAAGTCCTCCCATCGGCCTACGGGATTCGCGTTAATGAATCCGCAGCGCAATCGCGGCCATTCGTCCTTCATGACTTTCATGGACGTCGCCGGCCAGAAATCGATCGCTTCGTCCGTGGTCTGCGGTGGTGTCTGAGGGGTGGTTGTGGCCATTGCTATACCCGTTTCTTCAGTGGGGAATCTGCTTCGCGGCAGGCATTGGTGAATCTCGGTCTCATTGTGATGTGCGTCACGGCTTCGTCAATACAGTGACATGAACATCTGTTCCAGTCAACAGTTCGGGGTAGAAAATACTTCTCGCGATCCCAGTAGAACATTGAAAAAAAAGTATCTCTTGAACTATTGACTAGAACATTCGTTCATGTGAAAGTGTGTGAAGCAGGAACATGTGACTGGTATCACAGCAGTCGCGCTCCGGGTAGAGCTCGCCTGACCCTCTGATACGGAGAATGTCAGGTCTGCAAAAAATCCCCCGCACCCCCTATCGGGGTTTTGGCGTGATTCTCAATGCAGTCTTACAGGCACCAAAGATGAACAGTTCTGACAAAGATGAAAAGTTCTGACAATGATGAACAGTTCTGACAATCTTTCACAACACTATTCACAGGAGCGACCATGGAAACTCTCGTAGGAACACTCAGCAAGGCCGGATCCATCTACAAGGTGGAAGGCGGCTACATCGGCCTGCCGTCAATGAACGAGCCGGGGTGTGATTCGGCCATCGGTGACTCTCTTTCAAACCCGGGAGGGTCGGTCATGTGTGCCGGCTTCTTCGAGCTGAAAGCCTCCAAACCCCTGGTGTACACGTACACCTACGACGAAATGAAGGTTGTCGTGCAGGGTGAGTTCATCCTCACCGACCAGACGACAGGAGAAGTCACGCATGCAAAGGAGCGCGATGTGCTGTTCTTTCCCAAGGGGACGACGGTTAAGTTTGAGACCCCTGACTATGCCCTCGGCTTCTTCGCCGGGGACCGCAACTTCGCAGCCTAGGATCTTCCAGTGCGTTCACTGGATAGGAGATGACTCCCTAGTGCAGCGAAAGCAGACAGCTATCGCCTTCCACCCATCGACATACCGTCACGAAACCGATCAAACCGATCGATTCTGAATTGAACTGTCAGGCACGCGCTTCACTGCCTGATTGCCTCTGACACTTTTGCCGCCTCGGCGGGTACCGGGGGTTCATTTCTGGCCGAACGCCCAGAAGAGCTGGCCAGCACAAAGGCATCAGTCGCTAACGGAAAGCGGCAACGCACGGTTGCCGGCGGGGTACGCAACCTAAATCACGGCGTCGCACACCAGCGACCCCTACGATCCATTGGAAGAGGAGAACAGCATGACATTGCGAGTCGGAATCATTGGTGCGGGCCCTAGTGGCATGGCACAATTGCGGGCGTTTGAATCAGCACGCCAAAAAGGCGCCGCAATTCCCGAGATCTTGTGCTTTGAGAAGCAGAGCGACTGGGGTGGGCAGTGGAATAACAGCTGGCGTATCGGCCTGGATGCTCATGGCGAGCCGGTTCACTCCAGCATGTACCGCCACCTATGGTCCAACGGGCCCAAGGAGTGCCTGGAATTCTCGGACTACTCTTTTGACGAGCACTTTGGCCGTCCTATTTCCTCCTTCCCGCCCCGCGAGGTTCTCTTCGACTACATCAAGGGGCGTGTGGAGAAGTCCGACGTCCGCAAGTACGTTCGGTTCAATAGCGTCGCTCGGCACACCAGCTACAACGAGGCACGCAGGAATTCACGCTTGTAGTTGAGGACCTCAAAACCAACCTCACTGAAACCTACGTGTTTGACAAGCTCGTGGTCGCAACCGGCCACTTCTCCGTACCTTCGGTCCCCGAGTTCAAGGGCATCAAAACCTTCCCGGGTGAGGTCCTGCACGCCCACGATTTCCGTGGGGCCGAACGCTTTTACGGCAAGAACCTTCTCATGATTGGTAGCAGCTATTCCGCAGAGGACATTGGCATGCAGGCCCACAAAATGGGTGCAGCGTCTCTCACACTGAGCTACCGCACCGCCGCGATGGGCTATGACTGGCCGGCGAACACGGTGGAGCGCCCACTCGTAACTCACTTCCAGGGCCGCGCCGCGCACTTCAGCGATGGCACCAAAGATGAATTCGACGCCGTCGTGCTATGTACCGGATACCAGCACAAGTACCCGTTTCTGCCCAGCGAGCTATCGCTGAGGTCGCCGAATGTGCTGTACCCGGGAAACCTCTACAAGGGCGTGGTATGGCAGCAGAACACCAACCTGTTCTACCTTGGCGCCCAAGATCAGTACTACACGTTCAACATGTTCGACGCACAGGCGTGGTTCGCCCGCGACGTCATGACCGGAGCGATCGACTTACCGCCCCTTGCTGAGCGTCAGGAGGACATCCAGCTCTGGCTCGAACGCCAATCCGCGCTGCCGAATCATGATGCGGAGGCTGATTTCCAGACGGACTACCTGCGGGAGCTTATCGACGCCACGGATTACCCGTCCTTTGACCTGGATGCCGTTTCCCAGTTGTTCAAGGACTGGATGCACCACAAGGAGACGGACATCCTCGGGTATCGCGACATGCTCCACCGCTCCGTAGTTACCGGCACCATGGCGACCAAGCACCACACCCGCTGGCTCAACGCCATGGATGACTCCATGAAGCGGTACTTGGACGGCCCTTCGCAGGATGTGGACACCGGCTCGCCTGCCGCTGTAGCCGACATCTTGGCCGCGACGTAATTGCGGGCATGCCATGCGGCTGAGTCAGGCACCTGGGGAGCTGAGTTCCAAGGGATAACAGGGCCTGTCCCGCTCCAATCTTTAACACATCCGTTCGGCTTCTGTGAAGCGCCCCACAATGTCAAGGTTCGGCCCTCGTGCTGACGCCAGCAGATCCGTCCTACGGCACCTGGTAGGCCGAGTCCCGCGCGTCGGTGATGAGCATGTGACCGGGCGCATGCGCGATGGCCAGCGCCGGCCGCGACTCCATGACGGCGGCCTGCGGCGTCACCCCGCACGCCCAGAAGACCGGAACATGTCCGTCCGGGATGCGGACCGGATCGCCGAAGTCCGGCCGGCCCAGGTCCGCGATGCCCAGCTCGGCGGGGTTGCCCACATGGACCGGGGCGCCGTGGACGGCCGGGTAGCGGGAGGTGATCCGGACGGCGTCGGCGACCTGGGACGCCGGAACCGGGCGCATCGATACCACGAGCGGGCCTGCCATCTGGCCGGCCGGTTCGCAGCGGACGGACGTCTGGTACATCGGTACGTTGACGGCCTGGTCGATGTGTGCCACCCGGATGCCGTTGTCCTGGAGGGCGGACTCGAAGGTAAAGCTGCAGCCCACAATGAAGGTCACCAGGTCATCGCGCCAGTGCTCCAGGAGATCGGTCGGTTCGTCGACCTTCTGCCCGTCCCGGTACACCACATACTTGGGCACATCGGTGCGGATGTCCCCGCCGGCCAGCAGGACTCCGGCGGTTTCTCCGGCGTCCAGCACGCCCAAAACCGGGCAAGGCTTGGGGTTGCGCTGGGCAAAGAGCAGCACGTCGAAGGCCTGCGCCTTGGGCACGATGATCAGGTTGGCCTGCGCGTAACCGTTGCTCCAGCCCGAGGTGGGCGTCACCAGGCCGGAGCGGAACAGGGTCCGGGCCTCGGCTGGAAGCAGCGCAGCGGCGTCTTTGGGCTTGGCGGCGGGCGCGTCCCCGCCAGGCGTGGACACTGCGGGTCCTAGCCCCACAGCTTGGCCAGGCTGGTGATCGAGCTGTAGCCGAGGAAGAGGGTCAGCAGCCAGGCCACCACGCCGATGGCGAGCAGGGCCTTGGGGTAGACGTAGCCTTGCATGAGGTCCCGGCGGCGCCAGGCCACCCAGAGCAGCACCGCGAAGCCGACCGGCAGGATCAGGCCGTTGAACGCGCCGGCGAAGATCAGAAGCTCCTGCGGGGCCTTCCCGATCAGGACGTAGGCCACGGTGCAGAACGCGATGAAGCCCACCGTGATCAGGTTCCGGGTGCGTTCGGCGGTGGTGGACCTGGTGACGAAGGAGACCGAGGTGTACGCGGCGCCGATCACCGAGGTTATGGAGGCAGCCCACAGAATGATGCCGAAGACCCGCATGCCGATGTCGCCCGCCGCGGCCTGGAACGCCGAGGCGGCCAGGTTGTCGCCCGTCAGCGCCACGCCGCCGGCCACGACGCCGAAGATGGCCAGGAAGAGCAGGATGCGCATCACGCAGGTGACCAGGATGCCTACGATCGAGCTCTGGGTGATCTGCTTGACATTCTCCACGCCGGTCACGCCGGAATCCAGCATGCGGTGGGCGCCGGCGTACGTGATGTACCCGCCGATCGTGCCGCCGATCAGGGTGGTGATGATCAGGAAGTCGACCTTCTCCGGCATGATCGTGTTCTTGAGTGCCTCGCCCACCGGCGGGGCGGACACGATGGCCACGTACAGGGTCATGAGGATCATCAGCGCGCCGAGAATTACCACGATCCGGTCCAGGGCGACGCCGGCCCGTTTGCTGAGGAAGATCAGGATCGCCACGACGGCGGAGACCGCGCCGCCGATTTTCGGATCAATGCCCATCATGGCGTTGGTGCCGAGCCCGGTGCCGGCGATGTTGCCGATGTTGAAGACGATGCCGCCCATAAACACCAGTGCCGCGAGGAACCAGCCGACGCCGGGGAGGACCTTGTTGCCGAGCTCCTGGGCGCGCAGTCCGGAGACGCCGATGACGCGCCAGACGTTGGCCTGAATGGCGATATCGACCAGGATCGAGACCAGGATCGCGAAGGCGAACGCCGCGCCGAGCTGGACGGTGAAGGCCGTCGTCTGGGTGATGAACCCCGGGCCGATCGCGCTCGTGGCCATAAGGAACATGGCGCCCAGCAAGGCGGAGCGCCGCGCGGCCGGCTTGAGGGCAGCCTTGACGGTGGTGGTTTCCATGGGGGTCCCAACAGTTTCGGTGACGGGCGTCACAGCGGATGTCTCCCGTTACTGTACAGACTGTTGAACAATCCACGCAAGGGATTGTTCAACAAAAAATCATCCGGCTGTCCGGGGCGCCTGTTACCTGGCGACGGTGCGCGCCTTTTTGGCGTCCTTCTTTGCGGCCTCGTCCTTGACCCGCTGGGCCTCGGCACGCACGGCCGCGTGGGTGGAGCGCTCGGCAACCAGCCAGGCCGGGGGAGCCTGCAGCAGGGCGGTGATTTCCGCCGTGGTCAATGCCTCTTCGACGCCGCCGCGGGCCAGGCCGGCGATGGAGACGTTGAGCTTCTGGGCAACCACGGGGCGCGGGTGCGGGCCGTTGCGGCGCAGTTCGGCGAGCCACTCCGGCGGGTTCGCCTGGAGTTCGGCGAAGTCGGCGCGGGTGATAACCGAATCCTGGAACTCCTGTGGTGTTGCGGGCAGGTAGATGCCAAGCTTCTTGGCAACTGTGGCCGGCTTCATGGACTGGGAGTTTGCAGAGGTCATACTTCAAGGGTATCCGGCGCGGCGCCGTCTGGGCGCACTGGCGGTACTGTAAACGTGTGCCCGCTGACGAAGAAGCCCCCCAGATAACCGACGAATCCATTTCCGAGGTGCGCGAACTGCGCTTCGCCTATGTCCCCGGTGTGACCCCCGGCAAATGGATCCGGCGCTGGGAGGAGCGGATGCCTGACGTCCCGCTGCACTCCTTTATGTCCGAGGACGGCGCCCAAGTGACGGTCCTGCGCGACGGGGATGCGGACCTGAGCTTCGTCCGGCTCCCCGTGGAGCGCGAGGGCCTCAGCGTCATCCCGCTTTACGAGGAACAGCCGGTGGTTGTCGCCCCGAAGGGGCATGAGATTTCGGTGTTCGAGGAAGTGGCCCTCGCGGATCTTTCCGCGGAGACCTTCCTGGACGTGGACGAACTCGGCGGCCCCGCCATGGCCCTGCAAGTGGTGGCCTCGGGCGCCGGGCTGGTGATCGTGCCCATGTCCGTGGCCCGGCACTTCAACGTCAAGGACACGGTTGCGAGGAAGCTGACGGGCGCCCCCGGCACGGAGATCGCCCTGGCCTGGCCGAGTGAGACAACCAATGAGGTCATTGAGGAATTCATCGGCATTGTCCGCGGACGGACCGCGGCCAGCTCCGCCAGCCCTCCGCCCAGCAGGAGAAGCCCAAGCGGGAACCGAAACCGGACCGGCGGGGTCCTGCGGTCAAGAAGCCGAAGGTCGCCCAGCGTTACGCGCCCAACCCGGACAAGGGCCGCGGCAAGGGTTCCCGCAAGAAGGGCAAGCGCTAGGACACTGCAGGCACGGCTGCCGCTATTGGCGCAGGCCTGTTAGGGCCTTGACGGAATTTGCCTGGGCTGATCGCCGCTGCGGCGAGGCCGCTGCATCGGTTCCAGGATGTCCTCGGGGAGCCCGGCAGCCTCGGCGCCGCCGACCAGCCCGCTCAACAGGTTCTTATCGGTCATGCTGACCGCGCCGCTTGAGCAGGTCACAACCTGGTTCTTGATTTGTTCGCCGCTCATGCTTTTTAGCGTAAAGAGGAACTCTACGGCACCTGGTAGGCCGAATCCCGCGCATCGGTGATGAGCATGTGCCCCGGCGCGTGCGCGATGGCCAGCGCCGGCCGCGACTCCATGACGGCGGCCTGCGGCGTCACCCCGCACGCCCAGAAGACCGGTATATGCCCCTCGGGGATGCGGACCGGGTCGCCGAAGTCCGGCCGGCCCAGGTCCGCTATGCCCAGCTCGGCCGGGTTGCCCACATGGACCGGGGCGCCGTGGACGGCCGGATAGCGGGAGGTGATCCGGACGGCGTCGGCCACCTGGGACGCCGGAATCGGTCGCATCGAAACCACAAGCGGCCCGGCCATCTGGCCGGCCGGTTCGCAGCGGACGGACGTCTGGTACATCGGCACGTTGACGTCTTGGTCGATGTGCGCCACCCGGATGCCGTTGGCCTGCAGGGCGGACTCGAACGTGAAGCTGCAGCCCACAATGAACGTCACCAGGTCATCGCGCCAGTGCGCCAGGATGTCGGTGGGCTCGTCGACCTTCCGCCCCTCCTCGTACACCACATATCTGGGCACGTCGGTGCGGATATCCCCGCCGGCCAGCAGGGCACCGGCGGTTTCGCCGGCGTCCAGTACGCCCAGCACCGGGCAGGGCTTCGGGTTGCGCTGGGCAAAGAGCAGCACGTCGAAGGCCTGCGCCTTGGGCACGATGATCAGGTTGGCCTGCGCATAGCCTGCGCACCAGCCCGAGGTGGGAGTCGCCAGGCCGGAGCGGAACATGGCCCGGGCCTCGGCCGGATGCAGTGCCGAGGCGTCGGCGGGCCGGCGCACGGCGGAACTTTTCGCGGGCTCAGTCACCGGCTGACTTAAGCCCACAGTTTGCCCAGGGTGGTGACTGAGCTGTAGCCGAGGAAGAGGGTCAGCAGCCAGGCCACGACACCAATGACGAGCAGTCCCTTCGGGTAAACGTAACCCTGCATGAGGTCCCGGCGCCGCCAGGCCACCCACAGGAGCACGCCGAAGCCGACCGGGAGGATGAGGCCGTTGAAGGCGCCTGCGAAGATGAGCAGCTGCTGCGGCGCCTGGCCGATCAGCACGTAGGCCACGGTGCAGAAGGCGATGAAGCCGACTGTGATCAGGTTTCGGGTGCGGTCCGTGGTGGTCGACTTGGTCACGAAGGACACCGAGGTGTAGGCCGCGCCGATCACGGAGGTGATGGAGGCCGCCCACAGGATGACGCCGAAGACGCGCATGCCGATGTCGCCGGCCGCGGCCTGGAAGGCGGAGGCGGCCAGGTTGCTGCCGGTCAGGGTCACGCCGCCTGCGACGACGCCGAAGATGGCCAGGAACAGCAGGATACGCATCACGCACGTGACCAGGATGCCCACGATGGAGCTTTGGGTGATCTGCTTGACGTTCTCCACGCCGGTGACGCCGGTATCGAGCATGCGGTGGGCGCCGGCGTACGTGATGTACCCGCCGATCGTGCCGCCGATCAGGGTGGTGATGATCAGGAAATCGACCTTCTCCGGCATGATCGTGTTCTTGAGTGCCTCACCCAGTGGCGGGGCGGACACCACGGCCACGTAGAGCGTCATGAGGATCATCAGCGCACCCAGGATCACTACAATCCGGTCCAGTGCCACGCCGGCCCGCTTGCTGAGGAAGATCAGGATTGCGACGACGGCGGACACCGCACCGCCGATTTTCGGATCCACGCCCATCATGGCGTTAGTGCCGAGTCCGGTGCCCCCGATGTTGCCGATGTTGAAGACGACGCCGCCCAGGAATACGAGTCCGGCGAGGAACCAGCCGACCCCGGGGAGGACCTTGTTGCCGAGCTCCTGGGCCCGCAGGCCGGAGACGCCGATGATCCGCCAGACGTTGGTCTGGATGGCGATGTCGACCAGGATCGAGACCAGGATCGCGAACGCGAAGGCGGCGCCGAGCTGGACGGTGAAGGCCGTCGTCTGGGTAATGAACCCCGGGCCGATCGCGCTCGTGGCCATAAGGAACATGGCGCCCAGCAAGGCGGAGCGCCGCGCGGCCGGCTTGAGGGCAGCCTTGACGGTGGTGGTTTCCATGTGGGGGTCCCAACAGTTTCGGTGACTGGCGTCACAGCGGATGTCTCCCGTTACTGTACAGACTGTTGAACAATCCACGCAAGAGATTGTTCAACAAAAATCCTCCGGCTGGCCGGGGTACGTGTTACTTGGCGGCGGTGCGCGCCTTCTTGGCATCCTTCTTCGCGGCGTCGTCCTTGACCCGCTGGGCCTCGGCACGCACGGCCGCGTGGGTGGAGCGCTCGGCAACCAGCCAGGCCGGGGGAGCCTGCAGCAGGGCCGTGATTTCCGCCGTCGTCAGTGCCTCTTCGACGCCGCCGCGGGCCAGGCCGGCGATGGAGACGTTGAGCTTCTGGGCAACCACCGGGCGCGGGTGCGGGCCGTTGCGGCGCAGTTCGGCGAGCCACTCCGGCGGGTTCGCCTGGAGTTCGGCGAAGTCGGCGCGGGTGATAACCGAATCCTGGAACTCCTGTGGTGTTGCGGGCAGGTAGATGCCAAGCTTCTTGGCAACGGTGGCCGGCTTCATGGACTGGGAGTTTTCAGAGGTCATACTTCAAGGGTATCCGGCGCGGCGCCGTCTGAGCGCACTGGCGGTACTGTAAACGTGTGCCCGCTGACGAAGAAGCCCCCCAGATAACCGACGAGTCCACTTCCGAGGTGCGCGAACTGCGCTTCGCCTATGTCCCCGGGGTGACCCCCGGCAAATGGATCCGGCGCTGGGAAGAGCGGATGCCTGACGTCCCGCTGCACTCCTTTATGTCCGACGACGGCGCCCAGGTGAGGGTACTGCGCGACGGCGATGCGGACCTGAGCTTCGTCCGGCTCCCCGTGGAGCGCGAGGGACTTAGCGTCATCCCGCTCTATGAGGAACAGCCGGTGGTCGTCGCCCCGAAGGGGCACGAGATTTCGGTGTTCGAGGAAGTGGCCCTCGCGGACCTCTCCACGGAGACCTTCCTGGACGTCGACGAACTCGGCGGCCCCGCGATGGCCCTGCAGGTGGTGGCCTCGGGCGCCGGGCTGGTGATCGTGCCAATGTCCGTTGCCCGGCACTTCAACGTCAAGGACACGGTCGCGAGGAAGCTGACGGGCGCCCCCGGCACGGAGATCGCCCTGGCCTGGCCGAGTGAGACAACCGATGAGGTCATCGAGGAATTCATCGGCATTGTCCGCGGACGCACCGCGGCCAGCTCCCGCCAGCCCTCCGCCCAGCAGGAAAAGCCCAAGCGGGAACCGAAACCGGACCGGCGGGGTCCTGCGGCCAAGAAGCCGAAGGTCGCCCAGCGGTACGCGCCCAACCCGGACAAGGGCCGCGGCAAGGGTTCGCGCAAGAAGGGCAAGCGCTAGGAGCCCGCAGGCACGGCAGCCGCTATTTGGCGCAGGCGTCGTTCAGGGCCTTCACGGACTCTTCCGGGGCCTGATCGCCCGCCGCGGCGATGCGGCGCATCGGTTCCAGGATGTCCTCGGGGAGCCCGGCAGCCTCGGCGCCGCCGACCAGCCCGCTCAACAGGTTCTTGTCGGTCATGCTGACCGCGCCGTCCTTGAGCAGGTCACAGACCTGGTTCTTGATTTGTTCGCCGCTCATGCCGGCCACCTTGGATGCGGCGTCACTGGCCGCGGTCCGGGCGTCCTGAGCCGCCTCCTGGACGTCGGCGCAACCGGAGACAGCGAGCAGGACTGCTGTAGCGGACAGTGCCAGAAGTTTGCGTTTCATGGTCCCAGCGTAGCAAGCACGCCGCGGCACTGTTTCGCCGTTTTCCGGGCCGACGTAGGCTCGGACCTGTGGACATCGTCGACTTTCTGGCGGCCCGGATCAGTGAGGACGAGGCCGCAGCGCGGCGGCTCCTGACGGACCCGTTGGTCTCCGAATCGGCCCAATGGTACGAGCGGCGGCTGCTGCGCGAATGCGAGGCGAAGCGACGGCTGCTGGGCATTATCGAGTCGGCCCGGCAGGCGGGTCTGGCTGCGCTGCTCACAAGTGCCGGCCCCGGCGCTGCCGTTCAGAGTGCCGACGACGAGCCGTGGATACCCGAAATCATCGACTGGACCACCCAGTCGCTGTACGCCCTCGCGGGGCCGTACTCGGACCACCCTGACTTCCAGGAGGCGTGGCGGCTGTCGAGGTAGAACCTGCCGCACGCCGCCCAGGCCTGAGGTGGGACGGCCACACTCACGCACTCGCTCAGGGGTGCATGACGAGCTTGCCGATGTGTTCCCTGTCCCGTGTACAACATCGACGCCCCCGGCTTTTGGCCAGCGTCAGCAACCAGGATCAGAACGACATGGCGGCAAACATCAAGGCCATGACGGCCGCGCCGAGAGCTTCGAGCCCGTGTTCTGCGCGGACGGACAGCCTAGGCGAAGTTCCGTGGCCGTGAGGGGGTTTCGTACCCCGGAAACGTAATAAAAGGACAATGAAAACCGCTGAGGCAGCTCCGAAGAACACGGTCAGCAGGACCGCAAGAGCGGGTGACTGATCGAGCGTTGCTACAGCCGTGCTCTGGGCGGCCGCGGGCATTGAGTGGTGACTGTTTGAAATCGGCAGTCCGGCCGCCGAAACGGTTCCGTGGCCAGCGGAAGACACATGGCCGCCCATCATTGCGACCATGAGGGCGGCACCCGCCATTGTGAGGCTGTGGTAGCTGCACTTCAGCCGGCTCTGGCTACCTGCGCAGAGTATTTTGAACTCCGGCCGGGCGACCGCCTGAATGATGAACCACAGTGCCGCGCCGGCGAGGACGGTGATCTGGGCCAACATGGTCGAGGGCCAGAGGTTCCACAGCATGGCGGCCATCAGGATATTCATGAGGGCATGGAGGCTGTTGTTAATCCGGTCCGTCACCTGGCGGGACCTTAGCGCCTGCAGGAAGAGATAGCTTCCGCTAAGGAGCAGGATGGTTGTGAGGGTCCAGGTAATTGCGGGGAGATCAAACATTCGCATCACGCTCTCACTACTGGGTTTTGACAAGGTACTGGTGCGGTCCCCGGTGCGGCTCTCTACCGCACCGGGGACCGAGTATTCAGGGCTGCTCTTTCTCCAGGTCGCTTGGCGGGCTTATTGTCCTTCTCCGGAGCTGCAGTGGTTGGTGGTGGTTTCGATCTTGCTGGGCAGATTCAAGGTGGGGTTCTGGTCGAAGAAGCCGTGGGGCTCGAGCATGAACCCGATGTTCTGGCGGGGCATGATCGGCCAGTCTTCGAGACGGACGACGTGGTGCATGCCGAAGGTGTACCAGACAACGAGGTCCTGATCGACGATGTTCCGGTCCTTTTGGGTCCAGATGTGCAGGCCGTCGTCGGCGCCGGTGGCCTGGTTGGGGAACTCGCCGGCGGCGAAGCGTTCGGTCCGGTCGTAGGCGGTGACCCAGAGGTTGTTGCGGGCAAACTGCGCGCGCTTGCTCACGTAGGACTCGTCGCCGGCGGCGAGTTGGATGCCGTCGGTGGGAATCAGGCGGTAGGCGACCGGTTCGTCCACAATGTTCTTGCTGTCGTGGTTGGCGATCTTCCAGAAGCGGTGCTTGGCGGAGTCGGTCTTGCGGATCGCCTTCTGTTCGGTCTCGAGCAGCCGGTCCACGGCCTTGAATGCGGTGTGGGTCGGGTTGTGCTCGGGAATTTCCATGTCCACTTCGTAGACGGCGTTGCGCGGTCCGTCGACCTCGAAGTCCATCCGGACGTTGAACATGTGCTGGTGGATCGGGGCATAGAGCCCGTCGTTGTTCAGCGTCTGACCATACGGGCTCTTCTCGCCCGGCTTCTGGCCGGCGGTGGAGAGGATGCCGGTGGCCTTGACCAGGAACTCGATGCTGCCGTCGAGGAAGAGGTGCCAGTAGAAGGCGTACTCGTAGTTGGCAACGGTGGCGATGAAGGAGATCACGAGCTTGCGGCTGCGCCGGGTTTCGGTGGTGCCTTCACGGAAGTCGAAGTGCTTCCAGAGGATGCTGTCGTCTTCTTCGTGCATGCAGATCGCGTTTTCGATGGTCAGCGGGTTGCCGAGGCTGTCGGTGGTGATGCCGTCGAAGTACTTGATCTCACCGGTGCAGTCACAGCCCAGGGTGAGTGAGTTGGCCATGTTGCCGATGTTGTATTCACCGGAGTCGAAGGCGTTCTTCTTGGCCTGGACGGGGGCGGTGTCACCGTAGGGGACGACCATTTCGGACAAGGAGGCGCGGTTGATGACGGGACGCTCGACGCCCTTGTTCCGGAACTTGAGCTGGTGCAGGACCAGGCCTTCGCGGGGTGTGAACCCGACCCGGAAAGACCAGTCGGCCCACTGGACATGGTTACCCGTGACCGTGAAGGACGCGCCTTCGGGCTGGGTGATGGAGATGGGTTTCAGGTCGGTGCGGGCCGGTCCGACGTACTTGGGCAGGTAGTTGCCGCTGGCGCTCGGGACCGGGATGGCCTGGTCATCCTGGAGCTGGACGACCTCGCCGGAGTTCAGGTCGACGATGACGATGAAGTTCTCGATCGGGTGGGCGTAGGGGCTGTCGTCGGCCTCGTCCCGGACGAAGACCAGGGCACGCATCAGGCGGCGGCCTTCGTTGTCCTCGCCGAAGTAGCCTACGGACCACGGTTCGAAGCAGACCAGGTCCATGTCGGTGATACCGCGCTTGGCGAGGGCGGCCTGGACTTCGGGGTTCTTCCGGCAGGCCTCTTCACCTTCGGCGAATTCGTCGAGCATAAAGGGCGGGTGAACGTTGGCGGCCAGCTGCGTCCACTTCGACACGATGCCCGAGTCGAGGTCGACGATCGCTTCGTAGGCGCGTCCCTCGGCACGGTTGACCAGGACGGCGTCTGCTTCGCGGACCGTCGCGGCGCCGGTCCGGAGCAGTTCCTTGTCCGGCTCCCGCAACTCAACGCTGATGAAGCGGAACGACTCCGCCGCGGCCTGGCCGTCCTTCAGGATGGCAGATGCCCGGGAGATCTCTGCGCGGGACAGCGGGTCGAGAGGGTGAGCCACCCCGACGACGGATTCGATTTCGGTCTCGATAGTCATGGTCTACTCCTTGGTTGATTCTTGGTTCGAAATGAGGGTCTCTACGGCCGGGTAACCGGCGCGCTGGTAGTGCTGGCCGGGGCCAGGAAAAGGTCAACAGCTGCCGCTGATTAGCCGGCCAGCAACCAATCGGATGCCGCTTTGCGGTAGCGGGCGATGCCTTTGTACTCGGCCATGTCTTCGGGAAGTTCGGCCAGTACGCGGCCCATGTTTTCCCGCCAGGCCGGTACTTGGGCAATGTCGGTCAGGGGCAGAAGGTAGGTCCGGACCAGAAACAGTAAGGCCCCGGAGTGTGGAAGGCGGATCAAGTGCTGGACTTCCACCCGCAGGTGGAGCCTGTCCGGCAGAGCCGGGTCGTTGGCTATGAGGCTGCGGTCTTCGGCCCATTCCGGGTAGGTTTCGGTGGAGGTGTCCAGACGCCGGTCAACGGTCATGGTCCAGTTGGTGCGACGGTACTGTTCCCCGGGTTGCAGACGCATAAGAAATTGCTCGGCTCGGCCGATGATCTGCTCTTCCTTAATCCGCGGGACGGGGTGATGGATTTCCATGAATTTCATGCCAACGTCGAATCCAAGGGACCAGTCGGCCGCGAACGTGACGAGCCCGGCGTCGAGCCACAACGCACCCTCGCGTTGGTCAAGCAGAACCATGTCGTCCTGGATCTGGCTACCCAGGAATCGCAACGGACCCATGGGTAGAGACGCGTCCGCACCGAGGGTGAATTCCACGTCGAGGTCCTGCAAGTCGTTCCGCCACCGGCAGATGTTTCCCCTCCGATGGAAGGACATCGCGACCGGGTTTTCTTCCGCCAACGCAGAGAGCAGGGTGGCGACGGCATCCCATACGGCGGGTCGCATGTGGGGGAGGACCTGCAGGCGTGATGGATCCCTGTCCAGCACGCCGTCGCGCGCCTTCACATCCGCGAGGTAGTGTTCGTCGATGTCCAGCAGCGGGCCGCCCCAGGCTCCGGCTGGAGTCTGTACGGTCTTATGAGCGGGCTCGACATTGGCGCTGTAACGGTAAATGTCAGCAGTAAAAGGAAACGGAAAGCGTCTGATTCGGTCCGGGAGAACGGCGGTGCCTGGTTCTTGGTCGATGGTGATGCTCAAAGGTCCAACTCCATTTCTTGGTCCAGACTGCGCGAAACGCAGCACATCATGGTGGTGTTCTCGGCCTTTTCCTGGTCGGTAAGGTAGAGGTCCCGGTGCAGGGGTGACCCTCGAAGTACTGATAGGGAACATTCCCCGCAGATGCCCTTACGGCACATGTTTGGAATGCTTTTTCCTGCCTTTTCGAGTGACTCCAGCAACGACACGCCGGCCGGAACTTCCACTCTGATACCGCTGCGAGCCAGGTTCACCGCGAACGGTTGGCCCTCGTC
This sequence comes from uncultured Actinomycetota bacterium, assembly GCA_963769515.1. GTDB lineage: Bacteria > Actinomycetota > Actinomycetes > Actinomycetales > Micrococcaceae > Arthrobacter. The sequence goes on from CAVYMG010000018.1 coordinate 231,228, forward strand.
CAGTTCGGCGGCGCCGAAGGCTTCGGAATGCAGCAGGCCCTTCGGCCAGCCAAGATCCCTGGCCTGCTCAAGGACTGTGTCCATGAAGGCCGGCGGCCCGCAAACGTAGAGGTGGGTTCCGAGTTTCTGGGTGGTGAGCTTCTCGGTCAGTGCTTTCTGGAAACTGCCCCGATCAGAGCATTCCGTCAACCTCGTGCCCAGTAATTCCCTTGCTTCGGCCACGTGGGCCCCCGCTCCGGGCCGATGGACGTAGATCAGGGATGCTTCCGCCCCCCATTCGGCCGCGTACCGGGCGTGCGAAAGCACCGGCGTGATGCCGATTCCGGCGGCAACAAGCAGATGATGCGTAGCTGTTGCCGCCGGAGCGAAGGCGCTGCGGGGACGGGAAGCCTGAACCCGGTCACCGATAGCGAGACGATGCATGGCCATGGAGCCGCCAGCGCCATCCTCGACCTGGAGGACCGAGATGGTGTATTCGGAAGGGGCGCTGCCTGAACCGGTGAGCGAATAGGCATTGGCGCCGGTCCCGTGCTGGACCACAAGGTGGCTCCCGGGGACGTAGGGCGGCAGCGGTTTCCCGGACGGTTCCACAAACGTGATGCTGACAATGGACTCCGTCTGCATCCTGATATTTTTTACCTCTAGCTGAAGGCCGCCCTCCACCGCCGGGTGGACATCGGGCCGGAGCGCCGTCGCTGTCATGCTGCCTCCTCGGCATAGGCGGAGAAACCCAGGTACCCGCCACGACGGCGGGAGAAGTGGTCAGTGATCGCCAGGGTGGTAGCGCATCCCTGACAGTCCACCTCTGAACCGGTCGGCTGATGGGTTGTGGTCGCAGTGTGGCAATGTCCGCAGAAAACAACGCGGGGCCCGACTTCCTCGCACCGGAGGATCATTTCCTCCTCCAGCAGTCCACATTCGGCAGCCACGGCTGCGGCTGCATGGACGTCGGCCGGGGGGCCAGCGAGAACGAGACGGACCCCGACGCACGCACATCCAAGCACAGACCTCAGGTCCGAGAGGGTTCCCGGGTCTGCAGCTGCAAATCGGAGCTCGTGCCGGGGGCTGCCCTCAGTGTGGTGCTCCGCGGTGCCACCTGCTGTGCCGAACGAGGCGCAGATGACACCGCGGAAACCCGGTTCCACGCCGGCCCCAGCTGCCGACGGAATGGACGCGGAACGCATGGTGGGTCCTAGGGTGCGAAGGTGCGGTCGCCGGCGAAGAACCCCAGGCCATACTCAGGGGTCTCGAACTTTACGGTGGTGCCCTTGGGGAAGAACAACACATCGCGTTCCTTCGCGTGGGTCACTTCTCCTGTGGACTGGTCGGTGAGGATGAACTCACCCTGCACGACGACCTTCATTTCGTCATAGGTGTACGTGTACACCAGGGGTTCTGAGGCCCTCAGCTCGAAGAACCCGGCGCTCATGACCGATCCCTCGGGATTGTGGAGGGAGTCGCCGATTGCGGCATCGCTGCCGGGTTCGTTCATCTTCGGCAGGCCAAGATAACCGCCTTCGACCTTGTGGATGGCTCCGGCTTTGCTCAGTGTTCCGATGAGGGTGGTTTCCATGATCTCTCCTGTGAATAGGGTGGTGAAAGATTCGGCAGAAATGTTCATCCGAGATGGATAGGCAACTGCGCTGAAGAGCGGTGCAGGACCGCGGGGAATCGGGTTTCGGAAGGACGCCTGTACCCGGAATCTTCGCTTCTGAAGGACCAACGTGCTCTACTTCGAGTCTTGCTGGTGTGATGCCGGTCACGTATTTCCGTCCCACTTGCAAAGCTACGCGAACTAATTCATCTAGTCCAGTCTTTTTTAAAATTATTCCGCTTGAGCTTGAGATAGTTCTCTCCCTCGCGGTTGAGGCGGGAAATGCCGGAATGGCAGCCCTGGAAGGTCAGGGCGCTGGCGGGGAGTAGCTGTGCCGGCGGAAATCGCGGATATTGGCCGGTCGTTAATCCCTCAGTCGTGCTTCTTTTTGGCTAACGGGCTAGTGCGCCCTTCACCGCCGGAGTGTGGTGACGCCTTCCGGCGGGAGTATGCGTTCCACGAGTGGTTCAACGTAGCGGGCGGCCAGCGGGCCCACCACGGCCATGACCAGCACATAGGCAGCAGCCATGGCCGCCAGCTCCTTTGTGACGGCGCCGGATGCCACTGCCAATCCGGCAATGACGATCGAGAATTCCCCGCGGGCTATTAGTGTCGCTCCGGCCCGGAGTTGGCCAGGACGGGCAATGCCCACACGCTTCGCGGCCCAGATCCCGGTGGCCATTTTGCTGGCCGCTGTAACAAGGGCGAGGAGGAGTGCCCAGCCAAGCACTGGCGGAATGGAAGCCGGATCCGTGTTCAGCCCGAACGCCACAAAGAAGATCGCGGCAAAAAGGTCCCGCAGTGGCGCCAGGATACGCGTGGCATTGTGCGATGTGGCTCCGGAGATCGCAATGCCGAGCAGGAAAGCCCCCACGGCCGCTGACACCTGCATGGCCGACGCGATGCCTGCCACGAGCAGGGCCGTTCCCAGGACGTTCAGGAGGAATACCTCTGAGTTCTCGCTGTGGACGGCCTTTGAGACATGGTGTCCGTGGCGCAGCGCCACCACAAGGACCAGGCTCACCACAGCCAGAGCGATGCCCACCGTGGTGAGCCCGCCGAGGAAACTGACGCCGGAAAGGATGGTGGTAAGCACAGGTAGATATACAGCCATGGTCAGGTCTTCGAACACCAGGATGGAGATCACTACCCGGGTTTCCCGGTTGCCGAGCCGGCCCGAATCTGTGATTACTTTCGCCGCTATGCCCGAGGAGGAGATATACGTGACGCCGCCCATGACCATGGCACCCACGGGCCCCCAGCCCAGGAAAAGGGCAAATGCTGCCCCTGGGAGGAAGTTCAGGATGAGGTCAAGGACACCGGCCTGCCACGATCTGCGCAGCCCGGTGAAAAGTTCGGACGCCGTGTACTCCAGTCCGAGCATCAAGAGCAGCAGGATGACGCCGATCTCGCCAGAGAGGTGCGCGAACGGCTTCATGCCTTCGAACTCAACAATCCCGCCCGTGCCGAAGGCAAGGCCGCCCAGAAGGTAGAGCGGAATGGGCGACATTCCGATCCTCCCGGCCAGCCGGGCCAACAGCCCGAGGCAGAAGACAACAGCCCCTAGTTCAATGAGGCTCAGGGCTAGCGGTTCTAGCAAAAGATCACCGGGGTAAAGACGGGTCCTCGGGACGGAAGTATGTCGCCCTGGAACATGATGGAGTCTGGCCGGACGCTGTGCGAGATGGTCATGATGGCCTTTCTCTGAATCTTTGCCCTCGGGCGTCCGGCACCGGCCGCCGCCTGCAGAAATTCCGTGGTCGCCCTAGTGCCCGGACGCAGAGATGGGATGCAGGACGCCCTATAGCCGTCCTGCCACCCATCTCCGCGGGGTTACCTCATCGAGGGTGCAAGCCGTTCGTCATCTTCGGCATCCTGATTCTCGGGAAGGGCCGAAGTCGGCTGATTCTTGGAGCGGCTCGATTCGTGCTGGGAATACCACCAGATGGGCAGATAGAGCGAGAGTACGATGAAGCCGACCCAGGTCGAGGTCCAGCCGATCTCCAGGCTGTTCAGGTAAACCACGCCGACCAGGCACAGGGGCACGTTGAACAGGCCAAAGGTCATGGCAACGTTTTTCCAGCCCTTGGGGGCCTTGAAAGGCCGTTCCAGATTAGCGAAGGCCGGGTGTTTCTTGGCTTTTACATAGGCAAACAGGCTGATGCCGTTGGCGCAGGTGTAACCAATCGCCGACGCCGCAAGGATTGCTGCGGCGTTTCCCATGGATATGAGGACCAGGTTGAAGACTCCGATGACGATCATGGCAACAAACGGAGTCCCGTGGCGGTTTGTTTTGCCGAAGACCTTGGGGAGGTTGCCTTCCGTCGACATGGAGTGCATGGCCCGGGACGACCCCAGGTAGGCCGTTTGGATGATCAGCATCATGGCGAAGATCAACATGATGATCGCGATCATGGCACCGGCCTGGCCAAAGACGGCCTGGGCGACCGGAATCAGGGGCGATACGGGCTCGGCCAGCACACCATCAACACCGAGCACGCCGATCACAGCGGTTTGCACCATGACGAACAGGAGGAAGCAGATGATGCCGCAGGCGAGCAGCGCTTTGGGGACGTCTTTGGACGGGTTTTTGTACTCAGGGCCGTAGATGGCTGCCGTTTCCCAGGCACAGGCACTCCACTGTGCGATCGCAAAGACCCCGAAAAGAATCAGGATATGGTGCATATCCCAAGCCCAGTCGGCCGGCAGCCATTGGCCGGTGATGTTGGCCAGCTGTACCTTTCCCGGTCGCAAAGGGCGCCACGGTCAGGACGACGAGCGGTATCAGGGAAAAAGCCGCCAGGATGTAGCCCAGGATGGCGCCGTCCTTGAGGCCGAACCAGTTGACCGCGAATACCCCGGTGAAAATCACCAGACCTGAGATCAATGCGAGCTGATACTCGGTGAATGTCTCGCCCAGCACCGGAAACAGCCCGTGCAGGTATCCGCCGACCATGATGGCGAAGATCGCCAGGATCGGGCTCCAGCCAAACCAGTAGCTCCAGGCGGTGAAACCGCCGATCAGTTTGCCCTTGTCGTACTTGCCTTTGTAGTTTTCGGTGCGAAATACGTGCTGCGCAAAACCGGGCAGGCCGGAGGCCTTGGGAAAGGTTGTGGCCATTTCGGCGTACGCGGCATTCTGCATGAAGCCCTGGATGACCGATAGTCCCCAGATGAGGATCGCTGCGGCAGACATGTACAGCGGCAGGTAGCCCAGGGATGGCAGGATCAGCAACGGCACGCCCAGCGCGATGGCCATTCCCTGCTTCCAGTTGATCGATCTTTTCAGGTGGTCGCCTTCATCTAAACGATTTTCACTCATAACATCTCCCTAAAACTTCGTTGTCGGGGTCGTTGGGCGTCCTGAGCTGATTCGCCAAAGATGGAGATTCTAGGATCAGGGTGGCCAAGACGCGGAGCCTGACGGTGCGCTTCACCGGTTCTGTGGAGGTAGGCGCGGTCCGGAATGCACTGGTGGTGGCATGGGGGACGACGGTGTACTCGTGTCGGAGAAGCGCTTCCTGGGTCAGAAGGACTTCTGACTGTTCCGGCATGCCGTGTGAAACAGATCACTTCAGAGGTTACAGGCTTAAAGCTGAAATCCAAGAGCTTTTAATGATTTGAGTCGCCGGCTACCAATTGCAGGCAATGAGCGCCTGATTCGGCCCGGTGTCACTCATCTTCCGGCCATTTGGGGCAGCATGAAACGATGATTTAGGGTGGTTTTAACCACCCATTTGGTAGGGATTTTTGTGGGATGGTGTGAGTGCGCGTCAATCCTGGCACGTGATGGAGCGCGCGAAGGGCAGTTCGCGTTGTCCGACGGACTCATCGCCCGGGGCGTGTTCTCCGGGCGGCCGGCCATGCCTCAAAAGAGCTGACGATGCACGAGCCCTCGGTCGAGTCCTGGCGGCTCAATGATTCACCCAGGCGCGGACTTCGGCAGGGATCCTCCGCCTGCTTTCAGAGGTTTGGGGGTTACGCGTTGTGGATCAGCGAAAGCCCCAGGTGGGGGACACCCAGAGACATTCGATGCTGGGTGGGAGCCTCGGATTTGATCCGCTCGCCCACCAGGTACTTTCCGGAGTTTCCGAGAATGACGCGATTGCTGGCATTGATGAGGGCGGCATCCCCGGTGACGGCGCGGAGATTTGGCATAAGGAGGGGTTCAAGGTCCTTGATCCGAATGTCACATCCCGCCACTCCCGCAAATTTTCCATGGACGCAAAACGGTGCCGCGAATGTCAGGACGTAGTCTTCGAAGCCGAGATAGTCCACATACGGACCCCAGAGCGTCTGCTCACCTGTGGAAGCGGCAGTCGAGAAGAACGGCAACTTTTCATAGTCGTAGTACCGATGGCTGCCCGGAGTGCGGTCAGCGTCAAGCCTTTCCATGGCACCGGAGTTCTTGCGGAACCACCATTCCAGGCCTCGGCCGCCCTGCTCAACGAAGTCCGAGGCGAAGAACGTCCCGGCGCCGACCGCGAACGCGTTGTTTGCCAGGAAATCCTGTGCGACTTCGTCCAATCCGGCCAGCGCCACCTCATCGATTTGGGTCTTGCCCGCGAGATTTTGTTCAACCAGCGAGGCAACAGTCCTGGAGAGTCCCCTGATCCCGGTGGAGACTCCGTCAACCCACGAAGCGATGGCGTCGGCAGCATATGCGACTTCATTGTCGGTCTTCATTGACCATCCTGACTTGATGCGGCGTAACTAGAGGTGAGAGTTTATGGTCTTCTCGGGCCGGTCCCGGGTCTCATCCCCGGGTCGGTTCCAAGTCTTCAGCGGTTAGCGCTTCGGGTCAAATGCTACGGCGACCGGTCATATGCCATTCTGAACCGACGCGGCGTAACTCAGGGTGAGTTTCGTGTCGATCAGGTGGAAGATGTTCTTTTTGATGTGCTCCCGTACCAGTTTCTGGGCTCTTTCGGGTTCGTCCTGGGACACCGCCCGGACCAGCTCCAAGTGCTCAGCGGTTGCCGCCTCCGGGTCGAATGCTCCGGCTAAGGGGGTCCATAGTTGCTGAACAGTTTCTTGCTGCAGCCGGATTTCGGCGTTGGCAAGCCTCGGTGACTGCGCGGATACTGCCAATTCGATGTGGAAGCGGCTGTCCGCGGGTGCTCGCACTTCCGGGGTCGTGGCAAGAACCAATGCCCGCGCAAGTTCCTGCAGCCGGTCGAAATCGTGGGCTTCGGCACGCTCACAGGCCAAACGGACGGTCTCGGCCGCTATGGCGGAATGTTCGTCTCCGAGGTCGCGTATTTCCGAAATGGACGTCGTGAGAAACCATTCCCGGATGGTGTCGAGTTGGGTTGGGGGCTGGTTGATGACAAAGGACCCCCCGCTTCGACCTCTGCGGGTCTCGACGACGCCCTGATCGCGGAGCTCCGCCAGAGCCTCGCGGAGTGTCGCGCCGCCGACCCCGAACATGTCCGAGAGCGCCGCCTCAGGAGGCAGGCGTTCCCCGACTTTGAGCAGCCCGAGGGCGATGGCCTTGGAAATTCTGGCGACAATCGCATCGGCCCTCTCGATTTCCGGCAACGACCGGTATATCTGCGACTGGAATGAAGTTGGCGGGGCCAAGGGTCTGCGCTCCAATGATGGGCAACGGTTCTTGTCCATATTAGTCAGCTTGCGAAGGACATTGGGGACTTTCGGTGCTTTACCGAGACTTTTCGGTCTAATTCCGCAAACTTCAGCTGCGACTGCGCCCTCAACTTCGCCGTATCGCGGCGGTGGATTGGCCGTCTGCGCGCTTAACCAATCCTAAAGGGTAGGTAAAACCGTCAGAAAACAGTGTTACCCCTGCCCGTTTACTTCGGGATTATGGATCTCAACCAGAAAGCACCCATTCGGCCACAACGGCCGGTGGCCGAATTGAAGGGAGAGATCGTGAATCCGACAGCAGACGCCACGCGCACCGTGTACAGCTCCACAGATGACATTGTCCGCAACATGTCCCTCGTCAGGGACGAGATCGCCGACACGGCAGCCAAAATCGACGAGCAGGAGATGGCCGGCCTGGCCGGCCACCTCGGCCAGACCGGCCGGGTTTTCGTCGCCGGCGCCGGCCGAAGCGGCCTGGTCCTGCGCATGGCCGCCATGAGGCTCATGCATCTGGGCCTGAATGTCCACATCGCCGGTGACACCACCACCCCCGCTATCACTTCCGGGGACCTGCTTCTTGTCGCCTCCGGATCGGGGACGACCTCCGGAGTGGTCAAGTCAGCGGAAACAGCGGCGAAGGCCGGGGCGCGTATTGCCGCGTTCACCACCAACCCGGATTCACCGCTCGCTGGACTTGCCGACGCGCTGGTGATCATCCCGGCCGCGCAGAAGACCGATCACGGCTCCAGCCTATCCCGGCAGTATTCCGGTTCCCTGTTTGAACAGGTACTTTTCCTGGCCACCGAGGCCCTCTTCCAGTCGCTGTGGGAAAACGCCGATGAACCGGCCGAACAGCTCTGGCTCAGGCACGCCAACCTCGAATAACCGAGACTTCCACTTTTCCACACCCACCGCAGTTCCCTACAGAAGGAAATAACATCATGAAACTCCAGGTAGCCATGGACCTCCTCACGGTCGAAGACGCCCTCGAACTGGCCGGCAAGGTAGCCGAGTACGTCGATATCATCGAGCTCGGCACCCCCTTGATCAAAGCCGCCGGACTCTCGGCCGTCACTGCCGTCAAGGCGGCGCACCCGGATAAGATCGTTTTTGCTGACATGAAGACCATGGACGCCGGCGAACTTGAAGCCGACATCGCTTTCAAGGCAGGCGCCGATCTGGTCTCCGTGCTCGGGACAGCTGACGACTCCACTATCGCCGGCGCCGTCAAAGCAGCCAAGGCCCACAACAAGGGCGTCGTCGTTGACCTCATCGGCGTGGCCGACAAAGTGACCCGCGCCAAGGAAGCCCGCGCAATGGGAGCCAAGTTCGTAGAGATGCACGCCGGTCTGGACGAGCAGGCCCTGCCCGGTTACGACCTGAACGGGCTGCTCAGCGCCGGAGAAGAAGCCCGCGTGCCCTTCTCCGTGGCAGGCGGCGTGAACCTGCGCACCATCGAAGCCGTCCAGCGCGCCGGTGCAGACGTCGCCGTCGTCGGCGGTGGCATCTACAGCGCAGCCGACCCGGCCCTGGCAGCCAAGGAACTCCGCGCAGCCATCGTCTAGTCGATCGAGTGGAGGTGGCGTCCCGCAGCCTCGCGGCTGCGGGACGCCACCTTCAGTGGGCAGCACTTGCCGCCTGGAAGCTTGTCACCTTGTATTCGATCTTAGAGATAGCAGACTCCTGGGATGCGGGGTCGGCGCAGTCGGGGACCCTGATCCCTGGGAAGGACGCTGTTCATTATGCAAAGTCAGACTGCCGGGCATTTGGAAATCCTCGTTGCCGACCCTGGTCGGCTCCACGAGTTGCTCGACGACGCCGAGGCCGTGCTGCGGCAGATGCCCCAACGGTTCGCCGGCATCCTCGTCACCCGCCACGATCCCCGCCGGTACACGCTCGCGCTCAGCGACTCGGTTCCCTTCGGGGAGACCCACGAGCAGCTACTTTCCTGACCGTCACGTGACGACCACCCGGCCTCGCCGAAAGTTAGAAGCAACAATGTCAGTTAATCACGTTGATTCGGGCGTGAAGTCCCGGCGTAATCCGTTGCGGGATCCGCGGGATCGTCGTTTGAATCGTATTGCCGGTCCGTCCTCGCTTGTCCTTTTCGGGGTGACGGGTGATCTTGCCCGGAAGAAGCTGATGCCGGCGGTCTATGACCTGTCCAACCGGGGGTTGTTGCCGCCGAGTTTCGCGTTGGTCGGGTTTGCCCGGCGGGAGTGGGACAACGAGGATTTCGCCGCGGAGGTGAAGGAATCGGTGCGGGCTTATGCCCGGACGCCCTTTGATGAGGCGGTCTGGGACCAGCTCTCGGAAGGGATCCGTTTTGTCCAGGGCGAGTTCGATGACGATGAGGCGTTCAAGCGGCTGGGCGACGACGATCGATGAGCTCGATGAGGTCCGCGGCACGCGCGGGAACCACGCGTTTTACCTCTCGGTCCCGCCGAAGGCCTTTGAACTGGTCTGCCGTCAGCTCTCCAAGCACGGCCTGGCGCAGGCCGAGGGGGAGAAGTGGCGCCGGGTCGTGATCGAGAAGCCCTTCGGCCATGACCTGGCCTCGGCCCGGCAGCTGAATGAGATTGTCGAATCGGTCTTCCCGCAGGACGCGGTGTTCCGGATTGATCATTACCTGGGGAAGGAGACGGTCCAGAACATCCTGGCGCTGCGCTTCGCGAACCAGCTCTTCGAGCCGCTCTGGAACGCGAATTACGTGGACCACGTCCAGATCACGATGGCCGAGGACATCGGCACCGGCGGCCGGGCCGGGTATTACGACGGGGTCGGTGCGGCCCGGGACGTGATCCAGAACCACCTGCTCCAGCTCCTGGCGCTGACCGCGATGGAGGAGCCGATTTCCTTCAACGCCGATGACCTGCGGGCGGAGAAGGAAAAGGTCCTGGCCGCGGTCCGGCTCCCGGAGGACCTCTCGACCCACTCGGCCCGGGGACAGTTCACCGGCGGCTGGCAGGGCGGGGAGGACGTCCTGGGCTACCTCGAGGAGGACGGGATCCCGGCCGATTCGAAGACCGAGACGTTCGCCGCGATCCGGGTCGATATCAACACCCGGCGCTGGTCCGGGGTCCCGTTCTACCTCCGGGCCGGCAAACGCCTGGGCCGGCGGGTGACGGAAATCGCCGTGGTCTTCAAACGCGCCCCGAACCTGCTCTTCACCGACCACGGGGAGGATGACTTCGGCCAGAACGCCGTCGTGATCCGGGTCCAGCCGGACGAGGGCGCCACGATCCGGTTCGGCTCCAAGGTCCCGGGCACGCAGATGGAAGTCCGGGACGTCACGATGGACTTCGGCTACGGGCATTCCTTCACCGAATCCAGCCCCGAGGCCTACGAACGGCTGATCCTGGACGTGCTCCTGGGCGAACCTCCCCTGTTCCCCCGGCACGCCGAGGTCGAACTGTCCTGGAAGATCCTGGACCCGTTCGAGGACTACTGGGCGTCCCTGGATGAACAACCCGAACCCTACGCACCCGGGAGCTGGGGTCCGGGCTCCGCCGATGAACTCCTTGCCCGCGACGGACGAACCTGGAGAAGGCCATGATCGTAGATCTTCCCGATACCACCACCTCGAAGATTTCCAAGAAAATCATGGCCCTGCGCGAGGCCGGCGGCGTGATCGCCCTGGGCCGGGTCCTGACCCTGGTGGTCGTGACCCGGTCCGGACTCGAAGAAGACGCCATCGAGGCCGCGAACGAAGCCAGCCGCGAACACCCCTGCCGGATCATCGTCCTCGCCGACGCCGGAGCCCAGGCCCCGACCCGGCTGGATGCGCAGATCCGGGTCGGCGGGGACGCCGGGGCCTCCGAAGTGATCGTGCTCCGCGGCTACGGTGAACTCGCCCGGGAAAGCGAATCCCTCGTCGCGGCCCTGCTCCTGCCCGACGCCCCGATCGTGGCCTGGTGGCCGCACGGATCCCCCCGCAACGCCGGGGAAACCTCCGTCGGACGCATCGCGCACCGCCGGATCACCGATTCCGGAAACGAAACCGACCCCCTCGCGGCCCTGGAGAACATCCGGCGCACCTACCAGGCCGGCGACACCGACCTCGCCTGGACCCGGCTGACGAACTGGCGGATCCAGCTCGCCGCCGTCCTGGACCAGGCCGACGACTCCCCCGTCACGGCCGTCGAAGTCGAAGGGGCCTCCGACTCCGCCAGCACCGTCCTCCTCGCGGCCTGGCTCACCCTGGCCCTGGACGTCCCCGTCACCATCGTCGCGGACCCCGCCGGAACCGGCATCCGCCGGGTCCGGTTCCGCCGGCGCAGCGGCGACATCCAACTCCTCCGCCCCGGCCAGACCATCGCGGAACTCACCCAACCAGGCCAACCCGCCCAACGGATCTCCCTGCCCCGCCGCAGCCTCAAAGACTGCCTCGCCGAAGAACTCCGCCGCCTCGACCCCGACGAAGTATTCGGCGACACTATCCGCAGTCTCGGAAGTGTTCAGAGCGCACCAAGAAGGGCGCGGGACGTTGAGTGCTGCCTCGGAGCCGGGAACCAGCCGCGATCGTTTGTCACTGATACTCGTCTAGGGGCACCAGCTAACGCGCCGCCGTCAGGTCGGCATCCCGTCAGCGGAGTCCGTGGCTGTGTGCCAGGGCGATGGCTTCGGTGCGTGAGCCGACCTCGAGCTTCCGGAACAGGTTCCGCACATGGAACTTAACCGTGTTCTCGCTGATGCCCATTCGTGAGGCGATGATGCGGTTGCGGTGACCGGCGGCTAGGTGCTGGAGCACTTCGAGTTCCCGTGCAGCAAGGTTCCACCCGGCGACATCCGCAGCGGGGCGTGCCTGCAGATCCAGCGGGAGGGAGACCAGAATGTCTGCACCCCAGCCTGCCATCACATCCATCCGCAGGTGTCCGCTGAGCGCCTGGACCCGGCGTTTCAGGCCGCTGATGCTGGGCGTATCGGCGGTGAGCGCACCGCCGCCGTCGTCGCGGACGTTGATCAGCAGGTTCTCCCCATCGCAGTCCCACTGCGTCCGGATTCTGCTGATATCGGTTTGTTCCATCATGGCCAGTACAAGCCCGCGAACGATCGCCCGTGCCGCGTGGGCAACTTCGCCAGGGAGGGCCCTTCCGTTCAGCGGCGGTTCAATGAACTGGACCTCAATGCCGCTGAATCCCGTGAGCGGCCGCAGGTCCTCCCGGAGCCGTTCGAAGGCTTTGGCGACTGGCTCTTCCACCAGATCCGTGGTGCGGTCGCTGAGGGTGCGGAGCCGGATCAAGGCCTTGCCGGTGAGGTCGATGACGGTCGAGCGGGCAGCCGCATCGTCCAGGGAGGATGCTCGCAGGGCTGCCATGAGCGTCTCAAGGGTCGTCGAGTGCAAATCGGTCAGTTCCGCCGTCACCCGGATGCGTTCAGCAGAGGCCGCCCGCGATTCCAGCAGGTAGGACGGCGGCGCATCAGCCACCTTCTCCTGGATCCGCCGGGCAGCGATGCTCCACAAATACTTCACCAGGTCCAACCCGGCACTGCGCCCCGGGTCGGCCCGCTCGGCCGGTTCGGGATCGGTGAGGACAAGGAGGGCGTGGCTGGAGGCGTGCTTCAGGGCCAGCACGGGCCGGGACCGGCCGGCGAGTTCTGCTTCCCCGAACCAAGGAGTCTCATCCGAGAGGGAAGCGCGAAGCGTATCCAGCTCGGCGATCGAGACCCGGGACGTAATCTCGTCCGCACCCGCCTTCTTCTGTGGACGCCCCGTACAGTCCTCAGTAAAAATTACCAGAGCGCTACTTTTCAGGTGGGGGAGTGTGGCATCACGCAGCCGCGCCGCTATCTGGTCCAGCGGGGCATCGGCCAACGCGGCGATGGTTTGCAGTAGCGGCCAGGGCAATTCTGTATAAGTCATAGTGAATTCCTTGAGGGCTGTCGGGGCGGAAACCTCCACCCAATCCTAAAGTGTAGTCAAAACCGTCAGAAAACAGTGTTACTCCTACCCGTTTGTTTCGCAATCATGGATAGCAACCAGAAAGCTCCCGTGCGGCCGACTCAGGCCGATGACCGAATCGAAGGGGATATCGTGAATCCGACAGCCAATGCGACGCGTACCTTGTTAAATCCTGAAACAGCAACATTCACCTGGACAGCCGAGGACCAGCGCGCCGTGGACACTGCCCGGGTGCTGGCCGCGGATGCGGTGGAGAAGGTCGGCAACGGGCACCCGGGCACGGCCATGAGCCTGGCCCCGGCCGCCTACCTTCTCTTCCAGAAGCTGATGCGGCACGATCCGGCGAACCCGGACTGGTTGGGCCGTGACCGGTTTATTCTCTCCCCCGGACACTCCTCGCTGACGCTGTACATCCAGCTCTTCCTCTCCGGTTACGGCCTGGAACTGAAGGACCTGCAGGCACTGCGGACGTGGGGTTCGCTGACTCCGGGACACCCGGAATACAAGCACACCCCCGGGGTGGAGATCACCACCGGCCCGCTGGGTCAGGGCCTGGCCTCCTCCGTGGGCTTTGCTTACTCGCAGCGCCGCATGCGCGGCCTGTTCGACGCCGACGCTGCCGAGGGCACGTCCCCGTTTGACCACACCATCTGGGTCATCGCTTCCGACGGCGACATCCAGGAAGGCGTGACCTCGGAGGCTTCCTCCCTGGCCGGGCACCAGGAACTGGGCAACCTCGTGGTGGTGTACGACGAGAACCACATTTCGATCGAGGACGACACCGACATCTCCTTCACCGAGGATGTCCTCAAGCGTTATGAGGCCTACGGCTGGCACACCCAGCGCGTGGACTGGACCGAAACGGGCGAATACGTCGAAGACGTCCAGGAGCTCTACTCCGCCCTGCTCGCCGCGAAGGCCGAGACGTCCAAGCCGTCCATCATCTCGCTGCGCACCATCATCGGCTACCCGGCGCCGAAGAAGCAGAACACCGGCAAGATCCACGGTTCAGCCCTCGGTGCCGACGAAGTGGCCGGCCTCAAGGAAGTCCTCGGCTTCGACCCGGAAAAGTCCTTCGAGGTGGACCAGGATGTCCTGGCCCACGCCCGCTCCGTGGTTGACCGCGGCGCTGCGGCCCGCAGCCAATGGGATTCCGCGTTCGAGGCATGGCAGCAGGCCAACCCCGAGGGCGCTGCCCTGTTGGAGCGGATCGAAGCCAAAAAGCTTCCCACCGGATTCGGCGCCGTACTGCCGGTCTTCGAAGCCGGCAAGGACGTCTCCACCCGCGCCGCCTCCGGCAAGGTCCTGAACGCGATCGGCCCGGTCATGCCCGAACTCTGGGGCGGCTCCGCCGACCTGGCCGAGTCCAACAACACCACCATCGAGGGCTCGCCGTCGTTCATCCCGGCCTCGCGCTCCACCGACACGTGGAAGGGCAACCCGTACGGGCGGGTGCTGCACTTCGGCATCCGCGAGCACGCCGCAGCCTCGATCGTGAACGGCATCTCCCTGCACGGGCCGACCCGGGCGTTCTCGGGCACGTTCCTGATCTTCTCCGACTACCAGCGCCCGGCCATCCGTCTCTCTGCCCTGATGGGTGTCCCGTCCATCTACGTGTGGTCCCACGACTCGATCGGCCTGGGCGAGGACGGGCCCACCCACCAGCCGGTGGAGCAGCTCTCCACGCTGCGTGCCATTGTGGGCCTGGACGTGGTCCGTCCCGGCGACGCGAACGAGGTGGGCATAGCGTGGAAGACCATGCTGGAGAACCACGAGAACCCGGCCGGGATCGTGCTGACCCGCCAGAACGTGCCCACCTTCGCCCGCGGTAACGGCGCAGCGCAGGGTGACACGTTCGCTTCCCCGGCGGGTGTGGCCAGGGGCGGTTACGTGCTGGCCGAGGCATCGAGGGACGGCGCTACCGTACCCGCCCAGGTGCTGCTGATCGCTACCGGCTCCGAGGTGCAGTTGGCCGTCCAGGCCCGCGAGGCACTCCAGGCCGACGGCATCGCCACCCGCGTTGTCTCCATGCCGTGTGTGGAGTGGTTCACCAAGCAGGACGCCGGCCTACCGGGAGTCCGTGCTGCCCGCGACCGTCAAGGCCCGCGTCTCGGTCGAGGCCGGCCTGGCACTGGGCTGGAAGGAATTCGTCGGCGACGCCGGCCGCTCGATCTCACTCGAACACTACGGCGCATCGGCTGATTACAAGCGCCTGTTCCAGGAGTTCGGCATCACCGCCGAGGCTGTTGCCGCCGCCGCCAAGGACTCCCTCGCAGCCGCAGCCAACTAGCTCTCACCTGCCGCCGGCGCCGCGGGACTGCCTCCGGGCGTCCCGCGGCGCCGGCACAAACCGTCATCATTTTTCGAGGAAGAAGCAGAAGCCATGACCAATGCAACACCCACCGCACAGCTCTCCGACGCCGGCGTTTCGATCTGGCTCGACGACCTCTCCCGCGAACGGCTCTCCAGCGGCAGCCTGCAGAAGCTCATCGACCAAAAGAGCGTCGTCGGCGTCACCACGAACCCGTCGATCTTCCAGGCTGCGATCACTTCCGGCACTGACTACGACGCCAAGATCACCGAACTTGCCGCGGCCGGCGCCAGCGTCGAAGAGACCGTCTTCGAGATCACCACCACCGACGTCGCGGACGCCTGCGACCTGTTCGCCCCGATCGCCGCCGCGACCAGCGGCGTCGACGGCCGGGTCTCGATCGAGGTCGACCCCCGCCTGGCCTGGGACACCGCCGGGACCATCGCCGAAGCCAAGCACCTGTACAAGAAGGTCAACAAGGACAACGTCCTGATCAAGATCCCCGCCACCCTCGAAGGCCTCGAGGCGATCACCGCGACCCTGGCCGAGGGCATCAGCGTCAACGTGACCCTGATCTTCTCCCTCGAGCGCTACCGCGCCGTGATCAACGCGTTCCAGTCCGGCCTGGAACAGGCCAAGGACAACGGCCACGACCTCTCCCGGATCCACTCGGTCGCATCCTTCTTCGTCTCCCGCGTCGACGCCGAGATCGACAAGCGCCTCGACGGCATCGGCACCGACGAAGCCCGCGGCCTCAAGGGCAAGGCCGGCCTCGCCAACGCCCGCCTGGCCTACCAGGTCTACGAAGAGCTCTTCTCCACCGAACGCTGGGGCCTGCTGGCCGAGGCCGGCGCGCTCCCGCAGCGCCCGCTCTGGGCCTCCACCGGCGTCAAGGACCCGGCCTACCCGGACACCCTCTACGTCACCGAGCTCGTCGCCCCCGGCGTCGTGAACACCATGCCGGAGAAAACCCTCGACGCGACCTTCGACCACGGCACCGTCACCGGAGACACCATCACCGGCACCTACGCCGAGGCCAAGGCCGACGCTGAACGCCCTCGACGGCCTCGGCATCTCCTACAACGACGTCGTCGCCGTCCTCGAATCCGAAGGCCTCGACAAATTCGTCGCGAGCTGGAAAGAACTCCTCTCCGACGTCGAAGGAGCACTGGCCGGAGCGCTGCAGAACGCCTGACCCGACGGGGCGTGGAGACCCCGGGTCTCCACGCCTGGTCGCCAATATCGACGAGCCGCCGGCGCAAATCCGGCCGAGGGCCTCACCGCAGTGTCCCTTTCGGCGTGGCGCTGACACTGATCCGTACGCTCTTGATCGTTACCGAAAGGCAGACACCATGTCCGTTTCACCCCTGAAATGCTGCATCTATCCGAGCATCCTCTCGGCCGACTTCGTCAACCTCGAGGCCGAGCTGGCGCGCATCAGCAACGCCGATGCCGTGCACGTGGATGTCATGGACAACCACTTCGTGCCCAACCTGACCATCGGCCTGCCCGTCGTGGAACGGCTGCAAAAGGTCAGCCCCGTGCCGTTGGATGCCCACCTGATGATTTCCAATGTGGACCGCTGGGCGCCCCAGTTCGCCGATGCCGGCCTGGACTCGGTGACATTCCACGTCGAGGCGTCCGACGCCCCGATCAAACTCGCCCGCGAGCTCCGTGCACGCGGGGCAAAGGCAGGCATGGCGTTGCGCCCGGCGACCCCCGTGGAGCCATATCTGGACATGCTTCCAGAACTGGACATGCTCTTGATCATGACGGTGGAGCCGGGCTTCGGCGGCCAGGCGTTCCTGGACATCATGCTGCCCAAGATCCGCCGCGCCCGCGCGGCGGTCGAAGGTTCCGGGGTGAACGTCGCCATCCAAGTCGACGGCGGCATCACGGAAGAAACCATCACCCGCGCCGCAGAGGCCGGCGCCAACGTTTTTGTGGCCGGATCGGCCGTCTACGGCAAGCCGTCACCGGCGGATGCCATCGAGTCACTGCGCAGGAACGGCCAGCTCGCCTTCACCCCATCACAGCACCCCAACACCGCATACCAACCAGCCTGAAGGACCACATCATGCGCGTTCACATCGCCACCGATCATGCCGGCATGGAGCTTAGCTCCCACCTCATCACCGCCCTCGCAGCCAACGGCTACGAGATGGTGGACCACGGGCCCGCGGCCTACGATGCCGAGGATGACTACCCGGCATTCTGCATCAAGGCTGCTTCCGCCGTTGTGGCCGACCACGCCGCGGGCGTGGACGCCCTTGGCATAGTGCTGGGCGGCTCGGGCAACGGCGAGCAGATGGCCGCGAACAAGGTCAAAGGCGTACGCGCGGCCCTGGCCTGGAACCTTGAGACGGCCAAACTTGCCCGCGAACACAACAACGCCAACGTCGTGGCAGTGGGAGGGCGCCAGCATTCCGTCGCCGAAGCCACCGAACTGATCGAGGCATTCCTGGCAGAACCGTTCAGCAATGCCGAGCGCCACGCGCGCCGCATCGGCAAGATCGCCACCTACGAGACCACCGGCGCGATCGCCGAATAGCCTGGCGATCACCGGCGGGGCATTAGCAGCCCCGCCGGTGATCACCCACGCTTGTCCCGTTGGACGCCATCGCAGAAGCGGCCCTTCGTATCCGGCTGAAGTCCTGACGGAAGCCGGAGAATGCCCCGACCGAGTCGGGCCCGACCTATGGCCGAACCGCGGCTTAGGGCCCCTGCCCCGCGCCGGATGGCAGCTCAGCCGAACAGCACCGCGGCTTCGTCGTAGCGATTCTGCGGAACCGTCTTCAGCTGGCCCAGGGCTTCCTGGAAGGCGACGTGCTCAATGTCAGTTCCCTTCAGCGCCACCATGGCACCCCAGTGGCCTTCCACCACGGCGTCGACGGCTGCCATGCCCAGGCGGGTGGCCAGGACGCGGTCGAAGGCTGACGGTACGCCGCCGCGCTGGACATGACCGAGGATGGTGGCGCGGGTTTCTATGCCGGTTCGGGCTTCCAACTCCGGGGCCAGCCGGTCCGCGATGCCGCCCAGGCGAGGACGGCCGAAGGTGTCCAGCCCGCGTTCGGAGTGCGCGGTTTCCATGTGCTCGGGGACAAACCCCTCGGCCACCACCACCAGGGGTGCACGTCCCCGCACGTGGGCTTCCTTTACCCACTGGGTGATCTGTTCGATACTGACCTTCTGCTCAGGGATGAGGATGGCATGGGCGCCGGCTGCCATGCCGGCGTGCAGCGCGATCCAGCCGACGTGGCGGCCCATCACCTCGGCGATCATGCACCGGTGGTGGGATTCCGCGGTGGTGCGGAGCCTGTCGATGGCTTCCGTGGCGATTTGCACAGCCGTATCGAACCCGAAGGTGTAGTCGGTGGCATCGAGGTCATTGTCCACGGTCTTCGGGACGCCCACGATTTTCAGGCCGGCGTCGGTGAGCCGCTTGGCTGCAGCCAAGGTTCCCTCCCCGCCGATCGCGATGATGGCGTCGATGCCCAGACGGTCCAGGTGGGCTTTGATGACCTCGGGGCCGCCGCCGTTCTCAAACGGATTGGTGCGTGAGGTCCCAAGGATGGTGCCGCCCTGTTTGGCGATACCGCGGACCATGGTGCGGGGGACGTTGATGACATCACCCTCCACCACCCCACGCCAGCCGTCTAGGAAGCCAACAAACTCATGGCCGTGGACGGCGATGCCCTTCAGCACGGCGCCCCGGATGACCGCGTTCAGTCCGGGGCAGTCGCCGCCGCTGGTGAGAATTCCAATTTTCATATTCCTGCTCGATTCCTGGGGCGTGCCGATGATGGGCGGGTTCTTTCCCTCCCTGCCGCGTGCGTCATAGCGGAAGATGGAGGCTAGGACGATCCCACGGCGGCAAGCACCGACATGGCTTCCTCAACAACATTCGTCGCGGGGAAGGACGGCCGCTTCACGCCGGCCATTTCCTCCATAACGCGGACCACCTGGCAGCTGTAGCCGAACTCGTTGTCATACCAGACGTAGAGAACCAGGTTCTTCTCGTTCGAGATGGTGGCGAGCCCGTCCACGATACCGGCCCGGCGCGAGCCGACGAAGTCGGTGGAGACCACCTCGGGCGAATCGATGTAGTCGATCTGCTTGCGCAGGTCCGAGTGCAGCGACATCTTGCGCAGGTAGTCGTTGACTTCGTCCTTGGTGGTGCCGTGGTCCAGGCTCAGGTTCAGGATGGCCAGGGAGACATCGGGGGTGGGGACGCGGATGGAGCTGCCGGTGAGCTTGCCGCGCAGTTCGGGCAGTGCTTTCGCGACGGCCTGGGCGGCGCCGGTTTCGGTGATCACCATGTTCAAAGCGGCGGAGCGGCCGCGGCGGTCGCCCTTGTGGAAGTTATCGATCAGGTTCTGGTCATTGGTGAAGGAGTGGACGGTCTCCACATGCCCGTGGACCACGCCGAACCGGTCGTTGATCGCCTTCAGGACCGGGGTGATGGCGTTGGTGGTGCAGGAGGCCGCGGTGACGATCGCATCCGAGTCCAGGATGGTGCCGTGGTTGATGCCGTGGACAATGTTCTTCAGCTCGCCCTTGCCCGGGGCGGTGAGAAGCACCCGGGAGATGCCCTTGCTCTGCAGGTGCTGGGAGAGGCCCGCGGCGTCGCGCCAGCGGCCGGTGTTGTCCACCACCAGCGCGTCGTGGATGCCGTACGCGGTGTAGTCGATGGTGGCGGGGTTGTCCGAGTAGATGACCTGGACCTGGACGCCGTTGGCCGTGATCGTGTCGTTTTCGAGGTCCACCTTGATGGTGCCTTCGAAGGGGCCGTGGACGGAGTCGCGGCGCAGCAGGCTGGCGCGCTTGGCCAGGTCATTGTCGGAGCCGCGGCGGACCACGATCGCGCGCAGCCGCAGGCCGTGGCCGCCGCCGGCCTTTTCGATCAGGAGCCGGGCCAGGAGCCGGCCGATGCGGCCGAAGCCGTAGAGCACGACGTCGGTGCTCGTCCGGTCATCCCCGCCACGCTTGCCCACGACGTCGGCGAGCTCGGCACGAAGGAATTGCTCCAAAGTGACACTGGTGCCCTCTTCCTTGAACTTCTGGTTCAGGAGGGCGATGTCGATCGCCGCCGCGCCGAGCTCGAGTTGCGCCAGCGTGTCCACCAGGGGGGCGGTTTCCTCCAGGAGCAATTCGGCCTTGCTGATCCTGCGCGCGAAGCGGTGCGCCTTGAAAATGCTCATGGTGGACTTATTGACCAGGCTCCGGCCGTGGATGGTGGTGACTACGTTGTTTTCGCGGTAGAGCCGGCCGATCACCGGAATCATCGATTCGGCGAGGGCTTCCCGGTCCATCCACGTATCAAGACAGGTCTCTGGTGTTTGTAGCATGGTGCTGCCTTTCCAATAGGCGGGTCCGGTCGTGGAGGGCAATGCACTTCTCCTCCTCCTCCGGTAGGTGCGCTCACCATTCATCGTCCTGTCTATTGCCGGTAGCCAAAACGCTATTTCAGGATGGTTTAAACCACCCTTATGGGTAGTGAGCGGTCTTGAGCATAGCGCGGGGCGCGCCTCGGAGGGGACGCTATCAAAAAGGGTGGTTTATACCACTCAAAGTTGGTATTTCCGGCCGGCGCAAATAACCGGACGATGGATGCATGGTCCACCTTCCGAAGGAGGAGAAATGAAACTCACCGCCATCATCGCTTCGCGCCGACGGTTATCCGCTCGGGCAACCCACGCGGCCAGAACAGCAGGTCGACATGACATGCGGAGAAGCCTCCCCAGGATGCCGCTCGGAGGCGTATGTGGAAGTTCAAGACGGTCAATGGCTGGTGGCCCCATCTGCGCCGCCGGGCACCCTGCCTTTTCTACATGCCGGTCCGACTATGGCCGCCACTGCCGTTGATCGCTGAGTCAATCAACGGCGACCATCCCGACCAGCCCGCCGGAAGCCGTGCCGGCGAGTAGCAGCAGAAAGGTACATCCAAATGAGCATAACCTTCCAGCCCAGCGAGCTTTTCGAGCGGGACTTGGACAAATCTTTGCTCGGCCCCCCATACGCGGAGGTGCTAAGCGACGAGATTCCAGTGAGAATGTCTGTTCCCTTCACCAGCGAGGACTCGCGCATCGCGTCTGGAGTATGGGAAGCCGAACCAGGCCTCTCGCGGTGGGAATTCCTGGAGCGCGGTGAAGTGATCCATGTCCTTGAAGGCCGCATGGTGGTCACCGAGGATGACGGTGAGGCGCTCACCCTGGCAGCCGGAAGTGCCGCCATCTTCCCCCTTGGGTGGCGGGGCACTTGGGAAATCCAGGAACGGATCAGAAAGTTCTTTGTGGTGTTCACGCCCTGACGCGAGAACGCTGCCCTGCCAGGCCCGGGGGATAACCCCGGGCCTGGCAGGTTGTGATCGTGAGTGGTCTTTCCTCATACACGAAGCGAGCCAGCCGATTTGGACCGGAATTTCAACAACAGGAGTGCAAAATGCGGCCTCGCAGTCCCCTGCATTTACTCCGCTCCGTCGTTGTCACGGCCGTCGTAGTGGCGTTGGCCGTCGCAGGCCACGTTTTTGGCGGCGGCGATCTTCCGATGCCCGTGGTCACGCTGGCCCTGGCATCCATCCTGTTGGCTCCGGTCACGTGGCTTTCGCGCCGCCAGCTCTCCTTCACGGCGCTCCTGTGCATGCTTGGAACCGGACAGCTGATCCTGCATGAGGCGTTTTCGGCCCTTTCCGTGCGGGTCACGTGTCAACCCGTGGCCTCCGGAGGACTTTGGCATCATCAGGCAGGATCTTCAGGGCTGCATTGCCGCCCGGCAGGCCTTGCAGAGTTTGACGCACATGGGGGAGCCGGCGGTCATTCGTTCATGATGCTGACGGGCCACGTGCTTGCTGTGCTGGTTATTGCATGGTTCCTGCGCCAGGGCGAGGCCGCGTTGTGGCAGCTAGCGGCCTGGCTCCGTCCGCTGGTATTCCGGCTGCGCCCCACGGTGAGCATTCGTCCGGGTCGGCGCGTCCTCTTCCGCGACCCGGTCTTCATTCCTACGCCGTGGCGAAATTCGCGCCTCCACAGCCGCCGGGGACCGCCGGGCCCCGTTAGAGCGCGCCCTTGCTGATCGACCCCGGGTACCAGCGGGGGGCCAGGCGGACGCGCGGAGCCCAACTTTCCCTCATACCCATTCTTGCGCTGTCCGGCGATCCACGGCAGCGACCTGCGAAAGACAAAAACACCATGAAGAATTCACCTATCCGCTCCTTTAGGACAACCTCGGTTCTGGCCGCCGCAGCCGGTTTGATGGCTCTCGGCGCCGGCACCGCATCAGCCCACGTGGGCGTTTCGCCCGATTCAACGTCCGAAGGCGGCTACTCACAACTGACCTTCCGGGTTCCCAACGAGTCCGAAACAGCAAAGACGACCCAACTCAAGGTCACCCTTCCCTCCGAAACGCCCTTCACTTCCGTGTCGGTCAAACCGATGGACGGCTGGACTGCCGAGGTTCTGGAAGCCGATCTGCCAGTCCCGGTAACAATCAACGGCTCAACGATCACGAAGGCGCCGGCCTCTGTCATCTGGACGGCCGATGAGGCGCATCAGATTTCCCAGCGGCAGTACCAAACGTTCTCGATCTCAGTGGGCCGACTGCCCGAGGCGGGTACAACCGTGCTGCTGCCGGCAGCCCAAACGTACTCGGACGGAACGGTTGTGAACTGGAGCGAGGCGAAAGCTGCCGGCCAACAGGAACCCGATCATCCGGCGCCGTCCTTTACGACCACCGCTCCGGCCGGCGGTCACGGCACCCCCGCAGTCGCAGATGCTGAAGCCGCTTCGGCTGTTTCCCCCGCGATTCAGGACTCCGGCTCCACGGCCTTGGGCTGGGCCGGTCTGGGAGCAGGGCTGCTGGGTCTGACCGCGGGCATATCCGCTTTGGCCAGGACCCGCGGGGTCTCCAGGCGCTAGGAGGTCCTGACGCAAGCGGACAGGCATGGCTTGGGGAGCCATGCCTGTCCGCACGCCACGGCTCCCCGTGCTGCTTCAGCTGGTGCTGATCGGGGCTGCGGCGACGCCGGTGTCTTGATTGACCGTAAAGGGCCATCCGGTGACGACCTTGGGCCGCGGCGCGGCGTAGGTCCGGACTTTGGACGTGCTTAGCCCGAGGCGTACGAGCGACTCGGCAATCGTCACGGCGGCTGCGACGCCGTCGACGACGGGAACGCCGAGCCGCGTGCGGATCTGCTCGTCCAGTCCGGACATGCCGCCGCAGCCGAGGACGATGACTTCTGCCTTGTCCTCTTCCACGGCCCGCCGGGCCTGGTCCAGGATTGCTTCCACGGCGCGCTCCGGAAACTCTTCGAGTTCAAGGACGCCCAGGCCGCTGGCGCGCACCGAGGCGCAGCGGGCGTCGAGTCCGGCGAGCTTCAGCCGGTCCTCGATGAGCGGGACTGTCCGGTCCAGGGTGGTGACAACCGAGTACTTGTGACCCAGGAACATCGCCGTGCTGGCGGCCGCTTCGGTGATGTCGACAACGGGCACGTCCAGCAGTTCCTGGAGCCCTTCCCTGCCGTGTTCGCCGTAGCCGGCCTGGATCACGGCGTCGAACGGTTCGGGAAAGGCGAGGACAACATCCATCACGGCGATGGCCGCGAGGTAGCTTTCGAAGTTTCCCTCACAGGAGTCCGCACCGAAGCGCGGGGTGAGGCCGACGATCTCGGTCCCGGCTGCGGCGGCCGTGCGGGCCTGCGCGGCAATTGATTCCGTCATGGAAGCGGTGGTGTTGACGTTTGCGACGAGGATGCGCATGGTGCCTTTCAGGTCGTCTGGTGCGGGAAGTGGCCGGTCCGCCCGGAGCGGGCGGACCGGCCGGGAGGGGGCGGTTTAGTGCAGGCTGGGCACGGCGATCGGCTCACCGGAGACATCGTGGAACTCCCGCTTGCGGTCCGCGACCAGGAAGTACGCCAGGGCGCCGATACCGGCACCGATGAACCAGGAGAACGCGGCGACCGGCTGCAGGGCCGGGATGAAGGCGATCAGGAGCGAAATGATGGCCGCGGGGATAAATGCTGCGACGGCCCGCATGTTGACGCCCTTGGTGTAGAAATAGGCGCCCTGATCGTCTTCGGTGTAGAGCTCCGGGACGTTGATGCGGGTCTTGCGGATGAGCCAGTAGTCGGCCATGATGACGCCGAAGAGCGGGCCGAGGAGCGCGCCGAGGCCGCCCAGGAAGTAGACGATGACCGCCGGGTTGTTGTACAGGTTCCAGGGCAGGATCACCAGACCGATGATGGCACTGACCAGGCTGGCCTTGCGGAAATCGAGGCGCTTCGGCATGAGGTTGGTCAGGGCATAGATCGGGGCGACGAAGTTGGCCATCAGGTTCACCGCGATGGTCAGAATCAGCAGCGCCAGCGCAGCGGCCACCAGCAGGAAGGTGTTGGGGATCGATTCGACGATGTCGGAGGGGCTGCCGATCACTACGCCGTTGATCTTGAACTGGGCTCCGGTGATGACGATGACGATCAGGCCAAAGAACAGCATGTTGATCGGGATTCCCCAGAAGTTGCCCTTGATGATGGACTTGCGGGTGGTCGAGGAGCGGGTGAAATCGCAGAAGTTCAGGACGAACGTGGCGTAGATGGAGACCCACAGTGCGCCGCCGGCGAAGATTTCCCGCCACATGGCGCCTCCGGTGAGGGCATCCGGTGTGGAGAGCGCGATGGAGCCGCCGGCCTGGGCGAACATCCAGACGGCCAGGGCCGTCATGGTGATCAGGATGATGGGTCCGGCGAAGGCCTCGTAGTGGCGGATCATGTCCATTCCGTACCGGACGATGACGACCTGGACGACCCACAGGGCCAGGAACGACGCCCAGCCAAGGGTTGAAAGGCCGAGCATGGAGTCCTTGTCCAGCTCCGCCAGGCCGGGAGCCAGGGCGATCAGCAGGACGCGGAGGACCAGCGAGGCCAGGTAGGTCTGGATGCCGAACCACGCGATGGCGACGCCGCCGCGGATCAGCGCCGGAATCTGGGCGCCGTGAATGCCGAAGGCAATGCGGCTCATGACGGGGAACGGGACGCCGGTCTTGTGGCCCATGAACCCGGACAGCGTCAGGAGCAGGAAGAGCAGGACCGCGCCGACACCCAGGGCGAGCAGGATCTGCCAGGCTCCGAGGCCAAGGGCGAAGAGTCCGATCGCGAAGCCGTAGTTACCCAGGCTGTGCACGTCGTTGGCCCAGAGCGTGAAGATGTTGTAGGCGCTCCAGCGGCGGCCACTCATCATGGTGGGGGCGAGGTCCTGGTTGTAGAGCCGCGCGCTTGTCGGCGAGAGACCGAGCTCGGCGGCGGTCGGAACGTCACCTAAAGCAACGGCGGGACGTGTGGGGTTCTCGTCGACGGGCGGAGCCGCGGTCGGCAGTTGTGACATGGAGTGACCTCTCGGGAACAAGAAATTGGGGTCTACAAAAGGGACGGCATACGTGCCTGCAGGTTCAAGGGTCGGCTTGTGGCCGTGTTCTTCAGTCCTGAAATTCAGGACGGGAATGCCGGGGGCCGCTGCATACAGACGGCGTCGGCATTACGGGCGATTGTCGTCGGGTACGTCCCGGGAAGAGCTGGGGCTGCCGCATGGTCCTGACCAATCGCTTGATGCTGTCCTCCTCGTTGAGGGACGGTTCAAAGGTAACCCGGATCACGTTATTCCACAAGGGAAGAGTAAACTTTCGCATTGTGGAAATGTGTAAATTCTGCTTCGCCCACACGAACCTGCGGCATACAATATCGCCAGATAAAAATACTGTTCCGCAATGCGAAAGCATGGCCGATGAGACCGGCCTGCATTTCAGAGAAAGCAGCCGTTATGCCCCATCTATGCCTCCTGCTGTCCGGAGCGGCGCTGCTGGTCAACGGCCTGGCGCTGCTGGGCCGCATCCCCGTGCGGGACTCGGCGGTCTTCAGCCTGCTGATCGGTGCCACCCAGCTGGCGCTGGGTGTCGCCTACGTCAGTGTCGCCGACGGCGGTGATCCCCGAACGCTGCTGGCTGCGGCGGGGATGTTTCTGTTCGGGCTGACCTACGCGTATGCCGGGCTGGATGCGCTCCTCGGGCTGGGCTCCAAGGGGCTGGGCTGGTACAGCGGCCTGGTTGCGGTCTTCGGGGTGCTCCTGGCGGCCGCGTGGCTCCCGGCGGATCCGCTCCTGGCCGTTCTGTGGCTCTGCTGGGCCTTCCTTTGGGCCCTCTTCTTCGCCCGCATGGCACTGGGGCACGCGCGCCTCGAGCCGTTCATCGGCTGGTCGCTCGTGCTGACCAGCCAGGTGACGGCAACCCTTCCGGCCTTCCTGGGACTTGCCGGATACTGGCCCTATGATCGGAGCACTGCTGCCGGCGCCGCCGTCGTTGTCCTGGTCCTTCTCGTGGCGGCCTGGCATCTCGGCCGGCGCGGCCTCCGGGGTGGCGGCGCCCGGGACGCAGTGCCGGGGCGGGCGCAGTCCCGGGCGGGGCGGGGAAATAGTTGACACGCAATTTTGGGTGCGCTTCACTGGTTGATAACGGAATAAAGATTCCATGATGTGAAATCATAGAGGTGTTGTCCTGCGCCGTGGATAGCAGCCCCAAAGCAGTAAGGACCATTCATGTTGCTCCAGGATTTCAACGGGGCCAGCCGCCCGGAGATTGTCTCAGCGCTGCGCCCGTGCCTCGACATTCCCCGCTGGGTGGATCAAATCGCCGACGAACGTCCCTTCTCCTCGGTCGAGGATGTGATGGATTGCGCCCGCCGTGCGGCCGCTCCGTTTACGGCGGCCGAGGTGGAAGCGGCGCTGGCCCACCACCCCCGGATCGGTGAGCGCGCTGCCGGAGACAGTTCTGAAGCCAAGCTCTCGCGCGGTGAACAGGATGCCCTCGGCGAGGCTTCGGATGCCGTCATTGCAGCACTGGCCGAGGGGAACCGGAGCTACGAGGAGAAGTTCGGCCGCGTATTCCTGATCCGTGCCGCAGGCCGCAGCAAGGAAGAAATCCTGGAAGCCCTCCAGGTCCGGATCTCCCATTCCGCCGCTGAGGAAGAACCCATTGTGCAGCAGCAGCTGCGCGAGATTGCCATCCATCGACTCCAAGGAATGATGAGCCAGTGACCATGTCCCACATAACGACGCACATTCTTGATACCGCCACGGGCAAGCCGGCCGCCGGTGTCCCGGTCAGCCTGCTGGCGCTGGATGACGGCGCCTGGTCGGAACTGGCCGCGGCGCGGACCGATAACGACGGGCGGGTCAAGGACCTCGGCCCCGAGGTGCTGGACTCCGGCACCTACCGCCTGCAGTTCTCCACGGCGGAGTACTTCGCCGCCTTGGACACGCCGACGTTCTTCCCGGAGGTCGTGCTGACCTTCACGGTCGACCGAAACGAGGCGCACTATCACGTCCCGCTGCTCCTGAGTCCGTTCTCTTTCTCCAGCTACCGCGGCAGCTGATGCGCGGATGCCCTGCCTGCCGCGGCAGGCAGGGCGCCCGCACAAGGTCCGGCGGATGTCCTAGCCGCGGCCGATGAACGGCATGCCTGCCGCCGTGATCACAAGGGACCCTACCGTGGCCGAGGGTGGCATACCGGCCATCAGCAGCACTGCACGGGCCGCGTCTTCTACCGGGAAGGTGGGCTCGACCTTGCGGCTCCCGTCCGCCTGGAGGGCTCCGGCGCTGACCCCGATCGTGTCCATGATGTCCGTAGCGGTGTTGCCGATGTCGATCTGCCCGCAGCTGATGCCGAAGCCGCGCCCGTCGAGTTCGATGCTCTTGGTCAGCCCTGTCATGGCGTGTTTGGTGACGGTGTAAGCCACGGTACGGGGGCGCGGTGAATGTGCGGCGATGGAGCCGTTGTTGATGATCCGGCCGCCCTGCGGCGACTGGGCCTTCATGGCCCGGACCGCTGCCGCGGCGCACAGCATCGAACCGGTCAGGTTGACGGCCACGGTGGCATCCCAGTCGGCCACGCTGATTTCGTCCACCGAGGCGGCCGGCCCGAAGGTCCCGGCGTTGTTGAACAGGACATCCACCCGGCTCCAGCGCTGGAGCGCCTCCGCGAAGAGGCGTTCGACGTCGTCCGGGACGGTGACGTCGCAGGTCACCGCGTGCGCGCGGGGGTGGTCTCCGGCGGTTTCGAGCAATGGCTGCCGGCGGCGCCCGGCGAGGATGACCCGGTAGCCCTCGGCGAGCATAAGCCGGGCAACGGCCCGGCCGATGCCGGAGCCTGCTCCGGTCACGACGGCAACTTTGACGCTGGGCTCTGGGATGCTGGTCACGTGTCTCCTTCCGGCGGCGGCGGACAACAGGACCGCCCGGCAGGAGCCTACGGTGCCGCGGGTCCGGCTGTCAGCCCGGGGGAGCCGCCGACGCAGTCACAATCCGTCGACAGCGCCCGGGCGCGCGGTGGCGGCCGGAAGGCAGCCGGTCCTGGTTGACGGCCCGCATCCGGATCGCTAATCTCGAATAGCAAGAAAGTTTTCTCATAATACGAAAACTACTGGCCCAGACATTCAAAGATGAAACGAGGCTGCCGTGGCTGCAGGAGAAGATAGCTCCCATATCCTCAGCGGGTTGACTAACCAGCTGCCTGATCGTGATCCGGAAGAGACCGCCGAGTGGCGTGAGTCCCTGGATGCGTTGATTCAGGAACAGGGCACGGAGCGTGCCCAGTACATTATGCGCAGCCTGCTGCAGCGGGCCGGGGCCCGGAGCGTGGGGGTTCCGATGGTCACGACCACGGATTATGTGAACACGATTCCGGTGGATCAGGAAGCGCCGTTCCCCGGGGATGAGGAGATCGAGCGGAAGTACCGGGCGTGGCTGCGGTGGAATGCGGCGGTCATGGTGCACCGGGCGCAGCGGGCCGAGATCGGTGTCGGCGGGCATATTTCGACCTATGCCGGGGCCGCGACCTTGTATGAGGTCGGGTTCAATCATTTCTTCCGCGGCAAGGACCACCCGTCCGGCGGGGACCAGGTCTTCTTCCAGGGACATGCGTCCCCGGGGATGTACGCCCGGGCGTTTATGGAGGGCCGGCTTTCGGAGGAGGACCTGGACGGGTTCCGGCAGGAGAAGTCCAAGGAAGGCCATGCGCTCTCCTCGTATCCGCATCCGCGGCTGATGCCGGAGTTCTGGGAATTCCCGACGGTCTCGATGGGGATCGGGCCGATGAACGCGATCTACCAGGCCCAGTCGAACCGGTACCTGCATAACCGCGGGATCAAGGACACGGCCGACCAGCAGGTCTGGGCGTTCCTGGGCGACGGGGAAATGGACGAGCCCGAGTCCCGCGGGCTGCTCCAGCTCGCGGCGAACGAGAAGCTCGATAACCTCAACTTCGTGATCAACTGCAACCTCCAGCGCCTGGACGGGCCGGTCCGGGGCAACGGGAAGATCATGCAGGAACTCGAGGCGTTCTTCCGCGGCGCGGGCTGGAACGTGATCAAGGTCGTCTGGGGCCGGGAATGGGATGACCTCCTGGCCAAGGACGCGGACGGTTCGCTCGTGAAGATCATGAACGAAACCGTCGACGGGGACTACCAGACGTACAAGGCCGAATCGGGGGCGTTCGTCCGCGAGCACTTCTTCGGCCAGTCCCCGCAGACGAAGGAACTCGTCCAGGACCTCTCCGATGATGAGATCTGGAACCTCAAGCGCGGCGGCCACGACTACAACAAGGTCTACGCCGCCTACAAGGCCGCGGTCGAGTTCAAGGGCAAGCCCACGGTCATCCTCGCGCACACGGTCAAGGGTTACGGGCTCGGCACCCACTTCGAGGGCCGCAACGCCACGCACCAGATGAAGAAACTCACCCTCGATGACCTCAAGGCCTTCCGGGACCACCTGCGGATCCCGGTCACCGACGACCAGCTCGAAGCGGACCCCTACCGGCCCCCGTACTACCACCCCGGCATGGACACCCCGGAAATCCGGTACCTCATGGAGCGCCGGGCCGAGCTCGGCGGGTTCGTCCCGGAACGGCGCGCGGCCCACACCGAGGTCACCTTGCCCGATGAGAAGGCCTACGAGTTCGCGAACCGCGGCTCCGGTAAGCAGATGGCCGCGACGACC
Organism: uncultured Actinomycetota bacterium; assembly: GCA_963769515.1. GTDB lineage: Bacteria > Actinomycetota > Actinomycetes > Actinomycetales > Micrococcaceae > Arthrobacter. The sequence goes on from CAVYMG010000018.1 coordinate 261,674, forward strand.
ATGGCGTTCGTCCGGCTCCTGAAGGACCTGATGCGGGATAAGAACTTCGGGTCCCGGATCGTGCCGATCGTCCCGGACGAGTCCCGGACCTTCGGGATGGACGCGTTCTTCCCGACCGCGAAAATCTACAACCCCGACGGGCAGAACTACCTCTCCGTGGACCGGGACCTCGTCCTGGCCTACAAGGAATCCGCCAAGGGCCAGCTGATCCACCCCGGCATCAACGAAGCCGGCGCCGTCGCGGCGTTCACCGCCGCCGGCACCGCCTACGCCACCCACGGCGAACCCCTGATCCCGGTCTACGTCTTCTACTCCATGTTCGGGTTCCAGCGCACCGGGGATTCCTTCTGGGCCGCCGCGGACCAGATGACCCGCGGGTTCATCATCGGCGCGACCGCCGGCCGGACCACCCTGACCGGGGAAGGCCTCCAGCACGCCGACGGGCACTCCCCGATCCTGGCCTCCACCAACCCCGCCGTCCTCACCTACGACCCGGCCTACGGCTACGAAATGGGCGTCATCGTCCGGGACGGACTGAACCGGATGTACGGGCCCGGCCCGGCCGACAACGACCCCTCCCGGAACGTCATGTACTACCTCACGGTCTACAACGAACCCATCAACCAGCCCGCCGCCCCGGCGGAACTGGACACCGAAGGGATCATCAAGGGCATCTACCTCCTGAACCCCGCCAAGACCGACGGCCCCCGCACGCAGATCCTCGCCTCCGGCGTGTCCGTCCCCTGGGCCCTGCAGGCCCAGCGGATCCTCGCCGAGGACTGGGGCGTCGCCGCGGACGTCTGGTCCGTGACGTCCTGGACCGAACTGCGCCGGGACGCCATGAACGCCGAGGAAGAGGCCTTCCTCAACCCCGGCCAGGAACCCCGGACCCCGTACGTCACCCAAGCCCTCGCCGACGCCACCGGACCCATCGTGGCCGTCACCGACTACATGAAGGCCGTCCCCGACCAGATCCGCCAATACCTCCCGCACGACTTCGCCTCCCTCGGAGCCGACGGCTTCGGCTTCTCCGACACCCGCGCCGCCGCACGCCGCTACTTCAAGAACGACACCCACTCCATCGTGGTCCGTTCCCTGCAGATGCTCGCCCACCGCGGAGAAATCGACGCCGACGTACCGGCCTACGCGATGGACCGGTACAAACTGCTGGATGTCACCGCGGGAACCACCGGCAACGCCGGCGGCGACTCCTAGGCCGTCGCGGCTCCCGGCGGGATTTCGGCAGGCCGTCCGCCGAGGCGGCGCGTGATCCGGCGGGCGGCGGCTGCGCATGCGTCGCCGAGGTTTTCCAGCCGTTCGCGGGAGACTCGGAACCGGGGCGCCGCGACCAGGACGACGGCGGCGATGTCGCCGCGGTGGTCGTAGACGGGCGCGGCGACGCCGACTTCGTCGATGGAGGATTCGCCGTAGTTGACTGCCCAGCCCCGCTTCCGCACGTCGCGCAGCCGGATCTCGTAGCCCTCAAGGCTTTCCTCATCCAGGCCCCGGAAGTTTATGGCACCGCTCCGCAGCAATTCCCGGACACGTTCGACGGGTTCGGCAGCGAGGAAGACCTGCACGGAGGAGCTCATGGCGTCGCGGTAGCGCGCTCCGAGCGGGGTGGTGTGCTTGATCTGGTGGTGGCTGGCGATCTGTTCCACGCACATTGATTCGGTGCCGTTCCAGACCATGAGGGCGCTGGTTTCGCCGGTTTGTTCGGTGAGGTCGCCCAGCACCGGGTACGCCACGCGCCGCTCTTCGAGTTCGGCCAGCAGCGGCCCGGCGACGGCGATCAGGCCGAGTCCCAGGCGGAACCGGCGGGTTTCCGGATCGCGTTCCACGAGGTGTTCCTGTTCGAAGGTGGCCAGGATCCGGGAGACGGTGCTTTTGTGCAGGCCGACGCGGCTGGCGATCTCGGTGACTCCGAGCAACGGTTCATCGGCGGTGAACGTCCGCAGCACGGCAATGGCGTTGACGATCACGGAGGCGCCCTTGATGTCGCCATTTCCGTTGGGGTCGCGAGATTCTTCTGGACTCATAATGGCTACCATCATTCCGTATCAGGGCCGAAAAGCGGCGCCACGTAGGACGTGGCGCCGCTTTTTCGGGGTGTGGGACGCTTAGGCGCCCACGATGTTGTGCTCGGGACCGAACGGGAACTTCGTGATGTTCTCGGCCCCGTTGTCGCCGACGACGAGGATGTCGTGCTCGCGGTAGCCGCCCGCGCCGGGCTGGCCGTCCAGGACGGTGATCATCGGTTCCATGGACACGACCATCCCGGGCTCCAGTACCGTGTCGATGTCCTCGCGGAGCTCGAGTCCCGCTTCCCGGCCGTAGTAGTGGCTCAGGACGCCGAAGGAGTGGCCGTAGCCGAACGTGCGGTTGGCGAGCAGGCCGTGGCTGATGTAGATCTCGTTGAGTTCAGCGGCGATGTCCTTGCAGACGGCGCCGGGCTTGATGAGCTCAAGGCCCCGCTTGTGGACTTCCACGTTGATGTTCCACAGCTCCAAGGACCGGGCGTCGGGTTCGCCGTAGAACAGGGTGCGTTCCAGGGCGGTGTAGTAGCCCGAGGTCATCGGGAAGCAGTTCAGGGACAGGATGTCGTGTTCCTGGATCTTGCGGGTAGTGGCCCAGTTATGGGCGCCGTCGGTGTTGATTCCGGACTGGAACCAAACCCAGGTATCGCGGATTTCAGAGTCCGGGAAGGTCCGCGCGATTTCGTGGACCATGGCTTCGGTGCCGATCAGGGCGACCTCGTACTCGGTGATCCCGGCCGTGATGGCGTTGCGGATAGCTTCGCCGCCCAGATCGCCAATCCGGGCCCCGTGCTTGATGACTTCGATTTCCTCGGCCGACTTGATCATCCGCTGGCGCATGGCGGCCTGGGCCACGTCCACCAGGGTGGCGCCCGCGAAGGCGGCCTGGATCTTGTTCCGATTGTCCAGCGGGAGGGAGTCGTCTTCGACGCCGAGCCGGCGCGGGTTGATGCCGCGGGTCCGGAGCGCTTCCTGGATCGCGAAGATGTAGTTGTCGCGGCGCCAGTCGGTGTAGACCACGTTGTCGCCGTAGCTGCGGCGCCACGGCATGCCGGCGTCGATGTTGGCGGTGACGGTGACGGTGTCGTCCTTGGTGACCACCATGGCGTAGGAGCGGCCGAAGTAGGTGAAGAGGAAATCGGAGTAGTACTTGATGGAGTGGTAGCTGGTCAGGACGACGGCGTCGAGGTCCTTCTCGGCCATGATCCGGCGGAGTCCGCCGAGGCGGCGTTCGAACTCGGCGTCGGAAAAGGTCAGCTTTTCCTTCTGGCCGTTGTGCAGGACTTTCAGGCGCTCCAGTTCTGCGATGGACGAAGCGTTTGCGGGTGTTGTGACAGTCATGGTTGTGATGCCTTTCTGCGGTGCTTTTCTATTGGGTGAGGAAGGATTGGCGGTCTGGGCTACTCGTGGCTCAGGGGTTCCTTGCTGGTTTCGCGGGAGAGCGCAACGGCGATCAGGGAGATCAATGCAGCTGCGACTAGGTACCAGGCTGGAGCCAAGTCGTTGCCCGTGGTTGCGATGAGGAGCGTGGCCATGAAGGGTGCGGTGCCGCCGAAGAGCGCGTTGGAGAGGTTGAAGCTGACCGCGAAGCCGCTGTAGCGCACGCGGGTCGGGAACATCTCGGCGAGGAAGCTCGGGAGCGTCCCGTCATTGAGGGTGAGCATGGCGCCCAGCAGGATCTGGACGAGCACGATGATCAGGAAGTTTCCGGTGTTCAGCAGGGCGAAGGCGGGCACCGTCAGCACGATGAAGGTGACGGATGCGGCGATGAGCACCCTCTTGCGGCCGTAGCGGTCCGAGAGCATGCCGGTCAGGAAGATGAATCCGATATAGGTCAGCAGCGCGATGGTGGTGGCCAGGAAGGATTCGGTCGCTCCGAGGCCCAGCTCCGATGACAGGTAGGTCGGCATGTAGCTGAGGATCACGTAGAAGCCGACGGCGTTGAGCAGCACGGCTCCGACGGCCAGAAGCAACCGGCGCCAGTGTTTCCGGAACAGACTGGACACGGGTGCCTTGGCGGCCTCGCCCTCGGCGGCCATTTCAAGGAATACGGGGGTATCTTCCAGTTTGGTGCGGATGTAGCGTCCGATCAGGCCCATCGGGGCTGCGAGCAGGAACGGCAGGCGCCAGCCCCAGCTCTGCATCGCGTCGGCGCTGAGCAGAGTGGTCAGGAGGCCCGCGAGCAGCGAGCCGAGCAGCAGGCCGGCGGCGGTGCTGGCCGGAACCACGGCAGCGTACAGGCCGCGCTTGTTGGCCGGGGCGTACTCCACGAGGAAGGCGGATGCGCCAGCGTATTCACCCGAGGCCGAGAAGCCCTGGGCAACGCGGATGATCAGGAGCAGGATCGGGGCCCAGATGCCGATGGTGTCGTAGCCCGGTATCAGGGCGATGCAGAACGTTGCTCCGGACATGATCAGGATTGACAGTGACAGGGCCGTCCGACGCCCGACCCGGTCGCCGATGTGTCCCCAGATAAAGCCGCCGAGCGGCCGTACCAGAAACGAGATCGCGAACAGGGCAAAAGTCAGCAGGAGCCCGGTCTGCGGGTCGGACTCGGGGAAAAAGACCGCGGCGATGGTGACGGCCAGGTAGCCGTACACGGCGTAGTCAAACCACTCGACGAAGTTGCCGATGAAGCTAGCCGCGACCACTCGCCGTCGAGTGTCCTTGCTAACGTCGTGGCTTCCGCCCGGGTTGGATCCGCCGGACACCGCGGTATGGGGGGCAGCGGGGAAGCTGTGCAAGCTACCGGCTGCAGTTGGGTTTGATTCGTTACTCATATGTCCACCAATGAAAATTTGGGGTTGCATTGAACGCAACGCTGTTGCATCAGACTATGCGTGAGCTGGAACACAGTCAAGGCCCTTTTGCCGACTACTAAAAGATGATCTTTTCTCAACGCCTAAGTTGTCGAAGGTGATTGACGCCACGCTTAGCAAGTCTTACAGTTGCAATCAACGCAACACTGTTGCACGCAAACATTGTTTTTTTGAATTGAAAGAGGCCGCCATGACGGGCACCCTGAATGAATCCCTGGCCGGCGTCGACGCTGACGTCGCCCGGGCCATCGACCGTGAGCTTGAGCGCCAGCAGGGGACGCTGGAGATGATTGCGTCGGAGAATTTCGCTCCGGCGTCGGTCATGGAGGCGCAGGGGTCGGTGCTGACCAACAAGTACGCCGAAGGCTATCCGGGCAAGCGGTACTACGGCGGCTGCGAGCATGTCGATGTGATCGAACAGCTCGCCATTGACCGGGTCAAGGCCCTGTTCGGGGCGGAGGCGGCGAACGTCCAGCCGCACTCGGGCGCCCAGGCCAACGCCGCCGCCATGTTTGCCCTGCTGGAGCCGGGGGACACCATCATGGGGCTGTCCCTGGCCCACGGCGGCCACCTCACGCACGGCATGCGTATCAACTTCTCCGGCAAGCTCTACAACGTGGTCCCGTACCACGTGGGCGAACATGATCATCTGGTCGATATGGCCGAGGTTGAGGCCCTGGCCCTGGAGCACCGTCCCAAGATGATCGTGGCCGGCTGGTCCGCTTACTCCCGGCAGCTGGACTTCGCGGAATTCCGGCGCATCGCGGATCTGGTGGGCGCGTACCTCATGGTGGACATGGCGCACTTCGCCGGCCTCGTCGCCGCCGGGCTGCACCCGAACCCCGTCCCGTACGCGGATGTCGTCACGACCACCACCCACAAGACCCTCGGCGGCCCGCGTGGCGGGGTGATCCTGAGCAAGGAGGAGTACGCGCGCAAGATCAACAGTGCCGTGTTCCCGGGCCAGCAGGGCGGCCCGCTGGAACACGTCATCGCCGCGAAGGCCGTGGCGTTCAAGATCGCGGCGTCTCCGGAGTTCAAGGAACGCCAGCAGCGGACTTTGGAAGGCGCCGGCCTCCTCGCGTCCCGTTTGCTGAAGGACGACGTCGGCGCTGCCGGTATTTCCGTGGTCAACGGCGGCACGGATGTCCACCTGGTCCTGGTGGATCTGCGGCACTCGGAGCTGGACGGCCAGCAGGCCGAGGACCGGCTGCACCGGATCGGCATCACCGTGAACCGCAACGCGGTTCCCTTTGACCCGCGCCCGCCGATGGTCTCTTCCGGTCTGCGGATTGGCACGCCGGCCCTGGCCACGCGTGGCTTCGGCGCCGCCGAATTCACCGAGGTGGCGGATATCATCGCCTCGGCCCTGACCGCACCGGCCACGGATAACGAGCTCAGTGCCGAAACAGCCGCCGGACTCCGCGGCCGCGTCCACGCGTTGGCGGCGAAATTCCCCCTCTATCCGCACCTTGAGGTCGCCCCGGCCAGCGACGAGGCAATGACCGGACCTGAGGCAGAACTGATTGGAGCAGCACAATGAGCACGGAACAGCTTCCGGAGCACCCGGATTTTCTCTGGCGTAATCCGGATCCGAAGAAGAGCTACGACGCGGTGATTGTCGGCGGCGGCGGGCATGGGCTGGCGACGGCGTATTACCTGGCGAAGAACCATGGGATGACGAACATCGCGATCCTGGAGAAGGGCTGGCTCGCGGGCGGGAACATGGCCCGGAACACCACGATCATCCGGTCCAACTATCTCTGGGATGAGAGCGCTGCGATCTACGAGACCGCCCTCAAGCTCTGGGAGATCCTGCCGGAGGAACTCGAATACGACTTCCTGTTCAGCCAGCGCGGGGTCATGAACCTGGCCCACACCCTGGGGGATGTGCGCGAGAGCATGCGCCGGGTGGGGCGAACAAGCTCAACGGTGTGGACGCGGAATGGCTGGACCCGGCCCAGGTCAAGGAACTCTGCCCGATCCTGAACATCAACGACAACATCCGCTACCCGGTCATGGGCGCCACGTACCAGCCCCGGGCCGGGATTGCCAAGCACGATCACGTTGCGTGGGCCTTCGCCCGTAGGTGTGATGAGCTCGGCGTGGACATCATCCAGAACTGTGAAGTCACCGGCTTCCTCAAGGACGGCAACAAGGTCACCGGGGTCAAGACCAGCCGCGGCACGATCCACACGGAAAAGGTCGGCCTGTGCGCCGCCGGACACAGCTCGGTGCTGGCGGAGATGGCCGGGTTCCGGCTGCCGATCCAGTCCCCGACCCGCTCCAGGCCCTGGTCTCGGAACTGCACGAGCCGGTCCACCCCACCGTGGTGATGTCCAACCACGTCCACGTCTATGTCTCCCAGGCCCACAAGGGCGAACTCGTCATGGGCGCCGGGGTGGATTCCTACACACGGCTACGGCCAGCGCGGATCCTTCCACGTGATCGAGCACCAGATGGCGGCCGCCGTCGAACTCTTCCCGATCTTGCCCGGGCGCACGTGCTCCGGACCTGGGGCGGGATCGTGGACACCACCCTGGATGCCTCCCCGATCGTGGGGACCACCCCGGTGGAGTACATGTTCGTGAACTGCGGCTGGGGCACCGGCGGGTTCAGGGAACCCCCGCGGCCGGCCTGACCTTCGCCCACACCATCGCCACCGGCACACCCACCGGCTCAACAAGCCCTTCGCGCTGGAACGTTTCGAAACCGGCGCCCTGATCGATGAACACGGCGCCGCCGCCGTGGCCCACTAGAAAGAGGTAAGGACATGCTCCTCATTCCCTGCCCCAACTGCGGCCCCCGGGACGAAACCGAATACCACTACGGCGGCCAGGCCCACGTGGCCTACCCGGAAAACCCGGCCGAGCTCACGGACCGCGAATGGGCCGAGTACCTGTTCTACCGGGACAACACCAAGGGCGCCTTCGCCGAACGCTGGCTGCACAGCACCGGCTGCCGGCAAT
>CAVYMG010000019.1:0-252931 GCA_963769515.1 uncultured Actinomycetota bacterium
CACTCGTGTAGGCTCCACCGCTGGTTTACACCGCGACTTCACTGCCCACACGACGCTCCCCTACCACTCCAGACGCCTGAACCAACCCCACGAAGGAGGCGGCTTGGCTAATCATCTGAAATCCACAACTTCGGCGGTGTACTTGAGCCCCGCTACATTGTCGGCGCGGAATCACTTGACCAGTGAGCTATTACGCACTCTTTTAAGGATGGCTGCTTCTAAGCCAACCTCCTGGTTGTCTTCGCAACTCCACATCCTTTCCCACTTAGCACACGCTTAGGGGCCTTAGTTGGTGGTCTGGGCTGTTTCCCTCTCGACTATGAAGCTTATCCCCCACAGTCTCACTGCTGCGCTCTCACTTACCGGCATTCGGAGTTTGGCTGACGTCAGTAACCTTGTAGGGCCCATTAGCCATCCAGTAGCTCTACCTCCGGTAAGAAACACGCAACGCTGCACCTAAATGCATTTCGGGGAGAACCAGCTATCACGAAGTTTGATTGGCCTTTCACCCCTACCCACAGCTCATCCCCTCCATTTTCAACTGAAGTGGGTTCGGTCCTCCACGACGTCTTACCGTCGCTTCAACCTGGCCATGGGTAGATCACTTCGCTTCGGGTCTAGATCACGCCACTGCAACGCCCTATTCAGACTCGCTTTCGCTACGGCTTCCCCACACGGGTTAACCTCGCGACGTAACACTAACTCGCAGGCTCATTCTTCAAAAGGCACGCCGTCACCCCAACACAGCAAGCTGCGGAGGCTCCGACGGATTGTAAGCACACGGTTTCAGGTACTGTTTCACTCCCCTCCCGGGGTACTTTTCACCTTTCCCTCACGGTACTGGTCCGCTATCGGTCATTAGGGAGTATTTAGGCTTATCAGGTGGTCCTGACAGATTCACACGGGATTTCTCGGGCCCCGTGCTACTTGGGATACTCTCCAGGCGGTGCACAACATTTCGGTTACGGGGCTCACACCCTCTGCGGCCGGCCTTTCAAGACCGTTCACCTATGCCTGCACTCTCACCCTACTGTCCCGGCAGAGACAGAACGGATAGTCCCACAACCCCGACCATGCAACGCCCGCCGGCTATCACACATGGAACGGTTTAGCCTGATCCGCGTTCGCTCGCCACTACTGACGGAATCACTATTGTTTTCTCTTCCTGCGGGTACTGAGATGTTTCACTTCCCCGCGTTCCCTCCACGCACCCTATGTGTTCAGATGCGGGTCACCAGATCACTCGCGCGTCTGGCGGGGTTTCCCCATTCGGACACCCTGGGATCACAGTCCGGTTATCGACTCCCCCAGGCTTATCGCAGATTCCTACGTCCTTCTTCGGCTCCTAATGCCAAGGCATCCACCGTGTGCTCTTAAAAACTTGACCACAAAAGATCAATAAAACGCTCATTCTCGAGAGAACCACGAAAACCACCCCGCACACCCCGAAAGGCGCCCGGGACAGATCCAGGTTCATATTCTTGGAAATTGCTTCTTATAAAAGATGCTCGCGTCCACTATGTAGTTCTCAAACAACAACCCCGTACCACACACCCCACACACACACAGTGCGCACTCGGTGCAGCCAGGAAACCAGAAACAAACACGACCCACACCACCGCCACGCACCCCTCGAAGGCGAACACCCCTCCGCGCCTGGTCCTGTTGCCTCAGGACCCAACAGTGTGCCAAACACTACCCAACAACCACAACACCGGCAACGTTCCAGGACCAGACCCCCGAAGGGACCCTCATCCGTACTAAAACCGGCACCGTGCCGCCAGGCACCTATTCGTTGATATTCCACCCGTGAGCACCCGCCGCAGAACTTGCGTCTGCGCAACGGGCGTACTCCTGACAACACCACCACACGGACATAAACGCCCGGCAGGGTTGCTGTAGGTGCTCCTTAGAAAGGAGGTGATCCAGCCGCACCTTCCGGTACGGCTACCTTGTTACGACTTAGTCCCAATCGCCAGTCCCACCTTCGACAGCTCCCTCCCACAAGGGGTTAGGCCACCGGCTTCGGGTGTTACCAACTTTCGTGACTTGACGGGCGGTGTGTACAAGGCCCGGGAACGTATTCACCGCAGCGTTGCTGATCTGCGATTACTAGCGACTCCGACTTCATGGGGTCGAGTTGCAGACCCCAATCCGAACTGAGACCGGCTTTTTGGGATTAGCTCCACCTCACAGTATCGCAACCCTTTGTACCGGCCATTGTAGCATGCGTGAAGCCCAAGACATAAGGGGCATGATGATTTGACGTCGTCCCCACCTTCCTCCGAGTTGACCCCGGCAGTCTCCCATGAGTCCCCGCCATTACGCGCTGGCAACATGGAACGAGGGTTGCGCTCGTTGCGGGACTTAACCCAACATCTCACGACACGAGCTGACGACAACCATGCACCACCTGTGAACCGGCCCCAAAGGGGAAGGACTGTTTCCAGCCCGGTCCGGTCCATGTCAAGCCTTGGTAAGGTTCTTCGCGTTGCATCGAATTAATCCGCATGCTCCGCCGCTTGTGCGGGCCCCCGTCAATTCCTTTGAGTTTTAGCCTTGCGGCCGTACTCCCCAGGCGGGGCACTTAATGCGTTAGCTACGGCGCGGAAAACGTGGAATGTCCCCCACACCTAGTGCCCAACGTTTACGGCATGGACTACCAGGGTATCTAATCCTGTTCGCTCCCCATGCTTTCGCTCCTCAGCGTCAGTTAATGCCCAGAGACCTGCCTTCGCCATCGGTGTTCCTCCTGATATCTGCGCATTTCACCGCTACACCAGGAATTCCAGTCTCCCCTACATCACTCTAGTCTGCCCGTACCCACCGCAGATCCGGAGTTGAGCCCCGGACTTTCACGGCAGACGCGACAAACCGCCTACGAGCTCTTTACGCCCAATAATTCCGGATAACGCTTGCGCCCTACGTATTACCGCGGCTGCTGGCACGTAGTTAGCCGGCGCTTCTTCTGCAGGTACCGTCACTTTCGCTTCTTCCCTACTGAAAGAGGTTTACAACCCGAAGGCCGTCATCCCTCACGCGGCGTCGCTGCATCAGGCTTGCGCCCATTGTGCAATATTCCCCACTGCTGCCTCCCGTAGGAGTCTGGGCCGTGTCTCAGTCCCAGTGTGGCCGGTCACCCTCTCAGGCCGGCTACCCGTCGTCGCCTTGGTGAGCCATTACCTCACCAACAAGCTGATAGGCCGCGAGTCCATCCAAAACCACAATAAAGCTTTCCACCCCCCACCATGCGATGAGGAGTCATATCCGGTATTAGACCCAGTTTCCCAGGCTTATCCCAGAGTTAAGGGCAGGTTACTCACGTGTTACTCACCCGTTCGCCACTAATCCCCGGTGCAAGCACCGGATCATCGTTCGACTTGCATGTGTTAAGCACGCCGCCAGCGTTCATCCTGAGCCAGGATCAAACTCTCCGTTGAAGTAAAACAAAAACAGACACAGCACACGCCCCCGGGAAAACGGGACACGCACACTGCACAAAATTTGAAACCGGCTGTAAAAACCGCGACACACCACAGGGGCGGCACGCCACGGCAAAACAACCAATCCATAATAAATTGGTATCAACAAACTTGGCACACTATTGAGTTCTCAAACAACAGACACATTCGAATACTTCCGAAACAATTCACGTAGTGAATTACTTTGTTTCGCTTTCTTCGCTGCGATGTTTCGATCTTATTTCATTCATTTCCACTTTGCAAATCCGGATTGTTCATCCGTAATTCATCCAGCGGATTGAAATAACCCAGCAAAATAGTAAGGCTAATTATCATTTAGGCGTCTAGCGCCGAAACTTTTGCCTCATGTTTTGTTGGGGTTGTTCGCCACTCAAGGGCGGCGACTCAGAAAAGACTACACGCTCCTCCCCCGCCGCGCAAACGGCAGGGAAAGAGCGTGCGGACGGCGGCCATGGGGCCGGGTCAGGAGGCAAAAACCTCCACGGTGGCCAGGTTCTTCTTGCCGCGCCGGAGCAGCAGGTACCGCCCATGCAGCAGCTGCCCGGAGTCAATAACAGCATCGGGATCGGAGACTTTCGCGTTGTTGACGTAGGCTCCGCCTTCACCCACGGTCCGGCGGGCGGCCGACTTGCTTTCGGACAGGCCGGAGGCCACGAGCAGGTCAACGATTCCGAGCCCGCCGGCATCGACCGTGGCGGACGGCAGTTCCGACGTGGCCGCCCGCAGCGTTGACTCGTCCAAGGCGGTGAGGTCGCCGTTGCCGAACAAGGCAGCCGACGCAGCGATGACCTTTTCCGTGGCGTCTACACCATGGACGAGAGAGGTCACTTCGAAGGCCAGCCTGCGCTGGCCTTCCCGCGCGAACGGCCGTTCGGCGACGGCGAGCTCCAATGCCTCGATTTCGGCCCGGCCCAGGAAAGTGAAGACCTTCAGCCGGGCCGCGACGTCGGCGTCAGCGGTGTTAAGCCAGAACTGGTAGAACGCGTACGGGCTGCACATCTCCGGGTTCAGCCAAATGGCGTTCCCCTCGCTCTTGCCGAACTTGGTTCCATCCGAGTTGGTGATGAGCGGCGTACCCAGGGCATGGACGTGCTTGCCCTCAACCTTGCGGATGAGCTCCGTCCCGCTCGTCAGGTTGCCCCACTGGTCCGATCCCCCGGTCTGCAGAACGCAGCCGTAGTCGCGGAAGAGCTGGAGGTAGTCCATGCCCTGCAGAATCTGGTAACTGAACTCCGTGTAGCTGATGCCTTCCTCGGAGCCAAGCCGCGACGCAACCGCGTCCTTGCGCAGCATGGTGCCCACACGGTAGTGCTTTCCGATCTCACGGAGGAAGTCGATGGCGCTGAGCGGCGCCGTCCAGTCCAGGTTGTTGACCATCCGGGCGGCGTTGTCGCCCTCGAAGCTGAGGAAACGGCGGACCTGCGCCTGCAGGTAGCCCACCCACTCGGTAACGGTGTCCTTGGTGTTGAGCGTCCGCTCCGCCGTCGGGCGGGGATCGCCGATGAGTCCGGTCGAACCGCCCACCAGCCCGAGCGGGTTGTGGCCGGCGAGCTGGATCCTGCGCATCAGCAGTAGCTGCACGAGGTTGCCCAGGTGCAGGCTCGGCGCAGTCGGGTCGAATCCGCAGTAATACGTGATGGGATCGCCGGCGAGCAGTTTTTCCAGCTCCGCCTCATCCGTCGAGACGTGGACAAGGCCACGCCATTTCAGCTCCTGCCAGACGTTGGCGAAGCTGGGGTCATTCTGTTGGGCATCAAGATTAATTAGCTGGGACACGGAATCTAAGTTAGCAGGACCGGACAACCGGCAGCGCCCGTGACGCTGCCGGCGGCCGCACTCCGGCTCAGTCCTCGATGCCCGCGGGCACGCCGGCGGCTGCGATGAGCCGCAGCCGTTGGGTGGGCCTGGTCATAGCTACGTACAGGTCCCCGACCCGGCCGTGTTCATGGTTAAGCATTGCCATCGGTTCCAGGACCACAACGCCGTCGAACTCCAGGCCCTTGGCCTCGCGGGGGCTGATGACCACGATGTCCTGGGCGTAACTGCCGGCGCCGGTGCCGACGCGGTGGCCGTAGACCTCGCGCAGCGCCTTGCTGGCGGCCGGTAACAGCTCTCCATCGGCAATCACGGCCAGCAATCCGCCTTCGATGGCGGCGAGCTCCTCGGGCAGCACTTCGACGAGCCTGGTCACGATCTGTTCCGCCTCAACCCGGTCGATCACCGGATCCCAGCGGCCTTCGCGAACGGCCTTGGGAGCCGAGACCACGAGGCCGGCGGCGTTGGCCATTCGGGCCGCGGCTTCGGCGATCTGGGACGGCGTGCGGTAGTTGACCGTCAGTTCCTCGAGCTGCCAGCGATCGCCGAACATCGGAGCCAGCGCACTGTGCCAGGAGTTCGCGCCCGCTACGGAGCTCGTCTGGGCGATGTCGCCCACGATCGTGAAGGATTTCAGCGGGCAGCGGCGGACAAGGAGGCGCCACTGCATGGGTGAGAGCTCCTGCGCCTCATCCACCACGATGTGTCCGAACGCCCAGCTGCGGTCGGTGGTAGCCCGTTCGGCGGCGCTAAGCCGGGTCTCGCGCTCCTGGTTCTGGTCCATCAGCTCTTCGGCGGAGATGAGGACGTCGACGCCCGCGGTTTCCATATTGACCAGGGTCTGTTTGGCGTTGGCCAGGTCGCGGGCACGGTCGGATTCCTGCTGCGCCAGGCCCCGTCCGGCGGCGGCATCCAGTTCGCCGAGGAGCTCGGCGGCTTCGTCCAGGAGCGGGACGTCAGATTCGGTCCAGGCTGCTCCGGCGGGCCGGAGCAGCAGGGCGCGCTCTGCCGGGGTGAGGTTCGGCGTGCAGGCTTCCAGGATGGCGGGTTTGCTCAGCAGTTCGCCGATGAGCTTCTCGGGCGTCATCGGCATCCAGCACAGATTCAGCGCAATCCGGACATCGCGGGCGGACCGGACGTCTTCGGCCAGGTAGGAGCGGTCCGCGTTGTTGCCGATGTTGCCGGCTTCGACCAGTTCGGTCATTTGTTCGGTCAGTTCGCGGAGCAGGATTTTGACAAACGAGACGCGCGCCTCGTTGTGTGGCTTGCCGGTTGCGCGGGCCCTGTCCCGCGCACGGCGGACCTGCCGGGGCGTCAGGACGAGCTTGCGTCCGTCGACCTCAAGGATGCGGTCCGCTGCCGGGGTGCGCTGCCGGTTGGCGACGGCGTTGGCTACGACTTCGGCCATGTCCAGGCGCCCCTTGAGCGCCGCGACGGCGGATTCCGGTTCCGCGACGGTGCTGATCCCGGGCATCAACCGGCCGAGGCTTGCCATCACAACGCCCGTTTCGCCCAGCGAGGGCAGCACGCGTTCGATGTAGTTCATAAACGATGACGACGGGCCCACGAGCAGAACGCCGGCGGTCTTGAGCCGTTCGCGGTGGGTGTAGAGCAGATAGGCGGCGCGGTGCAAGGCCACGGCCGTCTTGCCCGTTCCCGGTCCGCCCTGGACGACGAGTGCCCCGGAAATGGCAGAGCGGATGATCCGGTCCTGCTCGGACTGGATGGTGCCGACGATGTCGGACATCCGGCCGGTCCGCTTGGAATTCAGCGCAGCCAGCAGCGCGCCTTCACCCTGGAGCGAATCGTTGTCCGCGAGCATGTCCGCGTCGAGGACATCGTCTTCGATCGCTTTGACGGTCCGGCCCTGCAGGATCAGGTGGCGCCGGCGGCGGACGCCCTGACGGTCGAAGGCGGTGGCCTGGTAGAAGTGGCCGGCCTCCGGTGCCCGCCAATCCACCATGAGGCGCTGGAGATCCTCGGTGGTCAGGCCGATCCGGCCGATGTATTGTTCTTCCCCTGAATCGAGGTCGAGCCGGCCGAACACGAGGCGGTCATCGACGGCGTCGAGCTGGGCGAGGCGGTCCTCGTAAAGCGCGGCGAAGGCGTCGCGCTCTGAGACGTTTTGCATGGTGCCCACGGCCCCGGCACGTCGCACCTGCGCCAGTTGGGCGCGCTTTTCTGCCCGCAACTCATCGAGCCGGGCGTATAGTCCGGCCACATAGTCGCGTTCATGGGCCAAATCGGCGTCGTGCATCGAGCGTTCCCCTATCAAAAAAGACGGACCAATCATTCTACAACCATTTCGGTTGACCCGTCTGAAACACCCCATTGCGGCATTTGTCCGGAAATTCTACCGATCTGGCCGGGATCGTCCAGCCGGGCGCCCAAGGGGCTACAGGTGCACCAACGGGTGGATCCGGTGTCCGGGCAGTGCCGCGCGGCCCTTCAGGGCATCGATTTCCAGGACGACGCCTACCCCGGCGACGCGGACGCCGCAGCGTTCGAACAGCCGGACGGTGGCACCAAGCGTGCCTCCCGTGGCGAGTACGTCGTCGAGGATCAGGACCCTGCTACCGGACGCCAGGTCCGTGGTGTGGAGCTCGAGGGTGGCCGTCCCGTATTCCAGCGTGTAGTCCTCGGCGACCACTTCGCGAGGGAGCTTGCCGGCTTTACGGACGGTAATGACGCCGGTGCCGGCGGCATAGGCCGCAGCGGACGCGAGCAGGAAGCCGCGCGCTTCCACGCCGGCGACGGCGTCGAACTGGCCCTTGAAGGGTTCGATGAGGGCATCGACGACCGCCTTCAATGCGGCCGCATTGGCAAAGACAGGAGTGAGGTCCTTGAAGCTGACCCCGGGTTTGGGATAGTCCGGGATCGTGGCGCAGAGGCTGGTGATCAGCTCTCCCACCGGTGCCGCGGGTATGGTCGGGTCCGACGCGTTGTGATTCACCCATCCACCCTACTGGGTGGCGTCTATGGCCGGCGGCTTTTGGCTGCCCGGTAGCGGGACACCGTGGGGTCGCCCGTGAGCCAGAACCGCCACGGATAGTCCCCAGTGCCGCCGTCGCCGGCCACCCCCACCCGGGGTCCCGAGCTGATACCGGTCACCCCGCCCGCCGGCGGGGCCGGCGGCAGTACCAGCCGGAACGGCGCAGACAGCGCGTCGCGCCCGCTGTCCGCCGTCGTCAGTCCCAAGGCGGTCGCCAGTCTGGCCGGTCCGCTCGCGAGGTCGTGCGCCGCTTTCGACGTCGGCCGCCGCGCCCGAGCCAGGTCCTGTCCCGCGGTTATTTCGCCGGCCCGCAGGAGCACGGCGGAGGCAACGCCGTCGGGCCCGCACACGATGTTGGCGCAGTGGTGCATTCCGTAGGTGAAGTAGACGTAAAGGTGTCCCGCGGGTCCGAACATCGGCGCGTTCCGTGCAGTCGCACCCCGGAACGTATGTGAACCCGGATCCGGGTACGGCGAATCGTGCGGCCCGAGATAGGCCTCCACCTCGGTAATCCGAACCGAAACGTCACCGTCACGCCCCTCATGCGTCAGCACGGCGCCGAGCAGCAGGGGCGCCACCAGCCGGGCGTCCGCGGCCAGTACCTCCCGCAGGCTGCCCGCGCCGCGCTCCGGCGGCCGGGAAGGAAGGGGCAGGGAGCTCATGGTCAGACTCTACAAGTCCGCCGCCGCGGGCTGCACGGCCGTGTCCGATTTCCGCTAGCAGGCAGTCCCGGGAGCTGACAGGATGGACCCATGGACTTTTGGCAGCGCTACCGGGCGATTGATGCCCGGGATACCCGTTTCGACGGACAGTTCTACACTGCCGTCCGGACGACGGGGATCTACTGCCGGCCGTCGTGCCCGGCCCGAACGCCTAAAGCGGGCAACGTCACGTTCTACGAAACCTCCGCCGCCGCCCACGACGCCGGCTACCGTGCCTGCAAGCGCTGCCTGCCGGAGGCTGTACCGGGCACGCCGGCCTGGAACCTTAGGTCGGATATCGCCGGACGGGCCATGCGCTTGATCGGCGACGGGGTGATCAACCGTGACGGCGTCGAAGGACTGGCCTCGCGGCTCGGCTATTCCTCGCGGCAGCTCAACCGGATCCTCACGCACGAACTGGGCGCAGGACCGCTCTCGCTCGCGCGGGCCAGCCGTGCCCAGACGGCCCGCACCCTCCTGGTATCAACGGATATGCCGATGGCCGACGTTGCATTTGCCGCCGGTTTCAGCAGCGTGCGTCAATTCAACGAGACCATCGGCGAAGTCTTCGCCATGACGCCCTCGGCACTTCGCGCCACGGCGCGGCACCGCCGGGCGCCGGCCGCCACTACGGCGCTGACACTGACGTTGCCGTACCGCGAGCCCTTTGATCCGGGGGTCTTCGATTTCCTCGCAGTCCGTGCCGTCCCGGGAATTGAGGAAGGATCCTCCCGGTTCTATGCCCGGACCCTAAGGCTCTCCCACGGCGATGCGCGGTTCCGGGTGGACTACGAGGCCGACGCGGACGGGCGGCCGATCGTCCTGACCGTCGGTGCCGTCGACCTGCGCGACCTCGCCTCCCTGCTCAGCCGGGTCCGGCGCCTGCTCGACCTCGACGCCGATCCGCTCGCCATCGACGCATCCCTCGCCGCCGATCCGCGGCTAGCCGCGCGCGTGGCAGCTACGCCCGGCATCAGGATGCCCGGGGCAGTCGATCCGCAGGAACTGCTGATCCGGGCGATGATCGGGCAGCAAATCACTGTGGCCGCCGCCCGGACAGCACTCACCCAACTTGCGGCCTGCGGGAGCGACTCTTTGGTGCCTGCCGACGGGCTGCAGCGGCTGTTTCCCAACGCCGCGCAGATTGCCGAGTCCGGCTACAGGCTGCTCCGCGGCCCGCAGCGCCGCATCGACTCCGTCCGCGGCGCGGCGGCGGCAATGGCCGCCGGTGACCTCGATTTCGGCTACGGCGATGACCTGCCCGGATTGGAGGCCAAACTGCTGCCCCTGGCCGGCGTCGGGCCGTGGACCGCAGGCTACGTCGGGATGCGGGTCCTTGGCGCTCCGGACGTCTTCCTGGCCAACGACGCGGCCGTCCGCAACGGCATCCGTTCCCTCCAGGCAGCCGTCCCTGAACGGACTGCCCAGGATCCCGCGGCCCCCGAGCCGGCGGACGGCCGGTTTTCCGGCGGGCCGCCGTCGCCCGATTTCCGCGAGGTCAGTCCGTGGCGGTCCTACGCCACCATGCACCTATGGGCCGCCGCAGCCGGCGCACAGGCCGCGGCGCGGAAACGGCCCGCCGCAACAACCCCGGCAGCCCCGGCTGCACCGCAACCTTCAATCCAGACCCTGACGAAAGCGATCCCGTGAAAGCCCAGCTCCTGACCCTGTCCACCCCGGACGGGCCCTTCACCATCATTGCCCGTGGGGGCGCCGTGCTGGCCTCCGGCTGGACCGCCGCAACCAGTGAACTGACCGGCCAGATCCACGTCGATTTGCTGCCCGACGGCTACGAGGACGTCGCAGGCATGGGCGCCATTTCCGCCGCGGTCGACGCCTTCTACGCGGGCGAACCGGACCCCGCCATGAAAATACCCGTGCTGCAGAAGTCCGGCCCGTTCCGCAGCCATGCCTGGGACATGCTGCGGACCGTGGCGCCGGGACAACCCGTGACGTACACGGAGTATGCCGAGCTTTCCGGCAACCCCAAAGCCGTCCGGGCGGCGGCCAGCGCGTGCGCGTTCAATGCCGCGGCCCTGTTTGTGCCCTGCCACCGGGTCATCCGGACCGACGGCAGCCTGGGCGGCTTCCGCTGGGGCCTGGCCATCAAGGAACGCCTCCTGGACCGCGAACGCCAGCAGGCGGTGGCCCTGGCAGAACGCTGACGCCAGGACCACCGGCCAAGGGATTCGAGGGTCGGCGCTCTAGCGAACGGGGGCGACCGCCGCCGGCCACGGAAGCAGCTCAGGCAGATCCACGCCGTCCGCCGCGGCCGTGGCGCGGAGGCTGCCGAGCGTGGGCGTCCGGCCGGCGAGCCACGCCGCAAGATCCGTCAGCATGCCGCCGACCGCGGTGGACCGTGAACCGCTGCCGATGACCACCGGCGGCAGGGCGAGCGGTTGCAGGACGAAGCGCTGCCCCTCCGGCACGCGGGCTGACAGGAAGTCGAAGAGATGCTCGCAGAACGGCCGGTTCCAGGTTTCCGGGCCGCGGCCCAGGTCGAGGTCGGCCGCGTGGATAACGAGTTCGCGCCACAGGGCCAGGCCGCCATCGAAGGCGACTCCCCCGCGGTAGCTGATGGGTGTCTGCCAGCCGGCGGTCGCTGCGGTCTCCGGCCCGCCGGTCCCGTCCAGGGAGTCGAAGGCCCGCAATGCGCGTTCAAGCGCAGCCCCGACGTCGGCCCGGTGTTCCGCGGCGCTGTGGCCCGCGGCCATCTCGATGGCCTGGGTTCGGCCCTCGTAGCCGCCGTCGTAGAGATCGACACTTTCGCCGCGGGCCGCGTACTCGAGCTGTCTGGCCATGGCGTTGGAGATGCCGGCGATGTGGGCCAGTACATGGCCCCGGCTCCAGCCTGGCAGTTCCGACGGGGCCTTGATGTCCGGGTCGGTGAGGGTGGCGGCCATTCCGGCCACAACGCCGGCGGCCAGGTGCAGTTCTTCGAGGAGTGCTTCAGGTGTGATGACGGTCATGCCGCCCATCCTAGCCACGGAAACTAGCGGAGGTTCCCAGGCTCGACGCGGTGGCGAATGTGGCGGCGGTCGTGGCTGGCCTGCCAGAACTCAATTTCGCGCGGCTGCACGGCGTAGAGCTGCCAGTCCGGGTTGTCGCTTCCGTCCGCGCCGGGCCGGGCGTGCCAGTCAGCGGCCGAGGCCTCGGCCGAGAGTTCCACCACGTCTCCGGTCACGCGGACCTGCCGGCCCTGGGGTTGCCAGTAGAAGTTCAGCGCCGCGTGGGGGTTCGCGGAGAGCTCCTGGCCCTTCCGGGAGGTGCGCGAGGTTGCGAAGTGCCAGCCGTCGTCGTCGATGTCCTTCAGGATCAGCATTCGGGACGAGGGCCGGCCCTGTTCGTCGGCAGTGGCCAGGCTGAAGGCATTGGGCGCCGGCACCCCGGCCGCCAGCGCCGCGTCGAGCCATTGCCGGAAGAGCTCGGCGGGATCAGCGGGCGCCGCCTCCGGGTCAAAGGCCGGCAGGTTTTCCGGGAAATCGGGCAGGGCACGCAGCCGCTCGCGGAAGGATTCGCTCATGTGCCCAGCCTAAACGCCGCGAGTGGGCCCACGCCTGCAGGGTTCCCTGACCGGGCCTGCGAGGTTAGGGTGCGGGCGGGGAGGCGCTTCCCGGCGATGATCCGGGAAAATATCCGGAAATCATCGCCGGGAAGTACCGCCTCGGGCGCGGGCGGACCGAACTACCCGGCGTACTCGCGAACGCCGGAAAGCTCGGTCTCGAGGGCCACCAGCTGGCGCTCGACGGCGGCCGGTGCGGTGCCGCCCTGAGAGCTGCGGCTGTTGAGCGAGCCCTCGGTGGACAGGACCGTGCGGACCTCCGGGGTCAGGTGCGCCGAGATCTCGGCGTACTCCTCGTCCGTCAGGTCCCACAACTCGACGCCGCGGCTTTCGGCCTTTTTGACGGCGGCACCGGAGAGCTCATGCGCCTCGCGGAACGGAACCCCCTGCCGGACGAGCCATTCGGCGATGTCCGTCGCCAGGGCGAAGCCCTGCGGCGCCAGCGATTCCATCCGTTCGGTGTTGAACTTCAGGGTGGCGATCATGCCCGAGACGGCCGGAAGCAGCAGCTCCAGCGTGTCGGCGGCATCGAACACCGGTTCCTTGTCTTCCTGCAGATCGCGGTTGTACGCGAGCGGCAGGCCTTTGAGCGTGGCCAGCAGCCCGGTCAGGTTGCCGATCAGGCGACCTGCCTTGCCGCGGGCCAGCTCGGCGACGTCCGGGTTCTTCTTCTGCGGCATGATCGAGGACCCGGTCGAGTAAGAGTCGTGCAGCGTGACGAAGGAGAACTCCTTGGTCGCCCAGAGAATGACCTCCTCCGAGACGCGGGAGAGGTCCACCCCGATCATGGCCGTGACCCACGCGAACTCGGCGAAGACGTCGCGGGAGGCCGTGCCGTCGATCGAGTTGTGCGTGGCCGAGAAGAAGCCGAGGTCCGCGGCGACGGCCTCCGGGTCCAGGCCCAGCGAGGAACCGGCGAGGGCCCCGGATCCGTAGGGCGAAACACCGGCGCGTTTGTCCCAGTCCTGCAGCCGCTGCACATCGCGCAGCAGCGCCCAGGCGTGGGCGAGGAGGTGGTGGCTGAGCAGCACCGGCTGGGCGTGCTGCAGGTGCGTGCGCCCGGGCATGGCCGCGCCGGGGTGGGCCTTGGCCTGCTCCACCAAGGCATCGATTGTGGCGAGGGCGCCGCGGGCGATAATCCGTGCGTGGTCCCGCAGGAACATCCGGCCGAGCGTGGCGACCTGGTCGTTGCGCGACCGGCCGGCCCGGAGCTTCCCGCCGAGCTGCGTGCCCGCGCGCTCGATCAGTCCGCGTTCCAGCGAGCCGTGCACGTCCTCGTCGGATTCCGCGGGCAGGTACGCGCCGGAGGCCACGTCCTCGTCGAGCCGGGTCAGGGCGTCGAGCATGCCCTCGAGCTCGGCGTCGTCGAGCAGCCCGGCCTTGTGCAGCACCCGGGCGTGTGCCTTGGAGCCGGCAATGTCGTAGCGGGCCAGCCGCCAGTCAAAGTGCGTGGACTTGCTCAGCGCCGCGAGGGCATCCGCGGGGCCGCCGGCGAACCGGCCGCCCCACAGTGCGCCTTCGTTCGTCCCCGAGCGTTCCTGGGTCACTGTCCCGCGACCCGGATATCGCGGCCCGAGGCCACCTTGGCGGACATGCCCCACAGCTCGATGAAGCCCTTGGCCATGGACTGGTCGAAGGTATCGCCGGTGTCGTAGGTGGCGAGGTCGAAGTCGTAGAGCGAGGTCTCGGAGCGGCGTCCGTTGACGATCGCCTGGCCGCCGTGCAGGACCATGCGGATATCGCCGGTGACGTAGCGCTGGGTCTCCTCGATGAAGGCGTCGAGGGAGCGCTTGAGCGGGGAGAACCACTGGCCGTCGTAGACCAGTTCGGACCAGCGCTGGCCGACGGTGGCCTTGAAGCGGGCCTGCTCGCGTTCGAGCGTGATGTCTTCGAGGTGCTTGTGGGCCGTGATGAGCGCCATGGCGCCGGGGGCCTCGTAGATTTCGCGGGACTTGATGCCGACGAGGCGGTCCTCGACGACGTCGATCCGGCCCACGCCCTGGGCACCGGCACGGCGGTTGAGTTCCTTGATGGCCTGCAGCGGGGTGACCCGGACGCCGTCGATCGCGACCGGCACGCCGGCTTCGAAGGAGATGGTGACTTCATCGGGCGCCGGCGGGAATTCCGGGGTCGCGGTGTAGTCGTAGATGTCCTTGGTGGGGGCGTTCCAGATGTCCTCGAGGTAGCCGGTCTCGACGGCGCGGCCCCAAACGTTCTGGTCGATCGAGTACGGGTTCTTCTTCGTGGTCTCGATCGGCAGTCCCTTCTCCTCGGCGAAGGCAATGGCCTTGTCGCGGGTCAGGGCGAGGTCGCGGACCGGGGCGATGCACTTCAGGTCCGGGCCGAGGGTCTGGATGCCGACCTCGAAGCGGACCTGGTCGTTGCCCTTGCCGGTGCAGCCGTGCGCCACCGTGGTGGCGCCGAATTCGCGGGCGGCCTTGACCAGGTGCTTGACGATGACCGGGCGGGAGATCGCGGA
The DNA here is from genome assembly GCA_963769515.1 of uncultured Actinomycetota bacterium. Taxonomy (GTDB): domain Bacteria; phylum Actinomycetota; class Actinomycetes; order Actinomycetales; family Micrococcaceae; genus Arthrobacter. Next base: position 15,032 of record CAVYMG010000019.1, read on the forward strand.
CACCAGCGGGTAGTGGCCCTGGTAGAGGGCGTTGGCCTTGAGTGTCGGCACGCAGTATTCGTTGGCGAACTCATCGCTGGCGTCGGCCACGTAGGCTTCAACGGCGCCGCAGCCGAGGGCGCGCTGGCGGATGGTCTCCAGCGATTCGCCGCCCTGTCCGACGTCAACGGCCACGGCGATGACCTCGGCACCGGTGGCTTCACCGATCCAGCCGATAGCTACGGAAGTATCGAGGCCACCGGAGTAGGCCAGAACAATACGCTCAGTCACGTCACATGCTCCTTCAGTTGTTTCTTTGGTTCTTCGTTAATTCGATCAGCCGCCCACGAGGTCGCGGCGGGGTCTGGCAGGTGTCAGCTCTGCCACAAGCTTATTGGCCGGTTTCCTCGGCGAACTGCAGGAAGCGGGCGGCGACGTCCGCGCCGCCCAATGGATCCCGGGTCACCAGCAGGACAGTATCGTCGCCGGCAATGGTGCCCAGGATGGAGGGCATCACGGAATGGTCGATCGCGAGGGCCAGGAAGTTCGCTGCCCCCGGCGGTGTGCGGAGCACCACCAGGTTCGCCGACGCTTCCGCGGTGACGAGCAGTTCGCCGCACAGCCGGGCGAGGCGGGCATCCAGGATTTCCTGCGTGACGCCGCTCCTGGCCGCGCGTTCCCCGCCCTCCCCTGGTACCGCGTACACCAGCACGCCGTCCTTGCCGCGGACCCGGACCGCTCCAAGTTCCACCAGGTCCCGGGACAGCGTGGCCTGGGTGACCTGGACGCCGGCGTCGGCGAGCAGCGCTGCGAGTTCAGCCTGGGAGCGCACGGACTCGCCGGTCAGGATCGCGGCGATCCGGGCCTGCCGGGCCGTTTTGGTGGCCGGGCTCACGCCCTGGCCCGCCGGCTGGGCGGACATTATCCGCGTCCGTCCACCGGCGCCAGCCCGTCCACGACGGCCAGCCCGGAGCGGTGCATGAGCCAGGCCATCAGCGCTTTCTGGGCGTGGAGGCGGTTTTCCGCCTCGTCCCACACCACTGATTGCGGGCCGTCGATGACACCGGCGGCGATTTCGTAGCCGCGGTAGGCCGGGAGGCAGTGGAGCACGACGGCGTCCGGAGCCGCGAGCTTCATCGCCGCCTCATCGACCGAATAGCTCCGGAACAGCTGGAGCCGGGCTTCCTTTTCGTCCTCTTGGCCCATGGACACCCAGGTGTCGGTGGCCACGACGTCGGCACCGGCGAGTGCTTCGGCGGCATCGACCGTGATGAGGACCGAGCCGCCGGTTTCAGCGGCGCGCTCCTCGGCCGCCGAGACGATTTCGGGCGAGGGCAGGTACCCGTCAGGGCCTGCGATGCGGACATGCATCCCCGCTGTGACGCCCGCCAGCAGGTAGGAGTTGGCCATGTTGTTCGCCGAATCGCCGAGGTAGCTCATGGTGAGTCCCTTGAGGCTGCCCTTGTGCTCCTTGATGGTGAGCAGGTCCGCGAGCAGCTGGCACGGGTGGTAGTCATCGCACAGCGCGTTGATCACCGGGACGCGGGAGTTGGCGGCCATGGCCACGAGGCCGGCGTGCGCACCGGTCCGCCACACGATGGTCGCGACCATCCGCTCGAGCACCTTGGCCGTGTCCTCGATGGATTCCTTGTGGCCGATCTGGGCTTCGCCGGGGTTGATGATGAGTGCGTTGCCGCCCAAGTCTGCGACACCGGCGGCGAAGGAAACCCGGGTCCGGGTGGAGGTCTTGTCGAAGATGACGGCGACGGTTTTGCGTCCGTTGCCCTCTGCGGCGAACGGCTGGACGCTGTAGGGCGCGACCTTCATGCGGACGGCGAGGTCCAGGACTTCGGCCTGCTCTGCCGCCGTCAGGTCGGTGTCCTTGAGGAAGTGGCGGGTGGCTGTCACTGGGCGTCCTTTGCGGTCTGGAGCAACGCGGGCAGCGCTGCGAGGAACTGATCGGCCTGTTCCGTGCTGAGGATCAGCGGCGGGGCCAGCCGGATGGTGCGCGGGCCGGGGCTGTTGATGATGAACCCGGCGTCAAGGCCTGCCTGCACCACGGCGGGCGCGACGTCGGCGTCGAGGTCGAAGCCGATCAGCAGTCCTTCGCCGCGGACCTCGGTGACGCCGTTGATGCCGGCGAGTCCGGTGCGCAGGTGCTCCCCCACGTCCCGAACATGGGCCAGGAGGTGCTGGTCTTCCAGGACGTGCAAGGTGGCGAGGGCCGCCGCGGTGGCGACGGGGTTACCGCCGAACGTGGTGCCGTGCTGGCCCGCGGTCAGCAGCCCGGAGGCCGCTGGCCCGAAGGTGACGAGCGCGCCGATCGGGAAGCCGCCGCCGAGGCCTTTGGCGAGGGTGATGGCGTCGGGGACAATCCCGGCGTCCCCGCTGGCGAGCCATTTGCCGGTGCGGCCGATGCCGGTCTGGACCTCGTCCAGGATCAGCAGGGCACCGGCGGCGCTTGTGGCCTCGCGGGCGGCCTGCAGGTAGCCGTCCGGCAGCGGCCGGACCCCGGCCTCGCCCTGGATCGGTTCCAGGAAGACAGCTGCCGTGGTGTCATCCACCGCCGCGCGGAGCGCGTCAACATCACCGAAGGGGATATGGACGACGCCGGCCGGCAGCGGCGCGAACGGGGCGCGGTAGGCCTCTTTCGCAGTGAGTGCGAGGGCGCCCATCGTCCGGCCGTGGAAGGCACCTTCAAGGGCGACGATCTTGGTGCGCGGCGTCCCGCCCTCGGCCGGATCAGTCCCGGCGTTCCGGCGGGCCAGCTTGAAGGCCGCCTCGTTCGCCTCGGCGCCGGAGTTGGTGAAGAAGACTTTCGAGCCGTCCGGAGCCTGGCTTAGTTCGAGGAGTTTTTCTGCCAGGGCGATCTGGGTGGGGCTCGTGAAGAAGTTGGACACGTGCCCCAAGGTGGCCAGCTGGCTGGAAATTACCGAGGTGACGAACGGGTGGGCGTGGCCCAGGGCGTTGACCGCGATTCCGCCGAGCAGATCCAGGTATTCCTTGCCGTCGGCGTCCCAGACGAGGCAGCCGGCGCCACGGACCAGCACGCGCTGCGGGGCGCCGAAGACACCCAGGAGCGAGGACGAGTAACGGGATAGCCACTGCGCGCCACTGGTTTGACCCACGAGCGTGGTTGCGGCGGACTGGCTCAGTTCAGTGCTGCTCACTATGCGTTCACTTCCCCGTCCGGGACGACCTGCGTGCCGATGCCCGCGGTTGTAAAGGTTTCCAACAGCATGGAGTGCGGCAACCGGCCGTCCACGATGTGCGCACGCTCCACCCCGCCGTCCACGGCCTTGAGGCACGCTTCCATCTTGGGGATCATCCCCGATTCCAGGCCCGGCAGCAGCTCCCGCAGTTCGGATGCGGTCAGTGAGGAAATGAGCGAGGAGCGGTCCGGCCAGTTGGCGTAAAGGCCTTCAACGTCGGTCAGGATCACGAGCTTCGAGGCACCGAGGGCCTCGGCGAGGGCGGCCGCGGCGGTGTCGGCGTTGACGTTCAGGACCTGTCCCGTGGTCTGCAGGCTGCCTCCGGCGGCGGACCGGCCGTCGTCGGTGACTTCGGGCGCCACGGTCGAGATGACCGGAATCCGGCCCGCGGCAATGATGTCCCGGATGCCCTCCGGGTTCACGCCGGTGACTTCGCCGACCAGGCCCAGATCCACCGTCTCGCCGTTGATGACGGTGCCGGTGCGGACCGCCTGCAACAGGCCGCCATCTTCGCCGGACATGCCGACGGCGTAAGGTCCGTGCGAGTTGATCAGGCCCACAAGTTCGCGGCCCACCTGGCCGGTCAGGACCATCCGTACGACGTCCATGGCTTCGGGGGTGGTGACCCGCAGGCCGCCCTTGAACTCGGATTCAATGCCGAGCCGGCTGAGCATGGCATTGATCTGCGGGCCGCCGCCGTGCACCACCACGGGGTGGATCCCGACGTGGTGCAGGAAGACAACGTCCTCGGCGAAAGCGCGGCGGAGCTCGTCGTTGACCATGGCGTTGCCGCCGTATTTGATCACCATCGTGCTGCCGGCGAAGCGCTGGATCCAGGGCAGGGCCTCAATGAGGGTGCCGGCCTTGGCCTGGGCGTCCTTCATGGACGTGGTCGCGCGGGTTTGGGTGTTCACAGTGGGTCCCTAGCTGGAGTAGGCGCTGTTTTCGTGGACGTAGTCGTGCGTCAGATCGTTGGTCCAGATCGTGGCCTCGGCGTCGCCGGCCTGCAGGTCGATCTCGACGAGGACCTCGCGCGGCTCCAGGTCCACCAGGTTGCGGTCGTCGCCGATGCTGCCATTCCGGCAGATCTGGATGCCGTTCATGGACACGTTCAGCGCGTCCGGTTCGAAGGCAGCGTCCGTGGTTCCGACGGCGGACAGCACACGGCCCCAGTTGGGGTCCTTGCCGAAGATGGCCGCCTTGAAGAGGTTGGAGCGGGCGACGGAACGGCTGACAACCTCCGCGTCCCTTTCGCTGGCAGCGTTGAAGGTGCGGATGGCGATGTCATGGCTGGCGCCCTCGGCATCGCCGATCAGCTGGCGGGCGAGGTCGGCGCAGACCTGGGTCAGGCCGGCACCGAAGTCCGCCGCAGACGGAACGACGCCGGAAGCTCCGGAAGAGAGCAGCACCACGGTGTCGTTGGTGGACATGCAGCCGTCGGAGTCGGCTCGGTCAAACGTGACCCGGGTGGCGTCGCGGAGCACGACGTCGAGCATTTCCGGCTGCACCACCGCATCGGTGGTGATGACCACCAGCATGGTGGCGAGCCCGGGAGCGAGCATACCGGCGCCCTTCGCCATGCCGCCGATGCGGAATTCGTTGCCCTCGGCGTCCGTGCCCGTGAACAAGGACTGCTTGGCGACCGAGTCCGTGGTCATGATCGCCGTGGCCGCCGCCGCGCCGCCGTCCTCGCTCAACGCATCCGCGGCGGCACCGATCCCGGTAACGATCTTGTCCATCGGCAGCTGCTCGCCGATCAGGCCGGTCGAGCAGACGAAGACATCGGTAGCGGAGACACCAAGTGCCGCGGCGGTTTTTTCGGCCGTCGTATGCGTGTTCTGGAAGCCCTGCGGCCCGGTGCAGGCGTTGGCGCCGCCGGAGTTGAGAATGACGGCATCCACGCGGCCGTCCTTGACGACTTCGCGGGACCAGTGCACGGGAGCCGCGGCGACGCGATTCGACGTGAAGACGGCAGCCGCGGCCTTGGTCGGCCCGTCATTGACAACGAGGGCGAGGTCCGGCTTGCCGGAGGCCTTCAATCCTGCCGTGATTCCGGCAGCCCGGAATCCCTTGGGTGCTGTGATGCTCACGGTGCGACTCCCTGCACGTTGAGGCCGGCGGTCTCCGCCAGGCCAAGGGCGATATTCATGGACTGGATGGCCCCGCCGGCGGTCCCCTTTGCGAGGTTGTCGATGGCACAGCACACGATGACGCGTCCGGCGTGCTCGTCGAGGGCGAGTTGCATTACCGCATGGTTGGAGCCCTGCACGGACTTGGTGGAGGGCCACTGCCCCTCCGGCAGGAGATGTACAAAGGGCTCCTCCTCGTACGCTTCATTCCAGGCGCGGCGTAGTTCCGCGGCGGTAACGCCTTCGCGGACCTTGGCCGTTGCCGTGGTGAGGATGCCGCGGCTCATCGGCGCGAGCGTGGGGGTGAAGGACACGGTGACGGGTGCGTTCAGGGCCTTCGAGAGTCCCTGCTCGATCTCCGGTATGTGCCGGTGGCCGCCGCCCACCCCGTACGGGCTCATGGAGCCCATGACTTCGGCGCCGATCAGGTTCACCTTCGCGGCCTTGCCGGCTCCGGACGTGCCGGACGCGGAGACGATGACGACGTCGTCACCTTCGAGCAGGTGGCTGCTGAAGCCGGGAGTGAGCGCCAGGAGGGCCGACGTCGGGTAGCAGCCCGGCACGGCGATCCGGGTGGCGCCGCGCAGGGCGTCGCGTTGCCCGGGAAGTTCGGGCAGGCCGTACGGCCAGGTTCCGGCGTGGGCCGAGCCGTAGAACTTTTCCCACGCGGCCGGATCTTCGAGCCGGTGGTCGGCGCCGGCGTCGATCACCAGGGTGCCGGCGGGCAATTCGGCCGCGATCGCCGCGGACGCGCCATGCGGCAGGGCCAGGAAGACGACGTCGTGCCCGGCGAGGTTCTCCACGGTGGTGTCCTCGAGGATGCGGTTGGCCAGGCCATGGAGATGCGGCTGCAATTCCCCTAGTCTGGAACCGGCGTTGCTGTGGGCCGTGATGGCGCCGATCGTGACGTCCGGATGTCCGGCGAGGAACCGCAGGATCTCGCCGCCGGCATAACCGCTCGCGCCGGAGACGGCAACAGAAATAGTCATAACATCGACTATACAGCAAGAGTATGCATAGGTACCGATATTTATGCATACATGTGCGTGTGTCCGGGTTGGGACCGGCGCGTATGCTTGAACAAGGGCGATCAACACCGTGCAGCTGCGAATGTCAGGTGCAATGTTGCCCTTTACAGTTAGAGGCACGCGCTTTATGACCACCTCCTTCGCGGCCTCTGCCGCTCCGACCGTGCGCCCGCCATCGCGGGTCCGGCAACCGAACACCGTCGTCCTGAGCTACTCGGAGCTTCTCAAAAGCGTCAAAGCTGCCGGCCTTCTCGAGCGCCGGGTCGGCTTCTATGTCACGGTTTTTTCGGTTCTGGTTCTCCTCATGACCGCCACCTGGTTCGGTTTCGCGCTGATCGGCGACAGCTGGTTCCAGCTCCTGATCGCCGCCGCCCTCGGCATCCTCTGCACCCAGCTCAGCTTCCTGGCCCACGAGGCCGGCCACCGGCAGATCTTCGCCTCCCGGCGCGCCAACGACTGGGCGGCCCGGCTGCTGGCCACCTCGGTTGCCGGCATCAGCTACTCGTGGTGGGAACAAAAGCACGGCGCGCACCACAACCACCCGAACGTCATCTCCAAAGACCCGGACATCGCCACCGGCGCCATCGCCTTCCACCCGGAAGCCGCAGCAACCCGGCAGGGACGGTTCTCTTTCCTGACCCGCAAGCAGGGCTGGTTCTTTTTCCCGCTGCTGTTCCTGGTCGGGCTGGGCCTGCAGATCGACTCGATCAAGTTCATCGTCCGCCGCGCCAAGGTCGCGCACCGCTGGGTTGAAATCCCCATCCTCGCCGTCCGGCTCAGCGTCCTGCCCGTGATGGCTTTCACGTTCCTCCCGCTGGGCATGGCGTTCGCATTTATCGGCGTCCAGCTCGGCGTCTTCGGCTTCTACATGGGTGCCTCCTTCGCGCCGAACCACAAGGGCATGCCCGTGCTCCCGGCGGACAGCCGGGTGGACTTCTTCAGCCGCCAGATACTGACCTCGCGCAATATCTCCGGCGGCCGCTGGATGGACCTCCTGCTCGGCGGCCTCAACCGCCAGGCCGAGCACCACCTCTTCCCCGACATGGCCCGCCCGCAGCTCGACAAGGCAGCCGTGATCGTCCGCGAGTTCTGCGCAAAACACCAGGTTCCCTACACGGAGACCACGCTGCTGCAGTCCTACGGCATCATCGTCCGCTACCTCAACGACGTCGGGCTGGCCGCCGGACGCCACTTCGAATGCCCCATGGCCACGGTCACGCGCCGCTTCTGACCGGAGCTCCGTTTCGGGCCGCCACGTCCTCGCAGCCGACTACTGCGCCGCGGGGCTGGTATCCCTAGGATGGGTGCAGGAGCGGGGCCCGGACGTCCGGCCCTGGCATTCAGCGCGGATATTTTCCGCCCGGCAAGGAGAGACATGATGCATGCAATTACCGCCCGCGAGGCCGGCGGCCCCGAGGTCCTCACGATGTCCGAGAGGGAGCTTCCGGTTCCAGGTCCCGGCCAGTTGCTGGTCAAGGTCACCGCCGCGGGCGTGAATTTCATCGACACCTACAAGCGCAGTGGCGTCTATAAGGTGCAGTACCCGTTCACGCCCGGCTCCGAAGCCGCCGGAACCGTGGAGGACCTGGGCGAAGGCGTCACGGGCTTCTCCCCCGGCGACCGGGTGGCCACCGCCGAGGGCATCGGCTGCTATGCCGGCTACGCCCTCATCGATGAGGACAAGGCGTTGCCCGTCCCGCACGACCTCGACGACTTCACCGCCGCAGCCCTGCCGCTGCAGGGCATGACCGCGCACTATCTGATCAATTCCACGTTTAAGGTCGAACCCGACCACACCGTGCTGCTGCACGCCGGTGCCGGCGGCGTCGGGCTCCTGATGATCCAACTGCTCAAGGCCAGGGGTGCGCACGTCATCACCACCGTCTCGACGGATGAGAAGGAACAGCTCGCCCGCGACGCCGGAGCGGACCAGGTGCTGCGCTACGACGGCTTTGCTGCCAAGGTCCGAGACCTGACCAGCGGGACCGGCGCCGACGTGGTCTACGACGGCGTCGGCAAGGACACCTTCGACGACTCCCTCGCCTCCCTGCGGGTCCGGGGCTCACTCGTGCTGTTCGGTGCCGCGTCCGGCCCGGTTCCGCCGTTCGACCCGCAGCGCCTCAATGCCGGCGGATCACTCTATTTGACCCGTCCGACGATGGGCCACTACCTGCGGGACGTGCGGGAACGCCGCTGGCGCTCAGACGAGGTCTTCGCCGCTGCCGCCGACGGCAGCCTCAAGGTACGCATCGGGGCACGGTACCCGCTTGCCGAAGCGGCCCGGGCCCACGATGACCTTGAGCAGCGTCGCACCACCGGCAAGGTCATCCTCGTTCCCTGACGCGTCCCGGCCCCGGGACGCAGAAATCCCCGCAGCGCTGGCGCTGCGGGGATTTCTCAGATGGCGACGCGCGCCTAGCGCTGGACTGCCCCGAACCGCTCGTGGGCAACCGCCACGGCGCCCTCCCGGGCAGCGGACGCCTCGTCGGCCGTCAGGGTGCGGTCGTCGGCCCGGAAACGCAGGCTGAACGCCAGCGACTTCTTGCCGTCCTCGATCCCCTTGCCCTCGTAGACGTCGAACAGGGCGACGTCTTCGAGCAATTCACCGGCGCCTTCGCGCAGCGCGTCAAGGACCTCGTCCGAGGGGATTTCCCGCGGGACCACGAGGGCCACGTCCTGGGTTGCCACCGGGTAGGTGGAAATGTGCCGGGCCACGATGACGTCGGCGGCGGCGTCGAAGAGGGCATCGGCATTCAGCTCGAACGCGACCGAGCGGGCGGGCATGTCCTGCGCCGCGAGCAGCTTCGGATGCAGCTCGCCCGCGTAGCCCACAACCTCGCCGGAGCGCAGCGTCAGCTGCGCCGCCCGGCCAGGGTGGAACGCCTGGTGCTGACCCTGGCTGACGAGGATTTCGACGCCGAGGACGTCGCCGGCGAGCCGGGCGAAGTCCAGGGCGTCGGCCCAGTCCCAGACCCGGGGCGCATGCGCCGGGGCGGCCGGCGAATCGTGGCCGGTCAGGACGGCGGCGACGTGCAGCGGCTGGAGAGGGACGCCGTCGTACAGTCCGTCCAGGACCTCTGCATCGGGTTTGACGCCGAGCGGCGGAATCGTGGATGTCCCCAGCTTCTCACCGGGGAGGAAGACAAGTCCGGCCTCGAACAGGGCCAGGTCGCGGAAGCCGCGCGAGTGGTTGCGCTTGGCCACCTCGATCAGGCCCGGCAGGACGGAGGTGCGCAGGAAGCCGTGCTCCTCGCTGATCGGGTTGGCGAGCTTGAGGGCCTTCCGTTCGGCGCCTTCGGTTGCCACCCCAAAGGTGTCGTTGGCGGCCTTGGTGACGAACGGGTAAGCCAGGACCTCGGTAAGGCCGGCATCGGCCAGGGCCTGGATCAGGCGGCGGCGCTGCTGCTGGACGCGGCTCAGGCCACGGCCCGGGGGCGCCACCGGCAAGGTCGCCGGGATCTTGTCGTAGCCGACGAGCCGGGCGATTTCCTCGGAGAGGTCTTCCTTGGTTTCCAGGTCGTGGCGCCAGCTCGGCGCAGTGACGAGGTAACCGGCGTCGTTCTTCTCCACGACGGCGCCGAGGTCCTCGAGCGAGGTGATGATCTGTTCCCCGGTGAAGTCGATCCCGATCCGTTCGGCGGCGAAACCGGCCGGCAGGTCGATGGTGACGGCCGCCGGGGCGGTCCCGACGTCGGTCCCCTCGGCAGCCGCGGTTCCGCCGGCCAGCTCGACCAGCAGGTCCACGGCGCGCTGCGCAGCAATCCCGGCGATGTGCCAGTCGACGCCCCGTTCGAAGCGTTTGGAGGCCTCGGACGGGAGCTTGTGCCGGCGCCGGGAACGGGCGATCGAGACTTCCTCGAAGTGCGCTGCTTCGATCAGGACCGTTGACGTCGCGTCGCTGACCTCAGTGGAGGCGCCACCCATCACACCGGCGACGCCGATCGGGCCGGACGCATCCGTGATCAGGAGGTCCTCGGCATCCAGGGCGCGGTCCTTGCCGTCCAGGGTGCGCAGCTTCTCGCCGGCGACGGCACGCCGCACGACGATGTCGCCGGAGAGCTTGTCCTGGTCATAGAAGTGCAGCGGCTGCCCGAGTTCGAGCATGACGTAGTTGGAGATGTCCACCGGCAGCGAGATCGACCGGATGCCGGCGAGCCGCAGGCGGGAAGACATCCACGGCGGAGTGGGGCGGGTGGCGTCCACGCCGTGCACAGTGCGGGCCACGAACCGGTCGCAGCCGGCCCTGCCGTAGATGGGGGCGTCGTCGTTGATCTTGACGCCGTAGCCGCCGGACAGGGCTGCCGGGGCCTGGACCCTGGACGCCGGATCGGTGAAGGCTGTGCCGGTGGCGTGGGCGTATTCCCGGGCCACCCCGCGGATCGAGAAGCAGTAGCTGCGGTCCGGGGTCACATTGATTTCCGCGGCCTGGTCGTAGAGGCCAAGCAGTTCCATGGCGTCCGTGCCCAGTTCCGGGTCGAGTCCGATCCGGGAGAGCACCAGGATACCGTCGTGGTCCTCGCCGATGCCCAATTCGCGCACCGAAGCGATCATCCCGGCGGACAGGTGGCCGTAGGTCTTGCGAGCGGAGATGCGGAAGTCGCCGGGCAGTACGGCACCGGGGAGGGTGACTACCACCTTGTCGCCTTCAACGAAGTTGTGGGCGCCGCAAATGATGCCCTGCACACCGGAGGGGTCGATGCCGTCGCCGGTGAGGTTTTGGGTCTGGCCTTCGGGGACAACCCGGACCTGGCACCAGTTGATGGTCTTGCCGTTGGACTGGGGTTCCTTGACGATGCTCAGCACCTGGCCGACCACGATCGGACCCTGGATGGAGTCGGTGGGGCGGTGGACCTCTTCTTCTTCGAGGCCCACCTTGACCAGTTCTGCCATCACGTCTTCAGCCGATGCTCCGGCCGGTACCTGTGCGGATTCTCGCAGCCAGGAAAGGGGGATACGCATTCTTAGATCTCCATCCCGAAGTGCTCGCTGAAACGTACATCGCCTTCGATCATGTCGCGCATGTCGCCGACCTCGTTGCGGAACATCAGCGTGCGCTCGATGCCCATGCCGAAGGCAAAACCTGAATAAATGTCCGGATCGATGCCGGCAGCGCGGAGCACGTTGGGGTTGACCATGCCGCAGCCGCCCCATTCGATCCAGCGCGGGCCGCCCTTGGCGCCCGGGTGCCAGATGTCCAGCTCCGCGGACGGCTCGGTGAACGGGAAATAGTTGGGGCGCAGGCGGATCTGGGCGTCGTCGCCGAACATCTGCCGGGCGAAGTGCTCCAGGGTGCCGCGGAGGTCCGCCATGCTGAGGTGCTTGTCGATGGCCAGGCCTTCGAACTGGTGGAACACCGGGGTGTGCGTGGCGTCGAGCTCGTCGGTGCGGAACACCTTGCCCGGGCACAGCACGTAAATGGGCAGTTCACGCTCCAGCATGGAGCGGACCTGGACCGGGGAGGTGTGGGTGCGCATCAGCAGGTGCGCTTCGGGCGGCTCGACGAAGAACGTGTCCTGCATGTCCCGGGCGGGGTGGTCCGGCTTGAAGTTCAGCGCATCGAAGTTGAACCACTCGGATTCGACCTCGGGCCCTTCGGCGATTTCCCAGCCCATGCCGATGAAGATGTCCGCGACGCGGTCCTGCAGGGTGGACAGCGGGTGGCGGGCACCGGCCTTGCGGCGCCGCGGGCCCGCGGTGACGTCCACGGTCTCTTCGAGCAGGATCCGGGCATCATTCTCGGCTTCCAGCTCCGCCGTGCGGTCCGCGAGCGCCTTGTTGACGCGTCCGCGGGAGGCACCCATCAGCTTTCCGGCGGCGGCCTTCTGGTCCTTCGGCAACCCGCCGATCTCACGGTTGGCAAGGCTCAGCGCTGATTTCTCGCCGGTGTGCGCCAGACGCACGGCCTTGAGTTCATCGAGCGTGGCAGCCGCGGCAATGGCGGCGACGGCCTGGTCTACGGCGGCGGTAATGGCGGCTTCATCCAGAGGGTTCGGGATGCCAGCGCCCGGCAAAGTGTCAGTCATCTACTGTTCTTAGCTCCGAGTCGGGTCACGCCGACGGCACCGGCACAGCACGGGGCATGGGCACGGGTCATCGGCATAGGGCTGTGCCCGCCGAAATCCCTCCGGCGGACGCTCCCTTCCAGTCTAGTAGAAGGCGTCCCGCTGCCCGAACGCGGCAGTTGGCTGTTCCATGCGCCGAGGAGACGGTGTGCGTGGGCGAAGGCGATCGGCTGAAGCCGGGTAAGGGAGTTCCAGAGATCTGCACTAGTGTGGCCCGATGCTTGAAACTCGCCACCTCAATGAAAGCGTCAGCATGCGCGTGCTGCGCCTCAGCGATTCGACAGCGCTTGCGGCCGCCTACGTGCGCAACCGTGCGTATCTTTCGCGCTGGGAACCCGTTCGTCCCGACGAGTACTACACGGAGGCATGGCAGGTTGCCGACATTGCCGGTCGTCTGGTTGCGCATGAAGCCGGGGAAGAGTACCCCCTTGGCTTGTTTGCCGGCGATGCGCTCGTGGGCCGGTTCAACGTGGCCGGAGTCGTGCGCGGCCCTTTCCAGAGCGCGGGGCTGGGGTACTGGGTGGATAACGAGTATGCCGGCCGCGGACTCGCGTCCGCTGCGGTTCAGGTGATAGTCGACGCGGCGCGCGACGAACTCGGACTGCACCGAATCGAGGCGAGCACCCTGCGGGACAATGTCGGCTCGCAGCGGGTGCTGCTGAAGGCGGGCTTCCAGCAGATTGGCATGGCGCCGCGATACCTGCAGATTGCCGGAAAATGGCAGGACCACAACCTCTACCAAGTGCTCCTGCACGACTAGGGCGTCCCACCCGCTCTTCTACGGGCTTGACGGTTGTGTCCACAAGCGACGAGCCCGAACGCATGCTCGCCGCCGAATTGAGGGCCGCCGACGCCATTGAGGGCCCGCCCGCTAGCATGGCCTCATGACGCCCGGACATCGGCTGCGGCAGATCGCCAACGCCGCGAATGGTTCAACCCTGCTGGGGTTGCTGCTGGCCGCTGCCGCCGGCAGCCCCGTGAGCTCCGGGCCGGCCGGGCTGCTGATCGCGTGCCGCTACCGGTGGAAGCTCCCCGTGGCCCGGGCCTTTACTGTGGGCAACGTTGTGCTGTTCCGCGCGGGCCGGGCAGAGGCCCTGGCGGATCCGGTGCTGCTGGGCCATGAAGCCCGGCACAGCACGCAGTATGCCTGGTGCCTCGGCGTCCCGTTCCTGCCCCTGTACTTCCTGGCCGCCGCCTGGTCACTCTGGCGGACGGGCAACCCCGGAACCGGCAACATTTTTGAACGGCACGCCGGCCTGCGCGCGGGCGGATATCCGGAGCCGGGCGTTCGAGCCGGGAAGCCGGAGACCCGCCCGGCGGGCCCGTCCGCCCCCGACCACAAAAAGGTGTGACATGACTGAGAACTCCAGGACCATCTCCGTCAGCGGATCCGGCAGCGCCGAAGCAGCACCGGATCTGCTGACCCTCACTGTCGGCGTCGAGTGCCGACGCGGCAACGTGGCGGCAGCATACGGCGACGCCGGTCAGGCCGCTACGGCCGTCACCGCCGCGCTCCGGGACCGCGGCGTCGCGGACCGGGATATCACCACGTCCGGCCTCAATGTCCGGGCCGAAGTCAGCTGGCACGAGGGGAACGGCCAGAGCGTCTCCGGTTATCTCGCCTCCAGCACGCTCAGCGTCCGGATCCGTGCGTTGGCGGCGTCCGCGGACATCATCGCGGCCGCCGTCGCGGCCGGCGGCGACGACGTCCGGCTCCAGGGGCTGACGCTGGGCTTCGACGACGCCTCCGCCGTTGAGGCCCGGGCCCGCGAGGCGGCATGGAACGACGCCCTGGCCACGGCACAGCAATACGCGGCCCTCGCCGGGGCCAGCCTGGGCAAAGTCCTCTCCGTGACCCAGCAGTCCGGCGTCCAGCCGCCCGTCCCCGTGGCGGCCATGCAGCGGGTCGCCGCCTCTGAGTCGCTCACCATCGAGGCCGGGGAGGCAAGCATCAGCGCCGTGATCGGTGTGGTCTGGGAACTCGTCTGACCCACCGCCGGCAAACCGCAGACCTGCAGACCCATGCGACTACAGACCCATGCGACTGCGGCAGAAAGGCGTGCAGTGCGGCACGGCGCAGCGACGGCCTTGACTTATGATCGAACATATCTTCGAATAGAGGGCATGAGATGGGACGCACAGGCACTAACCGGATCCGGCAGTGCTGCCGAAGACACCGAATCACCGACGGTCCCGACCACCGCCGCCCTCATCCCCCTGGCCGGACTGGTGCGGTCCGTGACGACGCCAGAGTTCGCCGGGATCACCTTCCATGAGGTCACCGCCAAATCGGTGCTCAACAAGGTGGTTGCCGGCTCACACATGCCGTTTGAATGGACCATTAATCCTTATCGCGGCTGCAGCCACGCCTGCGTGTACTGCTTCGCCCGCAAAAGCCACACGTATCTGGACTTCGACGCCGGGCTCGACTTTGACAGCCAGGTGGTCGTCAAAATCAACGCCGCCGAGGTACTGCGCAGGGAACTGGCGAAGCCGTCCTGGACGCGACAGCACGTGGCCCTCGGCACCAATACCGATCCCTACCAGCGAGCCGAGGGCCGGTACCGGCTCATGCCCGGCATCATCACGGCCCTGGCCGACTCCGGCACTCCCCTGTCCATCCTGACCAAGGGCACCCTCCTGGCCCGGGACATCCCGTTGCTGAAGCAGGCCGCCGCCCAGGTCCCCGTCGGCGTGGGCATCTCGCTGGCCATGACCAACGAGGAACTCTCCGAAGCGGTGGAACCGGGCACCCCCGGCCCGCGGGCGCGCCTGAAACTGGTGACCCGCCTGCGCGAGGCCGGACTGCCGTGCGGCGTTATGGCGATGCCCATTCTGCCGTGGCTCTCAGACAGCGACGACGCCCTGGACTCCCTGTTCGGCTCGCTGGCAGCGGCCGGCGCTACCGGCGTCACGGCAGGTGCGCTGTATTTGAAGCCCGGCACGCGGGAGTGGTTCATGCAGTGGATAGCCAAGCATCATCCACATTTGGCGGGTAAGTACCGGCGCCTCTACGGCAGCGGCTCCTACGCGTCGAAGGAATACCGCGCCTGGCTCGCCGGACGCGTCCGCTACTTCAAGTCCCTGCACGGTTTTACGGACACGTCCGGTTTCAGCCACCGGGATCCCAACGACAACACCGATGATCCGCGGCAGGAGGAAGCCCAGTACCCGGCCGGTAGCATCCCGGACCGGGCCATCGGCACCGCGCCCGCACAGGCCGGTGCCGTTGCGGCCGGCCAGCCAGCGTTGTTCTGACCGGAGCAGCGGGACCATGCCGGGACCGGTGGGGCGGGCTGTCGCTTGCCCGGCACGTCAGAGTGCTTTGACTGCGCCGAGGACCTTCGAGAGGGAGTCTTTGGCATCGCCGAAGAGGAGTGTGGTCTTGGGGTCATGCAGGAGTTCGTTCTCGATTCCGGCGAATCCCGGGCGCATGGAACGCTTCAGGAACACCACCTGCTGGGCCTGCACGACGTCCAGGATGGGCATCCCGTAGATCGGGGACCCGGGCGAGGACTTCGCCGCGGGATTGACGACGTCGTTGGCCCCCACCACAAGAACGATGTCCGTGTTGGCAAATTCCGGGTTGACTTCGGCGAGTTCGCGGAGCGCCTCGTACGGGACACTGGCCTCGGCCAGCAGCACGTTCATGTGGCCCGGCATCCGCCCGGCCACCGGATGGATCGCGAACACCACGTCAATCCCCCGGGCCTCCAAGGCCGTCGCCAGCTCAGCCACCGTGTGCTGGCCCTGAGCCACGGCCAACCCGTACCCGGGAACAATGACGATCCGTTGGGCGTAGCCGAGCTGGACGGCAATGTCTTCCGGTGAGGAGGAGCGTACCGGCCGTTCACTCAGGGTGGTGGATCCCGCCGTCGAGCCGCCGCGGAAGGCCCCGAACATTATGCCGCCGACCCCCCGGCCCATGGCCGAGGCCATCACCTTCGTCAGGATGGTACCGCTCGCACCCACCAGCGTGCCGGCGACGAGCAGCAGGACGTTGCCCAGCACCACCCCGGAGGCCGCCACGGCGAGGCCCGTGAAAGCGTTGAGCAGGGAAATCACAATCGGCACGTCGGCCCCGCCCACCGGCAGGACCAGAAGCAACCCGCCCGCGAGTCCCAGCAGCAGCAGTGCGACCGCCCACCCGAGGGAACCGGACAGGACGACGACCAGTCCGGACGCCACGGCACCGAGTACCACGGCTGCCATGGCCCAGGGCATGCCAGGGAACAGCAGCGGCCGGGTGCTGATCAGTTCCTGCAGCTTCGCCACCGTGACAGCGGAACCGGCGAAGGACACGGCACCAACGACCATGGTGAAGACGACGGCCAACCGGACCCAGGGGTTCCCGGCGTGGCTGAGTTCAAGGACGGCGACGAGTGCGGCCGCCCCGCCGCCGACGCCGTTGAAGAGCGCGACGAGCTGCGGCATCTGGGTCATGTGCACCCGCCGGGCCACCGGGACGGCGGCGGCGCAGCCAGCGACGATGGCGGCCAGGATCAGAGGGACGTTTTCGAGCCGGACCGAGAGGAACACGGTCACAACGGCGACGGCGGCACCCGCCGCGCCGATCGCGTTGCCGCGGCGGGCGGTTTTCGGCGAACTGAGTCCCTTGAGCGCCAGGATGAAGCAGACGGCTGCGGCGAGGTACAGCAGCCCGGTCAATTCCGGGGCGAGGAGGTTCATGGTTGCTCCCCCTTGGCTGCGTCCCCGGCAGGCGGTTTGGCCGGTTTCCGTGCTCCGAACATCTCCAGCATCCGGTCGGTCACCACGAACCCGCCCACCAGATTTGCCGTGGCCAGGACAACGGCCAGCAGGGCGATGGCCAGTACCCAGGGTTCGCTGGCCTGCCCGGCCACGATGATGGCCCCGACAAGGATGATCCCGTGGATGGCATTGGCACCGGACATCAGGGGCGTATGCAGCTTGCTCGTGACTTTGGAGACGACCTCAAACCCGACGAAGATGGCCAGGACCACGACGGTCAGCAGTGTGATGGGCTCCATCAGGCCTCTCCCTCCATGACCTCGGCGGCCAACGCTGCCGCCGTTGCCTGGTGGAGCACGGTCCCGTCGCGCATCAGGCAGGCGCCGGCGATTACCTCGTCGTCGAAGTCCGGCCTCACGCGCCCGTCCGCGGTCATCAGGGCGAGCAGGTTGCTAACGTTCCGGGCGTACAGGCGGGAGGCGTCCGAGGGCATCGCGGACGCCGCATCCTGCATCCCCACGAGCGTGACGAACCCGCCCACGACCGGCACTTGGACGTCCTGGCCGGCAATGACGCCTTCGACGTTGCCCCCCGATTCGGCAGCGAGATCAACGACGACCGACCCGGCCCGCATGCCGGCTACCATATCCGTGGTCACCAGCAGCGGCGCGGCACGGCCGGGAATAGCCGCCGTAGTGATGAGGACGTCCGCCGCGGCGACGTGAGGGGCGAGCAGTCCACGCTGGCGCTGCGCCCGGTCCTCGCCGAGTTCCCGGGCGTACCCGCCCGGTCCCTCGGTGGCGGCGTCGAGGTCCAGGTTGATGAACGTGCCGCCCATCGAGGCGACCTCATCCGCGGAGGCCGGTCGGATGTCGTTGGCGGAGACCCGAGCGCCGAGCCGCTTCGCGGTGCCGATCGCCTGCAGTCCGGCCACCCCCGCGCCGAGGACCAGGACCCGGGCGGGCCGGATCGTCCCGGCGGCGGTCATGTAGAGCGGAAAGAACCGTGGATACCGGACGGCGGCTTCGAGCACCGCGCGGTACCCGGAGACCAGGGACTGCGAACTGAGCGCGTCCATGGACTGTGCACGGGAGATGCGCGGAATCAGTTCCATCGCGAAGGAAGTGACTCCGGCGGCGGCCAAGGTGCGGACGGTCGGCAGTTCGGAGCCGGGAGACGCAAAGCCAATGGTGATGGTGCCGGGCCGAAGCCTGGCCGCGGAATCGGGAGTGAGCGGGCGCACGTGCAGGAGGACATCGATGGAATCGAGCACCAGGTCCGCGGTCATCGCCGCGCCGGCCTCCTTGAACGCCTCGTCCGGGTATCCGGCCTGCGCTCCGGCGCCTCGTTCGACGATGATTTCGAGGCCAAGGGCCGCCAGCTGCTGCACCGTTTCCGGCGTGGCTGCAACCCGACGTTCCCCGTCACACTGTTCCCGCCCGACACCGACCCGCACGTCTCGCTCCTCTCGACTGGCTTCAGAGTAGACACACGCTGCGGGATTTGGCGAGGGCCCGTGCCGCCGCCCCGGTGCCTCGAACCGGCCGCCACGGTGGGCAGGGCGGGTCAGCCCGGCGTCATGTCGAAGGCTTCGAGAACCTCGATGTCGCCGTTTTTCAGGTGCGGGTGTTCGGCCAGGAGGGCGACGGCGGCGTCTGCGTCCGCGGCCTCAATGAATGAATAGCCGGTAACTTTTGCGGTGGACGCCTGTACGCCGGCAGAGCCGAGGTGGCGTCCGTTGTGGAGCGGGGCACCGAAGTCAAGCAGCGCCGGCCCCGTCTTTTCGCCCCAGGCCATCCATTCGCGCATCTCCGTCTCACCGCCATCGGCAGATTGCTGCACTTGTTCTTCGGAGCTGGCATCGGATGTGTACAGGACGATGAATTTGCTCATGACCGGACCTTTCGATTTACCGTGAGCCGCCTGGCACCATGCTCCCCCGGAGCCGCCAGCCCGGGCTTGCGCGGCGACGGCAGCCCGGTGCTGCGACGCTACGCCGCGCCGGCGCAGGAGCGCAAGGGAGCCGGCACGGATCGGGCCCGCACCTCAGGGTGCCGGATTGACTGCGTCCACGCGGCCGGACACGGTGGCCAGCAACGCCTCGACAATGGGCAGGTCCGCCGGGATCCACGGCAGGTCAAGCACCTCGCTCCGGTTTTGCAGGTCTACCCAGCGCAGTTCGTCGTGATCCTGCAGCGGGAGGGGCTCACCGTCCAGGACCTCCGCAAACCAGACCCGCATCGCAGCGCGCTCATTCAGCGGCCAGCCGTCGGCCAAGGTGCCCTCCAGCTCGTTTCCCAGCCGTACCCGGACGCCCAG
Source organism: uncultured Actinomycetota bacterium (assembly GCA_963769515.1). GTDB lineage: Bacteria > Actinomycetota > Actinomycetes > Actinomycetales > Micrococcaceae > Arthrobacter. The sequence goes on from CAVYMG010000019.1 coordinate 34,471, forward strand.
TTCCTCGTCCAGCTCGCGGTGCAGCGCATGCTCGGGGCTTTCTTCCGGCTCGATTTTTCCGCCCGGGAATTCCCACATGCCGGCGAATTGCGGCGGGGCAGTCCGCCGGGCCGCGAGAAGGCGGGACGGCGCGGCCAGGGAATCCAGTACGGCGCCGCCTACGACGCGAATCATTCCAGTCACTTCCCCAGTCTAGGGCCGTCGTACCGGCAGCTCCCGGCTAGTGGAGAGGTAGTGGAGAGGTAGTGGAGAATGGTCAGTGGCCGCCGCCCTGGCGAGCAGGGAATATCACGCGCGCACCCGCAGTTCTATAAATCGTACTTATCATGCCTCAGCTTCCCGGGACCTGCCGGGAAAATTCCGGAAAAGCAGATTAATGACTACCACCACGCATGCCCCGGCGCCGCCCCGATCCGGCACCCGTCATCTCGCACTGGCCGTCTTTGCCCTCGCCATGGGCGGATTCGGCATCGGCACCGTGGAGTTCACCATGATGGGCCTCTTGAAGGAAGTCGAGCAGGGCCTCAGCATCGGAACGCCCGAGGCCGGTCACTTGATTTCGGCGTACGCCCTCGGCGTCGTCGTCGGCGCGCCGGTCCTGGCCGCCGTGGGCGCCCGCCTGCCGCGCAAGTACCTGGCATTGGGTCTTATGCTCTTTTTCAGCGTCGCCAACTTCGCCTCCTTCATCGCCCCGGACTACGGCACCATGCTGGTCTCACGGTTCGCGGCCGGGCTCCCGCACGGAGCCTTCTTCGGCGTCGCCGCCGTCATTGCCGCCTCCCTCGTGCCGCCGACCAAACGGGGCTGGGCCATCTCGATGGTCATGGCCGGGCTGACGGTATCGAACGTCGTCGGAGTTCCCTTCGCCACCTGGCTGGGCCAGAACTACGGCTGGCGGCTGCTGTTCCTGCTGGTGGGCGTCATCGGTCTGCTCACGATTGCCATGATGTGGAAGTTCGTTCCGTTTCAGAAACCGCATGCCGACGCCAGCTTCCGGCGTGAGCTGGGCGCTCTGAAGCGCCTCCAGGTATGGCTGGCCATCCTGATCGGCATCGTGGGCTTCGGCGGATTCTTCGCCACCTACACCTACATCGCGTACACCATGACCGACGTCGCCGGAATCCCTTCAGCCTGGCTACCGCTTGTGGTCGCGCTCTACGGGGTGGGCATGGTGGTCGGCAACATCGTCGGCGGCCGGATCGCGGACAAGTCCGTGATGGGCACGATCTACTGGATCCTCCCCGGCATCGCTGTGGCCCTCGTGGTGTACGCCGTTGCCGTGCACTGGCCGTGGTCCGCCTACCTGATGGTGTTTGTGGTCGGCGCGGCAGGCGCCATGCTCGTCCCGGCCCTGCAGACCCGGCTGCTGGACGCCTCACCGGACGCGCCGTCGCTGGCGTCCTCGCTGAACCACGCCGCCCTCAATGTCGCCAACGCGCTGGGCGCCTTCCTCGGCGGACTCGTGATCGCGTGGGGTTGGGGCTACGTCGCCCCGGCCCTCGTGGGCGCCGTCCTGGCGCTCCTAGGGCTCGGCGTCGCCGTCATCAGCGGGGCCGTGGAGCGCAAGAGTCCGCTGGCGGCCTAAGCCCCGGCGGCGCCCGCGCCGCTTCCGGAAGGAGTCCCGTCCGGGCCTCTGCCAGACTGGGCACATGAGCCGTGCCTCAACACTGAATCCTCCCATCGGGCGACACTCCGGCGGCAACAACGCCCTGCACCCGGACCGTACCTGGATCCGGGCCATCCGGTTCGGGGTCGGGGCCTTCGTGCTCGCCGGCCTCGTCCAAAAAACATTTGACGCGACGCTGCCCGGCAGCGATGTGGACATGGTCCAGCTCTATTCCCAATTCACTGTCCAGTCGAACCTGTTCCTGGGACTTGTGCTCGTTGCGTCCGCTGTCCGGCGGTGGAAGCAACTCCCGCCGTGGTGGGACCACCTCTTCGGCGCGGTGGTCGTCTATCTGGTGATGACGGGAATCATATACGCCGTCCTCGTGGCGCCGCCGGGTGAACAGTGGTGGAGCTGGGACCTGTACTGGCCCCAGCTCGCACACCACCGCCTAGCGCCGGTATTCGTGGCGCTGGACTGGCTCCTCGTGACGCGAACGGTGCGCGGCACCTGGCGGCGGCCCCTCGCGTGGCTTGGCTACCCGGCCGCCTTCCTCGTCTTCTCCTGGGTGCGCGGCGCCTTGGATGGCTGGTACGTCTACGATTTCCTGGATCCCACGCTCGACGGCGGCTGGCCGGCGGCGCTCACGACGACGGCGCAGGTGCTCGCAGCCTCCCTCGTGATGGCGCTGCTTGTGCACCTCAGCGGCAACGGGCGCGCCGCTCTCGCAGCGGTGCGCCCGCGAGCCGACCGTCCCGCCCCGGAGGGACGCGGACACTGAACTGTGGTGCCGCCTTTGGCAGCCGCGGGTGCTTCTTCTTGTGGGTCTTCGGGGTCCGCGCCGCGCCGCAGTTACCCTGCGGCGATGTCCGTAACGATTCGGACAGCACATACTGACACGCAAACGCGCCTATGTTAGCTTGAACGCATCTGCGGGATTCACCATCTGGATGCAGACATATATGTAGGAGGAGACATGGGCTTTCTTGGCTGGATCATTCTCGGACTCATAGTAGGTGCAATCGTCAAAGCAATCATGCCCGGCAAGGTCGGCGGCGGCTGGGTGACCAGCCTGGTCCTCGGCGTTGTCGGCGCCATCGTCGGCGGCTGGATCGGAGACCTTCTGTTCGGCGGCGGCAGGATGGAATTCTGGAACCTCGGTTCCTGGCTTCTGGCCATCGTCGGCGGCTTGGTGGTCGCCGGTATCTACGGCGCCATCACCGGCCGCAAGAAGACGTCATAACGACGCCGCCACTGGCCGCAGGCGGATAGCCGGACGGCAGAGGGAGAACGACGGCGGGGCCCACCAAAAGGTGGGCCCCGCCGTCGTTGTTCCGTCCCTGGTTATACCGCCGGACGGAGCGCTAGCTCTGGCTGGACGGGGACGACTGCTGGGCCCTGGCGCTGGCGTACAGGCAGACCGTGGCCGCCGTGCCCAGGTTCAGGCTTTCCGCCTGGCCGTACACCGGGACGGCTACCCGGTGATCCGCTACCGCGAGCTCATCCTCGGAAAGCCCCTGGGCCTCGTTGCCGAACAGCCAGGCCGTGGGCTCTTCCAGCGCATATGTCGAAGCCTCAACGGAGGCGGAGAGCCTGCGCGCAGCGCTTTGGTCCTGCAGCGCATCCAGCTTCAACTCGCCGTAGCCGTCGGCGGCGAGAATGCCGATGCCGCGCTCCTTGCAGCGGGCCGCCACGTCCGCGACGTCGGCGCCCAGCACAATCGGCAGATGGAAAAGCGATCCCGCCGTGGAACGGACTGCCTTGGGATTGTAGATGTCCACGCTGGAACCGGTAAGGACGACGGCGTCGGCCCCGGCGGCGTCTGCGGCCCGCAGGACCGTCCCGGCGTTACCGGGGTCGCGGACCTGGCAGAGCACCGCGATCAGCCGCGGGCCGGCGTCGAGAACCTCGTCGAGGCTAACGTCCAGGAAGCCGCACACGGCGACAATGCCTTGCGTCGTTACTGTGTCCGCAATGGCGGACAGCACCTCGTCCGTACACAGGAAGGCACTGGTGCCCTCGGCCAGATTCTCCAGCTCGGGGTGGCGGTCCAGGCAGGACTCGCTTGCGTAGACCTCGTAGACGATGCCGGGCTCCCCCGCGGCGACTCGCTTCTGGTGCAGGGTCAGCGCTTCCCGTACGGCCTGGGGGCCTTCAGCAAGGAACTCCCGCCGCTTTAAACGGGCCGGGCGCCCGGCAAGTTGTGCTACCTTCCTGACCCGATCTGCTCGAGGGTTGGAAAGTAGATAATCTTGCGGGCGCCCGGTTTCGTTCATACAAGAACCTTAGTTGCTCAGCAGCCAGGTTCGTGAACTACCCCGACGGGTGACTGCTCAGACTAGGCCTTGGCGGCCGGAGCGGAGGTGTCAGCCGGGAGGGAGTTCTTGGCGATCTGGACCAGCGCAGCGAAGGCGTTGGCGTCGGAGACGGCCAGCTCAGCCAGCATACGGCGGTCAACCTCGACCTCAGCGGCCTTCAGGCCCTGGATCAGGCGGTTGTAGGTGAGGCCGTTGGCGCGCGATGCAGCGTTGATACGCTGGATCCACAGGCGGCGGAAGTCACCCTTCTTCTTCTTGCGGTCACCGTAGCTGTACACGAATGAGTGCAGCAGCTGCTCTTTGGCCTTTCGGTACAGACGTGAACGCTGTCCACGGTAGCCCTTTGCGCGTTCAAGGATAACCCGGCGCTTCTTGTGGGCGTTGACCGCCCTCTTCACACGTGCCACGTGCGTACTCCTTCAAAAATCTGATCCCAAGCGTCTACTGCCGGAGGTCCGGCTGGCCTGAGAAGCCTTGTGGTAGATGACCGGTGCCAGGTGGCGACCAGTCAGAAAACTTGGAACTTAGATGCCGAGCATCTTCCGGATGACCTTGGCGTCGCCCTTGAAGACGATCTTGTCGCCGGCAAGGCGGCGGGTCAGCCTGGAGGACTTGTGCTCCAGGTAGTGACGGCGGTTGGCCTGCTGGCGGCGCAGCTTGCCGCTACCGGTCAGCTTGAAGCGCTTCTTAGCACCGCTGTGGGTCTTCATCTTCGGCATGGGAACCGATCTCCTTACGTATCCGCAGACTGGGTCTGCAGTCTTTCGTGCAGCCGCCCCTGCGGGCGGCATGCTGGTTTCTTGCTGCCGGGCATTGCTGCCCGGCGGCCGTGAACTAGTTGGTCTTCTTGCTGGCCGGCTTCGGAGCGGCCGGCCGTGCTGCAGGCTTAGGCGCTACGGGCCGCGGAACCGGCTTCGGCGCAGCCATCGGCTTCGGCGCAGATACCGGCTTCGGCGCAGCCGCCGGGGCGGCCTGCTTGGGCTCGGGGGCCTTGGCCGGTGCGGCTTTAGCAGCCGCGGGAGCCTTGGCAACCGGCGGCTTCGCTGCTGCCTTAGGAGCTTCCTGCTTCGGAGCCTCCTGCTTCGGGGCAACCTGCTTGGGAGCTTCCTGGACGGGAGCTGCTTCGGCGACGGTTTCCTCGACCTTGGTTTCCTCAACCGGGGCCTGAACGGTTTCAGCCGCTTCAACACTGGTCTCTTCGGCCTCGGGAGCCTCAGCTTCCGGTGCCTCAGCCGCCGGAGCCTCGGTCCGCGTGACGTAACCTTCCGGCAGCAGGTCCGAGAGCGACTGCGTCAGCGGGGCATTTCCGCCGGACACATCGACCCGGCCCGAAGCCTTGGCTTCGTTCTCCGCCTTGGCTTCGGCACGCTGCGTGGCGCGGCGCGCTTCGGCCTTGGCTTCGGCCTTGTTCTTCAGGGGACCCACCACCATGACCATGTTGCGGCCATCGATCCGCGGGCTGGACTCCACCACGCCAACTTCGGCGACGTCGTCGGCGAAACGCTGGAGCAGGCGGATGCCCATCTCCGGACGCTGCTGCTCACGGCCACGGAACTGGATCATGGCCTTGACCTTGTCACCGGCGCCGAGGAAGCGGAGCGCGTGGCCTCGCTTGGTCTCGTAGTCGTGGGTGTCAATCTTCAGGCGGAAGCGGATTTCCTTCAGGACCGTGTTGGTCTGGTTCTTCCGGGCTTCACGTGCCTTGACTGCGGCTTCGTACTTGTACTTGCCAAAGTCCATCAGCTTGCACACCGGAGGCTTGGCCTGCGGCGCAACTTCAACGAGATCAAGATCGGACTCGGCAGCCAGACGCAGGGCATCCTCAATACGGACGATTCCTACCTGTTCGCCGGCAGGCCCGACCAGCCGCACCTCGGGGACGCGGATACGCTCATTGATTCTTGGCTCGCTAATGTTAAGGCTCCTGTGTTCGTGAGGGATTCTCCACCGGCAAAAAGAGAAGGCCCCCAATTGCCGGAGCAATCGAAGGCCTCGAAGATCGGTAAAGCCTGCCTCAGGGAGGCGGCACGCATAATCTGCGGCGGATGCCTCAGGAAATGCCCGACCAGGTACCCGGCAACCTTATTCTTCCCGGAGGAAGATTCGCGGCTGACGCGGGTGGGAGAGAACTCCGCTTGCAAACTGATGCCGCAATCTTACAGAAGAAATCCTGTTCAGTGCACGTGGCTTCTAGCGCCATAAGCGTGATGCCTGCACCGGGAGGTTTCCGCACGAAAATAACGGCAATCAGTCGGTCTGTGACAAGCTTACCAGTATGAGCACTCCAGAGAGCAATTCCCACGTTTTTGAGGCCTCGGCCGCCCCGGCTGATGTTTCGCAGCAGATCCGCGACATCTCCGAGGTCCCCGCGATCGAGGTCATTACCACCGCCGCCGTTCACCTGATGAGCGCCGCCGCCGTAAAACTTGGCCTTGCTGCCGAGGACAACGCCGAGGAGCTCAAAGACCTGGACGAGGCACGCAAGCTCATCACCGCCCTGGCCGGACTGGTCACGGCAGCAGCGCCGGAGATCGGCTCCCAGCACGCCGGCCCCTTGCGCGACGGCCTGCGCTCACTCCAGCTGGCCTTCCGCGAGGAATCCATCATCCCGGACGCGCCGGGCAAGGGACCGGGCGAAAAGTACACCGGTCCGGTCAACTAGGCACCGGCGGACTGAAGCCAACGACGCCGGCGGGCGGACCGAACTGGTCCCCCGCCGGCGTCGGCGTTTAAGCTTCAGCTGCGCGTAGGCTGCGCAGCCCGGACCGCTAGCCCGCGGCGGCGAGGCGCCGCCTGCGCAGCCGCTGCAGCACAAGACCGACAAGGCACAGGAGAACACCGGCGGCGCCCACGGCCACAAACCCCGTGGACGGCCCGACCCCGTCGATGAACACTCCCGCCAAGGGCGCCCCTAGGGCGACGCCGGCGGTCAGCGCCGAGCCGTACCAGCCCATTGCTTCGCCACGGCGGCTCTCGTCGACGAGCTCCGCCACCTTTTCCGAGGCGGAGGACAGAACGGGCGCGCAGAGCAGTCCGGGCAGGAGCGAAAGCAGGCTCAACGTCCAGGTGTCGGTGGCAAACGCCATTGGAATCGTCAGCGCCGCCATGCCCATCAACAGCACGAGGGGTGAGACGGCCCGGTGCATGGCGCCATAGATGATGCCGCCCACCACCGAAGCCGCGCACCAGAAGAAGAAAACGATGCCGATTTCGGCCTGGTGTCCCCCGGTCTCGAGGGCTGCGACAATTCCCACATCCGTGCCGCTGAGGACCATGCCGGCCCCGGCAGCCGCCGCGAAGACCGCCGCAACGGCGGCCGTGAACCAACTGAAGTTGTGGATGACTTTGTGCCGGAGTCCCGAGCGGCGCTCGGCCGATGCCGCGAGCGGGACTAGTTCGGCGGCGGCTTCCTGCAGCTGGGCCGGAGCCGAAGCCACGACGGAGACCTCCGCGCTGTCCTGTTGGTCCGCGTCGTACCGCTCATCGGGGGCCGCGCTGCGGGTCGGCGGGTTGAACCACATCAGGAAGAGCCCTGACAGCGATACCGAGATGCCCACCAGCGTCAGGCCCAGCACGGAATGACCGGAGGTCGCGACGACCGCGCCGGCGGCGGGACCGATCATAAAGACCAGTTCCGTGGCGATCGCGTCGAGGGCGAAGGCCGTGCGGCGCTGCTCGCCGGAGGCCAGGACGCCGAGGGACTGCCGGACCACACTGAAGATGGGCAGGCTCAGCAGGCCGCCGACGAAGACGAGCGGCAGCAGCCATTCGTAGGACATGTGCGGCACGATCGACCAGATCACGGCTTCCGCGATGACCGAGGGTACAAGCGCCGTCCGCAGCCCCACCGTGTCGACGCGTCGGCCGCGCCACGGCGCACCGACGGCGATACCGATGGTCATCACCGCCGCCGCCGCGCCGGCGGCCGCGTAGCCCTGGCCGAGCACCAGGACGATGTGCAGGGTCAGCATGACCCCGGCTGCGGCGTGCGGGATGCGCGCGACCATGCCGATCAGCAGGAGACGGCGGATCGGCTGCACGGCCAGCAGCTCCCGGTACAGCGTGAAGTTCACGGGTCTTGTCCTTTGGGTAATGCCTTCGGCAGTACCGGGGTTTGCCCGCGACCGTCGTCGGCTATGGTTCTGCGCGCTGGAGTTTGACTTCGATCGAGTCGACCCGCTCGGCAAATAACTCGTTCCGGGACCAGATCCCGTTCAGGCCTGCCACGATCGCCTGCACGCGGGCGGCGTCGAGGCCCTCTTCCAGGTACAGCAGCACCTGAAGCTCGGGGCCGGACCCTCCACCGGAGAGCCGCCGTCCGCCGGCCGCGCTCGAAGCAACTCCACCGCCTGGATGAATTCCAACACGCCGGACCTCCGGAAAGCCAGTCACGGATGCCCGGAGCGCGGCGGCGAGGTCCGGATCATCATACGACGGCACCCATTCGTGCTGCCTGGCCAGCGCCCAGACGGCCGGCCTGCGAACCACGAAGGTGACGTGCGAGCCCGGATCCAGCACCAGCAGTTCTGCCCCTTCGGCCACCGCGGACAGCGCGGCGCGCGCGGCGTAGACGGCGACGGGCCGGGCCTCGGGGTGCCAGGCCTGCAGCGCGGCCGTGGAGGTGAACACCGGCATGGCTGTCCGGCCGTCGGGCGCCTTGAGTGTCACGAGGGCCATGTCGGCCTGTTTGTCCGACTGGAGCCCGGCGGCGGCCTCGCCTTCTTCGGCAAGCCGGGCGATGATCGGCACAAACACCCGTGCGGTGGACAACGAAGCTACGACTGCGGATTCGCTGCCAGTGCCTGCAACCAGGGCGGACAGGGCCGCGAGGTAGCCGGCGTCAGCGCTGCCGTCGTCGTCTTCGAAGTTGTGGATCGTGGCGTCCTCGCCGGTGAGGCTGCGACCGGCCCACGGCTGGCCGGCCGAGTCACGTGCGCCTCCGGCACCGGCCAGTGCCGCGGCGATATGCCCGGGCAACTGCCGGCCGACGCCCGCCGCGCCGGCTCCTTCGGTGCGGTCGGCGGGCTGCTGATCCACGGCTGCCGGTCCCTACCGGCGGCCGGCGACGTCGAGCGCCTCGGGCAGCGTGAAGTTCCCGTTGTAGAGGGCTTTGCCCACGATGGCACCTTCGACGCCGAGCGGCACGAGGGAGCGCAGGACCTTGAGGTCCTCGAGGCTGGAGATGCCGCCGGAGGCCACGACGGGCTTGCCGGTCTTCTCCACCATCTGGCGCAGCAGTTCCACGTTGGGCCCCTGCAGCGTGCCGTCCTTGGTGACGTCGGTGACGACGTAGCGGGCGCAGCCGGCGTCCTCAAGCCGGCCCAGGACCTCCCAGAGATCCCCGCCTTCTTTGGTCCAGCCGCGGCCGGCCAGCGTGGTGCCGCGGACATCAAGGCCAACGGCGATCCGGTCACCGAAGCGGTCGATCACGCGGCTGGTCCACTCGGGGTTTTCCAGCGCTGCGGTGCCCAGGTTGACCCGGGCGACGCCGAGGTCCAGTGCCTTTTCGAGCGACTCGTCATCGCGCAGGCCGCCGGAGAGTTCCACCTTGATGTCCAACCGGCCCACTACTTCGCGCAGCAGCTCGGCGTTGGAGCCGCGGCCGAAGGCGGCGTCGAGGTCCACGAGATGGACCCATTCCGCCCCCTGCTCCTGCCAGTTGAGCGCCGCTTCCAGCGGTGTGCCGTAGCTCGTCTCACTGCCGGCCTCGCCCTGCACGAGGCGGACGGCCTGGCCGTTCACGACGTCGACGGCGGGCAGCAGTTCCAACACGGGGAGCGGGGTTTCAGTGGTCATCAGGAGGTTCCTCAGCTTCGGTAGTGCGACGGTGGTCGGGAGTGCGGCGGATCCCGAAGCCGCGGGCGGTTCGTGGGCCGCGGGCGGCGTCAGGAGGCGGGCGGCGTCAGTTGGCGGGCAGCGTCAGGAGGTACGCGGCCAGCAACGACATGGCTGCCAGGACATAGAACGTGATCTGGATCCAGCGCGGGCTCTTCTGCTGCCGGAAGGACAAGGCTCCGCCGATCAGCAGACCGGCGACGCCCATGAGCACTATGGACCACATCTAGGCGGCTGGCTTCCGCGGCCGCAGGCTGTCCACCCAGTTGCGCAGCAGGCGGGCACCGGCGTCGCCGGACTTCTCCGGGTGGAACTGCGTGGCACACAGCGGCCCGTTCTCGACCGCCGCGATGAACGGTGCGCCGTGCTCGGACCAGGTGACGAGCGGTGCCGCCATGCGCGGCTGGATGACGTCAAAGTCCCAATGCTGGACACCGTAGGAGTGCACGAAGTAGAAGCGTTCGTTCTCCACGCCTGCGAACAGCGTGGAGCCTTCCGGGGCAGCCACCGTGTTCCAGCCCATGTGCGGTACTACTTCGGCCGGCAGCAGCTCGACTTTTCCGGGCCACTCCCCCATGCCTTCGGCTACGGTGCCGTGCTCGACACCGGCCTCGAAGAGGACCTGGAGGCCGACGCAGATTCCCAGCACGGGCCGTCCGCCGGCCACGCGGCGTCCGATCATGCGGACAGCATCGACTGCCTTGAGTTCACGCATCACGGTCTCGAAGGCACCGACGCCGGGCACCAGCAGGCCGTCCGCATTGAGGACGTCCTCCGGCTTGGAGCTAAGGATGACCTCGGCACCGGCACGTTCGAGCGCCCGGACGGCCGAGCGCACGTTGCCGGAGCCGTAGTCGAGCACCGTGACGGTGGGCTTACCCTCGGGCGACACCGGCTTGGAGCCGGCGGCCGGATCGACGATGGCCCCGTCGCGGAGCTCCGGGCCGGTCACAGTGCACCCTTGGTGGACGGGATTCCTTCAACACGGGGATCGGGTTCGACGGCGGCGCGCAGCGCGCGGGCGAACGCCTTGAACTGCGCCTCCACAATGTGGTGCGGATCCCGGCCGGCGGTGACATTCATGTGCAGGCAGATCCCGGCATGGAGCGTGATGGCTTCAAAGACGTGCCGGGTCAGGGAACCCGTGAAGTGACCACCGATCAGGTGGTACTCCTGGCCCGCGGGTTCTCCCGCGTGAACCAGGTAGGGACGCCCGGAGACGTCGACGACGGCGTGGGCGAGGGCCTCATCCAAGGGAACGGTGGCCTCGCCAAAACGGCGGATACCGGCCTTGTTCCCGAGGGCGGTCTTGAGGACCTCGCCGAACGTGATGGCGACGTCCTCCACGGTGTGGTGGACGTCAATGTGCGTGTCGCCGGTTGCCTTGACCGTCATATCGATCAGGGAGTGCTTGCAGAGCGCGGTCAGCATGTGGTCGTAGAACGGAACCGAGGTGCTGATGTCGGAGGTCCCCGTACCATCGAGGTTGATTTCGACCAGCACGGACGACTCGCTTGTGGTCCGTTCCATGCGTGCCGTCCGGGCCTCGATGACGGTTGTTCCGGTGATACTCATGTCAATGTGTCCTTTGGCTTTGGCTGAAGGCGTGGTGTCGGTGGTCCAACGGGGCCGCCGCACCAGGTTAAGTCTAGGCGCGCAGAGTCGCTTGGCTGGTCAGGATGTGTTCAAGCGCCTCAAGGAAGGCTGTGGTTTCCGTCTCAGTGCCGGCGGTCACGCGCAGGTGGCCCGGGATGCCGACGTCGCGGATCAGCACACCGGCGTCCAGCAGCCCCTGCCAGACCTGGTGCGGGTTCTCGAGACCGCCGAAGAACACGTAGTTGGAGTCTGACGCGGCAGGCTTCAGGCCCATCCGCTGGAGCTCGGCGACAATCCGGTCCCGCTGGCGTTTGATGTCCTCCACGTCGGCCATCAACGCCTCGCGGTGCCGCAGGGCGGCCAGGGCCGTCGCCTGCGTGACAGCGGACAGGTGGTAGGGCAGGCGGACCAGGCGCAGGGCGTCAGCGACCTCGGGTGCGGCCGCCATGTACCCCAGCCGCGCTCCGGCAAGGGCAAAAGCCTTGCTCATGGTCCGCGAAACGATCAGCCTTTCACGGCCCGGCAGGAGCGTCAGCGCGCTCGGCGTGCCGTCGTGGGCAAACTCATGGTAGGCCTCATCGACAATCACGATCGTCTGGCTTGCTTCGCCCGCCTCATAGACAGCCTCCACCACGTCCAGCCCCAGTCCGGTTCCGGTGGGGTTGTTCGGGGAGCAGAGGAACACAACACTCGGCTGCAGTTCACGGACCTGGCGTGCCGCCGATTCCGCGCTGAGGCCATAGTCATCCGCCCGCAGGCCAATGAGGTATTCCGTGTCCGTACCGGCGGCCAGTAGCGGGTACATGGAGTACGTGGGAGGGAAGCCGAGCGCCGTCCGGCCCGGGCCGCCGAACGCCTGGAGGATCTGCTGGAGGACTTCGTTTGAACCGTTGGCCGCCCAGATATTGTCGGCGTCCAGCCCATGGCCGAGGTATTCGGCCAGCGCCTCGCGCAGTTCCGTGAACTCCCGGTCCGGGTAACGGTTGAGCCCCATGGCGGCCGCGGACACAGCTTCCGTGATGGCCGCACGGACGTCGGCCGGGACGCCGTGAGTGTTTTCGTTGACGTTCAGCAGGATGGGGACGTCCAGCTGGGGCGCTCCGTACGGGCGCAGACCACGGAGGTTGGTCCGGAGGGGCAGTCGGTTGAGGCGCTCTAACTGGTCAGTCACTGCACTAGTTTAAGTGACACCGGGTCGGCCCTGAAACTGTGACGCTTCGAGCCACCGTTCCTGCTCAGGCCGGCCGGCGCCGGGAGCCGCGTTTCCCGCCCTAGCTGGTCGGCACAAAGAGCTGCTGGCCGGGCATGACCCGCCCGGCGTCGAGGTTGTTGAGCTGGACGATATCGGCAACCACATCGCGGGGGTCCCGCTCCGGAGACACGGCGCCGGCGATAGCCCACAGGGAGTCGCCGGGCTGGACAGTCACCGTCACGGTCGGGGTCGCAACAAGTTCGGATGCCGAATCCGCCGCTTTGGCGGGGGCGTTGAAGAAGCCGCCGAAGGACAGGACGAGCGCGGCCAGCAGAACCAGCGGCATGCCGAACACCACAAGTCGGCCGCGCCGCGTCAGCCGCAGCGGGGCCGGCCTGTCGGCGGGCCGCGTGTGCAGCGGGGCGGGCCTGTCGGCGGGGCGGGCGCGGGGCGCGTCGTCCGGCACAAGCCTTAAGTGGCCCCCGGCAGGGCCGTGATGCCTCCCGCCGGCGCAGTCGGTTGCGGCCTGGCCGCCCTCGCTACGGGTGTGCGGGTCCTGAAAAGTGCTTGTTGCTGACATGACCTAAGTCCTCCTGAAACACATCTGTGCCGCTCGGCGTCCTCCGCTTACTTGCCGCCAACCGGCCTGACTTCGAACATAGACTCGAATCTTGGGCGAACCCTCCGCCCGCGAAACTCGAACACATATTCGAACTTTGCTTGTTCTTTTCTAGCACTTACTAACGAACGTTGTCGAGACTCGCTAGAACAAATGTTTGAAAATACCGCGTGGCTGGCCTACGTTTGAAGCACAGAACAACCACTTCTGCAGTTGATCAGCAGGGTCTGACATTCAGGCCGGACGTTCCCGGCAATTGCGACGGCAGCCGGGTGGAATGGAAAGGCATTGGCGAACATGGCAGCACAAGCCACCGGCGGCAAGGCCACCCCGCGGGTCCCGCGGCCCGCCCGGGCCCCGAAGAGCCTGACCGTCCGGCAGAAGAAGATCCTGGAGACCATCCAGCGCTCCGTCGACGGATAACGGCTACCCGCCCTCCATGCGCGAGATCGGCGACACCGTCGGGCTTGCCAGTCTCTCCAGCGTCACCCACCAGCTGTCGCAGCTGGAAAAGCTGGGCTATCTGCGCCGCGATCCCAAGCGCCCCCGGGCGATGGAAGTGCTGATGCCGCTGACCTTGGATGAGGGAAACAGCGTAATCCCCGGCGTGGACAATCCCCGTGGCCTGCGCGCCGTCGGCGGACTGTCCGTTTCGGAACTGGCCAGCGCTACGGATACGGCAATGGTGCCGTTCGTCGGGCGGATCGCCGCCGGTGGACCAATCCTGGCCGAGCAGGTGGTCGAGGACGTTATGCCGCTGCCGCGCCAGCTCGTAGGCCACGGCGAACTGTTTATGCTCCGGATCGCCGGGGATTCAATGATTGACGCAGCGATCTGCGACGGCGACTGGGTTGTGGTCCGCCGACAGAACGACGCGGTGAACGGGGATATCGTGGCGGCACTGCTCGATGACGAAGCGACCGTCAAGACCTTCCGTCAACGCGACGGCCACACCTGGCTGCTCCCGCAAAACACCCAGTACGAGCCGATTCTCGGCGACCACGCTGTCCTGATGGGCAAAGTCGTTTCGGTCCTGCGTTCCCTCTAACTTCAGCGTAGGCAGCCACTTCGGCCCTGCCACGGCCACGGCGTCCGGCCGTCCCGGCGGCGTCGGCACTGTCCCCCAGCTCGGCGCCGCAGCGGCCAAAGCCCGGCCGGGCTAGGCTTTGGCCGGCTCCTTGGCGAGCCGCTCCAGCGCGGCCAGGGCAATTGACGGGTCGGTTGTCGGCCAGAAGGGCGGCAGGGCTGCGCGGAGGAAGCCGCCGTAGCGTTCCGTCGAGAGCCGCGAATCCAGGACAGCCACCACGCCCTTGTCGGAGGTGGACCGGATCAGCCGGCCCGCGCCCTGGGCAAGGCGGATGGCGGCGTGGGTCGCCGAAACCGCCATAAAGCCGTTCCCGCCGGACTGCGCCACGGCCCGTGACCGTGCCGTCATCAGCGGGTCATCGGGCCGAGGGAACGGAATCCGGTCGATCACGACGAGCCGGCACGATATCCCGGGAACGTCGACGCCTTGCCACAGGGACATGGTCCCGAACAGGCAGGTGTCGGGTTCGTCGGCGAACTGCCGTACGAGCGCCGTCATGGTCGAATCCCCCTGGCACAGGATGCTGTGGTCCAGCCGGGGGCGCAGGGCCTCGGCGGCCTCCTCGGCCGCCCGGCGGGAGGAGAAGAGGCAGAGGGCCCCGCCGCCGGAAGCGCGGATCAGTTTTTCGAGCTCATCCAAGGCCTCCGGGGATGTTCCGCGGCCGGGCTTGGGCAGGTGGCGCGCAACGTAGAGGATGCCCTGCTTCGGATAGTCGAACGGCGACCCGACGTCGACGCCGGTCCAGCTTGGAGCGCCGCTGCCGACCAGGCCGAGGCCGCCGGCGGCCGGTTCGAAGGCCGATCCGATCGCCAGGGTGGCCGAGGTCAGGATGACGGTGTGGTCCGCGAACAGGCCCTCGCGGAGGCGCCCGGCAACGCTCAGCGGAGCCACGTTGATCAGGGCCGGGGCGTGGTCGTCCGGCTGGGAGTATCCCTGTTGCGGGTCGAAGGTGCTGTTCCGCGAGAACCAGACGACCTCGCGGTTCTCGCGCGCCGCCAGCAGCCGTTCGCAGAGCTCGAGGATGACCATCAGCCGCGAGCGTGCCAGTTGCCGGCCGCCGTCGGCGGTGGCGCCGCTCTCCTGCTTGGAATCCGACAGTGCCGCTCGGCACGCATCGCGCAGCTGGTCCACACAATCCAACTGCTCGGTGTTGAGTCCGTTCGGCATGAGCCCGCTGGGTACTCCGGCAATGGCCAATTCGAGATTGGCGGCGGCGTTGTTCAGTGCATCCACGGTGATCCCGGTGTGCTTCCGGGCGCCGGACGCGGCCGCGTGGATCATGGCGACCGAGAGTTGACCCGAGACGGCGCCGGTGACACGGTCCTGAAGCTCGTGTGCTTCGTCCACGACCACAACGTCGTATTCGGGCAGCACCGCCAGGCCTTCGAAGGCGCTGACGGCGAGCATGGCATGGTTCGTCACTACGACATCGGCATCGGCGGCGTTCTGCCGGGCCAGTTCACTGAAGCATTCGGCGGCGAGCGGGCACTTCTGGGCGCCCAGGCATTCCATGGAGGTGACGGAAACCTGGCGCCATGCCCGGTCCGTCACCCCGGGCATCAGTTCATCGCGGTCACCCGTGACGGTTTCTTCGGCCCAATCGCGCAGCCGGACAACTTCCTTGCCGAGCTGGGAGGCCGGGCCGCCCGTGGCTGCCGCGAAATGCGGCACGCTGGTGTCCTCGCCGAGGGAGAAGAGCTGCCCTTCGGAGGGTTCCTCGGACGGGAACCCTCCGTTGAGCTTGTGCCGGCAGACGTAGTTGGACCGGCCCTTGACGAGCGCGATCTTCACCGGGCGTTCCAAGGCGGGAGTAATGCTCTTTAGCAGCCGTGGCAGGTCCCGGCCCACGATCTGGGTCTGCAGCGCGAGCGTGGCGGTGGAGACGAGCGTGGGTTTGTTGCTGACCAACGAGTGCGCGATCAGCGGAATCAGGTACGCCAGGGACTTGCCGGTGCCGGTGCCTGCCTGGACGAGCAGGTGGTCGCCGGTCTCGATGGCGCGGGCCACCTGCCGGACCATCTCGTGCTGGCCGCTGCGGCTCTGCCCGCCCATGCCGGCCACGGCCCGGTCGAGCAGTTCGATGACGCGTTGCTCGCTCGCCGTTCCGGGCGCTGCGGCCGGCTCTGGCGCGTCCGGCTCAGTGGCCGTCGGTGCATCTGCCGCGGGAACGCCGGCGGCGGGCGCACCGGCGGGTTGGCCCGTTGGTGCGCCCGCCTCCGTAGGATGCGTTTCAGTCATTGGTGACGAATGACGCGAGCTCGGCCGCGAGGCCTTCACGCACCAACACCACGGCACGGGTGCCGGTATCTTCGTGGTCGAGACTGACGATCTCGGCGTCGGTCTCGTGGAGTTTGCTCAGCAGGTCCCCGCGGTCGTAAGGGATCAGCAGTTCCAGTTTGACTCCGGGCCGCGGGATGCCGTCGCTGATGGCCTGCAGCAGCTCCGGAAGTCCCTCGCCCGTGCGCGCCGAAACCACCACATGGCGCGGTTCGCGCTGCTTGAGCCGCTCCAGCACAAAGGGATCGGCGGCGTCGGCCTTGTTCAGGACGATGATCTCGGGGATCTTGCGCGCGTCGACTTCGCTGAACACGGCCCGGACGGCGGCAATCTGTCCCTCAGGATCCGGGTGTGAAGCGTCCACGACGTGCAGGATCAGGTCCGAGTCGGCAACCTCCTCCAGGGTGGAGCGGAAGGCTTCGACCAGCTGGGTGGGCAGGGAACGGACGAACCCGACGGTGTCGGCCAGGGTGTAGCCCAGTCCGTCCGCGGTCTCGGCTTTCCGGACCGTCGGGTCCAGGGTGGCGAACAGGGCGTTCTCCACCAGGACGCCGGCGTCGGTCAGCCGGTTCAGGAGCGAGGACTTACCGGCGTTGGTGTACCCGGCAATTGCCACGGACGGGACGGAGTTCCGGCGGCGGTTGGCCCGCTTTGTCTCGCGGGCGGGCTTCATCGCGGCGATCTCGCGGCGCAGCTTGGCCATCCGTGTCCGGATCCGGCGGCGGTCCAGTTCGATCTTCGTTTCACCGGGACCGCGTGAACCCATACCGGCTCCGGCGCCGCCAACCTGGCCGCCGGCCTGGCGGGACATCGAATCGCCCCAGCCGCGCAGCCGCGGCAGCAGGTATTCGAGCTGGGCCAGTTCCACTTGGGCCTTGCCCTCGCGGCTCTTGGCGTGCTGGGCGAAGATGTCCAGGATCAGGGCGGTCCGGTCGATGACCTTGACCTTGACGATGTCCTCAAGGCCGCGGCGCTGGGACGGAGCGAGTTCGGCGTCGACCACGACGGTATCCGCGCCGGTGGACATCACGATGTCCTTGAGCTCCTGCGCCTTGCCGGAGCCCAGGTACGTGCCGGGATCAGGCTTGGCCCGGCGCTGGACGAGGCCGTCGAGGACTTCCGAGCCGGCTGTTTCGGCGAGGGCCGCGAGTTCACGCAGCGAGTTCTCGGCGTCGGCGAGGGTGCCCTCGCTCCACAAGCCGGCCAGGACCACACGTTCCAGGCGCAACTGGCGGTATTCGACTTCGGTAACGTCTTCGAGTTCGGTGGACAGGCCCGCTGTGCGCCGCAGGGCATGCCGTTCGGCAAGGTCCTGCTGATCGCCGTCGTAGTCGCTGCGTTCCCCGTCAGCCCGTGAGATGGCCTGAGCCTTACCGAACACTGCTTTGGGTTCGTCCGTGCCGGAGGCTGCTTCCCGGGCGGGGGTGTCCTTGGACAGGATCCGGTCGATCACTGCCTGGATTTCCGCAGGACCCAAGTCCTGGTCGGCTGCGTCGGGTCCGGTGTTGGGCTGACTGGTCATGGTCTCCTTATAAGATTCGGCACTTCCAGAATAGTGCCCATTGCGTCCTCGCGCTGCGGTATTCGCGCTGGGCGGACTCCCTGGCCCGATCGGGGCGGGCCCAAGCAGGCGGATTTCTCCGGGCGCCCGGTTTCACATCCGGGCAGGCGGGCCACTAATCTGGCCAGTTATGGAGTCTGCACACTATTTCAGCGCCCAGCCCGCCGGGCCGTTCATCCGCAAGCCACTCACCGTGGAGCTTGCCGGTGAAACCCGCCAGCTGCAGAGCTCCTCGGCAATCTTCAGCCCGGACGGAATCGACAAAGGCACGGCCGTCCTGCTGGCCGAGGCCCCGGCACCGGCCCCGCAGGGCAACCTGCTGGATATTGGCTGCGGCTGGGGCCCGATCGCCTTGACCCTCGCCCTGCGCGCGCCGCACGCCCGGGTCTACGCCGTGGACGTCAACGAGCGCTGCATCACCCTGACCAACGAGAACGCCGCCCTGTTGGGGCTCGGTAACGTCACGGCAAGCACCCCGGAAGCCGTCGACCCGGACCTGAGGTTCGACACCATCTGGTCCAACCCGCCAATCCGGATCGGCAAGGACGAACTCCATGCGCTGCTGCGCCTGTGGCTGCCACGGCTGGCGCCGGGCGGTTCGGCCTGGCTGGTGGTGCAGAAAAACCTGGGTTCGGATTCGTTGCAGCGCTGGCTGGCCGCCGAACTGGACAGCAGCTTCACGGTGAGCCGGGAAAGTACGTCGAAGTCCTTCCGGATCATCCGGGTCAGGAAAGCGTCCCGCTAGCGACGATCACGGCCGGGCCGCTGAGTTCAACGTGTTCGTGGCCGTCCACGCCCGGGAAGAACTTTACACCGACGACGCCGCCGGGAACATGGACATCCCACGCATCCGGGGCGCCTTCGCCGGCCCAGTGGCGGATCGCAACGGCGGCCGCGCAGGCACCGGTACCGCAGGACTGGGTCTCCCCCACCCCTCGCTCGTGGACGCGCATCGTGATGGACCCGACGCCGTCGTGGACCAGTGGTTCGGACGGGACGACGAATTCGACGTTGGTGCCGTGCGGGGGCGTCGGATCAACGTGGGGAGAAGTGAACAGCGCGGTCGCTTCGAGTTCGGCGAGCTCGGCCAGCGCCACGACGGTGTGCGGATTGCCCATGCTGACCGAGAGGCCGGGCCGGGCTACCTCCAGGCCTTCGGCGCTGACCAGTGAGTCCATCGCCCGGGCCGTGGCCTCGCCGGGGAAGATAAACTCCCAGCGGCCCATGTCGACGGCGTAGCCGGACGCCGTACGGACGATCGTTTTGACGCCGCCGCGGGTACCGATCGTGAGCGATTCTCCGGCCGGCAGGTCGACGAGTCCTTCGGCGATCAAAAAGTGCACAAAAACCCGGACGCCGTTGCCGCACATTTCCGACAGGGAACCGTCGCCGTTGCGGTAGTCCATAAACCACTTGGCCCCGGGGTGCTCCATCAGCAGCTCCTGGCCTTCGGGCAGGAGCATGGAGGGGACAGCGCGGATCAGGCCGTCCCCGCCGATGCCGCGGTGCCGGTCGCAGAGGGCCGCTACCTGTTCCGGGGTGACGGTCAGCGCACCGTTCGGGTCCGCGATCAGTACGAAGTCATTGCCCGTGCCGTGGCCCTTGGAGAATTTCAATCCGCTCAGTCCGGCGGAGTTACGGTCAGCGGCCGCGGCCAGGTTTTCTTCCATGCACCCCAGATTACCGTTTCGGCGCCGTGCTCCGGCAAAGCGCCGCGGACCGGGCGACGAGTTGCGGATCTTCCCAGTCGAGCCAGGTGATGCGCGGATCCGCACGGAACCAGGTGAGCTGGCGCCGGGCGAATTGGCGGGTGGCGACGATGGTTGCTTCGGCGGCCTGATCGACGTCGAGGTCCCCGTCCAGGACGCTCAGGAACTGGGCGTAGCCGAGGGCCCGCGGCGCGGTCCGTCCGCTGCGGAGGCCGGCGGCGTCGAGCCGGCGGACTTCCGCCAGCAGGCCGTTCTCCACCATGGCGTGGACGCGGCGGGCCAAGCGTTCCCGGAGGACGTCGCGGTCCACGTCCAGCCCGATCTGGACGGCCGGCGCGAAGTACTCGCGGGTGGGCATAAAGGAGCTGAAGGGCCGGCCGGTGAGCTCGAAGACCTCCAGGGAGCGGATGATCCGGCGGGCGTCGCCGAGCCGGCGCGGCAGAGATCGGATCGACGCTCTCCAGCCGTTGCCGCAGCACGGCCAGTCCTGCCGTTTCCATTTCCGCTTCGAGCCGGCCGCGGATCGCCGGGTCCGTGCCGGGGAACTCCAGGACATCGAGGGCGGCGCGCACATAGAGTCCGGAGCCGCCGGCGAGGATCGCCCGTTTGCCGCGGCCGTGGATGTCGGCGATGAGCGCCCGGGCCCGGTGCTGGAAGTCCGAGACGCTGGCTTCCTCGGTCACGTCGAGGGTGTCCAGCAGGTGGTGCGGCACTCCCCTGCGCTCGGCCAGGGAGATTTTGGCCGTACCAATGTCCATGCCGCGGTAGAACTGCATCGCATCGGCGTTGATGACCTCACCGCCGAGCTCCAGGGCGAGGGATACCGCGAGATCCGACTTGCCGGAGCCGGTCGGCCCGACGACGGCGATCACCGGCGGCGCCGTCCCTTCCGGCGCCGCGTCGTGCGCTCTGTGTGCTCCGGCAGGTTCGCCCACCGGACTAGCGGCCGCGCTGCGGCAGGGCCGGCATCCCGAGGGACACCCCGGCCTTACCCGCTCCGGCCCCCGGTGCGGGGGCGCCGCATGAATCGGCCAGGGACCGGTCCCACGCGTCGCCGGCCCGGGAGCGCCGGAGGCTGTAATCATCGGCGGTCGCCGGGTCCGCGACCAGGTGGAAGGCCGCGGCTTCGGTGATGGTGACCGTCACGAGGTCCCCGGGGCGGGGGGTCTCGGCGCCGTCGGGGACGGAGAAGTGCACGAGGCGCTGGTCCTGGGAACGGCCGGAGAGCCGGTGGGTTTCCTCCGCCTTGCGTCCGGAGTGGGCGGTGACCATCACCTCGACCCGCCGGCCCAGCTGGCGGGCATTCTCTTCGGCCGCAATCCGGTCCTGCAGGGCCGTGAGCCGTTCGAAGCGCTCCTGGACCACGGCCTTGGGCAGCTGCCCGGGGAGATCGGCCGCGGGCGTGCCGGGCCGCTTGGAGTACTGGAAGGTGAAAGCGGTGGCGAAGCGGGACTTCTCCACCACGTCCAGGGTGGCCTGGAAGTCCTCTTCGGTTTCGCCGGGGAAGCCGACGATGATGTCGGTGGAGATCGCCGCGTGCGGGATCTTCTCCCGGACCTTGTCCAGGATGCCCAGGAACTTCGTGGACCGGTAGGAGCGTTTCATGTCCTTGAGGACCTTGTCCGAGCCGGACTGCAGCGGCATGTGCAGCTGCGGCATCACGTTGCGGGTTTCGGCCATGGCATCGATGACGTCGTCCGTGAAGGCCGCCGGGTGCGGGCTCGTGAACCGCACACGTTCCAGGCCCTCGATCGCCCCGCACGCCCGCAGGAGCTTCGAGAACGCCTGCCGGTCGCCGAACTCGACGCCGTAGGAGTTCACGTTCTGGCCCAGCAGGGTCACTTCGATGGCGCCGTCGTCGACGAGGGCCTGGATTTCGGCGAGGATCTCGCCGGGCCGGCGGTCTTTTTCCTTCCCGCGCAGGGCCGGGACGATGCAGAAGGTGCAGGTGTTGTTGCAGCCGACGGAGATGGATACCCAGCCGGAATAGACAGAGTCACGCTTGGTCGGCAGCGTCGACGGAAACACATCCAGGGATTCGAGGATCTCCAGCTGGGCTTCGTTATTGTGGCGTGCCCGGTCCAGCAGTGCGGGGAGGGCCCCGACATTGTGGGTGCCAAACACGGCATCCACCCACGGCGCCTTCTTCAGGATGGTCTCCCGGTCCTTCTGGGCGAGGCAGCCGCCGACGGCGATCTGCATGCCGGGATTTGCGGCCTTGACCGGCGCGAGGATGCCGAGGTTGCCGTAGAGCTTGTTGTCGGCGTTTTCCCGCACGGCACAGGTGTTGAAGACCACCACGTCGGCCAGTTCGCCGGCTGAGGGGACGTAGCCTGCGGCCTCGAGCATCCCGGCCATGCGTTCGGAATCGTGGACGTTCATCTGGCAGCCGAAGGTCCGCACCTGATAGGTGCGCGGCGGCGTGTCAGCGGCCGGGTCGGTAGCGGCGGAAGGGGCTTCGGCTGGGGAGGGGATGGTCAAACTCACCTGTTAAGGGTAACGGGTCCAACCGGAGTCCGTTCCGGGCTGGAGGTTCAATCGCCGGTATCGGCGGCGGCGGCCTCAAGGACCTCGCTGACGATCCGGAAGGCCTGTGAGGGCTGGTATCCCTTACGGGCCAGCATTGACGCGAGCCGGCGCGTGATCTTGTCCCGTTCGGCCCGGTCCTCGCTGCCGCTGAAGCCACGGAGCTTACGCCGCACCAGTTCCCGGGCAGCGTTTTCCTCGTCCTCGTCGCTGACCTGTTCCAGTGCCAGCGCTGCCGTGTCCGGGGCGATTCCCTTGTCCGCAAGTTCACGCCGCAGCGCACCCCTGGCCAGTTTCCGGGTCTGGGACCTGCTGCGCACCCACATGTCGGCGAACTCGGCATCGTCGATCAGGCGCACTTCTTCGAAGCGGTCCAGAACGGCCTCGGCCACGTCCTCCGGGACGTTTCGCTCGGCGAGCTTGCGGGAAAGCTGGAGCCGGCTTTTCGGGGACACCGTCAATTGCCGCAGGACAATTGCCCGGGCGACGGCTGCTGGATCCGCGTCACGCTCCGCGCTGTCGCCCGGGCCGGCGGCAGCGCCATCCGGCCCGGCATCCGGGCCGGAATTCCGCGGACGGAATCCCGGCCCCTTGCGAGACCTGCTGCTAGCCGTCAACGGCCTTCAGCTTCGGTGATGCTTCGGTTTCCGCCGGCTTCACGCCAACGCCGAGCTTTTCCTTGATCAGCCGTTCCAGCTCGGCCGCCAGCTCGGGGTTGTCCCGGAGGAAGCGGCGGGAGTTTTCCATGCCCTGGCCCAGCTGGTCCCCGTCGTACGTGAACCATGAGCCGGACTTCTTGATGAGGCCGTGCTCGACGCCCATGTCAATGATGCCGCCCTCGCGGGAAATACCCTGACCGTAGATGATGTCGAATTCGGCGATCTTGAAGGGCGGAGCCATCTTGTTCTTCACGATCTTGGCCTTGGTCCGGTTGCCGACGGAATCCGCGCCCTCCTTGAGGGTCTGGATCCGGCGAACGTCAATGCGGACCGAGGCGTAGAACTTCAGCGCCTTACCACCGGTGGTGGTTTCCGGCGAGCCGAAGAAGACACCGATCTTCTCGCGGAGCTGGTTGATGAAGATGGCGGTGGTCTTGGTCTGGCTCAGGCGGCCCGTGATCTTACGAAGCGCCTGGCTCATCAGGCGGGCCTGCAGGCCCACGTGGCTGTCACCCA
Source organism: uncultured Actinomycetota bacterium (assembly GCA_963769515.1). Taxonomy (GTDB): domain Bacteria; phylum Actinomycetota; class Actinomycetes; order Actinomycetales; family Micrococcaceae; genus Arthrobacter. Next base: position 57,972 of record CAVYMG010000019.1, read on the forward strand.
TGTCGCCCTCGATTTCGGCGCGGGGAACCAGTGCGGCTACGGAGTCGATGACGATCACGTCAAGGGATCCGGAACCGATCAGCATGTCCATGATTTCCAGGGCCTGCTCGCCGGTGTCCGGCTGGGAGACCAGGAGGGCGTCGGTGTCCACGCCCAGTTTCGCGGCGTATTCGGGATCGAGGGCGTGCTCGGCGTCGATGAACGCGGCAATGCCGCCCAGGCGCTGGGCGTTGGCGACCGCGTGCAGGGCCACCGTGGTTTTACCCGAGGATTCCGGGCCGTAGATCTCAACGACGCGGCCGCGCGGCAGGCCGCCAATTCCCAAAGCGACGTCCAGCGCAATGGAGCCGGTGGGGATGACCTCGATGGGTGCACGGACCTCGTCGCCCAGGCGCATGACTGAGCCCTTGCCGAACTGCTTATCGATCTGGGCAAGCGCTGCGTCGAGCGCCTTCTGACGATCCGGGGCTGCGGCCATGGTTCACACCTCTAATGTTGTCTCGCTGTGGAGTGGCCGTTGCGGCCGTTTATCTGTCATTACTGACGCTACTGGCACCCACCGACAAAATTGCCGGCCGAAGTCGCGCATGTGGAAAGTGCCCTGGAAAAAGCATAGTCCCATCCGAACAAATATTCGAATGTCCGACGGCGTGTCAGCGCGGTTTCACGTCCCGGCCCAGCCGCCGTTCCGCGGGGACGTCCTGGACGTCGCAGACAGCCAGCCAGACCTGGCGCGGGGGTACGCCCGCGCCGAGGGCTTGCTCCGCCGTGCGGCCGCCGACCCCGGCAAGGACCAGGGAGCGGCCCAGCACCCGGGAGTAGCCTGCTCCGAACTCGTCGTCCATTAGCCGCCAAAAGTCACTGATTCGCACCAATAAATTCTCTCACGGACCGGGACCCTAGAATGGTTGCCATGAGCAACGCAGGCGACACCACGGAATCCCTTGATGGTGCGGCGGATCCCACGGACGCAGCGCTGTCCGCCGTCGAACACCAGATGAGCCTGCTCTGGCGCCGTGCACGGTCGATCTCGTACCAGCTCTCCCGCCAGGTGCATCCGGATATGGAACCGGCCGCCTATGGGCTGCTCACCGTCATCCGGAGGCAGGGGCCCATCCGCCTGACCGATCTGGCGTCCTGCATCGGCGTCGGCAAGCCCTCCGTGAGCCGGCAGATCGCTTTCCTCGAAAGCATCGGCCTGGTCTCTAAGGAAGCGGACCCGCTGGACGGCCGGGCACAATCGATCCGGCTTACGCCCGAGGGCGAGGCACGGATGCATGAGGTGCAGGATGCCCGCCGGGAGGTCTTCCGTGAACGGCTCGGCTCATGGCCCGTGGCGGAACTGGAAACCCTGGCGGCGTACATCGGCAAGCTCAACGCCACCTACGAGGGCGACGGCTTCCCGCCGGACGAACCCCGCTAGCGCGAAGGAAAGGCCCTCGGCGCGGCGCCGGGGCCTTTCCTCAAACACTATTCGTGGGGCTACATGCCCGCTGCGAGGCGCTAACGCGCTCCGGAGAGCAGGCCCTTGGCCAGTTCGTCTGTCAGGTCGGCGCTGAGTTCACGGTCCAGATCCCGGCCATAGCGCTGCGAAAATTCCTGCGGCACGGTGTCCGGAACCGCAACTCCTTCGGCGACGGCGACGCGTTCACTTACTTCGCGCAGCATGCTGGAGAGCGGAACATCGAGGGCCGAGCAGATCGAGGAGAGCAACTCCGAAGAGGCTTCCTTCTGGCCGCGCTCCACTTCGCTCAGGTAACCCAAAGATACGCGGGCGCTGTGCGAGACTTCGCGGAGGGTACGGCCTTGGCGTTGGCGGACATCGCGCAGGACATCGCCGATTTCGTGACGAAGTACGACCATTTTGCGCTCCTTGTGTTCGCTCTGTGCCTGATCGGCGAGGCCCACATCCTTCCAGCGGACAACGCCGTTTACGGATACGGGCTGCTTTACCATCTGTATCGCCTTGCTCCCTCGTACATCGGGTCCGCCGGAGGCGAACTGCTGATTCAATCATCCTAGGCGCCACCCCCGTTCGGAGGCGACACTATCTAACAACTATCGGTAATCAACTTTTGTTCCCGCTTACTTTACGTCCGGGTAGCTTTCCACCGCTAGGGCTTCGAGCAACCGCTCCAGCGCTGCGGCGCAGGCCTGGCCGCGGATTTCGGGCCGGTTCCCCGTAAAGGTGTAGGCATAGGACGCTGCACCGGCGGCGGTGGCAATACCCACGTAGACGGTCCCGACCGGTTTGCCGTCGTGTGGTTCCGGGCCGGCCACCCCGGTGGTGGACACGCCGATGTCGGCGCCGCAGACCCGGCGGGCGCCGGACGCCATGGCGGCCGCTACCTGCGCCGTCCACGGACCCGACGGCGTCCAGCAGGTCTGAGGGAACGCCCAGCACCCCGGCCTTGACGGAGTTCTGGTAGGAGACGATCCCGCCCTGGAGCATCCCCGACGCACCTGGGCTGTCGGCCAGCACGGCGGCCAGCATTCCCGCCGTGAGGGATTCTGCCGTGGCCACGGTCACAGCGCGCTCGATGGCGCCGGCGACGGCTTCCCCGGCCAGCCGATGCAGGTTACTCGTATGGTGCGGCTCAGTCATGGGGTTCCCTCCTGGGTGCGCTGTTTCCGTGCGCGTATGCCACTGGCCCGCAGCTTGAGCGCTTCAAGGACGTATTCTCCGCCGGTCCACAACGTGATCGCGAGTGCGAGCATCATCACGGAAAAGGCCACAACACCAAGCCAGGCGGCGAGGGACGAGAGCGGAATGACATAAAGGAAGATGGCGGCCGTCTGGATGACGGTCTTGAGCTTCCCGCCCCGGGAGGCCGGCATCACTCCGTAGCGGATGACGAAGAAGCGCAGCGCGGTCACTCCCCACTCGCGGAACAGAATCAGGATGGTGACCCACCACGGCAGTTCCTGGAGCAGCGAGAGCATCACGAGCGCCGAGCCGATCAGCAGTTTGTCCGCGATCGGGTCCGCAATCTTGCCGAAGTCGGTGACCAGGCCGCGGCTGCGGGCAATGTCGCCGTCGAGCTTGTCCGTGTAGATGGCCACGGCGAAGATTGCCGCGGCCACCCAGCGCCACAGTCCGTTGCCGCTGACCAGTCCGGGCGCGTCCGCCAGGAGCGACCAGACAAAAAACGGCACCAGCACTATCCGCAGCATCGTCAGGATATTGGGCAGGTTCCAGATCCGCTGGGCGGATCCGGCGCTGTTGGCTTGGGCGCTAGTCACAGTCCTAGGCTACCGTCCGGTGAGTGACCAAGCGTCTTCGGAGCCGTCCTCGTCCTCGGAGCTGCCGTCGGCGCCGTCGAAGTACTCCACGGACTGGCTGCGCTTGTCCAGGTCCGCCGCGACGAGATCCTCCGCGTACCCGCCCTGGGCGATATTCGAGTTGGCGTTATCACTCAAGGCGGCCGTCTGCGCATCGGCGACGGCCGGCGCGTCCTGCCCCTTCATGGCGGCTAGGACGGCGGCCAGGTCATCCGGTTTGACCAGCACGTCGCGGGCCTTGGATCCTTCGGAGGGACCGACGACTCCCCGCGACTCGAGCAGGTCCATCAGGCGGCCGGCCTTCGCGAAGCCGACGCGCAGTTTGCGCTGCAGCATCGAGGTGGAGCCGAACTGGGTGGTCACCACGAGTTCCGTGGCCTGCAGGAGGACGTCCAGGTCGTCTCCGATGTCGTCGTCGATCTGCTTCTTTTGCGCCTCGGGGGCGACGTCGTCACGGTAGACGGCCTGCAGCTGGCCCTTGACGTGTTCGACCACCTTGTGGATTTCCGACTCCGTCACCCAGGCGCCCTGGACGCGCATGGCTTTGGAGGCACCCATCGGCAGGAACAGCGCATCGCCCTGGCCAATCAGCTTCTCCGCGCCCGGCTGGTCCAGGACCACGCGGGAGTCCGTGACGGACGACGTCGCAAACGCCATGCGGGACGGCACGTTGGCCTTGATCAGGCCGGTGACCACGTCCACGGAAGGCCGCTGGGTAGCGAGGACCAGGTGGATGCCTGCGGCGCGGGCCAACTGGGTAATGCGGACGATGGAGTCTTCGACGTCGCGCGGGGCGACCATCATCAGGTCGGCGAGTTCGTCCACGATCACGAGCAGGTACGGGTACGGCCGGATGACGCGTTTGGAGTCGACCGGGGGGTGGACCTTGCCTGCACGGACGGCCTTGTTGAAGTCGTCGATGTGCTTAAAGCCATAGTTGGCGAGGTCGTCGTAGCGGGCGTCCATTTCCCGGACCACCCATTGCAGGGCTTCGGCGGCCTTCTTCGGGTTGGTGATGATGGGCGTGATGAGGTGCGGGACGCCTTCGTAGGCCGTGAGTTCCACCCGCTTGGGGTCGACCATCACCATGCGGACCTCGTCGGGCGTGGCCCGCATCAGGATCGAGGTGATCATCGAGTTCACGAACGAGGACTTACCGGCACCCGTAGCGCCTGCGACCAGGAGGTGGGGCATCTTGGCGAGGTTGGCGACGACGTAGCCGCCCTCGACGTCCTTCCCGACGCCCATGACCATGGGGTGGTCGGTGCGCCGGGCGTTCTGGCTCCGCAGCACATCGCCCAGGGATACCGTTTCACGGTCCGTATTGGGGATCTCAATGCCGATCGCGGACTTCCCGGGGATCGGACTCAGGATCCGCACGTCCGAACTGGCGACGGCGTAGGAGATGTTCTTGGACAGGGCGGTGACGCGTTCGACCTTGGTACCCGGTGAAAGCTCGATCTCGTACCGGGTCACGGTGGGACCGCGGCTGAAGCCGGTGACCTGCGCTTCGACGTTGAACTGGTTGAGGGTTTCGGTGAGTGAGGCGACAATCGCGTCGTTGGCCTCGGTGCGCTCCTTCGGGATGGACCCGGGGGTGAGCACGTCCGAGGAGGGCAGTGTGTAGGTGACGTCCCCAGCCAGCGAGAGCTGCTCGGTGCGCTGCGGGATCGGCGTCGGCAGCGGCGCCGGGGCGACCGGCTTGGAGGGGACCTGGGCGGCCGCGACCACAGCGGGGTTGAGCGAACCGGCAGCGACCATGCCGGGGGTGACGAGCGGGATGGCCTCGGTGGCGCTGTCGGGCTCCTGGCCGGCGTTGCTGCCGGCGGCGGCTCCGAGGCCCTGCGCAGCCTTGATCTTCTCGACGGCGATCTCGGCCTGGGTGGGCCGGCGGACACCGGGGGCGACCGATTTTGTCCCCTTCGCGGGCGCCACGTCCTCGTCGTCGATGACGGCATGTTCGAAGGCCTCGTCGCCGACGTACCCTTCGAGGCCGTCGTCGGCGTCGTCGTCCTTGCCGAACAGCCGCCGGCGCTTTTTCTTCGGCGCCGGGGCATCGTTTTCGTACAGGTAGCTGCGGTCGTGGCGATCGCCGTCGTCCGGATCCTGCAGGTCAACGCCCATCAAATGCTCGTAGGCGCCCCGCAACCGGCCGGGAATCGCTCCGAAGGGTGTCGCGGTGACGATCAGCAGGGAGGTGAAGGCGAGCAGGCTGTACACGACCAGCGGGACGGCCGCGTGGATCAGGGCCAGCGGGGTCGCCGCGAGGTAGCCGAGCATCCCGCCCGCGCGCCGGAGCCCGTCGAAGCCGTCGGCGACGTCGGGCTGGCCGCCGATGACGTGCGCCAGGCCGGAACCGGCGAGGACCATCACGAGGAATCCGATGCCGATCCGGTTGTTGCCGCGCCCATCCAGCGGCTGGCGGAACAGCCGGACAGCGCACACAAAGAGCATCAGCGGCAGCAGCAGGGACATCCAGCCGAACGTTCCGTTGACGACGGCGTGGACGCCGTCCGGGAACCATCCGGTGAGTCCCCACCAGGCAAATGTGGCGATGAAGATGCCGAGCGCGAGGTTGAAGAGGGCGGCGCCGTCACGGCGGTCCTCGGGTGCCACGTCGCTGACGTCGGAGCCGATCCTGCGGACGCCGGCCCCCAGCATGTGCCCGATACCCAGCCAGACGCCGGAGAGGGCGCGCACCGGCCAGGGCTTCTTCGATTCGACGGCGGGCAGCTGCCGGGTCCGGGTGGTGCTGGCGGCCCCCCTTGGCCGGCTGGATTTGGATGCAGCGGTGCCGGAGCTCCGACTTGCAGAACTGCTGGGTTTGCCGCTTGAGTTGCCTCTAGGCGCGGGGGAGGTACGTGTCGCCATACCCGCCACGGTACCGGATGCGAGGACCAAAGCCCCGGATTTCCGGGCCTCCCGGTGCCATGTTGCAGGCAGCAAAAAGGCCTCCCCGCCTGCCGCCGCCAAGTAGCGGGGCCGGCCGGGAGGCCTTCATTCCGTGCTGCCTACGCTTCCAGGACCACCGGAATGATCATGGGCTTGCGGCGGAGCTTACGGTTGACCCACGTGCCGACCACGCGGCGGACAACCTGCTGCAGCTGGTGCGTCGTGTGGTCCGAGCGGTTCTGGACGGCTTCTTCAAGCGCGGCATTGATCTTGGGAATGATTTCATCGAAGACGGAGTCGTCCTCGGCCACGCCGCGGGCATGGATTTCGGGCCCGGAGACGACCTTGCCGGTGGCCCGGTGGATGACCGTGATGATGGAGATGAAGCCTTCATCGCCAAGGGTCTGGCGGTCCTTGAGGTCGGCGTCGGTGATTTCACCCACGCTGGAGCCGTCGACGTAGACGAACCCGACCTCGACCTGGCCCACAATGTCTGCCTGGTGGTCGTGCAGGTCGACGACGGTGCCGTTGTCCGCGAGCAGGATGCTCTCTTCAGGGACACCGGATTCGAAGGCGATCTTGCCGTTGGCGATCAGGTGCCGGGTTTCGCCGTGCACCGGCATCGCGTTGAGCGGTTCGAGGATGTTGTAGCAGTAGAGCAGTTCACCGGCGGCGGCGTGGCCCGAGACGTGGACCTTGGCGTTGCCCTTGTGGATGACGTCCGCGCCGAGCTTCAGGAGGCCGTTGATAATGCGGTAGACGGCGTTCTCGTTGCCGGGAATCAGGCTGGAGGCGAGGATGACGGTATCGCCTACGCCGACGACGACGCGGTGGTCGCCGTTGGCCATCCGGGACAGGGCCGCCATCGGCTCACCCTGGGAACCGGTGGACATCAGCACCACGCGGTTATCCGGCAGGTTGTCGATGTTCTTGATGTCGACCACAGTGCCGGCGGGAACCTCGAGGTAACCGAGCTTGGAGGCGATATCCATGTTGCGGACCATGGAGCGGCCAACGAAGGCCACCTTGCGGTTGTGCTTGACCGCGGCGTCGAGGACCTGCTGGACCCGGTGCACGTGCGAGGAGAACGAGGCGACGATGATGCGCTTGGAGGCCTGTCCGAAAAGCCGGTCCAGGGTGGGGCCGATTTCTTTTTCGGCCGTCGTGAAGCCCGGGACATCGGCGTTCGTGGAGTCGGCGAGGAAGAGGTCCACGCCCTCTTCGCCCAGCTTGGCGAAGTGGCGGAGATCCGTGATCCGGCCGTCGAGAGGCAGCTGGTCCATCTTGAAGTCGCCGGTGTGCAGCACGGTGCCGCCGGCGGTGCGGATGAAGACCGCCAGGGCGTCCGGGATGGAGTGGTTGACGGCGACGAACTCGCACTCGAAGGGGCCGAACTTCTCGACTTCGCCTTCGACGACGACGTGCGTGCGTGGCTTGATCCGGTGTTCCTGGAGCTTCGCCTCGATCAGCGCGAGCGTCAGCCTCGAACCGATGATCGGGATGTCCTGGCGCAGCCGCAGCAGGTACGGGACGGCGCCGATGTGGTCCTCGTGGCCGTGGGTCAGGATCACGGCCACGATGTCTTCCATCCGGTTCTGGATGTAGGAGAAATCGGGCAGGATCAGGTCAACGCCGGGCTGGGTCTCCTCGGGGAAGAGGACGCCGCAGTCGACGATCAGGAGCTTGCCGTCGATTTCGAAGACGGTCATGTTGCGGCCGATCTCCCCCAGGCCACCGAGCGGGACGATCCGCAGGGTGTCTTTGGCGAGCTTCGGCGGCGTGACAAGGCCGGGAAGGGCGGTTTGGGTCATAGTGCGCTACTTTCCAGGCGAAGACCGGACGATTTTGAACTGCTCGGGAAGGTCACCCGATCAGGACAGCAGCAGTCCGGCTTCCGCCAAATCCTCGCGGATGGTTTTGATCTCGGCTTCGCCCGGCTCCACGAGGGGCAAACGGACAACCGAGTTGGGCAGGACTCCCTGCCACTTAAGAACCTGCTTGGCAGCTACAGCACCCTGGATATGGGACATCACTGCACGGACCACGGGGTCCAGTTCGAAATGTATGGTGCGGGCGGTGGCGAAATCGCCCGCAAGTGCGGCATCAATCATGGCGCGGAACTGGCGCGTCGCCACATGTGCCGAGACGCTGACCAGTCCGACGGCGCCGGCGGACATCCACGGCAGCGTCAGTCCGTCGTCGCCTGAATAGACATCAAGGTCGGTGTTGGCCAGGACCTTCGTGATGGCCGCGAAATCAGCCTTCGCGTCCTTCAGCGCCACGATGCGCGGGTGGTCGGCCAACCGGATCATGGTTTCGGGCAGGATGGGTACGCCTGCCCGTCCGGGAATGTCGTACACCATCACGGGGAGGTCGGCAGCGTCGGCCACGGCCTCGATATGGGCCTGGATCCCGGCCTGGCTTGGCTTGTTGTAGTACGGGGTCACGATCAGCTGTCCGTGGGCGCCCGCCTTGGCCGCACGCTTGGCCATCTCGATCGAGTGGGAGGTGTGGTTGGTTCCGGTGCCGGCGATAACCCTGGCCCGGTCCCCGACAGCCTCGACGATGACGCGGAAGAGCTTCTCTTTTTCGTCGTCCTCCAGCGTGGAGGTTTCCCCGGTTGTGCCGGAGATTACGAGGGCGTCATTGCCGTCGTCGACGAGTTTGCTGGCCAGCTCTGCGGACTGCTTGTAGTCCACCTCACCGTCGGTTGTGAAAGGCGTAACCATGGCGGTTACGAGGTTCCCGAACGTGCATGAACGAATGTCAGAGTCAGCCATATGAAAAACGTTACCCTGTCCGCGGCAGGTTAGGACAACGGCGGCGATGTGATGAAGGTCAAATCCGGCATTTCGGGGTGCTCCCCGCTGACGTCAGGGCGGGAAGGCTGCATCGCCCGGACCAGGGGCGCAGTAGCGGCCGACGGCTTCCTCCCGCAGGGCCTCGGCCCACGCCGCTAGCCTCTGGGCGGCGCGGACGTAGTGAAAAAGCTCCGTGGGCGTCAGGGCGTCGAGATCGGTACCGGCCAGCCGGCGGGCCAGCTCCGCCCCGGGCGGCTGCTCGGCGAGCGCGACGCCTTCCCGGTGCCACTGGAAGTCCTCCGGGGACTCCCCCGCTACGAGTTTCCGGAAAAGGAAATCCACGACGCCCGGACTCATGGCTTTGAGCACCCCGGATCCGGGCGGGCCGCTCTCCGGCCCCGAACGCCCGCGGCTGCGCACCATGCCGCCGGACCCCTCCGCACCGGCGCCGTCTTGACCGGCTCCCCTGGCGGCGGGTTCCTGAAAGGACGGCTCTGATGCGTTATTCATGGGCTCATGTTATTCGAACATATATTCGAACACAAGGGGAATGTGGCAACTCCCCGGCCGGCCACCGGCCGGGACGGGTGCAGCAGGCAGGTGCAGTAGACAGGTGCAGTAGGGTGGCGGCCTGAGACGGAAACGGCTGTGGCACCGGCGCGGACGCTGTTGTCCCGGCCCTGACGAGGAGCATTCGATGGCTGACGAGGCTGCATCCCGATCCGGGGTACCGACCGAGCGGGCAGGATATGCCCCGGACTTCCTGGGTACGCGTATTGCGCTGCCCGGACTGGGCACAGGAATCGAGCACGATGCCGTCCTGTGGCAAGGGAAGGAAGTCATCCCATATACCCATTTTTCCCTGTCGCTGAGCAAGTCGCGCCGGTTTGCCAGGTGGGTTGCCTGGAACATCGACGGCGCCAGCATCCAGCGGCTGAGCCGCACCGCCTTGGACTTCAGGACCGACCCGAGGATCCCCGCGTCAGCCCAGGTGGGGAACGAACTCTATGCCGGGAACCGCCTGGACCGGGGACATTTGGCACGCCGTGCGGACCTGCTTTGGGGAGACCCTGACGAGGCCCGCCAGGCAAACCGGGATTCGTTCTACTACACGAACATCGCCCCGCAGATGGACGACTTCAACCAAAGCAGCCGGGACGGAGTCTGGGGCAGATTGGAGAGTGCGCTCTTCGACGGCGTCGAGGTCGACGACCTGCGGGTCAGCGTCTTCGCCGGCCCGGTTCTCCACGACGATGACCACCTCTACCGCGGAGTCCCGCTCCCGCGCGAGTTCTGGAAGTTGTTGGCGTTCGAGGACAACGGGATCCTCAAGACCCACGCATTCCTGCTCACCCAGAACCTCGACCAACTCAAGGCTGTCCTGCACCTGGATGAGTTCAGGGTGTACGAGGTCACCGTGGCCGAACTCGAAGACCGCACCTGCCTCCGGTTCCCCGGGCACGTGCATGCTGCCGACACAACCATGCCCTTGGAGTCGCTGGCCGTCGAGGCGAGGGAACCGCTGGCCGCCGCCGCGGACATCCGCTGGTAGCTGCGTACGCAACCGGACGCCGGCCCGGGCTTGTACGGCAGCGGCTCACCCGGAGCGCCTGGCGGCCGGGCGCCAAGGTTGATATGAGACGATCGGAGCATGACCGCGCGCGGAATTTCTCCCGAGTCCCGGGCCCGCGGCAGAACGGGCAGCACATCCCGCGGCAGCACCGCCGGCTCGGCGCCAGGCGCCCGGTTGGCCGGCGTCGACGCCGCCCGCGGGCTCGCGCTGCTGGGAATGATGGCCACCCACGTCCTGCCGCTCTACGGCTCCGATCCCCAGCTCACTCCGACCTGGGTCGGACTCGTTTTTTCCGGCCGGGCCTCGGCGCTTTTCGCCGTCCTGGCCGGGGTCGGACTGGCGCTGTCCACCGGCAAGCAGCAACCGCTCGACGGCGCGGGCCTGTGGGCCGCCCGCCGCGGCGTCGCCTTCCGGGCCTTGGTGGTGGCCGCTATTGGACTGTCCCTCGGCGGACTGGAAGTCAACATTGCCATCATCCTGGTCCACTACGCCGTTATGTTCCTGTGCATCCTGCCGTTCCTGGGACTTGGCCCCGGACGGCTGCTGGGGCTTGCTGCCGCCTGGGTCGTGGCCGCGCCCGCGCTGGCCTTTATGCTGCGGCCCTGGCTGCTTTCCCCCACGCCTGCGCTGCAGCTGGGCCACAACCCCGGCTGGGAGGACCTCGCCACGCCGGCCCAATTGCTCGGCGATCTCTTTCTGACCGGCTACTACCCCGTCTTCCAGTGGATGACCTACCTGCTGATCGGCCTGGCAATCGGCCGGCTCGCACTCGCGACGGCGGCTGTCCCTGTCCTGCTCGTAACGGCGGGAACCGTACTGGCGGTCCTCTCCAAATGGCTGGGCGAGGTGATGTTGGATGACTGGGGCGGCCGCGAAGCCCTCCGGGCCCAGGTGGCCGATCCGGCCTACCCGCTCGATAGCGTGCTCCAGGTCAACCTGACGGGCGTCGAACAGACCGGGTCCGGGTGGTGGCTGGCGGTCAGTTCCCCGCACTCCGGCACCACCCTGGACCTTGTGCATACGTCCGGAGTAGCTGCTGCCGTCCTGGGGATCTGCCTGCTGCTCGGCCGGCTCGGCGACTGGGTGGAACTGGACCTGCTGCTCCCGCTGCGGGGCACCGGAGCGCTGACTCTGAGCCTTTATACCGCGCACCTGTGCCTGATGGCCGCGGTGAACAGCCAGCCGTTGCCATCCGGGTGGACCGTTGACCTCGTGTACTGGACGCAGGTGGCCGCCGCCTTGGTCATCGGCGGGATTTTTGCCCGGCAGGCATGGCGCGGGCCGCTGGAATGGGCGGCGCACTCCGCCAACCAGCTGGGCCGGTACCAGCCCGCACGCGTGCGCTAAGGGGCGGTGCCCGGACTCAGGCCGCCCCGGCCCCGGCGCGGTGTAGCTTCACGGCGTCGCGCATCGAAGCGCGGGCCCGCTTACGATCACCGGCAGCGTCGTAGGCGCAGCTGAGCCGGAACCAGGACCGCCAGTCCCCCGGCGCGGCTTCCGCTTCTTCGCGGTACTTCTCAAACTCGCGGTCGGCGGCCTCGCGGATGATCCGTCCGGCCGGGGTGCGCGGCAGGGTATCCTCCGGCAGCCCGCCCTCGGCTTCCAGGATCTTCGCCAGGCGCTCGGTGCGGGCACCGAAGAGCAGCTCCCGGACCAGCGCCCAGGCGCCGATCACGGGCAGCAGCAGGTAGGCGACGCCGATCGCTTTGGCCGTCAGGTTGGCGTCGGCCATCAGCAGGACCGCGCGCTGGAGGGACACCACGAGATAGAACACCAGCAGCAAGGTGACGGCGCCGACCCAGATCTTGGTGCGGTGGGATTTCAGGGTGCCCAGCACAGTGGCCATGGGAGCTACAGCCCCAGGTCCAGGTAGCCGTCCAGGCCCAGCGTGAGCCCCGGCTTAGTGCCGACGCTCCGCACGCCCAGCAGCACGCCGGGCATAAAGGAGGCCCGGTCAAAGGAATCATGGCGGAAGGTCAGTTGCTCCCCCGGGCCGCCCAGCAGGACTTCCTGGTGGGCCACGAGGCCGCGGAGGCGGACGCTGTGCACCCTGATGCCATCAACGTCGCAGCCCCGGGCCCCGGCCACTTCGCTCGTCGTCGCGTCCGGACCGGCCGGCACTCCGGCGGCGGCCCGCTCGGCGGAGATCAACTGCGCGGTGCGCACCGCTGTTCCCGAAGGCGCATCAACCTTGTCCGGGTGGTGAAGTTCAATGATCTCGACCGATTCAAAGTACTTCGAGGCTTTCGCCGCGAACGCCGAGGCCAGCACGGAACCGAGCGCGAAGTTGGGCGCGATCAGGACTCCGGTGCCCGGGTGCGCGGCCAGCAGTTCCACGAGCCGTTCCCGGCGGTCCTGATCCCAGCCGGTGGTGCCGACGACGGCGTGCATGCCATGTTCGATGGCGAAACGGACGTTCGCTTCCGTGCTCTCGGGGACGGTCAGGTCCACCACGATCCTGGCGCCGGCATCGACGAGGCTCTCAAGGGAATCGTTCCGGCCCAGGGCCGCGACGAGCTTCATATCGGCGGCGGCCTCGACGGCCTTCACCGCCTCGGCGCCCATGCGCCCGTTCGCGCCAAGCACGGCGACTGCGAGTTGTTCGGTCATAGCAACAACCCTACCGTCGGGGCCGCGCCGGGCCGGAACCGGCGGCGGAGGGTTACCCGGTGCGGAACTATTCGCCCGCTCCCACCCACTCGATGGTGCCGTCGGCGAAAAACTGTTCCTTCCAGATGGGCACCTGGGCCTTGATCCGGTCCACGAGTTCCGAGCAGACCGCGAAGGCCTGTCCGCGGTGCGCGGCGGACACGGCGCACACGAGAGCCGGGTCGCCGATCTCCAGCATGCCGATCCGGTGCGCGGCCCAGATCCGCACGGGCCGGGCGTCCGCGTCGGCCTGCTCCGGCGTGTGCTCGGCCACCAGGGCCGCGACGACGTCGGCCATCACCTGGTGCGCGCTCGGGTGGGCGCTGTAGCTGAGTCGCGTGACGTGCTTGCCGCCGTCGTGGTTCCGGACGACGCCGCTGAAGCTGACGACGGCCCCGGCCGTTTCCGACTCGACCGCGGCGATGGCCTGGTCCACGGAGATCGGTTCGGCGCTCAGTACCGCCCGCACTACATCGAATCCTGTGTCAGTGCCCATGGCCGCCTTCAAGTTGTTCGCAGAGATGTCCGAGGATGGGATCGAGCACGCCCAGGCCGTCCATCACGCCCTTGGGTGAGCCGGGGAGGTTGATGATAAAGGTCTGTCCCGCCGCCCCCGCGTGGCCCCGGCTGAGCATGGCCGTGGGCGTTTTGTCCGTTCCGACCCGGCGGATCCCCTCCATGATTCCGGGGATTTCGCGGTCCAGCAGGGGCAGGGTCTGTTCCGGTGTGGCGTCCGTGGGGCTCAGGCCCGTGCCGCCGCTCGTGATGATCACGGCCGGCTGCTGGCTCAGGAGGGCCCGGAGCGCGGCCCCAACGGAGTCGCCGTCCGGGACCACGAGGGCGGGAAAGGGCTCAAAACCGTGTTCGGTCAGCCAGTCGACGATGACGGGGCCGGTCAGATCCTCGTACACGCCGGAGGCGGCCCGGGTGGAGGCAATCACCACGCCGGCCTTCCGGCCGGTGACGTCGCCGTGCGTGTGTGGTTCGGGCATGCTCATAGTGTCCAGTCCCCGCTCTTGCCGCCGCTTTTGGCCAGCACTTTGATATCTGTCAGGACGGCATGCTTGTCTACGGCCTTGATCATGTCGTACACGCTCAGTGCCGCGACGGAGACGGCCGTCAGGGCCTCCATTTCGACGCCGGTGATGCCGCGGGTCTTGACCGTGGCGAAGACCGTGACGGTGCTGGCGTTGAGCTCGAAGTCGACGGTGACCTTGGCTAGGGGCAGCGGGTGGCACAGCGGGATGAGTTCGGGGGTCTTTTTGGCCGCCATGATTCCGGCGATGCGGGCGACGGCGAGGGCGTCGCCCTTGGGGAGGCCGCCGGTTCCCAGCATGGCCAGGACCTCGGGAGTGCTTTGAACCGTTGCGGTGGCCGTGGCCTGCCGCGTCGTCTCGGCTTTGTTGGACACGTCCACCATGTGCGCCGTGCCGTCCTGGCGCAGGTGCGTCAGAGCAGGGGGTGGGGGTGCTTCTGGTGCGGCCGAGTCTGTCCCGGGGGTCTCTAGTGCGTTCACAGTATCCATACTTCCACTTCCGCGCCGTCGGCGAGCGCCGATGTTCCGGCCGGTACATGGACGAGCGCGTTGGAGTGCGCCAACGCATGCACGAGGTGGGAGCCGGTTCCGCCTTCGAGCCGGACCGTCCCGTCCGCGGAAAGGGTGCCGCGCCGGATTTGGTGCTTGTGTCCGGGCGAGGTCAGAGCACCGGCCAGTCGTGCCCGCACCACCGGGCGAGGGGCCGGAGACCCGAACAGCTCGGAGAGCACCGGGCGCAGGAACATCTCGAAAGACACGAGGCAGCTGACCGGGTTTCCGGGAAATCCGAGCACGGGGACGCCGTCGAACGTGCCGATCCCCTGCGGGCCGCCGGGCTGCATCGCCACTGACGTAAAAGACACCTCGTGTCCGGCCATGGCCTGGCGGACCACCTCGTAAGCCCCTTTACTGACCCCGCCGGTGGTGACGATCAGGTCCACGGCAGGGGCATGCAGCCGGAGCAGTGCGGCGAGTTCCTCGGGCCGGTCCGCGGAAATCCCGGTCCGGGTGATCTCCAGTCCGGCCTGGCGCATGGCGGACTCAAGCAGGGTGCCGTTGGAGTCATAGATCTTCCCGACCGCCAGGGGACGGCCGGGTTCCACGACCTCGTCGCCGGTCGTGACGAGGAGGACCCGCAACCGCGGGTGCACGGGCACTTCGGTCAGGCCCAGGGCTGCGAGCAGCCCGAGCTGCCCCGGGCCCAGGAACGTCCCGGCGGCGAGGGCCGGTTCCCCGGCCCGGATGTCGCTGCCGGCCTCGCGGACGAAGGTCCCCGCCGCGGTGGCCGGCAGGCGGACCGTAGCCGGCACGGCCGGGTCCGGGAAGGAATCCGGGACCGCGTGTTCGATCGGGACGACGGCATCGGCGCCCGGCGGCATCATGGCGCCGGTCATGATCGGCGCGGCCGTGCCGGGGACCAGGTCCGCGGGCGCGGCACCGGCGGGCACGGGTGCGACGACGGTCAGTTCGGTGCCGGCAGACCCAGCGCCGGCGCCGACGTCGGCGCTGCGGACGGCGAAGCCGTCCATCTGGGAATTGGCGAAGGGCGGCAAGTCCAGCGGCGCCAGGATATCGGCCGCAAGCCCGCGGCCCTGCGCGGCGAGGAGCGGGAGCCGTTCGACCCGTTCTGCGCTCCGCAACGGGGCGAGGAGGGCATGGACCGCGGCGCGGTGGGCGGCCACCGTAGCGGCGCCGCTCCCGGTTTCCACGGTGTTGGTGCTGGCGGTGCGGTGCATACGGTGCTGACCTTTGGCTCGTCGCGTTATGACTTCATGTCCACTCTAATCGTGTGATAGCCCGTGGCCCCGTCAGGAGCCACCGGGGCACGGTCTTCGACTTGGACCACACCGTTGAGGTCCGTGGCGCGCACCTGGACTTCGTGCTGCCCGGGACCCAGGTCCGCCGCCAGCTTCCACTGGTACCAGGTATCCTTCGAGATCCCGGGGGCCAGTTCCGCGGACTGCCACGGGCCGCCGTCGATCCTCAGGTGCACGGCGCCGACACCCGTCGGCTGCGCCCAGGCGGTGCCGCCGAAGACCACCGTCCCGGCTGCCGGAGCCGCCCCGCTGCGGGGCACATCGATCCGGGAGGAGATCTTGATGGGCCCGCGTTCGCTCCAGCCGCGGGGCGTCCAATAGCCCTCATCGTCAGCGAAGCGGGTCACTTTCAGTTCCGTCACCCATTTTGTCGCCGACACGTAGCCGTACAGCCCGGGCACGATCAGCCGGACCGGGAAGCCGTGTTCGAGCGGGAGCGGCTCGCCGTTCATCCCCACCGCGAGCATCGCGTCGCGGGAATCGGTGAGGGCCTCCAACGGGGTTCCCGCGGTCCAGCCGTCCGAGCTGCGGGAGAGGACCATGTCCGCGCCGGGCTGCGGACCGGCCATGGCCAGCAGGTCCCGGACCGGCCAGCCAAGCCATAGGGCGTTGCCGATCAGGTCCCCGCCCACCTGGTTGGAGACGCAGGCAATGGTCACGTGCCGTTCAGTCATGGGTTTGGCGAGCAGTGCGGCGAAATCCAGTTCAATTTCGCGCTCGACGAGCCCGGAGACCTTCAGCGTCCACTGGTCCGGATCAATGAGCGGGACCCGCAGTGCGGTGTCGATCCGGTAGAAGTCGTCGTTGGGCGTCACGAGCGGTTCCAGCCCGTCGAGTTGAATCGCTGCTCCCTCCGGAATCGGGGGCGCGGGCGACTTTGCCGCCGGCAGGATCAGTTGGCCGCGGCCTTCGGTGACGGCCGCCGCGCTCCCGCGGAGGGTGCCGGCAAGGATCCCGCCGATAGCCCCGACGACGGCGGTGCCGCCCAGGGCCTGCACAAAGCGGCGCCGGGCAGGAGGGGCATCGGCGGCCGGCCGGGCGGTCGGCTGCCGTGGCCCGCCCCCGTCGGACCCCGGGCCTGCGGGCAGATCAGGGCGGTTGGGGCCGGCCCGTTCGCCCTGATCTGCCTCCGGATCGCTGGTGTCCGGGCCGCTGGTGCCCGGGCCGCTGGTGCCCGGTGCCGGCGCCGCATCCGTCCCCGGAGCCCAGTCCGTAAGCCGCCCGAGCAGCCAGCGCAGGAGCAGCATGGCGGCCAGTGCCACCGCCACGGGGACCGCAAGGGCGTAGGCGCCCGCCCCGGCACGGCTCAGGACGGCGGCCACGCCGGCGAGGCCGAAAACTGCGATGAGCGCGGCGCCGGCGAAACGGCGCCGGGCTTCAACGACCCCGGCCACGGCGGCCAGCCCGGCGATCACCAGGGCCATGCCGGCGAGGAGCGCCACCTTGTCCGCGGTCCCGAACCAGGCCACGGCCCAGTCCTTCACGCCGGCCGGGACGGCGTCAATGACCGCGCCGCCGACGGCGGTTATGGGTGAGACCGAAGGGCTGATGAGGGTCGCGGTGATCTCGCCGAACACCACGGCCGTCCCGACGGCGGTCACCCCCGCCGCGGCGGCCCAGCCCTCCCGCGTCCGCGGCGCGATGCCGGAATCCGGTGCTGCTGAGGTCCTCATCGGTCGTCCTTTCCAGGCGTTGCAGTTGTGGCCGCCGGAGCCGCCGGGGCCGGAAGCCGGCCCCGGTCCGTGCCGGGATGCGCGGCAGGGCCGGCGGCGGGGTCTGCTCCCGGGTGCTTGGGGGCAGCGTTCATGGCCGGCAACAGCAACGAGAAACGGCATCCGCCCCCGACATTTTCCACGCTTACGGTTCCGTCGTGGGCGCCGACGATGCCGGCGGTGACGCTCAACCCGATGCCCGCACCGGCATAGCCGCTGGTCCGGGGGCGTGCGTCGGTGCCCGGATGCGGTCCGCTGCCCCGCTGCCCGTCCGGGTTCTTCCGCCACCCCGTCTCAAACAGGTGGCCCAGGTCAGCCTCGGGGATGCCGCCGCAGCCGTCCGTCACGGAGACGACCGCGCGGTCCGAGTCCCGCCCGACCTCCACCAGCACGGTGGATCCGGGCTTGCTGTACAGGATGGCGTTGAGCACGATATTGCGGATGGCCCGTCCCATCGACGGGCCGTCGGCGAGGGCCACGCTCTCCCGGCGTCCGCCGCCGTCGAGGGTGATCCCGTGACGCTGCGCGAGGGCCGTGAGGTCGGCGATGGCATCGCTGGCCAGGTCGTACAGGTCCAGGGGCTCGGCGGTGAGCCGTAGCGTCCCGGCCTGGATCTTCGAAAGCTCCAGCAGGTCATTGACCATCACGGCCATCTGGTCCGTTTGCGAGATGATCTTGCGGTAGTAGCCCGGGACATCGGCGGCCATGCCGTCTTCAAGCGCCTCGGCCATGGCCCGCATGCTGGCCAGCGGCGTGCGCAGGTCGTGGGAGATCCAGCTGACCAGTTCGCGCCGGGCATTTTCGACGGCGGCTTCGCGTTGCCGGGATTCCTCGAGTTTGCGGCCGCTGAGCTCCAGTTCGGCCGCCAGCGCGGCGAGCTCCGGACTCATCCCCGGCGTGTGGACCCCCGGGCTTTCGCCCCGTCCGAGACTCCTCGCGGCGTCAGCCAGTGACTTGGCGTTGCGCGAAACCCTGGCCCCGAGGACGAGGGCGATCGTGACCGCGACCGCGGATGCCACGGCCAGGACGTACCACATGACTTCGAGGTCCCGGGCGGAAATGAACATGGCGTTGAAGGCGCTCACCATGCCGGCCGTCAGGACCGCCACGGTCGCGAGCACCACAACGCAGATCTGCAGGGCGAACGAGGCCCGGCGCAGCGGCCGGAGGACCAGGAGCGAGGCGGCCCCGATCAGGATCCCCCAGCCAACGGCCCAGCCGATGGCCACCATGAGTTCAGCGGCCTGCATCCGCGGCCCCGCTTTCGGCCGGTCCCGGTGCGGCCTGCGCCCCGGGGTGCTCCCCCACGTCCAGCCGGTACCCCACGCCCCAGACGGTCCTCAGCACCGCGGGTTTCGTCGGGTCGGCTTCGATTTTCTCCCGCAGCCGCCGGACGTGGACGGTGACCGTGGACAGGTCCCCGAAGTCCCAGCCCCAGACGGCCCTGATGAGTTCCTCCCGGCTGAAGACCTGGTTCGGCCGGCGCAGCAGGAAGGCCAGCAGATCAAATTCGCGGGCCGTCAACGCCAGCTCGCGTCCGCCGTGGCTGACGGTCCGGGCGGCGGGGTTGAGGACGAATCCGCCCACCTCGACGGAGGGCTCCGGGCTGAACTCGGTAATGCTGCGTCGCAGCACGGAGCGGACCCGCAGCACCAGTTCGCGCGGCGAAAACGGTTTCGTCACATAGTCGTCAGCACCGGCCTCCAGGCCGAGGATCCGGTCATCTTCGGTCCCCAGGGCGGTGAGCAGGATGACCGGCACACCGTGGGCGGCGCGGAGCCGGCGGCAGACCTCCACGCCGTCGAGCCCGGGCAGCATCCGGTCCAGGAGCACCAGGTCCGGTTGCCGTTGGGCCGCGAGGTGAAGGGCGGTGAACCCGTCCGCGGCGAGCTCCACCTGGAAACCGGCCTGCACCAGATAGTCGCGGACGACGTCGGCGATCGTCTGCTCGTCTTCGACCAGGAGGATGCGCCGGTTTTCCGTCGGATCCGGTGCGGACTGGGACTTGTTCACTCTCCCAGCATAGGTTCGGGGCGGGCCGGCCGGACTGCTTCCCGGCACCCGGCCGGCAACCTTCCGCAATCCGTAAGATCCCCCGGGTCATTCGGGCGCGATGCCGGCTCCCGGGTGGCGTAGCCTGACAATATGACTGTTCAACTCGGCATGCCCCAGCCCCGCGACGGAAGCGGCCCCGGCGCGGGCACCTCCGGGCCGGCCCCGGTGGCCGGACGCCCGGCAGGTATGCCCGCCGGACTCGTCGACCGCTACGGCCGCCGCGCCACGGATATGCGGCTCTCGCTCACCGACAAGTGCAACCTGCGCTGCACCTACTGCATGCCTGCCGAGGGCCTGGAATGGCTCTCCAAGCAGGCCGTGATGTCCGCGGCGGAAATTGTCCGGATCGTGCGGATCGGCGTCGAGACGCTGGGCGTGCGCGAACTGCGGCTGACCGGCGGAGAACCGCTGGTCCGCGCCGACCTGCTGGACATCATCGGCGCAATCCGCCAAGCCCATCCGGAGCTGCCGATTTCCATGACCACCAACGCGGTGGGACTGGACAAGAAGGCTGCCGGGCTCAAGGCCGCGGGGCTGACCCGGATCAACGTCTCGCTGGACTCGCTGCATGAGGAGACGTTTACCAAGCTCACGCGGCGGCCGTTCCTGGACCGCGTCCTTGCCGGGGTGGATGCCGCCTGGGCGGCCGGCTTGGGACCGGTGAAGCTCAACGCCGTGCTGATGCGCGGCATCAACGACGCCGAGTCCCCCGCCCTGCTGGCGTGGGCGCTGGACCGCGGCTACGAGCTGCGTTTCATCGAACAGATGCCGCTCGACGCCGATCACGGCTGGACCCGCCGCGACATGATCACCGCCGCCGAGATCCGCGACCTGCTCTCGGTCGACTATGTGCTCAGCAACGACCCCAGGGCCCGCGACGGCGCCCCGGCCGAACGCTTCGAAGTCCGGCGCCGGGTGCCCGGAACGGATGCGGCCACCGGAGACGTGCTGGGAACGGTGGGCATCATTGCCTCAGTGACCGAGCCGTTCTGCGCCGATTGCCGCCGCACGCGCATTACCGCCGAGGGCAAGATCATGAGCTGCCTCTTTTCGCGCGAGGAAGTGGACCTGCTGGGGCTGTTGCGCGAAGGCGCCAGCGACGACCAGCTCGCAGAACGCTGGCAGGATGCCATGTGGATCAAGCCCAAGGCGCATGGCATGGACCACGTCGGCCTGGATGCCCCGGACTTCATCCAGCCGGACCGCAGCATGAGCGCCATCGGAGGCTGATTCCCAGTGCAGGTACGTTATTTCGCTGCCGCGCGCTCTGCCGCCGGCACGGAGGAAGAACACTTCAACCTGGCCGACGGCGCGACCGTCGCCACGGTGCTTGAGGCGATCCTCGCCGTCGAACGCCCGGAACCGCCGAACGGAACGCCACCGCTGGCACGCCTCCTCTCCCGGTCCAGTTTCCTGCTGAACGAGGTCGCCGTCCGTGACACCGCAGCCCCCGTGCAGCCCCGCGACGTCATCGACGTGCTGCCGCCCTTCGCCGGCGGATAGGCCCGAACCGGCTACTGGCTGCACCAGGTCCCGGCAGCGCGGACGCCTCAGGCGGCGACCTGAGGCTAGCCTGCACGGGTTGATCGGGCCGGGGCGCCGAGCGCCAGGGCCAGGAGAGCGCCCCTGCTCCGGACGCCACAGGCGGCAAAGACCGTCTTGAACTGGTCCTGGACTGTCAGCGGGCTGATCCGCAAAGCCGCCGCCAACGCCGCCGTGTCCAGTCCGCCGGCGGCGAGATCCAGCAGCTGACGCTGGGCCCGGGTCAGCCCGAAGCAGCGGGCAAAAACTTCCATCCGGTCCGACGCCGGGCACTCTTGGATAGTCACCGCCAGCGGTGGTGCAGCGCCGTGCCGTCCGGAGGCCAGCCGCGTTGCCCGCAGCAGCGCCCACGCGCCGGAGCCGACCGGAACCCGCGACGCCGCGGGGTGCGGATCCACTCCCGCTTCCGTGGCCAGCAGCTGGGCGGCCACGTTAAGGACCTCCGCCGGCACGCCCTCATAGGGTTTGGGACCGCGCTGCAACAGCTCCAGCCATTCGTCGGCTGAGGCGGTCTGGTCCGCGACGGACAGGTCAGCGTCCAGTATGAGCACTGCCTGCTGCGGCAGGAGCCTCCGGTCTGCGCCGGTCGGGGGCGCAATCGCCGTCGTCACCGTCCGGTCAGCCTTCCGTGGCGCCGCCACCTCCGCGTCGCGCCGGCACTGCGCGGCCCTGCTCCGCCGCAGGCCCCCTGCCAGCCCGGGAGCCACCCCGGCCAGGAAGTCAGTCTCCGCGTCGCTGAACGCCCCTTCAGCAGCGCCGCGCCATAAATCGAGCCAGCCCCAACAGCCATACCGGTCCGCGAAGACTGTGGACAGTACGTCGGTCACGCCGTAGCGCCGCAGAAGCCCGTCCCACAGCAGGCTCCGGGACGGGCTACCGCAGGTGCCCTGCAGCAGCGACAGGGCGGGCGTCCGCCGGCCCATTAGGGCCGTCCATCGCCCGACTGATGTGAGGTATTTCAGTCTGATCAGCAGCGGGAGCTCATCCGGACACGGAATCCGCGCCATGGGCGAGAGTCCCGTGGCGGTCTCGGGGTCCGACAGCGGCCAGGCGAAGGCGTTGAACGGCACGACCGTGCCGAGTTCCGCGAGGACTCGCTGGCGCAATTCGTGGTCCTCCAGTGCTGCTTCGCAGAGCCGGAGAATCCGTTCCCGGCTGCGGTTCAGGGCCAAGCTGGTGGTCATGGAATCAGTATGCGCCCAGCGCCGGAGGCTGATCTGCCCGAATCCCGGGGAACGTGGCGCATCCCAGATTTCTGGGATTCCGGAGCGCCGGTTGCTGAGCCTAGCGTGGCAGTACCGGAAACTTCCGGGCAACGCAGGACAACCACGAAAACCAGGAGGACGACCATGTTTACACTGCAGATCGAGCACGGGATCAAGGATTTTTCCCTGTGGAAGGAGGCGTTCGACCGGGACCCGGTGGACCGCTCGAAGTCCGGGGTGACTGCCTATCGGATCAGCCGGCCGGTGGATGATCCGCACTATGTTCTGGTCGAACTCGATTTTGACCGGCGGGCGGCTGCGGAGGCATTGCTGGCGGCACTCCAGACCCGGGTCTGGACGTCCGCCGAGGCAGCCCCGGCCCTGCTCGGGACGCCGAAGTCCCGGATTCTGGAGGCGGTCGGCTGAGAACCCGGCGTCGGGACACCGGAGATCCTTTCAGGGCCCGGGCAGCTCCGGACCGCGCCGGTTCGTTGCCGTTTCGTTGCCATTCCGTTGCCTGCGGCTGCCGGGAATCCGTTGACAGTCCATGCTGTGGATCGTAGATTTGCCGTAACCTGAATCACCTTTCAGGTTACGGAAAGATCTTCGCTCTCCAGATTCCGCGGATTCTTAATGAAAGGCATCCCGTGAAGGATACAAAGAAGTTCCTGATGACCGCAGTCATGGCCACGGGTCTCGCCCTCAGCGGCTGCGCCCCCACCCCCGGCACCGCTGCGCCGGCCGGTTCGGGCAGCGCGGCGGACACCGCGCCGGTCAATGTCGGCATCATTTATTCCAAGACCGGGCCGCTGGCGGCCTACGGCGCCACGTACTACGAAGGCCTGCAGGCCGGCATCGACCACGCCACGGACGGAACCGGTGCGGTCAACGGGGCCACCATTAACCTCACGTACGCCGACGACGGCGGCGACCCGGACAAGGCCGTCACGGCCGCCAAGGACCTGATCGGCAAGGGCTACAAGATCATCGGCGGCACGGTGTCCTCGGGCATCGCCCTGAAGCTCGCCGAACAGGCACAGCAGAACAAGGTCCTCTACATTTCCGGTCCGGCCGCCACCGACGCCCTGCAGGGCGTGAACAAGTACACCTTCCGCTCAGGCCGCCAGAGCCTGCAGGATGTCGCCACCGCCGGATCCTTCATCGACACCGCCGGTAAGAAGGTCGTCGTCTTCGCCCAGGACACCGCCTTCGGCCAGGGCAACGTCGCGGCCGTCAACGCCGTCCTCGGGGCCAAGGGTGCCACCGTGGAATCCGTGCTCGTCCCGGACGGCCAGGAGCTCACCCCCTTCGCCCGGCAGCTCATCGACGCCAAACCCGACATGGTCTTCGTGGCGTGGGCCGGGGCGACCTCCGGCACCATGTGGCAGACCCTGAACCAGCAGGGCGCCTTCGACGTGGCTCCGGTCGTCACGGGTCTCGGCGATGCCGCAACCTTCGGCGCCTACGGTGAAGCCACCAGCAAGATCAGCTTCCTGAACCACTACTTCCCCGGGGCCGCCGGCACCGAGGTCGAAAAGAAGATGATCGCCGCCGTCGAGAAGGCCGGGCACAAGGCGGACCTGTTCACCCCGGACGGCTTCGTCGCCGGCCAGATGATCGTCCAGGCCATCAAGGAAGGCGGCACCGACACCGATGCCATGGTCACGGCGCTGGAAGGCTTCAGCTTCGACGGGCCCAAGGGTAAGGAAACCGTGCGCGCCGGGGACCATGCGCTGATCCAGGACATGTACCAGGCCAAGCTCGTGGAAAAGGACGGCACGTGGACGCCCGAGCTGGTCAAGGTGGTCCCGGGCGAGTCGATCGCGCCGCCCGAAAAGAAGTAGCACCGGCAGTACTCCACTTCCGCCCGGCAGCGGCACGGTCAGCACCGGCGCCGCTGCCAAAGAGCCACAAAGGACCCGCATGAAAAACCCAGCCCTGCCCGCCCTTGCGGTGGACGGCCTTGGCCTGCAGATCGGCGGTGCCCGCATCCTCCAGGACGTGGGCTTCGCCGTCCGCACCGGCGAGATGCTCGGCGTGATCGGTCCGAACGGCGCGGGCAAGACCACCTTGTTCAACCTGATATCCGGCGTGATGCGGCCCACCGAGGGCAGCATCAGCCTCAACGGCAAGGAGATCACGGCGGCGCCCATCCACCGCAGGGCCCGGGCCGGGCTCGGCCGGACGTTCCAGACCTCGAACCTGTTTCCCGGGCTGAGCGTCCTGGAGAACGTCCGGCTCGCCGCCCAGGCCAAACTGGGCGGCAGCCTGAGCATCCTGCGCTTCCCGTCAGGCTCGGACGAAGCGACCCGGATCGCCTGCGGGACCATCGCCGAGGTGGGGCTTACCGGCCAGCTCACGACGGCGGCCGGTGACCTCTCGCACGGCGAGAAACGGAAAGTGGAGATTGCAGTACTGCTGGCGACTGATCCCGCCGTCGTACTGCTCGATGAGCCGATGGCCGGGGTGGCGTCGGGGGACGTCCCGGCCATCACCTCGATTATCCGCGGCCTGCACCGGGACCGCGGCTGCACCGTGCTGATGGTGGAGCACCACATGGACGTCGTCCTGGGGCTTGTGGACCGGGTGGCCGTGATGCACCACGGCAGCCTGCTGGCCCTGGACAGCCCGGAGGCCGTGATGGCGGATCCGGCCGTGCAAAGCGCCTACCTCGGAGAAACCGTATGACCGCCGCAGTGACCCCGCGCCCTATCCTCACCGTCGAGCGGCTCACCGCCCACATTGCCGGCCAACAGGTCGTCGAGGACGTCTCATTCACTGTCCCCGCCACCGGCATCACCGCCCTGCTGGGCCGCAACGGCGTCGGAAAAACCAGCACCATCAAGGCCATCATCGGCCTGATCGACCGGACCGGCGCGGTGGAGCTCGACGGCGTCCGGATCGAGAAGGAGGCGACGTTCAAAATCATCCGCACGGGTGTGGGCTATGTGCCCGAGGACCGCGAAGTCTTCGCTAAACTCACCGTCGCGGAAAACCTCCGGCTCGCCGAGCGCGACTCCGCGCCCCGCCGGCAACTGGTTGATGAGCTCTTCCCGGACCTGCTGGCCAGGTCCGGGCAGATGGCCGGGACCCTCTCCGGCGGCCAGCAGCAGATGGTCTCCCTGGCCCGGGCACTGCTGAACACCAACAAGATCCTGCTGGTCGACGAGCCCACCAAGGGCCTGGCCCCGAAAATCGTCGCCGAGGTCGCCGAAACCCTGGCCGAGGCGGCCAAAACCGTGCCGATCCTGCTGGTCGAACAGAACCTGCACGTGGTCCGCCAACTCGCCGGGGGCGCCGTGGTGCTCTCCGGCGGACGGGTGGTCCACGCGGGCGACGCCCTGGAGTTCCTGGACGATGCGGAGCTGACCCAGCGGCTGCTGGGCGTCTCCGCGGAGAAAGGCGCCGCCCTGTGAGTACCGTGGTCCTGCTGCTCTTCACCGGCCTCGGCCTCGGCGCCCTCTACTTCCTGGTCGCCGCCGGGCTGTCCCTGATCTACGGCCTGATGGGTGTGCTCAACTTTGCCCACGGCGCGTTTCTGACCCTCGGCGCCTTTACCGGCTGGGAAGTCGCCCGGCGCACCGGTTCGGACAACTGGGGCGTCTTCCTGCTCTCGCTCCTGGTCGGCGCCGCCGCCGGGGCCGCCTTTGCCGCGTTCACCGAATTCGTCCTGATCCGCCGGCTGTACCAGCGCCACATCGAACAGGTCCTCATCACGGTAGGACTCTCCCTCGCGGCGGTAGCCCTCTTCGACGGCATCTGGGGCACCGACCCGGTGTTCATCCAGGGCCCGGCCTGGTTCAAGGACACCACCGAAATCCTCGGGGCCCGGATCCCGAACGACCGTTTCGTGTGCATCATTGCCGCCGGGCTCGTCCTGCTGGGACTGGTGTTCTTCCTCAAGAAGACCCGCTACGGCATGATCATCCGGGCCGGCGTCGAAAACCGCTCCATGGTCACGGCCCTGGGTATCGACGTCCGGAAGGCGTTTACGCTCGTCTTCACGATCGGCGGTGCCGCCGCCGGCCTCGGCGGGGTGCTCGCCTCGCACTACTTCGGCTACGTGTCGCCGCTGCTGGGCGGGTCGCTGCTGATCTTCGCCTTCATCGTCACCGTGATCGGCGGCCTGGGCTCGCTGCCGGGCGCCGCCATTGCCGCCGTCGCCGTCGCCGTCCTGCAGCAGTTCGCGAACTTCTACCTGGGCGGTACAGGGGACTTCGTCGTCGTCCTGGCGCTCGCGCTCGTGCTGCTGTTCCGTCCCACTGGCCTGCTCGGGAGAACCACATGACCACCGGCACTGAAACCACCGTCGAGAGCCCCGCCGGCCCGCTCCCCGGGGCCGGCCCCGACACCCGGAAGCGTCCGGCGGGGCGGCGGATCGCCGCGGCGGCGGCCGGGCTCGCCGGCATGCTGCTCCTGGTCCTGCTGCCGCTGCTGAATCTGTCCCTCCCCGGGGTGCTGCCCGGCCCCACTTACACCCCCGGGTCCCTGCAACTGCTCGCCATGTGCATGCTCATGGCCGCCGCGGCCTTGACCTACCATTTGCTGCTCGGCGTGGCCGGGCTGCTCTCCTTCGGCCACGCCCTGTACTTCGGCGCCGGCGTCTACGGCCTCGCGATCATCCTGCAGAACCTGGACATTCCGCTGCTTCCGGCCATGGGCCTGACCCTGCTGGTGGTGATTGTCCTCGCCCACGTGGTCGGCAGCATCAGCCTGCGCGTCAGCGGTATCCCGTTCGCCATGGTCACCCTGGCCTTCGCGCAGGCGGGGTCGGTGGTGGTCGGCCGGAACCCGGAGGGCGCCACGGGCGGCGATGAGGGGCTGACGCTGCGCACCGAGAACCTGCCGGACTTCCTCGTCGGCGTGGTGAACACCCGGAACCTCTATTGGCTGGCGCTGGCGGTGCTTGTGGCCGTGTTCTTCATCGTCACGTGGGTGCAGTCCTCCCGCGCCGGGCACGTGGCGGCCGCGGTCCGCGAGAACGAACTCCGGGTCCGGGTCCTGGGCCTGCAGCCGTACCTCGTGAAGCTGCTGGTCTTCGTGGTCTCCGCCGTCCTGGTCAGCATCATCGGCATGGTGTTCCTGCTGCTTCAGAGCGGCGCCGTGCCGCGGGCGATTTCCGCTGACCTGACGATCACGCTGCTTGTGATGGTGGTGCTCGGTGGTGTCGGCTCGCGCTGGGGCGCGGTGATCGGAGGCGTGTTCTACACAATCCTGGACCAGCGGCTCACGACGCTCGCCAACTCGGAGGCCATCCGTTCCCTGCCGGATGTGCTGCGCGTACCGTTGTCTGAGCCGCTGTTCATCCTGGGCAGCCTTTTTATCCTCGTGGTGCTTTTCCTGCCCGGCGGACTGACCGGCACCGCGCAGCGGCTCGCGCAGCGCCGGACCCGCCGTAGCTCTAAGTCCCGCGAGATCCTGGAGGAGAGCGCATGACCGCCACCGACGGACTGCACACCCTTGGCCGGTGGACCACGGACCGGAGCCTCGCGACGCCGCACCGGACCGCCATCGACGATCGCGGCTGCACACTGACCTATGCCGAGCTGGAACGGCGTGCCGCCGGTCTCGCCGCGGGCTTCCGGGACGCCGGATACCGGAACGGGGACCGGATCGCCACCCTCACCGGCAACAGCTCGGATCATGTGGTGGTGTTCTTCGCCTGCGCCAAGGCCGGACTTGTCCTGGTGCCGTTGTCCTGGCGGCTCTCGCCCCGGGAGGCCGCAGCCCAGCTGGAGCTCGCCGACCCGCAGCTGCTGCTGGTCGAAGGCGAGCTGGACTCCCTCGCGGCGGCTGCGTGTGCCCGGCTGCCGCGGATGACGCGGACGGCGGCGCTCGGTCCCGGCGGGGTGGAGAAGTCAGTCCCGGCACCCTCGCGCGGACCGGCAGGCATGCACGGTAATGCGCCGGCGAATGCGCCACGGGAACCGGAGACGGGCGCCGTGCACGACGACGACGCGCTGCTGATGATCTTCACCTCCGGCACCGAGGGAGCCAGTAAGGCCGCTGTGCTGACGCACGCGAACTGCTTCTGGACGAACCTCTCGCTGTCCCGGACGCTGGATCTGGGCAGCACCGATGTAGTGCTCGCCGTCCTGCCGCAGTTCCACGTCGGCGCCTGGAACATCCAGCCGCTGCTGGCATGGTGGACCGGCGCCACCGTGGTGCTCGAGCGCGGCTTCGAACCGGGCCGGGTGCTGCAGCTGATCGCCGAGCGGGGCGTCACGATGCTGATGGGCGTCCCCACCCACTACCTGATGCTCGCCGAACACCCGGACTTCGCGCAGGCCGAACTCGGCAGCCTCCGGCACGCGGTGGTGGGCGGGGCTCCGATGCCTGCGCCGCTGCTGCGGATCTGGCACCGCCGGGGCGTCGCCCTGAGCCAGGGCTACGGGCTGACCGAGGCCTCCCCCAACGTCCTCTGCCTGGCCAATGAGGACGCGGCCCGGATGGCCGGGTACTCGGGCAAACCGTATCCGCACGTCACGGTGGCCGTGGCCGACCCCGCCACCGGGGAGATCCTCGACGGCGCCGCGCACGGGGAACTGTACGTCAGCGGGCCCGGCGTCTTCGCCGGCTACTACCGCGACCCTGCGGCCACGGGTGCCGTGCTGGCCGGCGGCTGGCTGCGGACCGGTGATTTGGTCGAACGCAATGCCGAGGGCTTCATCAGGGTCGTGGACCGGCTCAAGGACATCTACATTTCGGGCGGCGAAAACGTGGCCCCGGCCGAGGTCGAGGCCGTGCTGCTGGGCCACCCGGCCGTCGCCCAGGCCGCTGTGGTCGGCGTCGAGGACGAACGCTGGGGCGAGACCGGGGTGGCGTTCGTGGTGATCCGCCCCGGAATCGCCATCGACGAGCAGGAACTCCTGGACCACTGCGCCGCCCGCCTGGCCGGGTTCAAGGTCCCGGCCCGGATCGAAATGGTTGGCGCGTTACCCCGCACGGCGCTTAACAAGGTGCTCCGCGGCCGGCTCCGCCAGGAACTCGCGCGCACCGATGGGGGCCGGGCATGAGCACGACCCCGCGCACGGCGCGCGGAACCCAGACCCGGGCCAAGCTGCTCCAGGCCGCCGAAGCGGTCTTCGCCTCCGTCGGCTACCACGAGGCGTCCATCGTCAAGATCACCGAGGCGGCCGGCGTCGGCCTCGGCACGTTCTACCTCTACTTCGAGGGCAAGCAGGCCATTTTCGACGAGGTCGTCGAGGACCTCAACCGGCGGGTGCGGCACGCCATGACCGACGCCGCTCGCGCCGCCGGGACCCGGCTCGAGGCAGAACGCGCCGGCTTCCGGGCCTTTTTCCGGTTCACCGCGGAACATCCGGCCCTGTACCGGATCATCCGGCAGGCCGAGTTCGTCTCCCCCGGGGCCCTCAGGCTGCACTACACCCGGATCGTCAACGGCTACATCGAGGGGCTCAAGGCAGCACAGCTCAGCGGCGAGGTCCGCCAGATGGATCCCACCGTGGCAGCCTGGGCGCTGAT
This sequence comes from uncultured Actinomycetota bacterium, assembly GCA_963769515.1. Taxonomy (GTDB): domain Bacteria; phylum Actinomycetota; class Actinomycetes; order Actinomycetales; family Micrococcaceae; genus Arthrobacter. Next base: position 88,021 of record CAVYMG010000019.1, read on the forward strand.
GGGCATCGGCGAACTGATCGGAATGCGCTGGGTGCTGTGGGACGAGGAGGGCGCAGACCCGGCACCCGGTGCCCGCCCGGACGTCCCGGAGGAGGTTTTCGAGGAAATGATGCAGTTCATCGAACGCGCCCTGGCGCCAGCACCCACCCCGCAGGAAGGGACAGCCCCATGATCCCCACGGCCGGCAACACCACGTACCGCACCACCGGCGTCGAGGTCCGCGGCGGCATGCTGCACACCGCCGTCTGGGGGCCGGCGGATCCGGCGGCCCCCACCGTCCTGGCCGTCCACGGCGTGACCGCTTCGCACAAGGCCTGGGCCTGCCTCGCGGAGGTCCTGCCGGATGTCCGGATCATCGCCCCGGACCTGCGCGGAAGGGGCCGCAGCAACCACCTGCCGGCCCCCTACGGCATGCCCGCCCACGCCGAAGATCTCGCGGCGGTGCTCGCGGAACTCAGCACCGGCCCGGTGGTGGTGGCCGGGCATTCGATGGGAGCCTTTGCCGCCGTTGTGCTCGCAAACCTCTTTCCGGAGCGGGTCCGCTCCCTGGTCCTCGTCGACGGCGGGCTGCCGCTGCAGATGCCGGTGGGGCTCTCCGACGAACAGATCGTCGCCGCCGTGCTGGGTCCTGCCGCCGAACGCCTCACCGCGACGTTTCCGGACCGGGACACGTACCGCACGTTCTGGAAGCAGCACCCGGCCTTTGCGGCGGACTGGAGTCCGCTGGTGCAGGACTACGTGGACTATGACCTGACCGGCGAGGAGCCCGCGCTCAGGCCCGCCACGCAGTACCAGGCCATGGCGGAGGACACCGCCGAACTGCACCGCGGCGCGTCGCTGCTGAAAGCACTCGACGAACTCGCTGTCGACACCCGGGTGCTCCGGGCCCCGCGCGGACTGCTCAACGAGTCCACCGGCCTGTACCCGGCCGGGTATCTCGAGGCCTGGGCGGCCCGGCTGCCGAACCTGAGCGTGACCGAGGTCCCGGACGTCAACCACTACACCATCATCATGGGCGAACCCGGCGCCGCGGCGGTGGCCGCAGCAGTCCGTGCAGCGCTCGCCAGCTAGGCACTGGCCGGCACGCGCCGGTAGACCGAGGTCAGGAACGGTATGAACTCGAAGGCCTTGCCCAGGCGCACGGACGCTTCGTGCGTCAGCACACCGTCCTCGAGCCGGTACGTGTGCCGGGCGGTGCCATGATCGCTCCGCCTTTCCACAGTCAAGGTGCCGCCCCGCCAGAGGGCACGCGCCGGAGGTTCCGGCGGCAGGCCCATGCTGTTCACGTGATACCAGAGCACCTCCGGCCGGTCCGGGTCGGTGGTGAAAACGCCGTGCCCCTCCGAACGCGTCCCGTCCGAGTTCGCGTGGCCATAGCTCATTGTCACGGCCAGCCCGGCGACGGCCTGGCTGAACGTGACTTCGGACGGGGCTGTCCGCGCCAGGCCCCAGGGTGACGCCTGCCAGTGCGTGGTTCCGGCCCAATCGCCCAGGAACGCTTGCAGCTCCTCGTACGCACTGCCTGGCACCGGCCGGTCCATGGTTCCTCCCGAGTGGCACTGCCACCGACGGCAGCGGCGCCCTGCGAATAACGTAGCCCCGGTCATAATGCCCGAACAAGGGCCGGGCCCCGCACCAGGTTGCCGGACCACACGCCGGCTGTCATGCTGGGCCACATCGGTGAATCCGCCGGCAGCACCACGCGGCCCAGTGCCGGCCCGGTGCGACGACAGACTTCAGATAGGTGCACCAGGTGGCAACTGCCCTCATGCCAGTACGCGGTCTGCGTGTTGGAACCGGATTGCTGGGCATCCTGTTGATCGCCGTGAACCTCCGGGTCGGGTTCGTCACCGTGGGCCCCCTGCTGGAGGGCATCAGCGGCGATCTCGGCCTCTCTGCTGGACAGGCAGGGCTCCTGGCGGGATTGCCCCTGCTCTCCTTCGCACTCCTGTCCCCCGTAGCGCCGATATTTGCCCGCCTCGCGGGCCTGGACCGCGCGGCGTGGCTGTCTGTGCTTCTCCTCGCCGCGGGCATTGTGCTCCGGAGCGTTGAATTGCCGGGAATGATCTGGGCCGGAACAATTCTGTTGGGGGCCGGCATCGCGTTCCTGAACGTCCTGGTGCCCTCGATCGTCAAGCGGAACTTCCCCACCCGGGTGAGCCAGGTTACCGGCTTCTACACCTCCGCGCAGGGAGCAATTGCGGCTCTTGGTGCCGCCGTCGTGGTCCCGGTCGCCCACGCAACGTCCGCGGAGTGGCGGCTGGCATTGGGCATGTGGGCCGGCCTCGCCATATTGGCCCTGGCGGTCCTCGGGCCGTGGCTGCTCAGAAATGAACCCAAGGCTGCTCTCACCAGCGGCCGTTCCCCGGTGCTGCGCTCGCCGTGGACCTCGCTCCTCGGGTGGCAGGTGACGCTCTTTATGGGCTTCCAGTCGGTCACGTATTACGTCTTGATCGCCTGGCTGCCGGCGATCGAGCGGAGCCACGGCGTGTCAGAAGCAGACGCCGGGTTCCACATGGCGCTTTTCTTCCTCGTAGGGGTAGCCGCCAGCTTCGGCACGGGCGCCGTGATGACGCGGCTGGCCGATCAGCGCGGGGTGGCGCTGGCCAGCAGCCTGCTGGCCCTGGCCGCGTTTCTGGGACTGATGCTGGCGCCCGGCCTGATGCTGCTGTGGGTCATTACCGCGGCCGTCGCCTGCGGGGCCCTGGTAGTGGTGGCCCTGTCCCTCTTCAGCCTGCGCACCACCAACCATGCCCAGGCGGCCGGCCTCTCGGGGATGGCGCAGTCCGTCGGCTACGCCATTGCCGGGGCGGCGCCGCTGGCGTTCGGGGTGCTTTACGACGTCACCGGAGGGTTCGAACTGCCCCTGTTCCTCGTGGTGTGCTGCATGGCGGTGCTGTGCGTGCTCGCCGTGCTGGTGGGCCGCGCACGCACCATCAGCTAGCCCCCGGCCAATCAGGTAGCCCAGGCCGGACGGCCTGCCCGTGCGGCGCCCCGGGCTCGTTAGAGCCCGAAGGTTTCGGTTTCCTCGAACGGACCGACGACGGTGATGGTCCGCGGGGCCGCGGCCAACTCCCGGGCCAGCTCCTGGACTTCGGCCGCGGTCACTGCCTTGATCAGGCGCAGGGTTTCGTCGATGTCCTGGTATTCGCCGGAGACCAGCTCCGCACGGCCCAGCCGGGACATCCGCGATCCGGTGTCCTCCAGCGCCAGGACGATGCCGCCGCAGAGCTGTCCGACGGCCTTGCGGAGTTCGTCGTCGGCGATGCCGCCGTGGGCCAGCTTGTCCAGTTCGGCACCGAGGAGTTCAATGACCTGCGAAACCTTCGACGGCGAACATCCGGCGTACATACCGAAGTACCCGGCGTCGGCGTAGGCGGAGGCGAACGAGTACGTCGAGTACACGAGGCCGCGCTTCTCCCGGACTTCCTGGAACAACCGGGAAGACATCCCGCCGCCCAGGACGGCGTTGAGCACGCTCATCACGAAGCGGCGCCCGTCGGTGGCAACGAGGGACGGGCAGCCCATGATGATATTCGCCTGCTCCACGGGGCGCTTGACCACGTGCAGCCCGGCTGTGCCTGCGATGACCGCACGGTCGGTCGCCCGGCGCGGTGACGGTGCGGTGGAGGGCTCAAGGTTCCAGCCGGCGGCGCTCAGGGCGTCAACGACCAGGGAGCAGACGACGTCGTGGTCCAGTCCCCCGGCGGCCGTGATCACGAGCTCGTCGGGCCGGTAGTAGCGCTGGTAGTGGTCCCAGACGGAGTCCCGATCGACGGCGCGGATGGCGTCGGGCGTGCCGCCGATGGGCCGGGCGAGGGGGTGCGTGCCGAGGACGGCGGCAACAAAATGTTCATGCGCGACGTCGGTGGGGTCGTCGCTGTCCATCGCGATTTCTTCGAGGATGACGTCGCGTTCCTGGTCCATCTCCCGCGGATCCAGGACGGCTCCGGTGATCATGTCCGCAATCACGTCGATGGCCATCGGCAGGTCGGTGTCCAGCACGCGGGCAAAGTAGCAGGTGCTTTCCTTTGCGGTGGCGGCGTTCGATTCGCCGCCGACCTCATCAAAGGCCGAGGCAATTTCCAGGGCGGTCCGGCGACGGGTGCCCTTGAACAGCAGGTGCTCCAGGAAGTGGGTCGAGCCGTGCTGGCCCACGGCCTCGTCACGCGACCCCACGCCGACCCAGAATCCGATCGTCGCCGAACGCTGCCCGGGCATCGCCTCCGTCAGCACGCGGACACCGCCAGGGAGCACCGAACGGCGAACCTCGGCCCCGCCGTCGGCGCCATGGATCAGGGTGTCAGCGTGCAGGTTCTGCTCAAGCGGCAGGGGGACGACAGTCATCAAGGCCTTTCCGGTAAATCGTGTCAAATCTGCCTGCAATCGTATCAGCGGCTTGACTCTGGCGGCACAGGTGGTTAACGGCGGCGAGGCCGGTGGAATGATCCACCGGCCCCGCCGTTTTGGTGCTGGAAGCGCTAGTTAGCTAGCGTCGCCCTAGGCTTCCGCGGGAGCAGAGGCCTGAACGGCTTCGGCTTCGCCGGCGCCTTCTTCCTCGGACACCACGGGAGAGAGCGAGAGCTTGCCGCGGTCATCGATCTTGGTGATTTCCACCTGGATCTTCTGTCCGACGGAGACGACGTCATCAACGTTGTCCACGCGCTTGCCGCCGGCGATCTTGCGCAGCTCGGAGATGTGCAGGAGGCCGTCCTTGCCCGGGGTCAGGGACACGAAGGCACCGAAGGTCGTGGTCTTGACGACCGTGCCCAGGTAGCGCTCGCCGATTTCCGGGATCTGCGGGTTGGCGATGGCGTTGATCGCGGACCGTGCTGCGTCGGCAGACGGGCCGTTCGTGGCGCCAATGTAGACCGTGCCGTCGTCCTCGATCGAGATGTCGGCGCCGGTGTCTTCCTGGATCTGGTTGATCATCTTGCCCTTCGGGCCGATGACCTCGCCGATCTTGTCTACCGGGATCTTGACCGCGATGACGCGCGGCGCGAACTCGGAGAGCTCGTCCGGGGTGTCGATCGCGGAGTTCAGGACGTCCAGGATGTGCAGGCGGGCTTCGCGGGCCTGCTTCAGGGCGGCGGCCAGGACGGACGCCGGGATGCCGTCGAGCTTGGTGTCCAGCTGGATGGCCGTGACGAACTCGGACGTACCGGCGACCTTGAAGTCCATGTCGCCGAAGGCATCTTCGGCGCCAAGGATGTCGGTCAGGGCGGCGTAGCGGGTCTGGCCGTCAACCTGGTCGGAAACCAGGCCCATGGCGATACCGGCGACCGCTGCCTTCAGCGGCACGCCTGCGTTGAGCAGCGACAGCGTGGAGGCGCAGACGGAACCCATCGACGTCGAACCGTTGGAGCTGAGGGCTTCAGACACCTGGCGGATGGCGTAGGGGAATTCCTCGCGGGACGGCAGCACGGGCATGATGGCGCGCTCTGCCAGGGCACCGTGGCCGATTTCGCGGCGCTTCGGCGAACCGACACGGCCGGTCTCACCGGTGGAGTACGGCGGGAAGTTGTAGTTGTGCATGTAGCGCTTGCGCGTCACGGGAGACAGCGAGTCGATCTGCTGTTCCATCTTGAGCATGTTCAGCGTGGTGACACCCATGATCTGGGTCTCGCCGCGTTCGAAGATGGCCGAGCCGTGAACGCGGGGCAGAACCTCAACCTCGGCGGTGAGCTGGCGGATGTCCGTCAGGCCACGGCCGTCGATGCGGATCTGGTCCGTCAGGATGCGCTGGCGCACAACGTGCTTGGTGACGGAGCGGAAGGCTGCGGAAAGTTCCTTCTCGCGGCCTTCGAACTGGCCGGCGAGCGAGGAGGTGACCTCGTCCTTGAGCGCGTCGGAGGCGGTGTCGCGCTCCTGCTTGTCGGCGATCTGGAAGACGGCGGTGAGCTTGTCCGCGGCAGCGGACTCAACCGCGGCGTAGACGTCGTCCTGGTAGTCCAGGAAGACCGGGAACTCGACGGTCGGCTTGGCGGCACGGGCAGCCAGGTCGGACTGGGCCTCGCACAGGGCCTTGATGAACGGCTTGGCAGCCTCGAGGCCCTCGGAAACAACCTCTTCGGTCGGGGCGGTGGCGCCCTGTTCCTTGATGAGGTTCCAGGAGTTGTCCGTCGCTTCGGCTTCCACCATCATGATGGCAACATCGTCGCCTGCAACGCGGCCGGCAACGACCATGTTGAAGACGGCGTTCTCGAGCTGGGAGTGCTTCGGGAAGGCAACCCACTGTGAGCCGTGCTCGTCGGCGATCAGGGCAACGCGGACGCCGCCGATCGGGCCGGAGAAGGGCAGGCCGGAGAGCTGGGTGGACATCGAGGAAGCGTTGATCGCGACCACGTCGTAGAGCTCATCCGGGTTGATGGAGAGCACGGTGACGACGATCTGGACCTCGTTGCGCAGGCCCTTGACGAAGGCGGGGCGCAGCGGGCGGTCCATGAGGCGGCACGCGAGGATGGCCTCGGTGGACGGGCGGCCTTCGCGGCGGAAGAACGAGCCCGGGATGCGGCCCGCAGCGTACATGCGCTCTTCGACGTCGACCGTCAGCGGGAAGAAGTCGAAGCCTTCACGCGGGTGCTTGCCGGCCGTGGTGGCGGACAGCAGGGCGGTCTCTTCGTCGATGTAGACCATCGCTGCGCCGGCTGCCTGCTTGGCAAGACGGCCGGTTTCGAAGCGGATTACACGCTTGCCGAAGCGGCCATTATCAATAACTGCTTCTGAGAACTGGATTTCGGGACCCTCCAAGAGAGTCACCTCCGTTTCATGGTTCACGGAGTCCAGCCGCATCAACCCAAGCCAGCATCTGTCTACTGGCCTGCACTGCACCCGGTCATCGATCGAGACCCACGGGCCGGGCTTCAGTCGTTGAAGCCGTTCCCGGAGATCACTACCGAGGACCGCGAATGCGTGATGCGGTTGATCCTCCTGTTGAGTTGTGGGGTGAAGCAGGCGGTCCCCTTCCGTCACGGAAGGGGCCGCCCTAAGCGCTGACTAGCGGCGCAGGCCGAGGCGCTCGATGAGCGCACGGTAGCGGTTGATGTCAGTGTTCTTCAGGTAGGTGAGCATACGCTTGCGACGACCAACCATGGCCAGCAGACCGCGCTGGGTGTGGTAATCGTGCTTGTGCTCCTTCATGTGCTCAGTCAGATCCTTGATCCGCTGAGTCAGGACTGCAACCTGGACCTCCGGCGAACCGGTGTCGCCCTCGGACGTTGCGAAATCCTGAATGATGGACTGCTTTACAGCGGCGTCAAGTGCCACAATAACTCCTAGAGATGTGCCGTGAGGCCCGAGTCAGTAACGCACTGCCGGGGGTGCCGAGCCGGGTCCACGTCCCGAAGGACATGCTCTCCCGAACACAACAGGAGCCAGCCGCCACGGACTGCAGCCGGATCCACAGTCCAGTTTACCGGCATGTCAGCAATCTTGTCGAAACACCCGGCTGCGCCGGTGGTGTCCGTGCCGGCACGGAGATTGCGTGCCGGCACGGACGTTGCGGTCAGCGGACGGCATCCAACCGGTCACGGATGGCATCGACGCCCCGGTAGAGCTCCGTAAAAGACGTGCTGAGCGGCGAGAGTCCGACCCTGATGCCGTGCGGTGCGCGGAAATCGGGAATGACATCCTCCTCCCAGAGCGCCGCGGTCATGTCGCGGAATGCCGGGTGGTCCACCGTGATGTGGCTGCCCCGCAGCTCAGGGTCCCGCGGCGTCGAAAGTTCCACCCCCGCAGGGGCGAGCCACGCGTCGTGGAGTTCGACGGCGAACGCAGTCAGGCGGCGTGATTTTTCCCGGATCGCCTCCATGCCCGCTTCCTCGATCAAATCCAGCGTTCCGCGCATGGCGAGCATGCCGAAGATCGGCGGGGTGCCGCTGAGGAAGCCGCGGATACCGGCGGCGGGTTCGTAGCCGGGTCCCATCTCGAACGGATCCTTCCGGCCGATCCAGCCCCAAATGGGCTGCTCCAGGCCGGGCAGGTGCCGGGCGTTGACGTACGCGAATGCCGGCGAGCCCGGTCCCCCGTTCAGGTACTTGTAGGTGCAGCCGGCGGCGAAGTCGGCACCGGCGGCGTCCAGCGCCACTTCCACGGATCCGACGGAATGGGACAGGTCCCACACCACGAGGGCGCCGGCGTCGTGAACGGCGGCGGTGATCCCCGCCATGTCGGCGATATACGCCGAACGGTAGGCGATGTGGCTGAGGACCACGACGGCGGTGGCCGGTCCGGTGGCGGCGCGGACCTGGTCCACAGTCACCCCGGTTGCCGGATCCGCGTCGATCCAGCGCACCGACAGGCCCTCTTCCCGGGCGATACCTTCAACGAGGTACCGGTCGGTGGGGAAATTCTCGGTGTCCAGCACAATTTCGGTTCGGGCGGGATCCTTCACCGCGGCCACGGCGGCCCGGATCAGTTTGTACAGCACCACGGTGGTGGAGTCGGCGATGATGGTCTGCCCCGGCGCGGCGCCGAGGACGGCGCGGCCCAGCTGGTTGCCGATCCTCTCCGGCAGTTGCAGCCAGGCCTCGTCCCAGCCGCGGATCAGGCGTCCGCCCCACTGGTCCTGGATGAAGGTGTTGATGTCTGCGGCGGTCCGCTTCAGGGGGCGGCCGAGGGAGTTGCCGTCCAGGTAGCACCAGGGGCGTGTCGGTTCCGATGAAGTGGTCCCGGTAGGCGGCCAGCGGATCTGTGGCATCGAGTTCCTGCGCACGCTGCCAGAGAAGATCAACCGTTGTCTTGGTGTCCACGCGCGTCCCGCTTTCCATGCCGTTCACTGGCCGATCTCCGTCCGGACGGCGAAGAGTTCGGGGAAGAATGTCAGTTCCAGGGCCTTCTGCAGGAAAGCGGCCCCGCTCGAGCCGCCGGTGCCGGACTTCATGCCGATGGTGCGCTGGACCGTTCGCAGGTGCCGGAAACGCCACAGCTGGAAGTTGTCCTCAAGGTCCACGAGTTCCTCGCAGGCCTCGTAGGCGCCCCAGTTGTCCGCCGCGTTTTCGTAGATGTACTTGAATACGGGGACCAGGTCGGCGTTGAACTCGTGCGCTTTCGTGACGTCCCGGTCCAGGAGTGCGGCGGGGACGTCGAAGCCCTGCCGCTTGAGGTAGCCCAGGAATTCGTCGTAGATGCTCGGGGATTCGAGGATCTCCTGCAGCATCGTGTGGGCCTCGGCGTCGGATTCGAAGACCGGCAGCATCTTTGCGTTCTTGTTGCCCAGAAGGAATTCAACCGCACGGTACTGGCTGGACTGGAAACCGGAGGAGTTGCCCAAAAAGGACCGGAACTGGGAGTACTCCGTAGGTGTCAGGGTCGCCAGGACCGACCATTGCTCGGTCAGTGTCTTCTGGATGTGTTTGACCCGGGCAATCGCTTTCAGCGCGGATCCGAGATCGTCGGCACGAAGCCAGGCAGCGGCGCTGCGGAGTTCGTGGAGGACCAGCTTCAGCCACAGTTCAGTGGTCTGGTGCTGGATGATAAAAAGCAGCTCGTCGTGGTGTACCGGGGTGCTGACCGGCTGCTGCGCACTGAGCAGGGTGGGCAATTGCAGGTAGGACGCGTAGCTCATCCTGGCGCTGAAATCGCGGACAATGTCCCGGTCCAGCTCCCGCGTATTCTTCTCGATGCTCACAGTTAGTGCCTTCCTTGCCAGTGTCTGTGAATCACGCCGCGCCTCAGCACCCGATGGAACCCGGCGCCGACCCGCGGTGGTTCCGGGGAGGTCGGCACGCGGTTCTGGGCGGATCAGCGGGCGGACAAAATTTCATGCGCCTGGAGGACGTCCAGCCGCATCTGGTCGATCAGTGCTTCCGGGCCACGGTACGCCACCATGCCGCGGAGGCGCGCCACGAATTCCACTACAACCGTCTGGTCGTAGAGATCGAACGCTTCCACCGGCTCGTCCGGACGGTCAATGACGTGTGCCTCCACTTGCCGGCTGACACCCGCAAAGGTGGGATTGGACCCGACGGAAATGGCGGCAGGCCAGCGCGTCCCGGCTTCATCCACGAGCCAGCCGGCGTAGATGCCGTCCGCCGGAATGTAGCCGCTGGCGGTGGCCGCGAGGTTTGCGGTGGGGAACCCGAGGTCACGGCCCCGCGCGGCGCCGTGCACGACTTCGCCACGCATCCGGTGCGGGCGGCCCAGGATGTCCGCGGCAGTGGCGACGTCGCCCGCCTGCAGCGCCTCGCGAACCCAGGTGGACGAGCAGCGGCGGCCCGCGCCGCCGTCGTCGTCCGTCGCCCCGTCGTGCAGCGGGTAGCCTTCCGAGCCGAACTCGCTGATGACGAAAACTTCAAACCCGAGCTTGATCCCGAGCTCCTGCATGGTCTGCAGATCACCGGCGTTGCCCCGGCCGAAGCGGGCATCGTGGCCAATCACCACATGGCTTGCCTTGAGGCTGCCGACCAGGATGCCGGCTACAAACTCTTCCGGCGTGAGGCTGGCCAGCTCCAGGGAGTACTTCAACACGAGGACGGCGTCGAGGCCCAGTTCGCCCAGCGCCACGAGCTTGTCTTCGAGCCCCATGATCAGCTCGGGGGCGGATTCGGGGCGGTGGACCTGGGCCGGGTGGGGGTCGAACGTGATGGCAACCGCGCGGGCGTTGTTCCGGCGCGCCGTGCGGACGAGCTGCGAGAGGACCTGCTGATGTCCGCGGTGCACCCCGTCGAAGTTCCCGAACGTGACCACGGATGGACCGAAGTCCGACGGGACTTCGGACGGATCGTTCCAGATGTGGACCATCTACCTCGCCTTTTGCTGCCTGCCAAGAACCCTTCCGGAGGGCGGTGGCCGGCTCCGGAACTCTCTAAGATTACCCGGTATCGGCCAAGACGCCGGCGGGTGGACACGGTGGACCGGCTTGAGCCTGCAAAGCTGTTCCGCCGTCGTGGCACGGTCCGATCGACGAGTGAGTCTTGTGTGAACCTGCGTTCGCAGAAAACTGCCACGGACTGAGCTGTGTCTGGAAGCTCCGTATCCCTACTATGGCAGGATCGGGGGCATGACGAAGTACGCTGACCCACTCGCTGATATGACGTGGTTCGCCAACAAGTTTCCGTCGGCTGCGCGACTTGCCTTGGTCCTGTTTTGGGGCCTCGCCTTGTTCGCCGCCGGACGAGCGATTTTCGATGTTCTCCAGACCGACGTCTTCGGGATAGATACCCATGCTTATTGGCTCGCTGCGCAGAGCGAACTCACTTACGAGAGGGCGCCCGGCCAGCGCGACGCGTACCTCTATGCACCGATTTTCCTCGCGGTCATCCGGCCCTTCGCCCTGCTGCCATGGCCGCTGTTCCACGCGTTCTGGATCTGCCTTGAGTCAGTGGTGCTCTTGTGGCTCCTGCGGCCGCTGCCCATGAGATGGGCAATTCCGTTCTTCCTCATATCATTGCCTGAGCTCGCGGTCGGGAATATCTACCTGCTCCTTGCCGGCGCCGCCGTCCTCGGCATGCGGCAGCCGATCGCTTGGTCGTTTCCTATCCTGACGAAGCTGACCGTCGGCATCGGGCTGGCCTGGTTCGCTGTGCGCGGCGACTGGCTGAGGTTTGTGCAGGGACTGGGTGGACTCGCGCTGATCGTCGGCGTCTCCTATGCGTTCGAACCGGGCGCCTGGCAGGCCTGGCTGCATTTCCTGCTGGACAACCGTGAGGGGACTCCGGACAGCCAGATAAGTTTTTACGTTCGCTGCGCGATCGCTGCACTGCTCGTCGCGGTCGGTGCCCGGAAGGAGTGGCCATCACTGATCGCTCCCGCCATGATCCTGGCTTCGCCCGTACTTGTGGGGCCGATTCCCTACTCAATGCTCGCTGCCATTCCGCGGCTGTCACGGCTGAGCGTCCGTGATCCGGTTCCCGACGTAGGCGTTACGGTCCCGCCGCCCTGTAGCCGGCAAGTAGTAATGGGCCCGAACCGGAGTTGACCTAGCTCTCCCCACGCCCGCTCGGCGGCCAGCCGCCGCGTAGCCAAGCGGGGGGGAGGGAAAGCGTTACTCCAGCCGGAAGTACGTGTTCCGCCGGGGTGTCCGCCGGGGATCAACATGGGGTGGCGGAAGGAACCACGGCACCCCATTGCGGGGCTCGATCGTCCACTGTTCCTTGTGGACGAGGTGGTGATGGTGCGAACACAAGAGGGCCGCGTTGTCTGTTGTGGTTGTCCCGCCCCGGGACCAGTAGGTGATGTGATGGGCCTCGCACCACGGAGCCGGGATGGTGCACTGCGGGAACGCACACCCCAGGTCCCGCGCCGTGACGGCCTTCCGGATGTGCGGTGGGAAGACCCTGGCCGCGCGGCCGACGTCCAGGATCCGGCCATTGCCGCCGAGCAGGACGGGAATGATGTCAGCGTCGCAGGCGATCGTCCGCACCGTTGAGGCCGTGACGGGCCCGGTGAACATGAGGGTTCCGGTGCCGGGGAGGCGATCACCGGCGCTGCCGGCCGGGCCACCGAGCCGTTCAAGGAGGTCGCGGTAGTCAATGGTGACCATGACCTGCGGGCGTAATCCCCCGGCCGACGGCAGTTCTCCGGACGCCAACGCGGCTTTGCAGGCGCCGATCAAGCCGTCGAGGAGTTTCTGAGGGCGGGAGCGCCGGTCCAGGGAATGCGCCTCCGCGGCGGCCGCAGAAACGCTATCCGTGTTGCCTGCGGCAGTCCTCGGATTAGTAGCGATGTTCATGACCGTGAGCAGGTGTTCGAACTGCTCCGTGGTGGCGTAGATCTCCAGATGCTGGAGGCCGCGCCGTGGCCGCCGGACAAAGGCGCCCTGAAGTTGCCGGAGTTCCGTCTCACTAGGTTCCGCGCCGTCCTGGTCGAGGGCCTCCGTCCAGCGGCGGGCAATCCGGGCGAGGAAGTCCTGATCGTTCTCCAAGGCCGTCAGGGTCAGGGCGTGCTCCATCCGGGCGGCGGACTCGGGCGGGCATACTCCACGGACACGATCCAGCGCCAGCGTGATGATGCTGGCCGCGTGCGAGGCCACGCCGCCGCTGGCGACTGCCGCGGCCAGTTCCTCTTTCGCCGCCGGCAAGGGCTGCTCCGCGATGCCGGTCCGGGGCAGCAGCTCCGCCGCCAGGGACAGCCGGCGGCGGGCCTCCGATGCGCTGATCCGCAGCCGGGCCCGCAGGAACTCCGTTGCATTCCGGAACCCGTCATCCGAACATCCCGAAGCGAACAACGCTCCGATGGCTTGTCCGGGCGCCAGTTCCGGGAGCGAGCACGGCGCTGTCGCCGTTTCCTCCAGACCCTTCGCCGTCTCCTCCGCGTTCCACCCGGTCAACCAGCCCGCGGGCGCCCCCTCGCTGACGGCTCCCTTGGCGCCGGCTCTGAAACCGCCGGCGGGCGCATGTGTGCTGCTGTTGGCCTGCCTTCGGCTCCGGTCAACCGCCGCGGCCGCCACAACCTGCAGATACTCGACCGCCCGAGAAAGCTCCTCTACCCGGCCGGCGAACGCCGAGGCGCCGGCCACGCCCAGCAGCTTCGTGTCGTCAACCGCCGTCGCAGTCGACGCACGAACCAGGGACAGCGCGCGCACCAGTGTCCGGTCCGGCTCCCCGGACCCGACGGGCACCGGCTCGATGGGCAGCGGCACAACGGGCGCCGGACTGCGGAACGGCGGGGCCACGTCCGTATCCGGCCGCCCGGTTCCGGCCGGGGCAAACGCTGCGCTGGCTTCCATAACCAAACTCTGCCAGAGGGGTACGACACTAATGATGGAACTATTCCGACGTGGCAAGCTGGAGGGATGGACAGGACTTCCGCCCCGAACTCCGGCAGCACCCACGGCACCCCCGGTACCACCGGCACCCCCGGCAGCACCTCCGGCATGACCGGCGCCTCGGATGGCCTCGTGACGACGACGATTCCGGCCGGGGATCCGCGCCGGCCGCGCGGACCCCGTGATCCGGGCGATGCGTGGGTCGAGGGCCCGCGCGGCAAATTCTGGGGACGGTTCGGCTCGGCCGGGCTGCTCGTCCACGATCCTGCCAAGGGTGTGCTGCTGCAGCACCGGGTTGAATGGAGCGACCATGGAGGAACGTGGGGGCTGCCCGGCGGTGCCCTGCATCAGGGTGAAGACGCCATCCGTGGCGCGCTGCGGGAAGCCCACGAGGAAGCAGGCGTGCCGTCCGAGAGCATCGGGGTGCTCTTCACCTCGGTCTTCGACGTCGGCTACTGGAGCTACACCACCGTTGCCGCCGAGGTGAGCCAGCCCTTTGAACCGGTCATCATGGATCCGGAAAGCCTGGAGCTCCGGTGGGTCCCGGTTGACGCCGTGAGCGGGATGGACCTGCACCCGGGCTTCGCCGCAGCCTGGCCGGCCCTGCGTAGCAGGCTTCAGCGGGCAGGAACCAGCCCCGGCCAGGAATCGTAGGTACTAACCGAGGACCGGGTTGTAGAGCACGTTATGCCCGCCGAGCCACCGGACGCCGCCGGTACAGCCAGATGAGGCCCAGGATTGGCAGCAGCAGCGGAATGAAGCCATAGCCGCGTCCGAACAAGGACCACACGGTCTCATGCGGGAAGTTGACGGCGTCGAAGAGGCTCAGGGCGCCGACCACCAGTACGCCGATCAGCTCAACCAGGACGGCGGCCACGGAGATCCTGAACCACAGACGGCCCGGCTTTGCGAGGGACACGGTGGCCACAATATAGACGACGGCGGCGAAGGCCGAGAGCAGGTAGGCAAGCGGCGCTTCGGAGAACTTGGTGAGGATCTGGTATCCGGCCCGCGCCGTCGCCGAAATCGCAAACACGGCGTAGACCGCAATCAGCAGCCGTCCGGGGCCGGTGTTCCGGGTGTTCGACGGAGTTGCTCCGGCTTCCGAAGCCCGGCTGGCCGTGCCACCGGCGTCCTGCGACGACTGAGCCTTCACGATTCTTGCCTCTTCCATGTCAGTACCAGATCTGGTTCATACGGGCCGCCATCACCAGGGCGGTGACTCCGACGGCTGCCAGAACGAAGTTGCTCCACCGGGTCCGCTCCAGGACAGACCAGTACACCGCGGCCACCGGCAGCATCAGGGCAGTGATCAGGTAGCCCCAGAATTCCCAGGCCTCCCCTGCGATCGGTTCGCCGGCGATCACGCGGATGATCGAGCCGACGAGATACACCAGCAGGGACAGCTCGACGGCGGCTACGGAGAGGATGGTGAGGTCGTTCGGGGCCTTCTTGAGGATACCGGCGGTCGCGCAGATGATGGTCGACAGCAGCCCGACCACCATGATGATGTAAAAGTAGGCGTCCAAGTCTAGCCGGCCTGACCTGGGGCGGGCGGGACTTGGGGCGCAGCCGCCGCGGCGGCGCGCTTCTCATTATCCGGCGCGAAAACCAGCACCGGTTTGGCGTAGTTCCCGGAATCCGCCAGCAGAGCCACCAGGGTGCCGTCGGGGCCGAATGCGGCCGCCGGGCTGTCCGCGGTGGCGGCCGCGGTTGTGCCCGCCGCGGCGCCGGCCGCAATCCGCCGGCCAAAGGAAATCTCCGTAGTTTCCTCGGCGCTGAGCTCACGGTTGGGCATCAGCGCGCGGGCGGCCTGGGACATTTCCAGGACCGTCAGGTCTTCGGCCAACTGCTCGAGGGTGCGCGCTTGGTCAAGGGTGTAGGGGCCCACCTGGGTCCGGCGCAGGGCAGTCAGGTGCCCGCCGACGCCGAGCGCGTTGCCGAGGTCACGGGCCAACGCCCGGATGTAGGTCCCGGAAGAGCACTCGACCGTGACGTCGACGTCGAGGACCGCACCGTCGCGGGCCGGGCGCAGTCCGTGAACCTCGAAGCGGTGGATGGTGACCGGCCGGGCAGCCAGCTTGACCTCTTCACCCGAGCGGACCCGGGCGTAGGCACGTTCGCCGTTGACCTTGATCGCGCTGACGCTGCTGGGAATCTGCTCAATCTCACCGGTCAGGTCGGCGACGCGGGCCCGGACGTCGTCCTCGGTGATTCCGGCGGCGCTGTGCGTTGCGGTCACCTCGCCTTCGGCGTCGTCCGTCACGGTGGACTCGCCGAGGCGGATGGTGGCGGTGTACGTCTTGGACGTCCCCACAATGTAGGTCAGGAGCCTGGTGGCTTTATTTATACCGACCACTAACACACCGGTGGCCATCGGGTCGAGGGTCCCGGCATGGCCGACCTTTCGGGTACCGGCGAGCCGCCGCATCCGTCCAACCACATCGTGGCTGGTCCAGCCTTGCGGCTTGTCCACTATTACCAGTCCAGAAAGCACGCTTCCCAGTATATCCGTGCAGGGCCCGTGTCCCGTGACGGTCCCGGATGCCCCGGCCGGTCACGCTGCCAGGGCCGTTAGGATGGCTGACATGCCTGAGCTTGCCGCACATGTCCGAGATGTCCCGGTCAACCAGATCCGCGAAATCACCGAAGCCGCGTGGACCACGCCGGGCGCGATCGTGCTCAGCATCGGAGAGCCCGGCTTCGCCGTCCCCCGTCACGTCCTCGACGCCGGGATGGCCTGCCTCGATCGCGACGAGACCAACTACACGCCCAACGCGGGGATCCCGGCCCTGCGCGAGGCTTTCGCCGCCAGGTTCCGCGAACACAACGCGACGCCGGTCGGCGCGGACAGGGTCTACGTCGTCGACGGCGCCCAGCAGGGCCTGCATTTTGCGATGAGCCTGCTGCTCTCCCCCGGCGACGAAATCCTCATTCCCAACCCGGGCTACCCCACCTTTGTCATGACCAGCAGCCTGCTGCACGCCGTCCCGGTCAGGTACCCGCTGTACCCGGAACACGATTTCCAGCCCCGGATCGAGGACATCGAGGCACTCATCACAGACCGGACCAGGGTCCTGGTCCTCAACTCCCCCTCCAATCCGCTGGGAGCCGTCCTGGGCGAGGACCTCACGCGCAGCCTCGTTGAGCTCGCCACGCGGCACGATCTGTGGATCATTTCGGACGAGTGCTACGAGGCGTTCACCTACGACGTCCCCCACGTCAGCCCGGCCCGGTTCGACAGCGACATTCCTGGCCAGGCCCGCGTCTTCACGTCCCTGACCCTGTCCAAGACCTACGGGCTCACAGGGCTGCGGATCGGCGCGCTCATCTGCCCGCCCGGGCTGGAACAGAAGATGAACAACGTGATGGAGTCAATCGTTTCGTGTGTGGCCTCACCGTCGCAGTACGCGGCGCTCGCGGCCCTGACCGGCCCCCAGGACTATGTCCATCACGCCCACGCGCACTACCGAGCGAACCGGGACGCGGCCTCGGCAGTTCTGCGGTCCCGCGGGATCCCGTACCTTACCGCGCAGGGTGCCTTCTATCTGTGGGCCGATGTGTCCCATGCCAGCGACGGGGACGTCAGGTCGTGGGTCCGGCGTTTCCTCGCAGATTCCGGGGTGGCTTTCGCCCCCGGCACAGCGTTCGGCTCGATCGGTGAGGGCTGGATCCGGATCGCGTTGTGCGGCAGCCAGGCGGACCTCGTGGAGGGACTCGGCCGGCTCCCCGTCCGGCCCTCCTGACCTGCCCGAGGGTTGCGGCAGGAGGCACCCGGGGTCCTGGCCAGCGGCCCCGTCGCTGGCCCCTACCGCCTGAACGCCGCGCCCGTTAACCTAAGCCAAGGCCGCCGCGTCTGGTCATCGCACACACGGGGGCGAGATTTCCCGAGGGAGGTTCACATGTGGTGGGAGGACTTGTTGTGGGGTATGTGGAACGGGGTGACGGCGTGGATCGTGTTCATCGTCCACGTCTTCGGCCAGTGGGCTGAATACCCGTTCTATAACACTGCCCGCGCAGGCAATTGGTATGACCTCGGATTCCTGATCGGCATGGGCTCGCCCTTCCTCGGGGCTTTGGGAGCCCGGGGCCGCAGATAGGCCCGGACGACTGCCGTGCCGGTCAAAGGGTGAGTATCGACGCTGCCCGGTGAGTCAGCGGGGCCCGGCAAGCGCGCCGTCGAGCCAACCCTTCAGCGCAGCCGCGGGCGGCGCACCGGCCTGCCGGGCCACGACCGCACCGTCCCTGATGACCAGCAAGGTGGGAATGGCCTGGACATCGAACCGGCGGGAGAGTCCCGGCGACGTATCGACGTCGACTTTGACGAGTTTGACGCTGCCGGCGCGTTCCTTTGCCAGCCGGTCCAGTACCGGACTGACCATGCGGCACGGCCCGCACCACGCCGCCCAGAAGTCCACCAGCACAGGAATCGGGGACTGCTCGGCCACCCGGGGGAAGTCCGCGTCGCCGGCGGCCACGATCCACGGCAGGTCCGTGCGGCAGTGACCGCACCGGGGATGGCCGCTGGCGGCCACCGGAATCCGGTTCGTCTTCCCGCAGGAGGGGCACGTCGCCAAGCTCGTATCCACGTTTGCGTCGTCCCTTCTCAGTGCTGCCGTCTTAATGCTGCAGTCTCAGAGCTGCAGTGATGGTTCCATTGGACCCCATCTCCCGGATGACTGCATAGGGGTCAGCGTCACGCGGGGCCGCTGTACGGGCATCATCGACTTCCTGGCCACGCGGGAATACGATGCCACCGGGAGAGCACCCACCGGTCTCGGTTGCGGATTCACCACCGCCCACGGGAGCAGACCATGAGAAAACGAATGTCCTTGTTGGCCGCGGCTGCCGCCGCCGCGGTAATCCTCTCCACTGTCCCGGGCGCTTCGGCATCCACGGATGGGCAGCCGGAGACGCTTGCTGATGGGCTCGTCGGGCCGCTGCACATCAGCGCCGGTAAGCGCGGCGTGATCGTCAGTGAAGAGTTCGCCGGCCGCCTGACCCTGGTGGGCGCGGACGGGGCGAAAACGTCCATCTACTCCACCGACGACTGGGATGTTGCCGGCAATGCGCAGCTCGGATCCACGATCTACGTCGTCGAGAGCCAAGGCGCCGGCCCCGGGGACCCGCGCCCGCTCGCCGGTCACCTCCGGATTATCGACGACGAGGGACGGCACCGCACGGTCGGTGACTTCGCCGCCCTGGAAACGGACCATAATCCCGATGGCGGTGCCCGCTACGGCTTCAAAGATCTTCCGGCGTCCTGCGCGGCCCTGCTGCCCCCGGAGATCCCCGCTGCCTACACCGGTGAAGTGGATTCCCACCCCTACGGCATTACAGTCTCGGGGCACACCGCCTACGTCACCGACGCCGGTTCCAACAGCGTGGTGTCCGTCGATACCAAGACCGGAAAGCTGGAGACCGTGGCGGTTCTGCCCGCCATGCCCGCAAAGATTACTGCTGCAGCGGCAGCTGCCCATCAACTGCCGGACTGTGTTGTCGGCCGGGAGTACGCCTTTGAACCCGTGCCCACCGACGTTGCCCTGGGGCCGCACGGAAAGCTCTACGTCACCGTGCTTCCCGGCGGTCCGGAACACCCGTCCTCGGGAGCCCGCGGGGCTATCTTCGCGGTGGACCCGGACAACGGGCGGGCCAAGCTACTCGTGGAGAAAATCTTGTCCCCCACAGGTCTGGCCGCTGACGGCGACGGCAACTTGTTCGTCGCGTCCCTGTTCGGGGAAGGCGTGCTCAAGATTGACGCGCGCTCAGGTAAACGCAGTGTGATCCTTGGTGCTCCGCTCACAGCCGACGTCGCCCTCGACGGGTCTAAGCTGTTCGCCACCGTCGATGCGCTCCCTGCCGAAGGGGACCAGGCCGCTACGCCCAAGGGCCGGGCAGTCACCATCAAAATCAGCAACGGTTCGGACCACCGCGACGACGAAAGCGCGAAGGACGACAAACGCGGGAAGGACGACGACGATTAGCGCCACCGCCGCGAAGAAGCGTGCCACGAAATAAGGCAAGGCCGGCACCCGTCACTGGACGGGGCCGGCCTTGCCTTGCCAGAGCGGAGAACCCCGCCGCGGCCGTACTACTTGTTGCTGTCCTCGTCGACATCCCGGTCCGTCAGGACGTCGACTTCTTCTTCGTCGAAGTCGTCCTCGTCAAGCTCGACGTCCTCGGGGGCGTCGCTCTTGTAGGGATCGGCATCGCCGGCGTGCTTGGCGCTCGCTGCCAGGGCGGCAACTTCGGCATCGCGTTTCTTCGCCGCCCTGAGGAGTTCCTCAAGGTTCGATGCGTTGACCGGAATCTGGTCCGCGACGAACTCAAGCGTCGGCGTCAGCCGCACGGTGATGTTCCGGCCGACTTCCTGCCGGAGCACACCCTTGGCCTTCTCGAGTCCCTTGGCGGCCTCGGCCTGGACCAGCTGGTCACCGAACACCGTGTAGTAGACCGTGGCATGCTGCAAGTCGTTGGTGACGCGGGCATCCGTGACGGTAATCCCTTCAAGCCGCGGGTCCTTGACCCTCCGGCCCAACGCCTCGGCGACGACAACTTTGATCCGTTGCGCCAATTTGGCAGCCCGTGCGGGATCGGCCATGACTTCCTCCTGAATTCTAGAAAACTTAGCCACGCTCTATATCGAGTCTATGACGGCGGAAAGTGCGGGGCCGCCGGAAAATTCCAACGGCCCCGCACCCTTACTTCAACGGACTTCTTAGACGCGCGGCTTTTCGCGCATCTCGAAGGTCTCGATGATGTCGCCTTCGTTGATGTCGTTGTACGAACCAAGGCCGATGCCGCACTCGAAGTCCGTGCGGACCTCGGTCGCGTCATCCTTGAACCGCTTGAGCGTCTCAACGGTGAGGTTGTCACCGATGATCTTGCCGTCGCGGCTGATGCGGGCCTTCGCGTTGCGGCGCATAACACCCGAGCGGACGATCGAGCCTGCGATGTTGCCGAACTTGGAGGAACGGAACACTTCGCGGACCTCGGCGGTGCCGAGCTGGACCTCTTCGTACTCCGGCTTGAGCATGCCCTTGAGGGCCGCCTCAATGTCATCGATTGCTGCGTAGATGACGGAGTAGAAGCGCATGTCCACGCCTTCGCGGTCTGCCAGTTCGGCAACCCGCTCGGCGGGCTTGACGTTGAAGCCGATGATGACGGCACTGTCGACCGTAGCCAGGTTGACGTCGTTCTGCGTGATCGCACCAACACCGCGGTGGATAACGCGGAGCTGGACGCCTTCGCCGACGTCGATCTTGAGCAACGCGTCTTCGAGGGCTTCCACGGCACCGGACACGTCACCCTTGAGGATGAGGTTGAGGGTGTCGATCTTGCCGTCGGCGACGGCCTGGTCGAAGTCTTCCAGGCTGATGCGCTTGCGGCGCTTGGCCAGGGCCGCGTTGCGGTCGGCAGCTTCACGCTTCTCGGCGATCTGGCGGGCGGTACGCTCGTCAGCGGTCACGAAGAAGGTGTCACCGGCGCGCGGAACGTTGGACAGACCCAGCACCTGCACGGGGCGGGACGGGCCGGCCTCGGTCAGGACGCTGCCGTCGTCGTCGAACATTGCACGGACACGGCCGTGGGCCGTACCGGCAACGATCGTGTCGCCGACGCGCAGCGTACCGGACTGCACCAGGACGGTGGCCACGGAACCGCGGCCCTTGTCCAGGTTGGCTTCGATCGCGATACCGCGGGCGTCCTTGTCAGGGTTGGCGCGCATGTCCAGGGCCGCGTCTGCGGTGAGCAGGACGGCCTCGAGGAGCTCGTCGATGTTGAGGTTCTGCCGGGCAGAGACCTCGACGAACATCGTGTCGCCGCCGTATTCTTCCGGAACCAGGCCGTATTCGGTCAGCTGGCCACGGACCTTGTCCGGGTTGGCGCCTTCCTTATCGATCTTGTTCACGGCCACGACGATCGGCACGTTGGCCGCCTGGGCGTGGTTGAGGGCTTCAACGGTCTGCGGCATAACGCCGTCATCGGCTGCGACCACCAGGATGGCGATGTCGGTGACCTTCGCACCACGGGCACGCATGGCGGTGAACGCCTCGTGGCCCGGAGTATCGATGAACGTGATCTTCCGCTCGATGTCCTCGTGGATGTGCGTGACCTGGTAAGCACCGATGTGCTGCGTGATGCCGCCGTGCTCGCCGGCCATAACGTCGGACTTGCGGATGGCATCGAGCAACCGGGTCTTACCGTGGTCGACGTGGCCCATGACGGTGACAACCGGAGGACGTGCCTCGAGTTCGTCGTCGCCTTCGGCCTCAAGCTCAGCTTCGAAGTCGATGTCGAAGGTGGACAGGAGCTCGCGCTCTTCGTCCTCCGGCGACACGACCTGGAGCTTGTAGCCAAGCTCCTCGCCGAGCAGGGCGAAGGTCTCTTCATCCAGCGACTGCGTGGCCGTGGCCATTTCGCCGAGGTGGAAGAGCACCGTCACCAGTGCTGCGGGGTTTGCCTCGATCTTGTCGGCGAAGTCCGTGATGGACGAACCACGACGGAGCCGGACAACAGTGTTGCCGTCGCCGCGGGGAACGCTCACGCCGCCCAGCGACGGAGCACTCATCTGCTCCAGTTCCTGACGCTTGGCACGCTTCGACTTGCGCTGCTTGCCGCGGCCTGCGCCGCCCTTGCCGAAAGCACCCTGGGTACCGCCGCGACCGCGACCGCCCTTGCCGAAGCCACCGCCGGCCGGAGCGCCGCCACCGGCACCGGGACCACCGGTACCCGGAGCGCCGCCCGGACGGCCCGGTCCGCGACCGCCGCCGCCGGGACGGCCTGCACCGGCGCCGGCCGGAGCGGGACGTTCGGTGCGGTTAGGCATCATGCCGGGAGTCGGACGGTTTCCGCCGGCTCCTGCCGGACGCGGAGCGCCCGGACGGGCTCCACCGGCACCAGCTGCACCAGCGGGACGCGGAGCACCGGGACGGGGTCCACCTGCGCCGGCGGCGGGACGCGGCCCGCCGGGCCGATCGCCGTCAGTACGGCTGCCACCGGGACGGGGCATGCCCTGCGACGGCGCGAACGGGTTGTTGCCCGGACGTGCGGAACGTTCGCCGTCGCCGCCGCGGCCGCGGGGCATGCCCTGCGACGTGGCGAACGGGTTGTTGCCCGGACGCGGGCCACCGGGACGGGGTGCCGAGCCGGACGGGCGTGCCTGGGCAGCCGGGGCCGCCGGAGTCTCTGCCTTCGGGGCCGGACGAGCGCCGGGCTTGGCACCCGTCGACGGTGCCGACGGAGCCTGAGCAGCGGGCTTCTCCGCTGCCGGGGTGGCGGCCGGAGCCTTCGCCTCGGGTGCAGCGGGGGCGGCCGGGGCTTCGAACTTTGCTTCCGGAGCCTTGGGCGCTGCCGGGCCCGGCGCAGGCGCCGGTCGGGTTGCTGCCGGGGCTTCGGTTGCCTTGGGGGCTGGTGCGGGCGCTTCGGCCTTCGGCGCGGCGGGCGCGTCGGGGAAGGCGTTGCGGAGTTTCCGCACCACGGGTGCCTCGATGGTTGACGAGGCGGAGCGAACGAATTCGCCCAATTCCTGCAGTTTGGTTACTGCATCTTTGGAAGTAATACCGAGCTCTTTAGCAAGCTCATGTACGCGGACCTTGGCCACATTTCTCCTGTCTCGGTCCGCACCGAGCCAGGCACGAACCGTCTACTTCTTACTGCGGGCCTCAGCCGCGAATGCAGCTGCAAGGCCCATTGCAGAGCGCAACAAAGATGTCATCGTTGCGCACTCATCGCTGGGAACTCATCGGGTTTCCATCAGTTTTCTGACCCGCTTTCAGGTTGGACGGTTGTTGCCGCGGCCACCAGGGTGTCCGCGGCGGTCGTGCCGCGGGCAATCCGGCGTTCCACGTCGGCGGTATCGGCAGCGCCGTTGAGGGCGCGGCCGAACGCACGACGTTTGATCGCCAGTGCCAGGCACTTCTCGCTGGGGTGCAGCCATGCTCCCCGGCCAGCCATCCGGCGTCGTTCATCAACAGCGACGGCGGACGAGCCACTGCCGTCGTTGACGAGCCGGAGTAATTCAGACCGCGACCCTTTTTGCCGGCATCCGATGCAGGTGCGCTGGGGCTGATTCCCGAGGTGTTGCACGTGTGCCACTTACGAGTATCTTCCTGCCAGTCCATATCTGCCGGCCCATGGCCTCCGGTCGGTGCGGGGCGGGGCGTCACAATCAACACTTCCACCCGTTACTTCTCCGGACGCGCCAAGGACACGCGGATACCGGCCGTGAGGCGCGGTCTTTTCCATTCTAGCCCCTCAGGGGCCGGACTCCCGAACCCGGCCAAATGTTCTGGCGGCGGGAATCCGGCCGTTGCGGGGCCTAGTTGTCGCGGCTGACCGCGGCGTCTGAGACGATATCGATCCGCCAGCCGGTGAGCTTGGCGGCCAGCCGGGCGTTCTGCCCCTCTTTGCCGATGGCGAGGGAGAGCTGATAGTCCGGAACCACCACGCGGGCGGAGCGCGTCGCTTCATCCGTGATGGTGACCGAATTCACGCGCGACGGGGAGAGTGCACTGGCGATGAATGCCGCCGGATCGTCGCTGTAGTCGACGATGTCGATCTTTTCGTCGTTCAACTCGGTCATCACGGCGCGGACACGTGATCCCATTTCGCCGATGCAGGCGCCCTTGGCATTGATGCCGGGAGTGTGGGCCCGGACAGCGATCTTGGTCCGGTGCCCGGCTTCCCGGGCGAGCGCGACGATCTCCACCGACCGGTCAGCGATTTCCGGTACTTCCATTTCGAAGAGCTTCCGGACCAGTCCGGGATGTGACCGCGACAGCGTGATCGAGGGACCCTTGGTGCCGCGGTGGACGTCGATGACGAAGGCGCGGAGCCGGTTCCCGTGGATGTACTTCTCTCCCGGCACCTGCTCGGGCGGCGGCAGCAGGGCCTCCACGACTCCCAGGTTGACCTGGATCATGTGCGGGTTATTGCCTTGCTGGATGGTTCCGGAGACCAGTTCGCCTTCGCGGCCCTTGAACTGGCCCAGCACGTTGTCGTCTTCGGCATCGCGCAGGCGCTGCAGGATGATCTGCCGGGCGGTGCTGGCAGCGATGCGGCCGAAGCCGGCCGGAGTGTCCTCGAATTCGCCGATCGGGGCGCCGTCGTCGTCGATCTCCGTGGCCCAGATGGTCACGTGGCCGCTCTTGCGGTCGAGTTCGGCGCGGGCCTTCTCGAAGGCTCCCGGTGTCTTGTGGTACGCCACCAGCAGAGCCTGCTCGATGGTGGGAACCAGGAGATCCAGCGGGATTTCACGCTCACGCTCCAGAAGTCTCAGCGCGCTCATGTCAATATCCATCAGGCCTCCTCAGAAGGTCCATTGTGTTCGTTTTCCAGACCGGCCTCATCGAGGCGGCTGAACTCTATCTCGACTTTTCCGCTGCGGATCCTGTCGAAAGGAATCTTGACGGGCTCGCCCTGCTTGGGCTTCATGCCCTTCTTGACTGCGATTTCCGGAACCAGGGTGACTCCCCCGTCGTCCACGGACTGGACCCGCCCGGTGACGTTGTCGCCCTGCACAACGTTGACCTTGACCATGCGCCCGCGGGCGCGGTGCCAGTGGCGTTCCTCGGTGAGCGGACGTCCGACGCCGGGCGAGGAGACTTCCAGTTCATACGGGCGGGCATCGGTGCTGGGGTCGTTGTCCAGGATGTCCGAGAGGGTCTTGGAAATCTCGGCAATCACGTCGAGGCCGACGCCGCCGGTCTCGTCCTGCGGCAGGTCCACGACGACGTGGACTACGCGGTTGGCGCCGGCGATCTGGATGGAAACGTCTTCCAGGTAGAGCCGGTTCGCCTGGACTTCCGGTTCCAGGAGGGCGTGCAGACGCTCGGCCTCCAGGTTGTGTGCGGGTGCGGCATCAGCCTTACCCGTTCCGGTCCGGTCTGTTGAAGTCGTGGCTTCTGCGCTGGTCATGATGCCGGCCGCCTCCCATTAGATGATGTTGTGTCTACAAGACTAGCGATTTTCCGGGCGACATGGTGCACCGAGTTGCTGACCGGCGTGACAACATGGTCTGTTGTGAAAGACGACACCAGGGAAAAGCGATGGCAGGGCCCTTTTCCCGGGAGGCTTTCCCGGATGGTCCTTTTTGGCTGCCTCGCCCTCGTGGTGTTCGGCCTCGGGGTGGTTGTGGCGCCCCGGCAGGCCGTGGAAGCCCCTAAACCGTCCTTTTCCGAGCAGGCGCGGGTAGCTGCCCTCTCCGAGACCCTCCGGCTGCGGGACGCCGGAAGGGCACTCGGCCGGGCTGCCGCGGGCACCCCGGAGCCAGCCGCGGGCACCGCCGCTGATGCCCCGCAGCCCGCCATGGAAACGACTGTGAGATTGCTGACAACCCAGGCCCGGGCGCTCCTGGCCCCGGACTCCGGCGCCGGCCCGGGCCGCGGAATCGTCTCCGGCAGGGACGCCCTCCCCTGCCGCGCCCGCCGGCCCGGCGGACACGCCCGGATCGGCGGCTGCGTTGGCCGCAGCTCTCGCCGAAAGCGGCGGGCAGCGCCTGGCCGATGCGGCGGTGGCGGAGGGTGGCATGGCCCGACTGCTGGCAGCCGTCGGAACTGCCCAGCTGCTCGCGTCGGCAGCACTGGCGGGCCCCACCGGCGCGGGCACGCCCCTGCCGGCAGCCCTGACCAGCCCGGAGCCCTCCGGATCATGCCCGTCGGGATCCGCTACATCGACACCGATGCCGGCGCCGACGCCGCTACCAACGGCGGCCCAGGACGCCGACGGAGGGCAAACAGCCACCGAGCAGGCCGCGCTGGCGGCGACCGTGCGGGCGGAAACGGCCACCGTCTACGCCTACCAGGTGGCCCTGACCCGGCTGCCGGGCGACGCAGCACTTACAGCCTCCGGACATCTCGACCGCCACGAAGCACTCCTGCGGACGGCGGAGTCCCTGAGCCGGGGTGTTTGCGCGCCAGTTCCGCCCCGGGAGGCCGGTTACGCGCTTGATCCCGGGTTCCTCAGCACCCCTGCGGCAGGCCTTGGCGTCCTGGAGACGGCCATGCTGCCGGTCTACGGCGATGTGATTGCGCTGAGCGCGGGCGAAACCAGGCAGTGGGCCATCGCAGCTTTGCTGGAGACTGCGCGCCGGGCCGGTTCCTGGGGCGCTGACACCGGCCCGCTGCCCGGGCTGACGGCAGATCCTGCCGCCTTCCCGTCGCTGCCGGCGCGGCCCTGACCTGCCCCCGGGCTGCGCGGCACCCCCGGCCAGCCGGCCGCTCGCAGGCCGGCGTCTTCCGGGCTGGCTGGCATCTCCGGGGCCCGCCGAGCGTAGCCTCGGCTTACGTTGCTTAGCCTTGCACTACTGGCCGCGGCTGACTGCCGGTGCTTTGCTGTAAGCATGGAATTCTCACGTGTCCCCACCCTGCACGGAAATGAACCCCACAAGAACGATCTCGCGCAACGCCTCAACTGGCTCCGGGCCGGCGTGCTCGGGGCCAACGACGGTATCGTGTCCGTCGCCGCCATCGTCGTCGGCGTCGCCGGCGTGACAACGGATTCCGGCCCCATCCTGGTCGCCGGGATGGCCGGCCTGGTTGGCGGTGCCATCTCGATGGCACTGGGGGAATACGTGTCCGTGAGCAGCCAGAAGGACAGCCAGCATGCGCTGATCGAGAAGGAGCGCCGTGAGCTCCTGGAGCAGCCCGAGGAGGAACTCGCCGAGCTGGCCGCCATCTATCAGTCCAAGGGGCTCAGCACAACAACAGCCTGGACCGTGGCGAAGGAGCTGACGGCGCATGATGCCTTGGCGGCCCACCTCTCAGCGGAGCTCCGCATCGACGAGACGGACATCGTCAGTCCGTGGCACGCGGCCTACGCCTCGGCTGCCGCCTTCCTGATCGGCGGCGTCCTGCCGATGCTCGCCATCCTGCTCCCGCCGGAAAACATCAGGGTCCCGATGACCTTCGCTGCGGTCCTCCTGGCCCTTGCCATCACCGGAGGCCTGGGGGCCTGGATCGGCGGCGGTTCGCGGCTCAGGGCCGCGATCCGGGTGGTGGTGGGCGGTGCGCTGGCCCTCGCTGCCACCTTCCTGATCGGCACCCTGCTGGGCGCGAGCGGCGTCGTCTAGGACGCCGGTCCGGGCAGGGAACTACGATGAGTCCCGTGAGCCTGAGCGCAGATGTCCCGATTCCGCCCGACCTCTCCCGCCGTTATGACCGCAGCGCGGCCGGACGCGCCTGGCTCGCGTCGCTGCCCGGGGTGATCAGGCAGCGTCTCGACTGCTGGGAACTTGACGTCGATCTGGAGCCCGGCGCCCTGCCGTGGAATGGCCACGGCGCGATTGTTATTCCCGTCCGCCGGCGGCAGCCCGGGGCCTCCGCCGACGGCGGAAGCCCGGGCACGGCCGCGGTCCTCAAAGTTGCCTTTCCGCATGACGAGGCCACGCGGGAACGTCACGCCCTGGCCCTGTGGGCGGGCCACGGTGCCGTCAAGCTGCTCGCCGCCGACGCCGGAAGCTGTGCGCTGCTCCTGGAGCGGCTGGACGCCAGCCGCTCCCTCCTCGATGTCCCGATCGAGGCCGCTGTGCCGGTCTGGGGAGACGTCGTGCGGCGGCTCAGCCTCGTCCCGGACGGGAGGCCGGAGTGGGCGGACATTGAGCATGTCGCGGCCCGGGCCGAGCAGTGGAGTGATGATCTGCCCCAGCTGCTGGGAGCAGTTGGGGCGTCCCTTCCCGCGGTGGCTTCTGGAAGCGGCCCTTGAGGTCTGCCAGACCCGGGGCGCAGTGGGCCGGCGCTCGGGAGTGGATGTCCTGGTGCACACCGATCTGCACTACTTGAATATCCTGGCCCGGCCCGCAGCAGAGCAGACGCAGGGGCCGGCCGGGCCGGAGCGCTACGCCGCGATCGATCCCCAGCCCATGATCGGTGAAGCCGAGTTCGCTGTAGCTCCGGTGCTGTGGAACAGGATCCGGGAACTGCCGGTGCGGGATTCCGGCCGGGCGCTGCTCGCGCGATGTCGGGACTTCAGCGAAGCCGCCGGGCTCGACGCGGAGACGGCCCGGCAGTGGAGCGTCGCCCGCGAGGTGGAAAATGCACTGCAGTACGCCAGCCAGCGGCAGGAGGCAGACGTGGCCCGGTCGCTGTGGGTGGCGAGCACGCTGGCGGGCCGGACGCTTCCCGGCTTGCCGGGGCCGCACGAGCTGCCGTCTCCCGGCTGCGGCCGCCGCATCCTAGGGGCGGGGCGGCCTGACTGAGCCCTTTCGGCGCGCGGGTTAGTCCCGGACTGCCGCCAGCGCGTCCCGGACGGCGGCCACCGCGACGGCGACGTCCGCCCCGTCGGTGCTCCAGTTGCTGACCGAAATCCGCAGCACGTCACGGTCCTGCCATCGCGAACCTGACATCCAGACCCTGCCGTCGCTGATAATGCGTTGCGTCACGCTGCGGGTCGCGGCGTCGTCGCCGAAGGCCAGCGAGACCTGGGTGTAGTCGACGTCGTTGAGCACCTCGACGCCGTCGAGGGCGGAGAGTTGCTCGGCCAGCTGCGCGGCCCGGTCGGCGAGTCCGCGGATCTGGGCGGCCACGCCGTCCCGGCCGAGCGATTTCAGCGCCGCCCACACCGGCACGCCGCGCGCCCTGCGTGAGAGTTCCGGGACCTTCTCGGCGGGGTCTCCCCCGCCGTCGGCGGCCTGGATGAGGTAGCTGGTGTGCAGGCCCATGGCCGACCGCAGCGCGCGGGCGTCCCTGACCACCACAATGCCGCAGTCGTAGGGAACGTTGAGGCTCTTGTGCGCGTCGGTACCCCAGGAATCCGCCCCGTCGACCCCGGCGGTCAGCGCTGCGAGTTCCGGGACGGCGGCGGCCCAGAGCCCGAAGGCGCCGTCCACGTGCACCCAGGCCCCGTGCGCCTTGGCCACGGCGATAGCCTCGGGGAAAGGGTCGAACGCCCCGGAATGGAGATTTCCCGCCTGCAGGCAGACAAGCACCGGGCCCGGCCCGTCCGGACCGTCCGCGGCCCGTTCCAGGGCGCGGTCCAGCTCGGCGGGGATGATCCGGCCCTGGCGGTCGGACGGGACGACCGCAGGCCGGCCCAGGCCCAGATAGCGCAGTCCCAGGTCGATCGTGTCGTGCCGTTCGCGGCCGACGAAGCAGCGGATCCGCGGCGCGCCGGCGAGTCCGTCGCCGTCAAGGTCCCAGCCGGCGTCGGTCAGCAGCCGCCAGCGGGCCGCCGCGAGGGCGGTGAAGTTCGCCATCGTGGCTCCGGTCGCGAATCCGACGTCGGAATCCTCCGGCAGTCCGAGCAGGTCCAGGAGCCAGGCGCCGGCGGCCTCCTCGATGGCGGCCGTCGCGGGCGTGGCATAGCGCAGGCCCGCGTTCTGGTCCCAGGCGCTGACCAGCCAGTCGGCCGCGAGGGCTGCTGGCACGGTGCCGCCGATGACCCAGCCGAAGAACCGGCCCGAGGGCATCGCCATCAGGCCAGGCTCGGCCTTGGCCGCGAGGTAGTCCACGACTTCCGCCGCCGGCATTCCGGTGTCCGGGAGCGGTCCGCCGAAGTCGGCGGCGAGTTCCGCCGCCGTCAGCCGGGGTCCAATGGCCCGCGTGCCTAGGCTCTCCAGCCACTCCTGGGCGTGACCTGCCGCCGCCTCGAGTGCACCCCGGTAGAATTTCCCGTCTGCTGACATAGCTGCATGCTACGCCGCGGCAGGCTCCGCCGGGACCCCCGTGGCGCAGGGCCCGAAGCAGGACTGGTGCGGAACGTGCGCGGACGCTACCGGCCGACGGTGTCCTGCCAGACGTCCGTCCCCAGCTTGATGATCAATGCGGCCACGACGATCAGGAACACGATCCGGATGAACCGGCTGCCCTGCCGGACCGCGGTCCTGGCGCCCAGATACCCGCCGGCCATGTTAGCCGCGCCGAGGATCAGCCCAAGGCCCCACAACACGGATCCGTGCGGGACGAAGAACAGCAGCGCCCCGGCGTTGGTGGCCACATTCACGATTTTCGCCTTCGCGCTGGCCTCGAGAAAGGCATAACCCATGGCGGAGACCAGGGCGATGATCAGGAATGAACCGGTTCCCGGACCGATCAAGCCGTCGTAGAAGCCGATCACGCCGCCGATGAGGCAAGCGATGACGTAGTGGCGGTGGCCCGCGTGCAGCAGTTTGGTCAGTTCACCGAGGCTGGGCCGGAAGGCCGTGAAAAGCGCGACGGCGATCAACGCGGCAACGATGATCGGTTTGAACACACTCGCAGGCAGGTTGGCGGCCAGCACGGCCCCGCCGAAGCTGCCCGCCAGCGCAATCGCCGCCATCGGCAGTGCCGTGCGCAGGTCCGGGCGGACGCGGCCGTAGTACGTCGCGGCGCTGGTGGTGGTGCCGAAAATCGACCCCATCTTGTTGGTGGCCAGGGCCTGGACCGGGCTGATGCCCGGGACGAGCAGCATGGCGGGGAGCTGGATGAGCCCCCCGCCGCCGACGACCGCGTCCACCCAGCCGGCGGCGAAACCCGCCAGCACAATCAGGATGAGGGTACTGAGCTCGATCGACTCGAGTCCTGAGACCACTTCTGCCCGGACCGCGGGTCAGCTGTTGCGGACGGCGCTGACCACGTAGTCAACCGCCTTGTCCACAGCCACGTTTTCCGCGTTGCCGCTGCGGCGGTCCTTGATCTCCACGACGCCATCGACGAGTCCGCGGCCCACGGCCAGGATGGTGGGAACACCGACGAGTTCGGCGTCGCCGAACTTCACACCCGGAGAAACCTTGGGCCGGTCGTCGTAGATGACATCCAGGCCGGAAGCTTCCAGTTCCAGCGCCAGCTTCTCCGCGGTGGCGAAGATTTCCTCGCCGCGGCCGACTGCCACGACGTGGACGTCGGCGGGTGCAACGGCCCGCGGCCAGACGAGGCCCTTGTCGTCGTGGTTGGACTCGGCCAGGGCTGCGACGGCGCGGGTAACACCAACACCATAGGAGCCCATC
This sequence comes from uncultured Actinomycetota bacterium, assembly GCA_963769515.1. Taxonomy (GTDB): domain Bacteria; phylum Actinomycetota; class Actinomycetes; order Actinomycetales; family Micrococcaceae; genus Arthrobacter. The sequence goes on from CAVYMG010000019.1 coordinate 119,643, forward strand.
GTCACGACGACCTGCTTGCCGTTCTGGTCCAGGACCTTGAGGTCCAAGGCTTCCGCGTACTTGCGGCCCAGCTGGAAAATGTGGCCCATTTCGATGCCGCGTGCCGTTTCCAGCGGCCCGGAACCGTCCGGGGCTTCGTCGCCGGCGCGCACTTCGGTGCACTCGATGACGCCGTCCCAGCCGAAGTCACGGCCGGCGACCAGGCCGAAGACATGCTTTCCGGCCTCGTTGGCGCCTGTCACCCAGGCGGTTCCGCTGACAACCCGCGGATCCACGAGGTAGAGCAGTTTGGCGGCGCCTTCGGTGCCCAGCAGCGGCGCGTCCAGGGACAGGCCCGGGCCGAGGTAGCCCTTGACGATGAGGGGCTGTTTCTTGAGGTCCTCTTCGTTGGCAGCCTCGAGCGTGATCTCGCCCGCGATCGGCAGGAAGGAGCCGATGTTCGCTTCCACGCGCTTGAGGTCGACGCCGCGGTCGCCCGGCAGGCCGATGACAACAAGCTGGCGTTCACCGGTCGGCAGGGTGACGGCGAGGACCACGTTCTTGAGCGTGTCCGCGGCCGTCCAGGCGCCGCCGTCGGCGTCGGTCCGGGGAAGCAGCGCATTCGCTGCGTCGACGAGGGTGTCGATCGTGGGGGTGTCCGGGGTGTCGAGTACTTCCGCGGCAGGGGCGTTGCTGAAGTCAATGTCCGCGGGGACGACGGTGGTGACGGCCTCGACGTTGGCCGCGTAGCCGCCGGCCGAGCGCACGAAGGTGTCTTCGCCGATCTCGGTGGGGTGCAGGAATTCCTCGCTCTTGGACCCGCCCATGGCTCCGGCCGTGGCGGCGACGGGGATGACTTCAAGGCCGAGACGTTCGAAGATCTTCAGGTACGCGCTGCGGTGCGCGGCGTAGCTGGCGTCCAGGCCGGCGTCGTCGACGTCGAAGGAGTAGGAGTCCTTCATGATGAACTCACGGCCGCGCAGCAGGCCTGCCCGGGGACGTGCCTCGTCGCGGTACTTGTTCTGGATCTGGTAGATGCTCAGCGGCAGGTCCTTGTACGAGGAGTACAGGTCCTTGACCAGCAAGGTGAACATTTCCTCGTGCGTGGGCGCCAGCAGGTAGTCGTTGCCCTTGCGGTCCTTGAGCCGGAAGATGCCTTCGCCGTATTCGATCCAGCGGTTAGTGACTTCGTAGGGTTCCTTGGGCAGCAGTGCCGGGAAGTGGACCTCCTGGGCGTCGATGGCGGACATCTCCTCGCGGATGACCTCCTCGACCTTGCGCAGCACGCTCAGGCCGAGCGGCAGCCACGTGTAGATGCCCGGCGCGGCGCGGCGGATGTAGCCGGCCCGGACCAGAAGCCGGTGGCTCGCGACCTCGGCGTCGGCGGGGTCTTCGCGCAGGGTGCGCAGGAACAGCTTGGAGAGTCGAAGGACCACTGGTGGGATATCCGTTCTGGGAAGTGCGGGGCAAGGAGCCGGGCAGGCCGGCAAAAAGTTCTGGGTACTAATCTACCGCCAAGAACCCGGGGGCTTGCTGCCGGCGGGACCCGGCAGGCCGGGACGGAGCTTAGAAGAGCACCGTTGCGAAGGTTCCCACCTGGCGGAAACCCACGCGCTCATAGGTTGCGCGGGCCTTTGTGTTGAATCCGTTCACATACAGGCTCGTGACCGGGGCAACACTCTGGGCCAGGACAACAACCGCGGCCATGTAGCCGGCGCTGAGCCCCTGGCCCCGGAACGCCGGGTTCATCCAGACGCCCTGGACCTGGGTCACCTCGGGGGTGACGGCACCGAGTTCGGCTTTGAAGACCACCTCGTGGTCCGGGCCGAGGTGCACGAGGGAGTGCCCCTGCCGGATCAGTCCTTTGACCCGGCGGCTATAAAACTCCCGGCCGCCGAGGAACGGCGAATAGCCGACCTCCTCCTCGAACATGGCCACGCAGGCGGGCAGGATCCGGTCGAAGTCCGCGAGCTGGCCGAAGCCCAGGGCCGGAACCGGCGGGACCGCCGGCGGCCCGGCAATTGTCATCAGCGGCTGGTGGTCCCGGACTTCGTGGGCCCGCTGCCCGAGTTGCTCCAGCGCCGTGTGCATGGCCAGCACCGTTTCGGCGGGACCGAAGATGGAGGCAAAGCGGCGGCCGGAGCGTTGGGCCGCCGCGGCCACCACGCCCGCGAGTTCGGGGTCAAGCTGGACCGGCACGAGGTTGGCGCCGGCCCAACAGGCCCCGATCAGGGTGCTGCCGTCGAACACTCCGAAGATCGTGGCGCCGCCGCCGGCAGGGGATGCCGTTCCGGCGGTCGCCAAATGGGAGAGGATAAAGACATTGGCGACGGCGTCCTGCCGGGCCAGGGCCAGAAGTTCCGCCGTGTCGGCGCCGCCCAGGACACGGACGGCGACGCCCGGAGCGGCACCGTCCCTACGAGACGCTAACCACGGGGCTACCCTTGACAGCATCTTCGCCATCGGCCTCCCCCATCTCTTCGGCGATACGCATGGCCTCTTCGATCAGTGTCTCAACGATCTGATCCTCGGGGACGGTTTTGATGACTTCTCCGCGGACGAAGATCTGGCCCTTGCCGTTCCCGGAGGCCACCCCGAGGTCGGCTTCGCGGGCCTCGCCCGGTCCGTTGACAACGCAGCCCATCACGGCGACGCGGAGCGGTATTTCCATGCCTTCGAGCCCGGCGGTGACCTGCTCGGCCAGCGTGTAGACGTCCACCTGGGCCCGGCCGCAGGACGGGCAGGAGACGATTTCCAGCTTGCGTGGCCGCAGGTTCAGGGACTGCAGGATCTGGTTGCCGACCTTGATTTCCTCCACCGGCGGGGCGGAGAGCGACACCCTGATGGTGTCGCCGATGCCGCGCGAGAGCAACGCTCCGAAGGCGGTCGCGGACTTGATGGTGCCCTGGAAGGCGGGGCCGGCCTCGGTGACACCCAGGTGCAGCGGCCAGTCACCTTGTTCGGCCAGCATTTCGTAGGCGGCGACCATAATGACCGGGTCGTTGTGCTTGACCGAGATCTTGAAGTCGTAGAAGCCGTGTTCCTCGAAGAGCGAGGCCTCCCAGACCGCGGACTCGACGAGGGCCTCCGGGGTTGCCTTGCCGTATTTCTTCAGGATGCCGGGCTCAAGTGAACCGGCATTGACGCCAATCCGGATCGACGTGCCGTGGTCTTTGGCGGCACGTGCGATTTCCTTGACCTGGTCATCGAACTTGCGGATGTTGCCCGGGTTGACCCGGACCGCGGCGCATCCGGCCTCGATGGCGGCGAAGACATATTTCGGCTGGAAGTGAATATCCGCGATCACCGGGATCTGGGATTTCTTCGCGATGATCGGCAGTACTTCCGCGTCCTCGGCCGTGGGGCAGGCAACGCGCACGATGTCGCAGCCGGTTGCCGTCAGTTCGGCGATCTGCTGCAGGGTGGCGTTGATGTCCGTCGTGGGCGTGGTCGTCATGGACTGGACGCTGATCGGTGAGTCGGAACCGACCCCGACGGAACCCACTTTGATTTGCCGGGTTTTCCGGCGGGGGGCGAGAACGGGGGGTGGTGCTGAGGGCATTCCCAGGCTGACCGAGGTCACATGGACTCCTTATGGCTCAAAAGTTCGCAGGTCTGTTGGTGTGACGGGCTAGGCAGCGTGCCCGGCCAGCAGACCGGTCAGAGGGGCCCATACGGTGGTGCGGGTACCGGCGATGGCACCGGCGGCTGCGAAGGGATCCTGCTTGAGGATTCCATTCAGCGCCGCTTCGTCGGCCGCCTTGAGAATGAGGAGCGCACCCGCGCCGTCCCCATAGGGTCCGCTCGCGAGCAGGACGCCGTCATCGGCCAGCCCGGCCGTCCACTCACGGTGCGCCGGCCGGCTGGCGTCGCGGACCTCGGCGGATTCGGCATCGTAAACATACTCCACAGCAAAAACAGTCATAGGAATACAGTATCCTCCCGTTTGACGGGTTCCCATCCGGGCTAGCCCAGGAGGAAGATCCTGGCCAGCACCGCGACGCCGGCGGCCCACAGCATGGAGGTGAGCGTGCCGATGATGAACCGCTCCGCGGCGACCGGAGTGCCCTTGAGTTCCGCGAAGCGGCCCAGTCCCTTAATTGCCACAACGTAGGCGATGGCCACGGGTTCGCCGGCGAGGATCGCGAGGGCGACCGCTACGCGTTCGAGGATGCCAATGATTGCGCCGCCCCGCAGGATACGGACACTTGCGGCGGCATCTGCCCCCGGCGGCGTCGAATCCACCGGCTCCCCTGCCGGCTGCCGCGCCGCTGCTTCGTCGCCGGGCCTGAGACCGGCCGCAGGGTCTTCGATGGAGCCGGCGGTCACGCCGGCGGCGGCATCCGCCCGGTCATCGATGGTCCGGGCGAGCCGGAAGACCAGGGCCGTGACGGGCCATCCGGCGAGTCCGGCCGTGAGCAGGGCCACGGCGATCCAGAGCGCGTTCACAGGCTTCCTGCCGCCGTGCGGTCCGGGACGTGCTGTCGTATCTCCCGCGCAGCGTCATCACTTCCGGTGGCCAGGCGGTGCGCCCACGACAGCAGCACTTCCGCTGCCGGCCTCGCCGCCCATTCTTCCTGCCAGCCCGAGCGGAGCAGCGCACGGCTCACGGACTGTTCGGTAATCCCGAGGATCCCTGCCGCAATTTTTTGGGTACCGTGCGTGCCGGCGTGGCGGTCCTGCGCCGAACGCAGCGCATCCACGACCTTCCACTGCGCCGCCGTCCGGTCCTGGACCAGCCGGCCGATGAGCCGGAGGACCGCCTCGGCGTTCGCTGAGGCCTCGGCGACGCCGTCGCGCGGGCTTTCGCAGGCCACCGCAAGCGGGACGTGGGCGGACGCAGCCTTGGCGCGGTCCACGGCAGCCCTGGCTGCCACAAAGGCCGGACCGGAGCCCTCCCGCGGGCTTGCGGGCAACGGCCGGCGCACGTTTCCCACACCGATCCCGACATACCAACGGCCGCTCCGCAGCGCCTGCAGGGCGATGGCCACCACGTCCCCGGGACGCTCGACGACGCCCTGGACCTCGTCGCCGACCGAGCGCTCGAAGCGGGCGGCCGTCAGCGGGCTCAGGGCTGCCAGGAGTTCCGGGACACGGTCCACGTCCGTGGTACTGCCGCGCTGGTCGATGGTCATCACGTACATGGCCTCAGCCTAGCTCGCGCACCGCAGATAAATCAATCATTTAAGGCTGATTTTGCAGAATCAGCCTAAATAAACTGACTTTCCGTTATCAGCCGAAGAGATTGACGGGTTTCACGATGTCGGCATAGATCAGCAGCGCACCCATGCCCATCAGGAGGACCGCCACGACGTACGTCGCAGGCAGCATCTTGGCCAGATCGAAAGCGCCGGGATCCGGGCGGCCGAACAGCCGGGCGACCTGGCGGCGGGCCCCCTCGTAGAGCGCGCCCGCCACATGGCCGCCGTCGAGCGGCAGCAACGGCACCAGGTTGAAGACCGCAAGCGCAAAATTAAGTCCGGCCAGCAACCCGACCAGGGCCCCGAACCGGGACACCAGCGGGACCTCCTCCATCGCGGCGACCTCGCCGGCCACCCGGCCCACGCCAACGACGCTGATGGGCCCGTTGGGGTCCCGGGGCTCATCGCTGAACGCGGCCTCCGCGACGCCGGCCACCCGGGCCGGCAGGTTCAGGATCACGCCGGAGATCAGCCGGATGTTCTCGCCGGCCATCGGCAGTACTTCCGAGGCCGGTTGCTGCACCAGCTTGGTCTGGGACCCGACGCCAAGGAATCCGACCTCCTGGTACAGGAGCTTGCCGTCGGCGTCCTCGGCCTGCCGGCCGTCGTCGCCGATCACCGGGCGGGCGGAGAGGACCGGGGTGACCGTGGTGGTGACGGTCGCTCCGTCGCGTTCGAAGGTCAGGCCGACCTCTTTGCCGGCGGACGCGCGGATCCGGCCGGTGAGTTCGTCCCAGTCCGTGACGGCTGCACCGTCGAAGCCGGTGATGACGTCGTTGGGCCTGAGGCCGGCGGCGGCTGCCGGTGTGGGTATGCAGTCTGCGGAGTCCGGATCGACCGTCTGCCCGGCTTCGACCTGGCACTTCGAGACGCTCGCGATGGTTGTGGTCTGCGCCGCCACGCCGAACCCCATCAGCAGGACCGCCGTGAGCACAACACCGATCAGCAGGTTCATCACCGGCCCACCGAGCATCACCACCATTTTCTTCCAGACAGGCAGGCGGTAGAAGACCCGGTGCTCGTCCTCCGGGCCCACTTCCTCATGCGCGATGGAGCGTGCGTCGGTGGCGAGCGATTGGAACATGCCGGTACTTGACGTCCGGACCGTGCCGTCGTCCTTGTTCGGCGGATACATCCCGATCATGGACACAAACCCACCCAGCGGGAAGGCTTTGACGCCGTATTCGGTTTCGCCCCGGCGCTTGGACCAGAGGGTCGGCCCGAAGCCGATCATGTACTTCGTGACCCGGACCTTGAACAGTTTGGCCGGCAGCAGGTGCCCCACCTCGTGCAGGGCAATGGACACGGCAATACCGATCGCCACAAAGACGACGCCGAAAATGAAGAGGAGGACGGGGCTCATGGACGTGATCTGCTGCTTCCTGGGACTTCTCGGCTACTGGGGACTGCGATTAAAGGCTTTGTATGGCCAAACGTTCGTGGGTGCGCGCGCGTGCCCACCGTTCAGCTTCCAACACGGACTCGAGCGTCAGCCCGGAGGATCCGGGATGTTCGCTGAGTACTGCTTCGATCGTATCGACGATGTCCGTGAAGCGTATCCGGCCCGCGTGGAACGCCATCACGGCCTCCTCGTTGGCGGCGTTGAACACGGCCGGGTACGTGCTGCCCCGGTGGGCGGCGTCTTTGGCCAGTCCGACCGCGGGAAACGCCACAGTATCGAGCGGCTCGAATGTCCAACTCGTGGCGGTGCTCCAGTCACAGGCGCTTGCTGCCTGCGGCACGCGCGCAGGCCAGCCGAGGCCCAGGGCGATCGGCAGGCGCATGTCCGGCGGGGAGGCCTGCGCGATCGTGGACCCGTCAACGAACTGGACCATGGAATGGACCACGGACTGGGGATGGACCACCACGTCGATCTTCTCCAGCGGGATGTCGAAGAGCAGGTGGGCCTCGATCAGTTCCAGTCCCTTGTTGACAAGGCTCGCGGAGTTGGTGGTGACCATCAGGCCCATGGCCCAGGTGGGGTGCGCCAGGGCGTCCTGCGGGCTCACGTGCCGGAGTTCGTCCCGGGTCTTCCCGCGGAAGGGTCCGCCGGATGCGGTCAGGACCAGCCGGTCCACCTCGGCCGCCGTGCCCGAACGCAGGCACTGGGCGATCGCCGAGTGCTCCGAATCCACGGGCACGATCTGTCCCTCCCGGGCTGCGGCCTTCACCAGGGCACCGCCGACAATCAGCGACTCCTTGTTGGCCAGCGCGAGGGTAGCGCCGGATTTGAGCGCGGCGAGGGTTGGCGCCAGGCCGATGGAGCCCGTGATGCCGTTCAGGACGACGTCGGCCTCGATCTCCGCGATCCTGGTGGAGGCGTCCGGACCGGCGATGATCTCCGGCCGGTAGCCGATCAGCCCGGCGGCGAGCGCGGCATCGGCAATCAGGTCCTGCAACGCCGCCGGATCGCCGGCCGCAATGCCGATGGCGTGGGCTCGCGTGTGCACGGCCTGGCGGGCGAGGAGCGCCAGGTTGCCGCCGCCGGCGCTGAGCGCCACGACCTCAAAACGGTCAGGGGCGCCGTCGACGACGTCAATCGCCTGTGTGCCGATGGAACCGGTGGACCCGAGGATAACAATTTTGCGCGGCTGCATTGCTTAAGTATCCCGTACCGTCGAAGTTGCCGTGAGGAACCGCGCTGCCGCGGCCACCCATCGCCGCCTACCCGGATGCCAGTTCCCAGGCGCCCTTGGCAACTGTCGTGGCCGCGCCCGCGTATGCAATGACGACGACGATGCCGCGGACCATTTCCGGGCGGATCCGGCCCGACAGCAGATCCCCCGCCGCGATGCCCACGACCATCGCCCCGAGGATAGCCAGCAATTGCCAACCGGCCAGGGCGGGAAGGTGGCCGCCGGAGAAGAAGTACTTACTGAGCAGCGATGCCAGCCCGGTGGTGACGAAGTAGGGCTGCAGGGTGGCGCCGAACCCCTTCTGGTCCCAGCGGGTGCAAATGGCATAGGCCGTCATCGCCGGTCCGCCCACGCCGGCGGCGGCATTCATGAGGCCGCTGGAAAACCCAAGCGTCACTGCGGGAGCCGGACCGGTAGCATGCCATGACCTGCGGTGCAGTTGCTGTGATACCGCCAGGGCGATAACGAGCAGCACGCCGATACAGAGTTCCAGGACGGCCGCAGGGACGTGGCTGGCCAGCCACGCGCCGGGAACCACCCCCACGAGGGCCGAGGCCGCCAGTCCGGCGTAGCGTCGCCACTCGACATACCGCCACACCCTGGACAGGATCAGCAATGACGACGTCACCCCGCAGAGATTGACGATCAACACCCCGTCAAACGGACCCAGAAGTACCACAAGGAACGGTGCGACCATCAGACCGAAGCCGAGGCCGGCAAGGCGCTGGGCCAGTGCCCCGGCCACTACGGCGAAGAGCACCATGGCAAACATCATTCGATCCTAATACGGGAGCCTCGGCTGGTGCGTTCGGCTCCGGGCACCGCCCCAGCGGGGCCCGCGGCAGGCAATGCGGAGTCTCGTCCCCGGCGGGCGGCAGGCGTAACGTGGGCAGCGTGGAGTGGGCCGCGTGGTTGGACGCACCGGAGTACGGATTTGCCCGGCAGGTCCTGCAGCGCGGCGTCGCGGCGCTCTACTTCGTGGCGTTCCTGTCCTCGCTCAACCAGTTCCCGGCCCTGCTCGGCGAGCGCGGGCTGTTGCCGGTACCGGACTTCCTGGCGAGGGCCGGCCGCCTGCGCCGGCCCACCCTGTTCCGCTGGCACTATTCGGACCGGCTGTTCCGGATCGTTTGTGTGGCCGGCCTGGCGGTTTCCGCGCTACTGGTCGCGGGGCTGCCGCAGACCGGGCCGCCGTGGCTGCCGATGCTTGCTTTCCTGGCACTGTGGTGGCTGTACATGTCGATCGTCAATGTCGGCCAGACGTTCTATGGCTTCGGCTGGGAAATGCTGCTGCTCGAGGCGGGGTTCATCGTCGCGTTCCTGGGCTCTGACCAGACTCACCCGCCGCGGACAATCCTGATCCTGCTGGCCTGGCTGGTGTTCCGGCTGGAGTTCGGCGCCGGCATGATCAAGATCCGCGGCGGCCGGGAGTGGCGGGATCTGACGGCCCTCTACTACCACCACGAGACCCAGCCGATGCCCGGCCCGCTGAGCCGGCAGGCGCACCTGCTGCCCCGGCCATTCCACCGGCTGGAGGTTCTCGGCAACCACTTCGCCCAACTGGTGGTGCCGTTCTTCCTGTTCGCCCCGCAGCCGTTGGCCAGCGCCGCGGCGGGCATCATCATCTTCACCCAGCTCTGGCTCGTGGCGACCGGGAACTTCGCATGGTTGAACTGGATGGCGGTGGTGCTGGCCTTCGCCGCGGTCAGCGACCCCGTCGCGCACGCCCTGGTGCCGGCGATTCCGGCGGATTGGGGCGCCGCCGGCGCCGCCTCCCCGGCGCCGCTGTGGTGGCTCATACCGGTCCTGGCTGTGACGGTGTTACTCGTTGTGCTCAGCTACCGGCCGGTCGAGAACCTGTTTTCCCGGCACCAGCTCATGAATGCCAGCTTCAACCGGTGGCAGCTGGGCAACACGTATGGGGCGTTTGGCACGGTCACGAAGCGGCGGATCGAAATCGTGGTGGAGGGAACCCTCTCCGAGGATCCCGGGGACGACGCCGGATGGCGGGAGTACGGCTTCCGCGGCAAGCCGGGCGACGTCCGCCGTATCCCGCCCCAATGGGCGCCGTACCATCTGCGCCTCGACTGGCTCATGTGGTTCCTGCCGCTGCGTACCGTCCATGAAGAATGGTTCTATGCCTTCCTCGCCAGGCTGCTGAAGGCGGACCGGCCCACGCTGCGGCTGCTTCGGCTGGACCCGTTCGACGGCGCCCGCCCCCGCTGGGTGCGTGCCCGCGCCTTCCTTTACCGCTTCGCCACCCGGGCGGAATTCCGCGAGACCGGGCAGCGCTGGATCCGGATTCCGCTGTATGAGGCGGTTCCGCCGTCGGCACTGCCACCCGGGGACCGTGGTGCCTGATGGCAGCCGGATGGCCCGCGGGCGCGTTGCGCCATCACGGGCCATTCGGCTGTTCCGGGTCCGGTTCCGGGTCCGGGTCCGGGTCCTAGACGGAGATTTCCTCCTTCACCGGCCCAACCGCCTCCAGCGCGGCCTGCCGGCGGCGCAGCCACCACGATCCCGCGAAGATCAGGGCCATGGAGGCGTAGACCACGATCGTGAACGGCGAGGAGATCAGGGCCACGGGATCGTTCTGCGAGAGCTGCAGCGAGCGGCGCAGCTGCACTTCGAACATCGGACCCAGGATCATTGCCACCACCATCGGCGCCACCGGGTAGCCGTAGCGGCGCATGAAGTAGCCCAGGATGCCGACCACCAGCAGGATGCCGACGTCGATCGTGGAGAAGTTCACCGAGAACGCGCCCAAGGCGGCGAAGACAAGGATGCCGGCGTAGAGGTACGGCCGCGGAATCTGCAGGATTTTCACCCAGAGGCCCACGAGGGGCAGGTTCAGCACAAGCAGCATCAGGTTGCCCACGTAGAGGGAGGCAATCAAGGTCCAGACCAGGGCGCCCTGGTTCTCGAACAGCAGTGGTCCGGGCTGGATCTGGTAGCGCTGGAACGCGGTGAGCATCATCGCCGCGGTCGCCGTGGTCGGGATCCCGAGGGTCAGCAGCGGCACCAGCACGCCGGCGGCGGCGGCATTGTTCGCCGCTTCCGGGCCGGCCACGCCTTCGATGGCGCCCTTGCCGAACTGCGCCTTGTTTGCTCCCTTGGCCAGCCGGCGTTCCGCCGCGTAGGACAGGAACGTGGAGACGTCCGCGCCGCCGGCGGGAACCGTGCCGATGGGGAAACCGATGAAGGTTCCGCGCAGCCATGGCTTCCAGGACCGTTTCCAGTCCTCCCTGGACAGCCAGGCGTTTTTGCCCTTGCTGACCGGGATCAGTTCGACCGGGCCGTGCCGCAGCTTCGAGGCCACGTACAGGGCCTCGCCGAGGGCAAAGAGCCCCACGGCGACGAGGACCATGTCGATGCCGTCGACCAGGTTCGGGTTATCGAACGTAAAGCGCTGCTGAGCAGTGCTGTCATCGATGCCGACCAGTCCGATGAAGAGTCCGAGGGCCAGCGAGGCCAGCCCGCGCAGGACCGAGGCGCCCAGCAGCGCACCTACCGTCAGGAAGGCCACCACCATCAGCGCCACATAGTCCACCGGGCCCAGGCCCACGGCGAGTTCCGCGACGATGGGGGCCAGGAAGGTCAGCAGCACGGTCGCGATGGTGCCGGCGATGAACGAGCCGATCGCCGCCGTCGCCAGGGCCGCCGCTCCCCTGCCGGCCTTGGCCATCTTGTTGCCCTCGAGCGCCGTGACGATCGAGGCGGATTCGCCCGGGGTGTTGAGCAGGATGGAGGTGGTGGAGCCGCCGTACATCCCGCCGTAGTAGATGCCGGCGAAGACGATCAGTGCCGCCGCCGGGTCCAGCGAGTAGGTGATGGGCATCAGCAGCGCCACGGTCATGGCGGGGCCGATGCCGGGCAGGACCCCGACGGCGGTGCCGACGAAGACGCCGCCCAGGGCGTAGAGCAGGTAGACGGGCTGCAACGCCGTCGAAAATCCTTCGAGCAGCAGCATAAAACTATCCACGGAAGAAAGGCACCCCCTCGAGGAGCGGGCCCGGCGGGAGCGAGACGCCCAGCAGTCCGCCGAAGACGTACTGCAGCACCAGGGCCAGGATGATGGAAATGCCGATCGCCTTCCACAGCGGCCTGGCCGCCAGGGACCATGCGGCCCCGCTGAAGAGTACGGCCGCCGCCACGGGCCAGCCGGCGGGTTCGATCAGGAAGATGTGCAGCACCACAAACGCGACGAGCTTGGCCAGGGCCACCCAGTCGGTCTTGGCGCTGACATCGAGGTCTTCGCCCTCCTCGGCCTGCCCGACCCTGCCGCGCAGCACCTGGGCGACGATCCCGGTGCCGAAGAGCACCAGCATGCCGCAGACGATGTAGGGGAAGGCCCGCGGGCCGATTCCGGTTTCCGACGGCGGGATCGGGATGGATCCCGCCGTCAGGAGTCCTGCCACGCCCACACTGACGAACACGAGGGCAAACAGGATCTCCCCCGTGGGCCGCGGGACGGACGTTGTGACATGGCTGGACATTGTTACTTGACCAGGCCGATCTCGGTCAGTGTGGTCTTGACGTTGGCGATGTCCTCGGTCAGGAACGTCGAGAAGTCATCGCCGGCAAGGAAGGCATCGTCCCAGTTGTTCGTGGCCAGCGTGGCCTTCCAGTCCGCGGAGTCATGCAGTTCGGTGACGAGGCCGGTCAGTGTGGCGCGCTGCGCGTCGTCGATGGAACCCGGGGCGACCACCCCGCGCCAGTTGGTCAGGACCACGTCGATGCCCTGGTCCTTGAGCGGCTTGACACCGGGCAGGGCCGGCGCCTCCGTCTTGCCGGAGACCGCGAGCGCCCGGACCTTGCCGGCCTTGACCTGTTCGGCGTATTCGCCGACGCCGGAGATCCCGGCCTGGACCTTGTTGCCGAGCAGGGCGGCAATGGATTCGCCGCCGCCGGAGTAGCCGATGTAGTTCAGCTTGTCCGCCTCGACACCTTGGGATTTGAGGATCTGGCCGGCCAGGATGTGGTCGGCGCCGCCGGCCGAGCCGCCGGTGATGGCGACGCCCTTGCCGTTGGCTTTGATGTCCGCCACGAGGTCCTGGACGCTCTGGTACGGGGAGGACTCCGGGACCACCAAAACGAGCGGTTCTTCGGTCAGGCGGGCAATCGGCGTCGTGTCTTCCAGGCGGCTCTTGGACCCGTTCGTTTCCACGGCTCCGACCATCACGTAGCCCATGACCATCAGCGTGTTGGCATCCTTCTCGGTGGCCAGTTTGGCGAGGCCGTTGGTGCCGCCGGCGCCGCCGATGTTGGTGACCTGGGCTGAGCCGACGAGGTTGTTCGCCTGCAGGCCCTGCTGCATCGCCCGTCCGGTCTGGTCCCAGCCGCCGCCGGGGTTCGCGGGCACGATGATGCTCAGCTTCTTGAGCGGCTCGGCTGCGGCGGACTGGCCGGTGGTGGCACCGGTGGCCCCGCCGCCGCAGGCGGACACGGCGAGCACGAGGCCTGCGGCTCCGGCGGCGAGGGCTGCGCGGCGGGTGAAGTTCGAAGTCATTGTTACTCCTCGTTGAGATGTGATGTACGTCATCGTTTGATCACTGCGACGACACTATGAGCGCCCGTCACCCGCGGGAAGTATTCGGACGTAGAGGTAGTAGTGGTCATATTGGTCACGGCTTCCGCCCGGATTCCGCCCGCCCGCCAACGCCCGGGATGGGAAACTTGTGAGATGGTTCACAAGGTTCCCCTGCGCTTCCAGTTGGTCGCGCTGCAGCTCGGCATTGTCCTGGCTGTCCTCACGGCGGTCGGGGCGGTCACGATCAGGATGCAGGAGCACCAGCTGCGCGACGCCTACAAGGGGCGCCTGATCGGCGTCGCCGAGAGCGTGGCCCGGCTGCCGTCCGTGGTCAGCGCCTTCGACACCGAATCCCCGGCCCTGACCATCCAGCCCCTCGCCGAAGTCATCCGGCAGGCCTCCTCCGTGACCTACGTGGTGGTGACGGACCGGAACGGAGTCCGGCATTCACATCCGAACCCGGCCGAAATCGGCCGCCGCGTCTCCACCGATCCCTCCGTTCCGCTCTCCGGAGACATCTATGTCGGAACGCAGACCGGAACTCTCGGCGAGTCCTGGCGGGTGAAGGTCCCGATTTACGACGCCGGGGGGCGCACGGTGATTGGCACAGCCTCCGTGGGTGTCTTGGAATCGACCCTGGCCCAGGACCTGCACGAGGATCTGCCCGAGCTCCTGGGCTGGCTTCTCGGGGCGGCCCTGCTGGGGTCCCTCGGGGCGATGTATATCTCCAAGCTCGTGTGGCGGCGGATCTACAAGCTCGAACCCGAAGACATCGCGGCGCTCCTGGAGACCCGCGACGCCATGCTGCACGGGCTCGGCGAAGGCCTTGTGGCGGTCGACGCCGACGGCAAGGTGGCCCTCGTGAATGATGAGGCACGCCGCCTGCTGGGGATCGGCGACGACGTCACCGGGTCACCGGCGACGCGCTGCCTCGAGCCTGGCATCCACCGGCTGCTGGCCGCCGGCTCCGCCACGGAGGAGCTTGTCCTCTCCGGCGAGCGGATCTTGCTGGGCAAGGTCAACGCGGCCACGGTGGACGGCCGCGAGGTCGGCAAGGTCCTGATCCTGCGGGACCGCACCGAACTGCACACCATGTTGCGTGACCTCGACGGCGCCCTGGACGTGACCCAGGCGCTGCGGGCGCAGGCGCACGAATTCGCGAACAAACTGCACGTCATCTCCGGGCTGCTGGAACTGGGCGAGCAGTCCAAGGCCATCGACTACCTGGGGCGCAGCCGCGGCGATGCCGTTGCCATGGACACTCCCCCGGCCGCCGGCATTACGGACACCGATGTTCAGGCACTGCTGATTGCCAAGTCCACGGTATGCGCCGAACGGGGTATTGAGATCCTCGTCAGCCCGGAGTCGGTCTGCACGCCGGACGGGACCGGGGACGTGATTACGGTCCTGGGCAACCTGATCGACAACGCGGTGGATGCCACCGGCTATGACAGCACCATCGCCATCCGGCTGACCGAGTCCCCGGACGGCGAACGGACCGTCCGGGTCGAAGACGACGGACCCGGAGTACCGGCGGCCGAGCGGCTGGCCGTGTTCGACGTCGGGATGACCAGCAAGGAAGCCGAGGGCATCAACGCCCGTGGTTTCGGGCTGGCATTGGTGCAGCGGGTGGCCCGGCGGCGGGGCGGCAGGGCCGACGTCACAACCTCGGACCTGGGCGGTGCCTGCTTTACCGTGGTACTGCGGACACACGAGACGGAACTCCAAAAACAATGACCCCTATACGCACCCTCATCGTCGACGATGACATTGCAGTCGCCGGAATCCATCACGGCTTCCTGCTGGCCCGCGGCGGCTTCGAGGTGGTCGGCATGGCCCACACGGGCCAGCACGGCCTGGACCTGGCGGCCGAGTTGCGGCCCGAGCTTGTGCTCCTGGACATCCATCTTCCGGACATGTCCGGGCTGGAGGTGCTGCAGCACCTGCGGAACCGCCGACGCCCGGTGGACGTGCTGGTCATCACCGCGTCGCGGGAGCTGGACACAGTCCGCGGGGCGATGGCAGGCGGCGTCCTGCACTATCTGGTCAAGCCCTTCACGTCCCAGGCACTGAACGACCGGCTCGATGAGTACCTGCTCCTGCGCCGTGACCTCGCCGACGGGCTGTCGTCGGGTCCGCTCGACCAGGACCACATCGACCGCCTCGTTGCCCCGTCCCGCCGGACAGTCCGGGCCGGAGGGGCGGAGGAACCCGGCCTGGTGGCCGCACGCCTGCCCAAGGGCCTCTCCCGCCCCACCCTGGACGCCGTCGTCGAGGCGCTGAAGTCCGGCCGGGAGGATGTCTCCGCGGCGGGGATGGCGCTGCAGCTCGGCTTGTCCCGGGTCAGTGCCCGGCGCTATCTGGAATACCTGGCAGCCCAGGGTTCCGTCCGGCTGACCCCGCGGTACGGGGCGGCCGGCCGGCCGGAGAACCGGTACCTGTGGAAGCCCTGAGGCGGGGCCGGTAACCTCCGTTTGCCGTAAATGGCCGGTTAACGAGCCGCATTCCGGCCGTTTGCGGCAAATGCCGCGTGTGCGTCAGTGCCCGGCCCGGCGGAGGACGGACTGGGCATGTTTCAGGATGGGCCCGTCAATCATCCTGCCCTGGAACTGGAAGACGCCCGTGCCCGCGGAGGAGGCGGCGGCGAGCAGCTCGGTGGCGGCGGCGACGTCGGTTTCGGACGGTGCGTACGCCCCACGGACGACGGCGACCTGGTCCGGGTGGATGCAGGCCTTGGCGCCGAACCCGGACGCGACGGCGTCGTGGGCCTCACGCGCCAGCCCGTCGAGGTCCGGAATATTGACGTAGACGGAGTCGATGGCCTCTTTGCCGAACGCACGCGCGGCCAGCAGCACGGTGGAGCGGGCGTGCAGGGCGACGGCCCGGTACTCGCCCTCGCCGGTCCGGCTTGACGTTCCGCCGAGGGATGCGATCAGGTCTTCGGCGCCCCACATCAGGCCCGTCACGTTCGGCTCGGCGGCGATCGCGGCGGCGTTCAGGATGCCCGCGGCGGTCTCGCAGAGCGCCACCACGCTGTAGTCCGCGAGCTCCTTCAGCTGGGAAGGGTCCTCGGCCTTGGCCAGCATGAGGTGCCGGTACGGGGTGTGCTTGAGGCAGTGCAGGTCCTTCTCGAACTCCTCCGTGCCGGCCGGGTTGACCCGGATGATGGTCCGGCTCGGATCGAGTTCGGGGACGTCGCCGTTGGCGCCGACCTGCGCGAGGATGGCGCCCCGGGCCCGCTGTTTGTCGGCGGGGGCGACAGCGTCTTCGAGATCGATAATCACGGCATCGGACCGTTCGGCAGCCTTCTGGTAGCGCTCGGGACGATCGGCAGGGCAGAACAGCAGGGCCGGACCCATCAATAGACTCATGCGTTCATTGTCCTCTTGTGCGGCGGTTTCTGCGCCTCGGCGTGAGCGTCGCGCGTCCACATCAGGCAGCTGCGGGTCGCAAGCGCCACAACGTCCCCGTGCTGGTTGCGGCCGGTATGTTTCATGGTCACGATGCCCTGGCCCGGGCGGGAGGCTGAGAGCCGCTTCCCCGTGACGGCGGTTTCCGTGTAGAGCGTGTCGCCGTGATAGAGCGGATGCGGAAACGACACGTCCGTCAGGCCCAGTTGGGCGATGATGGTGCCTTGGGTCAATTGCGTCACGGACTGCCCCACCATGGTGGCGAGCGTGAACATGGAGTTCATCAGCCGCTGGCCGAAGGGCTGGCCTGCGCTCCATGCGGCGTCCAGGTGCAGCGCCTGGGTGTTCATGGTCATGGTGGTGAAGAGTACGTTGTCCGTTTCGGTGACGGTCCGGCCCGGCCGGTGTGCGTAGAGGACGCCCTCTTCGAGTTCATCGAAGTACAGGCCGCGCTGTTCGATGACCCGGGCCGCTTCGCCGTTGCCGGTCATACTGTCAGTTCCTGGTCTTCTTCGAAGAGTTCGGCGCCGGTCGCCGCGGCGACGTCCTCTGCGGTGACGTTCGGGGCGAGTTCGCGCAGCACCAGGCGGGACGCCCCGCCCTCGGTGACGACGTCGATCACGGCAAGGTCGGTGATGATCCGGTCCACGCACGCCCTGCCTGTCAGGGGCAGGGTGCAGCGCTCGACGATCTTGGGCCGGCCGTTCCGGTCGACGTGCTCCATCATGACGATCACCTTTTTGGCCCCGAACACCAGGTCCATGGCACCGCCCATGCCCTTGACCATTTTCCCGGGGATCATCCAGTTGGCCAGGTCCCCGTTGGCGGCCACTTCCATGGCGCCGAGCACGGCCACGTCGACGTGGCCGCCGCGGATCATGCCGAAGGACGCCGCGGAGTCGAAAAAGGCCGCGCCCTGGTTCACCGTGACGGTTTCCTTCCCGGCGTTGATCAGGTCGGGATCGACCTCGTCTTCGTCCGGGTAGGGGCCGACGCCGAGCAGGCCGTTTTCCGAATGCAGCACCACTTCGACACCGGCCGGGATGTAGTTGGGGATCAGGGTGGGCATCCCGATGCCAAGGTTCACGTACTGGCCGTTGTGCAGTTCCTGCGCTACCCGGGCGGCCAGTTCGTTCCGCGTCCAGCCTTTTTCGTCCGGGCTGCCGGGATGGTCGACGGCGGCGAGCCGGTATTCGTGCCGCACGGCTTCGGGCCGGGGCGGGGCGTCCGTAAGCTTGTTTGATTCCATGGCTAGGCTCCTGCCGGCTCTGTTGCGTCACGGCGGCCGCCGGACGGGGGCACCGCAACGGTCCGCTTTTCGATCCGTTTCTCCACTGCGGGCGCGAGGACCACCCGCTGGACGAAGATGCCCGGAACGTGGACGTGTTCCGGGTCCAGATCGCCCGGTTCCACAAGTTCCTCGACCTCGGCGATGGTGATCTTCCCTGCCATGGCGCACAGCGGGTTGAAGTTCATCGCCGTGGCGTGGAAGACGAGGTTGCCGTGGCGGTCGCCCTTCCAGGCGTGGACCAGCCCGAAGTCCGGGGTCAGGGATTCCTCCAGGACGTACTCGGCGCCACCGAAGCGGCGCACTTCCTTGGGTGCCGAGGCGATGGCGACGTTGCCGGCGGCGTCGTACTTCTGCGGCAGGCCGCCTTCGGAGACCTGGGTGCCGACGCCTGCCGGGGTGAAAAACGCCGGAATGCCGGCGCCGCCGGCCCGGAGCTTTTCGGCCAGGGTGCCTTGCGGGGTGAGGACAACTTCAAGTTCGCCGGCGAGGTACTGCCGGGCAAACTCCTTGTTCTCCCCCACATAAGAACTCACGGTGCGCCGGATCCGGCCGTCCCGCAGCAGGATCCCCAGGCCCCAGTCGTCCACGCCGCAGTTGTTGCTGACGGTCTCCAGGTCCGTTGCCCCCTGCCGGTGCAGGGCATCGATCAGGGCCACGGGAATGCCGCACAGACCAAACCCGCCCACGGCCAGGGAGGCGCCGTCGCCGATGTCGGCCACGGCCTCCGCTGCGGTGGGGACAACCTTGTTAATCATCGTTGATCCTTTCAGGCCTGGACTGGCCCGGCCGGTGCTGGCTTGGGCAACTGGGCCGGGTTAGAGTCCCAGTTCGCGGGCGATCAGCATCAACTGGACCTCCGTGGTGCCTTCACCGATTTCCAGGATCTTGGAGTCGCGGTAGTGGCGTGCCACGGTGAACTCGTTGATGAAGCCATAGCCGCCGAATACCTGGGTGGCATCCCGCGCGTTGTCCATGGCCGCCTCGCCTGCGACCATCTTAGCGATGGCGGCTTCGGTCTTGAACGGCTTCCCGGCGAGCATCCGGGACGCCGCATCGTAGTACGCGAGGCGGGCGGTGTGGGCGCGGGCCTGCATGCGGGCGATCTTGAACGAGATCGCCTGGTACTGGCCGATGTTCTGCCCGAAGGCGCTGCGTTCCTTGGCATATTTCACCGACTGGTCCACGCAGCCCTGGGCGGCGCCGACGGCCAGGGCGGCAATCGCAATCCGGCCCTCATCCAGGATGGAGAGGAAGTTTGCGTAGCCGCGGCCCCGCTCGCCCAGCAGGTTGGCCTCCGGAACCTGGACGTCCTCGAGGGTCAGGGGGTGGGTGTCCGAGGCGTTCCAGCCCACTTTGTTGTACGCCTTCTCCGCCGTGAACCCCGGCGTATCAGTGGGCACCAGGATCGTGGAGATTTCCTTTTTGGTGCTGCCGTCGGGACGCTGTTCCTCGCCGGTCACCGCCGTGACAGTGACCAGGCGGGTGATGTCGGTGCCGGAGTTGGTGATGAACTCCTTGTTGCCGTTGATCCTCCAGTGTCCGTCCGCGAGCCGGGCCGTGGTCTTGGTTCCGCCGGCGTCGGACCCGGCTTCGCGCTCGGTCAGGCCGAAGCCGGCGAGCGCCTTTCCGGACGCCAGCAGGGGAAGCCATTCCTGTTTTTGGGCCTCGGTGCCGAAGCGGTGGATCGGCATGGCGCCGAGGGAGACCCCGGCCTCGAGGGTGATGGCGACCGACTGGTCCACCCGGCCGAGCTGCTCGAGGGCGAGGGCGAGGGCGAAGTAGTCCCCGCCCATGCCGCCGAATTCCTCCGGGAAGGGCAGTCCGAAGAGGCCCATCTCCGCCATCTGGGCGACGATTTCGTAGGGGAAGCTGTGCTCTTCGTCGTGTTTGGCGGAGACCGGGGCCACGACCTCGTCGGCGAATTCGCGGACGGAGTCGCTGAGGTCCTGGTATTCCTCACTGAGTTCAAAGTTGGGCATCGGGTGACTCCTTTGTCGAAACTGCATCTGCTGCGGGGCGGGTTGGTTCGGGGTGGATGGTGGCGAGGACTTGGCCGGCGGCGACCAGGTCGCCGGGGCTCAGGCTGAGACTGAGGTGGACGGTGCCGGCCAGGGGCGCCAGGAGTTGGTGCTCCATCTTCATCGCTTCGACCGAGAGCAGCACCTGGCCCGCCTGGACGGCATCGCCGCTCGCGACGGGGACCGAGACCACGGTGCCGGGCATCGGGGAGCGCACCGCCGGGTCCGTGTCTCCTTCAACGCGTTCGACGGCGTCGAGCAGCCGGGCGAGCCGGGTCTCGCGGGTCAGCACCTCCAGCCGGCAGGACCACCCCTCGTTACCGAGGAAGAGACCGGTCGGTATGCCCGCCTCCGGATGGCTCGGGGTCGGGGCAGCGGGGCCCTCGAAGAGGGGGGCGATGGTGTAGGCCCGGGTCTCCCCGGCCAGGCTAAGCACCACCTGCCTGCGGAATTCGTGGTGCAGCGATGCCGTCCGTTCCGGTCCGACGTCCACGGAAACGGTCAGCGGGCGGGCTCCCGGAGGCACCGGGGAGTCCGGAGCGGGCGCTGGCGTGGTGACGGTGACGGTGACGGCCACGGTGGCCACGCCGCCGTCGGGCGTGCCGAGGCTGACCCGGCGCGGGGCCTGCCTGCCGAGGCGCCAGCCGTCCCGCCGCTGCCACGGGCCCGGCGCGGGCGGGGTGGTTTCCTCCTGCAGTTGCCGGGCCAGGACGAACAGGGCGGCGGCGACGAGTTCTGCTTCATCGACGCGGCGGAAGCTGAACTCCGGCATTTTGCGTTCAATGAGTCCGGTGTCGAGGTGGCCGGCGCGGACGTCGGCGTCGTTGATGAGCAGCCGCAGGTACTCGACGTTGGTGTCGATCCCAAGCGCCGTGTAGGTGGCCAGCGCGGCGTCGAGGGTGTCCAGTGCCGCGGCGCGGTCCTGGCCCCAGGCGATGACCTTGGCGATCATCGGGTCATAGTTGGCGGAGATGTCGAGTCCTTCGACCAGGGCGGAGTCGACCCGGATGCGGCCGCCGGAGGTCTCCACCTCGATGCGGGCCGGCGCCCCGGGCCGCTGCGCGTGGCCGGGCAGCTCCCGGAGCAGCTGCACGGTGCCGGTGGAGGGCAGGAAGTTCCGCTCCGGGATTTCGGCGTAGATCCGGGCTTCCACGGCATGTCCGGTCAGGGCGAGATCGTCCTGGGCCACGGTGAGCACTTCACCGGCCGCGATCCGGACCTGCCATTCGACGAGGTCGATGCCCGTGACCATCTCCGTGACAGGGTGTTCGACCTGGAGCCGGGTGTTCATTTCCATAAAGAAGAAATCGTCCGGTGCGGTGTCGGAGACCAGGAACTCCACGGTGCCGGCGCCGGCGTAGTTGACGCTGCGGGCGGCGTTGCAGGCGGCCTCGCCGAGCCGCGCGCGGATGGCGGCGCCGTCGGGCAGGGATTCCAGCAGCGGCGACGGGGCTTCCTCGATGACCTTCTGGTGCCGGCGCTGCAGCGAGCATTCGCGCTCCCCCAGGTGGATGACATTGCCGTGGTTGTCCGCCAGGACCTGCACCTCGATGTGCCGCGGCGCCGTGACGAGCCGTTCCAGGAAGAGGGTGTCGTCGCCGAAGGCACTGGCCGCGACGCGCCGTGCAGTAGCCAGCGTGGCGGCCAGCTCCGCCGGGTCTTCCACGCTGTGCATGCCCTTGCCGCCGCCGCCGGCGGAGGGCTTGATCAGCAGCGGGAAGCCCACGCCGGGCGCCGCCTCGATCAGCTGCGCGTCGGTCATGCCCGGCTCGGCGATGCCGGGCACCACAGGGACGCCGTAGCCGGAGACGTGGTTCTTGGAGCGGATCTTGTCCCCCATGACGTTCAGGGATTCCACGCCGGGCCCGATAAAGGTGATGCCGGCGGCGGCCAGGGCGCGGGCGAAGTCGGCGTTTTCGCTCAGGAAGCCGTAGCCGGGGTGTACGGCTTCGGCTCCCGTGTCGCGGCAGGCCTGGAGGATGGCCTCGATCTTGAGGTAGCTCTCGGTGGCCGCGGCCGGGCCGATCCGGACCGCAACGTCGGCCTCCCGCACGTGCCGGGCCCCGGCGTCGGCGTCAGAATAGACGGCCACGGAGCGGATCCCCAGGGCGCGCAGGGTGCGGATCACGCGGCAGGCGATCTCCCCCCGGTTGGCCACCAGCACGGTGCTGAACAAAGGGGCGGCAGGCGATGGGTGCGGCGTGGAGCCGGTATTGGTCAGGGAAGTCGTCATGGCTGGCTCACATCCGGAACAGGCCGAAGGAGGTCTCCGGCAGCGGGGTACGGGAGACGACGTCGAGCGCCAGTCCCAGGACGGTGCGGGTGTCCGCGGGGTCAATGACGCCGTCGTCCCAGAGCCGCGCGGTGGAATAGTACGGGCTGCCCTGGTCCTCGTACTGCTCCCGGATGGGGGCCTTGAAGTCCTCTTCAGCCTCAGCGGGCCAGTCCTCGCCGCGGGCTTCGTACTGGTCCCGCTTGACGGTCGCCAGGACGCTGGCGGCCTGGCTGCCGCCCATCACGGAGATCCGGGCCGCCGGCCACATCCAGAGGAACCGCGGCGAGTAGGCCCGGCCGCACATCGAGTAGTTGCCGGCGCCGAAGGACCCGCCGATCACCACCGTCAGCTTGGGTACCCGGGCGGTGGCGACGGCCGTGACCATCTTGGCGCCGTTCCGGGCGATGCCGCCGTGTTCGGCGTCCTTGCCGACCATAAAGCCGGAGATGTTCTGCAGGAAAAGCAGCGGAATGCCGCGCTGGTCGCAAAGCTCGATGAAATGGGCACCCTTGAGCGAGGACTCGCTGAACAGCACGCCGTTGTTGGCCACGATGCCCACCGGATGGCCGTGCAGCCGGGCGAACCCGGTCACCAGGGTGGTGCCGTAGTTCTTCTTGAACTCGTGGAAGCGGCTGCCGTCCACGAGCCGCGCAATAACCTCGCGCACGTCATAGGGTGCGTTGACATCCGTGGGGACGGCCCCGTAGAGCTCCTCCGGATCCGCAGCCGGTTCGACGGCGGCCTCCATGTCCCAGGCCGGGGCCGCAGGCAGCGGCAGGGTCTCGACGATGTCGCGGACGATCTGGAGGGCATGCTCATCGTTTTCGGCCAGGTGGTCGGTGACGCCGGAGATCGTTGAGTGCACCTCGCCGCCGCCTAGTTCTTCGGCGCTCACAATCTCGCCGATCGCGGCCTTCACCAGCGGCGGGCCGCCCAGGAAGATCGTGCCCTGGTTGCGGACGATCACGGTTTCATCGCTCATCGCGGGAACGTAGGCGCCGCCGGCGGTGCAGGAGCCCATCACCGAGGCGATCTGCGGGATCTTGGCCGCGGACATCTTCGCCTGGTTGAAGAAGATCCGGCCGAAATGGTCTTTGTCCGGGAACACCTCGTCCTGCTTGGGCAGGAAGGCGCCGCCCGAATCCACGAGGTAGATACACGGGAGCCGGTTCTCCAGCGCGATTTCCTGGGCCCGGAGGTGCTTCTTCACGGTCATGGGGTAGTACGTTCCGCCCTTGACCGTGGCGTCGTTGGAGATGACCAGGACCTGGCGGCCGTGGACCAGTCCGATCCCGGCAATGACGCCCGCCCCGGGTGAGTCGTCGTTGTACATCCCGTTGGCTGCGAGCGGCGCGATTTCCAGGAAGGGGCTGCCGTCGTCGAGCAGGCGGTCGATGCGCTCACGCGGCAGCAGTTTCCCGCGGGCGGTGTGGCGGTCCCTGGCAGCCGCCGGACCACCCAGGGCTGCGGCCGCGAGCCGGTCCTTCAGCTCCCGGGCCAGCCCCGCCTGCGCGTCCCGGTTCGCGGCAAAAGCGGGGCTTGCCGCGTCGACCTTACTGGCAAGTGTCTCCATTGACTTCTTCCGTTCCTGGCCCCCGCCGGGACCGGCGTGGCGTACGCGTCCCGGCCATTTCGGTTAGTGCCGTATAACTGGAATTTAGGTTAGTCTGGATTAACTGTGATGTCCACCACGAGGTACCTGAAGTGAGGATGCGCCGGTGACGGAACCCAGCCAGACAACCGGACAAGGCCCGGCGACCCAGCGCAGCCAGGCCAAGGAAAGCCGCCGGCAGGCCCTGCTCGCGGCGGCGGCTGCCCTGTTCGCCGCCGAGGGGTTCCACCGGGTTTCACTGGAGGATCTCGGCGCGTCGGCGGGAGTCAGCGGCCCGGCCGTCTACCGGCATTTCTCCGGCAAGCAGGCCGTCCTGGGTGCCCTGCTGCTCAGCGTCAGCGAGAACCTGCTCGACGGCGGCCGCCGGGTCGTCGCCGATGCCGGCGGCACCGCCGCCCTGGGCCGCCTGGTCGCGTTCCACGTCGATTTTGCCCTGCGGAATCCGGACGTCATCCGGGTCCAGGACCAGGACTTCAGCAACCTTGCCGCCGCCGACCAGTCCGAGGTCCGCAGCCTGCAGCGCAGCTATGTGGAACTCTGGGTCCAGGTCCTGGCCGGGATCCATCCGGACACCGAGCATGCCGAGCTCCGGATGCGGGCCCATGCGACCTTCGGGCTGATCAACTCGACCCCGCACTCCGTCCGTGCCCAGGGGCACCGGATCGCGGCCCGGCGGGCCGGGCCGCTGCTGCAGGCCATGGCGATGGCGGCGCTGCTGGCCCCGGCCGGCCGGGACTCCTGACCAGCGCCGCCGGACGCGGCTAGGCCATGGCCATGGCCATTCCCGGATCGGCGAGCAACGCGCCGAGGTCCTGCAGGAACCGGGATCCCTGCTCGCCGTCGACGAGCCGGTGGTCGAACGAGAGGCTCAGCGTCATGACCTGGCGCAGGGCGACTTCACCGCGGTACTCCCACGGCATGTTCCGGACGGCGCCGACGGCGAGGATGGCCGCCTCCCCGGGGTTGAGGATCGGGGTGCCGGCGTCGATGCCGAAGACGCCGATATTGGTGATGGAAATGGTGCCTCCGGACAGGTCCGCGGTGCTGGACTTGCCGGCGCGGGCCATGTCGGTGAGTCCGGTCAGGGCGGTGGAGAGCTCCACGAGGGACATCCGGTCAGCGTCCTTGATGTTCGGCACCGTCAGGCCTCGGGGCGTCGCGGCGGCGATCCCCAGGTTCACGTAGTTGAACTGGACGATCTCCTGGCGGTCCTCGTCCCAGCGCGAGTTGAGCGCCGGGTGGTTGCGCAGCGCGATCAGCACGGCTTTGGACACCAGGGTCAGCGGAGTGAGTTTGAGGCCGGCATACGCCCGGTTGGCTTTGAGCCTGGCCAGCAGCTCCATCGTCGGTGTCACGTCGATGGTCAGGAACTCCGTGGCGTGGGGTGCTGTGAAAGCGCTGGCCACCATCGCGGCGGCGGTGAGCTTGCGGACTCCCCGGATGGCGGTGCGGGTCTCCCGTTGCTGCGTTCCACGCTGCTCCCCGGCCTCCGTGCCTGCGCGGCCGGGCGCCCCGGCGGCGGGTCCGGCGGCCAGGCCGTGGGCCGCCGCGGGCAGATCCCCGCCGCCCACAAAGTTCCGGACATCCTCGCGGGTAATGAGCCCGCGCTCCCCCGTCCCGGTCACGGCGGCCAGGTCGACGCCGAGGTCCTTGGCGAGTTTGCGGACCGGCGGCGTGGACCGCGGCCGCTCAGTCGGCGCATCTGCGGGCCGCTCCGCCGCCACCGGTGCCGCTGCAGGCTAGGCCGGCGTGACGCCGGCGCAGGCACCGGGCGGGCGCGGATTCATGCGGGCGCAGGCGCCGCAGCAGGTGCGGGCACCGCGGCGGTTGCGCCGAGGCTGCGGGCGCGGCGGGCCGGCCGGCCCGTGTGCTCAAGAACCGCCCCGTAACCCACCAGGTTCGGCTCCCGCTTGCCCGCGCCGGCGCCGTCGTCCTCAATCTCGAAAGAGACGATCGGCTTGCCGACCTCCACCACGCTGCCCGGCTGCTCGTGCAGGGCGGTGACGACTCCCGCGAACGGGGACGGTAGTTCCACTACGGCCTTGGCCGTCTCCACCTCGGCAATGACCTGGTTGAGCGCGACGGTATCCCCCACCCCGACCTTCCAGCTGACGATTTCCGATTCGGTGAGGCCTTCACCGAGATCCGGGAGCCTGAATTCCTTGATCATGGTCGCGCTCATCCTTCCAGCCCGCTCAGGGAGTTCGGGCGGCCCATGGCACGGTCGACCCCGTCCAGGATCCGGTCCAGGCCCGGCAGATGGTGCATTTCCAGCTTGGAGTAGGGGTACGGGATGTCGAAGCCGGTGACCCGGACCGGCGCCGCTTCCAGGTGGTAGAAGCAGCGTTCGGTGATGCTGGCGGCCACCTCAGCGCCGACACCGCCGGACTGGCCTGCCTCATGGGTGATGACGAGCCGGCCGGTCTTCCGCACGGACGCCTCAACGGTCGCGAAGTCCACCGGCGCCAGCGACCGCAGGTCAATGACCTCGACGGAAATGCCGTCGTCTTCGGCGGCCAGGGCGGCATCGCGGGCGGTTTTGACGAGCGGTCCGTACGCCACGAGTGTTACGTCTTTGCCCTCGGTCACGACGTGTGCCTGTTCCATGGACAGCGCGGCGGACAGGTCGCGGGACTCATCCACCTCGCCCTTGTCGTGGTAGCGGCGCTTGGGTTCGAAGTACAGGACCGGGTCATCGGAGGCGATGGCCTGCTGGATCATCGTGTAGGCATCCTGCGGGTTGGAGACGCTGACCACCCGCAGGCCGGAGGTGTGTGTGAAATACGCTTCCGGTGATTCGGAGTGGTGCTCGGGCGAACCGATGCCGCCGCCGAACGGGACACGGATGGTGATGGGCATCTTCACCGCGCCCTGGGTCCGGTAGTGGAGTTTGGCGACCTGGCAGACGATCTGGTCGAACCCGGGGTAGATGAAGCCGTCGAACTGGATCTCCACCACCGGGCGGTAGCCGCGGTAGGCCAGGCCGACGGCGGTGCCCATGATGCCGGATTCCGCGAGCGGCGTGTCCACGACCCGGTGCTTCCCGAAGTCTTTCTGCAGTCCGTCCGTCACACGGAACACGCCGCCGAGGGTCCCGATGTCCTCGCCCAGGAGGACCACCTTGGGATCATGCTCGAGGGACTTGCGCAGGCCCGAATTGATTGCTCGGGCGAAAGTCATCTGCGTCATCAGCGTGCACCTTCTTCGGAAGCGGCCTCGTCGGGATCGCCGGTGGAGGCCACGTAGCTGGAATATTGGTCGCCGCCGTCGGCGGCAGCGGCCTCGGAGGGATCATCGAAGGACGCCAGGTAGCGTGAGTAATGCTCCTGCTGGCGGTCAAGCACGGAGTGGGGGGTGCTGTAGACGTGCTTGAAGATGTCCAGCGGCTCAGGTTCGGCCATACCGATGCAGCCGGCGCGCATTTCCTTGGCCACGGCGTCGGCTTTGGCTGAGACTCCGGTTTCGAGTGCCTCGCTGAGCAGCCCCTTGCCCGCAAGCAGGGACTTCAGCCGGGCAATCGGGTCCTTGCCGGCCCAGTCCTCGAGCTCGTTGGCGTCGCGGTAGCGGGTGGGGTCGTCCGCCGTCGTGTGCGGGCCCATCCGGTAGGTGACTGCCTCGATGAACGTCGGTCCGCCGCCGCGGCGGGCCCGGTCCACCGCCATCCGGGTAGCGGCCATCACGGCCAGGACATCGTTGCCGTCCACCCGTACGCTCGGGATGCCGAAGCCGGCCGCCCGGTCCGCGAGCTGGATGTGGGACTGCAATGTCACCGGTTCGGAGATGGCCCAATGGTTGTTCTGGCAGAAGAAGATCACCGGGGACTGGAAGCTCGCGGCGAAGACCATGGCCTCGCTGACGTCGCCTTCGCTCGTCGCGCCGTCACCGAAGTACGCAACGGCCACCGAGTCGGCGCCGTCGTTCTGGATGCCCATGGCGTAGCCGGTGGCGTGCAGGGTCTGGGCGCCGATGATGATCTGCGGGGTAGCCACATTGATTGAATAGGGATCCCAGCCGGAGGAGGCGTTGCCGCGCCAGACCCGGACGATGTCCGTCAGGTCCACCCCGCGGCAATACACCACGCCGTTGTCGCGGTAGCTGGGGAAGATGAAGTCATCCTCGCGCAGGGCCCGCACCGAGCCGATCTGGGAGGCTTCCTGGCCGAGCAAAGGAGGCCAGAGGGCGAGTTCACCCTGGCGTTGCAAGGCGGTCGCTTCCGTGTCGATCCGCCGGATGACCACCATGTCCTCATAGAGCGAGCACAACTGCTCGTCGCTGACATCCTGAAGCCAGGGGTCAAACTCGGGATGGCTGATGCGCTCGCCCGCGGGCGTGATCAGCTGGACCAGGTCCCCGCCGGTCCGCCGGTTGGGTTCTGCAGAATTTCCCGGGCCGCCGGCGGCTGTGCCGCCCTTGCCCGCGTCGTCGGTAAACACGTTGTCCGCCACCTTCTGACGTTGCGTGACCGGCACTGCCGGGACTCGTGATCCCGTTCCGCGCCAGCCTCCCGGGCGACGTTGCCCGGATACTTGTGACCCTACTCACACGCATCATCCGGCACAACTGGTTCCCCCCAAACTGAGCATTATGCACTGTATGGGGCATTGCCTACGTGCTAATCTTGCGCATTATGCAACCCTTGGATGGCACTGACACCCGGCTGCTTTCGGCCATGGCCCACGATCCGCGGCGCACGGTCGTGGCTCTCGCGCAGAAGCTGGGCCTGTCGCGGAACACCGTGCAGGCCCGGATGGCCGGGCTGGAAAAGAAGCACGCATTTCTCTCGTTCGAGCGCCGCATCAATCCGGCTTCGCTGGGCTACCCGCTGATGGCCTTCATTTCGGTGCATGTCCAGCAGCAGAAACTGGGCAGGCTGGCGCTGGAGCTGGCCGGCATCCCGGAGATCCTGGAGGGCTACGGCCTGACCGGATCGGCCGATTTGCTCCTGCGTGTGGTGGCCCGCGACGCCGAGGACCTGTTCCGGATCAACGGCAAGATCCTGGCCTGCGACGGCATCGATCGCACCGACACGGCACTGGCCATGGGCGAATTGATCCCGTTCCGGATCCAGCCCCTGCTCGAACGCGGACCCGTCGAGCGCTGACCCTTCCGAGCACTCACCCTTCCGAGCACTGGCCGGCAGCCCCGGACGCCAACAGGGGCCCCGGTGGGAGCCCCTGTTGGTAATTCCGCCCGCCGCCCGGAGGCCGGTGGGTTATCCGGTGATTAGTGGTCGGTAGCCTTCTCGGCGCCGACCCCGGTGAGGGAACGGACTTCCATTTCGGCCTGCTTGGCGGCGTCTTCCGTCCGCTTGTCCAGCACCGTACCAAGCCAGCCCAGGAAGAAGGCGAGCGGGATGGAAACAATGCCGGGGTTGTTCAGCGGGAAGATCGCAAAGTTCGCGCCCTGGATCATCGAGGTCTTGGCTCCGGACACCACCGGGGACAGTGCGATCAGGATGATGGCCGAAGCCAGACCGCCGTACATGCTCCAGATGGCGCCCTGGGTGGTGAACTTTCGCCAGAACAGCGAGTAGATGATGGTGGGCAGGTTCGCCGACGCCGCGACGGCAAAGGCGAGCGCCACCAGGAACGCCACGTTCTGGCCGTTGGCGAAGATGCCGCCGACGATGGCGAGGACCCCGATCACCACAACGGTCCGGCGGGCCACCTTGACCTCCGTGGCGGCGTCGGCCTTGCCCTTGGCGATGACGCTGGCGTAGATGTCATGAGCGAAGGATGCCGCTGCGGTGATGGTGAGCCCGGCGACGACGGCCAGGATGGTGGCGAAGGCCACCGCTGAAATGAAGCCCAGCAACAGCGGACCGCCGAGGTAGAAGGCCAGCAGCGGAGCGGCGGAGTTGACGCCGCCCGGGGCGGACTTGATGGTCTCGGCCCCGACGAGCGCCGCTGCGCCGTAGCCCAGGACCAGGGTGAACAGGTAGAACAAGCCGATCAGCCAGATGGACCAGACGACGGATTTACGGGCTTCCTTGGCGGTCGGAACCGTGTAGAAGCGCATCAGTACGTGCGGCAGGGCGGCGGTGCCCAGAACCAGGGCCAGGCCGAGGGACATGAAGTCGAGTTTGGACGTTTCGGACTTGCCGTACTGCAGCCCCGGGTTGAGGATGTTCGGGTTCTTCGAGGTTTCCACCGCGCCGCCCAGGAGGTCGGAGAGGTTGAAGCCGTAGATCGCGAGGACCCAGAAGGTCATGACCGCGGCGCCGGCAATCAGCAGGATGGCCTTGATGATCTGGACCCAGGTGGTGCCCTTCATGCCACCGATCAGGACGTACATGATCATCAGGGCGCCGACGACGATGATCACGAGCGCCTGGCCGCCCCAGTCACTGATGCCCAGGAGCAGGGAGATCAGGCTGCCTGCGCCGGCCATCTGGGCCAGGAGGTAGAAGAAGCAGACAGCGAGAGTGGAGATCGCGGCCGCGATGCGTACCGGACGCTGCTGGAGCCGGAACGAGAGGACATCGGCCATCGTGAATTTGCCGGTGTTGCGGAGCAGTTCGGCGACGAGCAGCAGGGCGACGAGCCAGGCGACGAGGAAGCCGATGGAGTACATAAAGCCGTCATAGCCGTTGATGGCGATGGCGCCGGTGATGCCGAGGAAGGACGCTGCCGAAAGGTAGTCGCCGGCGATGGCGGTGCCGTTCTGCGACCCGCTGAACGAGCGTCCCGCGGCGTAGTAGTCGGCCGCTGTTTTGTTGTTCCGGCTGGCCCGGAGGACGATCACCATGGTGACGGCGACGAACACGCCGAAGATGGCCATGTTCAGCAGCGTGGTCTCTTTGAGGGCGGCGACGTTGACGGCCGCCGGAATCAGTACGGTCATTTCGCTGCTCCGCTCGTCGTGATGCCGGACTTGTCGAAGCCGCGCCCCTCGATCTCGTGCCGGATCTCGGCGGCGATCGGATCCAGCTTCCGGTTGGAGTAGCTGACGTACCAGCCCGTGATCGCAAACGTGGACACAAACTGCAGCAGGCCAAGGACCAGGCCGATGTTGATGTTGCCCCAGAGCTTGATCGACATAAAGCCGGCAGCGTAGTCGGCCAGCAGGACATAGGCGAAGTACCAGAGCAGGAAGGCTATGGCCATCGGGAAGACAAAGCTGCGGTGACGTTTGCGAAGTTCCTGGAACCGCTCCGTCGACTGGACCTCCGTGAAGTCCACGGCCGCCGCGGCGTCCGTTTCGTGGGCATCGTGACCCATCGTTCCTCCTCTTTGAGACGGGGTGAGTCGACATCGACTGCACAGCCCCCGGCGTCAATGTGACTCCAATCACTCTGCGGTGTGGCGGGGGTAACATTCCAGCGCAGGTGCACCCTTCGTCGCCCAGCGGTCCGGATGCTGCGCCGAGCGGCGTCCGGGCAGGGGCCGCGGGTGGCCCGGACGGGAGGCGGCCTCCGCGCGGCGGACACCGCGATACGCTGGGCCTCATGCCGGACTCTGCCTTGTACAACGCTGCTGCCGTCGCCGTGATCGCCATGGCGGTTGCCGTCGTCGCTGCCGTCGGACTGCGGATCCTGCGATCGTTCCGGGAGCTGGGCACCGATGCTGAGCAGGCCACGTACCGGACACTGCATGCCGCTTCCCGGGCGGGACAGCATCTGCGTAGCGGCCTGACGCCGGCAGGCGCGGCCAAGGCCAGCAAACAGTTGCGCGGGCTGCTCGGCAGCGATGCCCTGGCGATCACGAATACCGACGCGGTCCTCGCCTGGGACGGCGCAGTCGAGGAGCTCCGGCCTGCCCTGATGGGTCTCGCGGCAAGAGTCCTGGCTGACGGGCAGACCGCCGTGATTCCGGCCGGAGAGCTTCAGTTGCTGGCCGGAGGCGCCGGCGCCGGGACGCTTCCGCCCGACGTCGAGCGCGCCGTCGTGATCGCACCGATCAAAGCCGGGGACCGGGTGGTGGGTGCCGTGGCAGCCTTCGCGCCCGCGGCCGGCGCAGGACTGGTCCGGGCAACGGGCGAGGTGGCCGACTGGGTCGCAGCGCAGGTGGAGCTGGCCGAGCTGGAGGCCTCCCGCACCCTCCTGATGGAGGCCGAGGTGCGAGCGCTCCGGGCCCAGATCAGCCCGCACTTCATCTACAACTCACTGAATGCGATCGCCTCTTTCATCAACACCGATCCGGTGCGGGCCAGGGAACTGGTGGTGGAGTTCGCCGACTTCACCCGCTATTCTTTCCGCCGGCACGGGGACTTCACCACACTGGCCGAAGAGCTGCGCTGCATCGACCGCTACCTGCTCCTGGAACGGGCGCGCTTCGGGGACCGCGTGCAGGTCAGCCTGCGGATCGCTCCTGAGGTGCTGAGCACGGTGATCCCGTTCCTGAGCCTTCAGCCGCTCGTGGAAAACGCGGTACGGCACGGGCTGGAGGCGAAGGAAGGGCCGGGTCACATCAATATCACCGCGAATGATTCCGGGGCGTTCGCGGAGGTCACCATCGAGGACGACGGCGTGGGGATGGATCCGGCGGAGCTGCGCGCCGTCCTGGCCGGACACGCGGACGGCGACCACGTCGGGCTGCGGAACGTCGATGCCCGGCTTCGGCAGGTTTACGGCGATGAGCACGGCCTCGTGATCGAGACGGCCCCCGGGGAGGGCACCCTCATCACGATGCGGGTGCCGAAATCCCAGCCCCGGCATGATGCCTGACCCCGCTGCGCAGGCGGTCCGCGAGCCGCCGGCAGTACTCTGGAGCCATGATTAATGTCCTCGTCGCCGACGACGAGCTGCCCGCCGTGGAGGAACTTGCGTTCCTGCTCGGCCGGGACGACCGGATCGGCATCATCCATCGCGCCACCTCAGGTGCCGAAGCCCTGCGGGCGCTGGAAACCCAGTCCGTTGACGCTGTCTTCCTCGACATCCATATGCCGGCGGTGTCCGGACTGGACATCGCCCGGGTCATTTCCCGCAGCGCCCGTCCGCCCGCGGTTGTTTTCGTGACCGCGGACGAGGACTGTGCCCTGGAGGCTTTTGAGCTGGCCGCCGTTGATTATCTGCTCAAACCCGTCCGTGCCGAACGGCTTGCGAAGTCCGTCGGCCGGATCAGCGAACTGCTCAAGGACGGCGCCCGGGCACCGGAGATGATCACGGTGGACCTGGGCGGCACTACCAGGATGATCAGCCGCGAAGACATCACGTATGTCCAGGCCCAGGGCGACTACGCCAGGCTGCATACGACCGATGCCAGCTACCTCATCCGGGTCCCGCTGGCCGACCTCGAACAGCAGTGGGCGGACGCGGGATTCCTGCGGACCCACCGTTCCTACCTCATTGCCTTGAACCATGTCAGCCATCTGAAGCTGGCCGCGGCCAGGCCCAGTGTCACCGTGGCCGGGGCCGAACTGCCCATCAGCCGTCGTCACCTGCCCGCCGTCCGGGAGAAGCTCGGAACGACCCGGATCAGGCCGCAGCTGTGACCCGGGTGCGGGTGACAGCGCCCCGGGGAACTGCGGTGCGCGCCGCGACCGGCGCGGCGGCCGCCGGATCCCGTGAGGCGACGGAGGAGTCCGACGCCGGCCAGGTCTTCGTCCGCTCGCTGATCCGCTCCCAACTGCGCCTGGCCCTCGTGGTGGCCGCAGGTTTTCTGCTTATCCTGGTCGGCTTCCCGCTGCTGCTGGGGACGGTTCCCGGGCTGGCCGGGTCCACCATTGCCGGACTGCGCTTCGACTGGGTGCTGCTGGGAGCCGGAATCTATCCAGTCATCGGGTTGGGCGCGTGGCTCTACGTCCGGACCGCAGCCCGCAACGAGGCCCGCTACCGGGACCTGGCCGGGGACCGGTGATGCGGCTGTGAACCCGGCCGTCGGGCTGGCCGCTTTTGCCGCGGTCTCGGTCGCCACCGCAGCCATCGGCTTCTACGGCCTGCGGATCTCCCGGACCACCGGGGACTTCTACGTTGCTTCCCGGACCGTGCGTCCATGGTGGAACGCCTCGGCGATCGGCGGCGAATACCTTTCCGCCGCCAGCTTCCTCGGCGTTGCCGGGCTGATCCTGCTCTCAGGCACGGATGCGTTGTGGTTCCCGGTCGGCTACACGGCCGGCTACCTGATGCTGCTGCTGTTCGTGGCGGCTCCGCTGCGGCGGTCCGGGGCATATACGATTCCGGATTTCACCGAAGCCCGCCTCGATTCACGGGCGGTCCGCCGCGTGACCAGCCTCGTCGTCGTGCTCGTGGGGTGGCTGTATATCGTGCCGCAGCTCCACGGCGCCGCCCTGGCGATCCGGATCACGACGGGGTTGCCGGGCTGGGTGGGTCCGGCGGCCGTGGTCGCCGTGGTCTGCATTTCGGTGACCGCGGGCGGGATGCGGTCCATCACCTTTGTGCAGGCATTCCAGTACTGGCTGAAGCTCACGGCCCTGGCCGTCCCGGTGCTTTTTATTGTCTTCGCGCTGGCCGGCACCGGCGCGGAGCCGGCGGCGGGCGCTGCCGTGAACCCCACGGCCGCGGCGCCGACCGGACCGTATCAGACGATTTCGCTGCTCGTGGCCCTGTTGTTCGGCACGCTGGGCCTGCCCCATGTGCTGGTGCGTTTCTACACCAATCCGGACGGACACACCGCGCGGCGCACCACCCTGATCGTGCTGGGGCTGCTGTCGGTCTTCTACCTGTTTCCCACCGCACTCGGGCTGATCGGACGGACGTTTACCCCGGATCTGGCCCGCAGCGGACAGGCCGACGCACTGGTGCTGCTGCTGCCGGGTCGGTTGATCGAAGGGCTGGCCGGAGACCTGCTCTCCGCCCTCGTCGTCGCCGGGGCCTTCGCCGCCTTCCTGTCCACAACCTCAGGCCTCGTGGTCTCACTGGCCGGAGTTATCAGCCAGGACGTCCTGGGCGGAGGCGTGCGCGGATTTCAGCTCGCGGCGGTGCTCTCCGCCGTCGTCCCGCTGGGGATCGCCCTGCTGACGCAATCGCAGGCCCTCGCCGGGAGCGTCGGGCTCGTGTTCGCCTTCACGGCGTCCACAATCTGTCCTGTGCTGCTGCTTGGCATCTGGTGGCGCGGCCTGACGGACGTCGGGGCAATCGCCGGAATGGTGACCGGCGGCATGCTGTGCGGCGGCGCGTTGATTGCCGGGCAGGTCCTTGGCGGGGCGGCTGCGCCGCAGTGGCTCGCCGTGCCTGCCGCGTGGACCGTCCCGGCCGCCTTCGCCGTGATGGTCCTGGTCTCACGGGCGACGGCGAACCGGGTGCCGCGGACGCTGACCCGGCTGATGACCCGGCTCCACACGCCGGAGCGGCCGCTCGCCACCGAACGCTGAGGCCCCCGGAGGGTCAGTCGATCGCAGCCATGAGTTCGACGACGCGGTCCAGGAAGGCATCCACCTGGCTTTCCTCATAGCCGTCACGGCCGACGGCGGGACGGAACACTGCCCGCCGGACGTTGTCGACGCTCAACGGCGTGTCTTCTTCGAGATAGCCGATGAGTTCGCGGCAGAGTTTGTCGACGTCGGCCGTGTTGTAGCTGCGGACCTTGGCCTTGGCGGGCCGGCGGAACCGCTCGCCGTCCGGACGGTGCAACCGGCCGCGGAGCACGCCGGCCAACCGGCCGATTTCACGGAGCCAGGCTTCCTCGCCGCGTGCCTCGACGAGTTCATCGCGTTCGCGCCGGGCTAGGGCGTCTTCCAGGCGGTCCAGTGCAGCGTCGACGGCGGCTGCCGCATACCCGCCCTTGACCGGATCAAACGAGACAGAGCGGACGTCCGCACTCTTGACCGGGCGCGCCGCCGCGGCAGGTGCTTCGAATGACACCCGTGCACGCTCCAGGAACTGATCGACCTGCTTGGCGTTGTAGCCGTACTGGCTCCGCTGCACCCGGTCAAAAGACGCAGGAATCTGACGCTGAATGTCCACTGTAACTCTGTTTCCTTCGATGCCGTTCGGCTGGGTTGCTCGGCACCATTGTAGGTGCCCGGGGGGTGCGGTCCGGCCGCGGTTAAGCTCCGGCGACAGCGGCGAAAAGGATAACGGCCACCGGCGAGGCGAAGACGATCGAGTCGAGCCGGTCCATCACCCCGCCGTGTCCGGGGAGAATGCTGCTCATGTCCTTGACCCCGAGTTCGCGCTTGATCATGGACTCGGCCAGGTCCCCCGCGGTGGCCGCGGCGACCATACCGACGGCGAGTATCGTCCCGACCCACCACGGCTTGTCCAGGACGAAGATGGCGGCCAGGATACCAATCAGGACGGCGCCGGCAATCGAACCGGCGAAGCCTTCCCACGTTTTCTTAGGACTGATCTTCGGGGCCATCGGGTGCTTGCCCATGGAGGCGCCGACCAGATACCCGAAGGTGTCGTTTGAGACCACCAGCAACAGGAGTGTCGCGATTTGCCAGGCACCCGCCGGCGCCACGCCGTCGGGCCAGAACCCTAGCGGCGTGACGCCACCGGCCGTGTGTAGCGGGAGCACCGCAAAGCTGATCAGGAACGGCACCCAGGCGAGGGTGAAAACGCCGGCGAAGATGCTCCGGGCCGACCCGGCGGCGCTCTCCACTGATCGCCACAGCAGCAATGCGACGCTGCTGACCAGCATCGCAAAAAGCAGGCTTTCGAGGCCACCGACATAGGCCGCGACCGGCATGGCGAGGGTGCCCGTCATGACCGGCACGATCGGTTGGCGGGTGCCGGCCGCCTCCAGCGCCCGGTAAATCTCCCAGACACCGAAGACGGCGAACGCGGTGACCATCGCGACGAACGCCAGCGGCAGGAACAGCAATCCGCCCAGGACCCCCAGAAGCATCCCCAGACCCACGGCAGTCGCGGCGGGAAGGTTCCGGCCGGCCTTCGGAGTCGGGTTCCGGCGTTCCTTGCCGCGACCTTTCATGCGCGCCCCGGGGGCCTCCTGTGACTGATCCATCAGACCTCGAGCAGCTCGGCTTCCTTGCGCTTGAGCAGCTCGTCGATGCCGTCAACGTGGGCCTTGGTCAGGGCATCGAGTTCCTTCTCGCCCCGGTTGCCCTCATCCTCGCCGGCCTCGCCGTCCTTGACCAGCTTGTCGAGGGTTTCCTTGGCCTTGCGGCGGATGTTGCGGATGGAGACCTTGGCGTCCTCGCCCTTGGACTTGACGATCTTGACGTACTCCTTGCGGCGTTCGCTCGTCAGTTCCGGGATGGTGATCCGGATGACGTTGCCGTCGTTGGAGGGATTGGCGCCCACCTCGGAGTCGCTGAGCGCACGCTCGATATCACGCAGTGCAGTCTTGTCATACGGGGTGATCAGGATGGTGCGGGCGTCCGGAACCGCGAAGGACGCGAGCTGCTGCAACGGCGTCGGGGTGCCGTAGTACTCCACTACGACCTTGTTGTACAGGCCCGGCGTCGCGCGGCCCGTACGGATCGACGCGAAGTCTTCCTTGGCTACCTCAACCGCTTTGTCCATCTTGTCCCCGGCTTCGAGCAAGGTTTCTTCGATCACGATCTCTCCTCAGAAATTGGTGCGCCCGCCGCTGACGGGGCGGGGCACGGTCTTCGTTGCGTCTTTGACTTCCGCCTCCCTGTGACAGGGAGGCGGAAGCGTCCTCAAAACATCCTAGCCGGTGCTACGGAGTGACGAGGGTGCCCAGGTCCTCGCCGCGGATGGCACGGGTGACGTTGCCGTCGCCTTCCATTCCGAAGACCACCATGGTGAGGTTGTTGTCCTTGCACATGGTCATGGCGGTCTGGTCCATCACGCGGATGTCCCTGCGGAGGGCCTCGTCGTAGCTGAGCCGGTGGAGCTTCTCCGCCGAGGGGTCTTTTTTGGGATCGGCGGTGTAGACGCCGTCGACGCCGCTCTTGGCCATCAGGACGACGTCAGCGTGAACCTCAAGTGCGCGCTGCGCCGCCACGGTGTCGGTCGAGAAGTACGGCAGGCCCGCTCCGGCGCCGAAGATGACTACGCGGTTTTTCTCCATATGGCGGATGGCCCGGCGGGGAATGTAGGCTTCCGCGACCTGGCCCATTGTGATGGCGCTCTGCACCCGGGTCTCGACGCCGGCCTGTTCCAGGAAGTCCTGCAGGGCCAGGCAGTTCATGACCGTGCCGAGCATGCCCATGTAGTCTGCGCGGGAGCGGTCCATGCCGCTCTGGGACAGTTCAGCGCCGCGGAAGAAGTTTCCGCCGCCCACGACGATGGCGACCTCGACGTCGGGCACTGCGGCAGCGATCTGCTTAGCCACACCGCGGACGGTGTCCGGGTCGACGCCCAGTTTTCCGCCGCCGAAGACTTCGCCTGAAAGCTTCAGGAGGACGCGGCGGCGGCTCTTGTTTGGCTGGGCTGAATTGGTCACGGTTTCCATGGTGCCTTCCCGTTCGTGAGCTCTCAAAAGGGTATCCTGCCGGGGGCCGACGCTGTCGCTGCGCCCTGCTCCCGGTCCGCCGGCGCTTGCGCCCGGCGCTCATTCATGTGCGTGTACTGCTCTGTGCATGCATGGGTCTGTGCATGCATGGGTCTGTGCATGCAAAAGGGGCGGCCACCGCAGTGACCACCCCCTCAGCATGTCTGACTGGTGTGTCTGACGAGGAACGTTGACTAGGAACCGACGCGGAAACGCGCGAAGCCGGTGCCCTTGACGCCGGCCTCTTCGAGGACCTGCGCGACGGACTTCTTGGCATCCTTGGCGAATGCCTGGTCCACGAGGACCTCGCCCTTGTAGAAGCCGGTCACGCGGCCTTCCACGATCTTGGTCATGGCAGCTTCGGGCTTGCCTTCAGCCTTGGCGGTTTCCTCGGCGATGCGACGCTCGGACTCAACCAGCTCGGACGGGACGTCCTCGCGGGTCAGGTAGTTCGGGGACATCGCGGCGATGTGGACGGCCACGTCGTGTGCTGCGGTGGCAGCGGCTTCGCCTTCACCGTCAACGGCGAAGAGCACGCCGACCTGGGCCGGGAGATCCTTGGAGGTCTTGTGCAGGTAAGCATCGACCGTCGGGGCCTCGAGGCGGGAGATACGGCGGACGACAACCTTCTCGCCCAGCACGGCACCCTCTTCGACGACAACCTCGGACAGCGGCTTGCCGTCGACCTCGGTGGCCAGCAGGGTCTCGAGGTCGGCTGCACCGGATTCAACAGCGATGGCCAGGACCTTGTCAGCGAGCTGGATGAACTTGTCAGCCTTGGCGACGAAG
The DNA here is from genome assembly GCA_963769515.1 of uncultured Actinomycetota bacterium. Classification (GTDB taxonomy): domain Bacteria; phylum Actinomycetota; class Actinomycetes; order Actinomycetales; family Micrococcaceae; genus Arthrobacter. The sequence goes on from CAVYMG010000019.1 coordinate 158,705, forward strand.
TCAGTCTCGCAGTTGACCTCGATCATCACGCCGACGCCGCCGTCAACCTTGGCAGCAACCAGGCCTTCTGCGGTGGAGCGGCCTTCACGCTTGGTAGCGCCCTTCAGGCCCTTGATGCGGATGATTTCGATGGCCTTCTCGGCATCACCGTTGGCCTCGTCAAGAGCCTTCTTGACATCCATCATGCCGGCGCCGGTGCGCTCGCGCAGAGCCTTGATATCAGCGGCAGTGTAGTTCGCCATGTGAACCCCTCTGTCTAGAAATTTTATGTGGTGTACGGACTGACAGGACGGCTGCTCACCCAGTGAGCGGCCATCCTGTCAGTACCCCCTGCGCTGCGGACAGCATGGGGGCGATCCAGATTTACTTCTCTGCTTGCCTGACTGGTTACTTGGCTTCGCCGGCGGCGTCGTCAGCAACCGGGGCTGCCTCGGCAGCAGCCGGGGCTTCCTCAGCGGCGGGAGCTTCTTCAGCAGCCGGGGCTTCCTCAGCGGCGGCCGGAGCGGCAGCCTCTTCGGTCTTGTTGCCCTCGAGGAGTTCGCGCTCCCAAGCGGCCAGCGGCTCTTCCGGAGCTTCCGTGGTGCCGGTTGCACGCTGGTTGCGGGCGATGAGGCCCTCAGCCACAGCATCGGCGACAACGCGGGTCAGCAGGTTCACGGAGCGGATGGCGTCGTCGTTGCCCGGGATCGGGAAGTCGACTTCGTCCGGATCGCAGTTGGTGTCCAGGATGGCAACAACCGGGATGTTCAGCTTCTTGGCTTCGTCGACAGCAAGGTGTTCCTTCTTGGTGTCAACGATCCACAGAGCAGAGGGAGCCTTGGTGAGGTTGCGGATACCACCGAGGTTGGTCTGCAGCTTGGTGAGTTCGCGGCGGAGGAGCAGCAGCTCCTTCTTCGTGTAGGCCGAACCTGCGACGTCGTCGAAGTCGATCTCTTCGAGTTCCTTCATGCGCTGGATGCGCTTGGAAACCGTCTGGAAGTTGGTCAGCATACCGCCGAGCCAACGCTGGTTCACGTAGGGCTGGCCAACGCGGGTGGCCTGCTCGGCGATGGATTCCTGCGCCTGCTTCTTGGTGCCGACGAAGAGCACGGTGCCGCCGTGTGCGACGGTGGCCTTCACGAACTCGAAGGCACGGTCGATGTAGGACAGCGACTGCTGCAGGTCAATGATGTAGATGCCGTTGCGCTCCGTGAAGATGAAGCGCTTCATCTTCGGGTTCCAACGGCGGGTCTGGTGTCCAAAGTGGACGCCGCTGTCAAGCAGCTGGCGCATAGTTACGACGGGCATGCCGGCGCTCCTTCCGGCAGGTCATTCATGAGGCAGCCCAGAGGCTGTCTTACCCTGCCAATAGTTGACGGTTAGTTAGCTCACGCCCAGGCGGGCGCTGCTCCTGGCATCCACTGCGCTTCCCATCCGCACCAAAAGGAGCGGACCGCGGGAGGCGCAGTCCTCCGCACCGGAAGGTTCAACTTCAGGCAGGGAGGGCTGGATACGCGTAGTCAGCTGCTGCTCCCCCGCACTCCTGAATGAGACGTGCCGGCTTTGATAAGCGTGAGGGCACAGCAAACTGCTCCACTTAGTGTACTACAGGGCCCCCGTCGTTCCGCACCGTCGGGGCGGCTGGCGCCGATGTCCGGCTCCGGCGTCCGGGCTTATCCACATAGCGTCTCGGGCCGCTGTCACCGGCCCGGAAACCGCGGGACGCTGGGGGCATGAAGCTCCCGAGGATTTTGGCATCCCTGACCCTGGCCTTCGCCCTGGCGGGTGCCGGTTCGGCATTCGCGCCCCCTACGGCCGGCAGCCCCGCCGCCGTGGACGATCGGGCGGGTCCTGCGGCGGCTCCTTGGCGATGGCCGCTGCAACCCAGGCCTGCCCTGCTGCGGGCGTTTGACCCTCCGGCGCAGCCGTGGCTGAGCGGGCACCGCGGCGTGGACCTCGCCACCGGAGCCGGCTCCGCGGCCGTGCTCGCGCCGGCGTCAGGGACCGTCAGCTTCGTCGGCACCGTCGTGAACCGGCCGGTGATCACCGTCGACCATGGCAACGGCTACCGCAGCAGCTTCGAACCGGTCGAGAGCATGCTGCGGAAGGGCATGGCCGTGGCGGCCGGCGAGGTCCTGGGCCGGTCCAGGCACGGCCACTGCGGGGCGGTCGCCTGCATTCACTGGGGCGTGCGGCGGGGTGAGGACTATGTGAATCCGCTGGCGTTCGTCCTTGACCTGCGGCCTTCCGTCCTGCTGCCGCCGATTGACCCGGCGCCGGGCTAACCGTGCGGGTCAAGCCCCGGCGGGGGCGAAAGACGGGGCAGGCTGCTAGACGATGGCCGAGATTCCGGTAATCGCACGGCCGGTGACGAGGGTGTTGATTTCGTGGGTGCCTTCGTAGGAGTAGATCGCTTCGGCATCGGCAAAGACCTTGGCCATCTCGTAGTCCGTCACAATCCCGTTGCCCCCGAGGATGCCGCGGCCCAGAGCAACGCTCTCGCGCATCCTGGCGGTGGTGAAGGCCTTCGCCAGGGCGGACTGCTCATCCTTGGCCAGGCCGGCATCCTCGAGCTGGGCCAGCCGGACCATCATCCCCATGGAGCTGACGGCGTTCCCCAGGATCTGCACCAGCTGGTGCTGGACGAGCTGGAAGGAGGCAATGGGGCGTCCGAACTGGCTGCGCTCCACGGCGTAGCGGCGCGCGATGTCAAAGGCAGCCAGCTGTTGGCCGACAGCCTGCCAGGCCACGGCGAGGCGTGTGACCTTGAGGACCTTGTTGGTGTCCTTGAAGCTGTTGGCGTGGGCGAGCTTGTAGAAGTCCGGCACAACAACGTTTTCGAGGACGATATCGGCGTTCTCCACGGTGCGCAGGGAGATCTTGTTCTCAATCTTGGTGGCGCTGAATCCTTCGGAGGCAGTGTCCACCAGGAAACCCTTGACCTGGTTATCGGCTTCGTCCCGGGCGTAGACAACCACCCAGTCGGAGAAGGTGGCGTTGCCGATCCAGCGTTTGGCGCCGTTGAGAATCCAGCTGCCGCCCTCCCGCCGGGCCGTGGTCCTGGTCCCGCCGGCAACGTCGGAACCGCCGAGCGGCTCGGTGAGGCCGAAGGCGCCGATCTTCTTCAACGAGTAGATATCCGGGAGCCAGGCGTCCTGCTGCTCCTGGGACGCGAGGGCTTCGATGGAGCCGGTGAAGAGCCCGTCGTGGACACCGATGAAGGTGCCGATGGAGGCGTCGGCACGGGTGATTTCGGCATGCACGATACCGGCGAACAGGTTTGAGTAGCCTTGCCGGCGCACCGGGCTGACCAAGTCGATTTCGGCCAGTTTCGGGATCAGTTCAAGGGGGAATTCGCCGCGGTTCCAGCAGTCGACGGCGATCGGCCTGACCTCGCGCGTCAGGAATCCCCGGATTTCAGCCAGCCGGTCCTGCTCCTTGCCGCTCAGCAGCTGCTCGAAGGCGTAGAAATCACCGTCGGCATAGGGGAGGTTGTTGAAGTCGATGGCACCTTTGGACATAGCGTTCCTTCACCCGTGATCGGCAGTGAGCGAGAGGGCAAAGGCCGTCGCTCCAGCATTATGTTACTCATGAGTAACTTACCGCAGCGCGCCCGGGCCTGCAAGTGGCCGGGCGCACATAAGCCGCCGGCGGCAGGTCCCGCCGGACGGAGGGATCCGGCACAGCTGCCTAGCCCCCGTCCGGACCGAGCTGGCCTGTAGGTCCGGTCGGTGGCGCTGGGGCAGGTTCCTTGAGTTCGACGAAGAACGTGTGGGTTTCCGTGTCACCCGTATTTTCACCGGAGTGCTCCTGGGCGGACATCCAGCGGGCCGCGCCGGCGGGCATCTCCACGTCGATGTGTGCGCCACGCGAGGAAAGGCGGCGCCGGAAAGCACTGGCGGTAATCATGACGCTGTCCGGGTGGCTGTGCTCGGCGGTCTTGTGACCCGGCAGATCGGTGTACTCGAGGACGCGCACACGATCGTTTTCAAGCACCACCCGGTAGTTGTCCGGGTTGGTCTCCACCGGATCCTTGGGTTCGGGACTCTCTGTCATGGCCCGGAGTCTACGCGCGCACACCGCCGCGCGACAGGGTCCGCCGCGGGCGGAGCCACGGGGAAGGCGGAGGCCCGCGTGCCGGGCTCCCCCGAGGGGAAGCACGCCACACGGGCCTCGTGGGTAGGGCTACTCGGACTTGAACCGAGGACCTTAGGATTATGAGTCCCGCGCTCTAACCAGCTGAGCTATAGCCCCCCGCTTCGGAAACCGGAACGCCCCCCCTGCGGGGAGCCGGACCGTATCCGGGCAAAAACACTCTAACAGGACTGATCCGCCAGTACCGGCAAGGTGCCGGGGCAGCCGGCCAGGCGCCGGCACCCGGCCGGGTTGCCGGACAGGGTCAAATCACCAGGTCGTCGTAGCTGGCGCCGCGGTAGAGGTCCTCGAACGTCTGCAGCGTCCGTTCCATGCTGTGGCTCTCGACCATGCCGCGGCTGTTCTTTCCCATCGCCGCGCGTTCATCAGCAGGCAGGCCGAGAACCTTCTCCAGCTTTGCGGCCAGATCATTGCTGTCATTGGGGGTGAACAGGTGGCCGTTCTCCCCGTCGCGCACCAGGTGCGGCAGCGCCATAGCGTCGGCCAAGAGGACGGGCGTGGACGCAGACATCGCCTCGAGGGTCACCAGGGACTGCAGTTCGGCCGTGCCGGGCATGCAGAACACATCGGCTGCCAGATAGGCCTGGCGGAGTTCGTCGTCGCTGGCCAGCCCCAGGAAGGCGACCCTGTTCTGCAGCCCGAGCCGGGCCACCTGCGCCTCCAGTGCGGCGCGGACTTCCCCGCCGCCCACGATTTGGAGGTGGATGTCGAGGTCCTTGGGCGTCTTGGCGACGGCGTCGATCAGCACGTCCACGTGCTTTTCCTCCGCCAGTCGGCCGACGAAGAGCGCCGTCGGGCTTGCATGGGGTTCAACGGTTTCGTCGGGCTTCAGCTCATAGGCCGCTGCGTCGATGCCGTTGGACAGCGGCAGGACCTTCCGCAGGAAGGCATGCTCATGCATGGCCTTGGCCGCCAGCGGCGTGGGCGTCGTGACGACATCCGCCTGGCCCATGACCTTGCCCATGTCTTTCCAGGAAATCCGGCCGATGATGTCCTTGAACCATTGCGGGAAGGGCAGGAACGGGTTCAGGTTCTCCGGCATGAAGTGGTTGGTGGCGATGACCCGGATGCCGCGCTTAACGGCCTCATACAGGACATGCTCGCCGATCATGTAGTGGCTCTGGATGTGGACCACGTCCGGCTGGATCCGGTCGAACAAGAGGCTGATTTCCTTCTTGATCTGCCAGGGGAACGTGACCCTGAAGTACTCGTGGGTGGGAACGGCGTGGGAGTGGATCCGATGGACCGTGGCTTCCGACCTGAATTCGCTGAAGCTGGGACCCTTGTCCGCGCGGCAGGCCGCGACGTGCACGTTGTGGCCCCTGCCGGTCATCCCTTTGGCGAGGCGGTAACCGAACTGGGCTGCACCGTTGACGTGGGGCGGGTACGTATCCGCGGCGATCAGGATGGTCAGCGGGCGCTGATTGTCGGGCATGGTCACGGGGAAAACTCCTGGTGGTCACGGTGCTGGCAGCCGGGTCGATGGTGCCCGGATGGCCGTCGGCGCAGGCGATCCGGGCCTGGCTGACGTCTGATCTGACGCCCTAGGACCGGCCCGAGGCCTTGCGCGCGTCCTTCTTACGCTTGGTGACCTCGGGGTGGTGCCTGGAAAGGGCTATCACTCCCACGATAGCAAGGGTTGCCGCCGCCCCCATCGCGACGGCGATGACGGAGTGGACGTCCGGACGCAACTCGCCCAGGATCGCGATGCCGATGGCGATGCCCACGATGGGGTCGACGACGGTCAATCCGGCGATCACTAGATCCGGCGGACCGCCCGAGTAGGCGCTCTGGACAAACCACGATCCCAGTCCGCCGGCGGCAACGATCGCGACCACGGAATACCACTGGACATTCAGCAGGCCCAGACCGTTGGGATCCAGCAGGTGCCTGCCGATGATGCGGGTCAGGACAGCCACGAAGCCGAACAGCACCCCGGCACCGAGAATGTAAATGAACGCGCTCATCCGGTGCTTGAACATCAGGGCGAGCGTGCCGAAGATTCCCACGGCCAGGGCCAGCAGCAGCACGACGGTGAGTTCATCGGTGGCGGCGACCTGGTGGTTTTCCTGAGTGACATTCACCGCCAGCACCACAAACAGTGCCGAGCCCGCCACACACGCGGAGATGGCCACCACCGTCGCCCGGTTGATGGTCAGTCCCTGATCCTTGGCATTGACCACCGTAGTGATGACGAGGGCGATCGCACCGATCGGCTGGACGACAGTGAGCGGCGCGGTGACCAAGGCGACGGCGTTCATGGCCATGCCGGCTCCCAGCAGCAGCAGCCCGAAGATCCACCGGGGATTCCGCAGCAGCCGCAGCAGACCGTGGGCGCTGAGGGCCAGGCCTCCCGTGTCTGCCTTGACCGCGCTGCCCTGGCGCTGGGCGCCGATTGCGAGGCAGAAAGCCCCAAAAACCGCCAGGAGTACGGCGAACCAGACCATTAGCGCAGGCCGCCGTCGTCGCCCTTGAGCTCCCGGCCCTTCCGCAGGATAGCGCGGAAGTAGGTATAGCCGGAGATCCAGTGGGCCACCAGCCCGGCGCCAAGGAAGACCCACGCAGCCGCGGCAAAAGCCTCACCGGCCACGGCGGGGAATCTGGAGAGCACCAGCAGGGGCGTTCCCACCAGCAGAAGACCGGTCCGGAGCTTCCCGATCAGGCTCACGGGCAAGTCCGGATGGCCCCGGAAGAAGAAGAGCGACGCAACCAGCAGGACCATATCCGGAACCAGCAGCGCAGCCAGGTACCACCACTCAAGGACGTCCGCGATTACAAGCGTGACGGCCACGGCTATCAGCGCCAGCCGGTCCGCAATCGGGTCCATGACCCGGCCGAGGTTGCTCATCTGGTTAAAGCGGCGGGCGATGTAGCCGTCCACCCAGTCAGTGCTGCTCATGACAGCCAGCACCAGTGCGGCGTAGCCGAATTCCTGTTCGCCCAGCACCAGCCAGATGAAGAGCGGAACGCCCATAAACCGCACTACGGTCAGCGCATTGGGGATGGTGAACACAGCGTCGTGGTGGACCAGAGGCTGGTCCTTCCGGCCGCCCGCGCCGATGAACTTCATCCTGTGCGCCGAATCATGGCCGGCAATGGGGTCGCGTGGTAGTCCAGGACCGCCGCCTAGCCCTTGATCAGTTTGCGCAGCAGGAAGACGAACGCTGCCGCTGAGGCAGCGAAGGCCACCATCGGCCGCCAGCGTTCGCCCAGCCGGCCGGCCACGGGGCTGTCCGCAGCGGCTGCGGAGGCGTCCCGGGCGGTGGCCATGAATCCGGCGGTCTTGCCGCTGAGTTGTTCCCGGCCGTCTGCGACTTTGGCCTGGACCATGGCCAGGACGGCTTTCGCCTGAGGTTTGAGGTCGAGTTCGGCGTTCAGTTCATCCCGCACCCCGGTGAGGTGGGCGCGCCGCTGCTCCAGCCGGCGTCGAAGTTCACTTTCCGTCGGCGGAGGACCGAAATCGGGCTCGGCGGCGGCCTTGGCTTCCTTCTCCGCCTTCGCCTTGGCGGCGGCCTCGGCCTTGGCGGCCTTCGCGGCCTTATACTGCTCCGATTTCGGATCCAGCACCGCCGCATCAAAGGCGGAGCCTTCCTTGGCGATCCCCAGGTCGTGCTTGAGCCCGCGCAGCGTATCCTCGGGCATCAGCGGCATGGCCTTCTTAAACTTCCGGAGCCCGACGAGGGCGACGATCAGCGCGATCACGAGGAACGCGGCGCACACCAGCAGCGCGGCCAGCCACGCCGGCATGATGGTCGCAAGCCCCATGATCGCGGCCACCACCAGACCGATGACCAAGAGCAGCACAAAGACGAGGGCAACGCCAAAGAAAGCCGCGGCGATGCCCAGCTGGATGCCCTTGCGCTTGACCTCCGCTTTCGCGAAGGCAATCTCATCGTTGAGCTGCCGGGGTGCCAGCTTGAAAATTAGCTTCAGAGTCCGGGGCAGCGCTGAAATGCGCAGCGCCTCGCTTGTCCCGCCGCTGTGACGTCCGCTCATCGGTCCCGCCTAACTGGTTCCATACACCGTTCCGCTTGCGCGGGCTTACCGGGCCTGCACAGCTTCGCGCAGGCCCCGGGGTCAAAACTATCATTCAGGCCCCTTGGCTGGTCCTGGTCCTGCCCGGTGGCGCGTCACGGGTCTTGGAAGCCCCCCGTGCAGGACCGCCCATAGTATTGATCCCTGTGAGCATCCCAACAAATCCCGGCGATTCCCTGAGCCGCCGCCGCAAACTCCTGTACATCCTGATGCTCGGGGCCCTGAATGCCCTTGGACCGTTCACCGTGGACCTTTATCTTCCGGCCTTTCCCGCCCTGGAAGCCGGTCTGGACGCCACCCAGGCGGAGGTGCAGCTCACGCTGGCCGGAACATCCCTGGGCTTCGCCCTCGGCCAGCTCGTGGTGGGGCCGCTGAGCGACAAGTTCGGCCGTCGGCTACCCCTGATCCTGGCCACCGCCATGCACATTGCCGCGTCCCTCGGCGCCGCGCTGTCCACGGATATCGTCGCGCTGGGCCTCTTCCGGGTGCTGATGGGTATCGGCGCCGCAGGCGGGGCCGTTGTCGCGATGGCCATGGTCCGCGATCTGTTCAGCGGCTATGCCATGGTCCGGATGTTTTCGAGGATGGCGCTCGTCAGTGGCCTCGCCCCGATCCTGGCACCCGTCATCGGGTCGCAGCTGCTGCTGTTCATGCCGTGGCCGGGCATCTTCCTGTTCCTGGCCGGCTACGGTGTCCTTGTCATCGTCGCCGCGGTTTTTGTGATCCGCGAGACGTTGCCGGTGGAACACCGCGGACAGACGGGGCTGACCATGAGGCAGCGGTACGGGGTCCTGTTCGCCGACCGGATCTTCGTTGGGCTGCTGCTTGTTGGCGGGTTGAATTTCGGCGGGCTCTTCACCTACTTGTCCGCGTCCCCGTTCCTGTTCCAGAACGTCTACAGCTTCAGCCCGCAGGAGTACGGCCTGCTTTTCGGCATAAATTCGCTTGCCATCGTCGCCGGGGTGCAGACCAGTTCGCGCCTGATCAAGCGGGTCCCGCCGCAGTGGATTCTGGCCGGTTCCACCGCCTGGATGTTCCTGATGGCCGTCATGATTGTTGTCCTGGACCAGCTGGGCGCCGGTTTGTGGGGTGTCCTGGTGCCGCTGTGGCTCTACATCCTCGGCACCGGCTTCACGTTCCCCAGCGTCCAGGTCCTGGCACTGGCCAAGCACGGAGCGCAGGCCGGAACCGCCGCGTCGCTGCTGGGAGCGGCCACATTCACCATGGCCGGCCTCGTCTCCCCTGTGGTCGGCTGGCTCGGCGGTGGCTCGGCGACACCGATGGGAGCCGTGCAGGCGGCCTGCATCTTCCTGGCCGCCGCCGCCTTGTGGCTCATCGTCCGGCCCCGCACGGTCCCCTCCATCCACTAGCGCCGGATCCCGCGGTTCCGGCATCCCCACCGCGGGACATGCTCATTCTTCAAGCCCGGGAATGGTCATACCGGGTCCATGTCCATCTGCCTGCTCCGAAAAATGAGCATGCCCCCTTGTGGGCACGGCTCATCCCCGGCCGCGTCTGCTCCCTGCCGGCATAACGGGCGCCTGGCCGCCCGGCCCTGTTCCGGGTACGTGCCGGGCGATAAAGTTGTTGGTATGCCCCACTGGCAGGATCCCCCGCCACCACCGGCCGCATGGCAGCGGAGCGACGCCGCGATTCTGCCACTGTGGTGGGAACGGCTGTGCCGCCAGACCAGCGCCCAGGCGGCAGCCATCTATGCGGCCGGGCTGTTCACCGATGACAGGCGGCGCCCGATCGCCCAGTGGTACAACGAGACGGCCGACGCGGCGCTCCTGGTGGCCCCCGAGAGTTCCCCGGAATGGCCGGTGCAGCGGTTCGGCATCTTCTATGCCCCGCCCGGCGGTGGCCTGACGCGGGTGAATTCGGCACCGCACGAGTGGTATCCGCGCCAGCCCCGGCACTCCCCCACCGAACAGGAGGCGTTCCGGGCCGCCGTGGACGAGGCGGAACGGTTCCTCCAGGTGGAGATGTACTTCGTCTGAGCCGACCGTGCCCGGGCACGTCACGGCGCTGAACGGCACGTCACGGCAGAGGGCTGCACGGCACAAAAAAGGTCCCGCAGCCAGTGAATTCACCGGCTACGGGACCCGCGCGCTCCTCCTGCTGGACTTGAACCAGCAACCCTTCGATTAACAGTCGAATGCTCTGCCAATTGAGCTAAGGAGGAATGAAGCAGGTATGACATTAGCAGAGGTTTTGCCGCGACGGAAATCGGCCGGGCCGCAGTTCCGGGCACCGTCGACAATACCCCCGCCGGGTATAAAAAAGTCCCCGCTCCGGATAACCGGAACGGGGACTGCGCGCTCCTCCTGCTGGACTTGAACCAGCAACCCTTCGATTAACAGTCGAATGCTCTGCCAATTGAGCTAAGGAGGAATGAAGCGGGTACTAGCCTAGCAACACCCGGCCGGGAAGTGAAATCGGCGGCTCAGGCGTCCGAACGGAGCGCCCGCCGCTGCATCTCCAACTCCATCAGCTCGCGGTTGAGCCGCTGGAATTCTTCTGGATCAGCCGAGGCGTCCAGGCGTTGCAGCTGACCCATTTTCTCCGCCTTCACCCGGGTGATCTGCAGCTCAAACAAGCGCGCCAGAATATCGCGGCAGTACCGCAGCACCCCCTCGGCCGTGCTGGCGGGCAGCGGGACGACGGCGAGTTCGGAGACCAGCGGCCGCAGCGGCTCCGGCACCTCCTGCAGGAGCTGCTCCACCCAGCGCACGGGATCCCCGGCCAGGCCGAGCCCGGTGGCCCGGATGGCCTCATGGATGGCCAGGTACGCGGGGGTCGAGAAGCGCGCCTCGGAGAAGCGCAGCCAGGTCTCGCCTTCCAGCAGGCCCGGTTCCTGGAGGGCGACCTCGAGGGCCTGGCGCTCCATGGCCGCCACCGGATCGCGGGGGTCCGGCCGGTTAAAGGACGGCAGGACGGCCGACGGCGGCAGCGGCGCCACGCCGGGCGCGGTTCCCTGCGGCCGGCCTTGGCCCTGGCTGCCGGGTCCGGATCCGCCCGGTGTCGGCTGGGCGGCACGTTTGGCGGCCCCTCCGACGGCCCGGCTGACATCTTCAACCGGCATGCCAAGCCACCCTGCCAGCTCACGGGCATAGGCGGGGCGGATGCCGGCGTCGCGGATCTGGGCCACTACCGGCGCGGACTCACGCAAGGCCGCGATCCGGCCCTCCACGGTGTCCAGGTTGTGCCGGCGGAGGGCGGCCCGGATGGCGAACTCGAACAAGGGGCGGCGCGTGCCGATCAGGTCCCGGACCGCGGCGTCGCCCTTGGCCTGGCGCAGCTCGCAGGGATCAGCCCCGGTGGGTTCGACAGCGACGTAGGTCTGCGCCACGAAACGCTGATCCTCCTCAAAGGCGCGCAGCGCCGCCTTCTGGCCGGCGGCATCGCCGTCGAAGGTGAAGATGACCTCTCCCCCGCTGCCGTCGTCGGACAGCAGCCGGCGCGCGATCTTGATGTGTTCGGTACCGAAGGCCGTTCCGCACGTGGCCACGGCCGTGGTGATGCCGGCCAGATGGCAGGCCATCACATCGGTGTAGCCTTCCACGACCACGAGCTGGCGGTCCTTGGCGATGTTCCGTTTGGCGAGATCAATCCCGTACAGGACCTGCGATTTCTTGTAGAGGGCAGTCTCCGGCGTGTTGAGGTATTTGGGGCCTTGGTCGTCTTCGTAGAGCTTGCGCGCGCCGAACCCGATGGTGTCCCCGGCGATATCGCGGATCGGCCAGATCAGCCGGCCACGGAAGCGGTCGTAGATCCCCCGGTTGCCTTCCGAGAACATGCCTGTGAGTTTCAACTCGGGATCGGTGTAGCCGCGGCCCCGGAGGTGCTTGAGCAGCGCGTCCCAGCCCTGGGGCGCGTAGCCGACGCCGAAGTGCTCAGCCGCCGCACGGTCGAAGCCCCGGGCGTAAAGGAAGTTCCGGCCCTCCGAGGCGCCGGGCGTCAGCAGCTGGCCGCGGAAGAACTCGTCGGCCAGCTTGTGGGCGTCCAGGAGCCGCTGTCGCCGGCCGATGTCCTCCCGGTTGGGACCCGAACCGCCGTCCTCGTAGCGGAGCTCGAAGCCGATCCTGTGGGCCAGTTTTTCGACGGCCTCGTGGAATGTGGTGTGGTCGAGTTTCTGCACAAAGGAGATGACATCGCCGTCCTCGCCGCAGCCGAAGCAGTGGTAACGGCCTGCCTGGGGGCGGACGGTGAACGAGGGCGAGCGCTCGTCGTGGAAGGGGCACAGGCCCTTGTAGGACCCCAGCCCTGCCCCCTTAAGGGTGACGTAGCCGTCGACGACTTCCTTGATGTCCGTGCGCTGGCGGACTTCGTCGATGTCTTCACGTTTAATCAGGCCGGCCACAATGACATCCTAGTGCCGGGCACGGACACGTACCGGCGCCGTCCGCGCCGCCAGCGCCGGGTCGGCGCCGGTGCCCGGGCGGACGCCTAAGGGATTTGCCGTCACCGGAGCCACCGTCACCACAGTGACGGCAGGCTGCCGACGAGCCGCTCATACATGGCCAGCGCCGAGCCGTCCGTCAGGGCGGCGACCTGGTCGATCACAACGCGCAGCCGTGCGCCGTCGTCGGCCGCGGCGCGCCAGTCGGCCGCGTACATCGGTTCCAGGTGCCGGTCTCCGGTGGCGCTCAGGGCCGTGACCAGCGCGTGCAGGACCTCGCGCTGGCGTTCATAGATGGGCTGGCGGTGCTCCGTGGTCATAACGAAGGTGGTGGCCAGGCCCTTCATCACGGCGATTTCCATCACGGTCTCTTCCGGGACGATGAGCTCGGCGTTGTAGCGGGTGAGATTCTGCGGCCCGTAGACGGCCCGGGTGGTCTCCAGCGCGCTCTGGCAGAACCGCCCGATGAGCTGGCTGGTCATGTCCTTCAGCGCCCCCATCGCCTTCCGGCTGCCGTCAGCCTCACGCACCCAGACGTCCGTGGCCTCGAGCCGGGACAGGGCGGCGTCGATCGCGGCGGGATCGTTGTGTGGCAGGTACCACTGCTTGGCGTAGCCCACCACCCGGGCGCGGTGGTCCGGGTTGTCCATCCAGCGCAGCTGGAAGTGGCCGGCGACGATTGCGTCCTCGACGTCGTGCACGGAATAGGAGATGTCGTCCGCGAGGTCCATCACCTGGGCTTCGAGGCAGGACCGACGCTCCGGAGCGCCGGCACGGATCCAGTCGAAGATCGGGAGGTCGTCCTCGTAGGCGCCGAACTTGCTGGTCCGCTCCCCATGGATAACGGGGGCGTCCGCGGCGGACCACGGGTATTTCGCGGCGGCGTCAAGGCTCGCCCGGGTGAGGTTGAGCCCGGCGGGGCTGCCGTCCGCGGCCAGGACCTTCGGTTCCAGCCTGGTCAGCAGGCGGAGAGTCTGCGCGTTGCCTTCGAACCCGCCGATCTTGTGCGCCATCTCGTTCAAGGCGGATTCGCCGTTGTGCCCGAACGGCGGATGGCCAAGGTCGTGGCTGAGGCACGCGGTGTCCACGACGTCCGGATCGCAGCCCAGGGTGCGGCCCAGTTCGCGGCCCACTTGGGCCACTTCGAGGCTGTGGGTCAGGCGGGTGCGGACGAAGTCGTCCGTGTCCGGTGCGACGACTTGGGTTTTGGCGCCGAGCCGGCGCAGCGCCGAGGAGTGCAGGACGCGGGCGCGGTCACGTTCGAAGTCGGAGCGGTAGCTGGTCTTCGCCGGCTCTTCCACCCAGCGTGCGGCGTCGCGGCCGGTGTAGCCGTCGAGCACGGGAGCCGAGGTCCGGGTCTCAGCCACCGGAGACGTCCAGTTCGGCCAGGGAGATCTCGCGGGATTGGTCGGCGTCAAGCCTGCGGTCCAGCAACCAGTCCTTGGGCAGGGCCGGTTTCTTGGGTGAGCCGGCGCGGCCGCGCGGCCCTTCGGCGTCCACTCCCGGGTACGGCGAGTCGAGGTCCAGCTGGTCCAGGGTGTCGCGCAGGACCTCCAGGCTGGTCACGAGGGCCAGCTTGGTCCGCAGTTCGCTGCCGACCACATAGCCCTTGAAGTACCAGGCCATGTGTTTCCGGATCTCGCGCAGCGCCTTGCCCTCGTCACCGAAGGTTTCGACCATCAGCTGTGCGTGCCGGTACACACCTTCGGCGACCTGCCGCAGTGCCGGCTTGTGGCGTTCGCTGCTGCCTTCGAAGGCAGCCATGAGGTCTCCGAAGAGCCACGGCCGGCCTTGGCAGCCACGGCCGACAACAACGCCGTCGACGCCGGTTTCCCGGACCATCCGGACGGCGTCCTCGGCGGACCAGATGTCGCCGTTGCCGAGCACGGGAATGTCCGGCAGCGCCTCCCGCAGCCGGGCGATCGCGGACCAGTCCGCCTGGCCTGAGTAGAACTGGGCGGCCGTGCGGCCGTGGAGGGCGACGGCGGCGACGCCGGAATCCCGGGCGATCCGGCCGGCGTCGAGGTAGGTCAGGTGGTCCTCGTCGATGCCTTTGCGCATCTTGATGGTCAGCGGGACGTTGCCTTTGGAGGCTTCCTTGACCGCGGTCTGGACAATCGCGGTGAAGAGGTCGATTTTCCAGGGCAGGGCGGAGCCGCCGCCGCGCCGCGTCACTTTGGGGACGGGACAGCCGAAGTTCAGGTCGATGTGGTCCGCACGGTCTTCCTCGACGAGCATCCGCACCGCGGCCCCGACCGTGACCGGATCGACCCCGTAGAGCTGGACGGACCGGACCTTTTCATCATCGTCGTGCGAGATGATGCGCAGCGACTCGGGGGTGCGTTCCACGAGCGCGCGGGACGTGACCATTTCGGCGACATAGAGTCCGCCGCCGTACTCGCGGCAGAGCCGACGGAAGGCGGAGTTGGTGATGCCCGCCATCGGAGCCAGGATCACGGGGGTATCCACCGTGATCGGGCCCAGCTTCAGGGGCGGGAGTTCCAGCTTCGGGGCGGGGGGCGTTGCTACGACAGTCACCTTTTCATTGTCTCAAAGCCGGGCAAATCGGAGCGGACCGGCGCCCGGTATGTGGATAGCGGGCCGTCAGCCGCGGATTGCGGCCCGGCGGCCCCGGCGCGTCGCCGGTTCCGTTCCGATTCCGCCGGCTTCCGTCCCGGCGGCTTCCGTCCCGGCGGTTTCTGTCCCGACGTCGGATACGCCGCCGTGCCCGCCGTCGGGTCCGGCCGCTCCGGCCGTGCGTGCCGGCGAAACGGCGGCCGCACCGGCGGGCTTGGAACCGGCCGGCAGGGAACCGTCCTGCAGGGTACCGGCTGGGATGGGTCCGGCTCCGATGGGTCCGGCTCCGATGGGTCCGGCTCCGCCGGGGCGCACGGTTGAGACGATTCCGGTCGCCTTCACCACGAGAACCGCGATCAGCGTTGTCACGGGGACGGCCAGGACCAGGCCCACGGAACCGACCAGGGTGCGGACCACTTCTTCCGATAGCTCAGCGCTCGTGAGGGTTTCGCCCAGGGGGCGCTCGTAGAGCATCACGATGATCAGGATGGGCAACGCAGCCCCGGCATAGGCGAAGGCGATCGTGTACACGGTGGACGCGATGTGGTCCCGCCCGATCCGCATGGCCCCGGCAAAGAGACGCCGGGCGCTGGTATCCGGGGCGATTTCCCACAGTTCCCAGACTGCGGAGGACTGCGTGATGGTGACGTCGTTCAAGACGCCCAGCCCGGAAATGATGAGGCCGCACAGGATAATCCCGGAGATGGAGATGCTGCCTGAGACGTTTGCCAGGGTGGCGGCGTCGTGGCTTCCGACGCCGGCCAGGTTCGCCGCGTCGGTGGCCCAGGCTGCGAGGAGTGCGGTGATCGCGAGACCGAATATGGTCCCCAGCAGCGCCGTTGAGGTCCGGGCGGAGAATCCGTGGGCGAAATACAGCACTCCGATCATGATGACTGTGGAGCCCACCAGTGCCAGCAGCAGCGGCGGTTTGCCCTCCACGAGCCCCGGCAGCATAAAGGTCACCAGCACCACGTAGGCCCCGACCAGGCCAATGAGGGCGCGCAGTCCCCGCCAGCGCGCCACGGCGATGACCACCACCGCGTAGAGCACGGCCAGGAAGATGATGGGCAGGGTCCGGACGAAGTCGACGAACACGTAGGCCGGGCCGCCGGGTCCCGTCGAGGCGCCCTGGACTTTGGAGAGGTTCAGGTAGCGGATGTTATCGCCGACTTTGACGCCGTGGGATTTGGCAATGTCCGGATTGATGACCACCTTGACCGGGCTGCCACCCTTGTCCGGTTCGGTGTAGGCGAAGGTGCAGTCCGGGGCGGCCTCGGAGGATCCGGCGGCTGCGTCGCCCGCGGCCGGGACGCCGTCCATGCAGTTCCCGACGACGACCCGCTGGATCTGGCCGGTGTCGAAGGTCACGCCCGGCGCGGCGGCATAGGGGCTCGCCAGCGTCAGGTTGTCCTTGTTCCCGGAAGGCCACAGGAGGACCATCGCGGCCAGAGTCAGGAGCGTCAGCGGAATCAGAATGGCGGCCAGAATCCGGTTGGCTTTCTTCCGTGCTTTCAGGGTCCGGGGTGTTGGTTCGGGATGTCCGGAATGTCCATGCGAGTGTCCGGCGCCCATCAGCAGTTAAACCTCATGGGAGAAAACTCTACGTGGTCCGGGAGGGCCGCGAATCACCTGCGGCCGGTCCCGGACCACGGCGTTGCACCGTCAGGCAGGGGTGATGTTCTGGTTGATGTGGAAGAGGTTCTGCGGGTCGTACTTGGCCTTGACGCTCCGCAGCCGGTCGTAGTTGGGGCCGTAGTTCTCTGCGATCCGTGACTGGTCATCGCCGTCCATGAAATTGATGTAGCCGCCGGGCGCCGAATAAGGCCGCAGCGCCGCAGCGTACTCCTTGACCCAGGCGGTGTTCGCCGCGTTGTCCGCCGGGTCGTCCCAGAGGCCCGCGATGACCGGGGCGAAGTTCACGTCCCGGTGCGCAAACGCCGTTTCCGTCGCTCCGACCTGCTGGACCGCCCCGTCGATGGGATAGATATGGATGGCGGTCTGCACGCTGGGGATCGATGACCCGAACTGGATGTGGGCGTCAATGGCGCCGTCGTTGAGGTCCTTGAGGAAGTCCGCCTTCCAGTATCCCTGCAACCCCTTGTGGACCAGTTCGTCGAAAGCGAGGTTGAGGGCGGGGTACGGCATAGGCCCCACCATGGAGCCCGCTACGGGGGCGGCGTCGAGGAACGGCTGCCAGCGGGCGGCTCCCTCGGCCGGGTCTCCGGTCCACATCCCGACCACGACGCACACCGGTTGTCCATGGAATTCCTCGGGCAGGAACGGCACCGGCGGCCCCTGTGCGAATCCCAGGAACGCTCCCAGCTCCCCGGGTGAGGTCGCCAGGTGGTCCCGGTAGAACTTCGACGCGGTTTCCGCGTGTTCGAGGGCGTAGACGATGATGCCGGCGTGGACCATGTCCACCGGATGGAGCCGGAACTCCAGCGAGGTGACCACGCCGAAGTTTCCGCCGCCGCCTTGGCAGGCCCAGAACAGGTCCGCGTTTTCGCTGCTGCTGACCGTCAGGAAGTTGCCGT
This sequence comes from uncultured Actinomycetota bacterium, assembly GCA_963769515.1. Taxonomy (GTDB): domain Bacteria; phylum Actinomycetota; class Actinomycetes; order Actinomycetales; family Micrococcaceae; genus Arthrobacter. The sequence continues at coordinate 176,387 of CAVYMG010000019.1, forward strand.
CCGCGGTGACGACGTCGGCGGAGAGGAGGTTGTCGCAGCTGAGCCCGTACTGCCGGCTCAGATAGCCGATTCCGCCGCCCAGGGTCAGCCCGGCCACGCCGGTGGTGCCGATGATGCCGCCGGTGGTCGCCAGGCCGAAGGCGTGGGTGGCGTGATTGAAGTCGCCCCAGGTTGCCCCGGCCTCGGCCCGCGCGGTCCGGGCGGCGGGATCGACCCGGACGCCCCGGGTGTTTGAGAAATCGATGACGAGGGCATCGTCCCAGGTGCCGAACCCGGGAGCGGAGTGGCCGCCGCCGCGGACCGCCAGATCCAACGAGTGACTTCGCGCGAAGTTGACGCACGCGATGACATCGGCCGGTTGCGACACGCGCACGATCGCCGCGGGCCGCTTATCGATCATTCCGTTGTGCACCGTCCGGGAGGCGTCGTAGTCGGGGTCGCCGGGGGTGATGACCGGCCCCCTGACTTGTTCCCGGAGATCGTCCAAGGTAATGGTTGCGCTCATGGTTGTTGCCGCCTGTTCCGTGAGACCACGGACCGGTCGTCGGATCTCGGCTCCCAGCTGACATGCGACCGGCGGATACCTGTCAGGCCTACCGCAGTCTTCCCGCCCGGGTCAAGGGCACTCTGGCGCACCCGGCAACAGGCTGCGGCGCGAACGGTGCGGATCGCCGCAGGCCCATCGCGGACGGGCGCGGCTCCGAATGCATACTGATAGAGCGGGAATCCCGGGACCCCTGCCAGCGGTTCCAACAGATAGCTGAACTACCTGCGGCGCGGCCAAGGGTCGGGGAATTGACGGACAAGGTATGGAGGAAACCGGCGTGGCCATGGAGATAAAAGACGACCGCGAGCCCGCGGTGACGGGGCCCGGTCCCGCAGCACGGGCCGTGCTCAGCATCGCCGAAGCCAAGGGACCAACCCGCGGCGTGGCCCTTGTACTGCACGGCGGGCAGGCGCACAGCTACGAAACCGTCAGCCGCACGCGCCTGAGTCCGGTCCGCATGATCCCCTTCGCCCGAACCCTGCACGGCCAAGGCGGACCGCACGGACTGGCCGTGTGGACGCTCCGCTACCGGTATCGGGGGTGGAACGGAGAGGACATGTCCCCCGTTCACGATGCCCGCTGGGCTCTGGAAAACATTGCCCGGGAACATCCCGGCGTCCCCGTGTACATCCTTGGCCATTCCATGGGCGGGCTCACGGCTCTGTGTGTCGCGGATGATCCGCAGGTGCACAGCGTGGTTGCCCTGGCTCCGTGGCTCAACGCGGAAACCCCGGTGGAACGCGTCGCCGGGCGGCGGATCCTGATCGTCCATGGCACTGCGGACCGCTGGACCAGCCCGGCGAATTCCCTGGACTACGCGAGGCGGGCCGGCGGCGTCGCGGACGCCGTGGACTACGTGGCGCTGACGAATGCCGGACACTTCATGCTCCGGCGTCTGGGCCTCTGGAATTCGCTCTCCACCGGCTTCATCCTGGATGCTTTTGGTCACCACACCGGAGCCCTTGCCTTGGCCGGCCATGCCGAACTCCGCAAAGTTCTGCCCGAACCCGGGGCAGCCCTACCGCTGGTGCTGTGATGCACGGGCCCCCGTGCCGGCATGTTTAGGTACTGTGCTCCCGACCGCACGGCCCGCCGACGGCCGCCGGCATGGCGTCTGCCCGTGTGTATCCGCGGTCGCCGCACCCTCCGCCCCACTGATTGGAGCATTTGATGCCGCAATTCCCGCTTGAGGCCTTCCTGGCCAGCCTGCCGTTGGTGGCGCTCGGCATCCTCGTCCTGCTGGCCGTGACCTTTACGGTCGCCGTGCGGACGAAGCACCACTCGGTAATGGATACCGTGTGGGGCCTGGGGTTCGTGGTGGCCGCCGCCGTGTCCTGGCTGCTTTCCGCGGGACACGGCGACCCGGGCCGGCGCCTGCTGTTGTTGGCCCTTGTGGCGGTGTGGGGCATCCGGCTTGCAGTCCATATCGGCCGCCGCGCCTGGGGTAAGGACGAGGATCCGCGCTACGTGGAAATGCTGTCCTCGGCGCCCGGGTCACGGAACGTTTATGCGATCCGGAAGGTGTACCTGCCGCAGGGCCTGCTGATGTTCTTCATCTCCCTGACCATCCAGGTCGGCATGTTCGCGACCGGCCCGCTGGGCTGGCTGGCGCTGCTGGGCGTCCTGGCATGGCTGCTGGGCTTCGTGTTCGAGACGGTCGGCGACTGGCAACTGGAGCAGTTCAAGGCCGATCCGGCCAACAAGGGCACCGTGCTGAACACCGGCCTGTGGCGCTACACCCGCCACCCCAACTACTTCGGCGACGCCGCGGTGTGGACCGGGCTCTTCCTGGTCGCCGCCGACTCCTGGCCCGGCGTCCTGACTGTCCTCAGCCCCGCCGTGATGATCTGGCTGCTGACCAGCAAGAGCGGCAAGGCGTTGACCGAAAAAACCATGTCAAAGCGTCCCGGCTACAAGGAATACGTGGAGTCCACCTCGGGGTTCATCCCGTGGCCGCCGCGCCATTAGTACCACGTTCACATCTGCAGGAGGCACGATGGCCTGGCGGCCGAAACCCAACGACCGGTTCTACCGGTGCATCATTTACACCGGGCTCTTGCTGCGCCGGATCCTGGGCATCCGGGTCATTACTTCAGGCGCTGAGCACCTGCCGGCGCCCGGGCCCCGCAACGGCCCTTCCCGGCGGCCCGTTCCCGGAACCGGTGCCGTCGTCGCCATCACCCACTTCGGCTACCTGGATTTTGCCTTTGCCGAGATGCTGCTGTGGTGGAACACCCGGGCGCACCTGCGCTTCCTCATCCATCAGGGCGCGGCGGAGCATTGGTTCGCCGGTCCCGTGATCAGCGCCGCCGACCATCTGGTGGTCCCGTACGGTTCAGGGGGCGCGACCTACGAGGCCGCGGTGGAGCGGCTCCGGGCAGGCGAATATGTGGCCATCCTGCCCGAGGCCGGTGTCAGCCGCAGCTTCCGGGTCCGCGAATGCAAGACCGGGGCCGTCCGGATGGCCGCGGAAGCGGGCGTGCCCATCATCCCGGTGTCCGTGTGGGGCGCCCACCGCCTGCTGACCCGGCACCATGGATTCTCGTTGGGCCGGGCCTGGCGGGCACCGGTCCGGATCCATGTCGGCGCACCGATTCCCCCGCCCGACCTTTCCGGGAAAGACGGCGCGGCCCGCGCCGCGACCGAGGATCTGCGGTCGGTGCTGCAGGCCGGAATCGATATAGCCGCGGCGGATTTCCCCCTGAACCCGGAGCCCGGAGCCTGGTGGATGCCGGCGCACTTGGGCGGCGGAGCACCGAGTGACGCCCAACGCCAGCTGCTGGACGCGGCCGAAGGACCGCGCCGCGCCGGCGGGCGGCGTCCCTCGCAGCATGCCACCGGCGGGCGGTGACCCGCCGGTGGACATGCGCTAGGCGGGGTCTGAAACCACCAGGGTTTCGCTCCCCCGCACCCGGGCCTTGCCGCTGTCCAGCAACGGCTCGACGACGGCGCGCAACGCGGTCATGGAGTCGTCCAGTTCCAGCAGCACGGGGTGCTGGAACGCGATCAGCGCCAGCAGGTCCCGGATGGCGGCCTCGGCCCCGGCGCCGCTGAGCTGCGGTTCGTGGCCGAGGAACACATCGGTCGGTCCGCCGCCGGCGTCCGCCGTTGCGCCGTCCTGGCCGGGCATGGACTGGGCATAGCTGATGGCGAAAGCCTCCAGCCGGCCCTTCCGGCTCGCCGGCACCCCCTGGCCAAAGGCGGAGGCCTTGGGGGCCCGCAGCACGATCGCACCGTGGGCTCCGCTCAGGTCGTCGAGGAACAACCGCTGGACCATGGCGATGCTGAGCTCGGCGGGCTGGTCCCAGCCGTGGACAGCGGCGTAGTACCTGCCGACGACGTCGCTGAGTTCGACCGAGCCGGTGGCGAGGTCTTCGACCTGTTCGGCCGCGGCGGCTTCAGATCCGTCGCCGAAGACCGGCAGCTTGAGGGCGGCCGGGTCCACCACCACGAGCCGGGACCGCTGGATCGGGTCCAGTCCCGCCGCCTCGGCGAAGGCCGCACCGGGCGTGCCGGGTTCGACCTTGCAGCGGAGCCGGTTGACGCCGGACGGGGACTGCGCGGCTTCGTGCCGGAGCATGCTCAGCAGCGTGGATCCGACGCCGGTGCGGCGATGGTCACGGGCCACCTCGATGTACGCCCAGAGCCGTTCCGGGTGCAGGGAGGCCTCGTGGACCACGGCGGCCGCCACCGGAATGGCGACGCCGTCAACGACGTCTTCGGCAACGATGCACCGGCGCCACGGGGCGTTGCCCGAGGGCGCGAACGTGCCGCGGAACTGCCCGGCCTGGACCGTCTCCGGTCCGCCCCAGATCTCCAGCAGGGCGAGGTCGTCGCCGTCGCGCCATTCGCGGTACTCGATCGCCATGCCTAGGCCCCGATCAGGCGTGCGGCCAGGTAGCCCTCCACCTTGTCCAGGGAGACGCGTTCCTGGCTCATGGTGTCGCGTTCACGGATCGTCACGGCCTGGTCCTCGAGGGTGTCGAAGTCCACCGTGATGCAGAACGGGGTGCCGATCTCATCCTGGCGGCGGTAACGGCGGCCGATGGCGCCGGCGTCGTCGAAGTCGATGTTCCAGCTCTTACGCAACTGGGCGGCGAGGTCCTTGGCTTTCGGGGACAGGTCCTCGTTGCGGCTCAGCGGCAGCACGGCGGCCTTGACCGGCGCGAGGCGGGGATCGAGCTTGAGGACAGTGCGGACATCGACGCCGCCCTTGGCGTTGGGGGCCTCGTCCTCGGTGTAGGCGTCGATCATAAAGGCCATAAAGGACCGGGTCAGGCCGGCGGCCGGCTCGATCACGTACGGGGTGTAACGCTCGTTCGTGGCCTGGTTGAAGTAGCTCAGGTCCGCGCCGGAAGCCTTGGCGTGGGTGGAGAGGTCGAAGTCCGTGCGGTTGGCAATGCCTTCCAGCTCGCCCCACTCGGAGCCCTGGAAGCCGAAACGGTATTCGATGTCCGTGGTGCCCTTGGAGTAGTGGCTGAGCTTTTCAAGCGGGTGTTCGAAGAAGCGCAGGTTTTCCTCGCGGATGCCCAGGCCCGTGTACCAGGACATGCGTTCCTTCATCCAGTACTCGTGCCACTGCTCATCCGTGCCGGGCTCGACGAAGAACTCCATCTCCATCTGTTCGAACTCGCGGGTGCGGAAGATGAAGTTGCCGGGGGTGATCTCGTTGCGGAAGGACTTGCCGATCTGGCCGATGCCGAACGGCGGCTTCTTGCGTGAGGTGGTCAGGACGTTGCTGAAGTTCACGAAGATGCCCTGGGCGGTTTCGGGACGGAGGTAGTGCATGCCTTCCTCGCTGGCCACCGGGCCGAGGAAGGTCTTGAGCAGGCCGGAGAACTCCTGGGGTTCGGTCCACTGGCCGCGGGTGCCGCAGTTGGCGCAGGCAATGTCCTTCAGGCCGTTCTCGGCCGGCCGGCCCTTCTTCTCTTCGTACTCCTCTTCGAGGTGGTCCGCGCGGTACCGTTTGTGGCAGGACAGGCACTCCACCAGCGGGTCGGAGAACACCTCGACGTGGCCCGAGGCTTCCCATACCTGGCGGGGCAGGATGACGGAGGAATCGAGACCGACGACGTCTTCGCGGCCGCGGACCACCGACTGCCACCATTGGCGCTTGATGTTTTCCTTCAGCTCGGCGCCGAGGGGACCGTAGTCCCACGCGGAACGGGAGCCACCATAGATTTCACCGGCCTGGAATACGAACCCGCGGCGCTTGGCGAGGGAAATGATCTGGTCGAGGACGGTTTTTGCTGCCATGGGTGACTCCATTTTCTCCAGGGCCGCTGGGTGCGGTCCGCGGTTTGAGCCCCGGGGGTTCCGGCTGGATGCAGGACGGGGCGGGATGTAACGGGTGGAACGAAGGAACAGAACATGCACGGCAACCGCCGGCACGGCGGACTGCACAGACAGGGCGGACCGCACAAAGCGGTGCCGGGCTGATGACGCTGAGGTGCCTGCAGGAAGTTGCGACTCCTAGCCTACCGGCCCGCTACCTTTTGAGGGCGCCCCGGGGCCAGGGCAGTGTGGTCAGGATGATGGCGATAAGGGTCAGGAAAGTGCCCAGGACCGTGGGCAGCGCCACAACGGATCCGGGGACCGGTAAGACCAGGTCCAGCGCGAGCGAGCCGAGGAGCTGGCCGGCGATCATGCCGAGCCCGGTGACCAGGACCCCCAGGCTCCGGACCAGCAGTGCACCGACGCCGATGAAGATACAGCCCAACGGGCCGCCGAGGTAGTACCACCACTGGTCCGGCAGCGCGTTGCCGGGGCCGGCGACGGCGAGCTTGATCAGCCAGGAGCATCCCAACACCGCGAACCCGGCGATGAAGTTGACGAGGGTCGTGGCAATGGGTGTGCCGTAGTGGACCGTGGCCGTGCCGTTCATCGCCTGCTGGAAACTCACCAGCAGGCCTGCCGTGATCGGCACGAGCAGGGTCACCAGCAGCGGCCCGGTTCCGCCGCCGTCGGGCCCGGCCAGGCGCGGGGACACCGCCCAAAGGACAGAGCCGATGGTCAGGAGGCTGCCCAGCACGCGGATACCGGTGATGGACTTCCTGCCCGCAGGCCCGATTCCCATCCGGTCCACCACCAGTCCGCTGATGGTCTGTCCGGTAACTGTAGCCACCGTGAAGAGGGCGACGCCCAGAATGCCCACCGTGAAGGACTGGGCGAAGACGAAAAAGGCGCCGATCCCGCCCGCCATTGCATAGAACGGCGGGAACCGGCGCTGCCGCAGCGCCGGCAGGATCCGGACCAGCCCGGACCGGCCCCGCGGGAAGGTCAGGGAGACGGTGATCATCACGATGAGTCCGACGCTGAAGCTGACCACAGCCGCGGCTATCCCGTCGTCCAGCACGGTGCCAAGCGCGCCGTTGATCCGTCCCTGGACGGGAATCAGCAGTCCGGCGGCGACCGCGAGGGGCAGGCCCAGAAAAAGCGGCAATTGCGGGGTGGACGTCATCGTTGCCACTTTCTGTCAGGCATCATTGCTTGTATGAGCAACCGGGAAATTGAAGACATAGCCATCCGCGACGACATGATCCGGCTGGGTCAGCTGCTGAAACTGGCCGATCTGGTCGAGGACGGCGTGGAGGCCGCGGATTTGATCAAGAGCGGGCTCGTCAAGGTCAACGGTGAAATTGACGAGCGCCGGGGACGTCAGCTGCATCACGGGGACACAGTCAGCGTCAACGGCCGGACCGTGCGGATCACGACTCCCGCGGGCGCCTAAGTCCGAGTCGAGGCCGCGCGGGCGGCACCCCGGTCATTTCCGGCCGTTGAGCACCTCATGCGTCAGGAATTCCGAGACGTGGCCGATTTCCTGCTGGTTGATGGCGTGCCACATACCGGCGTAGAGCACCTTGGTAAGTTTGACGTGCTTGCGCACCCAGCCCATCGTGAATTCAATCTTGTCCGGGGTGATCACCGGATCCTGCTGGTCGCGTCCCCAGAACATCGGCACGGTGCCGTCCAGCTCGTTGTCCCGGAAGCTCGGATCCTGGCCCGCGTCGACGACGAATCCGGAAAGCCCGACGACGGCGGCGAACTCGGCGGGCCGCTGCCGCAGCATCGTGGTGGCCATGGCCATGCCCATTGAGAAGCCAAGCAGCGTCACGGAGGGGTGGTTGGCCTTCACCGCGTCGAGCCAGTCCAGCACGTAGGCCGACGCGTCCATGACGGCGTCGAGCGTGTAATCGATGGAGGCCGTCAGCGGGAACCAGGTGAAGCCGGGCCCGGTGGCGATGGGGGCGCGCAGGGCGGCGACAGCGAACTCCCCGGGCAGCAACTCCGCCAGGCTGAACAGATCCTGTTCGTTGGCGCCGTGGCCGTGCAACAGGACCAGCAGGGGTTTTCCGGCGCGGTCCGCCTCGGACTGGGACCACAGGACGACGGGCGCGGGGAAGGCATCAGCAGGCATCATGGCTCCATTCTTGCAGTTACCGGACAGCAACAACCTACGGTGGCGCGGCGTCGCGGGAACAGTCAGGATGTGAGGATGAGCGAAACCGAAGCCGGTGGCAACCCGCCGGACAGCGGAGGTGTGCATCCGTGGACCCGCTATGTGGCGCTGGGTGATTCCTTTACCGAGGGGATCGGCGATCCCGAGCCGGCAAGCCCGGGCGGCGTCCGCGGTTGGGCGGACCGGGTCGCCGAAGAGCTGAGCCGTGGCCAAGCCGACTTCGCCTACGCCAACCTGGCTGTCCGGGGCCGGTTGCTGCAGCAGATCGTGGACCAGCAAATGGCCCACTGCCTCTCGCTGCGCCCGGACCTCGTTACGCTTTCAGCCGGCGGCAACGACCTGATCCGCCCCGGCGGCGATCCCGATGTGCTTGCGGAGAAGCTGGATTCCGTGGTGCAGATCCTGGGCCTCGGAGGTGCCACTGTGGTCCTGTTCAACGGTCCGGACACGGGCGCGTCGGCGCTTGGCCGGATCCGGAGCAAGATCGCGATCTATAACGAGAATCTCCGCACCATCGCTGCCCGGCACGATGCCGTGATTGCGGATATGTGGTCCCTGCGCCAGCTGAATGATCCGCAGATGTGGAGCGCCGACCGGCTGCACTTTTCGCCCCTGGGCCATCACACCATTGCCGCCATGGTGCTGGATTCGCTCAACGTCGCGCATAGCCTGGAGCCGCTCGTCCCCAAGCCCTTGCCGCAGCGCAGCTGGCGGGAGGCCCGCGCAGGGGACCTGGTCTGGGCGAAGGAGTACCTGGTGCCGTGGGTAGTCCGCCGGCTGCGGCACCGGTCATTGGGAGACGGCGTCACGGCCAAGCGGCCCCTGCCGGGGCCGGTCTTCGGCCCCGGCGTTCCGTTAGGGTCCGGCGAGGGCTTGCCCGGCGCCGGGGAGCCCGCTCGATCCTGACCCGGTGCCATACTGGAAGGACACTCCTGAGAGGTGCGGTACCGTGAGCAATTTGTTCTTTTGGATCATTATCTTGTCCTTCCTGGTCCCGATGGCGTTGCGGATGTATCGGCGATCGGTGCAGCGCCGGAACCAGGAGCAGGGCCTGAACGGCGGCTATCCGGGCCAGCCGGGCGGGCCGGGTCCGGGCGGATTCGGCCCCTTCCCGGGTCAGTATCCCGGCCGGCCGAACAGCCAGCCGCGGGACGGCTACACCCAGCAGGACTATTTCAGTGGCGGGTTCAGGCCGCCCTACCCCGGCCAGCCGGTGCCGCCCCTGCCCCAGCCGTACCCGGGCCAGGCCTATCCTGAACAGCCCTACTCCGGTCAGTCTTCCCCGGGTCAGCCGTACCCAGGGCAGCCGTACCCGGGCCAGCCCTATCCGGGTCAGCCTTATCCGGACGCGGCCCCCTCCGGGGACGGCCCCGGACCCGCGCAGAATCCGCCGCCGGCCCGGCCGCAGCCGGTGGGCCAGCAACCGCCGGGCGCCGGCTCCGCCGTGCCGCCGGTTCCGCCGGTGCCGTCCGGCGCATCAGCCCCGCAGGGGTTCCGGGCGCGCAAGCTTGCCGAACTCGACCGGCGCTACAGCGATGGTGAACTCGCCATGGAGGAGTACATGGCCCTGCGCGCCGAAATTATGAAGGGCTGACCCCTACCGGTCAGTCGACCTGCGGGAAACCGAGGTCGATCACCGAAGTGGAGGGATCGGGCCACCGGGTCGTGACCACCTTGCCGCGGGTGTAGAAGCGGATGCTTTCGGGCCCGTACATGTGGGTGTCGCCGAAGAGGGAGTTCTTCCACCCGCCGAAGCTGAAGGTGCCCACCGGCACCGGAATCGGAACGTTGACGCCCACCATGCCGGCCTCGACGTCGAACTCGAACTGCCGGGCGGCGCCGCCGTCGCGGGTGAAGATCGCCACGCCGTTGCCGAATTCGTTGTCATTGACCAGCCGGACGGCGTCGGCGTAGGTCTCCACCCGCACCACGGAGAGGACGGGGCCGAAGATCTCCTCGTCGTAGACCTTCATGCCGGGCTTGACGTGGTCGATCAGGCTGACGCCGATGAAGAAGCCGTTGGAGTCGAACTCGTGCTTCCGGCCGTCCACCACGACAGTGGCGCCCTCGTCGGCGGCGCCGGCCACATAGGAGGCCACCCGGTCGCGGTGCTCGGCGGTGATGAGCGGCCCCATCTGCGAGGCGGGGTCCGTGCCGGGTCCGATCGTCAGCTCCGCCATCCGGGTGCTGATTGCACCGACCAGATCATCGGCAATGTTGCCGACGGCGACCAGCACGCTGACCGCCATACAGCGCTCCCCGGCGGAGCCGTACGCGGCGGAAACGGCGGCGTCGGCGGCCATGTCCAGGTCCGCGTCCGGCAGCACCACCATATGGTTTTTGGCGCCGCCGAGGGCCTGGACACGTTTGCCGTGGTCTGCGGCGCGGCGGTAGACGGACTGCGCGATCGGCGTCGAACCGACGAAGCTGACGGCTTTGACCTCGGGGTGTTCGAGCAGGACGTCCACGGCTTCCTTGTCGCCGTGCACGACGTTGAGGACGCCGGCGGGCAACCCGGCTTCCATAAAGAGCTGCGCGATGAAGACGGCGGAGGACGGGTCCTTTTCGCTCGGCTTGAGCAGCACGGTGTTGCCGCAGGCGAGGGCGCTGCCGATCATCCAGAGCGGCACCATGGCGGGGAAGTTGAACGGCGTGATGCAGGCGACCACCCCGACGGGCTGGCGCACCGAGTGGACGTCGACGCCGCTGGCCACCTGCTCGGAGCGCTCGCCCTTGAGGGCCTGGGACAGCCCGGTGGCGAATTCGATGTTCTCCAGGCCGCGGGTGATCTCGCCCTCGGCGTCGGAGAGGACCTTGCCGTGCTCACTGGTCAGGATTGCGGCCAGTTCGGGGCGGCGCTGCAGCAGAAGTTCGCGGACCCGGAAGAAGATGTTGGTCCGTTTGGCCAGGCTCATGGCCCGCCAGCCGGGCAGGGCCGCGCGGGCGGCGGCGATGGCCTCTTCGACGCGGGCTGCGGAGGCCAGCACCACTTCCTTTTCCTGCTCTCCGGTTGCCGGGTTGAAGACCGGGCCAAAGCGCTCGGCGTCGTGGATCAGTTCGCCGTTGATGACGTGCGGGATGCGTTCCATGGGATCTCTTTCGTGAAGTGTGTCGTCGCAGCGTGTGCTGCGGAGTGTCAGTGCGCGGTGTCGAGGGTGCCGTCGACGAGCTTGACGATCATCGAGCAGTCCATGCCGGACTGGCCCGAATCGATCAGCCGCTGGAAGAGCTGCTGGACGTGCTCGCCGATTTCGAGCGGCGTGCCGGTGTCGCGGGCGGCGCTGATGGCCAGCCCGATGTCCTTGTTGGCCAGCTCGGTGGTAAACGTCGGGGCGAAGTTGTTGTTGGAGGCGGCGGTGGGCACAACGCCGGGCATCGGGTACCAGGTCCGCATGGCCCAGCTGTCGCCGGAGGAAACGGCGGCAATGTCCCAGAATGTCTGTTTGTCCAGGCCTAGCCGGTCGGCCAGGACGGCGCCCTCGGCCGCGGCGGCCAGGCTGATGAACAGCATCAGGTTGTTGCAGATCTTCGCGGCCTGTCCGGACGTCGGTCCCCCGGTGGGAAAAATGTTGGCGGACATCGGCTCGATGTAGGCGCTGGCGTCGGCGACGGCCCCCGGCTCGCCGCCGACCATAAAGGTCAGGGTCCCTGCCTTGGCCCCGCTCATGCCACCGGACACGGGGGCATCGACAAAGCGGAAGCCTCCCTCGGCTGCGGCGTCGTGCAGGGCCTGGGCGGAGGCGATGTCGATCGTGGAGGAGTCAATAAGCAGCGTGCTGGTGTCAGCATGGGCCAGGACACCCTCCGGGCCGAGGTAGACGGCGCGGGCATGCTCACCCTTGGGCAGCATCGTGAAGACCACATCCGCCCCCGCGACGGCCTCGGCAATGCCGGCAGCGGGCTTGACGCCTGCGGTTTCGGCGGCGGCGACGGCCTCGGAATTGAGGTCGAATCCGCGCACTTCATGGCCGGCTGCGACGAGGTGTCCTGACATGGATCCGCCCATGTTCCCCAGTCCGATCCAAGCGATTACTGCCATGGCGTAAGCTCCTTTGCTCATTGTGCTGCGTCCTGTGTCCACCATCACACGCTGCTAGAGTGCATTCAAGACAAAAAATTACAGATGGCGTGTGCATGAATGCACACGAGGAGGAGTGCAGCGGATGGACCTGAAGCGGCTTCCAAGCCCCGATGACCTGCTAATCCTGCTGACGGTGGCCCGGTTGGGCCGGTTCAACGCGGTCGCGGAAACCCTGGGCACGACCCACACCACGATTTCGCGGCGGATCCTGGCCCTGGATAAGCAACTCGGCGGCCGGACCCTGGAACGCAGCCCCCACGGGTGGGAACTGACGGAACTCGGCAGCCAGGCCGTGGCCGCCGCGGAATCGATTGAGGGCACTCTTGGCACCCTCGCCGGACGGCTCAGCCGCGGCGGCGACACGCTTTCCGGGGTGCTCCGGATCAGCACGCCGGACGGATTCGGCGCCGAGTTCGTGACCCCGGCCCTCGTGCGCCTGCAGGGAGAGCACCCGCACCTCAACGTCGAACTGCTCAGCGACACCCGCAAGGCCAGCCGCAACCGGTCCGGGGTGGACCTGGAAGTGGTCGTGGGCCATCTCGAACCCGGCAATGCCCAGCCGATCTTCCTGGGCAACTATTTCCTGCGGCTCTACGCGAGCCCGTCCTACGCCAAAGACCACGGACTGCCGGAGACCCTCGATGAGGTCCGGCGGCATGGCTTCGTTTCGTATGTTGAATCCGCGCTTAAAGTCGAGGAACTGGGCTACCGTTCATCGCAACTGCCGGTGCCGCGCTCCAGTTTCCAAGCCACGAGCATCTTCGCCCAGGTGGAGGCCGTGCGCCGCGGTGCCGGCATCGGGCTGCTGCCGAACTTCATGGTGGCGGGCAGGGCCGGGTTCCTTCCGGTGCTGGCGCACGACTTCCAGCGCCAGTTGCCGATCTGGGCGGTGGCGCGGGCCGAATCGCTGCGCTCGGCGGCGGTCCAGGCCGTACTCGCGGCGCTTGGTACTGAAATCCTGGACCGTGCGGATGACCTTGGCAGCTAGGCAGTCAGGCGGCAACGCCACCGTGAACGACGGCCGCCCCCGTCCGGATAGACCGGACGGGGGCGGCCGTCGTTCACTGCAGGCTGTTCGGCGCCAGCCCGGCGCCCGGCCTTAGCGCTTGCCGGCAGCCATCAGGTCCGCTGTGCCCTGGGCATCGGCGGCGTCGACGTCGTGCAGGGAAATCCCCTTCGTTTCCTTGAGGAAGTAGACCGCGACGAGGGTCACGATGCACGCGCCGAGCAGGTACAGGGCCACCGGGACGGAGGACTTGAACTGGCCCAGCAGGGAGGCCGCAATGATCGGAGCCATGGAACCGGCGACGATCGAGGTCACCTGGTAACCCAGGGAGACGCCGGAGTAGCGCATGCGGGTCGGGAACATCTCCGCCATGATCGACGGCTGGCCGGCGTACATGAGGGCGTGGAACATCAGGCCGATCGTGATCGCCGCCAGGATGGTGAGGTCGTTTCCGGTGTCCATCATGGGGAAGGCGAAGAAGCCCCAGGTGCCGCCGAGGATGGCGCCCGCCATGTACACGGGCTTGCGGCCCAGGGCGTCCGAGAGCCGGCCGACCAGCGGAACGGCACAGAAGTGGATGAAGTGCGCCACGAGCAGGAGCAGCAGGATCCGTGACGTGTCCGTCTCGACGATGACCTTCAGGTACGTGATGGAGAACGTGACCACGAGGTAGTACAGGATGTTCTCCGCGAAGCGCAGGCCCATGGCGGTGAAGACACCCCGCGGGTAGCGGCGGAAGACTTCGGCGACGCCGTACCCCTTCTTCTCGACGGTCACTTCCTTCTGCGCCTCGAGGAAGATGGGCGCGTCGCTGACCTTGGTACGGATGTAGTAGCCCACCACGACGATCACGGCGGAGAGCCAGAAGGCCACCCGCCAGCCCCAGCTCAGGAACTCGGCCGGCGCCAGGGTTGAGGACAGGGTGAACAGGACGCCGGTGGCGAGCAGGTTGCCCATCGGCACGGCGGACTGCGGCCAGCTGGACCAGAAGCCGCGGGACTTGCTGGGGCTGTGCTCGGCGACAAGCAGAACGGCGCCGCCCCATTCGCCGCCCACAGCGAAGCCCTGGACGAAGCGGAGGAAGACCAGCAGCGCCGGGGCCCAGTAGCCGATCTGGGCGAAGGTGGGCAGGCAGCCCATCAGGAAGGTGGAGACGCCGACAAGGATGATGCTCAGCTGCAGCAGCTGCTTGCGGCCGAACTTGTCGCCGAAGTGGCCGAACACAATGCCGCCAATCGGGCGGGCCACGAAGCCGACGGCGTAGGTCAGGAAGGCGGCGATGATGCCGTCCAGTTCCGTGCCGGAATTGGGGAAAAAGACCTTGCCGAAGACCAAAGTGGCCGCGGAGGCGTAGAGGAAAAATTCGTACCATTCAACGACGGTGCCGGCCATCGAGGCCGCTACTACCTTCTTAAGTCCGGAGGACTTGGGGTCAGTCTCCTCGGGGCGCCTTGCGGCGGGATTGCCAACACTCATGGGAACTCCTTTGGCGTCCTCTTCGACACCGTTTTTGGACCAATGGACTCAGACGCGTGTGATGTGGCACACGGAATCATTCCCCATGAGTATGGCCGTCCCAGGGACCGGCCTCAACGGCCATTAGCGCAGAGTGCATCTGCAAATATGCACACCCCGGCCGGCGTCGGCCGACATGCTGGTGTCAGCCGGAGGGCCGGCGAGCCGGCGTCAGCGGAAGAAGTGTCCGCGCAGCTGATCGCTGAGCTGGCCGATTTCGGTCAGGAAGCCGTCGTGCCCGATGGGCGAGTCGATCATGTGCACTATCGCACCGCCCGGCAGCGCCTCGGCCAGTTCCAGGGACTGGGACGGGAAGTACAGCCGATCGGACTTCACCGCTGCGATCAGGAACTTCGCCGTGGCTGCCGCGAGGGATTCACCCAGGGTCCCCCGTCCGCGGCAGACGTCGTGGCTCATCAGCGCCTCGGTGATGGCGATGTAGCTGTTGGCGTCGAAACGCCGGACCAGCTTGCTCCCCTGGTGGTCCAGGTAGCTTTCGACCTGGTAGCGCCCCCGTCCGGCCACCGAACCGGATGCCAGCGGAGCTTCGGCGCCTTGGGGATTGCGGCCGAACCGTCCGTCGAGTTCGGCCGCGGAGCGGTAGGTGATGTGCGCGATCCGGCGCGCCAGGGCCAGGCCGGCCTCGGGCTGCGGGCCGCCGTAGTAGTCCCCGCCGCGGAAATTGGGATCCTGCCGGATCGCCAGGGTCTGGGCCTGTGCGAAGGCGATCTGCTCGGCGGTGCTGCTCGCGCCGACGGAGATGACGGCGCAGTGCCGGACCCGGTCCGGGTAGGTGAGGGACCATTCGAGGGCCCGGGCCCCGCCCAGCGAGCCGCCCAGGACGGCGAACCAGCTCCCGATCCCGAGGGCGTCGGCCAGCCGGGCTTCGGCCATGGTCGTGTCCCGGAGGGTTACCAGCGGGAACCGGGACCCCCACGGCTGTCCGTCGGGCGCCGGCGTCGCCGGTCCCGTGGAGCCGTAGCAGCCGCCCAGGATGTTGATTGAGACCACGAAATACCGGTCCGTGTCCACCGGCGCTCCGGGACCGGCGAGTTCTTCCCACCAGCCGGGTTCCTCGCTGGCGCCCCGGGTGACGTGGGTGTCCCCGGTCAGGGCGTGTTCAATCAGCACGGCGTTGGAGCCCTCGGCGTTCAGGGTGCCCCAGGTTTCGTAACCGAGGACCACGTCAGGGAGCGTCACGCCGGACTCGAGTTCCAAGTCCCCGATCCGCAGGTATCGGACGGTTCCGTCCGGCACGCCGGCCGGGGGCGCCGCGACGGAGGCGGCGCTGCGGGACGGAGCGGCTTCGGGGACACCACTGCGGGTGATGGAAATCGTCATGTGCGAACCTCACTTAGCGCTTGCCCGCCGTCGTCTGAACGACAGGCCAGGTCCTCACCCGGGGCACCCCGCCGCTAGAGGAGGGTTGCCGGCCAGCAAGCCGGGGCTGTCACTGGCACTCATGACCTTTTACGAGTGTACGAAACGGGGCGCAGGATTGGCGAAGAATATGACTTTCATGTGACAGCCGCACGCTGGCGCACCCGTTTCCCCACCTTTGACGGCCGCTTCGGGCGGGTCACACCGGCTGGTCGGCGTGTCGCCGCGTCGCCGGCGCAAAGGTGGGGAAACCGGGCGTAAGCCGGTCGCTCAGGCCGTTTTGGCGGCCCGGAATCCGGCGTCGAGGTCGGAGAGGATGTCATCGATGTGCTCCAGGCCCACGGAGAGGCGTACGAGTCCCGGGCTGACGCCCGCGATCCCCTGCTGCTCCTCGGTGAGTTGGCTGTGGGTGGTCGACGCCGGGTGGATGACCAGGGAGCGCACGTCGCCGATGTTCGCCACGTGCGAGTGCAGTTCGAGGGCATCGACGAAGTTCTTGCCCGCCTCGGCGCCGCCGGCAATCGTGAAGCTGACCACGGCACCGGTGCCCTTCGGCCCGTAGGTGCGGCCCCGCTCGTACCAGGGGCTGGACGGCAGGCCGGCGTAGGCAACGGATTCGACGTCGTCCCGGGCCTCAAGCCATTCCGCCACCCGGGTGGCGTTGGCGACGTGGCGCTCCATCCGCAGGCTCAGCGTCTCGATGCCCTGGGCGATCAGGAACGCGTTGAAGGGTGAGACAGCCGAGCCGAGGTCGCGGAGGAGCTGGACCCTGGCCTTGAGGATGTAGGACAGGTTGGCGCCGAGGGCGCCGTCCTTGCCCAGGTCCCGCGCATACACGATGCCGTTGTAGCTGGGGTCCGGCGTGTTGAACCCGGGGTACCGCGCCGGGTCCTTGCCGAAGTCGAAATTGCCGGAGTCCACGATCACGCCGGCAATCGCAGTGCCGTGGCCGCCAAGGTACTTCGTGGCGGAGTGGACCACGATGTCCGCTCCCCATTCGATCGGCCGGATGAGGTACGGCGTGGAGAGGGTGTTGTCCACGATCAGCGGAACCCCCGCCTCGTGCGCGACCTTCGAGATGCCTTCAATGTCCAGCACGTCCTGGCGGGGGTTGGAGACCACCTCACCGAAGAACAGCTTGGTGTTCGGCCGGACGGCGGCGCGCCACTGCTCAAGATTGTCCGGGTCGGCCACGAAGCTCACGCTGATGCCGAACTTCTTCAGGGTGTGGGCGAAGAGGTTGTACGTTCCGCCGTAAAGGCTCGGACTTGCCACGATGTGGTCCCCGGCCTCGGCCACATTGAGGATGGCGAACGTCTCGGCCGCCTGGCCCGAACTCAGGAGAAGGGCACCGGCGCCGCCCTCAAGACTGGCCACGCGCTGTTCCACGGCGTCCTGGGTGGGGTTGCCGATCCGGGTATAGATGGGCGCCAGTTCCGCGAGCGCGAAGCGGTTGGCGGCGCTTTCGGCACTGGGGAACACAAAGGAGGTGGTTTGGTAGATCGGCAGGGCGCGCGCCCCGGTGGCCGCATCCGGCTCCTGGCCGGCGTGGATCTGGCGGGTTTCGAAGGACCAGGAATTGGACATTGTTGGCTCCTGACAGGATCGGGCACAGCACCGCCCGGGACCATCGGCCCGGAACGGCGCAGGCGCCGCGCTTGCCCTCCGGCGGTCGCCGGACGGCCAGGTCCTCACCCGGGGCACCCCACCGCGAGAGAGGGTTGCCGGCCAGCGAGCCGGGGCTGCATGCTGGCGCTCATGACCTGGCTTCAGTGTATGTAGAGCACGCCCACACCAATAGCTTTATGACGAAGATGTCGCTGAACTGGGGCGGGGCCGTCACCATACCGCATCCCCGCCTAGTTAGGCTTACCTAAGCTGAGAGGTCCATCACAAAGTGCCAAGATGAGGGCATGCGCATGGATCACGTTTCTTACGCCTGTGAACACGATGGCTTGGCAGCCACCACCGAACGTATTGCGTCTGCCCTCGGCGTCGAAGCCGTGAAGGGTGGAGTACACCCCCGATTCGGGACCCGCAACATGATCATCCCCCTCTCCGGCCACAAGTACCTGGAAGTCGTTGAGGTCCTGAACCACCCGGCGTCGGACAAGGCGCCCTTCGGGCAGGCGGTCCGGGCCCGCTCCGAGGCCGGCGGCGGCTGGATGGGCTGGTGTGTAGAGGTCGACGACCTGGCCCCCTTCGAGGAGCGCCTTGGCCGCTCCGCCGTCAACGGCAACCGCAAGTTCCCCGATGGCCGCGAACTCGTCTGGCAGCAGATCGGCATCCTCGGCCTCATCGCCGACCCGCAGGTTCCCTACATGCTCAAGTGGGAAGGCGATCCGGAACTGCACCCGTCCAACGCCTATCCAAGCGAGGTCAAGATGTCCAGCCTCACCATCGCCGGATCGGCGGAGCGCGTCACCGAATGGCTCGGCGAACCGGTGGAAAAACCGCTGGAAGATGTGGCCGTGGAATGGGTTGCCCCGCACGGAACCCCCGGAATCCTCTCGGTCACGTTTGAGACGGCCAAGGGCGCCGTCACAATCTAGGCCCAGGCCTCCCAATAATTCGGCCGCCAGTGAGCGGGTGCCAGCGACGTCACCCGTGAACGGCGGCCGGACGTTTTAAGCCGGGCGTCCGAACCGGCGCCGTTCAGCAGACCGCCGGCCGTGCTGGCGCCTCAGCCCAGGCCCACGGCCTTGCCGAAGAGGCTGAAGCCCACGAAGGCCACGGTATCGAGCAGCGCGTGGGCGATCACGAGCGGCATCACCCGCTTGGTCCGCGTATAGATCCATGCGAACACCACGCCCATCACGACGTTGCCGATGAACGGCCCGAAGCCCTGGTAGAGGTGGTAGCTGCCGCGCAGCAGGGCGCTGGCGGCGATCGCCAGCGGCATGCTCCAGCCGAATTTCCCCAGCCGGTCCAGCAGGTACCCCACCACGATGACTTCCTCCACGATCCCGTGGCGGACCGCGGACAGGATCAGCACCGGCACCGTCCACCAGTAGGCGTCGAGCGCACTGGGGATGATCGCCGTCGTGATGCCCAGCGCCCGGCCGGCGGCATACAGGCCCAGGGACGGAATCCCGATCAGTGCCGCCAGCCCCAGCCCCTGGGCGAAATCCTTGCCCGGACGGGCGAAGTTGAAGCCCAGTTTCCGGAAGGCCGAGGTACTGTGCTCGCCGGACGCACGGTGCTCCGTGAGGAAATAGATGACCAGGACCACCGGGACGAGCGCGAACACAATATCGAGCAACTGGTAGGTGAGGTCGAAGTATTCGCGGCTGCTCTGCGAACGATTCAGCGTCGAGGTCCCCTGTGCCAGCGGCGCCCGGGTGATCTTGTCGAGCAACTGGACCACGGAATACACCGCGGACTGGCCCAGGGACAGCCCCAGGACAATCAACACTTCGAACCGCAGCCGGCGGCGGGAGGGAACCAACATGCTCCTATCTTGCCCGCAGTTGCTGGCAGTTGCCTGCCGTTGCCTATGCTTGGGGTTTATGAGTGCGCCCGGGAAAATCATCATGATCCGGCACGGCCAGTCCGCGGCCAACGCCGACACGTCAATTTACAACCGCGTGCCGGACTACCGGATCCCGCTGACCGATCTCGGTGTCGAGCAGGCCCGGATCGCGGGCGAGGAGATCCGGCGCCAGCTGGACGGGCAGCAGGTCTGTGTTTATGTCTCCCCCTACCTGCGGGCGTACCAGACCCTCGAAGCGCTCAACCTGGGGCCGCTGATCGAGCGGGTCATCGAGGAACCCCGGCTGCGGGAACAGGACTGGGCCAACTTCCAGATCGCCGGCGAAATCGAGGACCAGAAGGAGCTCCGCAACGCCTACGGGCATTTCTTCTACCGCTTCCGCGAGGGCGAATCGGGCTCCGATGTGTATGACCGGATTTCGTCCTTCATGGAGACGCTCTACCGGCACTGGTCCAAACCCACGTACGCGCCGAATGCGTTGTTCGTGACGCACGGGCTGACCATGCGGCTGTTCTGCATGCGCTGGTTCCACTGGTCGGTGGAGTATTTCGAGTCCCTCAACAACCCGGAAAACGCCGAGGTCCGGACACTGCTGCGGACCACGGGCGGCAAGTACGAGCTGGACAAGCCGTTCACCCAGTGGGAGGAGCGGCGGGTGGACGAGACCGTCCTGGACGCCCCGCCCATGTTTTTCTAGGGCTGTTTTGCTGACCCGGTTCCGCTAGCGCACCCGCTGCGGGACACCGGCCCGCCACACGGCATGCGTCAGCGGAATGCCGGGCCGGTAGGCCAGATGGGTCGCGGAGGGCGCGTTCAGCAGGTGCAGGTCAGCGCGGTGCCCGACGGCGATCGAGCCCACCGCCCGTTCGCCGTCGGCGTCGTTCCCCGTCTCCCGTCCCAGTGCCAGGGCGCCGCCGTAGGTTGCGGCCCGCACCGCCTCCTGCACGCTGAGGCGCATCTGCAGGACCGCGGTGGTGACGCAGAACGCCATGGAGGACGTATAGGACGTACCCGGGTTGCAGTTGGAGGCCAGGGCTATCTGGACGCCGGCGTCGAGCAGTTCCCGGCCCGGAGCCAGCGGCTGCCGGGTGGACAGGTCGCAGGCCGGCAGGCAGGTGGCCACGGTGCCGCGGCTGCCTGACGCCGGCGACCCGGCACCGGCCTCCCAGCCGGACCAGCTGGCCGCCAGGGCCTCGACGTCGGCGGCCGCGAGGTAGTTCACGTGGTCAACACTGGCGGCGCCGAACTCCACTGCGAGCTGGACGCCCGGGCCTTCGCCGAGCTGGTTGCCGTGGACGCGGAGCCCCAGCCCCGCGTCCCGGCACGCCTGGAGCACCCGGCGGGACTGGTCCTCGGTGAAGGCGCCCCGTTCGCAAAAGACGTCGGCCCACTGCACATAGGGCCGGACGGCGGCCAGCATCGGACCACAGACGAGGTCCGTGTACTCCTCGGCATCCGACCCGGCGGGCACCAGGTGCGCGCCGAGGTAGGTGACCTCGTCCGCGACGGTGGACGCGATCCTGGCGCTGCGGGCCTCATTGTCCACGTCCAGGCCATAGCCGGTCTTGGTCTCCAGGTAGGTGGTTCCCTGCGACACGGCCTCGGCGACCCGGCCCAGGGCGAGCCGGGTCAGGTCGAAGTCGCTCGCGGCCCGGGTGGCCCCGGTGGTCACGGCGATTCCGCCGGCACTGTAGCTCTCCCCCGCCATCCGGGCCTCGAACTCGGCGGTGCGGTCCCCCGCGAAGATCAGATGGGTATGCGAATCCACCCATCCCGGCAGCAGGGCCCGCCCGGCAGCATCCACCGCCTCGTCCGCGGCCGGGGCGCCGGCCGCCGCACCGATCCACGCGATCCGTTCGCCGTCAATCACCACTGCCGCGTCGCGGAGGATACGCTGCTCGGCATCCTGGGTCATCAACTCGGCGATATTGGTGATGAGGGTACTCATGCGTCCATTCTTCAGCGCCGGATCGACCAGCGGGTGGCGGCCAGCGCCTCGATCGTCCGGGATTCCAGATCGGTGGTGCCGGCGGGAAGCGGCGCTCCGTGGCCGGCGAGGATCAGTCCGGCGGCGATCTCGGCGATTGCCGAGGATGTCTGGAAGCCGTAACCGCCCTGGCCGGCGAGCCAGAAGAACCCTGGGGCTTCGGCGTCGAACCCCACCACGGGGATGCCGTCCGCGGCCTCGGTGCGCAGCCCCGTCCAGGCCTGGCGGATGCCGCGGATACCGAGGCTGGTGATGCCGTTCAAGCGGGTGATGAGCGCTTCGACGTCGCCCTCGCGGGGTTTTGCGTCCTCCGGCCCGCTCGGCACCGACTCTGACGGCGATATCAGCACGTGCCGGCCGTCCGGGCGGAAGTAGAAGTTCCCGGTCGATGCCACCATCGGGGTGCCGGTACGGAGCGGGTTTTCGACGTCGACGATCGCCGCGGTGCGCCGGTACGGCTGGAGTCCGATTTTTTCGACGCCGCTGAGGACGGCCAGCTCGTCTGCCCAGGCACCGGCGGCGTTAACTACGACGCCGGCCTGGAACGATTCCGCGCCGGCGCCGATCTCCCAGCCGGAGCCGAGCCGCTGGACTGAATGGACGCGCGCTCCGGTGTAAAAGTCTGCGCCCTCGGCTGCGGCGAATTCCCGGTGGTCATCCATCAACAGGGGCGCGTTGCAGGCGTAGGAGCCGGTGTCGAGCCCGGCGGCCTCGAACGAATCCGGATGCAGTGCCGGGCACAGCCTGAGCGCCTCGTCGTGGCTGATGCGGTGCATGTACCCGCTGGCCTCCTGGCTGACCGTGGCCTCGTCGCCGATCAGCATAAAACTGCGCGGCGAGAGCACCGGTTCCGGGCGGGTGCCCTCCTCCATCACAATGAGTTCCAAGGTCCGCTCCGTGAGTTCACGGACCACGGGCGGGCCGTAACTGGGGATCAGCTGCCGGGCGGAGCGCCCCGACGTATGGTACGCCAAGGTCTGTTCGGCTTCGACCACGGCAACCCGGCACCGGCCGGCCAGGGCGGAAGCCAGGGACAGGCCGGCTATGCCGCCGCCCACAATCACGACATCGTAATTAGCTGACATGACTCCATCCTTGCAGAATGCGGGAGTCACGGCACGGGTTTGGGCACATCAGTTGCCTGCCGGCGCTCAGCGGCGGTTCAGGAGGCGACCGCCGCGCGGCTGCTGACGAAGGCCCGAACGCAGGCCTCGACGTCCTCGGCGCTGTGCGCGGCGGAGAGCTGGACGCGGATCCGCGCCGCGCCCTTGGGCACCACGGGGTAGCTGAAGGCGGTGACGAACACACCGTGCTGCAGCATCTGGTCGGCGACCTTCGCGGCCACGACGGCGTCACCGAACATCACCGGGACGATCGCGTGCTCGCCGGGAAGCAGTTCGAAGCCCTCCTCCTCCATCCGGTTCCGGAACAGGGCCGCGTTGGCGAACAGGGTGCTGCGCAGTTCGGCGGATCCTTCCACCAGGTCCAGGGCCGTGAGCGTGGCGGCGACGATGGCCGGTGCCAGCGAGTTGGAGAACAGGTACGGGCGGGCCTTCTGGCGCAGCATCGCCACAATCTCGCGCCGGCCGGAGACATAGCCGCCGGACGCGCCGCCGAGGGCCTTGCCGAACGTGCCGGTGTAGATGTCCACCCGGTCGGAAACCCCGGCGTGCTCCGGGGTGCCCGCGCCGGTTGCGCCCATAAAGCCCACCGCGTGGGAGTCGTCCACCATCACCATGGCGTCGTACTTCTCGGCGAGGTCGCAGATCGCCTCCAGCGGGGCCAGGAACCCGTCCATCGAGAAGACGCCGTCGGTGACGATGATCATGCGCCGGGCCGGGTTCTCCTGGGTGCTCGCCTCGATCAGTTTTGACTCGAGGTCCGCCATGTCGCGGTTGGCATAGCGGAAGCGCTGGGCCTTGCAGAGCCGGATGCCGTCAATAATCGAGGCGTGGTTCAGGGCATCGGAAATGACGGCGTCCTCCGGGCCGAAGAGCGATTCAAAGACACCGCCGTTCGCATCGAAGCAGCTCGAGAACAGGATGGTGTCCTCGGTGCCGAGGAATTCCGAAACGCGGGCTTCCAGGGTCAGGTGCAAATCCTGGGTGCCGCAGATGAAGCGGACGCTGGCCATGCCGAAGCCGCGCTCGTCCATGGCGGATTTGGCCGCGGCGATGATGTCCGGGTGGTCAGCCAGGCCCAGGTAGTTGTTGGCGCAGAAGTTCAGCACCTCGGCACTGTCCTGGCCGATCTGGCCGGCCTTGATGTGGTTGGCCTGCGGTGAATCGATGTGCCGCTCGGTCTTGAACAGTCCGGCGGCGCGGATTCCGTCCAGTTCCTGCTGCAGCTGGTCCTTGATGGCTGAATACATTGTCAGTGCTCCTGGGTGGGTTGAAGTGTGGTTGGGCGTCGGCGCGGGACCGTCGGGCCTAGAAGCCGGTCCAGTCCAGGACTACTTTGCCGCCCGAACCGGCGCCGGCGATCTCGAAGCCCTTCTCCCAGTCCGCGGCGGGCAGGGTGTCCGTGACGACGGCGGCGATGTTGGCGCGAAGGACCGGGTTGGAGGACAGCATGGCGCTCATGGCATACCAGGTCTCGAACATTTCGCGGCCGTAGATGCCCTTCAGGGTCAGCATATGCGTGACGACCTTGCCCCAGTCGATGTCGATGGACTGGCTGGGCAGTCCCAGCATCGCGATCCGGCCGCCGTGGTTCATGTTGTCGATCATCTCAGGCAGCGCCGTGGGGTGTCCCGACATTTCCATGCCGATATCGAACCCCTCCCGCATGCCCAGCTCCCGCTGGGCGTCCCTGACCCGCATCGTCGAGACGTCGATCGCGAGGTCGACCCCCAGGGTTCGGGCCAGTTCCAGCCGCGGCGCGGAGACGTCCGTGATGGCAATCTTGCGGGCTCCGGCGTGGCGGGCGACGGCAATCGCCATCAGCCCGATCGGTCCGGCACCGGTGATCAGCACGTCCTCGCCGACGAGCGGGAAGCTCAGGGCGGTGTGGACGGCGTTGCCGAACGGGTCGAAGATGGCACCCAGTTCCGGGGTCACGGTCGGGTCGGAGTGTACCCAGACATTGGTCTCCGGGATCACGACGTATTCGGCGAAGGCTCCGTCGCGCTGGACGCCGACGCTGACGGTATGGATGCACATCTGCCGGCGGCCGGCGCGGCAGTTGCGGCAGATGCCGCAGACCACGTGTCCTTCGCCGGACACCCGGTCACCGACCTTGACGTCGCGGACGTCCCCGCCGATCTCCACGACCTCACCGTAGAACTCGTGGCCCGCGATCAGCGGGGCGTTGATGATGCCCTGCGCCCACGCGTCCCAGGCCTGGATATGCAGGTCCGTGCCGCAGATGCCGGTGGTCATGACCCGGATCTTGACGTCCGCGGGTCCGGTTTCCGGCTCCGGGCGTTCGATCAGTTCAAATCCCGCATGCGGGCCTGCCTTGTAGAGAGCCTTCATTGGCGTACCTAACTGTGCTGCGTGGTTCCGGCGGGCGGGGACAGCCCACCCCCATTAGACCCACTGGAATGCATAAGCACAACCGATATTTTCTCAATCGACGATTTAGATTTTGCTTGTGGATAGACTGGCGGACATGGAAATCCATCAGCTCGAAATGCTCCGGGAACTCGGGGCGCTGGGCAGCGTCAAGGCCGTCGCCGAAACCCTCCTGGTGACCCCGTCCGCCGTGTCCCAGCAGTTGGCCGCGCTCCAGAAGACAGTCGAGGTGCCGCTGACCCGGAAAGAGGGCCGGAACCTGGTGCTGACCGGCGCCGGCCAGGCGCTGGCAGACGCCGGCGCCGGCGTGGTCAGCGCGTTGGCCGATGCCAGGATGGCGATCGGCGCGTACCACGGCTCCCCCGTGGCTCCGGTGACGCTGAGCGGTTTCCACAGTGCCGGGCAGGCCCTGTTCGCCCCGCTCGCCCGGTTGTTGGACGGCCCGGACAAGCCGAGGATCCTGCTCTCCGACGAGGACGTGGCCCAGCAGGACTTCCCGGCCCTGACGGCCCGCTATGACCTGGTGCTCGCGCACCGGATGGACCACAGTCCGCGCTGGCCGGAGGAACGCGTCGCGGTGATCCCGCTCGCGCACGAACCGCTGGATGTGGCGCTGCCGGCCGGGCACCGGCTGGCCGGCCGGCCGGTAGTAGGCGCGGAAGATGTGGCCGGTGAACCCTGGGTGACCAGCCACGCCGGCTACTCCCCCGCCGATGTGCTCGCCGCCGTCGCCGCCGTCGCCAGCCGCGAATTGAACATCGTCCACCGGATCAACGACTACTCCACGGTCGCGGCGCTCGTGGCGGCCGGCACCGTGGTCGGCCTGCTGCCGCGCTATACCGCCCGGCCGGTGCTGAATCCGGGCCTCGTGCTGCGCCCGTTGGAGGGCATCAGCACCCGGCGCCGGATCGACCTCCTGGCCCGGCCGGAGAACCTTAAACGCAAATCGGTCATGATGGTCTGCGAAGCACTGCAGACCATCATGACCGAACTGGCGGATCACCCTGCCGGGTAATCCCGCGTTGAAGCGTTAGCCTTCGACGCCGAGGCGTTCAAGGATCAGCTCGCGGACCCGGCCGGCGTCGGCCTGGCCGCGGGTGGCCTTCATGACCCCGCCCACGATCGCGCCGATGGCCTGGATCTTGCCGCCGCGGATCTTGTCGGCGACGCCGGGCTGCGCGGCGAGGGCCGCGTCGATGGCTTCCAGCAGCGGGCCGTCGTCCGAGACCACGGCGAGGCCGCGCTGCTGCACGATCTCCTCCGGGGTGCCTTCGCCGGCGAGCACGCCGTCGAGGACTTCGGCGGCCATCTTGTTGTTGATTTTTCCGGCCTCGACCAGGGCGTTCAGTTCCACGATGGTGGCCGGCTTGACGCCGAGCTGTCCCGGGTCGACGTCGGCGTTCTTGGCCCGTCCGACGATCTCGCCCATCCACCATTTGCGGGCCACCGTGGCGGTGGCGCCGGCGGCGATGGTTTCCTCGATCTCGTCCATGACGCCGGCGTTGACGACGTCGCGAAACTCGAGGTCGGAGTAGCCCCAGTCGGCCTGCAGGCGCTTGCGGCGGGCGGCCGGCGGCTCCGGCAGCGTGGCGCGGAGCTCCTCGACCCATTCGCGCGAGGCGACGATGGGCACGAGGTCCGGTTCGGGGAAGTAGCGGTAGTCGTCGGCATCCGACTTGGCCCGGCCCGAGGTGGTCGTGCGGGTGTCCTCATGCCAGTGCCGGGTCTCCTGCACGATCAGCTCGCCGGAATCCAATACGGCGGCGTGCCGCTGGATCTCGTAACGGACGGCGTGTTCGACGGCGCGCAGGGAGTTGACGTTCTTGGTCTCCGAGCGGGTACCGAAGCGTTCGCGGCCGTACGGGCGCAGCGAGACGTTCGCGTCGCAGCGGACGTTGCCGCGTTCCATCTTCGCGTCCGAGACGCCGAGGTTCTTGACGATCTCACGGACCGCGGCCACGTAGGCCTTGGCCAGTTCCGGCGCGCGGGACCCGGCACCCTGGATCGGCTTGGTGACAATTTCGACGAGCGGGACACCCGAGCGGTTGTAGTCCACCAGGGAGTAGTCCGCGCCCTGGATCCGGCCTGCGGAGCCGCCCATGTGGGTGAGCTTGCCGGCGTCCTCTTCCATGTGGGCGCGTTCGATCTCGACCCGGAAGACGGTGCCGTCGGCGAGTTCGACGTCGAGGTAGCCGTCGAAGGCAATGGGCTCGTCGTACTGGGAGGTCTGGAAGTTCTTCGGGGTGTCCGGGTAGAAGTAGTTCTTCCGGGCGAAGCGGCAGGTCTCGGCGATGGTGCAGTTCAGCGCCAGGCCGATCTTGATCGAGGACTCGATCGCGGTCCGGTTCACCACCGGCAGCACGCCGGGCAGCCCGAGGTCCACCTCGTTGACGTTGGTGTTCGGCTCGTCACCGAAGACGTTCGGTGCGGAGGAGAACATCTTGGTCTTGGTGTTGAGCTCCACGTGGACCTCGAAGCCGAGGACGGGATCGTACTTCTCCATCGCCTCTTCGAAGCTGAGGGTTGCGTCAGTCATTAGTGGGAACCTCCGTGGCTCGAAACAGCCTCAGTCGAAACAGCGTCAGTGCGTGCGGAATCCGTCAGCGACGGGGCCTTGTCCAGCAGCGGGCCGCCCCACTGTGCCTCGAGCAGGGATTCGAGCACCGCGCCGACCCGGTAGAGGCGGGCATCCTGGCGGGCCGGGGCCAGCAACTGGATCCCGACGGGAAGTCCGTCCTCGTCGGCCAGGCCGCCGGGCAGGGAGAGCCCCGGGACGCCGGCCATGTTGGCCGGAATGGTCGCGACGTCGTTGAGGTACATCGCGAGCGGGTCGTTGAGCTTCGCCCCGAGCTTGAAGGCCGTGGTGGGGGCCGTCGGGGAGATCAGCACGTCGGCCTGCGCAAACGCGGCCTCGAAGTCGCGCTGGATCAGGGTGCGCACCTTCTGGGCCGAGCCGTAGTAGGCGTCGTAGTAGCCCGCGCTCAGGGCGTAGGTGCCCAGGATGATGCGGCGCTTGACCTCGTCGCCGAAGCCGGCGGCGCGGGTGGCGCCCATGACGCGTTCGATCGTGAGCGGAGCGTCCTTGGGCAGCACGCGCAGGCCGAACCGGACGCCGTCGAACTTGGCTAGGTTGGACGACGCTTCGGAGGGCATGATCAGGTAGTAGGCGCCGAGGGCGTACTTGAAGTTGGGGCAGGAGACCTCGACGATCTCGGCGCCGGCGTCCTTAAGCAGCTGCAGCGACTCGTTGAAGCGGTTCTCGACGCCGGGCTGGTAGCCCTCGCCGTGAAGTTCCTTGATGATGCCGATCTTCATGCCTTCGACGTTGCCGGTGCGGGCAGCAGCAACAAGGTCTTCCAGCGGATCCGGCAGCGACGTGGAGTCGCGCGGATCGTGCCCGCCGATGACCTGGTGCAGCAGGGCCGAGTCCAGCACCGTGCGGGAGACCGGGCCGATCTGGTCCAGCGAGGAGGCCATGGCGATCGCACCGTAGCGGGACACGCCGCCGTAGGTGGGCTTGACGCCGACCGTGCCGGTGACGGCGCCGGGCTGGCGGATGGAGCCGCCGGTGTCCGTGCCGAGCGCGAGGGGCGCTTCGAACGCCGCCACGGCGGCAGCGGAACCGCCGCCGGAGCCGCCCGGGATGCGGTCCAGGTCCCATGGGTTGTGCGTGGGACCGTACGCGGAATGCTCGGTCGAGGATCCCATCGCGAATTCGTCGAGGTTGGTCTTGCCCAGGATGGGCATCTTCGCGGCGCGCAGCCGCTCGACGACGGTGGCGTCGTAGGGGCTGTGCCAGCCTTCGAGGATCTTCGAGCCGGCCGTGGTGGGCTGGCCGATCGTCACGATGAGGTCCTTGACGGCGATCGGCACGCCGGCGAGGACGTGGAGGGCCTCGGCGGCGGCGCCTCCGGCGGCGCGGATGGCGTCCACCTCGGCGGCGACGGCCAGGGCCTCGTCCGTGTTGACGTGGAGGAAGGCGTTGACCTTGCCGTCGACGGCGGCGATGCGGTCCAGGTAGGCCTGGGTGACCTCGACGCTGGTCACCTCGCCGGCGGCCAGTTTCGCGGCGAGCGCGGCGGCGGAGAGGCGGATCAGTTCGTTGTTGTCTGTCATGTTCTTACGCCTCATCCAGGATTGCCGGTACCTTGAAACGGCCTTCGTACCCGTCGGGGGCGCCGCTGAGGGACTGCTCGGCCGTGAAAGTGTGGCCCACGGTGTCTTCGCGGAACACGTTGGTCAGCGGGATCGGGTGGGACGTCGCCGGGACATCGTCGCCCGCTGCCTCACTGACGGATTTAACCGAATCGACGATGACGGCGAGTTCGCCGGCCATCCTGTCCAGCTCGTCGTCGCTCATCTCGATGTGCGCAAGATGCGCGAGGTGCGCGACGTCGTCGCGGTTGATCGCAGCCATGGATCTCCCCTGCAAAGTTAGGATATTTTCCGAACCAGTCTACGTGGGTTGAGGTGCGCTTTCCTTCCGGCGGACGGGCGCCGGGTACAGGGCCGCGGGACAGGCAACCCGGGGTCACCTACGGCGCATGCAGAGGCCCGCGACGGGCCGTAGGTGACCCCGCGTTGTGGCGGGGGTGCGCTGAAGCTAGCTGGCGCTCTTCTGGGCGACCAGTTCGATCTCGACGAGCATCTTCGGGTCCAGGAACGGCAGCACGTGGACGAGGGAGAGTGTGGGGCGGATGTCGCCGAAGACCTCGCCGTGCGCGCGGCCTGCGTCCTCCCATTTGCTGATGTCCGTCAGGTACAGCTTCGACTGGACGACGTCGGCATAGCCGAAGCCGGCGTCGGCAAGCACGGCGCCGAGCTTGTCCAGGATGAAGCGGGTCTGGGTGTAGAAGTCTTCGCCCACGATGCCGTCCTCGCCGCTCGCCGCCGTGGCGGAGATGTAGAGCGTGTTGTCCACCTGGACCGCGCGGGAATAGCCGAGGGTCTGTTCCCACGTGGAGCCGGTGCCGAAGGTCTTGCGCATGGTGAGCCTTTCTCAGGGGGGCGTAGTCGGCACCACTTTAGGGCGGCCGGTCCCCGGTCCGGAAAACCTGCGCTTTTGTGTCAGGCGGCGATGTTTCCGGCCTTGCGGAAGGCGTTGGTGCGGGCGTGCTCGTGGGCCCGGTTCAGGACCTCAATCTGGGCGCGGGCATCGGCGGCGAGGTTGCCAAACGTTGCAGGGTCCAGGCCCAGCTCAGGTGCCAGTTCCTCCAGGGTCTGCCAGCTGCCGAGTTTGCCCAGGACCGCGGCACGCATGAGTTCGGTTTCGAGGACCATTGTCATCGGGGAGCGGCTGGCGATCCGGCCGTTCAGTTTGAGCCGGCCGGCGTGCTCGGCGAGCCAGGCCAGGGCCTGGCGGTGCGGCCGCTGCGGCATCCCAAGGTCCCGGATCAGGCGCCGCAGGAGGTGACGTTCGCGGCGGATGTCCACTGTGAGCCGCATGAGCTCCGCCGCGGCGGGGGTGTCGGCGAAGGCCTCAGCCATGCGGCCGATCCGGGCTACTCCTGCCGTGGACCCGGCCAGGTGGTCGGCGAGGTAGAGGCCCAGGAGCTTCGCATCGATGGAGGGCGGGATGTGCGGCGCCATGGAATCTCCCCTTGTCGGCGGCGTGGAATCGTCGGTTGAGGAAACCATACCGTTGCGGGAATCAGATGTCCTGCCGGTAGACCAGGAGCTTGATGTCCGTCCCGGGAACAAGCCAGTCACGCTCCGGGACCCGCTGGAAGCCGGTCTTCCGGTACAGCCCGTGGGCGCTTTCCCAGGTCATGCCGGTGGTGAGGGCGACGCCGCATACTCCAGGCAGTGCCTTCGCGTGCTCGATGATGGCCAGCACCATGGCCTTGCCGGCGCCGCTGCGCTGGACGGCCGGGTCCACCACGAGCATCCGGAATTCCAGTTCATCGCTGTGGGCGATGTCCGCGTACGGCTCCCCGGCGACGGCGAGCGTCACGGACCCCACCACCTCGCCGTGGCGTTCCGCGACCCAGATGGTGGCTTTCGCGTGCCGTCCGGCGACATCCTGGATCTGCTGCATGTAGGGGTGGTCGGCGCTCTCGAAGTAGCCTGCGGCCAGGTAGGCGTCCCGGGTGATGCGCGCGATGGCGTCGTAGTCGGCGGGCTCGGCGGGGCGGATCAGAATTTGCGAAGGCACCTGTCCATATTACGGGCGGGGGCCGGGGCGGTGCCGCAAAAGGGCGGGTTCCGTGACTGAACTATCAGGGGTCGGCACGCGTGCTGTCAGAGCGGAAACTTGCCGGACAGTTCGAGTCCTCCCGCGCAGGTCCAGGCCGAGAGCCGCTCGTCGGCGGAGGGTCCGCCCGTCAGCATACTGGTCAGGCGCGGACGCCGTACCCAGCAGCCGGCCTCCTCGGCGATCAGGGCGCCTGCGGCGAAGTCGTGCTCGTTGAGCCCGCGTTCACCGTAGGCGTCGATGCTGCCCTCGGCCACGAGGCACAGGTCCAGCGCCGCGGAGCCGAGCCGGCGGACGTCGGCGAAGCCGTCCATAAGGCTGACAAGACCGGCCGACTGTTCCGCCCGGACCTCCGGATCGTAGCTGAAGCCGGTCGCGAGGAGTTGTCCCGCCCGCCCGGAGGCCGGACCCAACAGCCGGGTCAGCCGCCCGTTTTCCTCCAGCCAGGCGCCCTCGCCCCGGGCGGCGTAGTATGTCCGGCCCAGGGCCGGGGCGTTGACGACGCCGGCAAGCCAGACGCCGTCGGGATCCGCGACCGCGACGGAGGTGCCGTAGTAGACGATATTGCGGATGAAGTTGGTGGTCCCGTCCAGCGGATCGACGGACCAGCGGTAGCCGCTCGGGTCCGCGGGCAGGACCGTGCCGCCCTCCTCGCCCGTGATGGCATCGTGCGGGCGGGCGGCGGTGATCACGGTTCTGACGGCGGTCTCGGCGGCCACGTCGAAGGCGGTCACCCAGTCACCGGCCTCGCCTTTGTTGCTGACCTGAAGGGTGTCCGCGTTCCGCTCCGCCAGCACGGCGGCGCCGGCTGCGGCGGCTGCCTTCGCCAACGTCAGCAAGGCGCCGACGGCGGGTCCGCGGTCGTTGTCCTGGCCGGCGTTCACGCGCCCGCCGCTTCCCGGTCGTCCACGCCGTCGTCGTCCCCGTCCCCGACTGTTGATGCCGGGGCCGCGGACGCGTCCGCCGCGTCCTGCGGGCCGTTGGCGAGCAGTGCGCGGAATCCGTCCTCGTCCAGGACCGGGATGCCGAGCTGTTCGGCCTTGTCGAGCTTGGTGCCGGCGCTTTCGCCGGCCACCACGTAGCTGGTGTTCTTCGAAACCGAACCGGCGGCCTTGCCGCCGCGGATCAGGATGGCCTCTTTGGCTTCGTCCCGGCTGAAGCCGGGCAGGGTGCCGGTCACCACGATGGTCAGGCCCTCCAGCGTCCGCGGTGTCGACTCGTCCCGTTCGTCCTCCATCCGGACTCCGGCGGCGGCCCAGCTGTCCACGATTTCGCGGTGCCAGTCCTCGGCGAACCATTCGGTCAGGGCCGCGGCAATCACCGGGCCGACGCCGTCGACGTGCGCCAGGTCCTCTTCCGAGGCCTTCCGGATGGCGTCCATGCTGCCGAAGGCGGTGGCGAGGGCGCGGGAGGCGCGGGGGCCGACGTGCCGGATGGAGAGCGCCACGAGCACGCGCCAGAGCGGCTGGGATTTGGCCTTCTCCAGTTCGCGGAAAAGTTTGACCGTGGTGGCCGTGGGTTTGGACGGCGTTTTCGCGGTGCCCTTGCTGTAGAAGTAGGGCACCAGCTCGAACTCGCCGGTCGCTACGCCCTTGGAACGCTTTTCGCGCCGGATCCGGACGTCGGCGAGGTCCTCCGGGGTGAGATCGAAAAGGTTCGCCTCGGTGGTCAGCGGCGGGGTTTCCGGCTCGGCGGGCTGGGTCAGGGCGATGGCGGCTTCCCAGCCGAGGGCCTCGATGTCGAAGGCGCCCCGGCCGGCGAGATGGAAGACGCGTTCGCGCAGCTGTGCCGGGCAGGAGCGTGCGTTCGGGCAGCGGATATCCACGTCGCCCTCCTTCGCAGGCGCCAGCGGCGTGCCGCAGGCGGGGCACTCGGTGGGCATGATGAAGTCCCGGACCGGAGGATCCTGCTGGTCCCGCAGGGCCAGCACGGGGCCGACGATTTCCGGAATGACGTCCCCGGCCTTGCGCAGCACCACGATGTCGCCGATCTTCACGCCCTTGGCGACGACGACTTCCTGGTTGTGCAGCGTGGCCATTTCCACCGTGGAGCCGGCGACCTTGACCGGCTCCATCACGCCGTACGGGGTGACGCGGCCGGTGCGGCCCACGTTGACCTGGATGTCCAGGAGCTTGGTGTGGACTTCTTCGGGCGGGTACTTATAGGCGACGGCCCAGCGCGGCACGCGGGAGGTGTAGCCTAGCGCGCGCTGGGTTGCGAAGTCGTCCACCTTCACCACGATGCCGTCGATTTCGTGCGTAAGGCTGTGCCGTTTGTTCCCGTAGCGGGCAATGAAGTCCAGGACCTCGCTGAGTCCGGGCAGGACCTCGAAGTACGGGCTGGTGGGCAGTCCCCACTCGGCCAGCTGGCGGTAGGTATCGGACTGGCTGGCAGTCGTCAGGCCCTCGCGCGCGCCGATTCCGTGCACGTACATCCGCAACGGACGCTTGGCCGTCTCGGCGGGGTCCTTCTGGCGGAGCGATCCGGCGGCGGCGTTGCGCGGGTTGGCGAGCGGGGCCTTGCCTGCCTCGACGAGAGCTGCGTTGAATTCCGCGAAGGCCTTGGAGGGGATGAAGACCTCGCCGCGGACCTCCATTTCGGCCGGGATGTTCTCTCCGGTGAGCTGCTGCGGGATTTCTTTGATGGTGAGGACATTGTGGGTGATGTCCTCCCCCGTGGTCCCGTCGCCGCGCGTGGCGGCCCGGATGAGCACGCCGTCGCGGTAGAGCAGGTTGACGGCCAGTCCGTCGATCTTCAGTTCCGTCAACCAGGCCGGCGCACCGTTCCCGGTCCTGGTGATGCCGGCTTCCGCCTTCGCGATCCAGGCTTCCAGCTCCTCGAGGGAAAAGACGTCCTCGAGGCTGTACATGCGCTGCAGGTGCTCGACGGCGGCGAAGGCCGCGGACACCTCCCCGCCGACCTCCTGGGTCGGCGAGTCGTTGGAAATAAGTTCGGGGTGCAGGGCTTCGAGCGTTTCCAGGCTCCGGTAGAGCTCGTCGAACTCGGCGTCGGAAATGACCGGCGCATCCTCCTGGTAGTACGCGAAGCGGTGCTTGCGGACCTGTTCCACAAGCTGCTCGTAGTGTTCGCGGATATCCTCCGCGGGCACCACTGCCCCCTCAGGATCCTGGTGTTGACGCTGTTCTTCAGTGCCGGCGGCGGTCTTCCCTGTGCTCACAGACCTATCCTGCCCTAAATCGGGCCCGCTGTCCGGCCGGCAGAGCCGCGCACCTGCGGGTCGGCTGCCGTCAGGCGCCGGGACCTGCGTCGCCGGGCTGCGCGTCGATGACGATCGCTGTGACGTTGTCCCGACCGCCGCTGCGCAGGGCAGCCTGGATCAGTTCGTCCACCGCTGCCTGCGGGTCTTCCTCCGCTGCCAGGATGGCGGCGATCTGTTCGTTCTCGACTTCGCCGGTCAGCCCGTCGGAGCAGACCAGCATCCGGTCGCCCGCCGCCGCGGGGAGCAGCCAGAAATCAGCGGCGGCTTCCTCGCCGGCGCCGAGGGCCCGGGTCACCACGTTCCGGCGCGGGTGGGCGGCGGCCTGGGCCGGAGTCAGGTGGCCGGCGTCGACCATCTCCTGCACCGCGGAGTGGTCCACGCTGATTTGGGTGAGGGTGCCGGCGCTGAACCGGTACACGCGCGAGTCGCCGATGTTCAGCACCAGCCAGTGCGGGGCTCCGGAGCGTTCCACGGCGACAAGCCCGGCGAGGGTTGTTCCGGCGCGGGACCCGGTGGCTTCGCGGATCCGTGCATTGGCCGTCAGCAGGTGCTGCTGCACAACTCCGGCGCTGGCCTGCCGTCCGCCGCCGGGCAGTTCGGCGATCCCGGCCAGCGTCCGGACACAAATGGCGCTGGCCACCTCGCCCGCCTCGTGTCCGCCCATTCCGTCCGCGACCGCAAAGACGGGGTCCAGGGCGATCAGCGCGTCCTCGTTGTTTTCCCGGACCAGCCCCCGGTCCGTGCCGAACCCCCAGCGTAGCTTCACAGCCCGGGCGGCGCCGTGCGCTGCGGGTGTGACGGCGTCCGGCTCTGGGTTCATAACAGTCCTAGCTGAGATAGCGTGGCGAAAAGTTCGTGCGCGGACCGCACCCGGGAGCGCGGTAACCGCAGGTCCGACTATGGCACACCCGCGGGCGGCCTGAGAAGCCTGCGGTTCAGTCCAGGACCAGGCCGTGGCCGCTCCCGCGTTGGAGTTGGACCGGATGGATTTCGCCGAAACCTCGGACATCCTCGGCCGGGCGGGGTGAGAGCACAAACCGTTCGTCCTGGCCCAGCGCCGCGGCGGTCATCGAATCCACCAGCACGGTGCCGGGATCGGCCAGCGCGGTCAGCCGGGCGGCGAGGTTCACGGTGGGACCGTAGATGTCACCCAGCCGGGACAGGATCCGGCCCCAGACCATGGCCACCCGGGCCTGCGGCAGGATTTCGTCCTCGGTGAAGGCCTGGCAGAGGGCGAGCGAAATTTCGGCGCCGGCCGCCGGGGTCTCGGCGATGTAAAGGACTTCGTCGCCAACGGTTTTGACGAGCCGGCCGCCGCCGACGGAGATGATCTCGGCGCACTTGTTTTCGAAGCGCTGCACCAGCTGGGCCAGGGTCTTTTCGTTCATCCGCCGGGACAGACTGGTGTAGGAGACAAGATCGGCGAAGCCGACGGCCCGGGCCAGCGGCAGCGGGGCGTCGTCCTCGTCTCCCTCGCGGCCCTCTTCGCTGGAGATGAGCCCGGCCTCGGCCCGGACGGCAAGCCGCTGCACCCCGGCATTGAGTTGGCGGCGCCACGAATACAGGAGCATCTCCTCGAGGGCGTCCACGAGTGACGGCAATTCACTGACCAGGCGTTTTCGGGCCACCGCGTCCGGCACTCCCTGCTGGTGGACCAGGTCCTCAACGAGCGCCTCGATCTGCCAGACGACCATCCGGTCCGTCATCTGGCCGATGGCACGGGTGACGGAGATGGCGGCTTCTTCGGTGATTTCACCGGCGCGGACCAGGTTCACGATGCCGGTCAGGGCCGACTGGTCCCGTTCGGTGAACGCGACGTCGTCATCGCCGAGGTTGGGGAAGCCGAGGGCCCGCCAGAGTTTGCGCGCGGACAGCAACGAAAGCCCGGCACCGGCGGCGACCTCGCGGCGGCGGAGCGTGCGTTCCCCGCCGAGCAGCCGGGTTTCGAGGGCTTTGGCAGCGAGCCGGTCCGCGGAGAGGGTCCCGGTGCCCGGCGCCGCGTCCGCTGCCGCAGAGCCCGCCGCGGCAGCGCCGGAAGTTTCGTCCGGGTCGGCCAGGGTTTCGAGGACGGCCGCCTCGAGGGTGGCGTTTTCGACGACTGCATCCGGCGCCGGTGCCGGCCCGTCATTCACGAGGCCGTGGACCTCCTGCTCGACATCTTCAGCGTTCATCTCATCCACCTTCTCTCGTCTCTCGTCGCCTGGTGTGGTTCGTTAGTGCTCCGCAGCGTGTCGGCCCCGGCACTGCCGCCGCGCGGAAGCTCGTTGATCGCCTCCTGCAGGAAAGCCCGGAAGGTGCCGATTTCGGGGACGTCCGGAACTACGGCCCGGAGGGGGTACCCGGTATCCAAGGATATATTCCCGGACCGAAATATGCGTTGGAGGATCGTCTGCTCCACCTCGATATCGCGTACTGCGGCCAGATACACCTGCTGATCCCGGCGTCGTAACATGCCGTAACGGGCAACTAACCGTTGGCTTGTCAGCGTGTAGTGGGTCCCGTGCCAGCTCAAAAAGCGGGGCAGGCAGTAGCCCAGGATGACCCAGGCCACGAGGGCGGCGCAGCCCGCCAGCAGCCAGACGTCCCAGTCCCGGGTGATGAGTGGCACCAGCTTCGCCGGGCCTCCGGTGTGGATCCAGGCGCTGGCGTAGGCCCCGGCGGCGGCAAGCAGAATTACTACGAGCGCCGGAGCCACCAGGGTCCGGGGCTGGGGCCGGGTCACCACAATCACTTGCTCTCCCGGCAGGAGGTCTTTACGCATAACCGCTCTCGGCACCGGGCGGCGCCCACGGGCGCAGGTGCACGATGTCCCCGGCGGTCACCACATGCTCATGATCGGCGGAGTCGACCACAAGGAGCGATCCGTAGTCATCGAGCCGCGTGGCATGGCCGATGATTTCGTGGTCTCCGGGCAACTGGGCACGGACCTGTTGGCCCAGGGTGGTCAGCGCGGCTTCGACGCGTTTGTGCAGCGGGCCGCCGCCGGCCATCCCGGCGGCCGGATCGCCGTCGGCGTTGCAGAAGCTGCGGTACAGCGCAGCGAAGCGGGACAGGTAGCTCTTGAGCAGCGCCGTGCGGTCCACCGTGGCGGGGTTTTCCAGCAGGACGGAGGTGGCGGTGGGGACCGGCAGTTCCGCCTCGGTGAGGGTGACGTTCAGCCCGGTGCCAAGAATCACCGGCGGGGCAGCGCCGTCGCCCATCGGACCGAGTTGCGCGAGGATGCCGGCGACCTTCCGGCCGCGCACCAGGACGTCATTGGGCCACTTGAGTTCGGCCGGGACGGCCGCCGTTTCCAGCAGGGCCTCCCGCAGGGCAAGGGCCGAGAGCAGGGACAGCCAGGAGTAGCTATGGGTCGGCAGCGGACGGCCCTCGGCGTTGACCGGCCTGAGCACGATCGAGACGGAGACCGAACTGCGCGGCGGAGCTTCCCAGCGGCGGTCCAGCCGGCCGCGGGCGGCGCTCTGGTGCTCGGCGGCGAGTACGGAGAGATCAGGCCAGGCCCGGGGATCCTCGGTCACCCCGCGAAGGAGGTCGGCGTTGGTGGACCCGGTGGAGTCCACCACGTCGACTTTCGGAATACCGCAGGCGGAGAGGAACGCCCCGTCGCTGAGGGCATTGCGGTCCAGCGGCGGACGGTCCGGGGTCTCCTGCGCGGCTTCCATGCATGAATCCTACCGAGTCAGCGGCCCTGCGGCTTGGGTCGAAGCGCCCCGGCGGCGGTAATCCTCAGGAAACTCAGAGGAATATGTCAGCGATGAGCTTGTCCTCCGGCGCACCGAGGCTGTAGGCGGTGA
Source organism: uncultured Actinomycetota bacterium (assembly GCA_963769515.1). GTDB lineage: Bacteria > Actinomycetota > Actinomycetes > Actinomycetales > Micrococcaceae > Arthrobacter. The sequence goes on from CAVYMG010000019.1 coordinate 214,577, forward strand.
AGTCCGTGACGCCGGCGGCGGCCAGGACCTGCTCATCGGTGTAAAAGTTGCCGCTCCTGTGCCCGGAGTCCGGTAGCGCGTGCCCCGCGGTCAGGATGGCGTGGGCGGCGTCCGCCATGATGGCCGGGGACCGGGCGCCGCGGACGGCCCTGTCCCCGCCGGGCATGTTCCGGATGGCCGCCGTGTCGATCAGGGTGCGGGGCCAGAGCGAGTTCACCCGGATGCCATCGTCCTTGAGCTCCTCGGCCAGCCCGAGCGTCGTCAGGCTCATGCCGTACTTGGCCAGGGTGTAGGCCAGGTGCAGGCCGGCCCACTTGGGATCCAGGTTCAGGGGCGGCGAGAGCGTCAGGATCTGGCCGGCGTCGGAGGCCCGCAGGGACGGCAGCGCCAGCTTGGAGAGCAGGAAGGTGCCGCGGACGTTGATGTCCTGCATCAGGTCGTAACGCTTCATGTCCACGGCGTCCGTCGGGGAAAGATCAATGGCCGAAGCGTTGTTGATGACGATGTCGATCCCGCCGAACCGGTCGACGGCGGCAGCCACCGCACGGGCGACGTCCTGGTCGTTGCGCACATCGCCGACGACCGGGAGCGCGGCGCCGCCGGCGTCCTCAATCTGTTCCGCCGCGGAATATACGGTGCCTTCGAGGGTGGCATGCGGCTGGCCGGTTTTGGCCAGCAGGACGATGTTCGCCCCGTCCCGGCCGGCACGGGTGGCGATCGCCAGGCCAATGCCGCGGCTCCCCCCGGACATTAGAATTGTGCGCCCGCGAAGGGATCCGGCGGCCAGGTACGGTGCTGCTACGGCAGGGGAAGCATCATTGCTCGACGTCATGCCCAACACTCTAGCGGACATATATTACTGGTGAGTAACATTGTGTTTCCGGCGAGACTCATCCGGAAAGTTGTAGGTTACCTACAGTCATTCGCGCCCGTGGCGTCATTAGACTTGCCAACAGGCCCTGCCTTTGTGTGGATTCCGACTAAACGGCTGCACGGCGCCGGGCCTGTCATGCACAGACCATTCAGCGCCCGATTTATCAGCAACAGAGCCGGAGACACTTGATGAGCCACGATCTGACCACGACCGCGGGCAAGATTGCCGACTTCCGCGACCGCCAGGCCCGTGCTGAGCAGCCCTCCGGCCCGGAGGCCATCGAGAAGCAGCACGCGCGCGGCAAGAACACGGCCCGCGAGCGCATCGACCTGCTGCTCGACGCCGGCTCCTTTGTGGAACTGGACGCGCTGGCCGTACACCGCTCCACGGCGTTCGGAATGGAGAAGAAGAAGCCGCTGGGCGACGGCCTGGTCTCCGGCTACGGGACCGTCGACGGCCGGCCGGTCGCGGTCTACAGCCAGGATTTCTCCGTCTACGGCGGTTCGCTGAGCCAGGTCAACGGCGAAAAGATCGTCAAGGTCCAGGAATTCGCCCTGCGCACCGGCTGCCCCGTCGTCGGCATCCTCGACGGCGGCGGCGCCCGGATCCAGGAGGGTGTGGCCTCGCTGGCGATGTTCGCGGACATCTTCCGCAACAACGTCCACGCTTCCGGCGTCGTCCCGCAGATCTCCCTCATCATGGGCCCCTCCGCCGGCGGCGCGGCGTACTCCCCCGCCCTGACGGACTATGTGGTGATGGTGGACAAGACCTCGCACATGTTCATTACCGGCCCGGATGTCATCAAGGCCGTCACGGGCGAAGACGTGGACATGGAGACCCTCGGCGGCGCCCGCCAGCACAACGCCACGACCGGCACCTCCACCTACCTTGCCTCCGATGAGACCGACGCGATCGAGTTTGTCCGGGAACTGCTGGATTTCCTGCCCTCCAACAACCTCTCCGAGGCTCCCGTGCAGGAGACCGAGCAGGAACTGGAGCCCGACGAGGATGACCTCGCCCTCGATGCGCTCATCCCGGACTCGGCCAACCAGCCCTACGACATGCGCAAGGTCATCGAGCAGATCGTGGACGACGCGCACTTCCTGGAGATGCAGTCCCTTTACGCCCCGAACGTGATGATCGGCTACGGCCGGGTCGAGGGCCACACCGTGGGCATCGTGGCCAACCAGCCGATGCAGTTCGCCGGCACCCTGGATATTTCCGCTTCGGAGAAGGCGGCCCGCTTCGTGCGCAACTGCGACGCCTTCAACATCCCCATCATCACGCTCGTGGATGTGCCCGGCTTCCTGCCCGGCAAGGACCAGGAGTTCCAGGGCATCATCCGGCGCGGCGCCAAGCTGCTCTACGCCTACGCCGAGGCCACCGTGCCCAAACTGACCGTGATCACCCGCAAGGCCTATGGCGGGGCCTACATCGTGATGGGCTCCAAGAAGCTCGGCGCGGACCTCAACCTGGCCTGGCCCACCGCGCAGATCGGCGTGATGGGCGCCCAGGGCGCGGTCAACATCCTGTACCGCCGCGAACTCGCCGCGGTCGCGGAGGCAGGCGGCGACGTCGAGGCCAAGCGCGCCGAAGTCATCCAGCAGTATGAGGAGGAACTCCTCAACCCGTACCAGGCCGCACAGCTCGGCTACGTTGACGCCGTCATCGCCCCGTCCGAGACGCGGGTGCAGATCGTCAAGGGCCTGCGTGCCCTGCGGGACAAGCGCGCGGCGCTGCCGGCCAAGAAGCACGGGAACATTCCGCTGTGACGCCGGCGGACAACACCACGGACCCGGCCGATGCGGCCCCCGCGGCACCGGTGCTCTCTGTGGTCAAGGGCGCACCGACGCCGGAAGAGCTGGCGGCCCTGACCGCCGTCGTGCTGGCGCTGGGAGCTACCGGCGGCGAAGCCCCGGAACGGCCCGGGGTCCGGCACTGGATCCGCCGGCAGCAGCTGCGGCTGGCTCCCCGTCCCGGCCCGGACGCCTGGCGCCGCAGCCTCGGCTGATCCCCCGGCGCGGCCCGCTCGGCCGCACGGAATCCCCCGGCGGTCCTTTCGCGGTGACCCCGGCGGGGTTAGTCTCGTCGGGTGACTATCAACACAGCTGCCCCCGACAACGCTGCCCCGACGCGCCGGCACACGGCCATCGACGCCGTCGCCGATGCCTATACGGACACCCTCATCCGGCTCAATCCGAGCTTCGCCACCGAGCTCGGACTGCCGGGCCACGAGACCGAGTATCCGGACTTCTCCCCCGCCGGCCACGCGGCGTTCGCGGCCGCTGCCCGCGAGGCGCTGACCGCCCTCGACGGGCTGGAGCCGGCGGACGACGTCGACGCGGTCACCCTCGACGCCATGCATGAGCGCCTGGGCCTGCAGCTGGAGTTCCATGCCTCGGGCTGGGACGCCGCCGACCTGAACAACATCGAATCCCCCGCCCAGCAGATCCGCGCCATCTTCGACCTGATGCCCACGGACACCGCCGAGCACTGGGAGCACATTGCCGGCCGGGCCCACAACGTGGCGGGCGCGATCGACGGCTATATCGACTCGCTCCGCGCGGCCAGGGACGACGGCAAGGTCTCCGCCGCCCGCCAGGTGAAGATTGTGATCGAGCAGGCCAGCAAGCACGCCGCCGCGGACGGGTACTTCGCGAAACTCGCCGCGGGCGCCCGGACCGGCACGGGACCCTTGCCCGCGGCGGTCCAGGCTGCGCTCGACGCCGGCACGGCCGACGCCCGCGTTGCCTACTCAAGGCTCGCCGGTTTCCTCGAAACCGAGCTGCTGCCCGTGGCGCCGGCTCGGGACGCCGTGGGACGGGAACGCTACGCCCTCGCGTCCCGGGACTTCCTGGGCGCCACCGTGGACCTCGAAGAAACCTACGCCTGGGGCGTGGAGGAATTGGACCGGATCATCGCCGAACAGGAAGCGGTGGCCGGGCAGATCCGGCCCGGCGCCACCATTGCCGAAGCCAAGGAAGTCCTTAACCAGGATCCCGCACGCCAACTCCAGGGGACGGCGGCGCTGCAGGCCTGGATGCAGGGCCTCTCGGACAAAGCGGTAGCGGACCTGGCCGGCGTCCACTTCGAGATCCCGGACGTCATGAAAACGCTCGAATGCCGGATTGCCCCCACGGACGAAGGCGGCATCTGGTACACCGGGCCGTCGGAGGACTTCAGCCGGCCCGGCCGGATGTGGTGGTCCGTCCCGGCCGGCGAGGACACGTTCACCACGTGGGCCGAAACCACCACGGTGTTCCATGAAGGCGTCCCCGGCCATCACCTGCAGGTCGCCACGGCCACCTACCGCCGCGAACTGCTCAACAAATGGCGCCGCAGTGTCTGCTGGACGTCGGGCCACGGCGAGGGCTGGGCGCTCTACGCCGAGAAACTCATGCAGGAACTGGGCTACCTGGAGGATCCGGGCGACCACATGGGGATGCTGGACATGCAGCGGATGCGCGCGGCCCGCGTGGTGTTCGACATCGGCGTCCACCTGGAGCTTGAGGTGCCCGAACGGTGGGGCTCAGGGACGTGGACGCCGGAGAAGGGCTACGCGTTCCTGGAGCAGAACCTGGCCATCAGCGAGGGGCAGCTGAAGTTCGAGTTCGCCCGCTACCTGGGCTGGCCCGGCCAGGCGCCGTCGTACAAAGTGGGTCAGCGGCTCTGGGAGCAGATCCGGGCCGAGCTCGCCGCCCGGCCCGGCTTTGAACTCAAGGAGTTCCACACCCGGGCCCTGAACATCGGCTCTGTGGGTTTGGACACACTCAGGCGCGCGCTCCTCGGGTAACTCCCGCCGCGCGGAGCCGCGGAACAGGGCGCCGCGTAACATTGCTCAACAATCGTTCGCCGCGCCACGCGGTCCGGTCCTAGCGTGTTCCGGTGAGCACTCAGACAAGCACCCCCGCCCCCGCAGGAACGCGCGGCTTCCAGCTGCCCAAATGGGCCGGCTCGTTCGGCGTCCAGATCATCGCCGCCCTTATCGTCGGTCTTGGCCTTGGCCTGCTGGCCAAGTACACCGGCAGCACCAAGGCCGAGCCGAACGCGCTCGGCGCCACGCTGCAGGGCATCGGCTCAAGCTATGTCTCGCTGCTGCAGACAGCGGTGGTCCCGCTCATCTTCACCGCCGTCGTCAGCTCCATCTCCAACCTGCGCGCCGTTTCCAATGCCGCCCGGCTGGCATGGAACACCCTGCTCTGGTTCGCCATCACGTCCCTGATCGCGGTGCTGATCGGCATTGGCCTGGGTGTGCTCCTGCAGCCCGGAGCCAACACCGGCATCCCGCAGGAAACCCAGTACGCCGGCAAGTCCGGCAGCTGGTGGGCCTTCCTGACCGGCCTGTTCCCGAAGAACTTCCTGGGCCTCGGCGCCACCACCACCGTGACCGAGGGCGTCGCCAGCACCGCCGTGAGCTTCAGCGTGCTCCAGATCCTCGTGATCGCGATCGCCGTCGGCATCGCCGCGCTCAAGGTCGGCAAGGCCGCCGAGCCGTTCCTGGCGCTCAACGCTTCCGCCCTGGCCGTCATCCAGAAAGTGCTCTGGTGGATCATCCGGATCGCGCCGCTGGGCACCGTCGGCCTGATCGGCAACGCCGTGGCCGTCTATGGCTGGGACACCATCGGTTCGCTCGGTAAGTTCACCGCGGCGATCTACACGGGCCTGGCCCTCGTGTTGTTCGTGGTCTACCCGGTCCTGGTCCGCAGCCACGGACTGTCCGTCCGGCAGTACTTCTCCGGTGTCTGGCCGGCCGTGCAACTGGCGTTTGTGTCCCGCTCCTCGGTGGGGACCCTGCCGCTGACCCAGCGCGTGACCGAACGCAGCCTCGGCGTCCCCCGCGCGTACGCCTCGTTCGCCGTGCCGCTGGGCGCCACCACCAAAATGGACGGCTGCGCCGCGATCTACCCGGCAATCTCCGCCATCTTCGTCGCCCAGTTCTTCGGCATCCAGCTGGATGCCACCCAGTACGTCCTCATTGCCCTCGTCTCCGTGCTGGGCTCCGCCGCCACCGCAGGTACCACGGGTGCCGTCGTCATGCTGACCCTGACGCTCTCCACCCTGGGCCTGCCGCTCGCCGGCGTCGGCCTGCTGCTGGCCATCGATCCGATCCTGGACATGGGCCGCACGGCCGTCAACGTCGCCGGGCAGGCGCTCGTTCCGACCATCGTGGCCAAGCGCCAGGGCATCCTGGACGAGTCGCTCTACAACGCCCCGCGCACCGGTGATCCGTTCACGGACGACGCCGGTGATGCAGCCGCCGCTGCGGGCGCCGGCCCGGCCACCGCCGACCCCGCCACTGCACCCGCCTCCCGGCGGATAGCGCCGGAGGCCCGCGACCTGGCGGACGCGAAGGTTTAGAACACGATCCGCAAGGCCTCCAGCCGCTCCGACGCGCCCGGGTTGCCGGCCACCACGGTCAGCCCGGTATCAGGTGCGCGTCCGGAGAGACGGCGGCAAAAATCCACGCCGTCAGCAGTGATCCGGGACGCGGTTTCATCCTGCGGACCGAACTGCCAGGTCCCGGAGATTTCGCCGGTCAGCTCGACCTCGACGTTGGGACCGTCCGACCATGCCACAGCCACGTCGCGCATGACCTGTCCCACGACCATTGCGTCGGTTTCCGTGGAGGCCCGCGGTACGCCGGTGGCCCGGGCCATGTCAATGCCGTGCATCCAGGCATCACGCAGGTAGATCGTCGTGAAGAGGTAGCCGATCCGCAGCGGCAATCCACCCGGTGCCATGGTTTTGTCCACCGGGATCCCGCGCAACAGGGCGGGAAAGGTTGCCGCGCGGTGCGCCACCTTCGGTGTGTTGGCGCGGTAGCAGGCGACGACATCGCCGTTGGTGTCCCGGGCATGATCATCGACTTGCTGCTGGTTGGCGGCATCCAGCGCGGATAGCCCCGGGTAGCGCTTGTGCCCGGTCCGTCGTCGCTGCAACGTCCGGCGCACGCTCAGCATGTCTTCCTGCGCACCCAGCAAGTGGGCGGCCATGTCGCGGACGGTCCATCCGGTGCACTCCGTGGCGGCGGCCCACTGGGACGCAGACAGCGCACCCATCTGCTCGGCGAGTCCGGACATAACGGCGAGGTAGCCGGCCGCTGCCTCGTGCCGATCGGTGGCCGGGATATCTGTAGCGGGGATGGTGAGGGAGCTCATGATTCCTGCCTTGGTGCGTAGTGTTCCAGCCACATGGTCACGGCGGGTTCGACCAGGCGGGAGAACCGCCCCGATGCCGGATCCGCGGCAGGCTCGTTGGCTAGTTGTTGGGATACGACCCCGGCAATCACCGAGATGAACAGCAGCAGGGCGTCGTTGCTTGCGGCAGCCTGGTTTAGCCAGCCCTGCCGGACGGCGAGCGCCAGGAGCGCCCGCAGATCTTCGACCATGCCACGGCTGGCGGCAAAAGCTTCGGGTGACGGTTCAAATCCGGGCACGGGGCGCCAGTTCAGTAACTGGGCTGCCACCGGGTTGGCCAGGGACCACGTGACGTAGGCGTGGGCGCCCGCCCGGATCGCGGCCAGCGGGGCATCGGTGTGGTGCGGGGCGGACCCGGCCGCCGAAACAGCGCTTCGAAGCTCAACGGCTCCGCGCGCAAACAGTGCATCGTATAGCGCGTTTTTGGACGGAAAGTACTCATACAGGGACGGCGGCTGCATGCCCACGCTACGGGCCACGGCGGAGAGCGACATGCCAGCCACCCCGTCCCGCTCCATCAGCTGGACGGCGGCCGCAAGGATCTCCTCCTTCGTGGACTGCCGGCGTTGGGTGCGCCGGTCCGGAAATGTGCTCATGCCCCATGGTGCGCCTAATGCCATTAGGAAAACAAGGGGGCATTAGGGATTCTTAAACGACCGATCCCCCCGGGTGCACCCGGGGGGATCGGTCATTCAGGCGCCGATCATGGCGCTACAGCTGGCGCGAACGCGGAATGCCTAGCGGCCGCCCCCGCCGATCACACCCTGTTCGAAGGCCTTGGTCACGGCATCGGCCTCGGCCTGCGTGAGCTTGCCGTCGGTCACGGCTGTATCCAGCTTGGTCTTGAGCGCCGTGGCGCGCTCCGACTGCGCCTCGGTGCGGAGCTCCTCGAGCGCCGCGGTGATTGCGGACTCTTCGACGCCCAGCGCTTCGGCCAGTGACTTGGCCATCGATGACTCGATGGCGGACCGGTCCGGCTTGGTGCCGTCCGCCGGCGAGGTGGCCGGTTTGTTGGCTTCCCGGAAGGCCGTCAACGCGTCGGAGACCTTGCTTTCGTCGACGCCAAGCTTGGCGGCAAGGGCTGCAACCTGCTGGCCGCGCTCCATGCCGCGGCCGTGCCCGCCGCGCTTGCCGTTGCCCTTGTCACCGGAATCGGTGCTGGTGGAACTGTCGGCGGTAGCCGTCGAGCTGGGGCTTGGGGTCGTGGCCGCGGTCGCCGCCGAGGTGACGCCGAGCCCGGCACCGAGGGCCAGGGCGCCGGCTGCGAGGCCGAGGGTGAGTTTCTTCGTTTGTGACATTTTTACTCCTCTGTCGGCCGCGTTGTTGCGGCTGCTGGTGGTGAAGTCTCTTTCCAAGACGTAAATCCAGTCTGCGGCGGCGGGTTCTGCAGGAGCTGTCCGGAACCTTTCATTCGGCTGTGAATGCCGTCCGGTCCCGGTCCGCGCCGAACCGGTAGGCTTCGGGCATGCTGATCGTTACATCGGACAACATCCCCGGCCACCGGATAGACGCCGTTTTCGGCGAAGTTATGGGTTTGACCGTCCGCGCGCGGCACCTTGCGGCGCAGATGATGGCCGGGTTCCGGTCCATCGGCGGCGGGGAGCTGCCGGAAATGACCCGGGCCCTGTATGAAAGCCGCCAGCAGGTCATGGCCCGGATGGTTGCCGAGGCGGAACAACGCGGCGCCAACGCCATCGTTGCCATGCGGTTCGACACCTCGGAGCTCGGACCGAACTGGACCGAAGTCTGCGCCTACGGCACGGCGGTTTTCGCAATCCCCCTCGCGGCCGGTGAACCCGGCGCGACGGGGCAGTCGATCCAGCTCACCGACGCCGGGCCGGAAAAACCGCGCTAGCTCCGCCATGCCGGGAAAGATTGCGCAGAGTGCAAAGATGCACATAGTGTAACTTCATGATCTCCTCCCGGACCGGACCGCCGGCAACCGTACCATCCCGTCGCGAACTCAATAAGGCAGCGACCCGGCAGTCCATCACCGACGCGGCGCTCGGCCTGCTCCGCAGCCGCGGGCCCGGCAACTTCACCGTCGAGGACATCGCCGACGCCGCGGGCATTTCCCGGCGGACGTTCTTCAACTATTTCGCCAGCACCGAGGCCGCCATTGCCTCCATAACGTTCAGCTTCCTGGACACCGCCCTGCAGCAGTTCCGGCGCCGGCCGGCCGAGGAGCCCATCATGGAAGCGGCCCGGGCCGCCCTGGTTGAACTCGCCGACCCGATGACGGTTGCGCCGGTGGCCGAGCTGCACAGCCTGGGTCGGTCCAATCCCCAGCTCAGCCGCTCGGAACTCGAAGCCTGGGACCACTGCACCGAACAGATCATCCAGGCCGCCCGCGAGCGCGTCAGCGGAGTCAACGCCGGCGCCGCCGGTGTCGCCGTCGGAGCTGACGTCGATGAACTGTATCTCCGCGCCCTGGCGGGTTCAGTCATTTCGTGCGGGAAGGCCGCCATGGACGTCTGGTTCGCCCGATGCGGCGGCGACCTCGGTCCGGCGTCGCTGGCCACCCTCCGGCAGCTCCTGATCGATGCCATGAGCCTGCTGGGCTCCGGCTTCGCGGCTCCGGCGTCCGGGCCGGCCGGCTCCCCGGCCGCACCGTCCACCACCTCCACCCCCTCCCCAGAACGGCACTGACATGGCACTTTTGCTCTACCGGCTCGGCAAGTACTCCTACCGGCACCGTTGGCTCGTCATCTCCCTCTGGCTTGCCGTGATGGTGGCGGTCGGCGGAGCCGCAGCGGCCTTCCACGGCACCATGTCCAATAACTTCCAGATCCCGGGCACGGAAACCCAACAGGTGGCGGACAAGCTCAAAAAGGAGCTCCCCGCCGCTTCCGGCGGATCCGCCGGGATCGTCTTTGAAGCCGGCGGCACACCGATCAGCCAGGCGGGCAAGGACGCGGTCTCCGCGGCCCTGACCAAGCTGGAGACCCTCCCCGATGTCCAGTCCACGGTGGATCCCTTCGCCACACAGGCGCAGCTGGAGCAGGCTGCCGCAGAGCTCGCCGCAGGAGAGCAGCAGGCGGCAGCCGGCCGGGACCAACTGGAACAGTCCGCCGCCGAACTCGCCGCCGGCAAGGCCCAGCTCGCCGCCGCCGAACAGCAAATGGCCGCCGCCGGTATGCCGCCCGCGGCCATCGAAGCACAATTGGGCCAGCAAAAGGCGGCCCTGGCCGCCGGGCAGGAACAGCTCGACGCCGGTGCCCGGGAACTCGATGCCGCAGACGCCCGGCTCGCCCTGGCCCAGCGCCAGTTCGAGGCCTCCCAGGGCCTGCGGCTCGTCTCCGAAGACGGCACGGCCGCGATCGCCCAGGTCCAGTTCAAGACCTCCATCAACGGCCTCACCCCCGAGGTCCGCCAGCAGGTCCAGGACATCGCCGGGGAAGTTTCCGCGGCCGGCGTCACCGCCTATGCCAGCAAGGAAATCACCGAGGACATTTCCGAGCTGTTCGGCATCTCCGAAATCCTGGGCATCGCCATCGCCGCCCTGGTCCTGATCGTGATGCTCGGCACCCTGATCGCGGCCGGCCTGCCCCTGCTGATGGCCCTCGTCGGCGTGGCGGTCGGCGTCGGCGGCACGTTCGCGCTCAGCGGCGCCGTGGACATGAGCTCCATCTCCCCCATGCTCGCCCTGATGCTGGGCCTCGCCGTCGGGATCGACTATTCCCTCTTCATCGTCAACCGCCACCGCGGCCAGCTCCTGGCCGGCATGGACCCGGAGGAATCCGTCGCCCTCGCCACGGGAACCTCGGGCAACGCCGTGCTCTTCGCCGGCCTGACCGTCATCATCGCCCTCGCTGCGCTGGTCATCCCCGGCCTGCCTTTCCTGGCCGTGATGGGCCTCTCCGCCGCCGCCACGGTGGCGGTCGCCGTCGTCGTCGCCCTGACGCTGACACCCGCGGTCCTGTCCGTCATCGGACCAAAACTCATCTCGAAGCGGGCCTGGGCGAAGGCAGCGAAGCACAACGCGGAGCCCGGCCACGAGAGCGAGGACCGGGCCAGGGACGAACGCCGCAGCAGCCACGGCTGGGGCGGGCTCGTCACCCGGCACCCGGTTGTGGCGCTCCTGGCGGGCGTGGCACTGCTAGGCATCATCGCCCTGCCGGCCGGCCAGTTGCGGCTCGCACTGCCCGACGGCGGCTCGGAGCCGGTCGATTCGCAGGCCTACAAGTCCTACGAAGTCACCGGACGCAGCTTCGGTGCGGGCACCACCGGCCCGATCGTCGTCGTCGGGGACCTCCCCGCCGGGCTGAGCGAAGCCGAGGCCCAGGCCAAGCAGCTGGACGTCGCGGACGCCCTGCGCAGCGTGGACAACGTCAGCGCCGCCGTCCCGGTCGCCCTCAGCCCGGACCGCCGCACGGCCGTCTTCCAGGTCATCCCGGCAGAGGGCCCGGCCAGCGCGAGCACCGTCCAGGTGGTCTCAGATCTGCGCGGCGACAAGGCCGCGATCGCGGATGCCACGGGCGTCAGCATCGGACTCACCGGCCAGACCGCCGGGAACGTGGACGTCTCGGCCAAGCTGGGCGACGCCCTGCCCCCGTACCTGGCGATCGTCGTCGGGCTCTCGCTGATCCTGCTGCTGCTGGTCTTCCGCTCGATCGTGGTGCCGCTGCTGGCCACCGGCGGATTCCTGCTCTCCCTTGCCGCCGCCTTCGGCGCCGTCGTCGCCGTGTACCAGTGGGGCTGGCTCGGAACCGTGTTCGACGTCCCGAACCCCGGCGCGGTGCTCAGCTTCCTGCCGATCATCCTGATCGGGGTACTGTTCGGCCTGGCCATGGACTACCAGGTCTTCATCGCCTCGGGCATGCGCGAGTCCTACATGCACGGCGAATCGGCCAAGCACGCGGTCCGCTCCGGCTTCAGCCACGCCGCCGCGGTGGTGGCCGCGGCCGCGATCATTATGGTCAGCGTGTTCGCCGGCTTCATCTTCTCGCACCTGACCATGGTCCGGCCGCTCGGTTTCGCGATGGCGTTCGGTGTACTGGTGGATGCCTTCGTGGTCCGGATGACGATCGTCCCGGCCGTGATGTACCTGCTCGGCGAGAAGGCCTGGTGGCTGCCGCGTTGGCTGGACCGCATCCTGCCGGATGTCGACGTGGAAGGCGCGAAGCTCCGCACGGACGCCGACGGAGACGCGGCCTCCGTGGAACCGGCCGAGGCCACCGCCCGGTAGCGGCATTCTGTCCACCACGGCCGCCCCTTGCCCCACACGGAAAAGTAAGCCTACTGTTTATTCCATAAATCGCGGGCCTTCAGGGATGGGAGTGGACATGGCGGGAACTTCCGGTACTGGCCACGGCGGAACCGCCGGCAAGCAGCGGGGAATCGGGCTGCCGGGCACGTTGCTGGGCAGCGGCCTGGGCGGTTTCGTCGACGGAATCGTGCTGCACCAGGTGCTCCAGTGGCACCACATGCTCTCCAGTTCAGACACGGCGAACATCGATATCGGGTCCTATCCGGTGACGACGGTGGCAGGCCTGGAGATGAACACCTTGTGGGACGGACTGTTCCACTCGTTCACGTGGCTGGCCGTGCTGATCGGACTCGGGATGCTGTACTCGCGGATCCTCGGGTCCCGGGGGCGGGTGTGGGCTTCCCGGGCGCTGTGGGGCTGGATCCTGCTGGGCTGGGGCGTTTTCAACGTGACGGAGGGCCTCCTGAACCACCACCTCCTCGGCATCCACCACGTGATCAGCGGGCAGTACCAGACCCTGGCTGATGTCCTGTTCCTGGTCCTCGGGGCAGCGATGATTGCCGGCGGCTGGTGGATCCAGCGCAGCGCCTCTCCCGTGGATCTGTCCGCCGCCCGCTGAAGCCTCACCGCAGCAACGCTGCAGCAACGCGGGGTCACTTTCGGCCCATAAAACCCCTCCGGATGGGCCGGACGTGACCCCGCGTTGTACGTTGCGGTGAACTAGGCTGGAGCGGTGACCCGCCTCATTCTTGCCTCCCAGTCCCCCGCCCGCACCAAGCTGCTGACCGACGCCGGCATCGCCCACGAGATCCTCGTTTCGGACGTGGATGAGGACGCAGTCCAGGCCCGCTACGGCGTGACCGACCCGCACGACACCGCGCTGCTGCTGGCCCGCGCCAAGGCCGAGGCCGTCGCCTCGCTGCCGGAGGCGGAGGGCGCCCTGGTAATCGGCTGCGATTCGGTCTTCGAGTTCGACGGCGAGGCGCACGGCAAGCCGTACACCGCCGACGTCGCCCGCGAACGGATGCTGCGGATGAGCGGCAGCCAGGGCGTGCTGCACACCGGCCACTGGCTGGTCGACTGCCGGGACACCGACGCGGACCCGGCCGGCGGGGCCGCCGGCTCCGGCGCGACGCTGGGGTCCGTCACCTCCGCCGAGGTGCATTTCACCGAGATGACGGAGACGGAAATCGACGCGTACATCGCCACCGGCGAGCCGCTGCACTGCGCGGGGTCCTTTACGATCGACGGCTTCGGCGGGGCCTTCATCCACAAGGTCGACGGCGACCCCCACGCCGTCGTCGGGCTCTCCATCTCCACCCTCCGCGGGCTGCTCCACCACGCCCACGTCGGCATCACCGAACTCTGGAACACCGGGCCCGCAGCTCCCGTCGAATAGCGGGCCGCAGTGGGCTATTTCGCAGCTCCTTGTAGCAACCCTACAAAGCTGGGGCCGTTTACCCGCGGATTCCGCAAGTAATATCGGCGGACCCCACAAAACCGCGCTAGGCTCCCAGAAGGAAAGAAGGAGACGCCTTGTCAGCAAAATCGGAGCAGTCCGCAAACCCCGTGCCCCCGGCCGCCACCGCCGGCACCCGCCCGATGAGCAAGGTGCTGATCGCCAACCGCGGCGAAATCGCCGTGCGCATCATCCGCGCCGCCCGCGATGAAGGCCTGGCCTCCGTGGCCGTCTACGCCGACCCGGACCGGGACGCCCTGCATGCCCGGCTCGCCGATGAGGCCTACGCCCTGGGCGGCAACACCGCCGCGGAGTCCTACCTCGTGATGGACAAGCTGATCGAAGTCGCCCACCGCTCCGGCGCCGACGCCATCCACCCCGGCTACGGCTTCCTGGCCGAAAACGCGGAGTTCGCCGCCAAGGTCATCGACGCCGGGATCACCTGGATCGGCCCCTCCCCGGCCGCGATCTCCGCTTTGGGCGACAAGGTCCAGGCCCGCCACATCGCCGAAAAAGTCGGCGCCCCGCAGGTTCCCGGCACCGCCGACCCGGTGGAATCCGCCGAGGAAATCCTCGCCTTCGTGGACCAGTACGGCCTGCCGGTGGCCATCAAGGCGGCCTTCGGCGGCGGCGGCCGCGGCATCAAGGTCGCCCGCACCCGCGAGGAAATCCCCGAACTCTTCGAATCCGCCGTCCGGGAGGCCGTCGCAGCCTTCGGCCGCGGCGAGTGCTTCATCGAACGCTTCCTCGACGCCCCGCGCCACGTCGAGACCCAGTGCCTGGCCGACGCCCACGGCAACGTCGTGGTGGTCTCCACCCGCGACTGCTCGCTCCAGCGCCGCAACCAGAAGCTCGTCGAGGAAGCCCCCGCGCCGTTCCTCACCGATGAACAGAACCAGCGGCTTTACGATTCCTCCAAGGCCATCCTCAAGGAAGCCGGCTACCTCGGCGCCGGCACCTGCGAATTCCTTGTGGGCCAGGACGGCACTATCTCCTTCCTCGAGGTCAACACCCGCCTCCAGGTGGAGCACTGCGTCTCCGAGGAAGTCACCGGGATCGACCTGGTCCGCGAGCAGTTCCGGCTGGCACGCGGCGAGGAGCTCGGCTACGGCGATCCCGAGGTCCGCGGCCACTCGATCGAATTCCGGATCACCGGCGAGGACCCGGGCCGGAACTTCATGCCCGCCCCCGGGACCATCACCGGGCTGAAGAACCCGACCGGCCCCGGCATCCGGATCGACTCCGGCGTGGAGCAGGGCGACGTCATCAGCGGCAACTTCGACTCCATGCTCTCCAAACTGATCGTCACCGGCGCCACCCGCGCCCAGGCGCTGCAGCGGTCCCGCCGGGCCCTCGAGGAGATGGTCGTCGAAGGCATCCCCACCGTCATCCCGTTCGACCTCGCGGTGGTCACCAACCCGGACTTCGCCCCCGCCGAGGGCCCCTTCAAGGTCCACACCCGCTGGATCGAGACGGCGTTCGTGAACGAGATTCCCGCCTGGACTCCGACCGGCCCCGGCGCCGAGGAGGCCGACGCCGGCGAACGCCAGCGCGTCGTCGTCGAGGTCGGCGGCAAGCGCCTGGAAGTTGTGCTGCCAGCCTCGCTGGGTGCCGGCACCGGCGGCGCAGGCGCCGCCAAACCGGCCAAGGCCAAAAAGCGTATCCGCAGCGGCGGCGCGGCCGCCGCGGCGAGCGGCAACGCCCTGACCTCACCCATGCAGGGCACGATCGTCAAGGTCGCCGTCACGGAGGGCACCCTGGTCGCCGAGGGCGACCTCGTTGTAGTGCTTGAGGCCATGAAGATGGAACAGCCGCTGACCGCGCACCGCTCCGGCATCGTGATCGGGCTGGCGGCGGCCGCCGGCGAGACCGTCTCGGCGGGCGCCGTGATCGCCATGATCGAAGACAGCGAAGAGCAGTAGCCGCTCCCGGCCGGGCCCGGTACGCGATTGGCGTGCCGGGCCCGTCCCATGCAGACTAGGTCTGTGAAGCCCTTCCTGCTCCTCGCCTCACGGGCCGAGGACGACGCCGCCGAGGACGAATACCACTCCTACCTGCGGTACGGCGGTCTCACCGCGGGGCAGCTGCACCGGATCCGGATGGAAGCCGGGCCCCTGCCCGAACTGGACCTGGATGACTATTCCGGCGTGATTGTCGGCGGGAGTCCCTTCACCTCCAGCGACCCCGAAGAGGACAAGAGCGACGCCCAGCAGCGGGTGGAACGCGAGCTTGCGGCGCTGCTGGACCGGATCGTGGCGGCTGACTTCCCGTTTCTGGGCGCCTGCTACGGGGTCGGGACGCTGGGCCTGCACCAGGGCGCCGTCATTGACCGGACCTTCGGCGAAGGGATCGGCGGCGTGACCATCAGGCTCACCGACGAGGGGCTCGCGGACCCTCTGCTGAAGGGCATCCCGGAGCACTTCACGGCCTTCGTCGGCCACAAGGAAGCCGTCCGGGCGCTGCCGGCCCACGCCGTGCTGCTGGCCGGATCCTTGTCCTGCCCCGTGCAGATGTTCCGGATCCGGAACAACCTCTACGCCACCCAGTTCCATCCGGAACTCGACGCCGACGGCCTCATCACCCGGATCGACATCTACCGCCACGCCGGATACTTCCCGCCCCATGCAGCCGAGGAGCTGATCTCCGCCGCCCGCCTGGTCAGCGTCACGGAGCCGATGAGCATCCTGCGCAACTTCGTGGAGCGCTACGCCGTATAGGCGCTGCCGGACGCACGAAGGCCCGGTGTGTTCAATGAACACACCGGGCCTTCGTGCGGAGCGCCGGCGTCAGCGCGCCGGCGCCTGTGATGAAGTCAGTCGTCAGGCGACGTTGTTCTCGTAGTCGAGGTCACGGGTTTCCTTGCTGACGAACAGGGCGATCAGCGTCAGCACCGCCATGGAGGTGAGGTACACACCGACCAGCACGGGGCTGCCATCGCCGAGTTCCCAGAGCCAGACGGCGATGAACGGAGCCACAGCGGCACCAAGGATGCTGGCGACGTTGTAGCTGACCGCGGAGCCGGTGTACCGGACGTTCGTGGGGAACAGCTCGGGCAGCAGGGCGCCCATCGGACCGAAGGTCAGGCCCATCAGCGAGAACCCGATGACCAGCAAGCCCATGGTGCCGACGAAGCCGCCGCTGAAGAGCGGGACGAACAGCAGGCCGAAGACGAAGATGCCTCCGGTGACGGTGAGCAGCATCTTCCGGCGGCCGTACTTCTCAGCCAGCGGCCCGGAGACGAGGGTGAAGATACCGAAGAACACAACGCCGGCAATCAGCATCCAAAGGAAATCGTTGCGGGTGTAACCCAGGCCGGGAACAAACGCCGCCGCTGCCGCCTCGGTCATCGGCTTGCCGGCCTTCTCGGCTGCGGCCTTGGCGGCATCGAGGCTGGAGGCCCGGGTGCCGTAGGTCAGCGTGAAGGTCGTCATCAGGTAGAAGAGCACGTAGGTGGCGAGCATGATGAAGGTGCCCAGGACCAACGGGCGCAGGCTCGTCTTGAAGACCCGGGCGAGCGGGAGCTTGGCGACTTCCTTGGATTCAAGCACCTTGGTGAAGGCCGGCGTCTCGATCAGTTTCAGCCGGACGTACAGGCCGATAATGACCATCACGGCGCTGAGCAGGAACGGCACGCGCCAGCCCCACGAGGCAAAGGCTTCCGGCGACAGGGCGTAGCTGAAGACCAGGAAGATGACGTTGGCGATGATGAAGCCGATCGGCGCACCAAGCTGCGGGAACGTGCCGTAGATGGCGCGCTTGTTGGCGGGGGCGTTCTCGGTGGCGAGCAGCGCGGCGCCGCTCCATTCGCCACCGAGCGCCAGGCCCTGGGCGAAGCGCATGACCACAAGCAGTGCCGGGGCCCAGAACTCCCAGCCCGGGACCAGCGCGGTGGGCAGGCAGCCGATGAGGAAGGTCGCGATGCCCATGGTCAGCAGCGAAGCGACGAGGGTACCCTTCCGGCCGAACTTGTCGCCGAAGTGGCCAAAGACGATCGAGCCGAGCGGCCGGGCAATGAACGCAACGCCGAAGACGGCGAAGGAGCTCAGCAACTGGGTGGTTTCATTCTGGCCCGGGAAGAACAGCTTGGGGAAGACGAGGACGGCGGCCGTGGCGTAGACATAGAAGTCGTAGAACTCGACGGTGGTGCCGATGAGGCTGGCGACAATCACGCGTCCGCGCGAGTTCACCGGCTTGCCGGCCCCCTGCTGAGTCAGAGTGGCATTGGAGGACATAAGGAACGCTTTCTTGAGGACCGGACGGGGCTGCGGCGCAGGAACACGCCAGAGACCGCCCGGACAGTGGGAAGAGGGTAGAGCTCGATAATAGTTCCCGACCATCCGGCCAGTGGATAAATGTCCACCATTTGGACATCCAGGCATTGTCTCACGTGATGGACATCACGGCAGACCTCACCGGCGCCTCACTCCGCCGGATAGGCGCCGATAGGCAAACGTCACAGCCCGTTAACAAACGGCGACGGTTCCCGAAACGCAAGATCTCTACCTTGGAAGGACAACACCCCCGAAGGAGGTCTCCCCCGTGACTGCCGAAAGCACCGCACCTGTCCGCGACACCCGCGCCGCTGACACCCTGACCCTTGAGCACCGGCCCGGCCGCTGGATCGCCAACTGGGACGCTGAGAACAAAGAGCAGTGGGAGTCGGTGGGCCGTCCCATCGCCCGCCGGAACCTGAACTGGTCCATCTTCGCCGAGTTCCTCGGCTTCGTCGTCTGGCAGCTCTGGTCCATCGTCGTCGTCCAGCTCCCCGCAGCCGGCTTCACGTTCACCACCTCCGAAATCTTCTGGCTGATCTCGATGCCCAGCCTCGTCGGAGCGACCCTCCGGATCCCCTACACCTTTATGGTCCCCCGCTTCGGCGGCCGCAACTGGACCATCGTCTCGGCCCTGCTGCTCCTGATTCCCTCCATCGGACTGGCCCTGTGCGTCTCCAACCCGGCCACCCCGTTCGGTGTGATGCTGCTGGTCGCGGCCCTCGCCGGCTTCGGCGGCGGCAACTTCGCCAGCTCGATGGCCAACATCACCTTCTTCTACCCGGCCCGGGAAAAGGGCTGGGCCCTGGGCCTGAACGCCGCGGGCGGCAACCTCGGTGCCGCCGTTGCGCAGCTCGCCGTTCCGATCGCCATCACGCTGCTGGCTGCCGGCACCGTGAACCTGCCCGCCGCGGGCCTCATCTGGGTTCCGCTGATCCTTGTTGCAGCGTTCGGCGCCTTCAAGTACATGGACAACCTCACCAGCGCCAAGGGCGATGTGGCCGGTTCGCTCGCCGCCTTGAAGGAACCGCACCTGTGGATCATGGCGCTGCTGTACATCGGCACCTTCGGCTCGTTCATCGGCTTCGCCGGCGTCTTCCCCAAACTCATCAAGGACTACTTCCCCGAGTTCTCCTCGATCGGCGTCGGGACCGTGGCACTGTCACTGGCCTTCCTCGGCCCGCTGGTCGGCTCCCTGGCCCGCCCCTACGGCGGACGCCTGGCGGACCGCCGCGGCGGCGCCCGGATGACCGTGGCAGCCTTCGCCGCCATGGCCGTGATCACGCTGACCATGGTCTGGACCCTGCCGCTGAAGAACTTCTGGCTCTTCCTCTTCCTGTTCCTGCTCCTCTTCACCGCCAGCGGCTTCGGTAACGGCGCGACGTACCGGATGATCCCGGTCATCTTCGCCACCACCAGCCGGGCCGCCCGCTCCGGCGCCACCTCGGTGCAGACGCAACGCCTCGCATCCTCGGCCCTCGGCCTCATCTCGGCCATCGGCGCCTACGGCGGCTTCGTCATCCCGCAGGTCCTGAACGCCTCCAACAGCGCCAGCGGCTCCTACACCCCGGCGTTCTACGGTTTCGTCGGCGCCTACGTGCTGATGCTCACCGTGTGCTGGTTCTTCTACATCCGCAACGCCAACCGCAACGGAAACGGACACGTCTAACATGACCCCCAGCGCCGCCACGCACTGCCCTTACTGCGCCCTGCAGTGCGCCATGAC
Organism: uncultured Actinomycetota bacterium; assembly: GCA_963769515.1. Classification (GTDB taxonomy): domain Bacteria; phylum Actinomycetota; class Actinomycetes; order Actinomycetales; family Micrococcaceae; genus Arthrobacter. The sequence continues at coordinate 234,313 of CAVYMG010000019.1, forward strand.
GCTAACCCCTTCCAAGGCTCTGACCCCGGCTGAAACGCCGGGGTCAGACCCCGTGGTGGCCACACCGGCACTACGGGCGCCGGCACCGGACGCGGTGACGCCGAATACCGTGGCACCGGAGGCGCCGCCGCTGGAAGTCAGCGGACGCGACTTCCCCACGAACCGCGGCGGCCTGTGCCGCAAGGGCTGGACCTCGGCGTCGCTCTTGAATCATCCGGGACGCGTCACCGAACCCCTGCTCAAGGGCCCCGACGGCGTCCACCGGCCGGTCAGCTGGGACGAGGCGCTGACCTTCGTCACCTCCGCCGTCAAGCAGACCCGCGCCGTGCACGGGGCGGACGCCGTCGGCGTGTTCGGCGGCGGCGGCCTGACCAACGAGAAGGCCTACCAGCTGGGCAAGTTCGCCCGGCTGGCCCTGGGCACCTCACGGATCGACTACAACGGACGCTTCTGCATGTCCTCCGCCGCAGCGGCCGGCATCCGCGCCTTCGGCCTGGACCGCGGACTGCCGTTCCCCGTGGAGGACCTCGACGCCGCCAGCACCATCCTGATGCTCGGCTCCAACGTCGCCGAAACCATGCCCCCGTTCGTCCAGCACCTCCAGGGCGCCCGCGACGCCGGCGGGCTGATCGTGGTGGATCCCCGCCGCTCCGCCACCGCGGCCTTCACCGCCGACGGCGGCGGCCTGCACCTGCAGCCGCTGCCCGGCACCGACCTTGCCCTCCTGCTGGGACTGGCCCACGTGGTGGTCCACGAGGGCCTGGCGGATGCGGAGTACCTCGCGGCCCGCACCACCGGCTATGACGCGCTGGTCCGCAGCCTCGCCTCCTACTGGCCGGAACGGGTCCAGTCGCTCACCGGCGTTCCCGCCGGGCTGATCCGGGACACCGCCCGGCGGCTGGCCGACGGCGCCACGAAGGGCGGCAGCTACATCCTCACCGGCCGCGGCGTGGAACAGCACGTGGACGGCACGGACACCGCCACCGCCGCGGTGAACCTCGCGCTGCTGCTCGGCCTGCCGGGCTCCGCACGCAGCGGCTACGGCACCCTCACCGGCCAGGGCAACGGCCAGGGCGGCCGCGAGCACGGCCAGAAAGCCGATCAGCTCCCGGGCTACCGCAAGATCACCGACCCCGCCGCCCGCGCCCACATGGCGAAAGTCTGGGGCGTCCCCGAGCCGCTCATCCCCGGCCCCGGCCTCCCCGCCGTCGAGCTCCTGAAGTCCCTCGGACAGCCCGACGGCGTCCGCTGCCTCTTCGTGCACGGCGCCAACGTGGCCGTCTCCGCCCCGGACGCCAACGCCGTCATCGCCGGCCTGCGCAGCCTGGACTTCCTCGTGGTGTGCGACTTCTTCCTGTCCGAGACCGCCGCCGAGGCGGACCTGATCCTGCCGGTGACGCAATGGGCCGAGGAGGAAGGCACGCTGACCAACCTCGAAGGCCGGGTGCTCCGCCGCCGCCGCGCCCTCGCTCCCCCGCCCGGGGTCCGCAGCGAACTGTGGATCATGGCCCGGCTGGCCGAGGCCCTGCACGCCCCCTCCACCTTCAGCGACGACCCGGAAACCGTCTTCGAGGAACTGCGCCTGGCCTCCGCCGGCGGCCTGGCCGACTACTCCGGGATCAACTACGCCATGCTGGACCGCGGCGAGGCCGCCTACTGGCCCTACCCCGCCGGCAGCGACGGCACGCCCCGGCTGTTCCTCGACTCCTTCGCCCACGCCGACGGCCGCGCCGTCCTCACCGCCGTGACGCCCCGCCGTCGGGCCTCTACTCATGCTGCTGCGGATGCTGACACGGTCCGCCGGAACCGCGGCGGCACGCCGATGACGCTGATCACCGGCCGGCTGCTCGAGCACTACCAGTCCGGCGCGCAGACCCGCCGGGTGGCCGCGCTCGCCGAGGCCCAGCCCGAGGCCCGCCTGCAGCTGCACCCCGCGGCGGCCGCCGCCCAGGGCATCGCCGACGGCGACCTCGTCTCGATCTCGAACGGGCGCGGCGAGGTCGCCTGCCGGGCGGCCCTGAGCACGGACATCCGCCCGGAGACGGTGTTCCTGCCCTTCCACTTCCCGGAACTGGAGAGCGCCAACCGCCTCACCGAGGCGGCCACGGACCCCATCTCCGGGATGCCCGAGTTCAAGTTCAGCAAGGTGTGGATCCGGCCGGCTGCGTCCGTCCGGGTTCCTGAATTCCCCGTACTTCAAGCAGAGGAGTCCTCATGAGTGAGCGGATTGTGGTGGTGGGCTTCGGTCCCGTGGCCGCGCGGCTGATCGATGAACTGCTGCCGGCCGTGCGCGACGGCCTGGCCCGGCTGACGGTCATCGGCGAGGAACCCGAAGCGGCCTACAACCGGGTGCTCGTCGCCGACCTCGGCGTCGGCCGCACCACCGAGGCTGCCCTGGCCCTGGCCGACGCTGCCGCCCTGATCGCCGACGGCGTCGACGTCCGGCTGGGCGTCCGGGTCCGCCGCGTGGACCGGGCCCGCCAGCGGGTCATCCTCACCGACGGCACCTCCCCCGGCTACGACCGCCTGGTCTTCGCCACCGGCTCGCGCCCGGTGATCCCCAACCTGACAGGCCTGAACCCGGATCCGGCGGCCCCGGTGCTGCCTCCGGGCGTGACGGCCCTGCGGGACCTGCGCGACGCCGCGGCGCTCCGGACCGCGGTGGCCGGCGGCAAGCGCGTGGTGGTCCTGGGCGGCGGTGTGCTGGGGCTGGAGACGGCCCTGGCCGCGGCCGAGGAAGGCGCCACCGTGACGGTGGTGCACAACGGCCCGCACCCGCTGGGCCGCAACATCGACCGTGGCGGCGGGTCCGTGCTCGCCGCGAGCCTGCGCAACTGCGGCGTCCGGATGGCCGGCAACGCCCGGTCCACCGGCCTGGAGCACAACGCTCCCGACGGCGGCTTCTCGGCGCTGCTCCTGGATGACGGTTCCGCGATCGACGGCGACCTGCTGGTCCTCTCCTGCGGCGTCCGGCCCCGGACGGAACTGGCCGAGGGCTGCGGGCTCTCGACCGGCACCGGAATCCTGGTGGACCACAAACTCCGGGCGCATCACGAGCCGCACATTTTCGCGATCGGCGACTGCGCCGAGGTCCGCTGCCCCGATCCGGACTGCGCCGAATGCCGCACCGCCCGCGGCCCGTCCGGGCTCGTCGGACCCGGCTGGCGGCAGGCCGAATGGCTCGCGGAGTACCTGACGCTCCTGGCCTCGGATTCCGCGGCGGAGGCCGGCCCGACGTCGGACACTGGTTCCGCGGCGGACGCGCTGCCGGCGCTGGCGCCCGAACAGCCGGGCGTCATTGTGCTCAAGGCCCGCGGCATGAACATGGCAGTGGCCGGCGACAACAGCGCCGAGCCGTGGGACGAGGAGGCCCTGACCGCGGGGGCCGTGAACGGCCGGGCCCGGCTGCAGATCGCCCAGTGGGCCGACCCGGAGCACGGCCGCTACGTGAAGATGACCACCCGCGCGGGCGTGCTCGAGGGGCTCGTGGCGGTGGGCATGCCCCGCACCGCGGCGGAACTGGTCCAGCTCTTCGAACGCGGCGCCGAGCTCCCGGCGGACCGTTCGCTGCTGCTGCGCCTCGACGGCCCGGACCAGGTTGCGGCGTCCGGCGCGGCTGACCCGGCACGGACCGTGTGCCGGTGCGCCGGCGTCAGCGGCACCGCGATTGCCGCCGCTGCCGCCGACGGGTGCGGGACGGTGGCCGAGGTCTCGGGCGCCACGCGCGCCGGCACGGGCTGCGGCGGCTGCCACGAGGACATCAAGGGGATCATCGAGGCCCACTTTCAAGGGGCCGCGGTGTAGCGGCGAGTTGAGGCGCAGTTGGGTTCGCTGCCTGGCATGGCCGGCGGCGGAACCGCTACCCCGGCAGGGCACTTCCGGAGCCAGCCTTCCGGCGGTGGGCTTCAGGAATCTATGCTGGGCCGGAGGCTGCGCGGGGACAGTAGTTCGGCCAGCATTGCACTTAGCGCTGCGGGGATCAGGAATAGCCCGGCCAGATGAGCGTAGAGCCCGTCCGGCACTTCCATGGACAAGCCTCCCACTATTACCGCGGGCAATGCGGTCAGGATCGACACCCAGAGCGGCCTCCCGGCTAGCCTCGCCCACACCGCGGATCCGGCGAACGCCGTGGACCCGAGAAATACCAGGCCGTGCCCTAGGGCGTCCGTGGGCGATCGGACGATGAAGTTGAACGACAGGGCCAGCCCGCACGCCGTCACCACGGCTGCCAGCAGGACAAGCAGCGCCCACGCCCCGTCGGCCCAGCGGATATGACCTCGCATGGACTGACGATACCCTTGGCTGCCCTGCAGGGACGACCTCGCGATGAGGTCCAACCTCGCTGGAAATTCGACGCCCACCGATTGTTCGGCAATGAGCTTGAGCGTAAAATAGGCTCTGGCTCTAGGAGGTGAGTCATGCTCGACGAAACGGACCTTCTGCAGGCCCTACGGCGTCATTGGGAATACTCAGGCAAGGACGAGGACGTTTCCCACGAGATTTACCACGATCACGCCGTGCTTGAATTCCCTCAGTCTGGCGAACGATTCGAAGGCGTGGAAAACTTCCGCGAATGGCGACGCCAGTACCCGGCCAAGCTCAAATTTCACACCCGACGAATCACTCATCGTGCCGACCTCGTTGTTGTCGAGAACCTGATCAGCTACGACGGAGCGCCATGGATGTACACCGTCAGCTTGATGGAGTTTGAGGGCGACCGCGTTGCTCACGAGCGGATCTACATCATGGATGGCTGGGATGCAGCGGAGTGGCGCACCCCATGGCGAGCCAAAAAGACTGCAGACCCGCCGCCGCCACCCCCTAGCGCAACGGACCAGGCCCAGGGGTCCTTGGTGGGGTAACTGTTCTCCGGGGGTCCCCGGCAGTCACCGAGTCGGCAAACCGTAGGCAGACCCGCGGTCCGCCGGATCAGTCGTGGCTCTTCTTCGCCTGCTGTGCTGCCCCCACAGCATCGACACAGGATCGACACAGTAACGCGACCTAGCTTGAATCCATGACTTCATCCCTGCTCTCCCCTCAACGCCGGCTCGCTGTCGCGACCCTGTTTCCGATCGTCGCGCTTGTTGCCGCCTCATGTGCTTCGCCAAGTACGACAACGGACACAGCGACGTCGGAGGCCTCCCCTGCCTCGACACAATCCGTTGCTGCATCGACCGGCTTGACCTGACGATGTTCGCCGACGGTGCGCTCGTCGGCGATCCGGCCACGGTGGACTGCACGCTGAGCGACGGCGCCGAGACGACCTGTTACGAGATCACGATCGCCGGCTACCCGGCTGACCGTGAGATCGGACCGTTCTGCCCCGACACCATCACAACGAGCGCCGACAACGCCGGCATCTGGTTCGACGGCGAGGGCGTCTACGACCTCGACGGGGAATTCATCGCAAACCTGGCCGAGAAATACGGCGACAGCGGCTGGCAGATGTACGACGAAGACGGCAACGTGTTCGTGACCGAGACCGCCGAAGCTTTCGACGCCGCAGCGCGCCCTGACGTCGATCCGGCCTACCAGAATTACTGCATCGAGGGCAGCCTGGATTTCCTGGAAAACGGTGAGCCCGTCCAGTCCACCGTCCTGATCCCGACGACCCCCGTCGCCGCCGCGGCCGCGACGGAACCCCGGGGGAACCAGGGAGTCACGCTCGATGGCGTCGTCATCGCCGCGTCGGCGCCGGTGGATGCCATTCTCGGGTCGTACACCATTGCGGCGTTCGACGATTGCGGCGGCCACTTGAACCCCTTCGAGGGCTATCACCTGCACGGCGCGACGGGATGCTCCGAGACCGGCACCGCCAGCGAGGGCGAAACCGCGATGTTCGGCTACGCCATGGACGGATACCCCGTGCACAGCCCGTATACCGAGGAAGAACTCGCGAATGTCGAACTGGACGAATGCAACGGGCACACCACGGAGGCCGAGGGGTACCACTATCACGCGAACTCAGCCGACAAGAACCAGGTGATCCAGTGCCTGGTCGGTCAAACCGTCGCCGGTGAAGGCGACGCCGGCGGTCCCCCCGCCGGCGGCCCGCCCAACGGCTAAGCCACCCCTCCCCAATCCCGACTTCAGCCCCGCCAACCCGAAAGATCTCCATGACGAAGGCGGTACAGGCGCGGTCTGCGCTGAACCGGTGGGCCGCTGTGATGCTCGGACTCGCCTTGACGATGATCCTGCTCGCAGCGGCGCCACCGGCGTATGCCCACGACGGAACGAGCGAGGCCCTATCCCTCGCCGTTGAGGAAAACCGCCTGGTCGGCACGACGCTGGTTGCCTTCACCGACGTCGGGCTGGAAGACACCTCAGGCGACGGACTGATCGACGAGGCCGAATTCAACGAGCAGAAGTCCGCGGTCTCCACGAACCTGGTTTCCACCGTGCGCGAGCGTACCGGGCTTGAGGTGAACGGGGTCGAAGTGTCGATCGTGGGAGCCGGCCTCGCCTTTCCTGAAACGGACTCGAGACGGACACGGCCGCAGCATCGGAGTACATCGGTCTCGCCTTCGTCTCGGGAGCGTTCGACGGCGAGATGTCGGAACTGTCCTTCGCCTGGGACTTCAACTCCCCGGATGACACGGTGGTGGTCTCGGACACCGAGAGCGCCGTCGTCGGGAGCCTCAGCGCCGACGGCACGGTCACCTTCACGCTCGATGCGTGGACCACCGCGACGTCCTTCCTCCACCAAGGGATCGAGCACATTCGGTCCGGGCTTGACCACACGCTGTTCCTCATTGTGCTGACGCTCGGCGTGGTGGGCGCGCAACTCACCCGGACCACGGCGTGGCGTGTCATCAAGCTCGTCACCGCCTTCACCGTCGGCCACGCCGTGAGCCTCTGCCTGGCGTACTTCGACCTCCTGCCCGTGCCCGCGCAGATCGTTGAACCGGCCATCGCGCTCTCGATCGCCGGCGCCGCCGCCCTCGCGCTGCGCTCGAAGCCCGGTCGCCATCCGTGGTGGATCGCCGGCGTGGTCGGGCTGGTGCACGGACTTGGCTTTGCGTCGAGTCTCGCCGATCTCGGGCTGGCGACCGCGGACCACGCCACCGCCCTGCTGGCCTTCAACCTCGGAATCGACCTCGCGCAGGTCGCCGTCGTGGCCGCCGTCATGGCTACCTACGCACTCCTGCAGCGGCTCCTCCCGCGGCGGGTCCAGTACGTCCGGCTTGCCGCCTGCCTCGCGATCGGCGCCGTCGGCCTGTTCTGGACCGTGACGCGGCTGATCCCCTGACGCTAGAGGACCGCGTTACGAAGGCGTCACCGAATCGGACGGCAGCCCGCCGGCAGGTAGCATCGTGGCCATGGATCCGGACGACGACGACATCACCGACGAACTGCTGGCGGACGCCGGGAAACTCACCGGGCTGAGCCTTGAGCTCCTGGGCCTCGATCCGCACCCGGATGACATGACCGCCGAGCAGCGGCTCCAGTTCGATCCCGAGGACCTGGCGGAAATGGCTGCCGCCGCCCCGGCGGACCGGGAGGAGGCCCTCCACCGGACACGCCTGCTCGCCGGCCTGCTCTGGAACTCGTCCAGTGTCCTCTTGGACCAGCTCTTCCGCGACCTCGACGCCCTGGGCCCGCTGGAGACCGTCACCCCGTCCCACATCGCCGGGTCCTCGGTCCTGTCCTCGTTGCCGCCGCAGTTCGCCACCAGCTACGACGCGAAGTTCACCCGGAAGTTCATCGTCGTCGCCGCCGACGTCACCGCCTCGCTGGTCCGGGGCTGGACCGCCCCGGGATGCCTCGCCGCGGAACTCGCCGTGCGCTGCCTGCTGGACCAGGCACAAATCACCCAGGACATCTACGAACTGGAGCTGCCGGACGGCTGGCGGGCCACCGTCGAGGAAGTCCTGCTGGAGGATGCGGCGAGCGAATGGCTGTACACGGACAGCCCCGACGGCGACACCGGAACCGCGCAGCCCGACGTCGGGCAGTGGTTCAAGTCCTTCTCGCCCGGCGACACGGTACCGCCCTACGCCCGACAGCTAGTCGCGCAGTCAGGCGCGCAAGGCATTGTGGACGGGACGGAGGGCGTGGCGATCGGCGCTGATCTGGCTTCGGTGTCCTGGATTACAGAACACCGAGCCTACCCGTGGGTAGGGTTGGCTGGTCATCCGGCTTCCAACCCCCAACAGGAGACTACTGTGCGCCTAAGAACCTTCCTTGCCCCGTTGAGCATCGCCGCACTCGCAGTGCTGGCCCCGAGCCCGGCCTTCGCCGACGCAGGCGGTTCGCCCAACGCGGGCAAATCATCCCACGCCAGCAGCGCCACGTCGCAGAGCATCAACGGCGCAGCCGTGAGCTCCCTGCCGGAGGACCAGCGCAGGCTCTCGGTCGAAGGCAAACTAGGCAGCGACGGCGTGGCCAGCGGACGCCTGTCCTTCACCCATCACAGCCCGTCAGGCCTGTCCCACTTCACCGCCCGGGTAACGTGCCTGGAATTCACCGACGGCCGGACTGAAGTCAGCGGAGTCATCGGCAAGGGCGAGACGGCCGCCGGAGTCGTCCTCGACGGCAAGCCGGTAGCCTTCACCCTCGATACCGAAGGTGCGCAGAGCTTTTCACTCCCCCAGATCGGTCCCGGGGCCGCTGACTGCGGAGGTGGCCGGGAAGAAACAGTGCCCGTGACCCAGGCCGGCTTCCACGTCCGGTAATTTATCCCGGGCAACGTCGCGGCTCCCGCCCAGGGCGGGGCCTGCGGGTAGCATCAAGCCCATGGTCAAGCAGAGCGCAATATTCGTTGATGCCGGATTCCTGCTGGCCGTAGGCGGCACGCAGGTCGCCGGGACGTCCCTGCGGTCAGCTTTCCTGGTGGACTTTGACCGGCTCATCCGGGGAATCCTGGACCGCACCGTCGAGCATTCCGGGCTCAATGCCCTGCGGGTCTACTGGTACGACGCGTCCAAGGATGCCCTCTTCACCGACCAGCACAAGCAGATCGGGCTCCTCCCGGACGTCAAGGTCCGGCTGGGCCGCATCTCCTTCAACGGCGAGCAGAAGGGCGTGGATCTCAAGCTCGGACTGGACCTGGTCGGGGTGGCCCGGAACCGGGCGGCCTCCATCGCCTACCTGGTCTCCGGCGACGACGACCTTGCCGAGGCCGTCGAGGAGGCACAGGACCTCGGCATGAAAGTAGTGCTTGTGGGGCTGGAAAACCCCGGACACCGGCTCGGGGTGATGTCGGTGGCAGAGCACCTGGCCCTGCGGGTGGACAGCATCATCACGCTTCCCGCCGATCTCGTCGAGGCGTGCTTCACCAAGTCGGTGACAGAAGCCCCGCGGCCCCTCGCGAATGTGCCGACGCCCGCCGGAGCGCACCTCCGCCGGCCGCCCACCTCGCCGGGCCTGTCCCGAAGCCGGCAGCACCACCGACGGCCAAGCCGGGCCCTCCGCGCAAACCCTTCCATCCCGCTCCCCCGCGGCCGCACCTGGCCGAAGCCCACCTGGTCTACAGTTCGGGCGGGCCGTCCGGCCACGCCACACACGTCGATGACAGCCCGATGGACGTCGCCCGGGACGTCGGCGAAAGCGTTGCCGTGAGCTGGTACGGAACCGTGTTCCAGGGGGACCTGAATGATCTCCTCGCGGACCGGCCCATCCTGCCGGTGGAAATCGACAGGGTCCTGTTGAAGGACTGCGCGCAGCGGATCGGTGAATACAAGACCGATCTCCAGGGCGTCCGCCGCACCCTCCGCGAGGCGTTCTGGCAGAAGCTGGACGAGCTGATCTAGTCCGTCAGCGCAGGTGCACGGGCAGTGCGCGGTAGCGCGTCCAGAACGGCAGCGGTTCAAGTTCCAGCGCAGAGCGGTCCACGGCCAGGCGCAGGTTCGGATTGCGCTCGAACAGGATGCCCAGCGCCACCCGGGTCTCCAGCCGGGCCAGGTTCGCGCCGAGGCAGAAGTGCACGCCGTGACCGAAGGCGAGGTGGTTGTTGGGGTGGCGGTCGATGTCGAAGCGGTCCGGGTCCTCGAACGCGCCGGGGTCGCGGTTGGCCGCGTCCAGCAGCGGCACCACGGAGGCCCCGGCCGGAATTACGGCGCCGTGCCAGCTGACGTCCGTGACCGCGGTGACCGGCTTGGTGCCGCCGACCGGGCTGCTGTAGCGCAGGATTTCTTCCACCGCGCTGTGCCACAGACCGTCGTCGTCGGGCGCGGCGCGGAGCCGGGCAAGCTGCTCCGGGTGGTCCAGCAGGGTGACCACGGCGTTGGTGATCAGGTGATAGGTGGTCTCGTAGCCGGCGGCGACCAGAAGGAAGACCATCGCCACGAGCTCGTCGTCGTCGAGGCTGTCGTCTTCTTCCTCGGCGTGGATCAGCCCGGTCAGGATGTCCTCGCCCGGCTCGGACCGCTTGTGCTCGATCAGCGCGCGGACCAGCTCGGTCAGCGCATTCATATCCCGCAGCCACGGCGTCCTGGCCGACCCTGGCCATGCCCGAGATGAGGGCCTGTACGCCCTGCTCGAACCGGCCCCGGTCCGCGAGCGGGACGCCCACCATCTCGTTGATGACGGTGGACGGGATCGGCAGCGCAAAATCCTCCCGCAGGTCGATCTGCCCGGCCGGCTCGAGCCGGTCCAGCAGGCCGTGGGCGAGCTCGCCGACGCGGTCCCCGATCCGGGCGATCGCACGCGGCGTGAAGGGCTTCGAGACCAGGCCGCGCAGGCGCCGGTGCGCGGGGCCATCCGCGTAGATCATGCTGGAGGTGGTGAGCAGCCGCATCGTTTCCCGCACCGCTTCCGGGAACTGCGCCAGGATACCCGGGCCCTGCCCGCCCGGCGAGCGCTGGAACCGGTCGTCGGTCAGCAGTTCCCGGCAGTCGTCGTGCCGCGAGACCAGCCAGAGGTCCTGCTCGCCCAGGTATGTCATCCGGCCCCGGTAGACCGGGGCGTTTTCCCGCAGCCACGCGTAGTGTGCGTGCGGGTCGGCCTGGAACTCCGGGCTCCCGATCGTAATGGGGTGGGTGATCATGGTCCGGCCGGCAGTCATGACCCCAGTCCTGCCAGGAAGTCCTCCGTGAAGCGCTTCACCCCGTCCCACTCCGTATAGACGTAGTCCCGCGACGTGTCCGTGTCCCCGGTGCCCGCACGGCTTGCGATGGTTTTCATGACGCGCTTGGTCACGAACCCGTAGTGGGAATACAGCAGAGCACCGGCAAAGAGCCCCACGTGGGCCGGGCGCCACCCCGTCGCCTCTTCAAATTTCTCGACGTACCCCTCGGCCTCCTGCTCCCCGCCGTGGGCGGCGGCGAGGCTGACCGAGAACAGCGCGGACGGCAGGCGTCGGAGCTCGTCGAGATTCGCGCGCACGAACTCTTTGACCTGGCCCTCGTGTTTGCCGATATGGACGGACGCCCCGACGATCACGGCGTCCGTGCCGTCCGGGATCCGGTTACCGGCCGTCTTGATGTCGGCGGCCTGCGCCTCATGTCCGTGGCTGCGGATGACGTCGGCGATGAAGTCGGCGATCTTGGCGGTCTGTCCTTCGACGGTCCCGTACGGGACATAAATCATGGCCATGACCCCAGTCTTGCCGCCGCAGGGCAGCGGGTCCTAGAGGACAAAGCCCCCAACACCCCGGACCCGCCCCGCGGCCGCCGGGGCCGAGGCCTAAGCCGAAACTACATCCGCACGTGCAGGCGCCGCGCCGCTTCGGAGATGGATCCGCTGAGCGACGGGTACACCGTGAAGGTGCTCGCAACGTCGTCGACGTGCAGTTTCTGGGTCACCGCGAGGGAGATTGCGAAGATCAGTTCGGAGGCATTCGGGCCGACGACGACGCCGCCGATCACGGTGCCGGAGCCCTTGCGGGCGAAGATCTTGACGAAGCCGTCGCGGTGGTTGCGCATCTTGGCGCGGGCGTTGCTGCGCAGCGGCAGCTTCACGACGTCAGCCTGGTACTTGCCCGAATCGATCTCCGCCTCGGAGACGCCCACGTTGGCGATTTCCGGCGAGGTGAAGATGTTGGACGCCACCTGGTGCAGCTTCAGCGGCATCACGGCGTCGCCCAGGAAGTGCGCCACCGCGATCCTGCCCTGCATCGCGGCCACGGAGGCCAGGGCCAGGACGCCGGTGCAGTCGCCGGCCGCGTAGATGTTCGGGGCGGTGGTGCGGGAGACGCCGTCGACCTTGATGTGGCCGCTCTCCGTGAGCGCCACGCCGGCTTCCGCGAGTCCGAGTCCTTCGGTGTTGGGGATGGACCCGACGGCTACGAGGCAGTGGCTGCCGCTGAGCGTGGAACCGTCCCCGAGCGTGGCTACGACGCCGTCATCGGTGCGCTCCACGGTCTCGGCCCGGGCACGGGAAAGCACCTTGACGCCCCGGCGTTCAAAGACGCCCTCGAGGACCTCGGCGGCGTCCGTGTCCGAGCCCGGCAGGACGCGGTCGCGGCTGGAAATGAGGGTCACCTTCGAGCCCAGGCCGTTGTAGGCGGAGGCGAACTCGGCGCCCGTGACGCCGGAGCCCACCACAATGAGGTCTTCCGGCAGCTCGTCCATGTTGTAGATCTGGGTCCAGTTCAGGATCCGCTCGCCGTCCGGCCGGGCCGTGGGCAGTTCGCGCGGGTGCGCGCCGACGGCCAGCAGGATCGCATCCGCCTCGACGGTTTCGGTGCCGTCTGCGGTTACAACCTCGATCGTGTGGTTGTCCAGCAGCCGGCCGGAGCCGATCAGAATCCGCACATTCTGGTTTTCCAGGCCCTTGCGGATGTCCTCGGACTGGTTCCGGGCAAGGCCCAGCAGACGGTTATTGATGTGCTTGAGGTCCGCGCGCATCGTCGGCAGGCAGTCGCCGCCGTCGACGTCGAACTTGACGCCCAGCTCCCCGGCCTCGCCGACCCGGGTCATCAGGTCCGCCGTAGCAATCAGGGTCTTGGACGGCACGACGTCGGTCAGCACCGCCGATCCGCCGAGACCGGACCGTTCAATAATGGTGACCTGGGCCCCCAGTGAGGCGGCGACCATGGCGGCTTCGTAACCGCCCGGCCCTCCACCGAGGATTGCAATGCGCGGTGAGCTGAAATCAGGATGCGTAGTCACAATCAGCCATTGTCCCCCATTCAAACCCGAGCCACCAACGAGCCCGCCGGACCGGGCCGGAAACCCGGGCCCGGGGCGGCTGCTGGGCAGCCGGGGCGCGGCGCGGTAGCTTGTACCGGTGAGTACAACAGAATTCCTGAACACAGACCCTTTCGATGCCGCCCGCAACGCCGCGGCCTACATCGCCGAAGAAACGGGCATTGACGCCCACGACGTCGCGCTGGTCCTCGGATCCGGCTGGGCCGATGCAGCCGATCTGATCGGCGAAACCACTGCCACCCTGTCCGCCGACGAAGTCCCCGGCTTCACCTCCCCGTCCGTGGTGGGCCACGTCGGCACCATCCGCTCGGTCCTGACCAAGGAGGGTAAACGCGCCCTGGTCCTGGGTGCCCGCACCCACTACTACGAGGGCAAAGGCGTGCGCGCCGTGGTGCACGGCGTCCGCACCGCAGCGGCTGCCGGCTGCAAGACCCTGGTCCTGACCAACGGCTGCGGCGGCCTCAATGAGGCCTGGGCTCCCGGCACCCCGGTGCTCATCAGCGACCACATCAACCTCACGGCCACCTCGCCGCTGGAGGGCGCGACGTTCGTGGACCTGACCGACCTGTACTCCTCCCGGATCCGCGGACTCGCCCGCGAGGTGGACCCGTCCCTGGACGAAGGGGTCTATGCCCAGTTCACCGGACCGCACTACGAGACGCCCGCCGAGGTGCAGTACGCCAAGCGGATCGGCGCCGAACTCGTGGGGATGTCCACTGCGCTGGAAGCCATCGCGGGCCGCCATGCCGGCATGGAGGTCTTCGGAATCTCGCTCGTGACCAATCTCGCCGCCGGCATCAGCCCGGTGCCATTGAGCCACGGCGAAGTCCTCGAGGCCGGCCAGGCTGCCGGACCGCGGATTTCCAAGCTGCTTGCGGAGATCATCGCCAAGCTCTGACGCTACTCCTCTGTAGCCAGGTACAGGAGGGCTTTCGCCCTGACCGCCGGGAATCGCCGCTCCATCGAGTCGGCGATCTCGGCGATCGTCTGCCGGGCCAGCGCCTGCCGCCAGGCGAGCTCCGCCTGGCGCATGGTCTGGGCGATCAGGCACGTCCGGCTGAAATTCTCCTGTTCCTCCGGGTCCGGGACGTTGCCGAGAATCGCCTCGCAACGGAACGCCGGTTCCGGGCCTTCCAGGGCGAGGACGATGTCCAGGACCGTGATGTTTTCCGGCCGCCGGGCCAGAAGAAAGCCGCCGCCCGGGCCGGAGACCGAGGTGAGGACGCCGGCCCGGACGAGTGCCTGAAGTTGCTTCTTCAGGTATTCGGACGGGAGCCGGTAGTACTCCGCCAGCCGGGCGCTGTTGACCGTATCGCCGGCCGGCGTCCACGCCATGTTCACGCAACTGTGGACCGCCCACTCCACGCCGCGCCCCATCTTCATTTGCCCGACGTTACGTGTCCGGAAAATCCGGGTCAATAGCCTGATCGCCGGACTGGCGCCGGACTGGCGCCGGCGGGAAACCGGACCCCGCGTCCGGGAACCGGAGCCTGCCGTCGGGCTCCCGAGTGGGGACAACGGCCCAATTGCGGCTAGTTTGTTCTCATGACGTCAACGGATGCCGAATTCAGCCGCTTGCTCGCCAGTGCCCGGGTCTGGGCCGGCCAGGATCCGGACCCTGCCACCGCCGCGGCCCTGACGGACCTGCTGGGGCAGGCGGAAAATGGCGACGCAGCGGCCCGCTACGAGCTCGCCGACAGCTTCCGCGGCACCCTGCAGTTCGGCACGGCCGGACTGCGCGCCGCGCTGGGGCCGGGACCCAACCGGATGAACCGGGTGGTGGTACGCCGCGCCGCCGCCGGCTTCACGGCTTTCCTGACCGAGGCAGTCGCCCAGGCTTCCCCGGGCACACGGCCGCGCGCCGTCGTCGGCTACGACGCGCGATACAACTCGGACATCTTCGCCGAGGAGACCGCCGCGATCCTCACCGCCGCGGGCGTTGAAACCTTCCTGATGCCGTCCCCGCTGCCCACCCCGCTGCTCGCCTATGCCGTCCGGGCGCTGGAGTGCGACGGCGGCGTGATGGTCACGGCCAGCCACAACCCGCCACAGGACAACGGCTACAAGGTGTACCTGGGCCGGCACGCCGTCGAGGAAAGCGGCCGTGGCGCCCAGATCGTGGCGCCCTACGATGCCCGGATCGCGGCGAAAATCGACGCCGTCGAGGACACCGCCTCGATCCCGCTGGCCGCTGACGGCTGGACCGTGCTGGACGCTTCCATCGCGGAAGACTACGAGGCCGCCATGGCCGGTCTCGCGGTCCCGGAGCATTTCCCCGCCCGGGACCTGAAGATCGTGCTTACCCCGATGCACGGGGTCGGCGGAGAAACCGTGGTTTCCGTGTTGAATGCCGCCGGCTTCACCGACGTCACGCTGGTCAGCGAGCAGGCTGAACCGGACCCGGATTTCCCCACGGTGAACTTCCCGAACCCCGAGGAGCCCGGCGCCCTCGACCTGGCGCTGAAACTGGCCGGGGAAACGGACGCGGACCTCGTCATCGCGAACGACCCCGACGCCGACCGGGCCGCCGTGGCGGCCAAGGACCCGGACACCGGCGCCTGGCGTATGCTCCGCGGCGACGAGGTCGGAGCCCTGCTCGGTGCCCACATCGTCGCGCGGCTGACCGCCGCCGGCGAAGATGCGTCCGGTGTCTTCGCGAACTCGATTGTGTCCTCACGGCTGCTCGCGCGGATCGCGGCGGCGGCAGGCTACGCCCACGAGGAAACCCTGACCGGGTTCAAGTGGATCGCCCGCGTGCCGGGGCTGCGCTACGGCTACGAGGAAGCGCTGGGCTACTGCGTCGCGCCGGAGCTCGTCCGCGACAAGGACGGAATCTCCGCCGCGGTACTTATTGCCGAGCTGGCTGCCGCGGCCAAAGCGGCCGGAAAGACCGTCTTCGACACCCTCGACGAGCTCTACCTCGTGCACGGGCTGCACGCGAGTGACCAGCTCAGCATCCGGGTGGCGGACCTCGGGCTGCTGGACGCCATGATGAACCGGCTGCGGGTCAGCCCGCCGGAAGCGTTCGGCGGCTCCGCCGTCGACGTCGCGACCGACCTGGCCGACGGCAGCGAAAGCCTCCCGCCCACCGAAGGCCTGCTGTACCTGACCCGGGATTCCAGCCGGGTCATCATCCGTCCCAGCGGGACGGAACCGAAGCTGAAGTGCTACCTGGAGGTCATCCGCAGCGTCGGGTCAGCCGCTGAACTTCCGGAGGCACGCCAGCAGGCCCGCGCGGCCCTTGACGACGTCCTCGCGGACGTCCGCGAGGCCCTCGGGCTCTGACGTCCCCGGCCCCTGCACGGCAGCCGGACTAGAGTTCCACCTCGATCCGGCCGTCCACAATCCGGGTGGCGTAGGTTGCGAGCCGGAGCTCCGGATTGCCAAGGCATTCGCCCGTGCGGAGATCGTAAACCTCCTTGTGGAGCGGAGAGGCGAGCGTCTGGCGTGCCCCGCGGGAGCCGACGATGCCGCGGGCCATCACGTGGGCGCCGGTGGCCGGATCCTCCTGCGCAACGGCGAACACGTCCCCGGCGACGGTGCGGACCAGCGCCACCTGGCGCCCGGATATCAGCGCCGCCTCACCCCAACCCGGCTCCAGATCCGCCACGGCGCACACCTGGTGCCAGCCCGTGCCGAGTCCGGTGGTCTGTTCTTCAAGCGTCAGTACGCTGGTCATCCTGGCCCCTCTCAATCACTGCATCAACCGCTGCTGCGGCCACAGTCCCACGCTAGGGCGACGGTGTAACAACGGGGTGCAGTGAATGTGTCCGCTGTGTAAAAGAGAACTAACACAGCACGAAATGTGCCCGTGATGCAGAAGTTAAGATCACGAAACAAATGGGAAACTGAAGCGAAACTGCGCCTGCCTAGTGTGGAGGGACCAAGCTGCAGAGCACCGTCTGCGGCCCACCCGAAAGGCCCACCGTGACCGGACAGACTTCAAGCCCCCAGAACAAGGGCGCAGAGCTCACCTCGACTCCGCGCCGCGTCGTCGTCGCCGGCGGCGGCCCCGCAGCCCACCGGTTCGCCGATGCGATGCATGCCCGCGGCCTCGACGGCTGGAACGTCACCGTCCTCACCGAGGAAGCCCACCTCCCCTACGACCGCGTCGCGTTGAGCAAAGCCCTCACGGACAGCAGCGTCGACCTCACCCTCGGCAGCGCGTCAATGTGGGACCACGAAGCCCTCAGCCTCAAGACCGGCGAGCGCGTCATCAGCATCGACAGCGCGGCCAAGACGGTCCGCACCGCGGCCGGCAGCGTCTACCCCTACGACGAACTCGTCGTCGCGACGGGCTCGGACGCCGCCCGCCTCCCCATCCCCGGCGCCGAACTGACCCACGTCTACCGCACCCTTGAGGACGTCTGGTCCATCAACAAGGCCATCGCGGAGCTCACCGCCAAGCTGGGCCGCACAGTCAACGCCGTCACCATCGGCGGCGGTCTCCTGGGCCTCGAGTCCGCGGCCGGCACCGAGCAGCTCGGCGCCAACCCGATCGTCATCAATGGCTCACCGTGGCTCATGAACACCCAGCTGGACGAGGGCGCGGGCCAGGCGCTCGGGCGCCTGATTGAGGCCAAAGGCTTCACCGTGCACGGCGGCGTGTTCCCCTCCGAGGTCCTCTCCGACGACGACGGCCAGGTCACCGGCGTGCTCATGGCGGACGGCCGCACCATCGACGCCGACCTCGTGATCGTGGCCATCGGCGTCCGGCCCCGGGATGAACTGTTCCGTGCCGCGGACGGCGAAGATCAGCTTTTCCAGCTCGGACCCCGCGGCGGCGTCGTCATCACCGACGGCTGCGCAACCGAGGTCCCCGGCATCTGGGCCATCGGCGAGGTCGCGAACTACGGCGGCATGTGCCTGGGCCTCGTCGCCCCCGCCAACACCATGGCCGAGATCGTCGCGGACCGGCTGCACGGCGGCGAGGCCACGTTCCCCGGCTTCGATACCGCCACCAAGCTCAAGCTCTCCGGTGTGGACGTCGCCAGCTTCGGCGACGCCTTCGCCCGGACCGAACACGCCCTCGAAATCGTCTACGCCGACCCCGCCCGCGGCGTCTACCAGAAAATCGTCACCACCGACGATGCCAAGACGCTCCTCGGCGGCATCTTCGTCGGCGACGCGACCCCGTACACATCCCTGCGGCCCATGCTCGGCCGCGAACTTGCCGCCGAGCCCGGCGCCTACCTCACTGCCGCCGGCGGCGGGGACGCCCCGGAAACCGAACTCCCGGATGATGCCACCCTGTGCTCGTGCAACAACGTCAGCGCCGGCAGCATCCGCGACGCCATCAACGGCTGCGGCGCGTGCGAGGGCAGCGCCCCGGTCCAGGAACTCGGCGAACTCAAGGGCTGCACCCGGGCCGGCACGCAGTGCGGTTCCTGCGTGCCCATGCTCAAGAAACTGTTGGAAACCGAACTCACCAAGTCCGGCGTCGAAGTCTCGAAGGCGCTCTGCGAGCACATCGAGCTCTCCCGCCAGGAACTCTTCGACGCCATCCGTGTCCTGGAGCTGACCTCGTT
>CAVYMG010000020.1:0-137452 GCA_963769515.1 uncultured Actinomycetota bacterium
CGGTGCGGTGAAGTTTCGTGGTTGATCCCGGGCCGCAGACGGCACCAGGGACCAAGGACCGCGGCGGGCCGCTAGAAGCTGCCGAGGCAGCGGTCCGCGATGGCGGTGCCGGTCAGGACGCGGGGCAGAAGCCGCCGGGCAGCTGGACACCGTTCACGACCGGGCACGGATCAAACGTGAAGATCACGAGGGTGCCCAGGACGATGATGACGGTGGTCGCCGCGTAGAGCACGATCTTCAGCGCCAAGCGGGTGGAATCCTTCTCCGCGTAGTCGTTGATGATCGTCCGGACGCCGTTGGTTCCGTGCAGCATGGCCAGCCACAGCATGGCCAGGTCCCAGATCTGCCAGAACGGGTCGGCCCACTTGCCGGCGACGAAGCCGAAGTCGATTGCCTTGATGCCCTCGCCGACCAGGAGGTTGACGAACAGGTGGCCGAAGATCAGGACAACCAGGACCACGCCGGAGAGCCGCATGAACATCCACGCAAGCATTTCGAAGTTGCCCTTGGACGAACCGCCACGGCGGTATTGCGGCTGGATCTTGCCGGCGCGCGGGGACTGGATCTGAGAAGCAGTCATGGCTTAGTGACCTCCAAAGGCGAGGGAAAGGTGGCGAATGGAGAAGCCCACCATCACGACGACCCAGAGAGCAAGGACCGCCCAGAGCATCTGGCGCTGGTACTTTGCGCCCTTTTTCCAGAAGTCGACGGCGATGATCCGCAGGCCGTTGAAGGCATGGAACACAATCGCGGCGACCAGGCCCGTTTCACCCAGGGCCATGAGGGGGTTCTTGTAGGAACCGATGACGGCGTTGTAGGCCTCGGGAGAGACACGCACCAATGAGGTGTCCAGCACATGGACCAACAAGAAGAAAAAGATCACAACACCGGTAATGCGGTGTCCTACCCAGGACCACATGCCTTCACGGCCGCGGTACAAGGTGCCAGCTGGTTTTGTCGGCACTGAATAAACCTCCCTGCGACACAGCGGCGCTGGCATGGGACCACGCGGGGGAAACGCCTGCTGCGAGAGCACTCGTAAGCTCAAGCCTAAATCTAGGCTCCGCTTACAGCTTATTCAATTTGGCGCCCGAGCGGGGACGGCTCCAGGGGCGGAATTTGCGTCCGAATGAGACGAAGGACACACTGATGGGCGGCTCGAGGGCTGCGGCGGGGTGCTTTCCGCCGAGAATTCACCGGCGTCAGCTAAAGTGGCGGTGATGACTACAGACAAAGTGACAAACCAGGATTCACCGCTGGACCGCTTCATCGCGGTCATTCCAGCGGGCGGTGTGGGGACCCGACTCTGGCCACTGTCACGGGCAGCAGCCCCCAAGTTCCTTCACGACCTGACGGGGTCCGGCAGCACGTTGTTACGTGCCACCTACGACCGCCTCCACCCGCTCGCGGGATCGCACATGCTGGTGGTCACGGGCGTGGCGCACCGCGCCGCGGTCTGTCACCAGCTGCCGGAAATCAAGGATTCCGACCTGGTGCTGGAGAGCGAGCCGAAGGATTCCGGAGCGGCAATCGGCCTGGCCGCGGCCATCCTGCATGAGCGGGATCCGGACACCATCATGGGCTCCTTCGCCGCCGACCAGGTGATCAGCCCGGAAGACCTGTTCCGGGACGCCGTCCGTGAGGCCATCCACACGGCCGCCGCCGGAAAGATCGTCACCATCGGCATCAAGCCAACCCACCCGTCCACCGGATTCGGCTACATCCGTTCCGGCGCGTCCCTGAACATCCCCGGTGCGCCGAGCGCACAGTCCGTGGTGGAGTTCGTGGAGAAGCCCAGCGAGGACGTCGCCCAGCAGTACGTGGACAGCGGCGAATACGTCTGGAACGCCGGGATGTTCGTTGCTCCCGTCGCCTTGATGCTCAAGCACCTCGAAGCCAACCAGCCGGAGCTGTTTTCCGGGCTGCAGGAAATCGCCCGGGCCTGGGACACCCCGCAACGGGACGAAGTCAAGAACCGGATCTGGCCCACACTGCCCAAGATCGCCATCGACTATGCGGTCGCCGAGCCCGCCGCGGCGGCCGGGGACGTCGCCGTCGTGCCCGGGACCTTCGGCTGGGACGACGTCGGGGACTTTGCCTCCGTCGGCCGGCTCAACAGCGCCAGGGAAGTCGACGACGTCACGGTCCTGGGGGAGGGCGCCCGGGTCTTCACCGAGAACGCCAGCGGCGTGGTGGTTACCGACACCAAGCGTGTGATTGCCCTGATCGGAATCAAGGACGTTGTGATCGTCGATACCCCCGATGCCCTGCTGGTCACCACCAAGGCGCATTCGCAGCGGGTCAAGCAGGCCGTGGACGCGCTCAAGGCCAGGGGCGACGCCGACGTTCTGTAGTGTTCGCCGCCGCGGCTGCCGCGGCGGCGAACACCGCTGCGGAAGCGCTGCAGCAGCCTAAGGAATCCGTAACCCCCGGTAGCCGATGCCGCTAATCGGTGCACCCTCGCTAGAGTTGTGCTGTGCGCAACTACACTACTGAAGCTGAGCCCACCACGTTGGTGGGGCCGTGGCTGGAGCCCCTGCTGCCGGAGCTGATCGCGTTCCGCCGTGACCTCCACGCGCACCCCGAGTTGTCCTTCAAGGAATTCCGGACCACGGAGAAGCTGGCGCAGCGCCTCGAAGCGGCCGGCCTCAAGCCGCGCCGGCTCGAAGGCACCGGACTCAGCGTGGATGTCGGCGAAGGCCCCATCGCGACCGCCCTGCGCGGGGACATTGACGCCTTGCCGATCATCGAGGAAACCGGGCTGCCGTTCGCCTCGAAGAACCACGGCGTCACGCACGCCTGCGGGCACGACGTCCACACCACAACGATGCTCGGCATCGCCCTGATCCTGCAGCGCATGCATGCGGAGGCGCCGCTGGGCGGATCCGTCCGGATCATCTTCCAGCCCGCCGAAGAAACGATGCCCGGCGGCGCGCACGCCTGCATTGAACAGGGCGTGCTGGAGGGAGTTCCGCGCATCCTGGCGCTGCACTGCGACCCGCGGATCGAGATCGGCAAGATCGGCACCCGGATCGGCGCCATCACCTCCGCCTCGGACACCATCAAGATCGAGCTCTCCGGCCGCGGCGGCCACACCTCCCGCCCGCACCTGACCGAGGACCTGGTCTTTGCGCTGGCGCAGATCGCAGTCAACGTCCCGGCCGTCCTGTCCCGCCGGGTTGATGTCCGCAGCGGCGTCTCCGTGGTCTGGGGCCAGATTTCCGCCGGGTCCGCCCCGAACGCCATTCCGGGCACCGGATACATGGCCGGCACCATGCGCTGCCTGGACCGCGACGCCTGGCACGGTGCCGGGGAACTCCTGGACGACGTCGTCCGGCAGGTCGCCGCGCCATACGGCGTGGACGTCCATCTCGAACACACCCGCGGCGTTCCTCCCGTGGTCAACTCCGAGCACGAAACGGCCCTGATCGAGGCCGCGGCCCGCGCCGAAATCGGCGAGGGAGCCGTCGTCCTGACCCCGCAGTCCATGGGCGGGGAGGACTTCGCCTGGTTCCTGGCGGACGTGCCCGGCGCCATGATGCGCCTCGGCACCAAGACGCCGGGCGGTGAGGAATACGACCTGCACCGTGGCGACTACATCGTGGACGAACGGGCCCTGGGCCTGGGCATCCAGGTGCTCACCGCGGCGGCGCTCCGCACCCTCCGCGACCTCTAGGCCGCGGCGCACCCTGGCTTCCCGGGTCCGCCGTGGCCCGTGACCCCCGCCAATTGAGTTGTGCACAATTGAATTGTGCGATACGTTTATGTCATGAGCAAAGCCCAACAGCCCGCCGACACCTCCGGATCCGACGCCGGCGCCCTTGATGCGCCGCGGCTGAACCGCCAGGTGTGCTTCGCCATGTACTCGGCGACGCGGGCCACCACGGCGGCGTACCGGCCGATGCTCGAGGAGCTCGGCCTGACCTACCCGCAGTACCTCGTGATGCTGGTGCTCTGGGAAGAGCAGCCCCGCAGCGTCCGCGAGCTGGGGGAGGAGCTCGCCCTGGACTCGGGCACGCTCTCGCCGCTGCTGAAGCGGCTCGAAGCCCTCAGCCTGGTGGAGCGTCGCCGGTCCGCGGAAGATGAGCGCCGCGTCGAGGTCTTCCTCACGGCAGACGGCGCCGCCCTGAGCGCCAAAGCCGCGGGCATCCCGCAGCGCCTGGCCGAGGCCGCGGGGCTCTCCGTCGACGAACTCGACCAGCTCCGTGACACTCTCAGCCGGCTCGCAGCCGCCCTGCACACTTCCCATTGACAGCAGGCCGGTCCCGCCGGAGACCCGGTGGCGCCTGCCACTGATAACCCACGCCTGCACTGACACGCCTGCACTGAAAAGATCGGATTCCGCATGAAGACCCTCTATACCGCCGAAGCCCTCGCCTCGGGCGATGGCCGCGACGGCAACGCCCGCACCAGCGACGGCAAGCTCGACGTCGTACTGGCCAGCCCGGTGGAACTGGGCGGCGACGGCGCGGGCACGAACCCCGAGCAGCTGTTCGCCGCCGGTTACGCCGCCTGCTTCCACTCGGCCCTGCGCCTCGTGGGCCGCAAGGAAAAAGCCGACCTGACCGACTCCGCCGTCGCCGCCCGGATCCATTTCGGCGCCCTCGAAGGCGGCACCGGCTACGGCCTGGCTGCCGAGCTCGAAATCGCCTTGCCGGCCGTGGACGCGCAGACCGCCGAGGCCCTCGTGGCCAGGGCCCACGAGATCTGCCCCTATTCCAATGCCACCCGAGGCAACATGACCGTCGACATCAAGATTCTGGAGTTTGCCGCATGAGCACCACCACCGAAACGACCACCCTTCCCGCCACCGCCCGGGAAATCCAGCTCGCGTCCCGGCCGCACGGCCGACCCGTTCCGGAGAACTTCCGGCTCGCCGAGACCGGACTGTCCGAGCTGTCCGAGGGCCAGGTCCTGGTCCGCAACCTCTTTATGTCGGTAGACCCGTACATGCGCGGACGCATGAATGATGCCAAGTCCTACGCGGCTCCCTATGCGCTGGATGCGGCGATGGAAGGCGGCGCCGTGGGCGAGATCATCGCCTCCCGATCCGTCGACCGAAACGTCGGCGACGTCGTCGTGCATTCCCTGGGCTGGCGCGACTACGCCGTGCTGGAGGCCGCCGCAACGACGCCGGCACGCACCGACCTGGCCCCGGCATCAGCCTTCCTCGGAGCACTCGGCATGACCGGGCTCACCGCCTACACCGGCCTGTTGAAGGTCGCCGACTTCCAGCCCGGCGAAGTCGTGTTCGTCTCCGGCGCGGCAGGAGCCGTCGGCTCGCTGGTCGGCCAGATCGCCAAGGCCCTCGGTGCTTCGCGGGTCATCGGCAGCGCCGGGTCCGCGGAAAAAGTGGCCCGCCTGCTGGAACTGGGCTTCGACGCGGCGTTCAACTACAACGACGGCCCGGTGACCGAACAGCTGGCCGCGGCGGCGGGGGAGCGCGGCATCGACGTGTACTTCGACAACGTCGGCGGAGAGCACCTGGAAGCCGCACTGTCCGCACTCACGGTCGGTGGCCGGGTGGCCATGTGCGGCGCTATCTCGCAGTACAACGCCACCGAGCCGACGCCGGCGCCGCGGAACCTCATGATGGCGGTCGGCAAGCAGTTGCGCCTGCAGGGCTTCATCGTCGGCAGCTACTGGCAGCACATGGGTGAATTCGCCGAGAAGATGGCCGGCTGGCTTGCCTCCGGCGCCGTCCGCTACGACGAAACCATCGTGGATGGACTCGACAACGCCCCGCAGGCTTTTATGGACCTGCTCGACGGCGCCAACACCGGCAAGATGCTCGTCCGGCTCTAGACGCACCTCCCGGACCAGCAGTGGCCGCCGCTCTCCGGAGCGGCGGCCACTGCCTGTTGGTAACAAATTCTCAACAATCTAGGGAATTCTGCGGCGCTGTGTTATTTGAACGTGTCCCAGACCACTACAGTTGCTTGAGTCAGTGCGCCACGGCGCAGTGCTGCGAACTCGTCAGTGACAACAGCGTTTCAACGGAATACCGAAACAGACACTCATTGAACTCTCCGTCGTAGCGCCTACTCTTTCGTCCTGGAGGAAAATTGAAGAACTCACTGCGTGCAGCCCTCGGGCGCCGTTCAATGGCCGGCATTGCTAGCGCGGGTGCGGCAGCGATCCTGCTGGCCGGCTGCGGCGCGGCCCCGGAGGCCGGAAGCGGCGCGACCGGCGCAGCCAGTGACTACACGGGCTGCATCGTCTCGGACTCGGGCGGGTTCGATGACCAGTCCTTCAACCAGTCCTCGTACGAGGGCCTGAAGAAGGCTGAAAAGGACTTGGGCATCAAGGTCAACCAGGTCGAGTCCAAGACCAACAATGACTTCGAACCGAACCTCCGCGCCATGGTCTCCGCCGGCTGCGACCTGACCGTCACGGTCGGGTTCCTGCTCGGCGACGCCACCAAGGCCCAGGCCGAGGCAAACCCCGACGCGCACTTCGCGATCATCGACTTCGGCTACGAAACCCCCATCGCCAACGTCAAGCCGATCATCTACGACACGGCACAGGCCGCGTTCCTTGCCGGCTACCTCGCCGCGGGCACCACCAAGACCGGAACGGTCGCCACCTTCGGCGGCATCAAGATCCCCACCGTCACCATCTTCATGGACGGCTACGCCGACGGCGTGAAGTACTACAACGAGCAGAAGGGCACCGACGTCAAGGTCCTGGGCTGGAACAAGGCCGCTCAGGATGGTTCGTTCACCGGTGACTTCGAAAAGCAGGACAAGGGCAAGCAGTTCACCCAGAACTTCCTCGACCAGGGCGCGGACATCGTTATGCCCGTCGCCGGACCGGTCGGCAAGGGCGCAGGCGCGGCCCTCAAGGAAGCCAAGGCTGCAGGCAAGGACGTCAAGCTGATCTGGGTTGACTCCGATGGCTACCTCACGGCACCGGACTACAAGGACATCATGCTGTCCTCCGTCATGAAGCAGATGGGCGAAGCGGTCGAGGCCGTTATCAAGGAAGACAAGGACGGCAACTTCTCCAACACGCCGTACGTCGGGACCCTCGCCAACGAAGGTGTCCAGCTGGCTCCGTTCCACGACCTCGATTCCGAGGTTCCGGCCGAACTGAAGGCCGAGCTGGAGCAGATCAAGAAGGATATTGCCGACGGCACGCTCAAGGTCGAATCGGCTGCGAGCCCGAAGGCCTAACCTCCTCCGCGAAGCGCCACGGCCCGTCCGGTCACTCACCGCACGGGCTGTGGCGCTTTCGTTTTGTGCGGACCAGGTTCGCGCCCGGCTGCAGGCACTAGGCTGGTGCCGCAGACCCATATCCCCACCGGCGCAGCCGCCGGACATTTCTAGATTGGTCAGAGTTTTGAAACTTGAACTCAAAGGGATCACCAAGCGCTTTGGCTCCCTGGTCGCCAACGACCACATCGACGTGGTGGTTGAACCCGGGCAGATCCACTGCCTGCTGGGCGAGAACGGCGCCGGTAAATCGACGCTGATGAACGTCCTCTACGGGCTCTACGAGCCCACCGAAGGCGAGATCCTGATTGACGATAAACCCGTCAGCTTCCGCGGCCCCGGCGACGCCATGGCCGCCGGGATCGGCATGGTGCACCAGCACTTCATGCTGGTGCCGGTCTTCACCGTCGCCGAGAACGTCGCACTGGGCGGCGAAAGCACCAAACCCGGCGGGTTCCTGGACCTGGACGTCACCCGACGCAAGATCCGTGAAATTTCCGACAAATACGGGTTCGACGTTGACCCCGATGCCCTCGTGGAAGACCTCCCCGTCGGCGTCCAGCAGCGCGTCGAAATCATCAAAGCACTTGTCCGCGACGCCAAGGTCCTCATCCTGGACGAGCCGACCGCCGTCCTGACGCCCCAGGACACCGACGAGCTGCTGGACATCATGCGCCAGCTCAAGAGCAACGGCACGTCCATTGTGTTCATCTCGCATAAACTCCGTGAGGTGCGCGAAGTCTCGGACACCATCACGGTGATCCGCCGCGGCAAGGTCGTCGGCACCGCCAGCCCCACGGCGTCGACGACGGAACTGGCCTCCCTGATGGTGGGCCGCGCCGTGAGCCTGACCCTGGACAAGGCACCCGCCGTGCCGCAGGAGACGACGTTCCAGGTCAAGGACCTCACCGTCATTGCTCCCACGGGCCAGCATGTCGTGGACGGCATCAGCTTCGACATCGCCCGGGGCGAGATCCTGGCCATCGCCGGGGTGCAGGGCAACGGGCAGACCGAACTGACCGAGGCCATCCTGGGACTGCAACCGCGCGTGCACGGCTCCATCCTCCTCGACGGCGAGGAACTGACGGGCCGCAGCGTCAAGGACATCCTGGGCGCCGGCGTCGGCTTCGTGCCCGAGGACCGGTCCGTCGATGGCCTCATCGGCTCGTTCTCCATCGCCGAAAACCTCATTCTGGACCGCTACGACCAGGCTCCCTTCGCGAAGGGCATCAGCATGAGCCCCGCCAAGGTCCTGGAGAACGCGGCGTCCCGGATCGAGGAATTCGACGTCCGCACCCCCTCCGGCTCGCTGGCCGCCGGCACACTGTCCGGCGGAAACCAGCAGAAGGTGGTGATGGCCCGGGAGCTGTCCCGGCCGCTGCGGCTCTTCATCGCCTCCCAGCCAACCCGCGGCGTCGACGTCGGCTCCATTGAATTCCTGCACCAGCGGATCGTCGCCGAACGTGACAACGGCACCCCGGTAATGATCGTCTCGACCGAACTCGATGAGGTCATCGAACTCGCCGACCGCATCGCCGTCCTCTACAAAGGCCGGCTCGTCGGGATCGTCCCCGCCGGCACCGGCCGCGACGTCCTGGGCCTGATGATGGCCGGCGTCACCCCGCACGAGGCCGCAGCCGAAGAACCCACTTCCCCGACCCGCCCGGCCGCCAGTGCCGAGGGAGGCGACAATGACTGACAAAAACCCCCAGGACCCCCTGGAACAAGCCGAAGCCCCGCGCCCCGTGCCGGAGCCGGCAACCACCAAGACCCCGGCTGAGGCATCCGACGACGCCGATTCCGTCCTGCGCAAAATCTTCACCGGCAACGGTATGGTCTCCGTCCTCGCCGTCCTGCTCGCCCTCATCATCGGCGGGCTCCTGATCGCCAGTACGGACAAGCAGGTCCAAACGACGGCGGGCTACCTGTTCGCGCGGCCCGGCGACTTCCTCGGCGCGGTCTGGTCCGCGGCCACCCGGTCCTATGTCGCGCTGTTCCAAGGCTCCGTCTTTAACCCTCGGGGCAGCGGCATCGGCAGCCAGATCGCGCCGCTGATGGAAACCCTGACCATTGCCACGCCGCTGATCACCGCAGGCCTGGGCGTCGCGCTGGCTTTCCGTGCCGGCCTGTTCAACATCGGCGCGCAGGGCCAGATCATCATCGCCGGCATCATGGCCTCCTGGGTCGGGTTCGCGCTGCACCTTCCGCTCGGACTGCACCTGCTGCTGGTTTTGGCCGCCGGCGTCCTCGGCGGCGCCGTCTGGGGCGGTATCGTCGGTCTGCTCAAGGCCCGCACCGGCGCGCACGAAGTCATCGTGACCATCATGTTCAACTACATCGCCCTGTACCTGGTCCGTTACCTGCTGGATACCCCGGCATTCCAGCGGCCGGGGGAGACCACCCCGATCTCCCCGATCCTGGACGCCACCGCGGTGTACCCACAGATCTTCGGCAGCCAGTACCGGCTCCACCTGGGCTTCCTCCTGGCCATCGCGGCCACCGTCTTTGTCTGGTGGCTGCTGAACCGGTCCACGATCGGCTTCGAATTCCGCGCTGTCGGGGCCAACCCCAAGGCAGCGCTGACGGCCGGCATCAACGTCCCCCGCGCGACCGTGCTGGTCATGGCTATCGCCGGTGGACTGGCAGGCCTGTCCGGCGTTGCCCAGGTCGCAGGAACCGAAAAGGTCCTGACCGACGGCGTCGCGGCAACCTACGGTTTCGACGCCATCACCGTTGCCCTGTTGGGGCGCTCCTCGCCGTGGGGCACCTTCGCCGCAGGCCTGCTCTTCGGGGCCTTCCGTGCCGGCGCCGTGCAGATGCAGATCCAGACCGGCACACCGATTGATATCGTGCTCGTCGTCCAGTCCCTGATCGTCCTCTTCATCGCCGCCCCGCCGCTGGTGCGTGCCGTGTTCGGACTCAACCCGCGCAAGAAGAAGGCGGCAACCGCCCGTACCCCGCGCAAGACAGCAAGCACCGGAGGTGCCGCATGAGCACAACAGCAACCGCACCCCCACCGGCCAAAGAGCAGCCGGGCACCATGTCCGAAAAACCGGTGACATGGAAGCTGCCGGTCCTGCTGGCCGCCCTCGGGCTCGTGGCCTTCGTCTTCTTCGGCATTCTCGGTCCGGATAAGACCGCCAGATTCGGCATCTCCTCCGGCGGAGATTTCTTCCAGCTGCCGGTCATTGCGGTTCCGGCCGCCCTGGGCGGAACCGTGCTCTCAGTCATCCTGCTGGGCTTCGCCGGATACGCCGCCTTCCTCAAGACCCGCGGGCAGCGGCCGCCGCGCTGGCTGCCGATCGCGTTCACGGTCCTGTTCGTCGTCGCCTTCCTGGTCTGGGTGGTGGGCGGCGCCCGGACCCCGAGCATCTCCCTTGCCGGACTCATCGCAGGATCCGTAACACTGGCCGTCCCGCTCGTGTTCGGTTCCCTCTCCGGCGTCCTCTGCGAACGCGTCGGCGTCGTCAACATTGCCATCGAAGGCCAGCTCCTGGGCGGCGCCTTCACCGCCGCGATCGTTGCCTCCGTGACCCAGAACCCCTTCGTCGGGCTGCTGGCCGCGGCCGCCGCCGGCGCGCTCGTCTCCATGGTCCTGGCGGTCTTCAGCATCAAGTACGTCGTCAACCAGATCATCGTCGGCGTTGTGCTCAACGTCCTGGTTTCCGGTCTCACGGGCTTCCTGTTCAGCACCGTCATGCAGGAGAACAAAGCACTGTTCAACTCGCCCGGCCGGCTGCCCATCATCGACATCCCCGTGCTCTCGAGCATTCCGCTGCTGGGTCCCATCCTGTTCAAGCAGTCCGTCGTGGGCTACCTGATGTACGTCGCCGTCATCGTCGTCTGGATCGGGCTGTTCAAGACCAAATGGGGCCTTCGGGTCCGGGCCGTCGGGGAGCACCCCCAGGCCGCGGACACCATGGGCATCAAGGTCAACGCCACCCGGTTCTGGAACGTCACCCTCGGCGGCGCCATCGCCGGTATCGGCGGGTCCTTCTTCACGCTCGTGGCGATCGACAGTTTCACCAAGGAGATCTCCGGCGGCCGCGGCTTCATCGCCCTCGCCGCCCTGATCTTCGGCCGGTGGAACCCGATCGGCGCCTTCTTCGCGGCGCTGCTGTTCGGTTTCGCGGATAACCTGCAGAGCATTGTGACGATCATCGGCACCCCGGTGCCGAGCCAGTTCATGGCCATGCTGCCGTACCTCGTGACGGTGCTGGCGGTGGCCGGCCTCGTCGGACGCTCCCGGCCGCCGGCGGCGAGCGGCGTCCCCTACGTGAAGGGTTGACGCCGATGACCGCGAACGACGTCGACTGGTCCGCCCTGGAGGCGGCCGCGAACGCCGCGATGGGCAACGCCTATGCCCCGTACTCGAAGTTCCCGGTCGGGGCGGCGGCACTCACGACGGATGGCCGGATCATCAGCGGCTGCAACGTCGAGAACGCCAGCTACGGGCTGACCCTCTGCGCCGAGTGCGCGCTGGTCGGGCAGCTCCACATGACCGGCGGCGGGCTGTTGCGTGCGTTTTACTGCGTCGACGCGGCCGGTAACGTCCTGATGCCGTGCGGGCGTTGCCGGCAGTTGCTCTACGAATTCCGGGCTCCCGACATGGAGCTTATGACGACCCAAGGAATCAGGACCATGGACCAGGTCCTTCCCGATGCCTTTGGACCCCAAGACCTGGAGGAAACCCAGTGACACGATCATCCGAGGCGTTCGACGCCGTCGACATCATCCGCATCAAACGGGACAAAGGCGTCCTGAGCCCGGCCCAGATCGACTGGACCATCGACGCGTACACCCGAGGCGCCATCGCGGACGAACAAATGGCGGCCCTGAACATGGCCATCCTGCTCAACGGCATGGACCGCGCCGAAATTTCCCGCTGGACGGCGGCGATGATTGCCTCCGGCGAACGCATGGACTTCTCCAGCCTCCGCCGGCCCGACGGCGGCGTGAAGCCGACCTCGGACAAGCACTCCACCGGCGGTGTGGGGGATAAGATCACCCTCCCGCTCGCGCCCCTCGTCGCGGTCTTCGGCGTCGCCGTGCCGCAGCTTTCAGGCCGCGGGCTCGGCCACACCGGCGGCACCCTCGACAAGCTGGAGGCGATCCCCGGCTGGCGGGCTGACCTGAGCAACGAGGAAATGCTCGCACAGCTCCAGGACATCGGTGCGGTGATCTGCGCGGCGGGTGCCGGCCTGGCCCCGGCGGACAAGAAGCTCTACGCGCTCCGGGACGTCACCGGAACCGTGGAGGCCATCCCGTTGATTGCCTCTTCGATCATGAGCAAGAAAATCGCCGAAGGCACCGGATCACTCGTGCTGGATGTCAAGGTCGGCAGCGGCGCCTTTATGAAGGACGAGGCCCGCGCCCGCGAACTGGCGGAAACCATGGTCGCCCTGGGCAAGGACGCCGGAGTCAACACCGTCGCGCTGCTGACCAACATGAACACCCCCCTGGGCCTGACGGCGGGCAACGCCATTGAGGTCGAGGAATCCGTTGAGGTGCTCGCCGGCGGCGGCCCCGACGACGTCGTTGAACTCACCGTCCGGCTCGCCGAAGAGATGCTCGCGTGCGCCGGCGTGCGCGACGCTGATCCCCGGGCCGCGCTGAAGGACGGCCGGGCGATGGACGTCTGGAACCGCATGATCGCGGCTCAGGGCGGGGACCCCCGCGCCAAGCTGCCGGTCGCGAAGGAATCCGAGACGGTCTACGCGCAGGCCGACGGTGTCCTTGTGGAACTCGATGCCATGGCTGTCGGCGTCGCCGCGTGGCGGCTCGGGGCAGGGCGCGCCCGCAAGGAGGACATTGTCCAGGCCGGTGCCGGCGTGCGCATGCACGCCAAGCCGGGCGCCATGGTCAAAGCAGGCGAGCCGCTGATGACCCTTTTGACGGACACCCCGGAGAAGTTCGCCCGGGCCAAGGAGGCCCTCGAGCACGCCGCAGTGATCGCCCCCGAAGGGTCCCGGCCGGCCCAGCAGCTGATCATCGACCGCATCGCATAAAGCGCCCCGGGACTAGACTGGGTCCACAACACGGCGGCAGAATTACCGGCAGGCGGACAGCCGGCGGAGGCGGCAAAACCGCCGCCTCCGCCGGGCGTTCCGCTGCCGGGGAGCAAACAGGCCCCGCCGCGCGTTAGGAAACTGTGCAAGAAATCAATGACTCCATCCTCGCGGCCGCAGGACAACCCTGGGTCCTCGTCCTCGTGTTCGCGTGCTGCGTCATTGACGGGTTCTTTCCGCCCATCCCCAGCGAGTCCGTGGTGGTCGGCCTGGCCGCCGTCGCAGCAACCGCCAACGTTCCCCTCCCGCTCTACCTGATCGGAACAGCCGCCGCGGGAGCGTTCATCGGTGACAACATCGCGTACCTGATCGGCCGGAGTGCCGGCACGAGCCGCTGGGCCGTAATGCGCGGCCCGCGGATGCAGACGGCCTTCCGCTGGGCCGGAACCGAACTGCGGAAACGTCCGGCGTCCCTGATCCTGGTGGCCCGCTTCGTCCCGATCGGGCGGGTGGCCGTCAACCTGACGGCCGGAGCCACCGGGTTCCCGCGGCCCCGTTTCGTAGGGCTGACGGTCTTGTCGGCGGTGCTGTGGGCCGCCTATTCAGTGGGCATCGGCCTGTTTTTTGGTCAATGGTTCGAGGAGAACCACCTGCTGGGGGCGACCATCGCCATCCTGTGCGCGATTGTGCTGGGCATCCTGGTGGACCTAGTGATCGGCAAAATCCGCGGCAGCCTTCCGGTGGAACTGAAGTCCACGGTTCCCCCCGGAGACTCGCCATGACGGCACCCGCGCATCAGGGACGCAACCGTAGCGGAACCCAAGGCGGCCATGGGACACTGGGAGCGGCCCGGCCCCGCCGGATCCACCGGGTGCTTGCCCGCCCGTTCGTCAGCCCCATCATCGTCGAGGAGCAGTGCCTGCGTGGAATTCATCAATGACGCCGTTCTCCACGCGGCCGGCCAATGGTGGATCTATCCGTTGCTGCTGGTCTTCTTCTTCGTGGACGGCTTCGCCATGGTCGTCCCCAGCGAAACGCTCATCGTGGCGCTCTCGGCTTTCTCCCTGCGCAGCGGACAGCCGAACCTCTGGATCCTCGGCCTGACAGCCCTCGTCGGCGCCATCGCCGGTGACAACATGGCCTACCTGCTGGGCCGCAGGATCGGCCTGGAACGGTTCCGCTGGATGCGCCGGCCCAAGGTCCAGCTGGCATTCTCCTGGGCGCGCGAGGAACTCCAGAAACGCGGCGCCGTCCTGATCTTCACCGCCCGGTACATCCCGTGGGGACGCGTCGCCGTCAACTACGTCGCCGGGACCACGGGCTACCCGCGCCGCCGCTTCTTCGTCCTGGACGCGATGGCGTGTGTCACCTGGGTCGCCTACTCCATCGGCATCGGGCTGCTTGCCAGCTCGTTCCCGTGGCTGCACCACAACCCGCTGCTGAGCGCCGGCATCGCCGTCGTCTTTGCCATCCTGCTCGGCATCCTGATCGACCACCTGCTGCGCTGGTGGCACCGCCGCCTCGCCCGGCACGACGAGCAGCCGGCGGAGCCCGCAGCGGAAGCCGCGGATCCTGCCGGTCCGCGCACGGAAAGCGTCGCCCTCGCCGGTCCGTCCGCGGATACCGACACCGCCGGGAAGTAGCGCCGGAGCACCTGCGACCCTAAGGTGGGAACGTGACTGACACTATTCCTGACGCTGCCCCTGACCTCGACTTCGACCTGAAGGCCCTCCCCAAGGTTTCCCTGCACGACCATCTGGACGGCGGACTGCGTCCGGCGACGATCATCGAACTTGCCGCGGCGGCGGGTCACACCCTGCCCTCCACCGATCCCGTAGCCCTCGGCGAGTGGTTCCGCGAGTCCGCCAATTCCGGCTCGCTCGTGCGCTACCTCGAAACCTTTGACCACACGATCGCGGTGATGCAGACCCGCGAAGGCCTCATCCGGGTCGCCAAGGAGTTCGTCGAGGACCTGGCCGACGACGGCGTCGTCTACGGCGAGGTCCGCTGGGCGCCCGAGCAGCACCTGCGCCAGGGACTGAGCCTGGATGAAGCCGTGGAGGCCGTCCAGGCCGGCCTGGAGGCCGGCGTCGACGCCGTCGCCGAAACCGGCCGCGACATCCAGGTGGGACAGCTCATCACCGCCATGCGCCACGCGGACCGCGGCCAGGAGATCGCCGAACTGGCCGTCCGGCAGCGCAACAACGGCGCCGTCGGCTTCGACATCGCCGGAGCCGAGGACGGCTTCCTGCCCTCACGGTTCAAGGACGCCTTCACCTACCTGGCCGAACACAACTTCCCCGCCACCGTGCACGCCGGAGAGGCCGCCGGCCTTGAGAGCATCCAGTCCGCGCTCGTGGACGGCCGGGCCCTGCGCCTGGGCCACGGCGTGCGGATCGCCGAAGACATCACCGTCGAGTTCGAGGACGACGACGCCGAGGCCGCGGACACCGATGAAGTCAGCGACAACATCGGCTTGGTCACGCTCGGTGACCTCGCCAGCTGGGTCCGCGACCGCGGCATCGCACTGGAAATCTGCCCGTCCTCGAACCTGCAGACCGGAGCGATTGCCGGGTTCGGCGAAGGCATCGAAAGCCACCCGCTGGACATGCTCTACCAGCTCGGCTTCAACGTCACCATCAACACCGACAACCGGCTTATGAGCGGCGTGACGCTCACGGACGAATTCGAGCTCCTCGTGGAGACGTTTGACTATGATCTCGATGACCTGCTGGAACTGACGCTCAACGCGGCCGAGGCAGCCTTCCTTCCGCTGGAAGAAAAAGAAGCCCTGGTCGAGTACATCAACGAGGCCTACGCCGATCTTGGCTAAAGCAGACGGACCGCCCGTCCAGGGGCTGCAGGAACTGCTGGGGGTCATTGCGGCCCTCCGCGAACACTGTCCCTGGATGGGCGCCCTCACGCACGAGTCCCTCGTGGAGTATCTGCTCGAGGAAGCGTACGAACTGGCGGAGACCATCGAAGCCGGGGGAGACGAGACGGAACTCAAGAGCGAACTGGGCGACGTCCTCCTGCAGGTGGTTCTCCATGCCCGGCTCGCCGAAGAGCGGGACGCCTTTGAGTTCGACGACGTCGCCCGGGGCGTCGCGGCCAAGATGATCCGCCGCAACCCGCACGTGTTCCGCGCCGACGGCTCGTTGCGGGAAACCTTCCCCGCAACCGTGGAGGAAATCGTCCTGAAGTGGGATGCCGTCAAGAAGACGGAAAGGCCGGACCACGGCCACGCCTTCGACGGCGTTCCGGCGGAGCTCCCGGCCCTCGCCCGGGCGCAAAAACTCCTGGACCGCGCCGAGCGGTCAGGCCTGTTGGCGGTCCCGCCGCACGCGGACCGCGGCGGCAACCCCGCCGGAGGAAGCCCCGGAGCACCCTTTCCGGAACCGGCCTCGGAGGCCGAACTCGGGGACGTCTTGTTCAGCATCGTGGCCTCCGCCCGCGCCGCCGGGTTCGACGCCGAGCGGGCATTGCGCGGCGCCGTGCGGCGCTTCCAGACAGAGCTGAGCCGTCCGCCAGCCTCCACGCGACGTCCGGAGACTGGATAGGGTTCCGTAACCTGGGCCACTCTCGACTAGGCTATTGGCGACGAGGACGTCGGTTTTACGCCAGATACCCGGCCCGCTACACGGCCGGACGTCCGGCACCCAGATTCCCAGCAATCGCTTCACCCAAAGGAGCTTTTCCATGGCGCTTATCGATGCCATTCACGCCCGCGAGATCCTCGATTCCCGTGGCAACCCGACCGTAGAAGTTGAAGTCCTGCTCTCGGACGGCCAGATCGGCCGCGCAGCAGTACCTTCCGGAGCCTCCACCGGCGAGCACGAAGCCGTTGAACTCCGGGACGGTGACAAGGGCCGCTACCTCGGCAAGGGCGTCCAGAAGGCCGTCGACGCCGTCATCGACCAGATCGCCCCGGCCCTGATCGGCTTCGACGCTACCGACCAGCGCAGCATCGATCAGTCCATGATCGACCTGGACGGCACCGCCAACAAGAGCAAGCTCGGCGCCAACGCCATCCTCGGCGTGTCCCTGGCCGTGGCCAACGCCGCCGCCGCCTCCGCTGACCTGCCGCTCTACAAGTACCTGGGCGGCCCGAACGCCCACGTCCTGCCCGTGCCGCTCATGAACATCCTCAATGGCGGATCACACGCCGACTCCGACGTCGACATCCAGGAATTCATGATCGTGCCGCTCGGCGCGGACACCTTCTCCGAAGGCCTCCGCTGGGGCGTCGAGGTTTACCACGAGCTCAAGGCAGTCCTGCAGGCCAAGGGCTTGTCCACCGGCCTTGGCGACGAGGGCGGCTTCGCGCCGAACCTGCCGTCCAACCGTGCAGCCCTGGACCTGATCCAGGAAGCCATCAAGAACGCCGGCTACACCCCGGGCAAGGACATCGCCCTGGCCCTGGACGTCGCGTCCTCTGAGTTCTACAAGGACGGTGCGTACCACTTCGAAGGCAAAACCCTCAGCGCCGCCGAGATGAGCGCGTACTACGCCGAACTCGTTGCCGACTACCCGCTGGTTTCCATCGAAGACCCGCTGGACGAGAACGACTGGGACGGCTGGAAGACCCTCACCGACACCGTCGGCGACAAGGTCCAGATCGTCGGCGACGACCTCTTCGTAACCAACCCGGAACGCCTGCAGACCGGCATCGACTCCAACACCGCCAACTCGCTGCTCGTCAAGGTCAACCAGATCGGTTCCCTGACCGAGACCCTGGACGCCGTATCCCTCGCCCAGCGCGCCGGTTACACCACCATCACCTCACACCGCTCCGGCGAGACCGAGGACACCACCATCGCCGACATCGCCGTGGCCACCAACGCCGGCCAGATCAAGACCGGCGCTCCGGCCCGCTCCGAGCGCGTCGCGAAGTACAACCAGCTGCTGCGCATCGAAGAGGAACTCGATGACGCCGCACGCTACGCCGGACGCAGCGCCTTCCCGCGTTTCAAGGGCTAGAAGCACCACAAACCGGTAACCGGTGGCTATGGTTGAAAGACCATGGCCACCGGTTCTGTTTTAGCCGCCGGCGCACCCGGCGCCAGCCGGGAAACCTAGCCGGCGAGCCCGGTCCAGGCCATGGACGCCAGTGTGCAGGCAGCGACCCCGCCCGGCAGGGACCGGGCATTACAGGAGTGACATGGCCACCCGCCGTCCCAAGGTCCCCCGGGCCACACCCGCGGCGTCACAGCCAGTGGCTGCGGACGAAGGCGGCGACGTCATCCAGGCCGACTTCGGCATCACCGCCCCCGCCGCAAACCAGATCGTGGAATCCCCGCCGCGGAGACCCGGCAGCCCGGATCCCGGCAGACGCGAATCCGGTAAACGCGATGCCGGAAAACCGGGGGGAAAGACGGGGTCGCGCCGCCCGGGCAACGGCAGTCCCGCGCCCGGCCGTGCCGGCCGGAACGGGACATCCGAACCCGCCGCCGGAGGGGCCGACGGGGTGGAAAGCCTCGACCCCGTCCCCGCCAAAGCGTTCTCCGGGCGGCTGCTGGCACTCGGCGTCGTTATGATTGCCATCACCATCCTGTTGGCGCCGACCGTGAAGATCTTTGTCGATAAACGGGCGGAAATCGCCGCGCTTGAGGCCGACATCGCGGACAAGGAGGCCGTCCGCGACGACCTCAAACGCCAGGTCTCACGGTGGCAGGACCCCAACTACGTGCAGCAGCAGGCGCGCGACCGCATTAACATGGTTATGCCCGGAGAGACGGGCTACTGGGTCTTCGGCAGTGAACTTCCTGCCGGGGAGTCCAGTAGCGCGGCCGCGGCAGCAACAGCCCATGACCCGGCAGATCTGCCCTGGGTGGACACCCTGTGGGAGTCCATCAGGCGGTCGGCCACAGACTAGATGCGGCGCCCGCCGCCGGATTGTCCTTCGGACTATCCTCCCCAGGGCAGGAAGGTGCCACGCCAGTGGACGAGAACCGAGCGCCAGAGCCCACCGCCGCCGCGGACCCGGCGGCTGAGACCACGGCACCCGCCGCGGCAGGATCCCGAACGCCGTCGGCCCGCGACCTCGATGTCCTCAGCCGCCAGCTGGGTCGCCCGGTCCGGGACGTTGTGGAGATCCCGGCGCGCTGCGTCTGCGGAAACCCGCTCGTGGCCGCTACCTCCCCCCGGCTCGGAAACGGCACTCCGTTCCCCACCACGTTCTACCTGACCCACCCGGTCATCACCGCCGCCGTCTCCCGGCTCGAAGCCGCCGGGCTGATGAACGAGATGAACGAGCGCCTCGGCGCCGACGCAGAACTGGCGGCCCGCTACCGCGGCGCCCACGAAGCGTACCTGGCCGCCCGGGCCGAGATCGGCGACCGGGCAGGGACCGGCGCGGTCCCGGAAATCGACGGAATCTCCGCCGGCGGGATGCCGACACGGGTCAAATGCCTGCACGTCCTGGTCGGGCATTCGCTCGCCGCCGGGCCGGGCGTGAACCCGCTCGGTGATGAGGCAATCGGAGCCATCGGCGAATGGTGGACTACGGACCGGTGCTATTGCGACGGCGCCTGGGACACCGGGGGAGAGGCGCCGTCCCGGGACCTCAGCCGGCACGGGCCGCAGGGCCTGCCGGCAATCGTCGGACGCCCGGCCCCGGTCCGCAAGACCGCCGAGGGCACGGCCGACACCCCCGGGGCAGGCCAGTGAACCGCGTCGCCGCCATCGACTGCGGAACGAACTCCATCCGGCTGCTGATCGCCGACATCGACGCCGACGGCGGCACACGCCGGCTGACCGACGTCGTGCGGGAAATGCGCGTCGTCCGGCTCGGGCAAGGGGTGGATGCCACCGGAGAACTGGCCCCGGACGCCCTAGACCGCACGTTCGCCGCCGCCGCGGATTATGCAGCCATGATCCGGGAACACGGCGTCGGGAAGGTGCGTTTCGTCGCTACCTCCGCGACCCGCGATGCCAGCAACCGGCAGGTCTTTGTCGACGGAATCCGCGACCTCCTGGGCGTCGAACCCGAGGTCATCACCGGTGACGAGGAAGCCGCACTGTCCTTTGCCGGGGCCAGCAGCGTCCTGCCGGCGCGCGGAGACGAACTGGTCCTGGTGGTCGATTTGGGCGGCGGAAGCACCGAGTTCGTGATGGGCAACGCCGACGGCGTCCTCGCGGCCCGGTCCGTCGACGTCGGCTGCGTCCGGATGACCGAACGGCACCTGCGCAGCGACCCGCCCACCGCTGCACAGATCCAGGCGGCCGAAGCCGACGTCGATGCCGCGATCAGCGAGGCGGCGCAGACCGTCCCGCTGCACCGCACGGCGGTCGTCGTCGGCGTGGCAGGCTCCGTCACAACCATCACGGCCCATGCCCTGCGACTGCCGACCTACTCCCCGGCGGCGATCCACGGGACCGAACTGGGACTCGAGGCCGGCCGCGAAGCCTGCAAGGACCTGCTCGGCATGTCCCGCGGCGACCGGGCGGCCCTGCCCTACATGCACCCGGGCCGGGTCGACGTGATCGGCGCCGGCGGACTCGTCTGGCGGCGGGTCCTGGAA
Organism: uncultured Actinomycetota bacterium; assembly: GCA_963769515.1. GTDB lineage: Bacteria > Actinomycetota > Actinomycetes > Actinomycetales > Micrococcaceae > Arthrobacter. The sequence continues at coordinate 20,746 of CAVYMG010000020.1, forward strand.
CGCGTGGCCGAAGCCACCGGCGGCCGGATCGCAACAGCCGTTACCAGCGAACACGATATTCTTGACGGAATCGCCCTCAGCATCAGCTGACGGCGCGTCAGCCGGCCACCACGGCGAAGCCACCAGCCGAACCGCGAAGAGGACCATAATGACCAGCCCAGCTGCCCGGCCCCGCCGGACCGCCTCCGCGTTGATGGCCCTGGCCCTGGCCGCCGGCACGTTCATGGCGGCCCTCACCGCTGCCCCGGCCGCGCACGCCGACGGCTGGCGCGACAAACAGTACTGGCTTGCGGAGTCCGGCATCACCAAGGCCTGGGAAGTCTCCAAGGGCGCCAACGTCAAAATCGCCGTCATCGACAGCGGCGTGGACGGCAACCATCCGGACCTCGCGGGTGTCCTGGCGGGCGGGGCCGACATGTCCGGTGCCGGCAGCCCCGACGGGCGCCTGGGCATTGGCGCCAAGCCCGAGCACGGGACGCTCGTGGCGACCTTGCTCGCCGGCCGGGGCCACCAGCCGGCCAGCGCCAAGCCCAGCCCCAGCGCCAGCGCCAAACCGGCGTCTTCTCCGCCGGACGGCATCGTCGGCGTCGCCCCCGAGGCCCAGCTGCTGTCCGTCTCCACGTGGCTCGGATCGGACAACCCCGGCGGCAAGACAGACCAGGAACAGATTCCGGAGGCTGTGCGCTGGGCCGTTGACAACGGCGCCCGGGTCATCAACATTTCATTGGGCAGCACCTCCCCGCAATGGCCGCAGAGCTGGGACGCGGCGTTCCTTTACGCGGAGCAAAAGGACGTTGTCATCGTGGCCGCGGCGGGCAACCGGGTGGGCGGCAACGTCCAGGTCGGCGCCCCCGCCACAATTCCCGGGGTCCTGACCGTGGCAGGGCTGAGCCGGCGGGGAACCGCCAGCATCGACTCCTCATCCCAAGGCATCAGCATCGGCGTCGCCGCCCCGGCCGAGGACCTGATCGGGGGACTGCCCGGCGGGGGCTACGCTGATTGGGCCGGAACCTCGGGCGCCACCCCCATCGTCGCCGGCGTGGCCGCGCTGATCCGTTCGAAATGGCCGGAAATGTCGGCCAAGCAGGTCATCAACAGGATCGTCAGCACCGCCAGGGACGCCGGCGTACCGGGCAAGGACCCGCTCTACGGGTATGGCGTCCTGGACGCAGAAGCCGCGCTCAAAGCGGACGTCCCGGAGACCAAGGTCAACCCGCTGGGGTCCATGTCGGACTGGATCCGGGTCCACCGGCGCGGCAACGCGGACACGGGCGCGGCCTCGGCAGCCCCGGCGCCGTCAGCCGTGGCCCCCACCCTGCCCGAGCCGACCGTCCCCGTAGCGCAGGCCCCGTCGCCGCTGGACGACGCCGTGCCTGCCGTCGTCGTACTGGGATTCGGCGGCCTCCTGCTCGGGATCGTCGGCGCGGCCGGCTTCCACCTGCGGCGTGCACTCCGGAACCCGGCAGCGGCCGGTGCGGCGGACACGGGAGTGCTGGACGCGGCAGGAAGTCACAACCACCACTAGTTAGTGAAGTTTTTCACAAACTACGGTATTCTTGCTGTATGGCATCCTCCCCTCAACTCCTGGACCGTCCCCGCGTGCTCGTCGTCGGCGGCGGCTACGTCGGCCTGTATGTGGCCCTCAAACTGCAGAAGAAGATCGCGAATGCCGGTGGCATCGTCACCGTCGTGGATCCCCTGCCCTACATGACCTACCAGCCCTTCCTGCCGGAAGTTGCCGGCGGCAACATCGAAGCGCGGCACGCCGTTGTCTCGCACCGCCAGCACCTGAAGCAGACGGAACTCCTCCAGGGCCGCGTCACGTCGATCGACCACGCGAACCGCACTGCCGTGGTAGCCCCCTCCGACGGCGGCGAGAACTTCGAGGTCCCGTACTTCGACGTCGTCATCGCCGCCGGTGCCATCACCCGCACCTTCCCCATCAAGGGACTGGCAGAAAAGGGCATCGGCCTCAAGACCATCGAAGAAGCCGTCGCACTGCGCAACAGCGTCCTGGACCGCATCGAGGCTGCGTCGTCCATGACCGACCCCGCAGAGCGCGCCCGCGCCCTGACCTTCGTGGTTGTCGGCGGTGGCTTCGCCGGCATCGAATGCATCACCGAAATGGAAGATCTCGCCCGTGCGGCGGTCAAGAACAACCCGCGCATCCAGCAGGAGGAAGTCCGCTTCGTCCTCGTCGAGGCCATGGGCCGCATTATGCCCGAGGTCACGGCCAGCCAGGCCGAGTGGGTTGTTGAACACCTGCGCAGCCGCGGCATTGAGGTCCTGCTCAACACCTCGCTGGACAACGCCGAAGGCTCCCTGAAGCTCATCAACCTGCCGGACAAGTCGCTGGCGCAGGACTTTGAAGCCGACACCCTCGTCTGGACTGCCGGTGTGCAGGCCAACCCGATGGTCCGCTCCACGGACTTCCCGCTCGAACCGCGTGGCCGCGTCCGCGTCCTCGCCGACCTCCGGATCGCCGGCGACGAAGGCATCATTCCGAACGCCTGGGCCGCCGGCGACGTCGCAGCCGTGCCGGACCTGACCGGCAGCGGCCTGCCGGACGGCACCTGTGTCCCGAACGCCCAGCATGCCCTGCGCCAGGCCAAGCGCCTCGCCAAGAACCTGTGGGCTTCCCGCTGGGACAAGGAACTCAAGGACTACAAGCACAAGAACCTGGGCGCCGTCGCCGGCTTCGGCGAATGGAAGGGCGTTGCCAACATCAAACTGGTCGGCCGGATCGGCCTCAAGGGCCCGCTGGCCTGGCTCGCGCACCGCGGCTACCACGGCTTCGCGATGCCCACCGTCGAGCGCAAGATCCGCGTCATCATGAACTGGATCCTGAGCTTCTTCATGGGCCGCGACACCACGCAGCTGATCGACCTGGACAACCCGCGCGGTGCCTTCGTGGACGCCGCTACGCCGGCTCCGAAGCCGGCGGCCGCTCCCGCCCCCGAGCAGCCCAAGGCTGCCGGCTCCGCGGAGCGCGTCGCAGCGGACTCCAAATAGCCTGAAGCGAACTGCTTGCGGCGGCCCTCCCCTCCCGGGGAGCGGCCGCCGCTGCCGTTTACGGCCCGGCCCGGCCTGCCCCGCCGGCCGGGTCCGGGCCCGGCCTGCGCCTAGACTGGCTCCATGACGACAGGTGAAAAAGATCTCCGCACCCTGCTGGCCACGATGCGCCCCGCCCGCCGGGAGGGGGAATTCGTCTACGTGCTGTGGCCGCATGGCAGGCCGCTGACCGGGGGCATCGAGGCGGCGGTCCGGGAGGCTGAGGGGCTGACCGTAGTCCTGCCGCGGGCGGAGGCGGACAGCGCGGGGCTCTCCTACGACTTCGTCGGCGCCTGGATCACGCTGGAGGTGCATTCCTCCCTGGAGGCCGTCGGCCTGACGGCGGCAGTCAGCGCGGCCCTGACCGCGGCGAAGATCAGCTGCAACGTCCTGGCCGGGTTCCACCACGACCATCTCCTGGTGCCTGTGGCAGACGTGGAACGGGCGCTTGAAGCCCTGCACGAGCTGGCGGAGGACGCCGGCCCGCAGCGGCCCGCATCGGAGCCCGTCCTGCGCACCGAGACACCGGCCGATCGTCCCGCGATCCTGGCGCTGACGGCCGCCGCCTTTGCCATCTCACCCGAGACCGGGCTGCCCGTCGAGGGCGAACCCGAGGAAGTCGGGCTGCTGGCCCGGCTCTTCGAGTGCGCGGAGTACCTGCCGGAGTTCAGCATCGTCGCGGAGCTCGACGGCGAAATCGTGGGCCATGTGATCAGCACCCGGGGCTGGGTGGGGGAGTTGGAACTGCTGGGCCTCGGCCCGATCGGGGTGGTCCCGCGGCTTCAGCGCCACGGCATCGGCACGTCGCTTATGAAGGAAACAGCCGCCCGGGCCAACGCGGCGGGGGAGCGGGGGATCGCCCTGCTCGGCAGCCCGGAGTTTTATGACCGCTTCGGGTTTGTCCCCTCTGGAACACTCGGAGTGGAGCCGCCGGAGCCGTCCTGGGCCGGGCATTTCCAGCTGCTGCCCCTGGCGGTCTGGCCCGGCGGCGTGACCGGATCCTTTCGTTACGCCGAGCCGTTTCAGGCAGCTGGCCGGCCTTCGTCGGGATAGCATGGACCGGGCGCCCCAGTAGCCCAATTGGCAGAGGCAGCGGACTTAAAATCCGCGTGTTGTGGGTTCGAGTCCCACCTGGGGCACAATGTTGTGCGGCGCGCGCCGCTGGAGCGGCCCGGACACGCCGTTGGAGCCGCTGGCCCAGCCGTTGCCCGGCCAGCCGGGCCGCATCCGGGCGCCTGATTCCCTCTATGCAACGACTGTTATGAGGATGTGACCGTACTCACTTATTTTCGCCTCGAAATTGCACTAGCTTGAGATGGAATCAGGAACACCTGATCTTTCGTGTCAAAGGCGTTCGTACCTTTCGATCGAGGAGACTGTATATGACTTCACTCCCCCAGGCGGCGCCCCGCATCGCCAAGCTCACTGCGCTTGGCCTCGGCGTCACCTTCCTGGCTACGGCCTGCGGCGGCACCTCCACGCCGACGGCCACCGGGTCAGCCTCCGTGGCTGCTGCAGGGATTTCCTGCCCGGACCCCGGCGCCGGTGCCGGAGCAGGAACCGCCGCGGCGACCAATACGGGTCCCGTTCCTGCCTCCGCGGTTACAACAGACACGCCCCTGAAGCTGGGTTCGCTCCTGCCGACCACAGGCTCGCTGGCATTCCTCGGCCCGCCCGAAGTTGCAGGCGTGAACCTGGGCGTCAAGGAAGTCAACGACGCCGGCGGCGTCCTCGGCAAGCCGATCGAGGTCATTCACCGGGACTCCGGTGACACCAAGACCGACATCGCCACCCAGTCGACCACCTCCCTGCTGGGCCAGGGCGTCAGCGCCATCATCGGTGCCGCCTCGTCCGGTGTTTCGAAGACCGTCATCAACCAGATCACCGGTGCCGGTGCTGTGATGTTCTCCCCGGCTAACACCTCGCCGGACTTCACCGCATGGGATGACAAGGGCCTGTACTGGCGCACCGCCCCCTCGGACGTGCTCCAGGGCAAGGTGCTTGGCAACTACATGGCCAGCTGTGGCGCCCAGACCGTCGGCATGATCGTTCTGAACGACGCTTACGGCACGGGCCTGGCTGAGAACGTCAAGGCTGCGTTCGAAGCGGCAGGCGGCCAGGTTGTGGCCGAAGAGCTCTTCAACGAAGGCGACTCGCAGTTCAGCAGCCAGGTGGACAAGGTCGTAGCGGCCAAGCCCGACGCCATTGCGCTGATCACCTTTGACCAGGCCAAGTCGATCGTTCCGCTCATGACGGGCAAGGGCATCAAGCCCACGCAGCTCTTCATGGTGGACGGCAACATGTCCAACTACAGCTCGGACTTCCAGCCGGGTACGCTCAAGGGCGCCCAGGGCACCATCCCGGGAACCTTCGCCAAGGATGAATTCAAGCAGAAGATGCTGGCCGTTGACCCGGCGCTGAAGGACTTCACCTACGGTGGCGAGTCCTACGACGCCGTCAACCTGATCGCACTGGCAGCCGAGGCAGCCCAGAGCACCAAGGGCGTCGACATCGCGGCTCAGCTGAAGGCCGTTTCCGAAGGCGGGGAGAAGTGCACCGACTTCCCGTCCTGCGTCACCCTGCTCCGTGAGGGCAAGGACATCGATTACGACGGCCAGTCCGGTCCCGTAACGTTCTCCGACGCCGGGGACCCGACCGAAGCCTACATCGGCATCTATGAGTTCCAGGATGACAACACCTACACGCCGCTCAAGGAAGAATTCGGCAAGCTGTAAACGCCGCTTCCTGACACAACAAGAGGCCCCCGTCCACGGACGGGGGCCTCTTGTTGTGTCAGGAGAGTCGCTGCAGCGGCGGCCTGCCGTCACGCACGGCAGGCTTTCGACGCCGTCGTCCGCCATGGATGCCGGAATCCGGGCTCCGGACCGCAGCTGCCGGCCTAAGAGTCTGCGCCGCGTGACGCGGGCGTCCGCATCGGGCACGCAAAAGGGGGCCGCCACAGCAGCTGTGGCGGCCCCCCGTTGAAGCAGTCCCTACTCGACCGTGTCCGCCAGGGTGCCCAGGTACAACTGAATGACCTTGGGATCCTTCATCAGCTCCCGGCCGGTACCCGTGTAGGCGTCCTTGCCCTGGTCCAGGACATAGCCGCGGTCGCAGATCTGCAGGCAGCGGCGGGCATTCTGCTCCACCATGATCACCGAAACGCCGGCCCGGTTGATCTCGTGAACCCGGAGGAAGGTCTCATCCTGTTTGACGGGGGAGAGGCCGGCCGAGGGCTCGTCCAGCAGCAGCACGGCAGGGTCCATCATCAGGGCCCGGCCCATGGCCACCATCTGGCGCTCACCGCCGGACAGCGAGCCCGCCCGCTGCGCCCGGCGCTTGCCGAGTTCAGGGAACAGGCCCGTGACGAAGTCGAACCGCTGGGCAAAGTCCTTGGGACGCTGGAACATGCCCATCTGAAGGTTTTCCTCGATAGTCAGGGCGGCGAAGACGTTGTTGGTCTGCGGCACGAAGCCCACGCCGCGGCTGACCAGCTTGTTGGCTTTGAGCCCGGTGATGTCCTGACCGCGGACCACGACGGACCCGGAGTGGACCTTGACCAGGCCGAACATGGCCTTGAGCAGGGTCGACTTGCCGGCGCCATTGGGGCCGATGATACCGATGAGCTCGCCCTTGCGGGCCTCGATGCTGCAGCCGTTAAGGATGTTGACGCCCGGAAGGTAGCCGGCCACGAGGTCCGTGACTTTGACGACCGAATCCTCATCCGGCAGGGGCTTGGCGGCCGGCGCCGCACTGGTGGCGCTCATTCTGTGCCCTTCTCTGTAATGTCGTCACTGCTGTGTCTCCCGCGGGCGCTCCGGCGCTCCTCGGTTTCCTTGGCGATGACGTCCTTGGCGATTATGCCCGCGTCGGGCGTACCGACCACTGATTCCTGGTCGGCCTCGAGGTCGTTTTCCAGTTCGAGGAGGCCGTCCGTGTCGCCGAGGTCCACATCGTGGTGTGCCCCAAGGTAGGCGTCGATGACGGCCGGGTTCTTCATCACGTCGCCGGGCGGGCCTTCGGCGACGATCTTGCCCTCGGCCATCACCACTACCCAGTCAGCGATGTGGCGCACCATGTGCATGTCGTGCTCGACGAACAGCACGGTCATGCCTTCGGCCTTGAGGTTCTTGATGTGGTCCAGGAGTGACTGGGTCAGGGCGGGGTTGACGCCGGCCATGGGCTCATCGAGCATAACGAGCTTGGGCCGGACCATCAGGGACCGGGCCATTTCCAGCAGCTTGCGCTGGCCGCCGGACAGGGACGCCGCATAGTCGTCCTTCTTGGCGTCCAGCTTGAACTTCTCCAGCAGCACCTCCGCTTCGGCCGTGATCTGTTTCTCCCGGCCGCCCCAGATCCCCTTGAAGAGGGCCTTGGACAGGCTTTCGCCCGGCTGCTTGGAGGCGCCCAGCCGCATGTTCTCCATGACGGTGAGCTTGCCCATGACCTTCGTGAGCTGGAAAGTCCGGACCATGCCCATGCGCGCGACCTTGTAGGAGGACACCCCGGCGATGCTCTGTCCCTCGAACTGCCATTTGCCCGAGTTGGGGGTGTCGAATCCGGTCAGCAGGTTGAAGAGGGTCGTTTTACCGGCCCCGTTGGGCCCGATCAGCGCCGTGATCTTGTGCCGGGGGATTTCGAGGTACTCGACGTCGACGGCGTTGATGCCGCCGAAGGTCCGCGTCACGTTTTCTGCCACAACGATCGGGTCCCGCTTCTTGCAGCCGGGAACGGCGTCCCCGACGGCAATCGGACGGGTGTCCGTCATGTAGTCGATATTTTCTTCGGTTGGGTTCGCGCTCATGCGAATGCCAGCTCCTTCTTGTTACCAAAGACGCCCTGCGGCCTGAAGATCATCAGCAGCATCAGCGCAACACCCACCAGGATGAAGCGGAGCTGCCCGGCCTGGACCGTGTTCAGGAAGGTGATGGCGCCGGACTCGATGGCCCCGAACAGCAGGCCCTGGGTCAGCGAAAGCACCACCCAGAAGATCATGGCGCCGATGACCGGTCCGAGGACGGTGCCCAGGCCGCCCAGCAGCAGGCAGGTGTAGAGGAAAAATGTCAGCTCGGTACCGTAGTTAGCCGGCTGCACGGCGCCGCGCGGAAGCGTGAAGATCATGCCCGCCAGGGCACCGAGCACGCCACCAATGACCAGCGCCTGCATCTTGTAGGCGTAAACGTTCTTGCCGAGTGAGCGGACCGCGTTCTCGTCCTCACGGATACCCTTCAGGACCCGGCCCCACGGGCTGCGCATCAGCAGCCACACCAGGGTGCAGCAAAGGGCCACAAGGCCCCAGCCGACGATCCGGATGAAGAAGTCGCGGTTATTCATGCCGAAGTAGTCGCCCGCCGGGAACGGGTTCATGGCATAGAACCCGCCTTCGAAGGCGGCCAGACCGTTCGCCGAACCGGTCACCGCGGTGAGCTGGTTGGTGGTCACGATGTAGCGGACGATTTCCGCCGAGGCGATCGTCACGATGGCGAGGTAGTCCGCGCGCAGCCGGAGGGTCGGGATGCCCAGCAAGAGAGCGAATATCGAGGCCAGTACCACGGCGATCAGAAGGCCGACGAAGAACGGAACGTTGAAGGTCAGGGTCGAAATGGCGAAGCCATAGGCGCCCACCGCCATAAAGCCGGCCTGGCCGAAGTTCAGCAGGCCGGAGTAGCCGAAGTGGACGGCGAGGCCCAGGGCGGCGAGGGCGTAGGCCGCCGTCGTCGGGCTGAAAATCTCGCCCGCAGCGTTGGAAATAATAAATCCGAAGTCCATGACTGTCTCCTAACCCACGCGCTCGCGACGACCCAGGATGCCCTGCGGCCGGAACAAGAGGACAACGATCATGATGAACAGGGCCCCCACATATTTTAGATCCGCGGCAAGGCCGAAGACGGTTGTCAGCTCCACGAAGATGCCGACGATGACAGAACCGATGAGGGCGCCGAACACGGTGCCGAGGCCGCCAAGGGTCACGCCCGCGAAAATGAGCAGCAGGATCTGCGAGCCCATATCGAAAGTGACGCCTGGCCGGTAGTAGGCCCACAGGATGCCGCCCAGGGCGGCCAGCATGCCGCCGGTGATCCAGACGATCCGGATGACGGAGTCGACGTCGATGCCCGAGGCCGCGGCCAGGGCCGGGTTGTCAGCCACCGCGCGGGTGGCCTTGCCGAGCCGGGTCTTCAGCAGGACGATGCCGAGCACGGTGATGACCACCGCGCTGATCAGCAGCGACCAAAGGTTGTTCGGGGAGATGGAAATCGGGCCGATCTGGATTTCCGAGCTCTGCGCAAACGGCAACTGCTGGGTTGCCCCGCCGAAGTAGAACTGGATGGCGTAGCGGGTGGCGAGGGCCAGGCCGATACTGACGATCATCATGGGGACCAGTCCAGTGCCGCGGCGACGCAGCGGCTTCCAGAGACCGGCGTCCTGCGCGTAGCCGAACACCCCGCCGCCGAGAACAGCCAGGAGGATGGCCAGCCAGAACGGCAGGTTCATGGCGCTGAACGCGAAGACCAGGACGGCGCCCAGGGTGACCATCTCGCCATGGGCGAAGTTGGTCAGGCCGGTCGTACCGAAGATCAGGGACAGACCGACGGCGGCGAGGGCCAGCAGCAGGCCGAAGCTCAGGCCGGCCACCAGGCGGTTGATCAGGTTCTTGCCGAAGTCCTGCTGCTGCACCACGATGCCCTCGCCGAAAGCGAAGATGACCGAGAGGTTTGAGGTCTGGCTGAACGTGACAGTCCGGGGGTTCTCCTGGCCGTCGGCGAGCTTGCGGCCGTCCGGGATGGTCGACTCGTTGAGGTTGACCTCGTACGTCCCCTGCTTGGGGACGCCGATCGACCATGAACCGTTCTCCGTGGACTTCGTCGTTCCGGTGAAGCCTTCACCCTTGACTGTGATCTCGACCCCGGCGAGCGGGGTGCGGTCATCGCCGCGCAGGAACCCGCTGATGTTATTGGTGAACGTCTCGTTCGACACAGATGGGGAAACCGACGGGGATGGTGTCGGTGAGGGGGTCGTGGCGTGGGTTGCCGGCGCGATGATGAGCAGGAGCGCTGCCATGGCCGCGAATACGGCGCCCATGGCTGTCAGCAGTCTCCGGCCCCGTCGCTGCGACAGGCCTCTCGTTGTACTTCTCAAATTGAAAACCTCCACGGGGGATGGTCTGGGTTGCGCCTGTGCAACCGATGCGAACGGTCAGGGGCCAGCGGGCCGGACATAGTGGTGCGGTGAAGCGGAACAGCTGTGATGCTGGTCACCCTGTGCGCCTTATGCTACAGGCCGCGGAGGGCGGTCAATGCCCGTATGGTCTGGGGAAATGTCCCGATCGGATAACAACCGTGAAGGTGGCCATAGGCATAATTTCAGTAGCGCTAAAGAAAACTTTTGTTGATCCTGCGTGTTCCTAAAGGGTGGGTCACGCTACGGACCGTGCCGCCCCGGCAGCCGGCGCACCACGGCGTCCTCGCGGTCCGCGGCACGGGGGACGGTTCCAGCTTTTCCCAAGAGGTCATGGGTTATGGTGCGGGGAACGAAACATTGCAGATGCGGAGCGGTGGCGGGGCCGGAGTTTTCCGGCCTGATGCCGATGGTGGAGGACCGACCGATGAACCGGGTGCTTAAGCTGTGCCTGGCGGGTTCCGTTGTGCTGGCGCTGTTCGGCCTACCGGCCCTCAGCTCCGGTCCGGCGACCGCCGGAGCGCAGGCCTGCCGGGCCGGAACTCCTCCACCCACGGATCCCTACCCGGGCACGACGGTCGCGGCGGCAAATTTTGAAGCCGGAACTCTTGAGGATTTCACGGTCGCCACGGCGGGCAACGGCATCGTGGCGGTGTCTTCCGAAACATCCCGTTCAGCGAACTGCGCCGCCGTGATCAGCGCCACCGCAGACCCGGGTTCGATCGCCAACATGACGCTGAGCCTCCCGCCCGGGAACACCGAAGCGTTCGTGGATGGCTGGTTCAATATCGCCGGCGAGGGGCTGCCCGGGAGCAACGTTCCCTACTTCCGGTTCTTCTCCGGCGGGGTCCGGGTCCTGGATGTCTTCCGCCAGAACGTCACCCGCGAACTCGTGCTCCGGACCGCCACGCCGCAGGGCAATGTCTACACCACGCTGACCTCGAATGTTCCTATCAATACCTGGCACCGGCTGGTGATGCACGTCGTCCCCGACGGCCCGGTGACAGCTGTCCAGGTCTGGTGGGACGGCCGGTCCGTCTTTGCAGGCAGCGTGGAGAGCGTCCTGAAAGCCCCCGCAGACACGGTGCAGCTCGGGTCCGAACACGATCAGCAGATGGGCGCCATCTACATTGACGACGTCGTCATCAACACGAGCATGGGGACGCCGGCGCCGGTCCCCGGCCCGCTGCCGATTCCCCGGCCCGATCCCGTCAAGCGGTTCGACGACGTCGCAGGAGACTGGCAGACAGGCCTGCTGGCTGTCGATGTCCGGGCTCCGGCCACCCCCTGGCGGCCGGGAGGGCTACAGTAGCGCGGCCGCCGGGACCGCGGTGGCCGGCGCTGGATCACGGTTGGATTGCGGCGCTAGCGGCAGGGGAACTAACCCTCCCGTCCGGGCGTGGGAATTGGTAGCGTTATTATGACGTTTAACTGATATCCGGATCATCATCAACCCCCTTATTTGGAGGACACCCGCAATGGCACTTGGCGGAAACCCGATCTTCAACGGAAAGAACTTCCGTGGAGCCACCCAGGCACCGTCTGCTCCCTACGGCCAGAACCCCTACGGGCAGGCCGGCTACGGCCAGAACGCCTACGGGCAGGCTCCCGGACGCGCGCCCGGCCAGGTCATGAACGGCCAGGCCGGCTGGGCAGCAGGACAAAAGGGTATGTCCCAGGATGAGCTGCAGGACTTGTACAACCGTCCCGCTGCCGGCCCCGCCGATACCGGCCGGATGACGTACGACGACGTCATCGTCAAGACGGCGGCGTGCCTCGGCGTGCTGATGGCCGGCGCCGCCGTGACACTGGTGGTCGCGCAGGGCCTGGCCATGATGCTGATGATCGTCGGCGTGCTGGGCGGATTCGTCCTGGCCCTCGTCAACACGTTCAAGAAGCAGCCCTCGCCGGCGCTGATCCTGGCCTACGCCGGACTCGAAGGCCTCTTCCTGGGCGGACTGACGCGGGTCCTTGACGGCATGTTCCCGGGCGTTGGCCTGCAGGCCGTCATCGGCACCTTGTCTGTCTTTGCCGTCACGCTGGTGCTGTTCAAGAGCGGCAAGGTCCGGGCCACGCCGAAGGCCATGCGCTTCTTTATGATCGCGATCATCGGCTACGCGGTCTTCGCCCTCGTCAACATGGCCATGATGTGGACCGGCGCCGTGGATTCCCCCTTCGGCCTGCGCACGAGCGTCGAGATCTTCGGTATCCCGCTGGGCGTCTTCATCGGCCTGCTGGCGATCGGCCTGGCCGCCTTCTCCCTCATCATGGACTTCACGAGCATCGAGGCCGGCGTCCGCAACGGCGCCCCGGAGCGGTTCTCCTGGACGGCCGCGTTCGGTCTCACCGTGACCCTGGTCTGGCTGTACGTGGAGATCATCCGCCTCCTGTCCATTCTCCGCGGCGACGAATAACACGTCTCCCGGTACCAATCGGAGGGCCCCGCCATGCGGCGGGGCCCTCCGTGCGTTAACGGCCGGATCCGGGGGCTCCCGGTCATCCGCGGGCGTTCAACTGAGCCGCTCCAACACGACGGCCATGCCCTGGCCGCCGCCCACGCAGAGGGTGGCCAGCCCCAATTCCGCATCCCGTTCCCGCAGTCCGTTCACGAGGGTGGCGGCCAGCCGGGCACCGGTCATCCCGAACGGGTGGCCGAGGGCGATGGCCCCGCCGTGGACGTTGAGCCGGCCGGGATCGATGCCGAGTTCCCGGGCGCAGGCAAGGACCTGGACCGCGAAGGCCTCGTTGAGCTCCACGAGATCGATGTCGCCGATGGCCAGCCCGGCCTGCCGGAGCGCCCGGCGCGTCGCTTCGACGGGGCCCATGCCCATCAGTTCCGGCGACAGCGCGCTGACAGCCGTGGAGACAATCCGTGCCAGCGGCGTGAGCCCCAGCTCACGGGCCCGGGCATCGCTCATCACCACGAGGGCGGCCGCCCCGTCGTTAAGCGGGCACGCGTTTCCCGCCGTGACGGTCCCGCCCTCGCGGAAGACCGGAGGCAGGGCTCCGACCGCCTCCAGCGTGACGCCGGGCCGCGGCGAATCGTCCCGTTCCACCACCGTGCCGTCCCGGCGCGTATACGGGGTGATCTCGTGCGCATAGAAACCGGAAGCTAGGGCAGCCTCCGCGCGGTTCTGGCTCAGCACACCCCACGCGTCCTGCTCGGCCCGGCCGATGCCGTACGTGGTGGCGACGTTCTCCGCCGTCTGGCCCATGGCGATGTAGATGTCCGGCACCCGTCCGCCCAGCCGCGGATCGGTCCACGGCGTATTCGAGGCCGCGCGGATCCTGGTGCGTTCCCCGGCGGCAGCAAAGCGCGGATTGTGGGTACTCGCGTCGGTTTCCCCGGCGCCGGCCCAGTCCCGGTAGCGGGACACGGCCTCGACGCCGGCCGCTACGAAGGCGTGGCCCTCGCCGGCCTTGATGGCGTGGAAAGCCATCCGGAGGGTCTGCAGGCTGGAGGCACAGAAACGGTTGATGGTCGCGGCGGGCACGTGATCGAGGCCGGCGAGGATGGTGACAACCCGGGCCATGTTCGAGCCGGCCTCACCGCTCGGCTCGGCGCAGCCGAGGTAGAGGTCGTCGAGGCCCGGGCCGGTGGTGTCCGCGGCGTCGAAGGCCGGGATCCTGGCCAGCGCCGCCGTGACGATCGCCGCCGCGAGATCGTCCGGCCGCTCATCTTTCAGCGAGCCCTTGAAGGCACGCCCGATCGGGGTTCTGGCGGTGGCGACGATGACGGCTTCCGGCATAGGGACAGCCTACGCTCCGGCTATGCCAGCCGCATGGCCCCTGCCGCGGGGCGGACGCTGAAGATATCCGGCGCCGTATAGCCGGCGCGGGCAAACGCCGCGGCCACGGCGTCGCGGACCCGGGCCTCGGAGCCACGCGGGACCAGCGCGATGGCGGCACCGCCGAAACCGCCGCCGGTCATCCGGGCGCCGATGGCGCCGGCGGCGCGGGCGGTGTCGACGGCGAGGTCCAGTTCGGCGCAGGAGATCTCGAAATCGTCCCGCATCGAGGCATGGGAGGCATCGAGCAACGGCCCGATCGCGCCCGGGCCGGTGTTTTCGAGTAATTCCACGGTGCGCAGCACACGGTCGTTCTCCGTGACCACGTGCCGCACCCGGCGGAAGGTCTCCGGGTCCAGCAGCCCGCCGGCCTCGGCAAGGTCGTCCAGCCCGACGTCGCGCAGGGCCGCCACGCCGAGCACGTCGGCGCCGAGCTCGCAGGATTGCCGCCGTGACGCGTAGCCGCCGCCGGCGTGGGAATGCGAGACCTTGGTATCGATGACCAGCAGGACCAGGCCGGCGGCACGTGCATCGAAGGGCACGAGCCGGACGCTCTGGTCCCGGCAGTCGAGGAACACGGCATGCCCGGCGACGGCCCGCAGTGAGGCGGACTGGTCCATGATGCCGGTGGGGGCACCGACGAATCCGTTCTCGGCCTGCTGGGTGGCCAGAACCATGTCCCGCGCCTCGAGCCCGGCACCGGTTAGATCGTTCAGCGCCGAGATCACGGCGCATTCAATGGCGTGCGAGGAGGACAGTCCCGCGCCCCGGGGAACGTCCGAGTCGACGAGCAGGTCAACGCCCGGGACCGCGAGGCCGCGCTGCTGCAGGGCCCAGAGGACACCGAGCGGATACTTGGTCCAGCCCTTGGCCGACTTGCGGTGCAGGGACGCACTGTCCGCCGTCGTGATTCCCTGGTTTCCAAACGTGGAGAGCATCCGCACGGTTGAGTCCGGCCGGACACGGACCGCCACCCGGGCGGCCTTGTCGATGGCGAAGGGGAGCACGAACCCGTCGTTGTAGTCCGTGTGTTCGCCGATCAGGTTGACCCGTCCCGGTGCCTGCCAGATGCCGTCCGGCGCCGCCCCGAAGGCGGCCCGGAACCTGGCCTCGAGCCCCGCCGTGTCCCAGGAGACTGTCATGCCGCTGCGCCTTTCGCCGGTGGCAGTTGGCCGGGCCGGTTGCCGGCGACGGCGCCGGATCCGGGTCCGGATCGTTAAGTCCCCTCAACCTAGCACCCGTCCCGGGTGCCGGGACTCGCGGCGGGTCCGATGTACGGGCAGGCCGGTGCTCTGTACGGTGGAACCCATGAACGTGAGCGAATCTACTTCCGGCCCGGCGGCTGCCGCTGCCGCTACAGACGGCAACCCTGGGACGACTACGCGGCGGTACGCGTCCGGCCGGCAGTACGAACTGCGGCGCGGTGACGCGCTCGCCGTCGTCACCGAACTTGCCGCAGGACTGCGCTGGTACAGCCGCGGCGGCACCCAGCTGACCGAAAGCTACGCCGACACGCAGATCCCGCCCGGCGCCACCGGGGTCACGCTGGCACCCTGGGCCAACCGGGTTGAGGATGGAATCTGGTACCTGCACGGCAAGCAACTCCAACTCGACATCACCGAAGTCTCCCGCAATAACGCCAGCCATGGCCTGCTGCGGAACGCTGCGTATGAGCTCGTTGACGAAGACGAATTCTCCGTCACCCTGGAAGCTGCCATCTTCCCCCAGCACGGCTATCCGTTCCTGGTCCGGCACCGGGTCCGCTACGAGCTGGCCGAGGACCTCGGCCTCGTGGTTTGGCAAACCCTGATCAACGACTCGGACGAGGAAGCGCCGTTTGTCCTCGGCTCCCACCCCTACCTGCGCATCGGGGACGTGCCGAGCGAGGAGCTGACGCTCACCGTCGACGCCGGCACCCGGCTGGTGACGGACGAACGGCTCATTCCGCGGGGCACGGAACCGGTCGCCGGCGAAGCCGACCTGCGCGCCGGCAGCCTGGTCGGGTCGCTGGATCTCGATTCGGCGTACACGGACCTGGCGTTCGAGGGCGGGCGGGCGCGGTCCACGCTGCGCGCACCGGACGGCCGCACCGTCAGCCTGTGGCAGGACGCGACCTGCGGCTACGTCCATGTTTTCGTCAGCACACAATTCCCCGGCCGGACCAAAGCCGTGGCACTCGAGCCGATGACCGGACCGGCCAACGCGTTCAACACCGGTGACGGCCTGCGCTGGCTGGCGCCGGGCGGGCAGTTCACGATCAGCTGGGGGATCAGCGCATCCCTCGACGGCGCCGGCGGCTGAACCGGGGTCCGGGCGCGGCTTTGCGTCCGTTTTCGTATCGGCGTACTGCTGCGCGATCATGGGGCTATGACCCCAGTTGACAAAGCCGTATCCCCGCACGACGCCGGTTCCGGTGCGCCCCGCGTCATTACCGGGCAGGACCTTGATCAGGACATTCCCTACGGGGTCCGGATCGCCGCCGGATGGGCCTGGCGCGTGGGGCTCCTCCTGGTGGTGGCAGGAGCCGTGGTGTGGCTGCTTGGCCGGGTCAGCTTTTTGGTCATTCCGATCATGGTGGCTGCCCTGCTCGCCGGGCTGCTGAACCCCGTGGTGCGCTGGTTGGACAGCCTCCGGCTGCCCCACGGCCTCTCCGTCGCCGTGACCGTCCTGGGCTTCCTGGGCGGGATCGCGGGGGCCCTTGCCCTGGTCGGCCGGCAGCTTGCCGCCGGGTTCGGTGCGCTCTGGTCCGAGGCGCTCGTCGGGGTCCAGCAGGTCCAGGCCTGGCTGTCGGAGGGTCCCTTGCACCTGACGGCCGACCAGATCGACAAATACCTGGAGGAAGGCACCGCCGCGCTGCAAAACAACAGCAGCAGCATCCTCAGCGGCGCGCTGACCTTCGGGAGCACGGCCGGGCACTTCGCTGCCGGGCTGATCCTGGCACTGTTCGTGCTGGTCTTTTTCCTGCTCGAGGGAGGCAGCATCTGGGCGTTCCTCGTCCGGCTCCTGCCCAAGAAGGCGCGGCTGGCCGTTGACGGCGCCGGCCGGCGGGGCTGGACCTCGATGGTCAGCTACACCCGGATACAGATGTTCGTGGCCTTCGTGGACGCCGTCGGAATCGGCGTCGGTGCCGCCATCATCGGTGTCCCGCTGGCCCTGCCCCTGAGCGTCCTTGTCTTCATTGGCTCATTCATCCCCATCGTCGGTGCCCTCGTGACCGGCGCCATCGCCGTTCTCCTGGCCCTCGTGGCCAACGGACCGGTCAACGCGCTGATCATGCTCGCAATTGTGCTGGTGGTCCAGCAGCTGGAGAGCCACATCCTCCAGCCACTCGTGATGGGCCGGGCCGTAGCCCTGCATCCCGTGGCCGTCATCATGTCCGTCGCGGCCGGATCCTACCTCGCAGGAATTCCCGGTGCGCTGTTTTCGGTCCCGCTCCTTGCCGTCGCAAACGCCTCGATTCGCTACATAGCCGCCAGAACGTGGGAACATGATGTGGTGCTGGAAACAGCGGAACGGCAGAAAGCCGCTGCCCCCGATGATGCCGGCGCAGACAATTCCTTCAAAGACGTCCACCTGCCGGGGAGACCCGGCCGCGGCGACGCCGCACCAACAAGCGGTGCCCCGGACAGCAATGCCTGACGCGGCGCCGGAGCCTGAACCGAAGATGGAGAACAGTTTCGTGAATAGCCTTGAGAGCCTGCCCGTCACGTTGGACGATGTCCTGGAGGCGCAGAAGCTGCTCGACGGAGTTATTACGCGCACGCCCATCGAATCCTCGCGGGCACTTGGCAGCCTCGCCGGCGGCGATGTCTTCTTCAAATGCGAGAACCTGCAGCGGGCCGGCTCGTTCAAGGTCCGCGGCGCGTACGTCCGGATGGCCAAGCTTTCCGAGGCCGAGAAGCGCCGCGGCGTCGTCGCCGCCTCCGCCGGAAACCACGCCCAGGGCGTAGCGGTCGCGGCCAAGAGCCTGGGTATCACCGCCCGGATCTACATGCCTTTGGGTGTCGCGCTGCCCAAGCTCGCCGCCACCCGCAGCCACGGCGCCGAGGTGGTGCTGCACGGACACAACGTCGACGAGGCACTGGCCGAGGCCAAACGCTTCGCCGATGAAACCGGCGCCGTTTTTGTCCACCCGTTCGACGACGTGGACATCGTGGCGGGCCAGGGAACCGTCGGACTGGAAATTCTGGAACAGATCCCCGACGTCGACACCATCCTGATCGGCGTCGGCGGCGGCGGGCTGCTGGCCGGCGTCTCGGTCGCGGTCAAGGCCCGGGCCAAGGAGCTGGGCCGCGAGATCCGCGTCATCGGCGTGCAGGCCGAAAACGCCGCCGCCTATCCGCCGTCGCTGGCCGCCGACGCCCTCGTGCCGCTCAAGCGCGTGTCCACCATGGCGGACGGCATCGCCGTGGGCCGGCCGGGACAGCTGCCCTTCAGCATCATCCGCGAACTCGTCGACGACGTCGTCACGGTCAGCGAGGATGCGCTGGCCCGGGCACTGATCTTCCTGCTCGAACGCGCCAAGATGGTGGTCGAGCCTGCCGGCGCGGTCGGCATCGCGGCGCTGATGGAGGGCAAGATCGAGAACCCGGGAACCGTTGCCGTGGTGCTCTCAGGCGGCAACATCGACCCGATGCTGATGCTCAAGGTGATCCAGCGCGGCCTCTCCGCCGCCGGCCGGTTCATGACGGTGCGCATGATGCTCGACGACCGGCCGGGCTCGCTCGCCACCATCGCCCGCATCATCGCCGAAAACGACGCCAACGTCACCGGGCTGGACCACACGAGGGTGGGCGGGTCGATCAGCATGGGCGATGTCTCCATCACCGTGAACCTGGAAACCAAGGGCCACGAGCATGGCGAACAGGTCCTCGCCGCGCTGCGGGCCGAAGGTTTCCAGCCGATCGTTGTGCACTAGGAGCGCCGGGATGAACATGGATGCCTACCGGCCGGGCCGGACCGGCGCCGTCGACACTCCGGCCGGCCGCGCCCGCAAGGGCCTGCTCGTGGTGGGCTCGTTCGTGGCCTTGCTCTACGGGATCGAGCTCATCAACACGCTGCTCCTGCATTCCCTGAACGGAACCTTCGGCCTGCGCCCGCGGCGCCTCGACGGGCTCCTGGACATCCTGACGTTCCCGCTGCTGCACGCAAACCTGGCCCACCTGATCTCCAACACGCTGCCGCTGATGATCTTCGGCTTCCTGGTATTCCTGTCCGGGCTGCGGGTGTTTGTGACCACCCTGGCGGCCAGCTGGCTCGGTTCCGGGGTCGTGGTGTGGCTGCTCGGCGGCTTCCGGGTCACCGTCGGCGCGTCCGGCCTGGTCTTCGGGTTCTTCGCGTTTCTGCTGGTGCGTGGCTTCGTGAACCGGAGTTGGTGGCAGATCCTGCTCTCCGTGGTGCTGTTCATGGCGTACGGCAGCATCCTCTTCGGAGTGCTCCCCACGGTCGCCAGCTATGTGTCCTGGCAGGCACACCTTGGCGGGGCGGCGGGCGGCGTGGCGGCGGCCCTGCTCCTTGGCCGCCGGTCGTCAGCGCAGCGCTAGGACGCAGCGTCTGGAACGGCGCGCCAGCGCACCCGGCCCGGACACGGGAACGCCGGCCCTCCCGCTGCGGGGAGGGCCGGCGTCGGCAAGCCGGTGTGATTCGGTGCTAGCCCGCGTAGGGCTTGGCCGAGATGATCTCGACCGGGATGACCTTGCCGTTCGGCGCCGTGTAAGTCAGGGAGTCACCCTCCTTGTGGCCAACGATGGCTGCACCCAAGGGTGACTTCTCGCTGAACACGTCGAGATCTGAATCGCCTGCGATCTCGCGGGACCCGAGCAGGAACGTCTCTTCGTCGCCGGCAATCTTGGCCACCACGAGCATGCCGGGCTCGACGATTCCGTCATCGGCGGGAGACTCGCCCACGTGGGCGTCGCGGAGCAAAGCGGTGAGCTGGCGGATGCGGGCTTCGATTTTGCCCTGCTCTTCCTTGGCCGCGTGATAGCCGCCGTTCTCCTTGAGGTCGCCCTCCTGGCGGGCAGCTTCGATCTTCTGGACGATCTCCGCCCGGCCTGCGCCGGAGAGGTGGTCCAGCTCTGCCTTCAAGCGGTCAAAGGCTTCCTGGGTGAGCCAAGCCGCCGTTGCGCTGTTAGTGGTAGACACGGACATCTCCTTCGGGTGGTGCTGCAAGAAAAGACCCCGCCACGGTGGCCACTTGTGAAACTCAGTAACCAGCTCAGCGGGGAAGGGTGTTAATTCAGTGTAGTCAATGCTGTGGATATACCCAACAAGGGAGCGGCGTGGATCACACCGTGTTGGCCGCCTGCCAGCTGTAGCCGCGGGCGGCTGTTGGCGTTCGTGTTACTGCGGCTTGTCCGCAAGCCAGCAGTTGTCGACAACGGCGGAGACAGCCGCGGACTCCGTGCGGATCTGTGCGCGGTGGACCGTCGTGCGCCCGCCGTCCGTGCCGGCATCGACCGGATTGGGCCCGATCTCAAGAACTTTCCACCCCACGATGGCGAACTTGGAATCCAGTGCCTTGACGGCGCATTTCGCGGCCACGGCAGGGTCCTTAGTCACCTCAAAGTCGATCTCGGCGAGGGTCGCGTCCGGGGTACTGTATCCGATGTCCTTGAACGTAACACTGGCGGTGGCGTTCGACGTCGAAACCCAGGCCATAAAGGCGACGCCCGCGGCCAGGGCGGCAATCAGGATGGCGCGTTTGGTCCGGGCCGACAATGTCCGCTTTTGGCCGCCGTAACGATTGGCTAGGCTGGTAGTTGCCGGCGAGGCAGGCTGATCCCGGGAAGTCACCAGACCAGTTTAGTGTGGATCGGGCCGGGTAACATCCACAGGGCCGGTCCGGCCCCGCGGGCTGCGGCCCGTCCGCCGGACCGCGCCGGCAGCACCACCGCAACCGTCCGCGGAACAGTAGAACAGCAGAAAGAGGAGCCGTCCCACGATGACAGCACCCACGAATCCGTCAGCGCCGCTTCGACTGCTGGCGGTTCACGCGCATCCCGACGACGAATCCAGCAAGGGCGCCGCCACCATGGCGATGTACGCCGCCGCTGGAATCGACGTCATGGTGGCTACGTGCACGGATGGTTCCCGCGGGGACATCCAGAACCCGGCAATGGAAGGCATGCCGCACCCCGCGCGTGACATGGCCGGTGCCCGCCGACTGGAAATGGCCGCCGCGGCGAAGGCGCTCGGGATCCGCCAGCGCTGGCTGGGGTTCATGGATTCCGGCCTGCCGGAGGGCGATCCGCTCCCACCGCTGCCGGCCGGCTCCTTTGCCCTCCAGCCCCTGCAGCGGGCAGCCGCGCCGCTGGTCCGGCTGGTCCGGGACTTCAAGCCGCACGTGATCCTGAGCTACGACGAAAACGGCGGCTATCCGCACCCGGACCACATCATGGCGCACCGGGTAGCCGTGGAGGCCTTTGACGCCGCCGGAGACGCGGGCCGCTACCCGGGCACCGGCCCTGCCTGGGAGCCCAGCAAGCTTTACTATGACCGGGCCTTCAACCCGGACCGCTTCCGCGCCCTGCACCATGCACTGGAGGAATCCGGCCTGGAGTCACCCTACGCCCAGCGCTTGGCAGCGTGGCTGGAAACCGACGCCGAAGGCCACACTCCGCCGTCGCCGACCCATCCGACCACCACCCAGATCGAGTGCGGCGACTTCTTCGAGGCCCGCGACAATGCGCTCCGGGCGCACCGCACGCAGATCGACCCGGAGGGTTTCTTCTTCGCCGTCTCAACCGCGATGCAGCGCAGGGTCTGGCCGTGGGAGGACTACTCCCTGATCCGGTCACGGATTCCTACGGAACTGCCGGAAACGGATCTCTTCGCCGGGCTAAGATAGAAAAAACAGGGCTTTCTATCGGCCGTAGAAGCCGAGACGGAGACCCTGCGACCACCCCCGGCCCGCGACCGGGGCGACCACCCCAGTTCCCATAGAAGGTACCAACCGTGCATTCCTTGCTCATCGCCCTGGCAACGACCCCGGCGCCGACCCCCACGCCCTCGCTGCGTCCGGGATTGTCCGAGGACCAGGTCACGCCGGGCCTGCTCGGATTCCTGCTGACCGCCTTCATAGTGGTGCTGACCGCTGTGCTGATTGTGGACATGGTGCGGCGCATCCGCCGGGTCCGCTACCGTGCCCAGGTCGAGGAGGAACGCGCGGCCGCCGCGGGCGCCGGTGCTGACGGCTTCGGCCCGGAGTCCGCAGACACCCCCCGGGACCCCGCCGGGGACGGCACCCGACCGGAAGTCAACGGCGATGCAGGACCGGCAAACCGCTGACGGCGGTTCCGCGGACGCAGGCCCGGGAGCGTTCAACGCCCTGGCCGGGGAACCGTCTGCCTACCTGCGCCAGCACGCCGGCAACCCGGTGCACTGGCGCCCCTTCGGCGATGAAGCCTTCGCCTCCGCCGCGGCCCGCGACGTGCCCGTCTTTCTCTCGATCGGCTACGCCGCATGTCACTGGTGCCACGTTATGGCGCACGAATCATTTGAAGACGCAACGACTGCGCAGTACCTGAACACCCACTTCGTCGCCGTCAAGGTGGATCGTGAAGAACGCCCGGACGTCGATGCCGTCTACATGGCGGCGACACAGGCCCTAAGCGGTGAAGGCGGCTGGCCGATGTCCGTTTTCCTTCTGCCCGACGGCCGGGCCTTTCACGCCGGCACCTACTTCCCGCCGCGGCCGATGCCCGGCCGTCCCTCCTTTATGCAGGTCCTCGAGGCCGTTCAGGACGCCTGGCAGAAACGCCGCGGCGCCGTCGAACAAAACGCCGCCCGGCTCGCCGAAGGCCTGGCCGCCTCCCAGTCCTCCGCCGCCGTCCGGCTGGACACTGAACCGCAGCCGGTGGATGCCGCGCTCCTGGCCGAAGCCGTCGGTGCCCTGGCCGGGGCCGAAGACCAGGCCTTCGGCGGTTTCGGCGCCGCCCCCAAATTCCCGCCCTCCGCTGTCCTGGAGTTCCTCATCCGGCATGCCGCCGTAGCCTCGGACACCACGGACGCGGCCCGGGACATGGCCGGACGCACCCTCGCCGCGATGTCCCGGTCGGCACTGTTCGACCAGCTCGACGGCGGGTTCGCCCGCTACTCGGTCACCCGTGACTGGTCCGTGCCCCATTTTGAGAAGATGCTCTACGACAACGCCCAGCTGCTGCGCGTCTACATCCACTGGGTCCGTCTCGGCGGGACAGCGGAGTACCCGGCAGCGGAGGCCGCCGACGTCGCGGCACGCACCGCCGGCTGGCTGCTGGCCGCCCTGGGGGTGGAGGACGGGCCGGGAGGCGCCGCTGCCGCGCTCGCCTCGTCCCTGGACGCCGACACCGTGGTGGACGGCGTCCACCTGGAGGGGGCCAGCTACCTCTGGACACCGGCCGAGCTGGCCGAGCTCCTCGGGCCGGCCGACGGCGCGGCCGTGGCGGAGTTGATGCTGGGGCACGCCCGCGGGCCGGTCCCGGCCGGGGGAGCCCCGCTGCACCCGGGCAGGGCCCTCAGCAGCGCCGAAAGCGCCTTGTGGCAGCGGACGCGCCCGGTCCTGCTGGAGGCACGGAACCGCCGGCCGCAGCCGGCCCGTGATGACAAGGTCGTCGCAGGCTGGAACGGCCTGGCCGTCGCCGCCCTGGCGGAGGCCGCGGCTGTCCTGGCGGAGCCGGGGCTGCTGGCCGCCGCCGAGCGCATCGCCGCCTATCTCGAGCGGGTGCACTGGCAACCGGGATCCGGCAGCGCGCCAGGGACCCTCGTGCGGGTCTCCCACGATGGCGCCGCCCGCGGGATCGGGGGTCTGCTGGAAGACTACGCGTTTTGCGCCGACGGCCTGTTTGCCCTCTACGCCGTGTCCGGGGGCGCCCGCTGGTACCGGCTCGCGGAGGATATCCTGGCGGCCGCCTGCGAGCGGTTCGCCGCCGCCGGCACATTGACCGACACCGTGGGCGAGTCAGACCAGGTCTCCAATGCCCAGGGCCGGGGCCCCGCACTTGAACCGTTCGATAACGCCACGCCCAGCGGTGCCGCCGCGTTCGCCGGCTCGCTGCTGAGCTACGCGGCCCTGTCCGGGTCCGCCCGGCACCGTGAACTGGCCGGCAACATCTTCGCCCTCCTGCCGCCGCTTGCTGCCCGGGTACCGCGGGTGGCGGGCTGGCTGCTCGCAACGGCGCAGGCGGCGCTCGCCGGCCCGGTGGAGGCCGCCGTCGTCGGCCCCGACACCCCGGAGCGGGCGGCGCTGCACCGGGAACTGCTGCTCTCGGCCAGCCCGGGCCTCGTCATCGCCCGCCAGGAGGATGCCACGGACGACGACGGTACCGCCGTGCCGCTGCTGCACGGCCGGCAGCCGGGACCGGACGGCGCGCCCAAGGTCTTCCTCTGCCGAGGCATGGTCTGCGAACTCCCCGTCGCATCCGCCGCCGGGGTGCGGACCCGCCTGGCCGCGATGGTGCCGTGAGATTGACCGGGGCCGTGACCGTCCGGGGTTAGCCCAGGACGGCGAGCGCGATGGCGATGTAGTGCGCCGCGAACGCGAAGACGGTGAAGGCGTGGAACAGCTCATGGAAACCGAAATGCTTGTAGCTGAAGTTCGGTTTCTTGAGCGCGTAGAAGACGGCGCCGGCAATGTAGAGGGCGCCGCCGACGCAGATCAGCACAGCCGAGGCAATATTGGCGGCGAAGAAGTCCGGGAGGAAAAACAGCGCTCCGCAGCCCAGCGCAATATAGATCGGCACGTAGAGCCAGCGGGGCGCGTCCGTCCACAGCAGCCGGAACAGCACGCCGAGGATCGCACCGGACCAGATGAGCCATAGCAGCAGCTCGGCCTTGGGCCGGTCCAGCAGGGACCATGCCAGCGGCGTGTAGCTGCCCGCGATGACCAGCATGATGTTGGTGTGGTCCAGCCGTTTCAGGACAATCTTGACCCCGGGGGACCAGTTGCCGCGGTGGTAGATGGCGCTGATGCCGAACAGGAGAACCCCGGTGAGGGCGTAGATTGCCGACGTGATCTTCTTGTCCGGCGTCGGAGCCAGGATCACCAGCATGAGGCCGGCCGCGAACGCGAGCGGTGCGGTGACCGTGTGGATCCAGCCACGCCACTGGGGTTTGATCATCAGGAGCTCCGCTAGACGGACCGCGGCGTCATCCACCGCTCCGGTCGAACGGTCCGTGGGCCGTCCCGGGACTGGCGCCGGACTCTTGCTTTCCATGCGGCCATGATATCCCGCCGACCCGTATGTTACTCACAGGTAGCAAGCCGCCGGCGGGGCCGGGTGAGGGCGCGCACACGGTGCCGTCCTCCGGCAGGTAGCCTAGGACTTGCACTGCAGTCATACCTCAGGGAAGTCAGGTGAATCTCCGGATGGAAATGCCCGGGTTCCTCTATGGCTTCTACGAGCGCAAACTCCAGCGGTCGCTGGACACCGAACGCATCCCGCGGCATATCGGCGTGATGGTTGACGGCAACCGGCGGTGGGCCCGGCAGTTCAACGCACCCACGAGCCAGGGCCACCAGGCCGGGGCGGACAAGATCCACGAATTCCTCGGCTGGTGCCAGGAACTCGGCGTGAAGGTCGTCACGCTCTACATGCTCTCCACGGACAACATGAACCGCTCGGGTGAGGAACTGGACCTGCTGATGGGCATCATCGCCAACACCCTGGACCGGCTCGATGAGGACGCCAACGTGTCCGTGCACGCCATGGGCGCGCCGGAACTGCTGCCCGGCTACCTGGCCGAACGGCTCAACAAGCTCACCGCGCGCACACCTGCCCATGAAAAGCTGCACGTCAACGTCGCCGTGGGCTACGGCGGCCGGCGGGAAATCGTCGACGCCGTCCGGGAACTGCTGCACGACGCCGTCGCCCGCGGCGCGGATATCGGGGAACTGGCCGACGGGCTCAGCGTCGAAGATATCTCCCGGTTCCTGTACACCCGGGGCCAGCCGGACCCGGACCTCGTGATCCGCACCTCCGGGGAGCAACGGCTGTCCGGTTTCCTCATGTGGCAAAGCGCCTACAGCGAGTTCTATTTCTGCGAGGCGCTGTGGCCCGCTTTCCGGAAAGTGGACTTCCTCCGGGCCCTGCGGGACTATGCCGGCAGGCAGCGGCGCTTCGGCGCGTAGGCCGTTCACACCGGGTTCACCTGACGGCAACAAGAATCGCCGCGGAATGGTCTCGCAATTCTCTCAGCGGAGATTTACCTTTATCCCATCGGCGGGCAATTTGCCGGTCGATCGGGGAGGCCAGTACATGGAGCGGAACATCGCACCGGGTGTATGGGAGGCCGCGTCCGGCCTCCAGGCCGAACCGCCTCACCTATAACAAATCCGGGCACGCGCCCGGGGCTGGAGTCGATGTGGCTACTTCTGAGAACCTGTCCGATGCCGTTGCCGACCAGGGATGGAAAGCTACCTCTCGCGCCACGCGAGCCGCCACGATCACCGGAGCGGCGCGTTCGCACGCTGCGGCCGGTCCTGCTGTTTCCGGGGAAGGAACAGCGATCCCGGGTGCGGCCCGCAGCTTCGTGATAGACACCTCCGTACTGCTTTCTGATCCTCGGGCGCTCTTGCGCTTCGCCGAGCACGAGGTCATCCTCCCGATTGTTGTCATCACCGAACTCGAGGGTAAGCGCCACGACCCTGAACTGGGCTACTTCGCGCGCCAAGCGCTCCGGCTGCTCGATGACCTGCGGCTCGAGCACGGCGGCCTGGACCGGCCCATCCCGATCGGGCGCGAGGGCGGGACGCTGATGGTGGAGCTGAACCACATCTCCGCCGAGGTGCTGCCCTCCGGCTTCCGCGGGGCGGGTAACGACAGCAGGATCCTTGCAGTGGCCAAGAACCTGGCCAACGAGGGGCGCGACGTCACCGTGGTGTCCAAGGACCTGCCGATGCGCGTCAAGGCCTCGGCGATGGGACTGCTCGCGGACGAATACCGCAGCGAACTCGTCCAGGACTCGGGCTGGACCGGCGTCTGCGAGATCGACGCCACCGAGGAGGAAGTGGCCACCCTGTACGGCCACGAACCCGTTTTCATCCCGGCAGCTGCCGAACTGCCGACCAACACCGGCCTTGTGCTCCTCTCGAACCGCGGCTCTGCACTCGGACGCGTTGGGCCGGACAAACAGGTCCGGCTCGTCAAGGGTGACCGCGACGTCTTCGGGCTGCACGGGCGTTCCGCCGAACAGCGGCTCGCGCTCGACCTGCTGATGGACCCCTCCGTGGGCATCGTGTCGCTCGGCGGACGGGCCGGTACCGGCAAATCCGCGCTGGCCCTGTGCGCCGGGCTCGAGGCCGTCCTGGAACGGCGTGAACACCGCAAGGTCATCGTCTTCCGGCCGCTGTACGCCGTCGGCGGCCAGGAACTGGGCTACCTGCCCGGTTCCGAGGCCGAGAAGATGAATCCGTGGGCCCAGGCGGTGTTTGACACCCTCGGAGCCCTGGTCAGCCAGGAAGTCGTCGAAGAGGTGATGGACCGCGGCATGCTTGAAGTGATGCCGCTGACCCATATCCGGGGCCGTTCGCTGCACGACGCGTTTGTGATCGTGGACGAGGCGCAGTCGCTGGAGAAGAACGTGCTCCTGACCGTGATGAGCCGGATCGGACAGAATTCCAAGATCGTCCTGACCCACGACGTTGCCCAACGCGACAACCTCCGGGTCGGCCGGCACGACGGCGTGGCCGCCGTCGTCGAGATCCTCAAGGGGCACCCGCTGTTCGGCCACGTGACCCTCACCCGCTCCGAGCGCTCGCCGATCGCGGCGCTCGTCACGGAGTTGCTTGAGGGGACGGAAATCTAGGCGATTCGTGCCCCGGCCCGGCTCGCCGGGCCGGGGCTAGAGTCCCAGGAACTTGGCGGTGGGTTCGTGGCCTTGAACTTCCAGGGTCCAGTCCGGGTGCTTGAAGGTGGCGGGGGTGAGCAGGACCTTCTGGACGTCCCGGACTTTGCCGCCCCAGTTGGCCCGGGTGACGCCGTTGAGGTCGTAGCCGAGGGCGCGGGACACGCCGAGGGAGGCATCGTTCCAGGCCGCGGCCTCCGATTCCGCGGCGTCGGCGCCGAGGTAGTCGAAGGCGTAGGCCGCGACGGCGGAACGCATTTCCTTGCCGAAGCCCTGGCCTTGGGCGCTGCGGCGCAGCCACGATCCGGTGGAGACGGTCTTGCGGACTGCGAAGTCTTTCGCTTCCAGGTCCTGGCAGCCGATGAATTCGCCCTGATGCCAGATGCCCAGGAGCAGGGTCCATTCCGCCGGGGACATGTTTCCGCGGCAGCGCCAGTACCACTGCGCCATGTTGGGTCCCAGCTCGTGCGCAGGGGCCTCGGCCCAGGGCCGGGTGAAGGGGCTGCGGCCCGGTTCGTGGATGCCGCTGCGGGCTGCCGCGACCGCGGCCGGGATGTCCTCGTCGCGGATGGGGCGCAATTCCAGGCGCGGAGTGGCCAGGGTCAGTCCAAAGGGCGGCCAGTAGGTGGCGGGATCAGTCATCGGGGGAGCCTAGCCGCTGCGGGCCGCAGCCGCCAGTCAACCGGCCCGGCCGGGGGTTAGTCGGCCGGGACATCCCAGCTGATGTGCCGGCGGACGTCCGTGAGGTTCATGGAGCGGTCGAGGAAGAGGTCATCGAGCATGTACTCGTCCACAGCCAGGATCCGCAGCCAGTGTCCGTAAACGTCCGGGCCGCCGTCGAGCCAACGGCTCGCGACGCAGACCCCCGTGCCGGAGTCGATCCGCACAAGGGTGCGGCCCGGCCGGCAGAGCGGCGCACCAGGATCGCCCGGACGGTAGGAGGCATTGGGGCTGACGGTCACTTCCAGCGCGGGGCGGCCCTCATGGTCCACCTCGGTAATGGAGTCCAGTTCCACGGGGTTGGCATGCGGGAACTCCATCGGTACCGGGGCGTTGCCCGCCAGTTCCACCGGGTCCAGCGCCGCCGCAAAGCGGCCGTTGCCAAAGCCCGGTTCGCCGTAGGCCGCCTCCGGCCGGCGCCTGACGAGGCCGTCGTCGTCGTAGACCGGGTTGACGAGCCGGGGCGGCAGCAGCCAGGACTTGCGGGTGGAACTGACGTAGAAACCATCCCGGGAATCGTAGATCCCGGTGGTGCTGTGCAGCACCAGTCCCGCCGCGGTTTCGAGCCGCAGCGCTCCCGGCCGGCGCAGCCAGGCCCGGACCACGTCCGCGGCGCCGTCTCTGGTCCCGTCAGGGCCCTCGACCGGCCGGTCCAGGTATTCAAACCGCAGGGACTGCCACTTCCAGGGCGAGGACCGGCACAGGTTCCTGAAAGCCGAGGCCTGCCCCGAGGGCCCACCGGACGCCCGCGGCTCATGCCGGTTTCTGCTGTCCCATGCGGCCATATCCACAGTGTACGCGCGCGTCCGGCGCATACGGCCCGCCCCCGCAGGGGAGTGATGCAGTAGCATCCGAGAGTGATCGAACGACTCGGCAATCTCGGTGCGGCGAGCCCGCTCGCCTTCTGGCTGGTGGTCGCTGCCTGCGCGTACTACGTGCTGATGGCGGTGCGGCTGACGATCATCGACGTCCGGCACCACCTGCTCCCGGACCGGATTGTCTTTCCTTCGTACGGGGTCGCCGGGGTGCTGCTGCTCGGCGCAGCGGCGTCCCTGGCGGTCATGGCGGCACCGGGCCCGGCCGTGGCGGACGATGCCGCACTCTTTGGCCTGCCGGGCCTGCGGATCCTCGCCGGCGGACTTGCCATGTGGCTCTTCTACTTCCTCCTGCACACGGCGTACCCGCCGGGCATGGGCTTCGGCGACGTCAAGCTCGCCGGCGTCCTCGGGAATGTACCTGGGGTTCCTGGGCTGGCAGCACGTCGCCGCGGGTGCCTTCGCGGCGTTCGTGTTCGGCGGCCTGTGGAGCCTTGGCCTGATCGCCATGCGCCGCGGCACCCTGGGCTCGGCCATCCCGTTCGGGCCTTTTATGCTGGCCGGCACCGCCGCGGCCATGCTGTTGCCCGCGACCTGACCCGGCATACGGATTAGGCTGGCGGCATGGCCACACCGGACTTCATCCTCGCCCTGCGCGAAAAAATCGGCCACGGGCCGCTCTGGATCCCCGGGGTCCGGGGAGTGGTGTTCGACGACGCGGGCCGGGTGCTGCTCGGCCAGCGGGCCGACAACGGCCGCTGGGGGATCATCAGCGGGATCCTGGAACCGGGGGAGGACCCGGCCCCGGGCCTCGTGCGGGAAATCTTTGAAGAGACCGGCGTCACGGCCGAAACCGAGCGGCTCGTCTCCGTGGACACGGTAGGCCCCACGCACTACCCCAACGGCGATGTCTGCCACTTCCTGACGCTGGCGTTCCGGTGCCGCTACGTCTCGGGGCAGGCCCGGGTCAACGACGACGAATCCCTCGCCGTCGGCTGGTTCCTGCCCGCCGACTTCCCGGAACTGATGCCCGGCCACCTCGAGTCGATCCGGCAGGCCGCCGAGCCGGACGGTACCGTCCGCTACCGGCGCTGATCCCGCGGACCACGGGCTTCCGGCGGGCGCCTCCGCGCCTTAACGACGGCGGCCGCCCGCCTCCGCAGGGAAGGTGGGCGGCCGCCGTTGTGGTCTGGAAAATTAAGCCTTGTGCGGCGGACGCGTCATGGACATAACGTCCAAGGCGGTGTCCAGCTGCTCTTCGGTCAGTTCGCCCCGCTCCAGGAAGCCCATGGCCACGACGGTTTCACGGATCGTGAGACCCTCGGCCACGGCCTTCTTCGCGATCTTGGCGGCGTTCTCGTAGCCGATGAACTTGTTCAGCGGCGTGACGATCGACGGCGACGCCTCGGCGAGGAAGCGGGCGCGTTCCACGTTGGCGGTAATGCCGTCGATCATCTTGTCCGCCATCACCCGGCTGGTGTTGGCCAGCAGCCGGATGGACTCGAGCAGGTTCGCGGCCATGACCGGGATGCCTACATTGAGTTCGAAGGCGCCGTTGGTGCCGGACCACGCGATGGCGGTGTCGTTGCCGATCACCTGGGCGCAGACCATGATCGAGGCCTCGCAGATGACCGGGTTGACCTTGCCCGGCATGATCGAGGAGCCCGGCTGCAGGTCCGGGATCGCGATTTCGCCGAGGCCGGTGTTGGGGCCGGAACCCATCCAGCGGAGGTCGTTGTTGATCTTCATGAAGGAGATCGCGATGTTGCGCAGCTGGCTGGAGGCCTCGATCAGGCCGTCACGGTTGGCCTGGGCCTCGAAGTGGTCCCGCGCCTCGGTGAGCGGCAGGCCGCTGTCCGCCGCGAGCAGCTCGATGACGCGCTCCGGGAACCCTGCCGGGGTGTTGATGCCGGTGCCCACGGCGGTGCCGCCGAGGGGTACTTCGGCGACGCGGGGGAGTGCGGCGTTGATCCGCTCGACACCGTAGCGGACCTGCGCGGCGTACCCGCCGAACTCCTGGCCCAGCGTCACGGGGGTGGCGTCCATGAGGTGCGTCCGGCCGGACTTCACCACGTCCTTGAACTCCACGGCCTTGCGCTCCAGGGAGTCGGCCAGGTAGCCCAGGGCCGGAATGAGATCGTTGATCAGCGCGGACGTGGCGGCCACGTGCACCGAGGTGGGGAAGACGTCGTTGGAGGACTGCGAGGCGTTGACGTGGTCGTTCGGGTGGACAACCTTGTCGCTCCCGGCCGCCTTCAGCGCACGCGAGGCCAGCTCGGCCAGGACCTCGTTGGTGTTCATGTTCGAGGACGTGCCGGAGCCCGTCTGGAACACGTCGATCGGGAAGTCGCCGTCGTACTTCCCGGCGGCGACCTCATCGGCGGCGTCCGCGATCGCCTGGGCCAGCTCAGCATCGAGCACTCCCAGTTCCGCGTTGGCCTGGGCGGCGGCCTTCTTGACGCGCGCGAGGGCCTCGATGTGGGCACGCTCAAGGGTCTTGCCGGAGATCGGGAAGTTCTCAACCGCACGCTGGGTCTGGGCACGGTAAAGGGCATTCACCGGGACGCGGACTTCACCCATGGTGTCGTGTTCAATGCGGAATTCTTCGGATTTCAACTCGTCTATGGAAGTCATGGGCCTAGCTTATTGGGCGCGGGCGCCGCACCGAAAACCGTGAATCGGCGGCCGGCCTGCGCGCCCGTGCGCGCCCTAGAGTTCGCCGATTCCGAAAACGAGGTCCGCCCGGCCCTCGGCCAGCCGGTACGACAACCCGATCACGGCCGCCTGGCCGCTGTCGATGGCGGCGGAGATCACCCGTGAACTGTCCACGAGCCGCTGCGATGTCTGCTTGACGTGTTCGACCACCATGTCGTTGACGTCGTGCTGGTCGTTGCGGAGGGAGGTCAGGACCGAGGGGGTGATGCGTTCCACCAGGTCCCGGATGAAGCCGATCGGCATGTTGCCCGTTTCCACGGCAGCCTTCGTGGCGCTCACAGCGCCGCAGCTGTCATGGCCGAGGACGACGATCAGCGGCACCCCCAGTTCGCCGATGCTGTACTCAAGCGAGCCGAGCACGGCGTCGTCGATGACCTGCCCCGCGGTGCGCACCACAAACGCGTCCCCGAGCCCCAGATCGAAGATGATCTCGGCGGCAAGCCGGGAGTCGGAGCAGCCGAAGATCACCGCGAAAGGGTGCTGGTTCTCGACGAGGGAGGAGCGCCTGGAGGCGTCCTGGTTCGGATGGGAGGATTCGCCGGCAACGAATCGCTCATTGCCGTCCCGAAGACGGCGCCAGGCAAGGGCAGGAGTCAGGTAGGTAGCCACGGGCTTTACCTTACGGCGACGGGGCGGCAGGTGCGGAAATTGTTGCGTCCGTGACGGCGGGGCTTGCCGTGGCGGGCGGGGCGGACGCCGCGCCGGCGTCAATCGCCCGGACGACGGCGGCCGCCAGGACGGAGAACTCGTCCAGCTTCGCCGACCCGGACAACACGACGGTGGTCCCGGCCCGGACCAGCACCATGCTCTTCTCGCCCTTTCCGGTGTCGCGGAGTTCCCACTCCACGCCGCCGGCGTCCCGGGTGCCGGTCACCCCGGCGCCTTTTGTCTGCTGGAGGAGCCAGGTGGGGTTCGGCTGCCGCGTCTGCACGAGTCCGATGAAGGATTCGGCCGGGGTGATGTACCCGACTTCCCAGGTCGGTACGCCGCTGGCCGCGCCGGATTCCCAGCGCGCGTAGTTGGCGCGGTACGCACCATCCGTGTCAGGCACCGCGGGTGTGAATCCCGCCACATCCGCGGCGTTCCGTGACACGGCGGCGACATCGATGTTGGGACGGTAGCCGTCGGTCTTCGGCCCGGGGTTGAGAAGCACAACCGGGAGGAACACCGCGATGCTGACGGCCAGGGCGATAAACATGCCGACCACCGAGGCGTTGGCGCGCTTCGCTGCTGCGGCACGCAGAACCGGCTTCACCGGTGCCTGGGGGGCAGCTTCGGGTGCGGGGGATTTTGGGGTAGCGGGGGACGTGTCCTGCGATTCACTCACCCCTCTATCCTCCCGCATGTCGGCGGCGATCCCACACACGGGCGGGCCGGACGGGCCGGTCTTGTATTTCGTTTGCATGTCATCCACGGGGCACGGGGCGCCGCAATGGCTATGATCAGAAGCAGACAAACACCGCGACGGATCCATACGGCCGTACGGGTTCAACGATCGCCACTCGAAGAAGAGGTTCACGTGACACCAGCGCCTATGTCCCAGAAATACTCCACGATTTCTCCCTCGCTCGCGGTCGGAGCCGACGAGCCTGACCGCAACCTTGCCCTCGAGTTGGTCCGCGTCACGGAAGCGGCAGCCATTGCCGGCGGCCACTGGGTCGGTTTCGGTGACAAGAACAAGGCCGACGGTGCCGCCGTCGACGCGATGCGCTCCTTCCTCGAGTCAGTCCACTTCAACGGTGTAGTGGTGATCGGTGAGGGCGAAAAAGATGAAGCCCCCATGCTCTTCAACGGCGAGCACGTCGGTGACGGCACCGGCCCGGAGTGCGACGTCGCCGTCGACCCCATCGATGGCACCCGCCTGACCGCGCTCGGCATCAACAACGCCCTGGCGGTCCTGGCCGTGGCCGAGCGCGGCTCGATGTTCGACCCGTCCGCCGTGTTCTACATGGAAAAGCTCGTCACCGGCCCGGAAGCGGCCGACATGGTGGACCTCCGCCTGCCCGTCAAGCAGAACCTGCACCTGATCGCCAAGGCCAAGGGCGTCAAGGTCAACCAGCTCAACGTCATGATCCTGGACCGCGACCGGCACCGCGGCCTCGTGGAGGAGATCCGGGAAGCCGGTGCGCGCACCAAATTCATCATGGACGGCGACGTCGCCGGCGCCATTGCCGCGGCCCGCTCCGGCACGGGCGTTGACGCCCTCATGGGTATCGGCGGGACGCCCGAGGGAATCGTCACGGCCTGCGCCATCAAGTCCCTCGGCGGCGTCATCCAGGGCCGCCTCTGGCCCACCAGCGACGACGAGAAGCAGAAGGCGATCGACGCCGGCCACGACCTGGACCGGGTGCTGTCCACCAATGACCTCGTCACGAGTGACAACTGCTACTTCGCCGCGACCGGCATCACCGACGGCGATCTCCTCAAGGGAGTCCGCTACTCCAAGAACAAGGTCCTCACCCAGTCCATCGTGATGCGCTC
Organism: uncultured Actinomycetota bacterium; assembly: GCA_963769515.1. Classification (GTDB taxonomy): domain Bacteria; phylum Actinomycetota; class Actinomycetes; order Actinomycetales; family Micrococcaceae; genus Arthrobacter. The sequence goes on from CAVYMG010000020.1 coordinate 55,316, forward strand.
CAAGTCCGGCACCATCCGCTTCGTCGACGGCGAGCACCAGGCCAGCAAGTGGGAAGGGTACGCGCGCAAGAGCTAGCGCCGCCCCCTGAGCACCTCACATCCGCGGATCCCGGAGTCGCCCTTGGCGCCCGGGATCCGTTGTTTAATTTGTCCCGGGCCACGCTCGCGGGCCGGTCCCGGCTCCGGCCCGCGGGGTTCGATAGGGTAAAGCCATGACTTGGTTAGTAACCGGCGGCGCCGGCTATATCGGTTCACACGTGGTATCCGCCCTGCTGGCAGCCGGGATCGAGCCGGTGGTGATCGACTCGCTCTCCAGCGGGCACCGCGAATTTGTTCCGGACGGGGTGCCGTTCGTGCACGGCAGCATCCTCGACGCCGAGCTGGTGGAACAGACCTTGACCGCGCATGATGTGGCCGGGGTAATCCACCTGGCCGGTTTTAAGTACGCCGGGGTCTCGGTTCAGGAACCGCTACTGACCTACGAGCAGAACGTCACAGGCACGGCCGTGCTGCTTGGAGCGATGGAACGTGCCGGAGTGGACAAGCTCGTGTTCTCTTCGTCCGCGGCTACCTACGGAACACCCGCCGGTGATGTGGTCACCGAGACCACCCCCACCAACCCGGAATCGCCCTACGGGGAGAGCAAACTGATCGGCGAATGGCTGATCCGGGACCAGGGCAGGGCGCGCGGACTGCAGCACACCTCGCTGCGGTACTTCAACGTCGTCGGCTCCGGCTCGCCCGAACTCTACGACACCAGCCCGCACAATCTCTTTCCCCTTGTGCTGCGGGCGCTGACCTCCGGACAGAGTCCCCGCATCTACGGGACGGACTACAACACCCCCGACGGCACCTGCGTGCGCGACTATGTCCACGTCGCTGATCTGGCGACCTCCCATGTGGCCGCGGCGCAAAGCCTCGCCGCGGGAGTGCCGCTGGAACGGATCTACAACCTCGGGTCCGGGGACGGGCTCTCGGTGCGCCAGATCATGACGGCCATGGCGCAGGTCACGGGCATCGACTTCGAACCGGAGATCGCCCCGCGCCGGGCAGGGGATCCTGACCGGATCGTCGCGGACGGTGCGCTGGCGGCCCGCGACCTGGACTGGGTGATGCGGCACTCCGTGGAGGACATGGTGGCCAGCGCCTACGCCGCGCAGCGGCACGCCGCCGGCGTCTAGCGTCCCGGCCCTGCGGCGCCTAGCCCTGCCGCCTAGCCCTGCTGTTGCCGGCGCAGCCTGGCCCGCAGCGCCCGCACTGCCTTTTTGGCCAGTTGCGCGCCGGCCCGGACCAGCTGGTAGGCGCCGTAGCGGATTTTCCGGACCGGCAGATCCCACGTACCGGGGTAGGCGACCTCCCGGCCGCCAAAGGACTTCTTGAACGCCGTGAAACCGGCCCACTTGTGCTCCGGCTGGTCCGCGGGGGCCACGCCCCACAGATCCACGTGCTTGAGCCCCGCTTCGCGGGCGTCGGCGATGAGCGTGACGAGCAGCGGAATCCCGGCACTGAGCTTGCGGTGCGTGTCATCGAGCGCCGCGTGCGCGTAGGTCCTGGTGTCCGCGGAGTCGTAGGCCAGCGCGGCAGCGATGGGGGTGCCTTCCAGTTCGGCGATGAAGAGGGTCGCGGCGCCGGCCGGCATCAGTGAGCGGGCAACCTGGCGGAGGTATTCGTCGCTCTGGGGCTTGAAGCCGTTGCGTGCCGCGGTCATATGCAGGAAGTCCAGCAGCACCGAAACTTCCGCCGGATCCTGGCTGGACCGGAAGGTCACGCCCTTCTTATGGATGTTCCGGTAGAGGTTCCGGTTGGCCGGCTTCATGTCGGCCAGGATGTCCTTGAGTTCGCGGTCCAGGTCCACGATCCGGCTGAGCTCGGGCTGCTGGTTCGCCGGTGCCGGGCGCAGGCCACGGCTCCGCAGCACGGCATCGGCCCCGGCCGCGTCGAAGCCGGCACTGGCCGGTTCAATCCGGACAAACACGGCCCCGCAGCTGCGGGCCAGGTCCGTCAGGGCTGCCACTGCGGCGTCGAACGCCTCCAGGGACGCCGCGACGGGACCGTACGGGGCATACAGCAGTTTCCCCGCCGGGTTCGATTCCACTACGGCCAAAAAGCTCCAGCCCGGGCCGGACTGTTCGTAGACTGTCCGGCCCAGGTCGCGCTGGAAAGCGGCCCACTGCGGTCCCTGCAGGAAGAAGTCCAAAATATCAGTCCAGTGCGGTAGTGACGGAGAACGCCAGCGCGGGTGCGGTGGCGCCGGAGACGGCATGGACATTGACCGGGGCTTCGGCCGCGGGCAGGAAGGCGCTCGCGCCCCGGTCCAGCCGGAGATCGCCCTTCGGGGAGTCAAGCAATACCGACCCGGAGACCACGATGATAACGCCGGCGCCGGACTGCGCCAGCGGAACAGGATCGGCCCCGGGGGACAATTCCACACGCTGCAGTTGGAATTCCCGGAACGGCGGTCGGAAGACCTCCTGGCCCAGCCCCGAGGTCGCCGGGTCCAGCAACGGCACGCCGACGGCTTCGAAGGCGACGGTCCGGAGCAGCTCGGCGGCGTCGACGAACTTCGGTGTCAGGCCGCCGCGGAGCACGTTGTCCGAGGACGCCATCACCTCGACGCCAAGGCCATGCAGATAGGCGTGGACGTTGCCGGCCGGCAGGTATACGGCCTGCCCGGGCTCGAGCGAGATCCGGTTCAGCAGCAGCGAGATGAGCACGCCGGGATCCCCGGGGTATTGGCTGTTGAGGTCAACGACCGTGGAGAGCGCCGCCGAGTGGCCGGCCATCGGCGCCCCGGACACCAACGCCGCTGTCACCGCGGCGGTGGCGTCCGTGACGTCCTGCCCGCCGGCGAGCAGCCGCTCGAAGGCTGACCGAAGTGCCGCCGGCTCGTCCGTCCCGGAAAGGTCCGCCACGAGGCGGGGGAGCAGCGGCGGGAGTTCAAGTCCGGCGAGCTCGAAGCATGCCACGAGATGTTCGAATACCTGGCGTGACTCCGCAGCCGGCCGGAATCCGCACAGCGCCTCAAACGGGGTCAGCGCCAGGATCATCTCCGGCTTGTGGTTGTCGTCCTTGTAGTTGCGTGCCGGGTCCGCGGGGTCGATCCCGGCAGCCTCTTCCCGGGCGAATCCTGCCCGGGCCTGGTCAAGGGTGGGGTGGACCTGCAGCGACAGCGGGCTCTCGGCGGCCAGGATCTTCAGCAGGAACGGCAGGCGGGGCCCGAATTCGGCGATGCTGGCAGCACCCAGGTGGTGTTCCGGGTCCGCGGCGATCAGCTCGTCGAGTCCCAGCTCTTCGGCCCCGCCGGCGACGACCGGCTGCACAACGGCGGACGGCGAATCCGGATGCGCGCCGATCCACAGTTCCGCTTCCGGCCCGCCCGAGGCGGGCCTCCCCAGCAGTCCGGCGATCGCCGTGGTCGATCCCCAGGCGTACGGCCGGAGAACGTTGTGCAGTTCGTACATGGGCAGATCCTTTTCAGTTCAGGGAACAGTGGTCACGTCCAGGCAGGCGGTCGGAGCAGGTCTCAGAGCGGTGCGCACTGGCCGTTGGTGGCCACGAGGTTGCGGATCGACTGCTCGTCACCGTAACGCTTGAATTCGTTGAGCATTTCCCGGGTGATCGGTTCGCCCTCCGGTGTGGTCGTCACGGGCGTGAAGTCCGACGGCGACTCCTGCGGGTCCGCTGCTGCCCCGTCGTCGGTCGCGGGCTCGGCCGGCGCCGGGGCAGCAGGCTCCGGGTCGGCGTCGGCCGCGGGGGAGTCCGCTGCCGGCGTGCCGTTCAGAAGTGCCTGGACCCGGGCATGGATCATGTCAAAATCCGGGATTGTTGAGAACGAGGCATCGAAATCCGGGGGACCGATCGTCAACCGGTCCACGCCCTGGCCTTTGGCTTTGAGGGCAAGATCAACAAAGCTGCCGAGCTGGCTGGCCGAGATATTCGAGTCCACCACCTGGGTTCCGGCCTGGGCTATGTCCTCGAACTTGGTCAGCAGGGTCGCGGGGTCCATCTGCTTCAACATGGCCTGCTGCACGCACTGCTGGCGCTGGATGCGGGCGTAATCGTCCACGAACTCACGCGATCGGGCATACCAGAGGGCATGAAAGCCGTTCAGGTGCTGATCGCCGGCCGCGATCCAGCCGAGCGGCATGCCATGGATGCCGTTGGCCTCATCCACCATGTCCCCGCTGATGGGAACCCAGCCGCCTGCCTTGATCTTGATGCCGCCCATGGCATCAATCAGCTTCGAGAAGCCGTCCATGTCCACCAGCACATAGGCCTGGACCGTGATTCCGAGGGTCCCCGAGACCGCTTCCATGGTGGCCTGGGCGCCCGGGTCCACCACGCCCGGGTACAAATCCTGGTGTTCGTTGGTGACCTCGGTGTTGATGGCGTTGATGAGGCAGTCGTCTCCGCAGTCGTAGCCGTCAGGGTAGATCGCGCGCATGGGCGAGTCCTCGCTGAACTGGGCATTCTGCAGGTTCCGCGGCACGGAGATGATGGCGGTTTTTCCGGTCTTGGCGTCGACGCTGATGACGGAAAGGCTGTCCGGCCGGCGGCCCGTCCGGTCCGCCCCGGCGTCGCCGCCCATCATGAGGAAGTTATAGCGGCCCTCGGAGGGCTCGATGGCGGGACCGAAGCCGGCGAACATGCTGCCGATCGCGGCGCGGCTGACGTTCAGTACGTAGGCGGCGTAGCCCAGGGACCCGCTGCTGACAACCATGGACAGGGCAAGCAGAAGTCCGGTGGCGAGCCGGATGCCGGGGGCCAGCAGCGCGGGCCGGACCAGACGGAAGCTGTTCAGGAAGAGCACGGCCCAGCCGAGGGCGAGCCCGGCCAGCCCCATAACGAGCAAGAGCGAGACGATGGGGTTGGCGATGATATTGAGCAGTGTGGACCGGGACACGAAGAGCAGCCCGACCGCTATCAGGGCCAGGGCCCAGGCCGTGAGCGTGGCGCGCAGGGCAATCCGGCCGAGCCGGCGGCTGCCGGCAACTGTTTGGGCGCTGCCGGGAACAACCAGGGTCATCAGGATCAGCAGGATCGCCCGCTTGGCCAGCACCGTGGCCGGGGCGCCCGCCGGGTACCGCACGGGGTCAGTCAGGACAGCGCCGGGCTGCTGCGGAGTCCGCCCCGCTGCGTTGCGCCGTTCCGGGCCGCGGGAAGGGGCGTAGCTGTTGGTCATGGAGAGATCCTTAGCGGCTGCCCCGGGTGACGATGTTGCCGTCGGCGAACACTTCGCTCACCTTTTGCCGAAGGGCTGCACCTTTCTGCGTGGCGACATCGTTGAGTTCCTGGCCGAAGTCGAGCAGTTCGGCGGTGAGCCGGGCGGCGAGCTCATCGGTTCCCGCGGCCAGCATGCGGACGGCGAGCAGGCCGGCGTTGCGGGCGCCGCCGATCGAGACGGCCGCGACCGGCACTCCGGCGGGCATCTGCACAATGGACAGCAGGGAGTCCATTCCGTCCAGGGTCTTGAGCGGAACGGGCACACCGATGACCGGCAAGGGTGTGACGGAGGCCAGCATCCCGGGCAGGTGCGCGGCGCCGCCTGCCCCGGCGATGATGACGCGCAGGCCGCGCTCATGGGCGCTCTGCCCGTAGCGGATCATTTCCGTCGGCATCCGGTGGGCCGAGACGACGTCCGCCTCGAACGGGATGCCGAACTCCGCGAGGGCTTCCGCGGCGGCCTCCATGACCGGCCAGTCGGAATCGGAGCCCATCACGAGGCCCACGATCGGTGCCGTCGCCGGGTCTCCGGGCTCCTGCGGCTGGAGGTTCTGCGGGTCGGTGCTCATATGCTCTCCTCGGAGGTTCCCGGTGCGGCGACGGCCGGGGGACGGCCGGTACGGATGATGTCGGCCACCGCGGTGGCGCGGGCCCGGACGGAGCCGGCGTCGGCGGCCGAGTCCCCAACGAGGTTCACATGGCCGATCTTCCGGCCGGGCCGGACAGCCTTGCCATAGCAGTGGACCTTCGCGGCGGGCTCCCATGCGAGGGCTGCGGGGTAGGCAGAAAACAGGTCCTGGTTTTCGCCGCCCAGGAAGTTCTTCATCACCACGACGGGACCGAGCAGGTCGGTCGCGCCGAGCGGCAGATTCAGGATGGCCCGCAGGTGCTGCTCGAACTGGCTCGTGACGGAACCGTCCTGGGTCCAGTGGCCGGTGTTGTGCGGACGCATGGCCAGTTCATTGATCAGGAAGCCCGCACCGGCGCCGGGCGTTTCGAACATTTCAACGGCCATCACGCCGGTGACGCCGAGCTCGGTGGCGATCCGGATGGCGGCGTTCTCCGCCGCGGCAGCCACCTCCACCGGAATATCGAGCGCGGGGGCGATGACCTCGTCGCAGACACCGTCGACCTGGATCGTGTGCACTACGGGCCAGGCACGGGTTTCGCCGTCCGGGGTCCGGGCGACCATGGCCGAGAGTTCACGGCTGAAGTCCACCTTGGCCTCGGCCAGCAGGGGCGACATGGTGCCGAACCAGTCGGCGGACGCCGCGGCCTCGTCGGCTGAGCCCACGATCCGGACCCCCTTGCCGTCATAGCCGCCGCGGGGCATTTTCAGGACCACGGGCCAGCCGGTGTCCTCGCCGAACGCGGTCAGTTCCGCGACGTCGGCCACAGCTGCCCAGCGGGGGTTGGGCAGTTCCAGCCGGTCGATCGCGGCACGCATCACGAGCTTGTCCTGGGCATTGACCAGGGCATCCGGGCCGGGATGGACGTTAACGCCGGCGCCGATCAGGGAGCGCAGGTGGGCTGTCGGGACGTGTTCGTGATCGAAGGTCAACACGTCCAGGCCGCGGGAAAACTCCAGCAGGTGGTCCAGATCGGTGTAGTCGCCAATCGGGGCCTTCGCCACGGCGGAGACGGCAGAGACGTCCTCGGCTTCGGCGAGGACGCGGAGCTCAAAGCCCAGGGCAGTGGCAGCGGGGGCCATCATTCGGGCGAGCTGGCCGCCGCCAACAACGCCAATCACAGGAAAAGTCACATGCCCCAGCCTACCGAAGGCCGCGCCGATTCCGGGCTTTAGCTTCACCCGGCGGTGTAACGCGACGTGAAGCACCGGTTTGCGACGGCCGGAAACGGCTTCGGAGTTCCGGACTGCGCCGCTGATGGGAAACGGCGCTAAAATGAGGCTTTGGGCCGATGGCCGACAGTTCCAGAAGGCCATGGAGGGTCATGATTACCACACTTACCGAGCGGTTGCGCGGACTTGCCTCGCTGTTCTGGCGCGAAGTGGCCAAATTCGGCGCCGTCGGCGGCGTAGCGTTTGTCATCGACAACGGCCTGACCTACTTCCTGATGCACGGCCCGATGACCGACAGCGAGGCCAAGGCCCGGTTCTTCGGCGCCAGTGTGGCAACGGTCTTTTCCTGGATAGCCAACCGTTTCTGGACCTTCCGGCATCGCCGCCAGGACAACGTGCTGCGCGAGTTCGCGATGTTTGTGCTGATCAATGGCATCGGCATCGGCATCTCCACGGGATTCACCGCGTTCGCCAAGTATGGCCTGGGCGTCAGTGACAAGAACATGCTGTTCCTGGCCGGAGTGGCGGGCATTCTCGTGGCGACGGTCGTCCGGTTCTTCGCCTACCGCTTCCTGGTCTTCAACAAGGAACTCGACGACGAGCCGGAGTTCGCGAACGACCACGAGATCATCGAACGGCACCCGCACCAGCAAACCGGTGTCCGCGTTCCGGAGACCGCAGGCCAGGATCCGGAGCGGCCCGGCCCGGCAGGCTAGCGTTGGCGGCGGCCGGAAGTCTTGTGCTCCCGGGACCGCCGCCGCGTCACAGGCCCTGGACGCGCTCGTCGCCGAGCAGCTTCTCGGTCACGGCCACGTCGGGGTGGACCAGTACCACCGAGCCGTCGCCGCGCCAGGCCCCCAGCGACTGCGCCAGGACGGCCTCCAGTCCGTCATCCGCGCGGACCAGGATCCGGCTCCCGCTGTCGACGGGGGCGGCAAAGCCCGCCAGCAGCCCGCCGTGCGTGTGCGCCGTCCCGTCGGAGGCGAGGATGGCGCGGCGGGAGGCTTCGGGATCCACATGGGCCATAAAGACGTCGCCGTGGGAACGGACCTCCGCAGCGTAGTCCACCGCGCCGGAGGGCAAGCCGCCGGGCCAGCGCATGGCCAGGGCCGGCAGCGCAACGGCCATGACGGCGTCGAACCCGCCCTCAGCGGCGCCGTGCGCGGGGTCCGTCGTCGCGAGCAGCTCGGCCTCCGCGTCGGCAAACACCACTTCCGCGCCCAGTTGCCAGGCGGCCACGGCGAGGATCACGGACTTCCAATGGGCCGGCAGGTCCAGCCGCAGACGCGTCCCGGGCTCGGCGTCAAGCTCGTCCTGCAGCAGATTGCTCGTTTTCGCCACCCAGTTATCCAGCACCCGCCCGGAGAGCTCAACGCGCTCGGAGTCCGGGCCGTACCAGGTGAGCCGGGGGGAAGTGGACTGGCCGGAGCGCAGCGCTGTCATCAAATCGATTACCGGGATGCTCATGACTTCATCTTGCCACGGCCAATATGTCGCGGCCCCGGCAAATGTGACTTCGTTCACGCCCGGCTGATCGGGCGGTGCTGCCGACGCCCGGACGGCGCGGCGATCCGCGGACCGGACAGGCCTCGGCCCCGGAATTCCGCGGATATGGCGCTGAAATGCGGGAACGCCGCAGGATCTGCCACGGACTAACGCAAGATTCGCCCGGCACGCTTACGGCCCGCCGTCGACCGTGTCGGCGGCGGCGGAAATTTCCGGGCGTGGCGTGCCAGCGCTTTGGCCCGGCCATTGATTATTATCACTGCCGCAGCTTGACTACCGGATACTTACACGCGTGTAATTGGAGCTCTAAAGCCACTGCGCAGAAACCGGCACACATCCGTGTGTCCTTGCGTCTTGCGGGGGCTGCACAATCGGGGAGGAAACGCCATGGGGCTAGTAGAGCGTATCCATGACAATGCTGTCGTTGCCGGCCAGGCCACAGCCAAGTACCGTTCACGCGGGGTGCCGAGCGACTGGTATGTCGATCCGGCTGACCAGGACGCGGCTGACCGCTACAACGAGCACGCGAAAGACTCCCTGCAGGATGCCGCGACGGCTTTCCTCGCGGCACACCATGAACTCCTGGCGGGCCCGGATGGCGGCGCCGATCCGCTCGACCCCCCGATGGAGCTGCAGACCCATTTGGCACAGCCGGTCTGGATCGGGCTGCCGGCCCGGCAGGACTTCGACGACGAGGGCGAACTGGGGTGGCAGACCGATGCGCTCTGCGCCCAGACCGACCCCGAAGCGTTCTTTCCGGAAAAAGGCGGCTCCACCCGTGACGCCAAAAAAGTGTGCGGCGCGTGCAACGTCCGCTCGCAGTGCCTTGAATATGCCCTGACGAACGACGAACGATTCGGAATCTGGGGCGGCCTTTCCGAGCGCGAACGGCGCCGGCTTAGGAAGCGAGCAGTCTAATTCTTCAAGAAGTACATATCACCGCCGTCGTGGTTGCCCACGACGGCGGTGATTTTCTCCCTAGGACCCTTGCGGCACTCGCCGGACAAACCCGGCCCGCAGACGCCATCATCGGCATCGATACCGGATCACGCGACCATTCGGCTGCCCTCCTGGAACAAGCGCTCGGCCCGGCCCGGGTCAGCGTCCTCGACCAGCCGCGAACCGGCTTCGGTGGTGCCGTGTCCGCGGGGCTGGCCGCCCTGGCGCCCTGGACGGAACGCGGCGACGGCAAACCGGCGGCCGAGTGGATCTGGCTCCTGCATGACGACGCGGCGCCGGCACCGGAAGCGCTCGCCGAACTCCTGCACGCCGTTGAGCGCGCCCCGTCCGTCACCGTGGCCGGCTGTAAACAGCTGGACTGGCACGCCGAGCGGCGGCTCATTGACGTCGGCCTGTCGATCACCAGGTGGGCTGAGCGGCTGACGCTGATCGACGCCGACGAGCTCGACCAGGGACAGTACAACGGCCGCAGCGATATCTTTGCCGTCAACTCCGCCGGCATGCTGGTTCGACGCGACGTCTGGGAGAAACTCGGCGGCTTCGACCCGGCCCTTCCAGGCAGCGGGGACGACCTCGACTTCTGCTGGCGCAACCGCCTCGCCGGCCACCGGGTGGTGGTCGTTCCCGGTGCCAGGATGTTTCACGTCGCGAACCGTCCCCACGCCCTGGGCAACGCGACGGCGGCCCGCAAGGCCCAGGTGTACCTCCGCCTCAAGCATGCGTCCGGATGGAAAGTCCCGCTGCACGCCTTCGGGGCCCTGCTGGGAAGCTTGTTCAAGCTTGTCCTGAGCCTGGCCCTGAAAGATCCGGGGTACGGGTTCTCGCAGCTGCTGGCCACTGTCGGAGCGCTGGGGCGGCCCGCGGCCGTGTTCCGCGGCCGGCGCAGCGCGGCGGGCACCCGAAGGATCCACCGTTCGGTAGTCCAAGGACTGCAGACCTCGCGCCGCGACGTCTGGTCCCACCGGCGATCCCTGATGGAGGCCCTGAGGGCGGCTGACATCGACCCCCATGCCGGTTCCGCGCCGCTCGTCGAAGAGCCCAACGGAGGCTCCGGTGACGATTTCGCCCTGGTGCACGAACCCGCACGGGGCTGGGCTGGCAGCGGAGCGCTGTTCGCTGTACTTCTGGCCGGCGCCGCCGCGCTGACGGGCCTGCCCGGACTGATCCGGGCCGAGGCTGTCGCCGGAGGCGCCTTGATTCCGGTGTCGCTCCGGCTCGCCGATATCTGGAACCACGCCTCGGCGTGGTGGATCAGCCTCGGCGCCGGCGTGCCCGGGCACGGCGACCCCTTCGCGTATTTCCTGTGGTTGCTCGGTGTCTTCGGCGCCGGCGATGCGAACCGAAGCGTGGTCTGGCTGCTGATCCTGGCCATGCCGCTGTCTGCCCTCGGCGCGTGGTTTGCGGCCGGCGCGCTGACCGGCCGCCGCCGCCTGCGCCTGGCGGCCGCCCTTCTCTGGGCCGGCGCTCCGGCCCTGCAGGTGGCGCTGAACCAGGGCCGGCTCGGTGCCCTGGTCGCGCACGTCATGATTCCGCTGGCCGTGCTGGCACTGCTGCGGGCCACCGGCTCGACGGCGGGACCGCGGCCGGGGACGGGGCCGGTCCAAGTTCCCGCCCTCCCGATGGCGCGCCCCCGGGCCGGCGTCAACGGCACTCCCTCCTGGACCGCCGCCGCGGCAGCGGGTCTGGCTCTCGCGGTCGTCACGGCGGCAGCGCCCTCCCTGCTGGTGCCGGTGCTTGGTGTCGTGGCGGCAGCGGGCGTGGTGCTGGGACGCCGCGGCCGGACCGTCTGGTGGGCGATGCTGCCGAGCCTGGCCCTCTTTGTTCCGTTTGCGATCTCCGTCATCGACCGGCCGCGGGCGCTCCTCGCCGACCCCGGCCTGCCGCTGGGCTTTGATGCCGCCCCGCTATGGCAGCAGGTGCTCGGCCAGCCCCTCGTGATCGGCGCCGGGCTTCCGGAACTGAATCTGCCCGGCGGATTCGGTGCTGGTGTCCCGGTGCCCTGGGCGCTGCTGCTTTTGCTGCTGACCGGCCTGCCGGTGCTCGTGCTCGCCGTGGCGGCCCTCATGGTCCCCGGCCGGCCCATCGCAGGGCGGGCATCCATGACCGCCCACTTCCTCTGGGCTGCGGCGCTGCTCATGCTGGCCGGCGGCTGGCTGGCCGGTCGTGTCGGCACCGGGCTCGGCGCCGACACCCAGGTCTCCCCGTTTACCGGTCCTGCTGTCTCGGCGGCCGCCTTCGCGCTCCTCGGCGCAGCGCTGCTGGCCGCCGACACCCTCGTGGAGGCCGCCGGCCGTGCCGCGGCCGGCGGCAGGGCCCACGGCATCCTGCTGCGTTCGACCGCGGTCACGACGTTGGTCCTGCTGCTGGCCGGGCCGCTCGCCGGGATCAGCGTCTGGGCCGCCGGGAACGCCCTGCAACCCGCCATGCCGGCGGAGTCCGCGGACTCCGGTACCGGCACGCCGCGGCTGATCCAGCCGGCCACCACCCGCACCCTTCCTGCCACCGCGGTGGACCGGGGCGAAGGCCCTGAACAGACCCGCACCCTGGTGATCTCCGGCACCGACGGTGGCGGGTTCACCGCCTCGCTGATGCGGGGAGCGGGAACCACCCTGGACGCACTCTCCACCGTCGCCGCCGCCCGGACCATCATGGGGGAGCCGGGCCAGGAGAGCCTGCGTGAAGACGACCCCGTCGGGGCGTCCCTGCGCATGGTGGTAGCGACCCTGGTCGCCGGGGAGGGGGTGGATCCCCGGGCGGACCTGGAGCGCCTTGGTACCGGCTTTGTGATCCTGCGTGACTCGGACACTGCCGCCCAGTTGACGGCCAGCAGGATGGACGCTGTTCCCGGGCTCGTCGCCGTGGGGCGCACCGATGTCGGTTGGCTGTGGCGGATCAACCCGCTGAACCAAACCGCCGACGGTGCCGCGGACGTCGCCCACCGGGTCCGGATTATCGACGCTGCCGGAGCCACTACCGGGTCCGTCCCGGCAGGACCAGTCAAAGCCGACGGCGCCGTGCCGGCAGGCCCGGAAGGGCGGCTGGTGGTGCTCACCGAGCGGGCGGACCCCAACTGGATCGCCACCCTGGACGGGAACCGGCTCAGCCCCACAGCGTCCGGTTGGGCGCAGGCGTTCACCCTGCCCGCAGAGGGTGGGCAGCTCAGCATCCGTTATGACGCGCCGTGGGAGCCCTGGGCAGCCACCGCCCAGGCGGTCCTGATCGGGATGACCGTTTTGCTGGCCATCCCGCTGCCGTCCCGCCTGCCGCACACCGGCATCTCCCGGGGCGAAGCCGCCCTCCGTAAGGAACGTCACCATGTATAAGGACGTAAAGGACGACGCCGGCAAACGGCCTGTTCGGGTGCCCCGGAGTATGTCCCGGCGCGCAGCCGCAGGCCGGATCGTATCCGCCGGGGTCCTCCTGCTCGCAGCGGGGGCCCTGGTGGTGGGAACGGACCTTGTAATCCCCGGCACCGCCAACGGGCAATTGGAGGCACCGCTCACGGCCGTACCCGCCGGCCAGAGCATCGGAGTCTGCCCGGGCCCGGCCCGGCTGCTCGAAGGGACCCCGGTAGGCACCGATCCCCAGTTCAGCCCGGAATCCGCCACGGCGGCGACAAGCCTGAACGCCGTGGTGCTCAGCGCAGACTCGGGCGTCATCCCGGGCAGCCGATTGGTCGGGATGAACGGCAGCCCAATGACGGAAATCGCCCCGGAGCCGGCAACCGGGGCCGGGGAGGCCGTGACAGGCACCCCGGCCCAGCGGGCCGGGGTCGTCGCAGGGCTCGGTGTCAGCGATGTGAGCGCCCTCACCGCCGAACCGCTGGATGACCGCCAGCCCGCCGCCGGAGCGGTCGTCAGCTATTCCGCGACCGACGGGGATCTCCGCGGCTCCGCAGCAGCCTCCTGCCAACGGCCCGCCAACGACCTCTGGCTGGTCGGCGCCAATACGGCCCTCGGCCGGTCAGCGGTTCTGCACCTCAGCAACCCCTCCAGCACCCCGGCGACCGTCAGCCTCGAACTATTCGGCGCGGCCGGTCAGATCCAGGCCCCGGGCAGCCGTGGCCTGTTGGTGGCCCCGGGCAGCACCCGCGCCCTCATCCTCGGCGGCCTGGCACCGGGCCAGGAAAGCCTCAGCGTCCGGGTGCGGAGTGCCGGCGGCCCCGTCGCGGCCCACATCCAGCAGAGTGTGCTCCGCGGGCTCACCCCCGGCGGCGTGGACTTCATCACCCCGGGCGCCACACCGGCGATCCGCCAGGTGATCACCGGGCTCGACATCCAGGATCCCGCGGCCCAGGCCGCACTCGCCGCCGGTCCCGGCTACGCCGACGCCGCGCCGGGCCTCCAACTGACGGTTCCGGGCACCGCCGACGCCGTGATCGAGATCAACCTTTACGGCCGGGACGGCCGGACGACGCTGCCTGGCGGTGGCGTGGTCACGGTAAAAGCCGGATCAGTCACCGAAGTGCCCCTGCAGGGCGTACCGGCCGGGCTGTACACGGTGGCCGCGAGCTCGGACGTTTCCTTCGCGGCCGCCGCACGGGCGACCCGAGGACTCAGCGCCGACGACGCCGTCGATATCGCCTGGTCCCCGGCTGCGGCCCGGCTGGGCAGCCAGCACGTGGTTCCGGTGCCGGCGACGGGGGACCGGCGCCTCGTCTTCGGTGCCCCCGAGGGCAGGACCACCATCTCCTACACACCCATCACTGCCGACGGCGTGATCGGGGCGGCGTCGGCTGCGGATATTGCCGGCGGCACCACGGCCTCGGTCCAGGTCCCGGGGGATCTCGGGGGTTCCCCCGTTGTCGGTTACCTCGTGTCCGCGGCAGGCGACCCCGCGTACGCTGCCGTGCTGCTGCAGCAGGACGGCACGCAGGATATTTCGATCCTGACCGTCGCCCCGGAGGCGGCAGGGCAGGAGCAGATTCCGGTCACGCTCGGCTACTAGCGGCCGGGCCCCTAATAGCGCCGGCGGTAGACCGGATCCAGGGATTCCGGTGGCACACCCAGCATTTCGGCGGTGTATTCCACCACAACGTCGTGGACGAGGTCCGGGAGCTCCTCACTGCTGCCGCAGGCATGCTCTACAACCCTCCGGTACAAGGTGATGACCGGGCCTTCCTCCGGGGTAGCCGGCGTGAAAGCGCCCATTGGTGCGGGCGTGCGGTCCGCCACGAACTGCTCAAGGCCCGGCGGGATCTCGTCGACGGCGAACCTGACGCCGTCCAGCGGCTTGCCCCAGATGTCATGCAAACGCTGGGCGGAGTCCAGCACCAGATCATCGAAACGGTCGGACCGGGTCCGGTAGCCAGGCAGGGCGGGGAGCATGAGTTCCCCGCGGAGCCCCCGGCCGTGCCGGTTCCGGCGCCGTTGGCGGAAGCTCTTTCCCGCGGCGGCGGAACCGGCGGCTGCGGGTCCGGCTGCGGGGTCAGCCATCCGGACCGTAAAACCCGATTCATGGTGCGATGACTGCATACCTCGACTCTAAACCCGGCGGCTGATTTACGCGATACGGCCTGTCCGGCCGCGGCACGGGCGGCGGCCGGACCCGCCGGAACGTCCGGCGTTTCAATGCGCGGTTCCGGCGGCAGGGGAGGGTAGTCTGTGATGTCGTGGGTGCAATTCGTCTTTGTTCAAGGTCAGCCTGCCGCAATTCCGCGGTAGCGACCTTGACGTACGTCTACGCCGACTCCACGGCCGTGCTGGGCCCACTGGCGACCTACGCCGAACCGCACTGCTACGACTTGTGTGAGCAGCATGCCGGGTCCTTGACCGTCCCGCGCGGCTGGGAAGTGCTGCGGCTCGCGCTGCCGGCCACCCCAGCAGGTCCTGGCCCCGATGACCTGCTGGCGCTTGCCAACGCCGTCCGGGAGGCGGCGGCCCGCCCGCCCGTGACGGACCCCGCCAAGGGACAGCGAACCCTGCATCCTGCGCTGGAGGCTCCGGCGCCCGCCGAAGGGGCCCGGCGGGGTCACCTGAGGGTCCTGCGCGAGCCGTCGTAGCGCGCAACTGGCGGTAGGCTGGAAGCTGCACTATCCGTCAGCCACGGGCGCCTGCTGCGGCGCCCATCAGGGAGCGTCCACCATGCCAAAGCTCAGCCCCGACCTGTTGTCCGTCCTGCGATGCCCGGTCACCGGATCGCCGCTGGAGCAGGAAGGCGACGAGCTTGTCTCCACGACGGCAGACGAGTCCGGGGCGACGCTCCGTTACACCATTGAAGACGGCATTCCATTGCTGCTCCCGCCCGAGCTGCTCGCCGCGGCCGCGGCCGCCCCGTCCGACCGGCACGACGGGGCCCCGGCGGCGCATTAGCCGGCGCACACCGCCCACGGTGCCGCCCGCCCATCGGATTGGATTGCGGCACCGAAGTACTTCATGGTCACCGGCACACCAGCCGTTAGAACAAAGGATTCCTATGACTTTCGATTACAAGATTGCCGATATCGCGCTTGCCGAGGCAGGTCGGCACCAGATCCGCCTCGCCGAGCACGAAATGCCCGGGCTGATGTCCCTGCGCGAGGAGTTTGGTCCCAGCCAGCCGCTCAAGGGGGCGCGCATCGCCGGGTCCCTGCACATGACCGTCCAGACCGCAGTCCTGATTGAGACGCTCACCGCACTCGGCGCCGAGGTCCGCTGGGCCTCCTGCAATATCTTCTCCACCCAGGATGAGGCCGCCGCCGCCGTCGTCGTGGGCAACGGAACTGTGCAGGATCCGCAGGGTGTCCCGGTTTTCGCCTGGAAGGGGGAGACCCTCGAGGAGTACTGGTGGACTGCCGAGCAGATCCTGACCTGGCCCGGCGCGGACGCCAACCCGGACCTTGGACCGAACATGATCCTGGACGACGGCGGCGACGCCACCATGCTGGTGCACAAGGGCGTCGAATTTGAAGCCCTCGGCGCCGTGCCGGCCACTGCTGCCGACGAGTCCGAGGAAGGCGCCGTCTTCCTCAGCGTGCTGCGTGCCTCGCTGCAGGCGGATCCGCAGAAATGGACCAGGATCGGTTCGCGGCTGCTGGGCGTCACCGAAGAAACCACCACGGGTGTGCACCGCCTCTACCAGCTCGCCGAGCAGGGCAAACTGCTGTTCCCGGCGATCAACGTCAACGACTCGGTCACCAAGAGCAAATTCGATAACAAGTACGGCATCCGGCACTCCCTGCCGGACGGCATCAACCGTGCCACGGATGTGCTGATGGGCGGCAAGGTCGCTGTCGTCTGCGGCTACGGGGACGTCGGAAAAGGCGCGGCGGAAGCCCTCCGCGGCCAGGGCTCGCGCGTCATCGTCACCGAAATCGACCCGATCTGCGCGCTTCAGGCGGCCATGGACGGCTATCAGGTCGCAAAACTGGAATCCGTCCTCAGCGAGGGACACATCTTCATCACCACGACCGGAAACAAGGACGTCATTCTGGCCGAGCACATGGCCGGCATGCGGGACAAGGCCATCGTCGGCAACATCGGCCACTTCGACAACGAAATCGACATGGCCGGCCTGGCCCGGATCCCCGGCATCACCAAGGTCGAGATCAAGCCCCAGGTGCACGAATGGGTTTTCGACGCCGGTACCGAGGAGGAACGGTCCATCATCGTCCTCTCGGAAGGCCGCCTGCTCAACCTCGGCAACGCTACCGGCCACCCGTCGTTCGTCATGAGCAACTCCTTCGCGAACCAGACGATCGCGCAAATCGAACTCTTCACCAAGCGGGACCAGCCCGAGGGTGAGCGCGAGTACGAGAAGCAGGTCTACGTGCTGCCGAAGATCCTGGACGAGAAGGTGGCCCGGCTGCACCTCGCCGCCCTGGACGTGGAATTGACCGAACTCTCCAAGGAGCAGGCTGAATACCTGGACCTGGACGTCGCCGGCCCGTTCAAGCCTGAGCACTACCGCTACTAGGAGCACCGGACGCCCGGCACGGCGCCGCGGCACTTAGCGCACCTGTTGGACAACGAGGGGCCCCGGACCGCTGGAACACACGCGGTCCGGGGCCCTTGCGGCAGCGGCGCCGCAGCCGGCTTTGTAACCGGATCGTGCCGGAAACCGGCCGGGCTTGGCGCCCGATTCGCCTATGCTGGCAGCATGACGCATGGAAAAGACCCGAACCTGTGATGGCATCCTTACGCCGCACTGCCGGCCGTAACATCGCCGTGCTGGGGCTTGTCTGCGCCCTGGCCACAGGCTGCGGCGCGCTTGGGGCCGCTGGTCCGGACCCTTCCCGCAGCAGCGCCGGGGCGGCGGGGGATCCGGCGGAATCCGCGACCCCGGCGGAAACTGCGGTGATCCCGGCCGCCGGTGCCAAGGAGGTCAATCCGGCCGCGCCCGTGACCCTCACCGTCACCAACGGCAGCGTCGACCGGGCCGCCCTGACGAGCGCCGCCGGTGACCGGGTGCCGGGGGTACTGAGCGCCGATCGGACCACCTGGACCTCCGCCGGTAACTTGAAGTTCGATACCCGCTACACCTACACGTACACCGTCGCGGACGCCGCCGGGCGGACCACGCAGGACAGCCGGACATTTACGACCGTCGTCGCCGCCAATGAGGCCGACGCGGCCATTTATCCGCTGGACGGCATGAAGGTCGGCGTCGCGCAGCCCCTGCAGGTTGTCTTCAGCGAACCGGTGCTGAATCGGGACATTGTTGAAAACGCGCTCACCATCACCTCAACGTCCGGCCAGGTGGGCGACTTCCACTGGTTCAGCGACCGGATGGTCCGCTACCGGCCCGAGACCTTCTGGGCTGCCAACAGCACCATCACGATGGATATGAAGATGTTCGGTGTTGAGCTGGGCAACGGCCAGATCGGCAACTTCAACAAGACCGTGACGGTCCATATCGGTGACAAGAAGGTGGCAGTCGCCGATGCGGCAGCCCACACATTCTCCGTCAGCATCAATGACGTTCCCGCCGGCAGTTGGCCGGTCACCATGGGAGATCAGCGGTTTCCGTCCGCGCGGGGCTACCTGGTCCTGATGGAGAAGCGGCGTTACGACCACTTCGTCGCTGCGAGCATCGGTCTTAAACCCGGAGATCCGGCCTACTACGGGGAAATCGATGTGGAATATGCCTTCCGGCTGACGCCAAGCGGCGCATACATCCATCAGGCCCTGGACTCCGCGATGCCCTACCTCGGCAAAGCCAATCTTTCGCATGGTTGTATCGGCATGCCCGTCAGCGGGGCCGCCTGGGTCTTTAATAACATGACCACCGGCGACGTCGTCCAGGTGATCAACACCGACGGGGAGTTCGCGCACTTCGACGACGGCTTCGGCGACTGGAACATTCCGTGGGCGGAATACGCCAACTGACTTGCAGGCCGCCGGTCCGGGCCGGACGGCACGCTCCCGGCACGCCCCGGCTGCGATTCTTTGATTTGGACGCCTCGCCCGGGGTGGCTCTTCGCCCGGTGCGATGCCCTGACGGTAGGCTCGGAAACAGATAAGTGCGGTGCCGGGTCCAGGCCGGGCGGCGCGGAATCCTATGGAAGCGAAGCTGAAGTGACTGACAAGAGTCCCACCCCTCCCGAACGGCAGGATCCACTGCTGGATCCCTCCCGCGACAGCGACGAACCCGCTTTTGACTGGATGAAGCCGGCCCCAGCGGCCGCGAACTCCAGCGAGGGCACCGACGGACCGGCGGCGGAGGCCCGATCCGGGCAGGCCGCCGCGCGGGCGGGGGACACGGCTCCGCAGCAGGACCCCGCTCCGGCGAAAGAGTCCGACGGCCGCCCGCCGCAAGGAGCGCAGGACCCGGCGATCCCGTCGCAAGCCGGGCAGTCGGCGCCGCCGGTTCCGCCGGTGCCACCGGCAGCGTGGAAGCAACCTGACTCGCGTGCCGTCCGTAAAGCGGCAGAGGCGGCCGCCGGGACGGGGGCGACCGATCCGTCCCGGATCTCTGCGCTGCAGGTCCGCCCGCCGCAGGAAGAGGTGGAGCGCCGGAACGCGGAACGCGAGCAGGCGGCCAAAGCCAAGCCGGTCGCCCCGCGCGTCATGCAGGTCCTGCTCGCGGTCTTCTACCCGGTCATCCTGCTGGTCCTCGCGGTCCGCGCCGTGACCAGTCCGCTGTTCCTTTGGGTGGAATACAACCGCCCCGGGTTCCCGGGGGACGGGTACGGGTTCAGTACCGATGACCGCATGACGTACGGGTCCTACGCCGTGGACTACCTCAGCAACTGGTCCGGCGCCCGCTACCTCGGCGAGCTTGTCGACCGCAGCGGCGATAATCTTTTCACCTCCGCGGAAGTCAGCCACATGGCTGACGTGAAGCTGGTGATCCTGTCCGCCTTCACGGCCGGCTTCGTGTTGATCCTGTTCAGCGTCGTGGCCATGCTCTACCTCCGCCGGCGAAGCCCCGGGGGAGTGCGCCGCGGCTTGTTCGCCGGCTCCATCGCGACCCTCGTGATCATCATCGGCCTCGGCGTGCTCGCCTCGCTGGGATGGGAGCAGTTCTTTGCTGATTTCCACAGCATCTTCTTCGCCAGCGGCACCTGGACGTTCTCACTGCAGGACACTTTGATCCGGCTCTTCCCGGGCCAGTTCTGGGTGGATGCAGGGATCGTTATCGCCGTCCTGGTCCTCGTCGCAGCCGCGCTTACCGCGGTCCTGACATGGCCGACCCGCAAGCGCCGCGGCCTTGCGAAGGAGGCCGCGGCCACGGAAGAATCCGGCGGGCGGGATGCCTCCGAGGAGACGCAGGCCCAGGAGTCCGGCAGCCGGCGCTAGCCGTAAATCCGGTCGATGTGGGCGCCGAAGTCCCTGACGACGGCGTCCCGCATGAGTTTCAGTGACGGCGTCAGGTAGCCCGATTCCACGCTGAAGTCAGCGTCCAGGATGACGAAGCTACGGATGGATTCCGCGCGGGCGACCAGCTTGTTCGCTTCATCGACGGCTGCTTGGACGGCCGCCCGGACGGCTCCGTTCGCGGCGGCATCGGCGGGGCTCAGCGCCGGATGACCGTGCCGGGCACACCACTGCTGCAGGCCCTCCGGATCCAGGCTGACCAGGGCTGCGACGAACGGCCTGCCGTCGCCTACGACTACTGCCTGGCCGACGAGCAGGTGCTCCCGGATCTTTTCCTCGAGCGGGCCCGGCGCGATGTTTTTGCCTCCGGCGGTGACCAGCAGGTCCTTCTTCCGCCCCGTGACGGTAAGGAAGCCGTCCGCGTCCAGGAACCCGAGGTCTCCGGTGCGGAAGAACCCGTCCTCAAAAGCTGCCGCATTGGCGTCCGGGTCGGCGTGGTAGCCGTTAAAGACACCGATTCCCTTGACCAGGATTTCGCCATCGTCCGCGACCCTGATGGTGGTGCCGGGGATCGGGATGCCGACCGTGCCGACTTTGGTCAGCCCCGGTGTGTTGGCCGTACACGGCGCCGTCGTCTCGGTGAGGCCGTAGCCTTCCAGCACCGGGATCCCGGCGCCGCGGAAGAAATGCGCATCGCGCAACCGTAGCGGGCTGGCTCCGGACACGGCGTAGCGCAGGTGCCCGCCGAGGGCCTGCTGCAGCTTCGGATACGCCAACCGGGCGAACACCGCGTGCCGGGCCCGCAGCAGCCGCCCGGGGCCGGTGCCCGCGCCCCGGGCGGCGGCGTCGACGGCCTCCGAGTAGCTGACGGCGGTGGCCGCGGCGGCGTCGAAGAGCCACCCGCGGTGCGCGAGTGCGGCCTTCTGCGCAGCGCCGGCATGGACTTTCTCCAGGATCCGTGGGACCACCAGCAGGAAGGTCGGCTTGAAGCCGCGCAGATCTGCGGGCAGGTCCTTGACGCTGGCAGTGTGCCCCAGCGTGACCCCGGCATTCAGGCAGATCAACTGGACGGCCCGGGCCAGGACGTGCGCCAGCGGGAGGAACATCAGGGTCCGGGCGCCGTGCGGCAGGAGCACATCGGGCAGGAACAGGATGATGTTCTTGGCGACCAGGGCGAAGTTGCCGTGGGTGATCTCGCAGCCCTTGGGCCGGCCCGTCGTGCCTGAGGTATAGACGAGCGAGGCAACATCCGCGAGTCCCGCCGCCGACCGGTGGCGTTCGAGCTCGCCGTCGCCCACGCCGCTGCCGGCCGCGGCGAGACTCGCTAGATGCGGGGCGTCGCCCTCATACTCCATCCGGATGACCGAGATGAGCGAGTCAGCCAGCAGCGCGGAGGAATCCAGCACGCTCCGGACCAGGCCGGCCATGGTGCGGTCCTGGACGAAGACCCGCCGGGCACCGCTGTTGTGCAGGATCCATTCGACCTGGTCTGCGGAGGATGTTTCGTAGATCGGAACGGTCACGCCGCCGGCGAACCAGATGGCGAAATCAACGACGGTCCATTCATACCGGGTGCCGGACATCACGGCGACTGTCTCGCCCGGGGTGATGCCGCCGGCGATCAGGCCCTTCGCGAGGGCGGTGACCTGATCGAGGAACTGATGTGCCGTGACGTTGGTCCAGCCGCCGGAGTGCTTGCGGGCGTAGAGGGAATGCGCGGAATCCTTGGCGTGCTGCTCGAGCAGCAGGTCCGTGACGTTGCTGTTCGGATCCAGTTCCGCCAGCAGCGCGGTACTTGCTTCCCTCACACCGAGTCTCCCTTCCCGGGCCGCCCGGGCGGCGCCGGGGTCTCTCCTGCCATCCTGCCCTAGATCCAGGACGGCATCCACATCCTGAAACGCCAGTCCTGGTAGGAGATGACCTCCGCGGTCCAGACCGGATAGAAGAACGCCGACACGAGAACGGCCGTCACAACGAACAGGGTCACGAGATACAACCCGGAGCGGCGCCGCCAGGCCGGGTCCGACCGGCGGCCGAGCACCAGGCCCAGGCAGTAGACCAGGGCCAGCACGAGGAACGGTTCGAAGGACAGGGCGTAGAAGAAGAATGTGGTTCGCTCCGGATACATGAACCACGGGAGGTAGCCTGCGGCCACTCCGGCGAGGATGGCTCCCGCACGCCAATCGCGCCGGCCCGCCCACCAGAAGATGATGATGCCGAGACTCGCTGCCGCGCTCCACCAGATCAGCGGGTTGCCGACCGAGAGGATCGCCGTGGTGCAGTTCTCCATGGCGCAGCCGGGGGTGCCCTGCTCCGGGGACTCGTAAAAGAAGGACGTGGGCCGGCCCATCACGAGCCAGCTCCAGGCGCTGGCCTCATACGGGTGGTCGGAGCTGAGCCCCTGGTGGAAGGTGTACGCCTCGCGGTGGTAGTGGGCCAGCGACCGGACCGGGTCCGGCAGCCAGCCCCACTCGGCGGAGGGAACTGACTGTGCCCAGCGCCGGAAGTACGCGTCCGTGGAGCGGAACCAGCCTGTCCAGGTGGCAGCGTAGACGATGCCGGCCACCGGCACGATGGCCAGGAAAGCGGCGACGCCGTCCTTGAGGATGCCGCCGCTGATCCAGGCCCGGACCCCGGCGATCCGGCGCGCGCTCAGATCCCAGAACACGGCGAGCAGCCCGAAGGCGGCGAGGAAGAACAGGGCGGACCATTTGGTGCCGACGGCCAGGCCCAGGCAGACGCCCGCAGCAAGGCGCCACCACCGGATACCGAGCCAGGGGCCTACCGTGAGTTGCAGCCCGGACGGATACCCGGCAGGCGACGCCGCAGCCTGCCGGCCGAGCCGCTCCGCCAGGCGGCGCCTGCCGTCGTCGCGGTCCATCAGCAGCGCGCCGAACGCTGCCAGCAGCCAGAACATCAGGAAAATGTCGAGCAGGGACGTCCTGGACAGCACCAGATGGTGGCCGTCGACGGCGAGCAGCACCCCGGCGACAGCCCCGAGGGTCAGGGAACGGAAGAGCTTCTGCGCGATCAGCGCCAACAAGAAGATGGACAGGGTCCCGGTCAGTGCCGCCCCGAAACGCCAGCCGAAGGGATTATCCGGGCCGAACAGCCACATTCCGGCCGCGATCATCCACTTGCCGACCGGCGGGTGCACCACATATTCGGCGCTGTCCAGCAGCACGCCCGGGTTGCCGGCAACGAAGGACTCGTTGGCTTTCTCGGGCCAGCTCCGCTCATAGCCGCTGACCAGGAAGGAGTAGGCGTCCTTGACGTAGTAGGTTTCGTCGAAGACGAGGCTGCGCGGGGTGTCGAGCCGAACGAAGCGCAGGATGCCGCCGAGACCGGCGGTGAGCACCGGAATGAGCCAGAACCACAGCCGGAGCGACGCCGGATAGTCACGCCAGCTCCGGATTTCACCCATGAGGCGCTGACGCAGCGCCTCAGGGGTGAACGCCTCGGCCGGGCGGGCGATCCAGCGGTGGCCCGCCAGGTTCCGTCCGGCGCTGCGGCCGGTGCCGGAACCGGCCGGACCCCCGGAGTCGGCCCCGGACCGGCGCTCCGCGCGGCGGCCGGTGCGACCGGTCAGGGCCGTGCGGTCTGCGTCGCCCGGGGAGGCCGCGCCGGCCGGGCCCCCGGCGGGAGCGGGCTGTTCCGTTGCGGCCTCGGGCGCCTGGGCGGGAGTCTGCGTCACGTTGCCCATGCTACCTTTTGCGGCCGGTGGCTCCCGCCCGCAGTAGGCTGGTCGTGTGGACCATGAACCCAGCACCGCCCCGATCCCTGCCGCCGACGACCGAGTCCCGGCTACGGAGGCCCGGCCCGGCGGTATCCTGCCGGCTGACGATTCGTCCCCCGGGGGACCGGGCCGGATCGTTTTGGCCGCAACTCCGATCGGCAATGCCGGCGACGCCACGGCCCGGCTCGTCGAACTGCTGGCGACGGCGGATATTGTCGCGGCCGAGGATACCCGCAGGTTGCATCGGCTGGTCCAGAACCTGGGCATCACCGTGGCCGGCCGGATCATCAGCTATCACGAGCACAATGAAGCGACCCGGACCGCGGAGCTGTTGGAGCAGGTCAAGTCCGGAAAAACCCTGGTCATGGTGACCGATGCCGGGATGCCGTCCGTCTCGGACCCGGGCTTCCGCCTCGTCGAGGGGGCCGTGGCCGCCGGGCTGCGGGTCACGGCCGCTCCGGGCCCGTCCGCCGTCCTGACAGCGCTGGCGCTCTCAGGGCTGCCGACCGACCGGTTCTGCTTCGAAGGTTTCCTGCCGCGCAAGGCCGGCGAACGCTCTTCACGGCTCGCGGACCTTGGCGCTGAACGCCGCACCATGGTGTTCTTTGAAGCCCCGCACAGGCTCGAACCGATGCTTCGGGCACTGCAAGAACGGTTTGGCGCCGACCGCCGCGCCGCCGTGTGCCGGGAACTGACGAAGACCTATGAGGAAGTCATCCGCGGCACCTTGCGGGAGTTGCTGCAGTGGGCCGAGACCAATGAAGTCCGCGGCGAAATCGCCGTCGTGGTGGGCGGCGCCCCGGAACGCGACCCTGGCCGTCCGGAGGACCACGTGGCGGCCGTCAACGGACTTGTGGAGCAAGGCATCAGGCTCAAGGAGGCCGTCGCCGCCGTCGCTGAGGACGTCAGGGTCAGCAAGCGGGAGCTGTATGCGGCGGTCCTGGCCTCACGCTGACCGGGCAGCGCAGCGCCGGCGCGCGGAACGGAAGCCGTGCAAGGGCGCACCGCACCCCGTTGTGCAACTGCACATCGAGGTCCGGCCGGGGCAGTGCGGACATGCATAGACGTGCCGAAGCCCCCGGCAGTACCGTGACTGTAATCCCACCGCGCGTACCGGGCTTGCCTGCCAAGCCCGCACGCCGTTGAAATCCGAGTTCAAACCGCATTGCTGACGAGGGAGTCGTTGTGACCGTAACTGCCCAGCCCATTGTTTCCGAGGAGCGCGAGAGCGCGCTGCTGGCCTCCGTGCCCACCGGCCTGCTGATCGACGGGCAGTGGCGTCCGGCCGCGTCCGGGAAGACCTTCGAGGTCGAGGACCCCGCAACGGGCCGGGTGCTGCTGAGCATTGCCGACGCGGGCCCCGAGGATGCCGCCGCGGCACTGGATGCCGCCGCGGCCGCGCAGGATTCCTGGGCGAAGGTCCCGGCCCGGGAGCGCGGGGAGATCCTGCGCCGCGCGTTCGAGCTCATCACGGAACGGGCCGAGGACTTCGCGCTCCTGATGACCCTTGAGATGGGCAAGCCCCTGGCGGAGGCCCGCGGCGAGGTCACCTACGGTGCGGAGTTCCTGCGCTGGTTCTCCGAGGAGGCCGTCCGTGCCTTTGGCCGGTACTCGGTCTCCCCGGACGGAAAATCACGGCTGCTCGTGACCAAGAAGCCGGTGGGCCCGTGCCTGCTGATCACCCCGTGGAACTTCCCGCTGGCAATGGCGACCCGCAAAGTCGCCCCGGCCGTGGCCGCGGGCTGCACGATGGTGCTCAAGTCCGCGAACCTGACCCCGCTGACCAGCCAGTTGTTCGCCGCGGTGATGATGGAGGCCGGGCTGCCGTCCGGGGTCCTGAACCTCATCCCCACCTCGACGGCCGGCGCGACGACAGGACCGCTGATCAAGGACTCCCGGCTCCGGAAGCTCTCCTTCACCGGCTCCACCGAAGTGGGCCGCCGGCTGCTGGCGGATGCCTCCGAGACGGTCCTGCGCACTTCGATGGAGCTCGGCGGGAACGCCCCGTTTGTGGTCTTTGAGGACGCCGACGTCGACGCCGCCGTTGCCGGGGCGATGCTGGCCAAGCTGCGGAACATGGGCGAGGCGTGCACGGCGGCGAACCGCTTCATCGTGCACGAATCCGTCGTGGACGAGTTCGCGGAGAAGTTCGCCGCGAAGATGGCGGACATGACCACTGCCCGCGGCACGGAGCCCGAGTCCAAGGTCGGCCCGCTGATCGATGCGAAGAGCCGGGACAAAGTCCACGAGCTCGTCACGGACGCCGTAGCTGCCGGAGCATCCGCCGTGATCGGCGGGGCCGCTGTCGAGGGCCCCGGGTACTTCTACCAGCCGACCATCCTCAAGGGCGTCGGCGAAGGCACCCGGATCCTGTCCGAGGAAATCTTCGGCCCCGTCGCGCCGATCATCACCTTCGATACCGAGGACGAGGCGGTCCGGCTCGCGAACAACACCGAGTACGGCCTAGTGGCCTACGTCTTCACTAAGGACCTCAACCGCGGCATCCGGATGGGCGAGCGCCTGGAGACCGGCATGCTGGGCCTGAACGCCGGGGTGGTCTCCAACGCCGCGGCACCCTTCGGCGGCGTCAAACAGTCCGGCCTGGGCCGTGAAGGCGGCCTCGAAGGCATCGAGGAATACCTCTACACCCAGTACATCGGCATCGCCGACCCGTACGCAGGCTAGCCCGCCCGGCCGGCCCGCCGAGAGGCTGCTAGCCCCGGCGCACTGTGCGGACGGCGTCCCGGATCCGTATCCCGGTATCCGCGACGCCCCGCGCGGTGCGCCTTGCCGTTTGCGCCCATGGCCGGAAACCGGACGCGGGTGCCCGCCGCCAGGCGGCCGTGACCGACGGAGGAAACAACTCGGCGCGGAGCCGGACGAGCGGTTTCGCATTGGACCGCAGGGCCGCGCGCAGCAGGGCGGTCCTGATTTCCGCGGAGCGGCTGCCGGCCGCACCGGATCCCGGCGCGGTTCCGGCGGCCGGCCGGCCGTACTCCTGATGCTCGAAGTCCTCCCGCAGGGACTCCGCGGCGCGCTGGGCCGGAGTGTTCATCCCGCCGGGCGCCCCGAGAAGCCCGGACGCCAGCAGCCGCTCCACGAACTGCCGTGCCGTCTCCCCGGTCCCGGCCACCAGGCCGAAATCGGCGGCCAGGTCCCGAACTTCGGCCCAGGCACGCTGCGCGGCCGCTGGCCGGGAGGCCGGACCGGTGCTCCGAAGCCGGCGCCGCCGGATGGCGTCACGGGCCAGCCGGGGCGCTGCAAGCAGCGTGATCAGGAGGACCGCCGCACCCGTGCCCAGATGCTCGGAGGCCTGATTCACGCCGGCCCCGGACGGGGCCGCGGCACCCGGCAGGGGCACGGGCGCCAGGGGGGTCGGCGGTGTGAGGGCTTCCCCGTCGGCCGGGATCACCGGGTCATCGGGTTCGTTGGTGCTGGCACCGCCGGATCCGGTGGGGACCGAGGCATAGGCCGGCACCAGGCCCCGCGAAGGGGTCGGTTCGAACGCTACCCACCCGACGCCCTGGAAATACAGCTCCGGCCAGGCATGGGCGTCACGGGCATCGACCTCGTATTCAGGCAACGGGCCCTGCCCTGCGACCGACACCGTAGCCCCGGTGGGTCTTCCGGGGGCGTAACCGACCGCGATCCGGCTCGGGATCCCCTCCAGCCGGGCCATCACGGCCATCGCCGAAGCGAAATGGATGCAATAACCGCTCTTCTGCGCCAGGAAGTCCGCCACGACGGACATGCCGTTGCCGTCGTAGCCGCCCTGCACCGGCGACTCCAGCGAGTACCGGAACTCGGCAGAACGC
Organism: uncultured Actinomycetota bacterium; assembly: GCA_963769515.1. Classification (GTDB taxonomy): domain Bacteria; phylum Actinomycetota; class Actinomycetes; order Actinomycetales; family Micrococcaceae; genus Arthrobacter. The sequence goes on from CAVYMG010000020.1 coordinate 83,093, forward strand.
AGGTACTGCTGGATCGCCATGGCCCGCGCGTACGGGGTGGTGGAACCGGCAACGACTGAGGCGGAGGTCTGGCGGACCACGTCCGGGATGTTGGCCGGCGGGCGGACAAACAGCTCGGCCACGCCCTCGGGAGATCCGCCGGACTGGGCCAGCAGTTCCGCGGAGAGCTGCGGGGTGACGGAGATGGCGGTGAATTGCTGGTCACGGGTGTCGGTATCTGTGCCCCGGATGCTCAGTGTCGCAGGATCCCAGCTCCAGCGTCCGGTGAGTCCGCTGACAGACTCCGGGGCATACGGAACGGGCAGGTACGGGCTGGTGAACCGGCCCGTCCTGATGGCCGTGACCACCCGCAGCTCGGCGGGGGCAGGCTCAAGTCCGGAGTCCATCCTGCCGGTTCCCGGCCGGCGGAACGGCTCCCGGTCATCCGGTGCCCAGGCCTCGCCGTCAAATGTGTCGACGGTGACGGAGCGCAGGTACGGGGTTGTGGGCGCGTTGGTGGCATACGTGATGCGGCCGCCGCCCTCTGGGCTGCGCAGGCTGCTACCGAGGGTGATCATGGGGTTGAGGCCACTCGCCACGCCGAAGGGATTCAGCCTGGAACCCTGCGGAAACGTGCCACGGTCAAAGCCCGGAATGAGTGGCTGGAGCAGCAGCGTGAGCGTCAGGGCCGCGGAGCCGGCCACCGCGGCCTGACGGAACTGGCCCGGCGTCCGGGCACTGTCGGCCCCGGTGCGGGGATCGGGCGCAAACCAGTGGCTGCACGCCAGGATCAGCAGGTAGCCGACGGCGGCGCCCAGGAAGCCCGCCACCCCAACGCTTTGCGGCTTGATGATCGCGGGCACCACGAGGATGGCAAGGATGCCGATACCGCTGGTTGCCGGGGATGAGAGCGGGAATGCCAGGGCATCAATGAGGATCACGAGCACACCCAGGAGTGCGCACGTCACCATCACAATGCCGGCGTTGGGGGCGACGGGTGCGCTTTCGGCCAGCACCGTCTGACTGGCCCGGCGAAGGAACCTGCCGACCTGGGTCATCGTGTCGCCGGACGGAATGAATCCGGCGATACTGTGCTGGCGGAAGAAGGTAAACGTCAGGACCATGATCAGGGCCGCCAAGCCGCCGGCGGCCACCAGCAGGCTGCGGACCCGGAGCGACCGGAGGGCCGCCATGCTAAAGGTGACCGCAAGGACCGTCGTCAGCACCGGCGAGTACCACATCCACGCGCGCAGCACCCCGTTGAGTCCAAGGGCCGCACCGGCGACGGCGACGGCGACTGCAACCCCCATCACCCAGGGCTGCGCGCCCGGCCCGGCCGGAGCCGGGCGGGCCCGGGGGGCGAGGACCGTCGACTGTGCCGGGTCAGCCGGCGCCGGGCCGGTGCCGGGGCGCTGCGGGGCCAAGGTCATCGCCGCTCACCGGCGTTTTGCCGGCTGGTGCCGGCCGTGTCGTCGTAGGCGGCCCAGGCGGCCGGCAGGGCGGTGGCGGCGGTGACCGCGACGGCCCGCCAGCCGCCCAGCCGCAGGACATCCAGGACATCCTCGGTGTCCTGCAGGCTGTCCGTGATCACGAGCGCGAAGGCATTGGCGCCGAGTCCGGCCGCGGGGGACAGGGCGCGGGCCTCCGCCAGCGTCAGCTTCCCCGTGACGGCGAGGATCGGCCCGAGGTGGCGGTGGGCTGCGAGCTTGTCCATGAGCCTGTCTTCGAAAGGCAACGCCCCGGCCCCGGAGAGGGGTGCGCCGGGCACCGGCGGGCCGGAGAGATGGACGGCGGCCAGGCTCGCCGCCACAGACTGGAGCCCGGCCGCGCCGACATATTCCTCGACGGCGGGCTCCGGCGCCGAGGGCGAGAGCAGGAATGCCGGTGAACCGGTCACATCCAGGCAGCGCAGTTTGTAGTTGCGGCCGGCGAGATGCGCGCTGACGGACATAACCGCCGTGACCGCCCACTCAAAACCGTCGCAAGTGTGCAGTTCTTGGCCGACGCCGACGCCGACGCCGACGCCGCCGCCGTTGCCGGACCGGCGTGCACCGGGCCGCGGGGACGGGCCGGCATCCGGGAATGCGGAGAGCCGCTGGTCCATAATGATCGTCGCTTCCGGGGTGGCAACGGATTCCTCCTGGCGGACCATCAGCGCGCCGTGACGTGCGGTCGCCGGCCAGTGGACGCGGCGCATCGGGTCTCCCGGACGGTAGTCGCGGGTCATGATGTCGTCATTGCTGGGATTCGCGCCCGCCCGTGTGGGCGTGGCGCCCTCGTACCCGCGGGCGCCGGCCAGCCCGGTGGGGGACAGGTCGACGGCGGCGGGGGTCACCGTGAGGAGGTCGCCGTCGTCGACGGCCTGGCGGCGGCGTGCGAGCCCGAACGGATCACTGATCTCGGCGGTGACCGGCCCGATCAGGAACTGCCCGCGTTGACGGGAGCGCAGGTGGTACTCGTAGTAGCTGGTGCCGCCGGCGCTGGAGCGTGAGGGGAATCGGAACGCGGGGGATTCCCCGAACCTCGGCGGCAGCCGCTCCGCCATCATGACATGCCCGGATCCGGCAGTACTCCTGCTGACGGCCAGGCGCACGGCGGACCTGGCTGCGGTCTCCACCGTCGCGGGGCTGAATTCCCGGTAGGCCCGGAACCGGGGCCGGAGCAGCCGCGTTCCGGCCAGGGCCAGCAGGGGCAGGACGATCAGCAGGGTTGCCAGGGCCAGCAGGTCCCGCCGGCCGGTGATCTGGGCTGCCAGCAGGGCCAGTGCTCCGGCCGCCAGCAGCCCCCACCCCCGGGAGCTGAAGGCGTGTCGCGGGAAACGGTCCAGTAGCGCCATGTCCGTGCGGTTTCCTAGGCCGGGCCCGGCAGCTTCGGCACCGGTGCAAGACCCGGGGCCTTCTCCCGTCCCGCGCGCCTGCCACCGGGTCCGGCCGTGCTCTCCGTGCCGACCGGAACCGAGGCCAGGATTGAACGGATGACGCTTTGGGCCGTTTCGCCCGTGCTGACGGCCTTGCGTTCGAGAATGAGCCGATGGGCGAGTACGGGTTCAGCGACGCTGATGAGGTCATCGGGCACCACGAAGTCCCGGCCTGCCAGGGCGGCCGTGGCCTTGGCCGCGCGCAGCAGCTGCAGCATGGACCGCGGGCTGGAGCCGAGCCGGAGCAGGGGACTTTCACGGGTGGCGTGACCCAGGGCTACCGTGTATTCCTTGATCGAGCGTGCCACGTAGACCTGCTGCACGGTGGCAATCATGGCGGCCACTTCAGCCGCCGTCACGACGGCGGCCACCCGGGTCAGCGGTGATGTTGACTGGTGCGTCTCCAGCATCTGCAGTTCCGCTTCCCGGTCCGGATAGCCCATCGAGATGCGCGCCATGAACCTGTCCCGTTGCGCTTCCGGAAGCGGATACGTCCCCTCCATCTCGATGGGGTTCTGCGTCGCGACCACCATAAACGGCTCATCCAGCTGGTAGGAACGGCCGTCAACGGTGACCTGATGTTCCTCCATGCACTCCAGCAGGGCCGATTGGGTCTTGGCCGAGGCGCGGTTGATTTCGTCCCCGATCACGATGTTGGCGAACACGGCCCCGGGGCGGAACTCGAACGTCCTGGAAGCCTGGTTGTAAATGGACACACCCGTAACGTCGGAGGGCAGCAGATCCGGAGTGAACTGGATCCTGCTCACGGAACCGTGGATGCTCCGGGCCAGAGTCTTGGCGAGCAGCGTCTTGCCGACGCCGGGGACGTCTTCGACGAGCAGGTGGCCCTGCGCCAGCAGCACGGTGAGCGCCATCCGGGCCGCGTCGGCCTTGCCGTCAATGACGGTATTGATGGACGCGAGAATCCGGGTGCTGGCTTGGTGGAACGCCGCGGTGTCCATGGCGGGCGGCACCTGCGGGGCAGGACGGCGTCCCGTCCTGTCCGAGACGCCGTCAGGGACCGGCCGCAGGCCCTGGTCCTCGGTTAGGGCCTCGTCGAGGGAAGTGCGCTGGTAGTCCATCGGCAGCCTTTCAGCCCTGGCGGTTCCCGGGAGCGACCGGCTACGGCTACCGGCGCCTTCATCAGGTATTCGCCTGCGTTATACCAGAGTACTAAGACCTGGGCCGGACCTGACAGTGCAGAGGCGGCAAATCTCAGTTTCGACCCAGTTAGGCTTGACGGATGGTCACTTCCCTTACCCCCGTGCCGTACCGGATGCCCGGCAGCGACGGAACCGGGCGGCACGGTTATCCGCCCGCTCCGGAGCCGCTTCCCGTGCCGGTGATGGACAACCACACCCATCTCGATTTCCCGGACGACGACGTCGCAGTCCGGATCAAGGACGCCCTTGACGCTGCGGAGGCCGTCGGGGTCAGGGGGGCGGTGCAGGTGGGGTGCGACCTTGCATCGTCGCGCTTCGCGGTCCGGGCCGTCGACCTGGACCCGCGGCTGCTGGGCGCCGTAGCGCTGCACCCCAACGACGCTCCCGGCTACGCCGCGCGCGGTGAGCTGGAGGAGGCCTTGGCCGAGATTGAGGCCCTGGCATCGCACCCGCGGATCCGGGCCATCGGGGAGACCGGACTCGACTTCTACCGGACCGACGGCGAGGGCCTCGTCCACCAGCGTTATTCGTTCCGGCGCCACATTGACATTGCCAAGCGGCTCGGCCTGACCCTGCAGATCCACGACCGCGACGCCCACGATGACGTGGTCCAAGTGCTGCGCGAGGAGGGGGCTCCCGAGCGCGTTGTGTTCCATTGCTTCTCCGGCGATGCGGAGCTCGCACGGACATGCAACACGGAGGGCTGGTACATGTCCTTCGCCGGGACCCTGACCTTCAAGAACGCCGCGAACCTGCGCGAAGCCCTGGCGCTCGCCGATCCGGAGCGGATCCTGGTGGAAACGGACGCACCGTTCCTCACCCCGCACCCGTTCCGAGGACGCCCGAACGCGAGCTACATGGTCCCCTACACGGTGCGGGCCATGGCGGAATTGACAGGCGCCGAGCTCTCCGGGCTATGCGCGCAGATCGCGGAAAATACCGAGCGCGCGTATGGGACGTGGGCCTGATACCCGTCGCCTGAGGCGTCCCTGAGGCATACCGGGTATGCACAATAGCTTGGTCGCTTTATAACGCTACGGTTACAGTGGGGAGTTAGTAGCCGGGGTCGGGGAAGGCCTTCGGAGAGTTCCACTCCAGCAGGGCGTGCATCGTGGCAGGCAGAGCAGATGCGCGCTCTTGTTGTGGTGTGGCTTGTCGTAGATATGGCAGTGCTTGCAGCAGCCGCGAACGGCCGGTCCCGCCTCCGGGCGGCGCCGGAGCGTTGCAGGCTGTCGCGCCCGCTCTTCCCCGTGCCCGGATGGTCCAAGAGAAACGGACAGTCTGTGGTCAAGTTCTTCACATCGGATGGCAAGCTCAATCCCGTCAAGATCGGCTCGCAGCTCGTGGTCCTCGTGGCACTCGTGCTGGGTCTGGTTGCCTTCGTGGGCAACAACAAGACGATCACCCTCAATGTCGACGGGAAAGTCAGCTCCGTCCAGACCTTCGGCGGCACCGTCGGCCAGGTCGTGAAGGGTGCCAAGGTTGAACTGCAGCCTTCCGACCGGGTTTCCCCCTCATTGGATTCCCGGGTGCAGGACGGATCCGTCATCAACGTCAATCTGGCCAAGGCCGTCAAGGTCAGCCTCGACGGTGCGGAACGGACCATTAACACCACGGCGCCGACCGTTGAAGGTCTCGTGACCGAACTCGGCGTCGCCAGCGCCTCCGAGGTGTCGGTGCCGAAGGAGGCCCAGCTCGCGGTCACGGGTTCGTTCGTGGCCATCTCCACACCAAAGACCGTCAGCGTCGTTGCGGACGGCAACGCCACCACCACCACCACGACCGCGGCCACTGTCTCCGAGGTCCTCGACGATTCCGGCCTGTCGCTCGGCGCCAGTGACCGCTCCTCACAGCCCGGAAACGCCCACGTCGTGAACGACATGGTCATCAAGGTCTCCCGGGTGGACGCCAGCCAGACCGCAGAAACCACCGAGCCTATTCCGTTTGAAACGCTGACCACCGAAAGCGCGGAAATGTTCAAGGGCGAGAAGACCGTGACCCAGGCGGGCGCGGCCGGCACCACCGTCAAAAACTTCAAGCTCGTGCTCGTGGACGGACGGGAAGCGTCCCGGACCCTGGTCTCCGAGACTGTCAGCGCACCGCCGGTCACCCAGAAAGTCACCGTCGGCACCAAGGAAAAGCCCAAACCCGCGGCCAACACCGGCGCCGGGGCCCCGGCCATGATGAACGAAGCCATGTGGGACAAGATCGCCCAGTGCGAGTCCACCGGCCGTTGGAACGTCAACACCGGCAACGGTTATTACGGCGGCCTGCAGTTCGATGTCCGGACCTGGCTCGGATCCGGCGGTGGCGCCTATGCGCCGAACGCCAGCCTGGCCACCAAGGCGCAGCAGATCGATATCGCCAACCGTGTGTACGCCCAGCGCGGACTCCAGCCCTGGGGCTGCGGCTGGGCGGCTTCCCGCTAGCGCAGCGCGTGCCCGGAAGGCGCGCACAAGGGGCCGGGTCCGGGTTTCCGGGCCCGGCCCTTTCCCTGTCCCGCAGACTCAGCCGCGGACAGGGCCGACGCACGGGATAGGATACCTAGGTGACTGAACCGACCCCGGCTGCGCCCGGAAATGCGCCCGCCCCGCTTATGGGCGCCTCGGACATCCGGCGGCTCGCCGAGGAAATCGGCGTCCGGCCGACCAAGACCCTAGGCCAGAACTTCGTCATAGACGGCAACACCATCCGGCGGATCGTTGCAGCTGCGGACATCCACGCCGATGAGACAGTCCTCGAGGTCGGACCGGGCCTTGGCTCCCTGACCCTGGGTCTGCTGGACGCCGCGCGGTCCGTCGTGGCCGTCGAAATCGACCCCGTCCTTGCGGCCAAGCTCCCCGCCACAGTCAACGAATGGCGACCCGGGAAGGCCTCGGACTTCCACCTCGTCCTCGCCGACGCCATGAAGGTCACCGAACTGCCGGTCGAACCGACCGCCCTCGTCGCCAACCTGCCCTACAACGTCGCCGTCCCGGTCGTCCTGCACCTGCTCCAGCATTTCCCCAGCCTTCGGCACGGACTGGTGATGGTCCAGGATGAGGTCGCGGACCGGCTCGCGGCCGGGCCTGGTTCCAAGACCTACGGCGTGCCCTCGGTCAAGGCCGCCTGGTACTCCGGCATGCGCAAGGCCGGGGTCATCGGCATGAACGTCTTCTGGCCGGCACCGAAGATCCACTCCGGACTCGTTGCCTTTACCCGCCGGGAACCCCCCGTCACCACCGCCACCCGCGAACAGGTCTTCGCCGTCATTGACGCCGCCTTCGCCCAGCGCCGCAAAACGCTGCGCGCGGCGCTGGCCGGCTGGGCCGGCAACGCGGCCGAGGCCGAACGCTGCCTCCGGGCCGCCGGCGTGGATCCCACCGCCCGCGGCGAAGTGATCGACATCGCGGCCTTTGCCCGGATCGCCGAAGCCCGCAACGCGGCGGAGGCCTGAACCGGGCAGACTCCCGGATCTGGCCGGTCCCGGGCCGCGCGGCCTCCGCGCCGTGCTTGGAGCCAGCCCCGCCATGCCATAGCGTGGAGCCATGAACGCAGTGAGAGCGCGCTTTGCCGCGAGGACTGTCCGGGTCAAGGCGCCGGGCAAGATCAACGTCTCACTGGATGTCGGACCCCTGCGCCCGGACGGCTACCACTCCGTCGCCAGCGTCTACCTCGCCGTCTCGCTCTACGAAGAAGTCGCCGCCACCAGCAACGACACCGGGGCCATCACCGTGAGCATCAGCCCGGCGAGCACCCTGGACCTGGACGGCACGGACATACCCCTCGATGAACGCAACCTTGCGTACAAGGCCGCCGCCATCATGGCCGACGTCTCCGAGCATCCCACCGGCGTCCACCTGGAAATCACCAAACGGGTGCCGGTGGCCGGCGGCATGGGCGGGGGATCGGCCGACGCCGCCGCGACGCTGCTTGCCTGTGACGCGCTCTGGAACAGCGGACTCTCCCGCGACGAACTGGCCCACCTGGCGGCCGAACTCGGCGCCGACGTGCCGTTCTCGCTCCTCGGCGGGACCGCCGTCGGACTGGGGCTCGGCGATGAACTTTCACCGGCGCTCGTCAAGGCACAGACGGACTGGGTCCTGGTCACCGCCGGGTTCGGGCTGCCCACCCCCGAGGTCTACCGGACCCTGGACCGGTTGCGCGCAGCCGAAAGCCTGCCGGTCCAGGAACCGACCGCCGTCGACCCGGGCGTCCTGACGGCGCTGCGCAACGGGGACGCTGATGCGCTCAGCCGGGTGCTGATCAACGACCTGCAGCGGGCCTCGATCGAACTCGCGCCCGGCCTGCGGGACACCCTGGGGCTAGGCGAATCCTGCGGCGCGATTGCCGGCCTCGTGTCCGGCTCCGGACCGACGGTTGCGTTTCTGGCCCATGGGCCGGCTGCGGCGGCGGGCCTCGCCGAAGAGCTCCGCCACCACGGCCTGGATGCCCTCGCCGTCCACGGCCCGGTGCACGGTGCGCGCATCATCTCCGATACGCTCCTTTAGTAGTTCTAATCGTAGATACCGAAGAAAGCAGTTCCCAGTGGCACACCTGCTCGGCGGCGAGAACCTCACGGTCTCGTTTGCAACCCGAACCGTCCTCGACGGCATTACCATCGGCCTGGAAGAGGGCGACCGGATCGGCATGGTGGGCCGCAACGGCGACGGCAAGTCCACGCTGATGCGCCTGCTCGCCTTGCGCGCCACTCCTGATTCGGGCCGGGTGACCAAGCGCAGCGACGTCAACACCGGTTACCTGGACCAGAGCGACGTCCTCGACGGCGACCTCACCGTCGGCGCCGCGATCGTCGGCGACAAAGCCGACTACGAGTGGGCCGCGAACCCGCAGATCCGCGAAGTCATGGGCGGGCTGGTCTCCGACGTCGACTGGCACGCCAACGTCCACGCCCTCTCCGGCGGGCAGAAGCGGCGCGTCGCGCTCGCCAAACTGCTGATCGAAGACCACGACGTCATCATGCTCGACGAGCCCACGAACCACCTCGACGTCGAGGGTGTCGCCTGGCTGTCCCGGCACCTGAAGACCCGCTGGCGCGCCAACCAGGGCGCATTCCTCGTCGTCACCCACGACCGCTGGTTCCTCGACGAAGTCTGCAACCGGACCTGGGAAATCCACGACGGCATCGTGGACCCGTTCGACGGCGGCTACGCCTCCTACGTCCTCGCCCGCGCCGAACGCGACCGTTCGGCCTCCGTGGTGGAAAGCAAACGCCAGCAGCTCGTGAAGAAGGAACTCGCCTGGCTGCGCCGGGGCGCCCCGGCCCGGACCGCCAAGCCCAAATTCCGCATCGAGGCCGCCAACGCGCTGATCGCCGATGTGCCCGAACCCCGCGACTCGATGGCGCTGAGCAAGATGGCCACCGCCCGGCTCGGCAAGGACGTGCTGGACCTGGAAAACGTCTCCCTCGACTTCCTCGGCGGCGATGCCGGGCAAAAGCTCTTCGACAACATCACCCTGCGCCTCGCGCCGGGGGAGCGGCTCGGACTCGTGGGCGTCAACGGCGCCGGCAAGACCACGCTGCTGAAACTGCTCAACGGCGAGATCGAACCGAGCTCCGGCAAAGTCAAGCGCGGCAAGACGGTCGTTACGGCCGTGCTGACCCAGGAAGTCAAGGAACTCGATGACGTCGCGGACCTGCGCGTCATCGAAGTGATCGAGCGCGAAAAGCGCTCCTTCAACGTCGGCGGGAAGGAATTCACTGCCGGCCAGCTCGTCGAGCAGCTCGGATTCACCAATGAGAAGCAGTGGACCCAGGTCAAGGACCTCTCCGGCGGGGAACGCCGCCGCCTCCAGCTGCTCCGGCTGCTGGTCGGGGAACCTAACGTCCTGATGCTCGATGAGCCCACCAACGACCTCGACACCGACACCCTGGCGGCCGTCGAGGACGTCCTGGACGGCTGGCCCGGCACCCTCGTAGTGGTCAGCCACGACCGTTACCTGCTCGAACGCGTGACGGACCACCAGATGGCGCTGCTGGGCGACGGCAAGATCCGTGGACTGCCCGGCGGCGTCGACCAATACCTTGAACTGCGGGAATCGGCCCTGGCCGGGTCCACCATCACCGGCGGCGGCAATCCCGTCACCGCTGCCGGCGGCGGTTCCACCCCCGCCGCGGCCGGGCCTTCGGAAGCCCAGAAGCGCGACGCCCGCAAGGCCAAGAACCGGATCGACCGCCAGCTGGGCAAGCTCAAGCAGCAGGAGGACAAGATCCATGCCCAGATGAGCGCCGGTGCAGGCGACGCCGGGAAGTTCGACGAACTCGCCGGCCTCAACAAGAAGCTGCAGGAACTCGCCGGCGAACGCGAAGCCCTCGAACTCGAGTGGCTTGAAGCCCTCGAGGTGCTGGGAGAATAGGTCCTGTTCCGCGCTGCCCCGGCCGCTGAGTCGCACGAGCATCAACCTTCGTGGCAGAATTGATTCTCGTGCCGCAGGCTTAGCGCCGGGGCACGGTCCGCTCTGGTGTAATGGCAGCACCCCGGCCTTTGGAGCCGTGGAGTATAGGTTCGAGTCCTATGGGCGGAACAGTCGTAGCCTCACGTGGCGGGAGGCATTGGCGGTGGCCTTTGCAGGCCGCCGCCGATGCGACTGACCACGCCCCCGAGCAAGGAGAGCCCGTACGTGAGCCCCGAGAAATCCGGCCCGGCCGCCGTGATCGTCCTGGCAGCAGGCGCAGGCACCCGGATGAAGTCCCGGACCCCGAAAATCCTGCACGAGATCGGCGGACGGTCCCTCGTCGGCCACGCGCTCTCGGCAGCCCGCAGCCTTGCCCCGCAGGCGCTGGCGCTCGTCGTCCGGCACGAACGGGACCTGGTCGCCGCGCACATCGCCGGCCTGGATCCGGCGGCCCTGATCGTGGACCAGGATGAGGTGCCCGGTACCGGCCGCGCCGTCGAAGTAGCCCTCGAGGCCCTTGACGCCCGCGACCCCCGGAATCCCCTCGACGGAACCGTCGTAGTCACTTACGGCGACGTGCCGCTGCTCACCGGGGAACTGCTGGCGGACCTGGTTGCCGCGCACGAGGCCGACGGCAACGCCGCCACCGTCCTGACCGCGGTCCTGGACGATGCCACCGGCTACGGGCGGATCCTCCGGGCCGCCGACGGAACCGTCACGGGCATCCGGGAACACAAGGACGCCACGGACGCTGAGCGCGGCATCCGTGAGATCAACTCGGGCATCTACGCCTTTGACGCCGCCGTGCTGCGTGCGGCGCTGGCACACGTCACGACCGACAATGCCCAGGGCGAGAAGTACCTCACCGACGTCCTCGGCCTGGCCCGCACGGCGGGCGGACGCGTCGCCGCCGTCACCACGAAAGACCGCTGGCAGGTGGAAGGCGCGAACGACCGTGTCCAGCTCTCCGCGCTGGGCACGGAACTCAACCGGCGCACCGTCGAGGCCTGGATGCGCGCCGGCGTCACTGTGGTGGATCCGGCCACTACGTGGATCGACCCGACCGTCACGCTCGAGGAGGACGTCCGGCTGCTGCCGAACACCCAGCTGCACGGCGGGACCACCGTGGCGCGGGACGCCGTCGTGGGTCCGGACACCACCCTGACCGACGTGCGGATCGGGGCGGGTGCAAAGGTGACCCGCACGCATGGCACGGGGGCGACGATCGGCGCCGGGGCAAGCGTCGGACCGTTCACCTACCTGCGGCCCGGCACAGTCCTGGGCGAGACCGGCAAAATCGGGGCCTTCTACGAGACCAAGAACGTCACGATCGGCCGCGGCTCCAAGCTCTCGCATCTCGGCTACGCCGGCGATGCGGAGATCGGCGAGGACACCAACATCGGCTGCGGCAACATCACCGCCAACTATGACGGCGAGAAGAAGCACCGGACCGTCATCGGCTCCGGGGTGCGCACCGGCTCCAATACGGTCTTCGTGGCCCCGGTCCAGGTCGGCGACGGAGCCTACAGCGGCGCCGGCGCCGTGATCCGCAAGGATGTACCGCCCGGCGCGCTCGTAGTGTCCCAGGCGCCCCAGCAGAACGTGGCTGGCTGGGTCGGGACACACCGGCCCGGCAGTGCCTCCGCGGCGCTCGCCGACGCCTCCCGCGCCGCCACACCATCCGCCAACACCCCGGCACCGACAGAAGAGGGCTAGCAATCATGAGCGAAATCACGGCACGCGGCGAAAAGAAGTTAGTGCTTGCCGCCGGACGCGCGCACCCGGAACTGGCGAAAGAGATCGCCAAGGAGCTGGGAACCGAACTGCTGCCCCTGGACGCCTACGACTTCGCGAACGGCGAGATCTACGTGCGGGCCGGCGAGAGCGTCCGCGGTACCGACGCCTTTGTCATTCAGGCGCACCCGGCACCGCTGAACAACTGGCTGATGGAACAGCTCATTATGATCGATTCGCTCAAGCGGGCCTCCGCCAAGCGCATCACCGTGGTCTCTCCGTTTTACCCGTACGCCCGGCAGGACAAAAAAGGCCGGGGCCGCGAGCCGATTTCGGCCCGGCTCGTCGCGGACCTCTACAAGACGGCGGGCGCCGACCGGATCATGAGCGTGGACCTGCACACCTCGCAGATCCAGGGCTTCTTCGACGGTCCCGTCGACCACCTGATGGCGATCCCGCTCCTGGCCGACTACATCCGCACCCGCGTCGGCACCGACGAGATCACGGTCGTTTCCCCGGACACCGGCCGGGTCCGGGTCGCCGAGCAGTGGGCCGAACGCCTTGGCGGCGCGCCGCTGGCGTTCGTGCACAAGAGCCGGGACCTGACCGTGCCGAACCAGGCCGTGTCCAAGACCGTCGTCGGGCAGATCGAGGGCCGCACCTGCGTGCTGATCGACGACATGATCGACACCGGCGGAACCATCTCCGGTGCGGTCCAGGTGCTTAAGAACGCCGGTGCCAAAGACGTTATTATCGCCGCAACCCACGCCGTCTTCTCGGACCCGGCCGCCCGGCGGCTCTCGGAATCCGGTGCCCGCGAGGTTGTGGTAACGGACACCTTGCCCATCGGCGCGGACAAGCGGTTCCCGCAGCTGACGGTGCTCTCCATCGCGCCGCTCATCGCCCGGGCCATCCGCGAAGTGTTCGACGACGGTTCCGTCACCAGCCTGTTCGACGGCCAGGCCTGAGCCGACGCCGTCGACCGCAGGCCCGGACCGGCGGCACTACCGCCGGTCCGGGCCTGCGGTCCACGCGCTGCGCGGTTTTCGTGAAACCCGGCGGCCGCTGGTAGCCTATTAACGAAACCTTGGCGAGGGAGAGCGCCGGTTGCCCGTACTCACGGGAAACCGGAACGCTGGTCTCCGTTATCGACTGGGTCTGAATCTCCCTTCGGAAGGGCAGCCTCGCGGCAGCCCGGCGTTGAAGGTCGTCACCAGACCTCCGCCCTTGCTGAACACCCTTCCCAAACCATCAGGAGATACCCATGGCTGAGCAGAAGCTTGCAGCAGAAGTCCGCACCGAATTCGGCAAGGGCTACGCCCGTCGCGCCCGCATGGCCAACCTCATCCCCGCCGTGATCTACGGCCACGGCGCAGAGCCGATCCACATCACGCTGCCGGCCAAGGCCACCACCCTGGCAGTCCGCACCGCCAACGCCCTGCTGTCCGTGGACGTCGATGGCGAAGCGCACCTCGCCATGGTCAAGGACATCCAGCGCGACCCGATCAAGCAGATCATTGAGCACATCGATCTCCAGACCGTCCGCAAGGGCGAAAAGGTGACCGTCGACGTGGCCGTGCACATCACCGGCGAAGTTGCCCCCGGCAACGCTTACATCGTTGAAATGAACGTTGTGTCGCTTGAAGCCGAAGCGACCCACGTCCCGACCTTCGTCGAGGTCAGCATCGAAGGCCGCACCGCGGGCGAGCACATCCACGCCTCGGACCTGGTCCTGCCGCAGGGCTCCACCCTGCTGGCCGACGCCGACGCCCTCGTTATCAACATCTCCGAGGCTCACGTCGAGTCCGCAGATGACGAGGCCACGGAAGCCGCCGCCGAGTAATTCCGGTCAACGCACTGGCGGCCGGGTCCCCCGCGGGACCCGGCCGCCGTCGTATCCGCTGTGCGCAGGTCCCTGCCTGCCGTCCGCAGCGCGCCCTCCCGTGCCGCCCTGCTGTGCCCGCCCTCCCGTGCCGCCCCGAAGGATTGATCCATGACTGACACCTGGCTGATCGTCGGCCTTGGCAACCCCGGCCCTGAATACAGCCATAACCGGCACAACGTCGGACAAATGGTCCTCGACGAGCTTGCCGCCCGGGTCGGCGGAGGGTTCAAATCCCACAAAGCGCGGGCCCAGGTCCTTGAGGGCAGGCTCGGTATCGGCGGGCCCCGGATCGTGCTCGCCAAGCCGCTCTGCTACATGAACGTATCCGGTGGCCCGGTCTCCGCGCTGGCCAGGTTCTTCGACGTCGATCCCGGGCACGTGATCGCCGTCCACGACGAGATCGACATCCCGTTCAACACGGTGAAACTGAAGCTTGGCGGAGGCGAAGGCGGCCACAACGGGCTGCGGGACATGTCCAGGGCACTGGCCACCAAGGACTACCTGCGGGTCCGGGTCGGCGTGGGACGGCCGCCGGGGCGGATGGACACCGCGGACTTCGTCCTGCGGGACTTCTCGTCCGCTGAAAAAAAGGAAGTGCCGTTCCTCCTGGACGCCGCCGCCGACGCCGTCGAAATCCTGGTCCGGGACGGGCTGCTGGCGGCGCAGCAGAAATTCCATCCCATTAAGGCGCCGTAGAGCGACACCTTTTCAAGTTTCCGGCATTCCGGCTATGATCTGTTTACTCTTTTGTTGGGGGATAGGGATACGCTACTTCCAAGTTGACGGTCGGGGGATCCGTCCACAGAGAAGTACGAAGGAAACTACATGTCGAGGGAATCGCTGCGCTGGGGGAATGTTTCCACTACATTGGAACCTGTTGAAGAAGAAAGTGTTGACGGTATGGTCAACACGCACAGGTGGTCCGGTGTAGCGCGCAACGCTGACGCCGAAAAGGTCCGGGATGAACTCCTGGCCGAGGGCCGGATGGGCCTCGTCGTCACCGGTGAACGGGGCGTGGGCAAGACACTGGTCGGCCGGGCGGCCCTGGCCGGATTCGGACCGAACGTGCACACCATCCAGCTCCGAAGTTCCGGGCCTGGCAACGGGACACCCTACGGCTGCCTCGCCTTCACCCTGGCCCGACTGCCGCAAAGCGCACTGGGATCACCCACGGCCATCCTGCACGGCATCACGTCGCTGATCCGCGATGACGCCGCTGGCCGCAATTGTGTCATCCTGCTGGACAACGCCGGTGAGGTGGATGAACTCAGTACCGGGGTCCTGCTAAACCTGCTCCAGACCCGGACCGCCCGGCTGATCCTGACCGCGCAACGCACCACTGACCTGCCCGCAGATTTCTATTGGCTGATCACCGCGGGAAAGCTGGGCGAATTCAAGCTCGCCAACATGACCGAGCTGGAAACCCTTGATGTCCTGCAGGCAGGCCTGGGCCACCGTGTGTCCACTGCCCTCGCGAGCCAAATGCACGAGCTTGTCGGCGGCAGCCCCACCCTGCTGCAGGCCGTCGTGTCGGAGCAGATCGAACGCGGCAACCTGGTGTTGTCCGGTTCTGTCTGGACCCTCGTCGACGAGGTCGCGCTGGACGGCCGCACCGCGCTGGAAGACATCGTGCGCGCCCGGTATGCCCGCGAATCACCCGTGGCGCGGGAGGTCATCGATGTGCTCTCCTGTGCCCGCAGCCTGCCCCTGACGCGGCTCGCGAAGATGTTCAGTGCCGGGATCATCGCGGACATGGAGGATGCGGGCCAGATCGTCGTGGACCGCAGCGACGGGCACCACGTCACCCTCGGCGACCGCTACCTTGGAGACATCGTCCGGAACTGGCTGAGCGTGGAGCGGCGGCTGGAACTTCGGGAGATGGTGCCCGGGCACCAGGAACACGAACTTGGTGAGCTGACCGTCGAGGACCTGCTGGCTTACGCTGCGTGGACCCATGACTGCCACGCCGCCCTCGCACCCGCCCACGCCCTGGCTGCGGCCAAGGCCGCCGTGCGGCTCTTCGATCCGAAATTCGCGCTTAAATGCGCCAGCAGCCTTACCCCCAAAGACCGTGAATGGGCCGGCGGGCAGCTGCAGAAGTCCGCGGCCTATCTGCAGCTGGGACTGCCGCTGCAGGCCCGGGCCGTGTTGAACGACGTCGCGCCGCCGCAATTGGCAGCCCTCGGCATCGAGGAGTTCGCGGACTTTGTTGCGGCCAAGGTCGAATGCATGTCGTGGCTCCAGGATGACCCGGCGGCAGTCCTGGAGCTAATCAGCCAGGCGAAGGAGCGGCTCGGGCACCACGCTGCCGGTGGCGCATCCGCGTCCACTGCCCGGGATGAAGCTGCCCGGGCCGGGCTGGTCCTGGAATTGTGCGAGTTCAACTACCTGTCCTTCATCGGCGATTTCCAGCCCATGATGGAGCGGCTGGCCGCGGCCGCCGCCACTGATGTCCGCGGCACCGATCCCGCCTTCCGGCTCAGGAGCTCGATCATCCTGATGGAGGCTTTGAGCATAACGGGCAAGGAAGTCGAAGCCCGCACACTGATGCGCGAAATCGGTGGCCAGCTGGGGGAGTGGTCCAATATTCCGCGGATCCGCGAGAACTTCGCGTGGCGGGCCTTCAACGTCCTGCTGCTTTCCGGCCTGTGGCGTCAAAGCATCGACATGCTTCGCGACGCCAGCGGCCGGACCGGCCACGGCCTTCATTCGGGCAGTGCCGCGACGGACCTTGCCGTCGGTATGGCCTACGTCTATGCAGGCCGCGGCTACCTGGCCCTCGATCCGCTCCTTGCCGCCATCGCGCAGCTCGAAGTCCGGTCCACGCTGCAGTCGCTCCGGCAGGCCTACGCCGCGACCGCGTTCGCCTACGCCCAGACCGGTAACTCCATTCAGGCGGCGATCTATCTGGACCGTGCCCGGTCGGCCGACCGGCCGGCCCGCTTCGTGACCGCCACGACCACGGAATTCTGCATGGACATGGCCTCCCGTTGGCTCGGTGACCCCGCCGCCAAAGAACGGCTCCTGCATTCGGCCGACACACACTTCCGGGCGGGCCGCTACACCCTGGCCGGTATCTGCATGCTGGGTGCCACCGTGAACGGCACCGCCGGCGAGTTCCAGTTCCTTGAAGACCTTGCCGACCTGCGGCAGGGGCCGCTGGCTGAACTCTCCCGGACGATCGCCGTAGGCAGCCGGACAAAAGACGCCGCAGTTTTGTTGACCGCCGCCGAGCAGGCCGCCGCCCTCGAACTCGATGCCGTGCAGGCCAGGTGCGCCGCGCTGGCCTTTGATTTCGCCAAGACGGCTGGATTGACCTCAAGCGCCAACATTGCCTACGGCATGCTGGAGAGCCTCTCGGAGTCGCTCCCGGCGCTTCCCATCATGCCGCGGAGCAGGGGACCGTTGCTGACCGAGAGGGAACGGCAGATCGCCGCCCTCGCCGGGAAAGGCGTCTCAAACAAAGACATCGCCCTGGAGGTGGGCATTTCCGTCCGAACGGTTGAAGGCCACCTTTACCAGGTGTTTACGAAACTCGGAGTATCCTCGCGGAGTGATCTGCTTGGCCTCATCTAATTCCGGCGACCGCGGCCCCGGCCACGGCCGTGTTACCGGACGCGCGGAAGATGTCTCGTCCGCGGCCGCGGCGCTTCAGGGCGGCAGCCACGTGGGTGTCTTTGTGCTCGGCGACTCCGGCATCGGCAAATCGACCCTCATTGAAGCCATCGTGGACAGGCTGGGAGCAGAAGTGTCACCCATCCGAATCCACGGAAGTCCCGCCCTCGCCAAGGTGCCCTACGGGGTACTCGGCCCCTTCATCGTGGGCCTGCCCGTGCAGGAGGCGACCTCACAACTGGCGGTCCTGAGGACCCTCTGGGCCCGGCTCGAAGAAGAGAAGCGTGCTGCCCAGAAACCGCTCCTGCTCATCGTCGACGACGCCCATGACCTCGATGAACCCACGGCCGGGATACTGGCCGAGCTCGCCGCAGCGGGTTGGGCGAAGCTCATTGTCGGTGCCGCTGCCCGTCCAGGCCTGCCGGAACCGCTCCTGCAACTCTGGTTTGAAGGGATCGCCGAACGGTACGACCTGCGGCCCCTGACCCTGCCCCAGGCGGCCGAAATGTTGGAAGACAGGCTGGGTGCCCAGGTCCTGCCCAATGTTGCCGAAGTCCTGTGGGAAGCCTCCGGCGGGAATCCCTTGCTTCTGACCGGGTTGATCGACGACGCCCGGAGCGAGGGAATCCTGCTCCAACGCAACGGCGTATGGCTATTGGCGAGGCACCTGAACAGCCATGGGCAAAGACTGACGGATGTGGTGCGGCGCCAGATGCTTCGGCGCACACCCTCGGAGCGCCAGGCCCTGAACCTGATCGCACTCGCCGAACCGATTCCCCGGGAACTCATCGATGCCGTGGCCGGTGAAGACGTCGTCGCCGCGCTGATTGAACACGAACTGGTCCGTGCCACGGACCACGACCACCCGGAAGTCCGTTTATGGCACGGCATCTACGGGGACGCCCTGCGGACCCTGATTTCGCCCGCCCGCAGCCTCCAGCTCCGCCAAAGCCTCCTGCCGCTGATGGACAGCGAGCCGACGTCGGACGAAGGGCTCCTGCGGCACGTGAGCTGGTCCCTGGATTGCGGCGTGCAGGTGGAGGACCGGCAGCTGCTCCGCGCCGCAGCCGTCGGCAGCCGGCTCCGCGAGGACGAACTGGCGCGCAGGGCCGCAGCCCTGGTCCGCGATCCCGAACTGCAGATTGAGGCCAGGGCCGTCATTGCCCGGACGTACTACAACAACTCCGACTACCTGGCGGCCCGCGACATCCTCGAAGCTGATTTTGGCCGGGGAAACAAGGTCTCGGATCTTTTGGCAGGGTCACTGTTGTGGGCGGCGGTGCAGTGGGCTCTCGGACACACACCGGCCGACATCATGGACCGGGCCGACAGGCTCATGAAGGGCGGCGAACGGCTGGCCGGGAACTCTCCTGAGGACGCCGCCGACATCCGCGCGCTCACACGACAACGGTGGGACACGATGCGGAGCCTGGTCCTGGCCCTGGCGGGCGAATTCCTGGACGGCGGCTCCGCCCCGGACGGACCGCCGGAGCCGGATCGCAGGCCGGCCAGCGGGACGCGGGCGGCGCTGGACCTCTGCCTGGAAGCAGAACGCCTCCTGATCCACGGAAAGCCGCTCAGCGCGCGCGGCACACTCGCCAAGGCCCTGGCGGCCATTGCCCCCGACGACGACGAAGCCGAATTCGTCGCCGACTTCGTGCTCGTCCGTTCCGCAGCGGCGGCGATCCACGCGGGGGACTGGAGATGGGCCGACACCCTTGTGTCCGAACCGGCGGCCCGGTCCGATCCCGGCCGGATCTCCTATGGAGCGGGCGTCCACGCGGACCGTGGCATCATCCTGCTGTACCAAGGCAGGGCTGCGGACTCGCTCAATGCCCTGAGCGCGGCCCTCGAAGCGTTTCGGCTGGCTGACCCCCAGCACCTCTTCACCGTCACGGCGGCGATGGCATTCGCCGCCGCCGCGGAAGTGGGAGACAAGGACAAAGCGGCGCAGTTCCTGGCCGACTACGAATCCGCGACCACGAACCTTTCACACTATGCGCGCGCGCTGTCCGCGATGGCCGTCATCTATGGCAAGGCCCGGCTCGGCAACTATCCCGGTGCGACGGACGAGCTGAGGGCCCTGGGCCGGCCGGACCCCACGGTCAACACCGCCGGACTGGAACTCGATGCGCTGGCCTTCTGCCTGGCTCTCGGCGACCACAGCTCGGCGGCGCGCCTGCTTGAGCTGGCACCCGGCCTGGAAGGCCGCCGGGCCGCCGCAATCAGCGCCTACGCCGGCGCGATCGTCACGGATCAGGCGGCGGATCACCTGGACGCCGCGAAGTCCTGTGAAGAGGCCGAGCTCTGGGGGTTCGCAGCTCTTGCCTACGATGCCGCATCGCACTGCTACCGGGTCGCCGGGGATACCCTGCGCGAACGCGTGGCGAGTACTCACCGGAAGCGGTGCCTGGCCCGGGCCGACAAGCCTGCGGGGCAGCAAGCAGCAGAACCTGACGACACGTTGAGCATCCTGACCCGCCGGGAACGGGACATCGTGGGACTCGCCGTGCAAGGCCTCACCGACCGTCAGATCGCCGCGGACCTGCATGTGTCCGTCCGGACGGTCGAAGGGCACTTGTACCGCAGCTACGCCAAGCTCGGGGTCAAGGGACGCGATGAGCTGCCGGAGATCGCGGGGCGCTAAGGGCAGCATTTCGGCCGCCCCGCACCGGGCAGTGCCGGGCACTGCCGGCGGACTACGGGCCGGGACACCCGGACCTGAAGTCGGACTACTTGGTTTGGTGCCCGCGGCTCCGCACCACTAACTGAGTACACCCGAGTAGAAGGCGCCGGATACTCGCTAAGTAATCGAGTAATACTTACGCATCCCGAAACTACGTGCACTGAATACCTTTGAAGCATCACTGGTCAAACTTTGATTGCGAAGGTCTCACTCATGTTTCAGCAAGATGCGGGATTGCCAACAGGCAGCGGCCAGGCAGACACGCCCTTACCAGCGCAGCGGCTGGCACTTGGCCGGCACGATCGGCCGTTCACCCGGCAGCAGAGCGTCGCTGACGTTGTGGAGACCCTGACCTCGGGTTCGGGGTGCGGCATAGTGCTCGTCGGAGAACACGGGGCCGGCAAGTCCTTCGTCGCCCAGCGGGCCCTCGAAGAACTCGGCGACGAGTACCTCGTTGTCCAGGTCCGGGGGAGTTCCATCTCCTCAAAACTTCCCTATGGCGCGCTGAGCGTGCTCCTGAACGATCTGGAAGCCGCCCACCTGGAGCACCCGCTGATGGTGCTGCGGGGTTTGACGCAGCTGCTCCACAGCAAATCCGACGGGCGTCGCGTCGTCCTCTTCGTGGATAACGCCCACGACCTCGACGACCTCTCCAGCATGATGGTGGCCCAGCTCAGCGCGGGCGCACACGTCACGCTGCTGGCGGCCTGCGTGGACATGCCCGACGTCGGCGGCGACATCATGGGTCTGTGGAAGGACGATCTGCTCCGGCGGGTCGATCTTGGGCCTTTCGACTTTGCAGAGACGGCAGCCACGCTCCAATTTGAGTACGGCGGCCGTTTCTCCTTTACCGCGGCGCGGGCGCTGTGGAGCGCGAGCGGCGGAAACGCCCTTTTCCTGCATGCCTTGGCCCGGGAGCAAATCAAATTGGGCACGATTGTCCGCCAGGACGGCGTCTGGGTGCTGGGCAGGGACGGCATCGCCCTGACCGGCGAGATCCGGGACGTCGTCAAAGCCCGGCTGAACCGGCTCGGCGCCGGTGAGCGTGATGTTTTTGAACTGTTGGCACTCGCCGGAGCCGTCCCGCTGCAGACGCTGATGGGTATTGCCAACCCGCACGACATGGACGCCTTGCAGGAACGCGGCATGATCGTGGTCAGTCACGATCATCCGCCGATGGTCAGTATCGCCAACCCGGTCACCGCCGGAATAGTCGCCAGCGTGGTTCCGCCCGGACGCAGTGCGGAACTGAGGAACCGGCTGACCGCGGTGCTCGAAGATTCGGACCGAACGGCCGCCGACGCGCCGATCGGCGTCGCATGGGCGCTGGACTGTGGCGAAAAGGTGCCGCCCGCGACCGCCCTGGCAGCCGCCCGCCGGGCGAACGAGGCCTCCGACCCGGTTGCGGCCTTGAGATTCGTGCATGAAATCCGCGGTGGGGACGCAAGGACCGGGGCCGCCGTCGAATCCGTGCGCGCACTCCTGGCACTCAACGACGACGAGGCCGCCCGGCGGACCCTCACCGCCTTCGGAACGTCCGCCGACGGGGATCTGCCCGTAGCGGAGTGGGCGACTCTTGAAATGCTGCGCGCGGAACTTGACGGACGTAACCGGGCAACCGCGGGGGACGCCGTCGGCAGGCTCCGGGAGATCGGGACGCGGCTCGACGCCGCAGCACCCGCGCACGGCGCCGCGGTGGCGCCGGTCCGGGAAATGCTGCGCCTGGCCGAAGCGGAGCTCGCTGCTTTTCAGGGCCGCTATCCGGACGTCCTGGCTGTGACCGCCGGCGCCGATGCAGATGATCTCGGCAGTGAGGCACAGATCCTCACGGCGAGCCTGCGCTGCGAGGCGCTCGCGGCCACGGGCAACGTAACGGGTGCGGTCGCACTGGGGCAGCGCATCAACGCAGCGACAGAGAAAGTGCGGCTCTCCGACCGGGTAATCCGTCGGGTCCGGGGCCGGTTCCTGCTGCTCCTGCTGCTCGCGGCAAAGTTCAAGGAGGCAACGGCCTTCGTCGAAGAAACCTGTTCCAAAGGCGACCCGCAAACGCGGATCGGGGGGATGTTCGAGATCGGACAGGGAATCATGGATGTCCACGCCGGCCAGCTGGAAGAAGCCCTGTCGCGGCTCCAGGCGGGCATGTGGCAACTTCGCGCCCATGACCCCGATGCGCTGGCCGGGATGGCCACGGCGGCCTGCGCCTATGCGGCGGCGTTACATGGCGACGAAGACGTCGCGGGCCGGCTGTTGGATGAACTCGCCCCGTGGCGGACCCGCTCGGGCTGGCTTGTGGACCGGATGACCCGGTACCTCGAGCTTTCGGCGCTTGCAGAGCTCGGCCAGCGGGCGAGCTCGGTCCGCGCACTCGTAGCGGAGGCCGAGGCAGACATAGATGCCGCGACCACGATGACGGCACTTGCGTTCCTGGCGGGCGCGGCGCGGCTCGGCGACCGGCAGCTGAGCAAAAAGCTTAGCGCCGTCGCGGGTACCGTCAGCGGACCCTTCGCGGGCCTGTGTGCCCGGCTGGCTGAGGGCATGCGGGAAGCCGACAGCGAGCTGTTGCTGGCTGCTTCCAAAGAAGCAGACGCCGCCGGTAACGCTGTTTTTGCCAGGGACGCAGCCAGGAAGGCCGTCAGCTGCGCCAATGATGCCGGAAACAGGATCGCGCTTCGGGTCGCCCAACGGGCCCAGCAGTCACTGGACGACCGGTTCGGCAGCCCCAAGAACGGGCTGCATTCCCTGACGACGTCGACACTCACCGCGCGGGAGTGTGAGGTGGCGGTCCGCGCCGCTGCCGGAACCTCCAACCGGAAGATCGCGGAGCAAATGCATGTTTCGGTTCGTACGGTGGAAGGCCATCTTTACCAGGTGTACTCAAAGTTGCATGTTGCCAGCAGAACGGAACTCAAAGATGTTATTTCCACGCCGGCGGAGAGCGCCCGGCTCGGCTAATTCCAGCCACACACGCAATCCTTTTGCGGTCCCTGCTGACGTCGGTACGAGGATTCGGGGATGGCACGCCCCGCCGGCAGCACACCACTGATCGAACGCGAAGGCGTGGTCAGCGGTGTGCTGGACAACCTTCGATCCGGCACAGGGTCAGGGGTGCTGATCATCGGACCTGCCGGGACCGGCAAATCAGCCATCTTCAAAGCGGTCCTCCGGGAGCTCGGACCCGGTGACCACGTCGTTCGACTGACGGCCACGCGGACCCTGGCGTCGGTACCCTTCGGGGCGCTGGCGCCGTACCTGGGAAAGGTGCCGGCAAGAGACCTTGATTCCTACGCAGCCGTGCTGGCCGGAATCACGGACACCCTGCGCGCCGAAAAGGACCGGCCACTCTTCGTGGTCGACGACGCACATTGCCTGGACCGGAGCACCGCCCAGGTACTTGCCCGGGCTGCCGCGACGGGCGTCGCAGGCCTCATGGCCACAACCCTGCCGGGGAGCATGATTCCCGAGGACTTCATGACGTTATGGGACGACGGGCTGCTGGCGCGGTTCACCGTGGCCGCGCTCAGCCAGGGCGGCACCCACCAGCTCTGCGAACAGGTCCTCCGGTCCACCGTGTCCCCGTGGGTCAGCATGGAATTCCACGCTGCGGCAGCAGGCAACCCGCTCATGCTGATGTCGCTGATCCGGCACGCACGGGACACTGGGGTATTGGGCTGGCGGCACGGCACGTGGTTTCTCCTGTCCAGTCCCGCACTGGGGCACGCACCCGTGTCGGATGTCCTGGACCAGCAACTCCGCTCGCTGGCGCCGGAGGCGAGGACCGCCGCGATGATCGTTGCCCTCGCAGGTCCTCTTCCGCTGAACCAGGTCCTCAGGTTCAGCGGGTCCCGGGCCGTGGATGCCCTGGACCTGGCCGGAATTATCGCCGTGACAGCCGGAAGTGACCGCGAAGTCCGGCCAGCGAGTTCGATGGTGGGCGAAATCATCAGGCAACGGGTTCCTGCCGCCCGAAGTTCGACGCTGCGCGCCAACATCCTGGGGCTTTCCCGTGCAGACGAGGTCCGGCTTGAAACCCGGCTGAACCGGCTCCGCTGGTCCCTGGACTGCGGCGCACCCGTTTCCCCCGGTAAGCTCCTGCAAGCTGCCGAAGCAGCCAATACGGCGCTGGACCCGGGAACAGCCGCACGGGCCGCCGCTGCCGTGACTGACGCGCGGTTCCTTCCTGAAGCCCGGATCCAATTGGCCTACTCGCACTACCTGCTTGGCCGGATGGACGCGGCTGCAGGCTGCCTGCGAGACGCGTTCCCCCTGCACCACGGGCGTTCCGTATATTTGGCTGCCCTCCTTGCGGACAGGCTCAGACACGCCACGGCCGCCCGCCCGGCCCCATCCATGGCGTGCAGTCCGGCCGCGGGCCCGGTCGCGGGACCGGTCGGCCGCAGTCCCGGGCCGTCCTTGGCCGGGCAGCCGTGGACGTCCTTGCCGGCCGCCGGGATGGCGGCGGATCTGCTGCTGCGCGACTGGGACGGGCGGTTCGCGGCGGTTGCGGCCGGGCTGCGAGAGCTCACCGAGGCCGGTAGGTCCGTTCCCGAAATCCGTTTCCCCGCGTTGTCCCACCTCGCCGAACTGCTGACCGCACAAGGCCGGGTGGTGTCCGGGCTGGAACTCGACGACGAGGCGTGGCTGGGCGCGGCCGACGCCTGCCGGGCGCTTCCGCTGGTCTACGAGGGGATGCTCTGCCGTCATGGCCTGAACCTGATCCGGGCCGGGCACTGGACGGAACTGGACACGGTTCTTGACGACTATGCGAAGCACCAACCTAACCGTCTGCTGTTCAGCGGCGGCATGCTGCACCTCATGCACGGGTACGCGCGGTTGCGTCAGGGCCGGATGCGCGAGAGCCTTGCTGAACTGCAGCTGGCGGACGAAGAACTCCTGATTGCGGATCCATTGACCCTGCGGCCCTTCGCCCTCGCCCTGGCAGCCTACGCAGCGGCCTGCGCCGGGAATCCGCACGCGGCACATCAGTACGTGCTGGCCTACCGCAGCGCCGGCTACGGGGAGCCGCGGACCCTGCGGTTGCTGGCGGAGGCCTACGGCCGGGCGGCGGCTCCGCTGCCGGGCCGGGGGCGCCGCGCCAGTGCCGGGCTGCTGCAACTAGCCGACGATGCGCACCACGAGGGGCTTGCCGGGGTGGAAGCCGAGATCCGGCGGCTGGCCATCCGCCGCGGAGACAACCGGCAGGCAGCGGCGCTTGCCGCCTGCAGCGCCCGCCTGGAAGGCGCCGAGGCACGGTTGCTGTCGGCGTATGCCGGTGCGGTGGCGGCCGAGGACGCCGGCGGACTCATCAATATCAGCGATGACGCGTTGGGCGCAGGCTGCCTGTTGCTCTCGCTCGAGGCCGCGGAGCAAGCCGGACGGCTGGTGGAGCAAGCACCGGACAGGTGGAAGCAGGCCACGGTCCAACGGCGCGTGCACCACCGCCTGGTTGAAGCCGGAACTTCCGCGCAGCTCCGCGTGGTGCCGGGCACTGCGGGCACCACGTTGACCGGACGGGAAGAAGAAATCCGGGTGCTCGTCACGGGCGGCGCCACGAACGCCGAAATCGCCGCGGCGTTGGGAGTCTCACCGCGGACGGTGGCGGGACATCTCTCGCACATCCTGGCCAAGCTCGGGGTCCGCCGGCGGACGGAGCTCCGCGGGGGGCGGGCGCTGCGCTCCTGAGGCCGATGGCCGGCCGGCTGCCTGCGCGTAGGGCGCAGGTGTCCGCGGGTATCGGCAGGCCCCACTCCAAGTAGTCGAGGCCGGGAATCCGCGGACGAAGTCGGGTGAACGCTACTCGTGCACCGGCCAGCCCCGCGCGATTGACTTAGACCAGTCCCAGAAACAACTCACAAAGGTCTCAAATGAGTAGCTTCAGGGCGGTCTCGACCGCGCACATCACCGCTAGGGCAACCTGGCTGCAAGATCCAGTCTTGATTGCTGAGGCTGCCCTTGCCACCATTGATAGTGGACGCGTCGAAACTTTGTACTACCGAACTCCTTCAGTGGATTCGTACGGGGCCCTAGCCGGCCGCCGTGCGCCAAGGTCGGAGCCGGCGGCGTCAGAGCCTTCTGAGACCGAGGCTCTCCCCCCAGCCGCCGCCGGCTCCCTTTTAGTGGTCTGCCCCTGAGTCGTGCCCAATCGGCGCCGGCAGCAGAGTTGCCGCCGGCGCACCGTGGGGCGCGCGGGCCCTAGAACCACTCCGCCGGGTCCGTCGGATTCCGACGGGTTCTGCACCGGCTGCTGGCTGCGAAGAGTAGGTGCCCCGCCGTGGGATAATTAGGGCGAATCCGTGTGACGTATTTCCCTCCGCCCGGGCCGGCGAGCGGGAGTATGCGTTGCAGCGAACGCCAATCCAGGAGTCTTCCCATGGTTGCCATCCCAGCCCATCTGCTCAGCTCTGCCGGGGCGCTTGGAAACGAAGAGGTCCTGAGGATCCGCAATGACTTCCCGATCCTGCAGCAGACCGTCAACGGCAGGCCGCTCATCTACCTGGATTCCGGTGCCACGTCGCAAAACCCGGTCAGCGTGCTGGAGGCCGAACAGGAGTTCTACGAGCAGCGGAACTCGGCGGTCCACCGCGGCGCCCACTACCTCGCCGTGGAGGCCACCGAGGTTTTCGAGGATGCCCGTGCAACCGTGGCGGCCTTCATCGGCGCCGACGACGATGAACTGGTCTGGACCTCGAACGCCACCGAGGGCCTGAACCTGCTCAGCTATTCCTTCCTGAATGCCTCGCTCCCCGGCGCCGCACCGGAGGCCGCCAGGTTCGCCTTGTCGGCCGGCGACGAGGTGGTGGTGACCGAGATGGAGCACCACGCCAACCTGATTCCCTGGCAGCAGCTGACCGAACGCACCGGCGCGAGCCTGAAATTCATTCCGGTGGACGACCACGGGACCCTGGACCTCGACGCGGCGGCCCGGATCATCGGACCCCGCACCCGGATCGTGGCCTTCACGCACGCCTCGAATGTCCTCGGCACCATCAACCCGGTGGAGGCACTGGTCGGCCTCGCCCGGTCCGTGGGTGCGCTGGTGGTGCTCGACGCCTGCCAGTCCGCCCCGCATCTTGCCGCTGGACGTCAAGGCCCTGGATGTGGACTTCGCCGTTTTCTCCGGCCACAAGATGCTGGCACCGACGGGCATCGGCGGACTCTACGGCCGCGCGGAATTGCTGAACGCCATGCCGCCGTTTCTGACCGGTGGGTCCATGATCACCACCGTCACCATGGAACGGGCCGGATTCCTGCCCAGTCCGCAGCGCTTCGAGGCCGGCACCCAGCGCATCTCCCAGGCAGTGGCGCTCGCCGCAGCGGCGAATTACCTCAGCGAAACCGGGCTGGCCCGTATTCACGCCTGGGAAGCGGAGCTGGGCCAGCGCCTCGTGGAAGGTCTGGAAGCCATTCCCGGGATCCGGGTGCTGGGCCCGGCCGCGGGCCAGGAACGGATCGGCCTGGCCGCCTTCGACGTGGCCGGCGTGCACGCGCACGACGTGGGACAGTTCCTGGACAGCCGGGGCATCGCCGTCCGTGTGGGGCACCACTGCGCCCAGCCGCTGCACCGCCGGCTCGGGCTGACGGCAACCACGCGGGCCAGCACTTACCTTTACAACACAACAGATGACGTGGACGCGTTTCTCGACGCCGTAGCCGGCGTCCGCGGTTACTTCCAAGCCTAAAGGACAGCCATATATGAGTCTTGACCAGCTGTATCAGCAGATTATCCTGGAGCACTCCAAAGCCCGCCACGGCAGCCCCCTGGCAGGCGTCGCCGCGCCCGAAGGAGCAACGACGGGACAGTCGCACCAGCTCAACCCGGTGTGCGGCGATGAAATCACGCTCCGGGTCACGGTGTCCGACGGTCAGGTGAACGGGTTGCGCTGGGACGGCGATGGCTGCTCCATCTCAATGGCTTCCGCTTCGGTGCTGACAGACCTTGCCGAGGGAATGTCTCCGGAGGAGCTCCGCACGGTCATTGACAGCTTCCGGGAAGTGCTCCGCTCGCGCGGCAAGGTCGCTGCGGATCCGGAAATCCTCGGCGATGCCGCCGCGTTCGAGGGAGTGTCCCGCTACGCCGCCCGGGTCAAATGCGCCATGCTGTCCTGGGTCGCCGCGGAGGATGCCCTCGGTCAGGCGCTTTCGGGCCAGGCGCCGACCGCCTGAATGAGGTCAAGCGGTACCCGTCCGGGCCGGGCCATGGGCGCGGGCACGGTCACGCTGCACGGACTCAGGGCCGGCCAAGGCCCTTGTAGGTCCAGCCTGCGGCCCGCCACTTAGCCGGGTCCAGGACGTTGCGTCCGTCCAGGATGCGCGGGGCCGACACGAGGGCCTTGACCGCGTGCGGATCCAGCTCGCGGTAGAGCTTCCACTCGGTCAGGAGCAGTACCGCGTCAGCTTTGTGCAGGGTGAGCTCCACGTCCGGCTCCAGCGGCAGCTCCGGGAACCGTCGGGCGGCATTGGCAAGGGCCTGGGGATCGGTGACGGTGACGATGGCGCCCTGAAGCTGGAGCTGCGCCGCTGCGCTGAGCGCAGGGGAGTCGCGAACGTCATCGCTGTCGGGTTTGAACGCCGCACCCAGCACGGCAATGCGCTGCCCCATCAGGGTTCCGCCGCACAGCTCACGGGTCAGCTCCACAACCCGGGTCCGGCGACGCATGTTGATGGCATCCACCTCGCGCAGGAAAGTCAGGGCCTGATCCGCGCCCAGCTCACCGGCGCGGGCCATAAAGGCGCGGATATCCTTCGGCAGGCAGCCGCCGCCGAAGCCGATGCCCGCGTTGAGGAACTTGCGCCCAATCCTGTCGTCGAGCCCAATCGCATCGGCCAGCCGGGAGACGTCGGCGCCAGTGGCTTCACAGACCTCGGCCATCGCGTTGATAAAGGAAATTTTGGTGGCGAGGAACGAATTGGCTGCCGTCTTGACCAGTTCCGCCGTCGCGTAATCCAGCACGAGCCGGGGCGTTCCGGTGGCGAGCGGGATCTCGTACACCTGATCCAGCACCGCCACCGCCCGGTGCTCTTCGCCGCCGTCGGGCAGGCCGTAGACAAACCTGTCGGGGCCCAGAGTGTCCGCCACGGCGTGGCCTTCGCGGAGGAACTCCGGGTTCCAGACCAGCGTGGCGTGCGGCTCCGCCTCGGTGATGACCTCGGCGAGCCGGGCAGCGGTGCCCACCGGAACCGTGGACTTCCCGGCAATCACATCGCCCGGGCGAGACGTGGGCGGCGAGGGCTGCAACGGCGGCATCAACAAACCTCAGGTCGGCACCGTTTTCGCCGCGCTTTTGCGGGGTGCCGACGCAGATGAAGTGGACTTCCGAGCCGCGCGCGGCCGCCATGTCCGTGGTAAACCGGAGACGGCCGGTCCCCTCCAGTTCGGTCAGGAGGTCGTCGAGCCCCGGCTCGTAAAAAGGGGCATGTCCGTTGGAGAGCTGGGCGACTTTGGCGGCATCAACGTCGATCCCGACGACGTCATGGCCGAGCCGGGCCATGCAGGCCGCGTGAACCGCACCCAGGTACCCGCACCCGATCACCGAAATCCGCATCGTACTGATCTCCTCCCCGTCGCGTGCTCACAGCGTACGTGCCGGGTGGCCGGTCCGCCCAGCCCCCGGCCGGAAGGAAGCGGGGCCCGCGCTCATGACGAATGCCGGCAGCTACCGCCGCCGGCATTCTCACTGCGGAAGGTCCGCGGCCGTGCCGGGACGCTCACTCTAGAAGAGCGTTGCCGCCCCGATCGCGGCCGTCGCCGCACCGAGCACCAGCGAGATGGTGACGAGGACAACGTGGACGGTGAGGAAGCGGGTGGCCTTGCCGCCGGCGTCGCGGGCCCGCGGGTCCTTCAGCACCCGGCGCAGGAACTGCGGCCAGACGATGAGGGACCACAAGCCGGCGACGATCAGCACGACGGCCAGAACTGGGGGCAGCTGCACGGGCTAGTGGCTCTCGAGCCAGGCCTGGGCCTGCTGCGACTGGATGTTCAGGGCCTTGCCTACCATCGGCTCGGCCGCGTCGGCGATTTTGCCGCCGAGGAACGGCACGGAGGAGGTGACGTTGCCTTCGAGTTCGATCCGGGTGCTGCCGGCCTCGGAGATAAGGCGCTGGACAGCCTTGACATCGAGCGGAGCACCGGCGATCTTCAACGAGATGTTGCTCTGCCGGGAGCCGTCCGCAGCGGGGGCTTCCCAGGATTCAATCTGCGTCACATTCACGCTCTCGCCGACGAACTTCCGCGCGATGTCCGGCATCCGGGTGGTAGGAACGGTCCGCACGGTGGTGGTGTTGAACGCTCCGGCCGGGTCCCCGTCGATGACGAACGATTCCAGCGTCCCGCCGACGAGTTCGCTCGTGTGACGGAGGAAGTCTTCATTGACGAGGACAGCGGCGACGCGGTCAACGCTGTGCTGGACGGTGGTGGATGCACTCAGGGCCATGGGGGGTCCTCCGTGGTGATGAAACTTGACGAATCGGGCACCAAACATCCTACGTGCTGGGCCGGGATTCCTCCGATTCGGCTTCCTGCAGCTTCATGGCGGCGGCGGCAATATTGTGCGCCATCGCCGGGAAGATCAGGCTGTGGAACGGCAGCACGGCGAGCCAGTACAGCCGCCCACTGAGGCCCTTGGGGAAGAAGATCGCCCGTTGGCGGTAAAGGCTGCCCTCACCGTCGGGCTCTACGCACAGTTCCAGCCACGCCCGCCCGGGGACCTTCATTTCGGCCCGGAGCCGCAGCATGCTGCCCCGTTCCACCCGTTCGGCCCGCCACCAGTCCACCGCTTCGCCTTCGGCCAGCCGGTGCGGGTGGCGTCGACCGCGGGTGAGCCCGGCACCGCCCGTGATGCTGTCAATCCAGCCCCGGACGCTCCATGCCAACGGCATCGAATACCAGCCGCTCTTGCCGCCGATGCCCTCGATGATGGTCCAGACGTACTTTGGAGCCACCTTGCTGGCGTGGGTGCGTTCATCGACGTAGACCCGGTGCCCGGCCCAGTCCGGGTCGCTCGGCAACGGGTCGGCGTCGGCGCCGGCGTTGGACCAGGCCGTTTCGACCTGCCCGTCTCGTTCCCGGCCCAAGGCCAGCGAGACGGCGCTCCGGAAGCCGGTCAGTCCGCTCTCCGGCTGGGGGATCACCTTATCGATGTCGTGTTCGCGGGAGATCGCATCGTGCTGCAGGGATTCCACGAGGGGAAGGGACATGGAGAGCGGGATCGGGGTGGTCAGGGCCACCCACATCCCGGCGAGCTTGGGCGCCGGGACCGGAAGCGCGAGCACAAACCGCTTGGGCAGGCCGGCTTCCGCGGCGTACTCATTCATCATGTCCGCATAGGTCAGCACCTGCCGGGAGCCGATGTCGAAGGTACGGTTGACCGGACCGGCCACAGTCGCGGCGGCCACGAGGTAATAAAGCACGTCACGGACGGCAATGGCTTCGATCCTGTTCCGCACCCAGCTTGGTGCCGGCATGACCGGGAGGGTGTCGGAGAGGTGCCGGATCATTTCGAAGGAAGCCGACCCGGAGCCGATGACCACTCCGGCCTGGAAGACGACGGCATCGACGGTGCTGTCGAGGAAGACCTTGCCCACGGTCTCGCGGGACCGCATATGAGTGGATAGTTCGATTCCGGACGGATGCAGCCCGCCGAGGTAGACGATCCGGCTGACTCCGGCCTCGGCGGCGGCCTGGGCGGCGGTTTCGGCCATCGACTTTTCCTTTTGCTCAAACCCGGCGCCGCCCGCCATGGAATGGACCAGGTAATAGAGCACGTCCACGCCTTCGAGCGCCTCCCGCAGGATCTTGCCGTCGTCAAGGGAGCCCTGTACGACCTCGACCTCATCGAGCCAGGGCACGCCCGCGATCTTGGCGGGGGTGCGGACGATGATTTTCACGCTATGGCCGGCCTCCAGCAGCCGGGGGACCAGCCGCCCGCCGATGTAGCCCGTGGCACCCGTGACCAGCACCTTCCGGGGGCCGGCTGGCGTACCGGGGCCGGTTTGCGGGGTTTCCTTGGGCATGGAGGTCATTGTGGGCTCCTTGGTCGTAGCGCGATTCGTGCAGGCCATCTCTTTATCCGGTTCGGAACGGCCGGCCATGCGGACGGGTCGCTTCCGCTGTCCGGCTGCGGCGCGGGGCCGCCGCGCCGTTCCTGCCAGCATAGGCCCCTGCTGCCGGAAATTGTCCGGCCCGGGCGTGATCCCGGGCAGGGCCCTGCCGCCTCCGCGGTAGGCTTGGAAGGCCCGGGATTCCAGCGAATCCCGGGTATTCGTGTTGCCTGCACGTCCGTGATCCCATCAGGAGCTTCAGTCATGAGCCTCAACGGCCCCTCTCTCACCGGCCTGCGCCGCACCCTTGCCGAGGACCGGAACTATGCCCGCGTCCGGGCCGAAGCCTCGCGCGGGTTCGATGCCCGGAGCGAGGATTACCAGATCAGCGCCCCGGCGGGCCTGCGGGCTGCCCTGCTGGCGGAGCTCGCAGACGGCGTCACCGAGTCCGTGGCCGAAGCGGCCGAAGCAGTCGGCGCGGGGACCGCCGGAGCACCGGTAGTCCTGGCCGTGACGGCTACCGGCCGCGAGGCTGAAGACCTCGCCGCGGCCCTGCGCGCGTACCTGCCCGCCGACGCCGTGGCGGAGTTCCCCAGTTGGGAGACCCTGCCGCATGAACGGCTCTCGCCCCGTTCGGATACCGTTGGGCGGCGGCTCTCCGTGCTCCGCCGACTGGCCCACCCGCAGTCTTCCGCCGCAGGCGCCCTGCGCGTCGTTGTGGCGCCGGTCCGCGCCGTGGTCCAGCCCATCGTGGCCGGACTCGGCGAGCTGGTCCCGGTCTCCCTGGCCACCGGCCAGGAGGTCCCCTTCAGCGACGTGGTGCGGAGCCTTGCCGACGCCGCTTACGCCCGGGTGGACATGGTGACCCGCCGCGGCGAATTCGCCGTCCGCGGCGGCATGCTCGACGTCTTCCCGCCGACCGAGGACCACCCCGTCCGGGTGGAGTTCTTCGGCGATGAGGTGGAGCAGATGCGCTGGTTCGCGGTCGCCGACCAGCGCTCCCTCAACGCACCGGGCGTGCACCACCCGAGCACGCTTCACGCCCCGCCGTGCCGTGAAATCCTCATCACCCCCTCCGTGATGTCCCGCGCCGCGACGCTGAAGTCGCAGCTGCCCGCGGCGGCGGACATGCTGGAGAAGATCGCCGGCGGCATCGCCGTCGAGGGCATGGAATCCCTCGCTCCCGTGCTGGTCGATGCCATGGTCCCGTTCCTGGACCAGCTTCCGGCCGGATCCATTTCCGTCGTGATCGAGCCGGAGAAAGTGCGGGCGCGCGCCCACGACCTCGCCGCCACCAACGAGGAATTCCTCGAGGCTGCCTGGTCCACCGCCTCCGACGGCGGCACCGCGCCACTGGCGCTGGACGCGGTCCTCGGCGTCGAGGCCTCCGCGGCGCTGCACTCGGCCAGTTTCCGGTCCCTGACCGAGACCCGCACCACCGCCCTGGCCCACGGGGTGTCCTGGTGGTCCATCAGCTCGCTGGCCACCGATGAAGAACTCATGCCCGACGTCGACGTGCTGAACCTGCACGCCCGCGAACCGCGCGGCTACCAGGGCGACGTCGCCGAGATGATGGATTTCATCGGTTCCCGCGTCCGGGAACAGTGGCGGATTGTGGTGATCACCGAGGGCCCAGGCCCGGCGCAGCGACTCGCCGAGCTTTTCCACGACGCCGATATCCCCTGCTCGCGCGTTGA
Source organism: uncultured Actinomycetota bacterium (assembly GCA_963769515.1). Classification (GTDB taxonomy): domain Bacteria; phylum Actinomycetota; class Actinomycetes; order Actinomycetales; family Micrococcaceae; genus Arthrobacter. The sequence continues at coordinate 117,198 of CAVYMG010000020.1, forward strand.
CTCGCTCGAAAAAGCGCCGCAGGCCGGACTGATCGAGATCACCTGCGCTGCCGCGGGACGCGGTTTTGTGCTTGACCCGCTCAAGCTCGCCCTCCTGACCGAGGCCGACCTGCTCGGCCGGACCTCGGCCGGATCCACGAAGGACATGCGCCGGATGCCGTCGAAGCGGCGCAACGCCGTCGATCCGCTCCAGTTGCTCGCCGGCGACCACGTGGTGCACGAACAGCACGGCATCGGCCGGTTCGTGGAACTGATCCAGCGCAAGGTAGCCGGGGGCGGTGACGGGGTCCGTGAATACCTCGTGCTCGAATACGCGCCCGCCAAACGCGGCGGGCCCGGGGACCGGCTCTTTGTGCCCACCGACCAGCTGGACCAGGTCACCCGGTATGTCGGCGGCGACGCCCCGGTGCTGAGCAAAATGGGCGGCGCGGACTGGGCCAGCACCAAGTCCAAGGCGCGCAAGGCCGTCAAGGAAATCGCGGGTGAACTGATCCGGCTGTACTCGGCGCGGATGGCTTCCCGCGGGCACGCCTTCGGGGCCGACACCCCGTGGCAGCGCGAACTTGAGGAGGCCTTCCCGTATGTCGAGACTCCCGACCAGCTGACCACCATCAACGAGGTCAAGGCCGACATGGAGCGCGAGATCCCGATGGACCGGCTCATCTCCGGCGACGTCGGGTACGGCAAGACCGAGATCGCGGTCCGGGCCGCCTTCAAGGCGGTCCAGGACGGCAAGCAGGTGGCCGTGCTCGTGCCGACCACCCTGCTCGCCCAGCAGCACTACGAGACGTTCACCGAACGCTTCTCCGGCTTCCCGCTGCGAGTCAAGCCGTTGTCCCGGTTCCAGGGCGCGAAGGAATCGAAGGAGACCGCCGAGGGTGTCCGGACCGGAGCCGTCGACGTGGTGATCGGCACCCATCGGCTGCTGTCCAAGGACTTCGAATTCAAGGACCTGGGCCTGGTCATTGTGGATGAGGAACAGCGGTTCGGCGTCGAACACAAGGAAGCGCTCAAGAAGATGCGCACCAACGTCGATGTCCTGGCCATGAGCGCCACCCCGATCCCGAGGACGCTGGAAATGTCCCTGACCGGCATCCGGGAGACCTCCACCCTGGCGACCCCGCCGGAGGAACGCCACCCGGTGCTGACCTACGTGGGCCCGTACACGGACAAACAGACGTCCGCGGCCATCCGGCGTGAACTGATGCGCGAGGGACAGGTCTTCCTGGTCCACAACCGGGTGTCCTCGATCGAGCGGACCGCGGCGCATATCCGCGAGCTCGTCCCGGAGGCCCGGGTGGAGGTGGCGCACGGCAAGATGTCCGAGAGTCGGCTGGAGAAGATCATCGTGGACTTCTGGGAGAAGCGCTTCGACGTGCTGGTCTGCACCACGATTATCGAGACAGGACTGGACATCTCCAACGCCAACACGCTAATCGTGGACGGGGCGGACAAGTACGGGCTCTCCCAGCTGCACCAGCTCCGCGGGCGTGTGGGCCGCGGCCGCGAGCGCGCCTACGCGTACTTCCTGTACCCGGCGGAGAAACCGCTGGGTGAGGTGGCGCTGGAACGCCTCAAGGCCGTGGCGACGCATAACGAACTTGGCGCCGGCATGCAGCTGGCCATGAAGGACCTGGAGATCCGCGGCGCCGGCAACCTGCTCGGCGGCGAACAGTCCGGCCATATCCAGGGTGTGGGCTTCGACCTCTATATCCGCCTCGTGGGCGAAGCCGTGGCTGACTACCGCGGCGAGGCCGAGGAGAAGGCCGCCGAGATGAAGATCGAACTGCCGGTCAACGCGCACCTGCCGCACGACTATGTCCCGGGGGAACGGCTGCGCCTCGAGGCCTACCGCAAACTCGCCTCGGCGCTTACCCACGCGGCCATCGACGAGGTCCTCGCCGAGCTCGTGGACCGCTACGGCGAGCCGCCGCTGCCGGCGAAGAACCTGATCGACGTCGCCCGCTTCCGGGTGGGGGCCCGGGAAGCAGGACTGACCGACGTCGCCCTGCAGGGCAATTTCATCAAGTTCTCCCCGGCCCAGCTGCCCGAGTCCAAGCTCATGCGGCTGACCCGGATGTACCCCGGTGCGCAAGCCAAACCGGCGCTCGATGCCGTCCTGGTGCCCAAACCCAAGACGGCACGGATCGGCGGCCGCGACCTGCAGGACGCGGAAATCCTCGACTGGGCCAACGGGGTCATCCGCAACATCTTCTCTGACGCTCCGCTGGCGGTGGGCTGACGCATGATGGGCGGACACCACGCGGCGTCCGGCGCCGCGGCGTGGGTGGCCATTGCGTCCACCGGGCCATACGCGCTGGGCTGGTATCCGCTCGATGCCACCGGAATCGTCATCGGCGCCATGGCGACGGCGGGCACGGCTCTGATCTGCGACTGGGACCACCGGTCCAGTACCGTGGCGCATTCGCTGCCGCCGCTCTCGAACCTGATTGCCCGCGGCATCGAGAAGGTCAGCGGCGGTCACCGGCAGGGGACCCATTCCATCGTCGGTGCGATGTGCTTCGTGTTGCTCGCAACGTTCGCAGGGCAGCTGCAGGTGGACACGCGGTGGGGGGTGCTGTCCGTGGGTGCCGGCCTGTTGTGCCTGTTCCTGATCAACATTGCCGCCAAGGCCTTGAAGCTCTTCCCGAAGTACGGCGTGGTCAGCAACTGGATCTTCGCGCTCGTGATGGCAGGACTCGTGACCTGGTTCGCGCCGCAGCAATGGACCTGGCTGCCGGTCTCCATGCTCACCGGCGTCCTGGTGCACATCGTCGGGGACATGATTACCACCGGGGGAGTGCCGCTGCTCTGGCCGCTCGTGGTCAAACCGCCGAAATTCCTACGGAAACTGCCGCTACTGAAGGACGTCTGGAAAGCCAACGGGGCGTTCTCCATCCCGCTGCTGGGCCGGGCCGGCTCGCGCCGGGAATGGCTGGTCCTGATCCCGGTGAGCGCCTACGCCATGGTGGGGGTGGCCGTGGCGGTCCTGGCCCTGGCGCGATCGTATGTCCCCGGTTGGTACGCGCTGGGGACGTCGTGGCTCGAGGGGCTGCTCGGGCCCGTTTGAGCCTTAACTGACTGAAGCTCCGGAAATCCGGAGCTTCAGTCGGTTAACCGCCGGCGGCGGCAGGAGTCAGTTCTCGCCGGCCGAATCCGAGCGGCCCAGGACGGTCTGCGGGATCCAGAACGCCAGCGCAAACAGGCCCAGGCAGACGGCCATCGGCCAAGGATTGCCGAGGGTCAGGAAGGAGAGCGAGTACAGGGACGCGAAGAACAGGACCATCATCACGGCGAAGATGACGATGCTGGATGTCAGGCTGTTCTCGCCCCGCGGGGCCTTGCTGGTGTTCTTGGACATTCGTTCCTCCTCGGCCCCGGGGGGCTCAAACCTGTGGCAGCGGCAGGCGCGGATCAGTACGCGGACGAACCCTGTTCACCCTTGACGATCGCGATGCCTGAGCTGGCGCCAATACGTGTTGCACCTGCAGCAATCATAGCCTGTGCGTCGGCGAGGGACCGCACTCCGCCGGAGGCTTTGACGCCCAGGTCCGGGCCCACCGTCCGGCGCATGAGGGCGACGTCCGCGGCCGTGGCGCCGCCGCCGTTGAACCCGGTGGAGGTCTTGACGAAATCCGCGCCGGCTTCGACGGCAGCTTCGCAGGCCAGGACTTTCTGGTCATCGGTCAGCAGGGCCGTTTCGATGATGACTTTCAGGATGGCCCCGCCGTCGTGCACGGCTTCGGCGACCGCGGCAATGTCGTCCATCAGCGCGCCTTTGTCATCGGCGCGGGCTGCGGCGATGTTGATCACCATGTCGATTTCTTCCGCGCCGTCAAGGACGGCTCCGCGGGCTTCGAAGGCTTTGACATCGCTCGGCGTGGCCCCCAGCGGGAAGCCGACGACGGAGCAGGTCAGCACGCCTGAGCCCTTGAGGGCGGTGTGCACGGTCTTGACCCAGACCGGGTTGACGCAGACGGACTTGAACCGGTACTCGGCCGCTTCGGCGCAGACCTTGAGGATCTCCGCCTCGCTGGCCTCGGGCTTGAGCAGGGTGTGGTCGATGTAGGCGGCAATATCCGATGCGCCGTCCCGGGTTGCGGGGGTGGTGCTTCCGGCGGCCGTGGCTTCGTTGCTCATGGTGGTCCCTTTCCTGGCGGGCCTTGTTCCGGGCGGCCTTGTGGGCCTGCCGGCGCCGCAGGGCTCGCGGCGTATCAGAGATCCATCTTGCCATACCGGCGGGTAGCCGGGGCAGCCGCCGGACCCGCCGGGCCTCTGGGCCTGACGGGGCTGCCGGGGCTGCCGGGCCGATGCGGACTAGGCCGCTGCCGCTTCCGTTGCTGCCGCTTCCGTTGCTGCCGTCTCTGCTGCCGTCTCCGCTCGTGGCGCAGCAGGGAGGGGCGCCGGCGGCGGCACGGATCCCGCCGGGCGTCCCGACGCCGTCGCCTGCAGCACGTGCGAGGCGCAGGCCGCCGCCGCCGTTTCCGCCGACAGCAGGAGGCCGAGCCGGACACCGTCATAGGCTGCCGCGTCGCCCACCGCCCAGATGCCTGGCACGGAGGTCCGGAAGTCCTGGCCGATCACAATGCCGCCGCCGGCTGCCGTCATGAGTCCGGCGCTGGCCGCCAGGCCGTCGCGGGCTATGCGTTCCTCGGCCAGGACTACGAGGTCGCCACGCATGCTTGATCCGTCGGCAAAGACGATGCCGGTGGACACCGGGCCCGGCCCGGGGGCGGGGGGCAGTACGGAGGTGGGCCGCAGCGTCGTGCGGATCGGCCGGACACCGCGGGCCCGCAGGACTGCTTCGGCTTGGCCGGCCGCCGCGCCGGTGCCGACGAGGATGCCCAGCGGACGCCGTCCCAGCGCCCGGGCGATGTCCTTGACCGTCTCCGTCAGCGGGCCGGCGTCGTCGATTGATGAGTAGCTCAGGCATCCGTCGTCGCCCGCCACAGGAACGGCGACGGGGCTGGCGCCGGTGGCGATGACCAGTTCGTCGTAGCCGAATTCGAGCCCGTCCGTGGTGGTCACGCGCCGGGCCAGGGGATCGACGAAGCTGGCGGGCTGCCCGAACCGAACAGACACCCGGGGCAGTCCGGCGAGTTCGACGAGCTCGTCCGGGGCGTCATCACGGTTGCTGAGCACGGTGATGAGGCCGGTAAAGGGGGCGCGGGTGAGGCTGCGGACCAGCTCCCGGGCCGCCGGCCCGGCGCCGGCGATCACGATGCGCGGCCCGACCGGCCCGGGCATTGCGGTGCCGGAGCGTGCGATGGAGTGCGTGGCGGATGATGCCGCGGCGGCGGACGTGGTCGGTGCGGTGATCGCTGCGCTAACGGACATGTGCTGGCCCCTTCAGGAGTGGGGCCTGCGGTGTCGGCCCCCAAATGCTTGACGGGACCCAGCGTAGGCGTCGGTCTTTTCGGGGAGGTTTCCGCCCGGTTGCACGTTGCCCACCGATTGTTCGCCAGTGTTTACCAGTCGGTAACAAAGCAACGCGGGGACGGCCGTGGCGGCGGGGTCAGGTCCGGATCCGGTAGCCCCGCTTCACCACGGTTTCGATCAGGCGGCCGTCGGGCAGCGCGGAACGGAGCCGGCTGACGGTCATATCCAGCGCATGCACGGAGCCGCGCAGTTCCAGCAGGTCGGCCAGGGACTCCCGGGTCAGCACCGCCCCGCCGGCACCCAGCAGGGCACGCAGCAGCAGCAGCGGCGCGGGCGCCAGCTCCACGGGCTCGTCGTCGATCCGGAGCGAACGGCCCCGGAGCTCCAGGCTGCCGTGCGCCGTGTCCAGGCGGCGCACGTGGTTCAGGGCCAGGTGTTCGCAGACCAGGCGGATCAGCGCTCCCATCCGGTACCGTTCGGGGATCAGCGGGTGCAGGCCGGCATCAAGGAGCGGCTGGGCGGTGACCGGGCCGACGACGGCGGTCGTGACTGTCGTCTTCAGGCATTCGACCAGCTGCCGGTACATCCCCATTTCGTGCGCGGTGCTCCAGAGCGCATCGACGGCGGGGGCGCTCGTGAAGGTCAGCACGTCGAGGTTGCCGCTGCAGGCTGCCTCGATGAGCCGCGGCAGCCGGTCTTCGCCGTCGGGCTTGACCCAGCGGTACGGCGTGACCGTCAGCACCGTGGCACCGGACATGCGCAGCCGTTCGAGCTGGCGGACGTCGGTGTAGCCGTGCAGCTGGACCGCGACGGTCTTTCCGCGCACCCCCTCGGCAAGGAGCATGTCCACCAGGGTGGCGGTGGTTTCGTCGCTGCTGATGCCGACGTCGGCCAGCCCCGCCGCGCGGACGGCGCCGCGGGCCTTCGGGCCGCGGACGAACATGCGGCAGGCCCCAAGCGTCTCCAGCAGCTGTTCGCCGATCCCGAAGGTGTCCGCGGCCTCACACCAGCGGCGCATGCCGTACGCGGTCGTGGCAATGCAGAGGTCCGGCCTGGCCTCGATGATGGCCCGGGTGTCCTCGATCAGGCGCAGGTCCTCCTGGACCGGGGCGATCTTCAGCGCGGGGGCATGCAGCACCTCCGCTCCGCGCCGTTCCAAGGCCTCGATCAGATCCTGCGACCGACGGTCCGAGGTAACACCGATCCGGAATCCCTCCAGGGGCTGGTCCGCTTTAGCCGCGGCGTCCGCTTCGGGCTGGATGGCGCCCGGGGGAGGGGACACCGGCGCAACCGCGTTCAATGCACTCATGATGATCCTCACGCCTCCAGCAGGGAGGCAGCGAGCCGGTCCAGTTCGGCCGAGGCCCCGGCCGTGCCGCGGTTGGCCTCGGCCACCTTCACGACGTCGCCGATCACCAGGACCGCCGGGTTGGAGCAGCCGGCGGCAGCGGTGGCGATGGTGCCGAGCTCGGCGATGGTGGTGCGCTGGCCCGGACGGTAGCCGCGTTCGACGACGGCCATCGGCATGTCGGTGCGCATGCCGGCGCGGCGCAGACCGGCCGCCAGCTGGTGCAGGGTGCCGATGCCCATCAGGACCACGATCGTGCCGCCGAGGCCGGCCAGGTGCGTCAGTTCCTTCTCGGTCAGCGGTGCGTGGCCGGAGACCACGGTGAACATGTGGCTGACCTCGCGGTGCGTGACCGGGATCCCGGCGGCGGCCGGGACGGAGATGGCGCTCGTGACGCCGGAGATGACCCGGACCGGGACGCCGGCCTTGACGCATGCGGCTACCTCCTCGCCACCGCGGCCGAAGACGTACGGGTCCCCGCCCTTGAGCCGGACCACGTTCCGCCCGGCCTGGGCGGCCTGGACCATGAGTTCCTCGATGCCGGCCTGGCTGACCTTATGGTGGCCGGGCTTCTTGCCGACGTCAACGAGCTCGGCAGAAGTCAGGGCAGGCAGTTCCTGGTAGGGCGCGAGCCGGTCATAAAACACAACGTCGGCGTCCCGCAACGCAGCCACAGCGGCGACGGTGAGCAGTTCGGTGGTGCCGGGGCCGCCGCCCACCAGGGTGACGTGGCCGGCCGGTCCCGCCGCGGGCTCGGCGGAGACGGGGATGCCGGCCGCGCGGCACCGCTCCAGCAGCACCTCCCAGCCGGGCTGGCCGTCATCGACGGCGGCCACAAGGAACGGCCGTTCCGGCAGCGGGCCGTCGTGGCCGGCGCCCTGCGGCGTGCTCAGCCGGGAGACGACGGCTCCGGCGGCCTGGAAGCGGCGGACGGCCTGCCGGGCCGCGGAATCCGCGCCGGTGACGAGGACGTCGCGGCCGCTGAGATCGATGCTGAGCTGCATGTCAGACCTTGCTTTCCGTGGCGGGGGCGGGTTCGGTGATGTCGGCTGGGCGGACGGGGATGGTGGCTGCGATCAGCTTGGGCTGCTGATCGGCCAGCGCCTTTTCCTCGGCCGTGGCCGGGCGCATCTGGCCGCGCTCGTCGGGGACGAACGTGATCGAGTCGTCCTTCTGGTCCGGGGCGTTGACGAAGGAGCGGAACCGGCGCAAACGCTCCGGGTCCTTGAGCGTGTCAGCCCATTCGTCGATGTAGGTGTCCACATGCTTGGCCATGGCGGCTTCGAGTTCCGCGGCGATGCCCAGCGTGTCCTTCACCACGACGTCCTCGACGTGCTTGATGCCGCCGTCGAGCTCTTCCTGCCAGCGTGCGGTGCGCTGCAGGCGGTCGGCGGTGCGGATGTAGTACATGAAGTACCGGTCGATGTATTTGATCAGCGTCTCATCGTCCAGGTCCTTGGCCAGCAGCTGGGCGTGGGCGGGGGTAGCGCCGCCGTTACCGCCGACGTAGAGGTTCCAGCCGTCCGCCGTGGCGATGACGCCGACGTCCTTGCCGCGGGCCTCCGCGCACTCACGGGCACAACCGGAGACGCCCATCTTGAGCTTGTGCGGGCTGCGCAGGCCGCGGTAGCGCAGCTCCAGCGCGATGGCCATGGCCACCGAGTCCTGGACGCCGAAGCGGCACCAGGTGGAACCGACGCAGGACTTCACGGTGCGCAGGCTCTTGCCGTATGCCTGGCCGGACTCGAAGCCGGCGTCCACCAGGATCTTCCAGATTTCCGGGAGCTGCTCGAGGCGGGCGCCGAACATGTCGATCCGCTGGCCGCCGGTGATTTTGGTATAGAGGCCGTACTGTTCCGCGACCGCGGCGATCACGCCGAGCTTCTTCGGGGTGATCTCGCCGCCGGCGATGCGCGGGACCACCGAGTAGGTGCCGTCCTTCTGCATATTGGCCAGGGCCCGGTCGTTGGTGTCCTGCAGGGTGCCGCGCCCGGCGTCGAGGACGTAGGCGCTGTTCTGGCTCGCGAGGATGTTGGCAATGGTCGGCTTGCAGATGTCGCAGCCGGCGCCGGTGCCGTACTTGGCCATGATCTCTTCGAACGAGGTCAGTTCCAGGACGCGGATGGCGTCAAAGAGTTCCTGGCGGGACAGCTCGATGTGTTCGCAGAGGGCCTTGGAGACCTCCACGCCGGACTTGGTCAGCTCGGTCTCCAGCAGCTTCTTGAGCATCGGCACGCAGGAACCGCACTGCGTACCGGCCCGGGTGCAGCCCTTGAGTTCGCCAAGTTCCTGGACCGGGGCGCTGCCCTCGCATGCGCCGCAGCCATTGATGGCGTCGCGGATGCTTCCGGCGCTGACGTTGTTGCACGAGCACAGGGTGGCGTCGTCCGGGAGTTCGGTGTCCGGGGCGTCCCCGCCGCCGGCGGCCGTGAGGTAGGCGCCGGGCTCGGCGGCCAGTTCACGGCCCAGCATCGGCCGCAGGGACGTGTACGGGGTCGCGTCGCCGACGAAGATACCGCCGAGGAGCGTCTTGGCATCGTCGGTGGTAACGATCTTCTGGTAGACGCCGCGGGCGGGGTCGGCGTAGACGATTTCGAGGGCGTGCTCGGTCCGGGCGAAGGCGTCGCCGAAGCTGGCGACGTCCACGCCGGAGAGCTTGAGCTTGGTGGCCGTGTCGAAGCCGGGGAATGTCGCCGCGCCGCCGTGCAGCCGGTCCGCGACGATTTCGGCCATGGTGTTGGCGGGGGCGACGAGCCCCAGGCACATGCCGCCGAAGTTAGCGACCTCGCCGATCGCCCAGATGCCGGGGATTTCGGTTTCGCAGCCGTCGGAGATGACAACGCCGCCGCGCGGGCCGAGCTGGAAAAGCTGCTCTTCGCCGTCCGCGGCACGGAACAGTTCATCCCGGGGACGGACGCCGATGGCGACGATCACGAGGTCGGCGTCGATGATGCGGCCGTCCGCCATCAGGACGCCCGTGACCTGGCCGTCGTCGTCGGAGAGGACCTCGGAGGGGAACACCCCGCCGTGGACGGTGAAGCCCTTGGCTTCGATCAGCCGGCCGAGGGCCTGGCCGGCGCCCTCGTCCAACTGGGTGTTCATGAGCCACGGCGAGCCGTTGATGACGATCGGGGTGGCGCCGAGCTGCTCGGTTCCGGCAGCGGATTCCAGGCCCAGGAGGCCGCCGCCGATGGTGACGGCGTTGACCTTCCGGCCCAGCTTGGCGGTCAGCTCCGCAATCGCCTGGTTGATGGCCCAGACGTCCTCCAAAGTGCGGTACACGTGGGTCAGTTCGGCGCCGGGAATCGGCAGGCGGGCGGCGTCCGAACCCGTCGCGACGACGAGTTCGTCATAGGGGTAGACCGTTCCGGCCGCGGTCCGGACCGTCTTGGCCGCGTGGTCGATGCTGGTGACGCGCTCGCCGGTCTTCAGGCTCAGGGCTTCGTGGTCCCACATCGAGGCGTTGCCGAGGGTCAGATCGACGCTGCTGTCCGTGAGTGCCTTGCTCAACGCGACGCGGTCGTAGGGGAGGTGGGCTTCTTCGGTGAGGACGGTCACGTTCCAGCCGTCGAGGCCGCGGGCGTGCATCGCATCGGCGAACCGGTGGGCCGCGGGGCCGCCGCCGGCGACGACGATGCGGCGCGGAGTCGTGGTGAGCTCTGCGCCCTGGATCTGGGGGCTGGAAGTCTGTCCGGTCACGGTGGGCCTTTCGGGTGGGCCGCAGACGGTGCTCTGCGGCTTGGTCCATCCAGACTAGGCAGACGCAGTTTCGCTTCAGTTTCCCTTTTGTTTCGTGATCTTAACTTCTGCATCACGGGCACATTTCGTGCCGTGTTAGTTCTCTTTTACACAGTGGACACATTCACTGCACCCCGTTGTTACACCCCCGGCCTAGCGTGGGACTGTGGCCGCAGCAGCGGTTGATGCAGTGATTGAGAGGGGCCAGGATGACCACCGTACTGACGCTTGAGGAACAGGGCACCGGACTCGGCACAGGCTGGCACCAGGTGTGCGCCGTGGACGATCTGGAGCCGGGATGGGGCGAGGCGGCATTGATCTCCGGCCGCCAGGTGGCGTTGATCCGCACCGTCGCCGGCGATGTGTTCGCCGTGGCGCAGGAGGACCCGGCCACGGGGGCCTTCGTGATGGCCCGCGGCATCGTCGGCTCCCGCGGGGCACGCCAGACGCTCGCCTCTCCGCTCCACAAAGAGGTCTACGATCTCCGCACGGGCGAGTGCCTTGGCAATCCCGAGCTCCGCCTCGCCACCTATGCCACCCGGACCGTCGAGGGCCGGATCGAAGTGGAACTCTAGTCCGGCCGCCGGGCCGGGGCCGGGAGCGTCAGAGTCCGAGCGCCTCGCGGACGTCCGCGAGGACGCCGTCAAGGGCCGCGCGGGCCTGCTGGCGTGCCTCCGGAAGTTCAGCGGCCGAGCCGACGCTCCGGATGACCTCCAGGTAGCACTTCAGCTTCGGTTCCGTCCCGCTGGGGCGGATGATGACCCGGCTGGAATCCCTGGTCAGGTAGAGCAGGCCCTCGGTGGGCGGGAGGCTCTCGCTGCCTTCGGCAAGGTCGGTTGCGACATCGACGGCGGAGCCGCCGAACGCTTCCGGCGGGCTGACCCGCAGCCGGTTCATCATGGCATCCAGCAGCCCGAGGTCCGCCACCCGGATGCTGAGCTGGTCGCTCGCGTGCAGCCCGTGCACGAGGTAGAGCTCGTCCAGGGTGTCGAAGACCGTCTTTCCGTCAGCTTTGGCAGCGGCCGCCAGTTCGGCAATGAGTACCGCGGCGGAGATCCCATCCTTGTCCCGGACCAGGTCCGGCGCCACACAGTAGCCCAGCGCTTCCTCGTAGCCGTAGCGCAGCCCGGGCACGCGGGCGATCCATTTGAACCCGGTCAGGGTTTCCTCGTGGGCGTAGCCTGCCGCGGCCGCGATCCGCGCGAGCAGCCGGGAGGACACGATCGAGTTTGCGAAAATACCGGACGCATCCTCACCGGCGGCGGTCAGCCGCGCGACGATGTGGGCGCCGAGCAGGGCTCCGACTTCGTCGCCGCGGAGCATGCGCCAGGCGCCGGTGTCCGGGTCCTTGGCCGCCACGGCGGCCCGGTCGGCGTCGGGGTCGTTCGCGATCACGAGGTCCGCGTCCACGTCTCCGGCCAGCTTCAGCGCCAGGTCCAGGGCGCCGGGCTCTTCGGGGTTCGGGAAGTTCACGGTGGGGAAGTCCGGGTCCGGCTCAGCCTGCTCGCTGACCAGCGTGACGTCGGTGAAGCCGGCGGCATTAAGGACGGACACCACGGTTTCGCCGCCGACCCCGTGCATCGGGGTGAGCACAATTTTCAGGTCCCGGGCGGGGAAGTGCCGCGGGATGGCGAGACCGGCCATGGCGGCCTCGTAGTCTTCGGCGATGGAGGTTTCCAGGACGGTCCAGCCCTCGGCGGCGAGCGGGATGGACGCGGTGTCGCCGATCGCCTCGATCCGGGCTGCGATGAGGGCATCGTAGGGCGCCACGATCTGGGCGCCGCGGCCGCTGTCTTCGACGGCGTGCCGGCCCAGGTAGACCTTGTAGCCGTTGTCCTGCGGCGGGTTGTGGCTGGCCGTGACCATCACGCCGCCGTCGCAGTCCAGCGCCCGGACGGCGTAGGCAAGCAGCGGGGTGGGCAGCGCGGAGGGCATCAGGAAGGTCTCGACGCCGGCGGCGGTGAGGATCGCGGCGGTTTCCTCGGCGAAGATGTCCGAGTTGTAGCGGGCGTCATAGCCGACGACGGCGCGCGGCCGGGTGCCGGGGGAGGCCTTGCCGACCGTCTCGGTCAGGAACGCGGTGAATCCGGCGGCGGCGCGGCGGACCACCACGCGGTTCATCCGGTTGGGGCCGGGACCCAGTGCGGCGCGCAACCCGGCGGTGCCGAACTGCAGCGTGCCGCGGAAACTGTCGGCGAGCTCGTAGCGGGCCGCTGCGTCGTCGTCCTCCGCCTGCCGGATCAGCTCCGTGAGGGCTGTCGCAGTAGCGGGGTCGGGATCCTCGCCGGCCCAGGTGCGGGCATCGGTGAGCAAGCGACTGAAATCGGCATCCGTTGACGTCATGTGAACCAAACTAGCGGCAATTGGGCCGTTGTCCCCACTCGACGGGCAGAAGCCGGGTTCCGATTCCACCCCACGGACCGCGACAGGACCGCGACAGGACCCGGCACGGGTCCGGCGGCGGGACTCTTGACCCCTTATTTCCGGACACGTATTGTCGGCCAAGTGAAGATGGGGCGTGGTGTGGAATGGGCCCTCCACAGTTGCGTAAACATGGCCTGGACCGCCGCCGGTGAAGCGGTGAACAGTGCCCGGCTGGCGGAGTACTACCAGCTCCCGGCCGAGTACCTGAAGAAACAGCTCCAGGCGCTCGTGCGCGCCGGGATCCTGACCTCGGTCTCAGGCCCGGGCGGCGGATTCCACCTCGCCCGCAGGCCGGAAAACATCACAGTCCTGGACATCGTCCTGGCTCTGGAAGGCGCGGAGCCCGCCTTCCGCTGCGATGCGATCCTGGGCAACGTCCCGGAACCGGAGGCGCAGGAGAACTTCGCCCGGACATGCCTGATTTCCCAGACCATGCGGCAGGCTGAACTGGCGTGGCGGCAGGCGCTGGCACGCCAGACGATCGCCGGGATCGCCGACTCGATGGAGCGGCGATTCCCGGCGGTCAAAGCCAAGGCGCTGGCCTACCTGGCCGCGGAGGACTAGCTTCAGAGCTTGGCGATGATCTCCGCGAGCAGCGCGGAGATCCGCGGCCCGGCAGCCTGGCCGGCTTCAAGGACTTCGCCGTGGCTCAGCGGCACCGGGCTGATCCCGGCGGCGAGGTTGGTCACGAGGGAGATGCCGAAGACCTCCATGCCCGCGTGACGGCCGGCAATGGCTTCCAGTGCCGTGGACATGCCCACCAGGTCGGCGCCGATCCGTTTCGCGTACTGCACCTCGGCCGGCGTCTCGTAGTGCGGTCCGGTGAACTGCGCGTAGACGCCCTCGTCCAGGCCCGGATCCACCTCACGGGCGAGGCCGCGGATCCGGGAGGAATAGAGATCCGTCAGGTCCACGAAGGTCGCACCCTCAAGCGGCGAGGTGGCCGTGAGGTTGATGTGGTCGCTGATGAGGACCGGAGTCCCGGGAGCCCAGTTTTCATTCAGGCCGCCGCAGCCGTTGGTCAGGACGAGGGTTTTGCAGCCCGCGGCCGCTGCCGTGCGGACCCCGTGGACCACGGCGCGGACGCCCTTGCCTTCGTAGAAGTGGGTGCGGGCGCCCAGGACCAGGGCGCGCTTGCCGTCCGCGGTCAAGACCGAGCGGATCGTGCCGACGTGACCTTCAACGGAAGGCGGGGAGAAACCCGGGATTTCCGCGGCGGTCAGGGTCGCGGTGGTCTCGCCGATCAGGTCGGCGGCGTCCCCCCAGCCGGAGCCGAGTACGAGCGCGACGTCGTGGGCGTCCACGCCAGTCTCTTCGGCGATGTAGGCCGCGGCGTTGCGGGCGGCATCAAAGGGATCAGTGTTCAGGAATTCTGTTGTACTCACCGGTACAAGCTATCGTGTGTCCCCGCCGCTGCCCAGCAGAAGCCCCGGCGCAGTTTTCGGCCCGGCCCGGCGGGCTCATTGGTGACGCCGGTCCGGATGGGGGACAATGGCTGATTGTGACTACGCATCCTGATTTCAGCTCCCCCCGCATCGCAATCCTCGGCGGAGGGCCCGGCGGCTATGAAGCCGCCATGGTCGCCGCCTCACTGGGGGCCCACGTCACCATCATTGAACGCGCCGGACTTGGCGGCTCGGCGGTGCTCACCGACGTCGTGCCGTCCAAGACCCTGATCGCGACGGCGGATCTGATGACCCGCGTCGGCGAGGCCGGAGAGCTGGGCGTCAAGTTCGACGTCGACGGCGGCGACTGCCTGCCGACGATGCGCGCGGACCTCAAGCACATCAACGACCGGCTGCTGGGCCTGGCCCGGAACCAGTCCGAGGACATCCGCAAGGGCCTGGAAAACCAGAACGTGCGGATTCTGATCGGCTCCGGCCGGCTGCTTGACAACCACACCATCGAGGTCAAGACCGCAGACGGCACCGAGACCATTGAGGCCGACGCGATCCTCCTGGCCGTCGGCGCGCACCCGCGCGAGCTGCCGACCGCCCGGCCGGATGGCGAGCGGATCCTGAACTGGACCCAGATCTACAACATGGACGAGCTGCCCGAGGACCTCATCGTGGTGGGCTCCGGCGTCACCGGCGCCGAGTTCGCCTCCGCGTACAACGGACTGGGCTCGAAGGTCACCCTGATTTCCAGCCGCGACCGCGTGCTGCCGGGCTCGGACACCGACGCCGCCGAGGTCCTCGAGGGCGTCTTTGAACGCCGCGGCGTCAAGGTGCTCTCCCGTGCCCGGGCCGAAACCGTGGAACGCACCGATGACGGCGTCATCGCCACCCTCGGCGATGGCTCCACCGTCACCGGCAGCCACTGCCTGGTCGCCGTCGGGTCCATCCCGAACACCGAAGGACTCGGCCTGGCGGAAGCGGGCGTGGCGCTCACGGAGAGCGGGCACATCAAGGTCGACGGCGTCTCCCGCACCACCGCCCCGAACATCTACGCCGCCGGCGACTGCACCGGCGTCCTCGCTCTGGCCTCCGTGGCCGCGATGCAGGGCCGGATCGCGGTGGCGCACTTCCTGGGCGACGCCGTCATGCCGCTGAAGCTGCACCAGGTGGCGTCCAACATCTTCACTTCGCCGGAAATCGCGAACGTGGGCGTCTCCGAGGCGGAAATTGATTCGGGCAAGTACCAGGCCGACGTCGTCAAGCTGCCCCTGCGCAGCAACGCCCGCGCCAAAATGCGCAACCACCGCGACGGCTTCATCAAGATCTTCGCCCGCAAAGGTTCCGGCACCGTGATCGGCGGCGTCGTCGTCGGCCCGAACGCCTCCGAACTGATTTTCGCGATCTCCCTCGCCGTGACCCAGAAACTGCACGTCGACGACGTCGCCAGCACCTTCACGGTGTACCCGTCGCTGAGCGGATCCATCTCCGAAGCGGCCCGGCGCCTGCACGTGCGGATGTAGCAGGGGGCTCCGCGGCGGCTGCCGCGGGGCGGGTCGCGGGGGTCGGGGACTTTGTCCTCTAGGACCCGCTGCCCTGCGGCGGCAAGACTATGGTCATGGCCACGATCTATGTCCCGTACGGGACCGTCGAAGGACAGACCGCCAAAATCGCCGACTTCATCGCCGACGTCATCCGCAGCCACGGACACGAGGCCCGGACCGCCGACATCAAGACGGCCGGGAACCGGATCCCGGAAGGCACGGACGCCGTCATCGTCGGCGCATCCGTCCATATCGGCAAACACGAGAGCCAGGTCAAAGACTTTGTGCGGGCGAATCTCGACGAGCTCCAACGTCTGCCGTCCGCACTGTTCTCGGTCAGCCTCGCCGCCGCGCACGGCGGGGAGACCGAGGCCGAGGGGTACGTCGGGAAGTTCGAGGCGGCGACGGGGTGGCGCCCGGCCCACGTCGGTTTGTTCGGCGGCGCCCTGCTGTACACCCACTACGGGTTTGTGACGAAGCGTGTGATGAAATCGATCGCAAGCCGTGTTGGTACCGGAGATACGGACACCTCCCGCGACTACGTCTACACCGAATGGGACGGCGTAAAACACTTCACCGAGGACTTCCTGGCAGGACTGGGCTCATGACGTCCGGCCGGACCACGATCACCCACCCCATCACGATCGGGAGCCCGGAGTTCCAGGCCGACCCGTACGCGCACTACGCGTGGCTGCGGGAAAACGCCCCGGTCTACCGGGGACGGATGACGTATCTGGGCGAGCAAGACCTCTGGCTGGTCTCACGGTACGACGACTGCCGGGAGCTGCTGACCGACGACCGGTTCCAGCGCTCGCCGGGCGGGCAGGGTCCGGGCATCCTGGCGCAGTTCCCGGAAGCGGTGCGGGAGACAATGCGGCTGCTCACGACCTCCAGCATGATCTACGCGGATGGCCCCGCGCACCGGCGCCTGCGCGGCCTGGTCTCGAAGCCCTTCACGCCGCGTGCGATCGCCCGGATCGGGGACCGGGTCGGCGAGCTCGCCCACGGCCTGCTGGATCGGCTCGAACCGGCCGGGCAGATCGACCTGCGGGAGGAGTATGCGCTGCCGATCCCGTCCACCGTCATCAACGAAATGGTGGGCGTGCCGCTCGCGGACCGGGGCCGGTTCGAGCAGGGAGTGCAGGCCCTCATCGCCGGCATGGCCTCCCTCGGCCAGGACGCCTGGCTGCGGGACATGAATGAGCTGACCGAGCTGGTCCGCACGCTGATCGAGCACAAGCGGTCCGAGCCGGGCGAGGACATCCTGACCGGGCTGATCCATGCCGAGGAAGAAGACGACCGCCTCGACGACGACGAGCTGGTGGCGATGGTCTTCCTTCTCGTCGCCGCCGGCTACGAGACCACCTATCACCTGATCACCAACGCCGTGGTCACCCTGCTGGACCATCCGGACCAACTGGCCCGGCTCCGCGCCGCGCCCGACGACGACGGTCTATGGCACAACGCGGTGGAAGAAATCCTGCGCTACAGCAGCCCCGTCGGAGGCACCAAACCGGTCACCGCGGTCACGGATGTCAGCTGGCACGGCGCCGTGATTCCGGCCGGAGCGTCCGTGGTGCCGTTGCTGGACGCGGCCAACCGTGATTCCGCGGCGTTCGAGGACCCGGACCACTTCGACATCGAACGTCACCCCAACAACCACCTCGCCTTCGGGCACGGCGTGCACTTCTGCCTCGGCGCGAACCTGGCCCGGCTGGAGACCCGGGTGGCATTGGGCATCCTGTTCGAGCGGAATCCGGACCTGCGCCTGGCCGTGGACCGCTCCGCGCTGGAACTTGAACCGCTGCCGTTCTGGACGCGCTACCGCGCACTGCCCGTGCACCTGCGCTGACGGGCTAGATCAGCTCGTCCAGCTTTTGCCAGAACGCCTCGCGGAGCGTGCGGCGGACGCCTTGGAGGTCGGTCTTGTATTCACCGATCCGCTGCGCGCAGTCCTTCAACAGGACCCTGTCGATTTCCACCGGCAGGATGGGCCGGTCCGCCAGGAGATCATTCAGGTCCCCCTGGAACACGGTTCCGTACCAGCTCGCGGCGACGCTTTCGCCAACGTCCCGGGCGACGTCCATCGGACTGTCGTCGACGTGTGTGGCATGGCCGGGGGACCCGCCGGAGGTGTAGACCAGGTGGGCTTCGGCCAGGTGCGGCCGCGGCGGAGCGGGATGGAAGGGTTTGCGCGGCGGGCCCGGCTTGGCCGTCGGCGGCGCTGCCGGCTTCGGGACGGGCCCGGCGAGGTGGGCCCCGGCCGGGCCGGCGGGGTCGGCTGCGCCGGGTCCCGGCGCGTCCGCGACGGGCCGCGGGGCTTCTGTCACCGACTTGGTAAAACACGCCTCGATGAGGTCCGCGGGTAGCGTGATGATGCTGTCCACCCGCAGGGCCAGGTGCTCTGCCACCGACATCACCCCGAGCCGGTGTCCGGGGTTTTCCAGCCCCACCAGCACGACTTTCATGCCGAGGTCCTGTGCCTCCTCGACGGCCTCGGCGAGGTCGTCGTCGCCGGAGACCAGGTAGGCAATGGACGCCGCCCGGTTCCGGGCCACCCCGACCAGGTCCAGTCCGAGCTTGAGGTCCACGCCCTTCTGCTCACCGTTGAAGGAGATGCGGCCCAGCCGGACCTTGACGTCGGGGAGGAGCCCGATCTGCTTGTGCTGGTCGGTGAAGAGGGCGTCCTTGGAGGCGTCGTACCAGTAGACCCGCAGGGCGTTGAGCCCGGAATGCTCGGCGGTGCGGTCCAGGATTCCCCGGATGAGCCGGTCGAAGTCCACCCGGAAGGCCGACCGCAGGGACGTCCCGGCGACCTGCGTGCCGCCCACGGCCAGCAGGAATCCGGCATCAACGAATATTGCGCTCTGCTTGACCATGGGCTTGATGCTACCCGCAGGCCCCGCCCGGGGCGGGAGCCGCGACGTTTGCCCCGGATGAATTAACGGACGTGGAAGCCGGCCTGGGTCACGGGCACTGTTTCTTCCCGGCCACCTCCGCAGTCAGCGGCCCCGGGACCGATCTGGGGGAGTGAAAAGCTCTGCGCGCCTTCGGTGTCGAGGGTGAAGGCCACCGGCTTGCCGTCGAGGACGACTCCGGCGGCCGTCTCGCCCTTGCCGATGATGCCGCTGACTTCGGTCCGGCCGTCGGTGAATTCCAGGCACGTCACCCGGGCCGTGAAGTGGGACAGGCCTGACGGGCTGTGATGGGTGAAGGACAGGCGTCCGCTGGCCACGCCGTCGCTGCCCAGTTTGCCTTCCACCGAGAGCCTGCGCCGGTCCTCCGGCAGGGAGCTCACGGCTGCGCCGTTGATGCTTTGCGATGCCGTGCTGCCGGCGTGGGAGGAGTTGCCCGCGTTGGGGACGCCGCCTGCGTTGGCAAAGGCCGGGCTCGGGGCCAGCACGGCGAGTGCGGCGATGCTCAGCGGGGCAAGGAAGGTTCGTAGGCGCACAGTAGTCTCCTGTAGGGGGTGGAAGCCGGATGACCTGCCCACCCTACCCACGGGTAGGTTCGGTGTTCTGTAATCCAGGACACCGAGCCGGGACACCAAGCCAGGACACCGACGCCGATCAGCCCGCGCTGTCCCGTCCGGCCACAATACGCCCGGCAGCCCTCAATGCGCCCGCCGGGGCTAACTGTGGGCGTAGGGCGGTACCGTGTCGCCGGGCGAGAAGGACGTGAACCACTGCCCGACGTCGGGCTGGGCAGTTCCGGTGCCGCCGTCGGCACTATCCGTATACAGCCATTCACTCGCCGCATCCTCCAGCAGGACTTCCTCGACGGTGGCCCGCCAGCCGTCCGGAAGCTCCAGTTCGTAGATGTCCTGGGTGATTTGGGCCTGGTCCAGCAGGCAGCGCACGGCGAGTTCCGCCGCGAGGGATCCCGTGGCGGTCCAGCCCCGGACCAGCGAGGCGGTGACGTCGGCGGCGACGACGATGAACTTCCGGGTGAACATCACGTCATAGCGGGTGGCGAACTGCGGCGGCAACGAGGACAGGACCGAGGACCCGGCGATGTGGGCCGGGGTGACGGTCTCCAGCTGGCCCAGGGCGTCGAGGTCGCGGAAGAGCTGGTCCAAGAGGACACCGGACGAGTTCCAGAGCAGGCCGGCGAGCAGGCGTGTCCGGTGGAGGGACTCCTCCCGGTCCGCCGGGGCGGCGGCAGCCATTTCCGCCAGGTCCTCGGGGTCGAACTGGAGCCGCTGCTCGGCGGTCATGTCATCCGGGTGCGGATCGAGGCCCAGGAGCTCAAGGCTCAGCCCGGTGAGTTTCCCGGCGTCCGCCAGCAGTTCTTCGGTGATGTCGTCGTCGTCCGGATCCATGGCCACGATGCTACCTGCCGGCGGGCCGCCGTCCGATTCGGTGACGCCGTCCTAACGCGGTCCTGGAGCGGGCGTCACGGGATCAGCCGCGTCACGGTCCAGAACAG
>CAVYMG010000021.1:0-33296 GCA_963769515.1 uncultured Actinomycetota bacterium
TTTTCACGGGTACTCCTGCGGTGGGCGCGGTGCTGTCCCGTCCCAGTCTGCCGCAGATACCGATCCAGGGAGTGTTACGGCATGACCTTGTACAAATCGATGACCGTCTCTTCGGGAGGGGACGCGAATCCGCCGTCGATGCCCGCCTGCATCCGGGGCATCAGGATGGTGTCGCGGAAAGTTTCCCAGCTCTCTTTGGAATCGTGGACGGCCAGGATCGTCCACCCGCCGGTGGATTCGCCTGCGGCATGGAAGATCTGGCCGTCCGGGAGGCGGCCCTCACCCGGATGCACGGCGGCCAGTGACGCCTCGTACTGTTCCTTGGTGCCGCCCGGGAAGAAATGCACGACTCCGTAGCCTGCGGTTGACATGGTTGCTCCTCGATCACTAGTGGGGATCCGACACTGCCAGTCCTAGACTCCGGCCCCTGGGCTGTCAATAGCCGATCCACGGACGGTATCGGCGCACGTGGGCGGCGGGGACAATGGAAGCGTGACTTCTCCGCCGCTCCCTCCCGCTGCCGCACGCCCCGACGGCCCCTTCAACCTGGGTGTCATTGGCGCAAACCTGGCCTTCGCCGAGTCGCTGGCGGACCTGGCCGGCGCCCTGCGTGCCGGAGGTGCCGGGACCGCGGTGGTCCAGGCACCGCCGGGCACGGGCAAAACGACCCTCGTTCCGCCGCTGGTCGCCAACATCGCAGCCTCCGGCGCTGCGGACGGCAAATCGGAAGGGCGCGGCCCGCGCGTCGTCGTGACCCAGCCGCGCCGGGTGGCCGCCCGTTCGGCCGCGCGCCGCCTCGCCGCCCTGGACGGGAGCCGGCTCGGTGACCGCATCGGCTACACAGTCCGCGGTGAACGCGTCAGCGGTGCCGGCACCATGATCGAGTTCGTTACGCCCGGCATCCTGCTGCAACGGCTCCTCGCGGATCCGGGCCTGGAGACCATAGACGCCGTAATCCTCGACGAGGTCCACGAACGCGGGCTGGAAACCGATCTGCTCCTGGGCATGCTCGCGGAGGTCCGCGAACTGCGTGGCGACCTCACGCTTGTGGCCATGTCCGCCACCCTGGACGCACCGCGATTCGCCGCCCTGATCGGCTCGGGGCAAGGCGGGAACCGACACGACGGCGGCGGGCCGGCCACCGTCGTCGACTGCCCGTCCGCGCTGTACCCCCTGGAGACGGAGTGGGCGCCGGCGGCAAGCGCGGTGGATGGCACCCGGGGCGTGACCCGGGCCTTTCTTGACCATGTGGCGGACACGGCTGCTTCGTCACACGCCGGGGCGCTTGCCGCGGACCCGGGATGGATGCCCTGGTGTTCGTTCCCGGCGCCAGGGAGGTGCAGCACGTCGCCGCCCGCCTGCGGGCCCGCGTGACCGCCGAAGTGCTGGAGCTGCACGGCCAGGTAAGCCCCGCCGAACAGGACCGGGCCGTCTCCGGCCGGGAGCCTGGCGGACGCGCCCGGATGATCGTTTCCACTGCGCTCGCCGAATCATCCCTGACGGTCCCGGGCGTCCGCCTCGTCATAGATGCCGGCCTGTCCCGGGAGCCGCGTCGCGACACGAACCGTGGCATGTCCGGCCTCGTCACGGTGTCCTGCTCGCGCGCCTCCGCCGAGCAGCGCGCCGGACGCGCCGCGCGCCAGGGCCCGGGCCGGGTGGTCCGCTGCTACGACCAGAAGGCCTTCGGCGCCGCCCCGGCCCACCAGACCCCGGAAATCGCGGTGGCAGACCTAACCGCCGCAGCGCTGGTCCTTGCGTGCTGGGGATCGCCGGGCGGAAGTGGCCTGCCGCTTCCCGATGCGCCGCCGCGGGCGCGATCACGGACGCTGTGGAAGTTCTCCGCGAGCTGGGCGCCGTTGGACCGGACGGCCTCGCCACGCAATTGGGCAAGACCCTGGCCAGGATCCCCGCCGACCCGAGGCTGGCACGAGCCCTGTTGGACGGCGCCGCCACGGTCGGCGGACGGATCGCTGCTGAGACGGTCGCCGTCGTGTCCGGTGACCAGCGGGCTCCCGGCGCAGACCTGACGCGTCTGTTGGCCACGCTGCGTTCGGGCAACGACCCGGCAGCCCGGCGCTGGAAGGAGGACGTCCGGCGGATGGAGGCGATCGTCCGGAAGGAGGAGCCGCCGTCGAGCGTTCCCGTACCGCTCCGTCGGTGACCGCCGCGGAGGCGCGTGGGGTTCGTCGTCGGCCTGGCCTTCCCGGACCGCGTGGCGCGCCGCGTCCCGGGCGCGGGGGAGCGCTACCTTCTGTCTTCCGGCACCCGGGCCGGGCTTCCCGCGGGCAGTCCGCTGTCCGGGCACGAGTGGCTGGCAGTGGCCGAAGTCTCGCGCGCGGAAGGCCGTGACGCCGCCGGAACCGGCGCCGTCATCCGGTCCGCGGCGCCGCTGACCGCTGACACGGCGGAGGACGCGGCCCGGCACCTTCTGAGCGAGACTGTGGAAGCCGGATTCACCCAGGGACGGGTCACGGCCCGGCGGGAACGCCGGCTGGGCTCGATCGGGTTGTCGTCGACGCCGGTGCGGCCCTCAGCCGCGGAGGGTGGGGCCGTGGCACGCGCGCTGGCCAAGGAGGGGCTGGGAACCATCGGATGGTCGACGGCGGCGGATGGGTTGCGCCGCCGGCTCGCGCTGCTGCACCGGGAACTGGGCAGTCCGTGGCCGGATGTTTCCGAGGCGGCGCTGCTGTCCCGGCTTGACGACTGGCTGGCTCCCGAGCTTGAAGCGCTTGCGGGCGGCGCGGCCACGGCCGGCGTCGACCTCACCGAACCTTTGCGCCGGCTGCTGCCGTGGCCGGACGCCGCCCGGCTGGGGGAGCTGGCGCCGGAGGCACTGGAGGTGCCGAGCGGCTCGCGGGTCCGGATCGATTATCCGGATGCCGAGCACGACGACGGCCGGCCGGTTGTGGCGGTCAAGCTGCAGGAGTGCTTCGGCTGGGCCGAAACACCGCGCTTGGCGGGCGGCAGGGTACCGGTACTGTTTCACCTTCTTTCACCGGCGAGGCGGCCCCTTGCCGTGACGGACGATCTCGCGTCCTTCTGGTCGGGACCCTACGCGCAGGTGCGGGCAGAG
Source organism: uncultured Actinomycetota bacterium (assembly GCA_963769515.1). Taxonomy (GTDB): domain Bacteria; phylum Actinomycetota; class Actinomycetes; order Actinomycetales; family Micrococcaceae; genus Arthrobacter. Next base: position 3,074 of record CAVYMG010000021.1, read on the forward strand.
ATGCGTGGCCGCTACCCGAAGCATCCCTGGCCGGAGGACCCGTGGACGGCGCCGGCCACCGCACGGACCAAGAGCAGGATGTAACCCTGCAGCGCGGGGTCACTTCGCGCCCATTCCGGTCTCCGGGACGGGCCGGAGGTGACCCCGCGTTTCTCGTTGGGGGGAGGGCCGGAGGCCTCTTCTCAAACGGCCTGATGGGGGCCACCATGCTGCGCAATATCGGGTCGGAAATTGCGTGGGTCTCAGGTGTGGAGAGGAGGCTGGGCACACCTTCCGGTCCTGCCTCGGTAGCCATTCCCGGGAGGGAACGATCCGCGCCACGTGGGGGGGAACGCGGCACGGATCAGCCAGCGCCGCCTTGCTGTTGAGCTTATGGGCTCAGGACAGCTGCCGGAGGCCAGCAACTTCGACGATGAAAGGCAACTCAGATGTACCATCCACGCGAGCGGGGGACAGCCCTCGGCTCCGCGCTCCTGCTGTTCCTCGCGATGTCCGCCGCGGCATGTTCGGCGCCGCCGGCAACTTCCGCGCCGGCCACGGAATCAGCCCCGCCCGGGACCTCCACAGCAACGACGCCGGACGCTTCACCGGTTCCGGCCTCACCGACAGTCGACCCCGTGGCCGTGGCCTTGCGGGCCGGACACGGCGCTCTTCTTCGACCGCGCCGCGTTCCCGGCATCGCCAAAGATCGACAACAAGTGGTTTCCCCAGACGCCCGGAATGCAATACACCACAACGGGCACGGTCACCAGCGAAGAAGGCACCTCCGAACGCAAAGTGACACACACCGTGACCGGCCTGACGAAGATGGTCGACGGTGTCAAGACCCAGGTGATGTGGGACCGTGACTACGCCGACGGCGAGCTGGTGGAGTCCGAACTGGCGTTCTTCGCCCAGGCCAACAACGGCGACGTCTGGCTCTTCGGGGAGTACCCGGAAGAGTTTGAGAACGGTGAATTCATCGGTGCGCCCGCGACTTTCCTCAGCGGTCTCTCCGACGCCCAGGCAGGGCTGGCGATGCTGGCCGAGCCGAAGGTCGGCGCGCCCGCTTACGTCCAGGCCCATGCGCCGGCGGTGCAGTTCCTCGACTGCGGGGTGCCCGTGCAGGAGAACCAGCAAGCGTGTGTCGCCACGGGATGCTACTACAACGTGCTGGTCATCGATGGCACAATCCCTTGGAACCGGCAGTAGGGCACCAGCAGAAGTTCTATTCAGCAGGAACCGGCCTGGTAAAGGTGACAGCCGTGGGCGGGGACCAGCAGGAAACACTTGAACTCGTCAAGGAGGAACAACTCTCCGACGCCCAGCTAAAGGACGTCAACCAGCAGGCCCTCCTCCTGGAGGAGCATGCCTATGAGGTCAACGCGGACTACGCCCAGACCCCGAAGGCCGAAGTCGCGACGGAGACCGCGGGCGCCTGTGTAACGCCGCCGCGGTTATCCCTTCGGCGGGCGGGCCGGGAACAGCGGGCGGCAGCTCACGCAGTCGCCGGCGGGGTCGCCCTCGCCTGGCGTCATGGCCCAGCGCTCAAGTTCCAGCCGCTCCCGCAAGGCCCAGGCCAGCAGGCCGAGGGACAGGATAGCGAAGACCGGCTGGATCACCCCGGCCAGGACCCAGGGCGCGGCGCCCGCAAACAGGTGGCTTGCCAGCGTCCCCGGGCCGGCGGACGTGGCCAGTGCAAGCCCCATGAGTCCGATCACCGGCCACCGTGTGTCGCAGAGGGTCGCGTCGGCCCCGATGGGGGCGCGGACGTAGCTGCCGAGGACCAGTCCGGTGAGGACGGCACCCGCCGCGAGAACCGCCAGTGACCACCAGGGGATCGCGGTGGCGATCAGCATGCCGTTGACGGAGACGACGGCGGCGGCCGCGGCGGCAGCGCCGACTCCGGCGGCGGCGAACCGCGGCCGCTGCCAGCTGCGCAGGAGACGGACTTCGCCGGCGATCCGGCCAGCCTGGTCGTGGAATCGTAGGGTGCTCATGGCAGCCGTGCCCCGCTCCGGATGCGCCGTGCCGTCCAGATCACAACAACGGCAACGAGTACCGTGGAAACGAAGCCCAGCCCCGAGTAGCCGACCGTCGCGAGCACCGGTCCCGCCAAAGCCCCGCCGAGTGCACCGGCGGCATTCATGCTCAGATCCGAGACGCCCTGCAGCGCGGGGACGGTCCTGGACCTGCGCCGATTCCGCCACGAGGGCGGACCCTGCGACGACGGAGGCCGACCAGCCCAGGCCCAGCAGCACCAGGCTGAGCGTGACCGCTGGCTGCGAATCGGCCGCGGTTCCGGCAATCAGCAGCGATGCCAGCAGCATGGCCTGGCCCAGCAGGATGACCGGCAGCCGGCCGGCTTCGTCCGCGAGCCAGCCGAAGACGGGGGACACGGCATACATCCCGGCGATGTGGAGGCTGATGGTGAATCCGACGAGCGTCAGGCCGGCCCCGTGATCGCGCAGGTGGACCGGTGTCATGGACATCAACGCCACCATGGTCGCGTGGCTCAGGGCCACGGCGGCCACCGCATACCTCGCATGCGGGGTACGCCGGAGAATCCGCCAGCCGGATTGCGCCGGCGGCGCTGTGGCGGCGGATTCGCCCCGGGACATGGCCGTCAGGAGCGGATCTGTGCGCAGACCGGCGAGGTAGACTACGGCGGCCGTCGCCTGGGCTGCCGCGGCGAAGGCAAACGCACCGGTCAGTGGCGGCAGGCCCAGCGCGGCGCCGACGCTTTCTCCCGGGACTCAAACAGGTTCGGCCCGAGCACGGCGCCGATGGTGGTGGACCAAACCACGATCGAGAGATCCCGGGCCCGGGTTTGTGACGGGGCCAGGTCCGTGGCGGCGAAGCGTGCCTGCAGATTCACGGCCGAGCCGGCCCCCAGGAGCATCAGGCCTGCAAGGAGCAGGGGGAAGGACACGATCGCGGCCGAGGTGATGGCGATGATCGCGCCGGTTCCTGCAATCAGCGCCCCGGTGGAGAGGGAAATCCGCCGGCCCCGGGCCACGGCGAGCCGGGCCAGGGGAATGGCCGCGAGCGCGGCCCCCAGGGTGCTCATGGTGGCTGCCATGCCGGACCAGGCGGCGGTGCCGGACAACTCGGCGGCCAGCAGCGATCCCAGCGACAGGGTCGCGCCCATCCCGATGCCGCCGAGTATCTGCCCGCCGACCAGGACGGAAAGGATGGTCCGCTGGACGGACACGTCGGTGGCGGCGTCGGACGGCGCGGGCGGCCGGGCATCCGTCGCTTCGTGAGGTACGGGCATAACGCCAGTCTCTCAGATACCCGCACGGGTATCCAGCGGGGCCTGCCGACTACCGTCCACAGCTTGCGTTCATACCCTGGGGGGTATTAGCGTTGGGTTTTGTACCTGCCGGCGATGCCGGTCCGGAGCGAAAGGATTATTGCATGAAAGGCATTAGTGTCGACGAACTGGCCGCAATACGGCAGGACGTGCCGATCATCGACGTCCGCGAGCCCGAGGAATACGCCCAGGCCAGCGTTCCGGGGACCCTGAATGTGCCGCTCTCGCGCTTCGGCTCCTCCCTCGGGGACGTCCCGTCCGGACGCACCGTCTATGTGATGTGCGCGGGCGGCGGCCGTAGCTCCCGGGCCACCGAGGACCTCACGGAGCGCGGCTACGATGCCGTGAACGTCATGGGCGGCATCACGGAGTGGTACCGCAACGGCCACCCGGTCACTTACAGTGCGGGTGGGAGCTAAAGACGCACTGGCTGCAAATCCGCGCCCCTCAAGAGCCAGGGGCACCCGCGAGAACCAGAGACACAAGGAGAGAACCATGGACGTCGTTGTCATTGAAACCCCGCAGCTAGGAGACCGCAGCTACCTCATCCACGACGGCGCCGTGGCGCTCGTGATTGATCCGCAGCGGGACATAGACCGCGTTGAGGCGGCGGTCCGCGAGGCCGGCGTCACCGTCACGCACGTCGCCGAGACCCACGTGCACAACGACTACGTCTCGGGCGGGCTGGAACTGGCCAGGAAGCACGGGGCCACCTACCTGGTCAATGCCGCCGATCCGGTGACGTTCGACCGCACGCCGATTTCCGACGGCGAAACGGTCAGCATCGGTTCGTTCACCGTCAAAGCCGTCGCCACCCCCGGCCATACGCACACGCACCTGTCCTTCATCGTCGAAGACGGCGACCAGCAGGCGGTGTTCTCCGGCGGCAGCCTGCTCTTCGGCTCGGTGGGCCGGACCGACCTCGTCGCCGAGGCCGACACCGTGGGCCTGACCCGCGACCAGTACGCCTCCGTGCGCCGGCTCGTTGCGGAAGCCGATCACAGCGCCGGACTCTACCCCACGCACGGCTTCGGTTCCTTCTGCTCGTCGGGTCCGGCCACCGGCGCCGATTCGTCCACGATCGGCGAGCAGCTCTCGGCCAACCATGCCCTGACCGACCCGGACGAAGAGCACTTCGTCCGCGAACTCATCAACAACCTCACGGCCTACCCGTCGTACTACGCCCACATGGGCCCGATCAACGCCAAGGGCCCCGGCCCGGCGGATCTGTCCGTGCCCGAATCCCTGGACGCGGCTGAACTGACCCGGCGCCTCGACGACGGCGAATGGGTCGTGGACCTGCGCAACCGGGTGGCGTTCTCCAGCAGCCACCTGCAGGGCAGCATCAGCTTCGAATACGGCGACGGCTCCAGCTTCACGACATTCCTCGGCTGGGTTATGCCCTGGGACCGGCAGCTGACCCTGATCGGCTCGCAGGACGATGTCGAAGACGCCATCCGGGACCTCTCCCGGATCGGCATTGATTCTCCCGACGCCGCCGTCGGGACCGATCCGCACACGGTCGCCCCGGGCGCCGCCGTCGTGTCCTACCCCCGTATGGACTGGAACGAAATGCTCGCTGCCCGTCCCGACGACGAGACCGTCCTGGACGTGCGCCGGAGTGACGAGTTCGCCGACTCGCATGTCGACGGAGCCGTGAACATCCCGCTGCACGAGCTGCTGAACCGTATGGACGAGGTGCCCGCCGGCAAGCTGTGGGTTCATTGCGGCTCCGGCTACCGCGCGAGCGCGGCCTCCAGCCTGTTGCAGCGCGCCGGCAAGGACGTGGTCCACATCGACGCCAAGTTCGACGACGCCGCCGCTGCCGGTGTGCCGATGTCCGGGAAAACCGTCGAAGCGTAGCCAGCGCCCCGCCGCTGCCGCGCCCATCCGCTGCGCGCAGCGGCCACACAAGCAACCGAAAGAGCCGATGACCAGTACAGCAACTGCCCCGCGCACGATTAACGCCGCCACGCTAAAGGGATGGGGGGACACCCACGCTGCGGGCGGGCGGCTCATCTCCCCGAGGCCCTGGAACCGCCCTACCCATGGCCCAACGCCCGCCGCGGCGCTGAAGAACCTGGGTGACCGGCCATGATCGTCTCCGCGGCAGGATTCGGTCTGGTCGTCGGCGCGTTGCTGGGTCTGGTTGGCGGCGGCGGGTCCATCCTGGCCGTCCCCGCCCTGGTCTACGGTGTCGGGCTGCCGCTGGCCGCGGCGATTCCGACGTCGCTGGTCGTTGTCGGGGCCTCGTCCGCCGTGGCGGTCCTGCCCCGGCTCCGCTCCGGGGTGAACTGGCGCCTGGCGCTCATTATCGGTGCCGCCGGAACCCTGACCGCCTACCTGGGCGCCATGGTCAACCGTCTCCTGGATCAAAAGATCCTGCTGCTGGCCTTCGCCGCCATTATGGTGTTTGCCGGAATCCGGATGCTGATGCCGTCCAAATCCGAGGGCGGCTCCTGCGCGCTCCCGGACGGCGGAATCAACTGGCGCCGCTGCCTGCCCAAGGCAATCGCCACCGGAGCCGTCGTCGGGTTCCTGACCGGCCTGCTGGGCGTCGGCGGCGGCTTCCTGATCGTGCCGGCCTTGACTCTGGTTCTGGGCCTTCCTATGGCGGCGACGGTGGGGACATCCCTCGTGATCATCGTCATCAATTCGATCGCCGGCTTCGCAGCCCACCTGGGTGACTTGGAGATCGACTGGGGTGTGACCGCAGCTTTCGCGCTGGCTGCCATGGCCGCTTCCGTGATCGCCGGACGTTTTGGCCGCGGGATCCCGGACCGCATCCTCGAGCGCAGCTTCGCGATCCTGGTCCTTGTAATCGCGGTGTTTGTCGCGGCGCAGGCGCTGCTGTCCTGACTGGAGCAGGGCAGGTGCGGCTCCAGGTCCGTACCGTATCCGCCCGGTGCCGGCGGCGCCGGGAAAGAAGTAACCGCCCCTGAACGGTTCCTCTCGCAGCGATTCCCGACAATAGTGGTCCTATGAGCCCACCCATCGAAGGACGGCCGGCCACTTCCGCTGCCGGGTCACCTGCCGCGGTCTCCCGGACGGTGCGCTGGCACGCGATGGAGGCCGGTGAGGCTGTGGCCCAACTGGCATCGGGGGCGGAAGGACTCGGCGCCGCCGAAGCGCAGCGCCGCCTGGAGATTACCGGGCCCAACGAATTGAGCTTTGCCGGGGTGACACCCTGGTGGCGTGTTCTGCTGCGCCAGTTCTTCAGTCCCCTGATCGGGATCCTGCTGGTCGCAGCCGTCGTCACGCTGATCCAGCAGGAGTGGGTGGATGCCGGCGCCATCGGCCTGATCCTTGCCCTCAATGCGGGGCTGGGCTTCGCCCAGGAGCGCAAGGCGGAGGCCGACGTCCGGGCACTGCAGTCGCTGGCGACGCCGACGTGCCGGGTGCTGCGCGACGGGGCCGAAGAGGTGGTTCCGGGCCGCGACGTGGTCCCCGGGGACATCGTGCTGCTGGAGAGCGGCGAACGGGTGCCGGCCGATCTGCGCCTGATCGAGACCAACGCCCTGCAGTTGGATGAATCCATGCTCACCGGAGAACCCTTCGCCGCGACGAAGCACACCGGCGCCCTGCCGGTGAGCACCCCGGACGCGGACAAAGCCAACATTGCCTTCAGCGGGACGTTTGTCGGCAGCGGGCGGGGCAGCGGCGTCGTGATAGCGACCGGCGCCGACACCGCCCTGGGCGAGATCAATGCCCTGGTCCAGGGCCCGCAAGGCAAAACGCCGCTGCAACTGCTGACCCACAGCCTCGAGCGGAAGATCGGCCTTGTGGTCCTCGCCGCGCTCGTTTTCGTCTTCATTGCCGGACTGTTCCTGGGCAACGACGTATCCTCGATGTTCCGCACGGCGGTTGGCCTGGCGGTTGCGACCATCCCCGAATCCCTGCCCATCGTCCTGACGGTGGCCCTGAGCCTCGGCGTCTCCCGGATGGCCAAGCGCAACGCCATCATCCGGACCCTGCCGGCGGTCGAGACCCTCGGATCCACGACGGTCATCGGCTCCGACAAAACCGGAACCCTGACCGAGAACCGGCTGACCGTGGAACGGATCTGGACTACCGGCGGGCTGCTGGACCTCGCCCAGGAATCCGCCGCCGTCCAGGAGACCGGCGGCGCGGATGCAACCGGTCTTCCGGGTGATCCGCCGCTGGTCCGGGCCGTCCTGCGGGCCGGCGCGCTGACCAACGAAGCGACCCTTTCGGCAGAAGAAGAAGACCTCGAATATTCCGGCGATGCCGTCGACGCCGCCATGGCCAAGGTGGCCGTGGCCCGGGGCGGGATCAGCGAAGCGGCGCGCAGCGCCGAGCCTTTGGCCCACCAGCCGTACGAGCCCCACCTGCGCTACTCCCAGACGGTGCACCAGGACGCGGACGGGCGGCGCACCCTGTACGTCAAGGGTTCCCCGGAAGCGCTAGTGGCGGCCTCGGCCACGATGGCCTGGCCGCAAGGGCCCGGACCGCTGGACGAGGCACGGATCCATGCGGCTAATGATGCGATGGGCCGGGACGGCCTGCGGGTCATTGCCACCGGGTCCCGCGACCTGGACGACGACGAAGAGCTCAGCGTCCCGCTGCCCCCGCCGTCGGGACTGACGTTCCTGGGTATGGAGGGCATGACCGACCCGCCGCGGGACGGGGTCGCCGAGGCGGTCGCCGCGTGCCGGCGGGCCGGGATCAAGGTCATGATGATAACCGGCGACCATCCCGTGACGGCCATGGCCATCGCCGGCAGGCTGGGCCTGGCTGTCGACAAGAAAGCCCTGACCGGGACCGAAATGGCGGACCTTGACGACCACATGCTTGGAGCCCGGCTCGAGCAGGTGGGGGTCGCCGCACGCGTCTCCCCGGTAGACAAGCTCCGGATCGTGCACGCCCTGCAGCGCTCGGGCAACGTCGTCGCCGTGACGGGCGACGGCGTCAACGACGCCCCGGCGCTTAAGGCCGCAGCCATCGGCGTGGCGATGGGACGCTCGGGAACCGACGTCGCCCGCGAAGCCGCCGACGTCGTCCTCACCGACGACAATTTCGTCACGATCGTGCACGCGGTGGAGGAGGGGCGCGTCATTTTCGCCGCCATCCGCAAGACCACCTATTTTCTGCTCTCCACCGGCACGGCCGCCCTCGTGGCAGTGACGCTGAGCGTTTTCGCCGGCACCCCGCTGCTCTTCCTGCCGGTCCAGATGCTGTGGATGAACGTTGTCACCAATGGGGTGCAGGACATTGCTTTGGCCTTCGAGCCCGCGGAAGGCGACGAGCTGACCCGCCCGCCGCGGCCGCCGGCCGAGGGTCTGCTCTCGCGTACGCTCTGGTTCCGGGCCGGGATCACCGGGGCGTGGATGTCGCTGGCCGTGATCCTGGCCTTCATCGTGGAGCTCAACGCCGGCTCATCCGAAACCCACGCACGGACGCTCGCGCTGACCATGTTCGTGATGCTCAGCTTCTTCCAGGTCTTCAGCTCGCGGGCCGAGAGCAAATCCCTGTTCCAGCTACGACTGCTGGCCAACAAGCCGCTGCTGTACACCTCACTCGTGGCGCTGGCGCTGCATTGGGCCGTGATGACCTGGCCGGTGTCCGCCGGGATCCTGGAACTTACGCCGCTGACCGGGTGGGAGTGGCTGTTGTGTGCCGCTGTGGGGTCCACCGTGCTGATCATCGTCGAGGCCGAGAAGTTCGTCCGGCGCTGGTCGCACCGCAACGACATTCCGGACTGAGTGGCTTGGTTGACTGAGTGGCTTGGTTGAAAGGGGCGCCGCGCGTCAGTCCTTCTTGGGCTTGGCGGCACGCTGGGGGCCGGCCGTACCGTCCTTGCCATAGTCGCCTTCGGCGTACTGGCCGATTTCGGAGTCGGGTGAACGGCCGGGCACGGCCCCTGCCTCGCCGTAGTCGGCTTCCACGAAGCGCCCTGCCTCTTCGGTGTCCTCGTCCGCTGGCGGCTTCACACCGCCCTCGGTGCCGGCGTCGCCATAGCTGCCTTCGATGTACTGGCCTTCTTCATCCTTGGCGTGGCGTCCGCCCTTGGTGCCGGCATCGCCGTAGCTGCCTTCGACGTACCGTCCCTTGATCTCCGGATCATCGTGCTGGTCCGCGGCGCCCCGCTCCTCGGGGATCTCTGCTGGCTTGCTGTCTTCCTTCATGGCGTTGCCTTCCGCACGGTGGAGTGGGCCTGCGCCCGTCCGGCCCGGTGCCGGCACGGCGCTGCTTAGTCTGGTGACGGCTACAGTCTAGTGACGCCCGCGGGGCCGCAACAGGGGCGGGTGGCACCAATAGCGGGCGGTGGTGTCCGGTCGCCGGACGGAGCGGTCCAGGTTCCGTGGCACGTGGCTGTAGGCCTCCTTCTGCCGCGCTCAAGTGTGCATGCCGCGCAGGGGTGCGGTAGCGAATTCGCGCATGCCTTCGTCGAAGCGCACCACTGGCGCCCAGCCGAGTTCGTCCTTGATCAGCGCCGAGGAGGCTGTGACGTGCCGGACGTCGCCGAGCCGGAACCCGCCGGTGACCACGGGTGCCGGGCCCCCGCTGTGGGCGCTGAGCGCTGCAGCGACCTCGCCGATGGTATGGACCTCGTCCGCGCCGACGTTGTAGGCGCGGAACCCCGGCGTTCCCGGCCCGGTGAGTGCGTCGGCGGCGGCCATGTTGGCCGCCGCAACGTCGCGGACGTGGATGAAGCTCCGCCGCTGGGCGCCGTCCTCAAAGACCCGCGGGGCCTCGCCCCGGGCCAGTGCCGACCGGAACAGCGACGCCACCCCGGCGTACGGAGTGTCCCGCGGCATCCGGGGACCGTAGACGTTGTGGTACCGCAGGGCGATGGCAGCGCCGCCGGTGCTCCGCGCCCAGGCGGCGGCGAGGTGCTCCTGGCTCAGCTTCGACGCCGCGTAGACGTTCCGCGGGTCCAGCGGGGCATCCTCGGTGATCATGGCCGGGACCAGGACGGCGCCGGTCTCCGGGTTGCGGGGATCAAACTGCCCGGCCTGCAAATCTGCCTCGGCCCGGGGCCCGGGACGGACCGGCTGCCCGGTCCCGGGATCCAGATAGGCCCCTTCGCCGTAGACCACCATCGAGGAGGCCAGGACCAGCCGGGAAATCCCCCGGCGTTCCATCGCGGCCAGGAGGACAGCGGTGGCGTAGTCGTTGTTGCGGATGTAGTCGGGGGCGTCGGCGAAGCTGACCCCGAGACCGACCTTCGCGCTCTGGTGGCAGACGATGTCTATTCCGGCCAGCGCCGCGCTCGCCGCAGCGGGATCGGCCACGTCGCCGGTGAGCAGTTCAACGCGCGGATCAAGGTCCGGTGGATCCGAGTGCAGGTGCGGGTCCAGGGAATCCAGAACCCGCACGGCCCAGTCCCGGGCGAGGGCGGCGTCGACGATGTGGGAGCCGATGAATCCGGCACCGCCGGTGACGAGGATCCTCATCCTGGGGCGGCCTGTCCGCCGGTGACCGGCAGCGCCATGATGGCCGTTACGGCGGCCGGGTCCATCAGCAGGCGCGGCGCATAGGAGTCGCCGATCGCGGCAATTGTCGCTTCCAGGACAGTGAGGATGGTGGGCTGGGCGTGCTTGATCCGGGCGAACACGGCCTCGGCGGTGACCGGCTCCGAGCCGTCGTGACCGGTGTCCGAATCGGTGACGAACGCGAGGTTGGCGAAGCCCATGTTGAGTTCGGCTGCCAGGACCGGTTCCGGGTACTGGGTCATGCTGATGATGTCGGCACCACCGCTGACGTACCAGGTCGATTCGGCCTTCGTGGAGAAGCGCGGCCCGTTGACCACCACCACGGTTCCCTGCGCGACGTGCGTCAGGTCCCGGTCGGCGAGCGCCCTCGCCAGCAGGGAGCGCAGGACCGGGCAGAACGGTTCCGACGCCGGCAGGTGCTGGACGCCCGCCGTGGTGCCGTCGAAAAACGTGTCGGTGCGCCCCCAAGTGCGGTCGATCAGCTGGTCCGTCACCACGAACGTCGACGGACCGTACCCTGCCCGCAGCCCGCCGACGGCCGAGGAGGACAGGACCGCCTCGACGCCAAGGCTCTTGAGCGCCCAGAGGTTGGCCCGGTAGTTGATCTTCTGCGGCGGCACCGAGTGGCCGGCGCCGTGCCGGGGGAGGAAGGCAACGCTCCGCCCGGCGATTTCCGCGAGCGTGACCGGAGCCGACGTCGGCCCGTAGGGAGTGTGGACCGTGCGGGGCGCTTCTACGGCGTCGCCGGGAAGCCGGTACGTTCCGGACCCGCCGATGATGCCGATGCGTGGGTGCGCCGTGCCGGACGTCATGGGTTCCATGGGGCCATCCTGCCATCCGGGGAGGCCGACGGGGAGGGGGCGGGGACGGTTCAGTGCGAACCGGGAGCGTCCCTCAGGGCGTGACCGGCGAGCCCGGCGCTGACGGCCCGGCGGAGTTCGCTCCGGCGGCGCAGCCAGGCCCCGGCAGCGAGGGCCGCCGCGGCCGCCAGAAGGACGGCCTGGTTGATCATGACGGACTGTGGTTCCTCCTTGGGGACCATATAGATGAGGTCCAGGGCCAGGACGATGCCCAGGTATTCCCACCGCCGGCTGAGGACGACGAACGGCAACAGCATCAGTGCGTACCAGGGATAGTTGGGGCTGACGATCAGCAGCGTCAGACCGATCAGCACCGTCTGTTGGTCCCACACGTTCGACTCCCGGGTGCAGCGCAGCACGGCGAGCGCGACGACGGCCAGCGACGCCGCGGACAGCAGCGGCGGCCACTGACCGGTGGAGACCAGCTGGGCGAGCCCGAACCGGATACCTTCCCCCTCGCTGTAGCCCTCCTCCTTGAGGTAGCCGGGCAGGAACCCGAGTACCCCGGCCCCGGCAACGGCTATGTAGGGCACGTAGAGCAGGGCGAAGGTCCCGAGGGCGGCCGCGATGAACCGGGCCGGGTGCCGGAAGAGCAGGGCCGGGGCCGCGATCGCGGGGATGAGCTTGGTGGCCACCGCCGCCCCGAACGCGACGCCGGAGCGCAGCGGCCGTCCGCCCACGAGCAGCATGCCGGCGGCCAGGATCAGCGCCCCGCTCAAGAGGTCAACGTGGGCATTGTTGACCCCTTCGAGCTGCAGGAACGGGCTCCACCCCCATACGGCTGCCAGTTGCGGCGGTTGTCCGCGCCGTGCCAGCAGGCGCAGGAGCATGGCCGTGACCGCCGCGGCGAGGAGCAGCCCTGCGAGCTGGAACGGCGGATAGCCCACGGAGTCCGGGACGGCGGCGCGGACGGCGAGGAAGTAGAGCTCCGCGGTCGGCGGGTAAATGGTGTGCACATGCGGGCGGTTGATGGCGGTGCACAACGGGGCGTTGGACGGGAAGTTGTAGGCGGCCACCGAGTCGGTCCCGAACAGGTCCGGGGCGCAGGCCGGGGTGCCGTCGGCTCCGGTGGTGCCGGACTGGAACAACCACACCGGCCGGAGATCCTTGAGCGTCTCATCGATCGGAACGTAGGAGTACGGGGAGATCCCGGCCTTCTGGACGATGCCGTCCCAGGCGTACCGGGCCGAGTCGTTGCTGGTCCGGGGCGGTGCGCTCAGGGCGATCAGGCCCAGCGCCACGGTTCCGGCGATGACCACCGCGCCGATCCGGTGCCGCGGCACGCGGCGCAGCAGCAGGACTGCCGCCCCCACGAGCAGCCAGGACACGAACGTGCCGACGATCGGGGCGGCGGGATATGGATTATCCGGGGTCACCATCCACCACAGCAATCCGGCGAGCACGGCAAAGAGCACGGTCAGGCCCGTTCTCTCCGGGATGGTCACGGTCGGGCTCCGCCGGCTGAGGCGGCGGCGACGGCGCGGGCAAAGTCCGTGGCAGGGATCGCGGCGGCGATCTGGACGGCGTCGCTGAAACGGTCCATGTCCCGCAGTTCCGGGAGCATCCCGATGTCGAGGCCTGCTGCGGCGAGGCGGGCGAGTTGTGCTCTGCCGGTGGCTCCGGTGGACATCGGGATGCCCCGGAGCAGGGCGCCGTCGGGCCGGTGCAGCGCCAGGGCCCAGAATCCGCCGTCGCTGGCCGGTCCCAGCCACGCCCCGCACCGGGGCGCGGCGGCGGACCAGTCCTCGAACAGGCCGGCCAGGTGATGGGAGGAAGCCTGGGGGGTGTCCATGCCGATGATCAGCAGCGGACCCGGCACGGCGTCGCAGATCGCTGCGAGCCGTTCGTCGAGGCGTCCGGGGGCCTGCGGGACGACCACGAACTGTGCCGCGTCCCGCGAGGCCGGTGTGCCGTCCATCACGAGGAGCCGGTGCCGGACCGGCAGTGCCCGGACGGTCTCCAAGGTGCGGGTCAGGCTCAGCTGGGCCAGGGCGGCCGCGGTGGCGGGGGCCAGCGGGGGAGTGAGCCTGGTCTTGACCCGCCCCGGCAGGCACTCCTTGGCCACCACGGCGACCGTCAGGTCCACGGTGCTCATGGCTGTCTCCCGCTGCCGCGCTCCGGCCGGGCGGGTCCCGGCGGCAGGGCCGCCGCGGCGGCCCTGAGCTGGGCAGACATGTCGCGGACGGCCGTGGCGGTGCCGCGGACGGTCCCGGTGACCTTGGACTTTCCGGTGCGAGGGGCGTAGGGCACCGGCAGTTCCAGGATCCGCCAGGCGTTCCGGTGGGCCTTGAGGAACATTTCCAGCGGGTAGCCGCTGCGGCGGTCCTGCAGTCCCAAAGACAACAGTCCGGCCCGCCGGGCGGCGCGCATCGGGCCGAGGTCCGTGATCTGTTCCCCGGTCAGCTTCCGCAGCCGCCGCGCGAGCACCGCGTTGGCGATGCGGGCGTGCAGCGGCCAGGAGCCACGCTGCGGCCGGCGGGCGCCCAGGACCAGATCGGCGCTGCCGGACAGCAGCGGCGCCAGCAGCGGCGGCAGTTGCGCAGGGTCGAGGGATCCGTCACAGTCGCAGAAGGCAACGTAGTCGGCCGTGGCGGCCAGCAGGCCCGCATGGGCGGCCGCGCCGAACCCCCGGCGCTCCTCACGGACGACGACGGCACCCAGGCCGGCGGCGACGTCCGCGGAACCGTCCGTCGAGCCGTTGTCCACCACGATGGCCCGGTACCCCGCCGGCATCCGCGACAGCACCCATGGCAAGGCGCCGGCCTCGTTCAGGCACGGCAGGACCACGTCCACAGCGGCTCCGGTCTTCTCCGTCACCTCTTTAGGCTACGGAGTTTCCGGCCTTCGGTGGCAGGGAAATTTCTTAGGGAACCACTACGGAACGCCCGCGAACCGAGGTAGGCCACGCCGAAGAAGATCCGCAGCGCCGGCCTTTGGTGCCGGCCAGGTAGTCTGAGATACACAAGATTCACAAGATACACAGACATTCACAGGAGCGGGTGTGGAGAATCCTTTTCGGCCGACCGCGGGAGCAACACCGCCTGACCTGATCGGCCGCGGGGGAGTCCTCGACGAATTTGCGTACGGACTGCGCATCGGCTCGGGGGCCCCCGGGCTATTGACCATCTTCACCGGTGCCAGGGGCATCGGCAAGACCGTCATGCTTGGCGCCGCAGAAGACCTGGCCATGGACAACGGGTGGGCCGTGGTCAGCGAGACGGCCACCGGTGGATTCGTCGGTCGGATCGGTGAGTCGATGCGCCTGCTCACGGATAATCTCGGAGACGGGCCTACGGGCCGGAGAATCACCGCCTTGGCCGTGGCCGGGTTCTCCGTCACGACCCAGCTGGCTCCAGAGGCGCAGGTGGACTGGCGGACCCGGGGTGCCGCGCTGCTGCGGCTGTTGGCCGAGCGTGGAACCGGGCTGGTGATCACCGTGGATGAGATCCATGCGGCAGACCGGGCCGAGCTGTCCCGGCTCGCCGCGGACGTCCAGCACTTCATCCGTGAGGGCCTCCCGATTGGCCTGATTTTCGCGGGCCTGCCCGCGGCGGTGTCCGACCTGCTGAACGAGGGCGTGGCAACCTTTCTCCGACGAGCGGACCGCATCGATCTCCACGCGGCGTCCATTTCCGAAGTGGAGCGTTCGTTCGCCGAAACGTTCGCGGAAGCCGGCATCACCCTCAGCCCGGAACACACTGGGGAAGCGGCTGCGGCGACCGGCGGGTATCCGTTCCTGATCCAGTTGGTGGGTTATTACCTGTGGCAGGAAGCGGAACAGGCCGCTGACTCCCTCGACGGTGCCGCTGTGGCCCGGGCCGTGGGCGCGGCCCGGCGCCGCAATGAACGTGTGGTCATTGAGGCGGCACTGTCGACGACGTCCGGCCGGGACCGGGATTTCCTGCGGGCCATGGTGGAGGATAGCGGCCCGTCGTCGACCGCGGATATCGGAGCCCGCACGGGGATGCGGCCGAACGCCGTCGGTAATTACCGCACGCGCCTGATCGACGCCGGACTCATCGAATCAGCCGGCTACGGGATAGTGGACTTCGCCATCCCGGGGCTCCGCGAATACCTGGCCTCCCACCCGGCAAAGATCTAGTTCATCCCCACAGTGGGAATAAAGGCGGCGTGGTGTACGCTTCACTCCCGTCAGCGAAGAACGTTAGAGATGAGAATTACCCCAGTGGCAACCGATTACGACGAAGTGCGATCCGACGTCAAAGAGTCCCAGGACCGCTCCCTTGAGGCACTGCAGTCCGAGAACGGCCCCGATGCGCGCAGCGTAGTCCGTGAGCTCGACGAGGCCGATGCGATGGATGGGTCCATGACACCCGGCGGGGAGTTCGTCGCCGAAGAACTCATCGTTCAGGTGATTCCGCAAGGCGAAGACGAGTTCACCTGCTATTCCTGTTTCCTCGTACGGCACCGGTCCCAGCTCGCCCGCGAGAAGAACGGGCACGCCTACTGCTCCGAGTGCGAAGGGTAGACGGCTGGGGCTTGCGGGCACCGGCCCTTCGCGGCCCCACCCGCTAATCCCGACACTAGGTAGCCGCCACTGATAGTGCCGCTAACTCCGACGAGCCAATCTCCGCACCGCACGGTCCGCCCACCGCGTCGTTCGACGCGCCACGGAATGCCGACACGCTCTATTCGAGCAGCAGACCTCCGGATCGAGGAGCGAGGACGTGGTCCAGAACGATGCACGCGGCTCCAATTGCAGCTATGTCCTCTCCAAGATCGGAACCCACGAGTTCGACCTCATGAATCATTCCCATGGCCAGACGATTTGATAGGGCAGCGCGCAATACCTTCAGATACCTGGCTCCCACCGGAGGCCAGGACGGTCCTCCGAAGACTATTCCGTCAACATCGAGCAAGTTGGCTATGTCCTCGACTGCACGGGCAAGCCGGGCGGCCGAGGTCTGGAGGAGCGCATCCGCTCTTTCGTCTCCGGCACTCGCCAGCGCCGCAAGGTCACTGAAGCGCTCTGTGATCTGCAGTAAATCCGTATCTTCAACGGGCCCGGGGATGATCCCCTGAATCACGGCGTCCCTCACGAGCTGAACGGGCATGACTGATACGCCCAGACAGCCTCTTCGCCCGCAGCTGCACATCCGACCTCCCTCGCCGGTCGAGAAATGCCCGACTTCGCCCACATTATTCGATGAGCCCCGCACCACTTCACCGTCCATCACGACGGCTGCGCCGATGCCGCTTCCGAGGTAGATAAAGGCAAAATTCTGGTCAGAACGTTTCTCCCGCATCCATAGCTCGGCGTGCGCCGCCGCCGTGGTGTCCTTGTCCAGGAACACGTTGAAGCCGGTGGCTGTGCCAAGAGATTCGCGCAGCTCGACCCTGCCCCAGCCTGTCAGCATGGGCGGCCCGACCACCGCTCCCTGAGCAAATTCAATCGGTCCCGGAGCGGCTATGCCTACCCCCAGGACAAGCGTTCTCGGAATGCCGGTCTCGCTGATCAGGTCCTCGATGGCAGAGGCTATCTTGGCCACCGTTTCATCCGGGCTGCCCACCGCCTCGACGGGGACATGGCTGCGATGCACGACGGTCCCCGCAAGATCCAGAAGCACGAAGGTAAGCATGGACGGATCCAAGTGTGCACCTACGGCATATCTGCTTTTGGGATCGATGGTCAGCGTTGTTCTGGGTTTGCCCTGGGGAACATGGACCTTTCCGCTTTCCCGGATCAGCCCCAGATCGAGCAGCCTTCGGGCGATGTTGGAGACCGTTTGGGTCGACAAGCCGGTTGCGCCGATAAGCTCCACCCTGCTGAGCCCGACATCCGAGCGCCGTACGAGGTCGAGGACGACGGCTTGATTGAAGGCGCTGACACGCTCCAGATTCGATCCCCGCGACATACAAAACCCCTAACTCAATTTATTTGACTAAGCCAAATCTTAGACTAGAGTGGCCTGTGTCACAGGCTGTCAGGCAGTTCGGACACGTCATCAATCAGCTTCGCAGAGGCGGAGCTCTGTCTCCTAAAAGGGAATCCCCGACATGACTCTGAAAAGAATTATTGCAGCGACGGCAGGCGTTCTTGCGGGCACCGTTGCCCTAAGTGCCTGTGGTGGCTCCGCAGCACCGTCGTCCGCGCCCGACCAGAATGCGGACGCCAAGGAGGTCACGCTCACGATCACCGCGAACGCCATTTCCGGCGGAAAGAATACGGTCGGAGCTGATTGGATCACCAACTACGTCATCCCGAAGTTCGAAGAGGCGCAGAAGGCCAAGGGTGTCACGGCGAAGGTCAACTTCCAGTCCAACGGCGTCGACGACCAAGCCTACAAAACCAAGATTTCACTGGACCTTTCCACCGGGCAGGGAGCCGATGTGGCCGCCATCGACGGTATCTGGCTTGGCGAATTCGCAGATGCCGGATACATCAGGCCGCTTGAGGAGATTGTCGGCAAGGACAAAGTCGAGCAGTGGGACGGTTGGAAGCAAATCAAGCCCGCTGTCCAGCAGCTCACCACTTACGAAGACCAGGTCTATGGTGTCCCGGACGGCACGGACGGCCGTGTCATCTACTTCAATAAGAAGCTGTTCGCCGAGGCCGGCCTGGCCGAAAACTGGCAGCCTAAGAGCTGGGACGAAATCCTGGAGGCGGCGCGTAAACTCAAGGATCTTCCGGAGGTGACCCCCCTTCAGATCAACGCAGGCAAAGCAATGGGCGAAGCAGCAACAATGCAGGGCTTCCTGCCTTTGCTGCAGGGTACGGGCCAACCAATCTACAAGGACGGCAAGTGGCAAGGAAACAGCTCCGCCGTCCAGGATGTGCTGGGCCTCTACTCGACCGTGTACGGCTCTGAGAAGCTCGGGGACCCGCTGCTGCAGCAGGATGCGAAGGGCCGGGACAAGTCCTTCCAGGAGTTTTCACAGAACAAGTTGGGCATCCTGATCGAAAGCGACTACTTCTGGCGCTCAGTGATTAATCCTAAGACCGGCGTCGCTCCTATGGCAGACCGCGACACCGCCGTCGGGTGGGCGAAGATCCCCGCCAAATCCGCAGGCAGCGGCCCCGATGGCGCTAGCTTCGTCAGCATGTCCGGCGGTTCCGGACAGGTGATCAACCCGAAGACCAAATACCCTCAGCAGGCCTGGGAATTGCTCCAGTTCATGGCCTCGGCAGACGCCATCAAGGCACGCATAGGCTCAACGCCGCAAATTTCAGCCCGCGACGACGTCAACGCTGAAATCCTCAAGGCTGACCCGCTTCTGGATTTCATCTCCACTGAGGTCCTGCCGGTGACGGCATACCGCCCCGGCGTAGCGGATTACACTCAGGTTTCTGCCGTACTGCAGGAAACTACGGGCCAGGTCGTCTCGGGCAAGTCTGTCGCGGACGCCGGTGACGCCTACCAGAAGGCCGTGGAGGGAATCGTCGGTGGTAACGACAAGACCTTCAAGTGATGAAGTAGTGAAGGTACCGGTGCCCGCCGCTGCGGCGGGCACCGGTACCTCCCGGGCAATTCAGGATGACGGCGATGTGGCCGGCCTCGGTAAGGCCAGGGCGGCAGCCTTCCTTGCACCCGCACTGCTCCTCATCTCGCTCTTCCTCGTCTTCCCCGCACTGTGGACCCTCTATCTGGGCCTGACAAATTACCGGTTGAGCGGTTCGGCCGCGAAAAATCCACAGTTCGTTGGCCTGGACAACTACATCAATGCGCTCTCCGATGACAGTTTCTTCAACTCGCTGGGGTTAACCCTCATCTTCGTCTTCGGATCTGCGGTCGTCGGACAGTCCGCCTTGGGTTTTGCTATTGCCTGGTCCATGACTAGGGTCAGAAAATCCGTGCGGACGCTAGTGGAGTTTTTCGTACTCCTGGCCTGGATCATCCCCAGTTCGGTTGCCACCTTCCTGTGGTACGCCCTGCTGGACCGTAGCGACGGGACCTTAAATGCAATGCTGTCCACGGGCAACACTGCATGGCTGCTCGAGTACCCGATGCAGAGCATCATCATATTCAATACCTGGGTCGGCACCGCGTTCTCCATGCTCCTGTTCAGTTCGGCGCTGGCTTCAGTACCCCCATCGCAGCTTGAGAGCGCACGTATGGTGGGCGCCGGCGCGTGGGCACAGTTCCGCGACGTCGTCTTCCCCAACATCCGGGGGCATGTTCTCACCAACACGCTGCTGATCACGCTCTGGACTTTCAACACCTTCACCCCGTACCTACTGACCGCGGGCGGACCCGATGACCGGTCCAACATCCTTCCGATCTTCATCTATGATCTCGCCCTGAACGACGGTGCATTGGGCCAGGGTGCCGCTATTTCGCTGATCATGATCATCATCAACCTGATCATTGCCACCGTGTACTTGCGTCTGCTAAAGGAGCGAAAAGCATGACCACCGTGCAGGGTTCGCGCACCAAGGCTGAACGCGAAAGCCGGCAAATGCTGAGGCATTTCATGGGGCTGATGGGCAAGAGCGTGTTTATCGCCCTGGTCCTGGCGTTTTTCGTGATTCCCGTGATGTGGCTTGTCTTTGCGCCTTTTGACGCGCACCCGAGCCTGAACGTGAAGCTGCCGGAGTTTACTCTCAACAATTTCAGGGTCCTGCTGGAGAATCCCATCGCGATCGCCTCTCTTGGCAATTCCCTGATCCTGGCACTGGGGTCGATGGCGGTTGTCCTGGTGCTTGGGTCGCTGGCCTCCTACTCACTCTCCAGGGTGAAGATTCCCGGGCGCGACCTGCTGCTCTACACTCTGCTGCTGCTCTCATCGATCATCACGGGCACTGCGGCCATGGTGCCGACATTTCTACTGATGGTGAAGCTTGGGCTGATCGACTCCCAGATCGGCGTCATTCTTGTGCTCAGCGGGGGCATTCTCCCGACGGTGATCTTTATCCTTAAAGACTTCATGGACTCGACCCCGAAGTCCTATGAGGAATCGGCGAGGCTCTACGGCGCCAAGCCTTTGCGGATCCTCTGGGATGTGGTCATCCCATTGGCCCGTCCCGGTCTTGCCACCATCGCCGTTTGGGCCGTCGTGCAGGTCTGGGGTAACTTCCTGGTCCCCTACCTTCTATTGAGGTCGCCGTCGAAGTCTCCCGCGGCCGTGGTGATGTACACCTTCTACACCGAAGGCGGCCAACCCAACCTCGCCCTGATCTCGGCATTCTCCCTGCTCTTCTCAATTCCCGTCGTCGCTATGTATTTCTTCGTCAACCGGCGCTATGGGTTCCGCTTCCATGGAGGTATCAAAAGCTAATGGCCAGCATCACGACCAGATCCCTAATCAAGGAATATCCCGGCGGGGTTCGCGGCGTGGACGGGATGGACGTCACCATCCACGACGGCGAATTCTTTGCCCTGCTGGGCCCGTCCGGATGCGGGAAGACCACCTTGCTGCGCACTATCGCCGGGCTGGAAAAATCCACGTCCGGCAGCATCACAATCGGAGACCGGGAAGTCACCAATCTGGAACCTGGCCAGCGCCGGGTAGCCATGGTCTTCCAGGACTACGCATTGTTCCCTCATATGTCCATTGCCGAAAACATCGCTTACCCGCTGAAGATTCAAAAGGTAGCCAAGACCGAGCGGCTATCCAAGGCCGAGGAGGTTGGGGACAAATTGTCGCTCCAGGGCCTGTTCGAGCGGCGCCCGGGGCAGCTTTCGGGCGGGCAGCAGCAGCGCGTGGCCTTGGCGCGTGCAGTAACCAGCCATCCGGACGTGTTCCTGTTTGACGAGCCGCTGTCGAACCTGGACGCCCGCCTCAGGCTGGAGGCACGGACATTCCTTAAGAAGTTGCAGCTGGACCTGGGCGTTACCACTGTTTTCGTCACACATGACCAGGCCGAAGCCCTCGCCCTTGCCGACAGGATCGCTATCATGCGCTCAGGCAAGATGCAGCAGCTTGGAACTCCCCGCGAAGTCTTTCAGCGCCCGGCCAATACCTTTGTAGCATCCTTCGTTGGCTCGACATCCATGAACCTGATCAAGGGCATCGTTGCCGAAGGCATGGTCGAAATCGCCGGCCAGCGGGTGCCGCTACCAACGGACGCCGTGGGCCGGGTCAGCGAAGGTCAGGAGATTACATGGGGCGCCCGGCCAGAGTACCTAGGAATATCGACCGAACCTGTGCCGGACAGCCTTGCGGGGACGGTGACGGTGTCCGAAAACCTTGGCGCCTCCGTGCTGTTGACCGTGGACCTGCCCGGCAAGGAGGAACCAGTCCAGGTTGTGGTGGGCGAGGACAACGAGCCGGGAATTGGCGCCCGTGTGTGGATCACGTTCGAGCCGCGGCGGACCCTGCTTTTTGACGCTGAGGGCCTGCGGATCGGAGATTAGTTGTGCGCATCACCCGGATGCTGACAATCGAGGACCGGGCAGAGAGCCTCTACGTTGACGTCCCGTTCGAGGTACAGGGATGCGAGTCGTTGGAAGTGCTCCTGGAGTATGACACCTCGCGGGCCGTCATTGATTTGGGTTGCATGGGGCCGGCCGGATGGCGGGGTTGGTCCGGCGGGGCCAAAAAACGCTTCGTCATCAGCCGGGTGGCCGCTTCCACGGGATACCGCCCCGGAGAGCTCGAAGCGGGCAGCTGGAATGTCGTGCTCGGCCTCCACCTTGTCCCTGCCGAGGGAGTCATGGTTGAACTGACCATCAATACGCCGGCGACCGGGGGACCGGAGCGGGAACCTTCTGCTCCCGCCCCGGTCAGCACTGTCCCGGCCAGCCGTCGTCGCGGTCTTCCGGCCGAAGCAGGTATGACGTGGTTCGCCGGGGACTGCCACGCGCACAGTCTGCACTCAGACGGTAGCCTCTCGATCCGCCAGTTGGCGGCGGAGGCTGCCCGGAACGGCCTGGACTTTCTGGCTGTGACAGATCACAACACTACAAGTCACCATCCGCACCTTGAGGGCGTTAGCGGGGAGTACGGCATCGCGCTTCTGCCCGGGCAGGAAGTCACCACGGCGCGGGGCCATGCCAATGCATACGGCCGCATCAACTGGGTCGATTTCCGCCGCCACCCCGACGACTGGCTCGATCAGGTGGAAAAAGAGGGCGGCTTTTTATCCATCAACCACCCTGTGGCCACCGACTGCTCCTGGCAGTGGCAGCTCTCGCGAAAACCGACCCATGCGGAAATCATGCACGAGACCTGGCTGCTTAACCGGCGGGATACCAGCATCTGGGCGTGGCTGAGCGCTTGGGGCGAGTCCGTGGTCCCGCTGGGCGGCGGAGATTTTCATCGCCTGGAGGACGGGCACCCTACCGGGCTGCCCACCACCTGGGTCCAGGCGGAATATCCCGGCGAAGAGGAAATCCTCAACGGGCTCAAGACGGGGCCGACGGCTCTGAGCATGGGAATCGACGCGCCGCTACTGCTGCGCGTCGAGGGCGATTTGCTCGCTATCGACGCTGAAGGGACGCTACTGGTTGACGGCGACGGACGCCGGCAGCTCATTCGCGGGACGCGCCTTGCCGTCCAGGATCGAGGGTCCGGTCCGTACCGGCTTGAAACGGCCGACCGTCAGATCCTTGCCCTAACCACGTAAGCGAAGGCACAGGACCACGCTTGTACTCGGAGGCCGCCGCCGAAACCATCTGGAGAGGCGGCCTCCCGTTGCCAGTTTTTCAGGCGTGGGGCGGGAAGCCCGAAGCCCCACGGCTGAGTCGTAGCGTCCGGATTTCCCAAGGTTCAAGCGTGAACTTGTATTCGCGGTCGGCCCGTTCCGACGCGAGAGGCCTGCCCGTGAGGTCAACGGTCCCGACCTGGCTAAAAGGGCCGGTGAGGACGGCGCCGGTACCCTGGTCGGCGAGCAGCACCACCCTGATCTCGACGTCATTGCCCACTTGGCGCATGCTGGTCATCCTCACGTTGTCACCGCGCAGGCACAGTCCTTCCACGGGGCCAGGGACTGCTTCGGCCTCCTTGCTTCTGCCCCGCTCGACCAGCCCGGGAGCGTTGAAGTGGTCGGAAAGCTGCACCGCGCCAGCGTTGCGATAACCCTCCGCTGATGCGAGGACCGCGAATTCGACGTCGACCTGTTTTCCGTCCTCCTGGGCCCCTGGAATCGGAATCTCCGAGGCGGCCGGTTCATCGCGCAGTGGATGGACGTTTACGCTGATTGATCCCACCGCCCGCAACAGAGTGAGCGCCAGTTCCTTCCCCTCAACGACCTCGTACTCGGTAGCATCGTGCACAAGTACAGTTGCAGGTCCTGCCGACACGAAGGTATAGGCGGGGAAAGTCGGAAGAGGATATTCTCCGCCGCCGCCCTCTGCGGTGAGGGAGCGGTTCGTGATAGCGAACTGTCCCTCGGAAGCCGAACTTTCCACAGGCTGGGGGAGCGGAACGTGCAGCCGCAGCCGGTGGTCAGCGGCTTGATTGGTGAACTGAAGGCGTAGACGGACAAAGGGTTCGCCGCGGCGCAGTTCCACGAACATGTGCACCGGAATGTCCACGCGGTCTTCGGACCGGCTGCCAAGGCTGGGCACGAACGAGCGCGGCCAGGAATAGTGCCGGGTGACTTTGACTACCGCCCTCACGGGCCCGGTTTCCAGCACGTCCACGCTGATGGCCAATGGCTCCTCGACCAGGACGTCTACGGCCGGGGGACCATAGTTGTAGCTGTCGCCGCAGTCCCCGCCGTCAACGAGCCGACCGACGCCATGCAGGACCGTGCCGTCCGCTCCGGTCAGAGACACTGTTCCGTCCCCGCCGATAACCACCGAAACGAGTCCGTTGCTCAAGACGCTGTCTTCGCACGTCACGTGTTCCACAGCGGTGGCTTCACCCTGGAAGACCTTGAAAGGGGTGATCCCCATGGGCGGGACAGGCACCTCGACGAGGACCCGTCGCCGCGGCTGTGCAAGGATGCGGACTTTCCACTCTCCCGGGTGGGCGTCCACTGCCGCCGCCAGGTCGGCCCTGAACGTGACGATGTCGAACATGGGCGTGGAGGGCACCTCGGCGACGTCGAACTCGAGTGAATAGGGTGCAACCCGATAGTGCTCGATCAGCTGGCCAAACAGTTCGCGTCCGTGGATACGGTTCATCATGCGCTCGACCAGAACTGAAGCGTCCATCGTCTCGTCACCCAGCATGGTCGGCGCTTGTCCCAGTTCCTGGACCGCCAACGCGGCGCCATCAGCGGTTTCGGCTACTACAGGCAGGCCGTCAGCAGGAGTGGGCACCTCCAGTTCGACCACGACGTTGCGGTCCGACGGGAGAGTATTTAGAGCGACAAAGGCGTCGCTGGGAATGCCTTCGGCAACGGAAAGGGCAACTTCATTGCGGACCGCACGGGCGATCTGCGCCGCTTCGTTCAGGCGTGCCTCGACCTGGTCGACGGTTTCATCGGTTCCGGATCCGACCACAGAATCATGCGCTGTGGATTCAATGATGCGGCGCCAGGACATGCTGATGAACGGCTCAAAGTCAGTTCCGCTGTGCGCCGCGGCCAACCGCTCGGCGTCCAGGACCATCCGTTCGGCCGATGCCATCGCGATCTTGAGGTTGCGTCGGATCGAGAAGACGCCCGGAAGGATGTTACCGCGCGCGTGCGAACGCAATTCCCCCTTAACCACCTGCAGGTCTTCCTCTGGATCGAATGCGGCCACGTACTCGTCCAACGTGGCGACCCGTATGGGAAACGCCGGAGAATGGTAGGTGTCAACACGGCTCATGAGGCCCGTATCGGGGGGCATGTGGTCAGTGCCATACATTCCCAAGATGGGGTCCCCGCGGTAGCGGTCCTCGGTTTGGCGGCGGTATTCGTTCAGCGCGTGCGGGATTTTCTCGGCTATGGCGAGAATGTCGAGGGCACTGCCGTATCCGTCAAAAAGGTATTCAACCCGCACTGATGAACCGTCAGGGGCCTCCCAGCGGAAAGAGTGTCCGGTGACTTTGGATGGTACTCCACGCCACAGGCAGGCGTCCCCGATGCCTGCCCGGCTTAGTATCTGCGGCATTTGAGCCACGTGTCCGAACATGTCGGGTAGATAGCCCACGTTCATGTATCCGCCCAGCCTCTGCGCACCGGCCATGCCCATTTGAAGATTGCGTATGATCGTCTCGCCGGAGCACAGGAATTCGTCCAGCAGGATCTGCCAGGGACCCAGTGCCAACTGCCCGCTGGCGACCACGGCTTTGACCCTTTCTGTGTTGTCCGGCCGGATTTCCAGGTAATCCTCGATCGCCGCAGTCTGGCCGTCGAGGGTGAACTTGAACCTGGGATCTGCCTCGGCCATTCCGAGGACGGTGTCGAACATTTGGACCAGCTTGAAGCGAAACACCTGAAACGGTTCATACCATTCCCGGTCCCAATGCGTGTGCGGCACAAGGACGATGCCGGTTTCTTTCGCGCCGCTCATACGGCCGCTGCCTCTCCGGCTATGGTCGCGTTCAGGGACTCCGCGAGAGCTGCGGCGATGAGCTGAGCTACTCTGACGTCCGCTTCCCCTTCTTCAATGCCTGTTGGCGGTTTCTCGTGACCGTTCACCATTCGGTGGAAGGCCAAGAGTTCCTGTTCGAACGCTTCGGTCACATCCTCAACCGTGCACGTGGATGCTCCACCGCCGGCTTTCTCGGTCACCTGCAGCTTCGTGGGAGCATTGAGCAGATAGGGAACGGTGAATTCGAGTTTCCCCGATCCTTTGGTGTGGTGGACGGTTACAGTTTCCCGGTAGACGGGGTAGTCGGCCAGAAAGTGCCAATTAATATGGACCCTGAGACCGTCATCGACTGTCCCGCTGATTTCAATGGATCCAGGCTCATCCTGTTCGGCCCAGAAGTTGACAGCGTCAATAGTGCGGATGGACCCGACGAGCGCCCGGACAAGAGCGATGTCGTGGATCAGGCTGCCGAGTATGACGTTGGAGTACAGCCGGCGCAGCAGTTCAGGACTGTCCGGGCCCAAGGCCGTGTCCAGCATGCCAGCATCGGTCTTTGCTAGCCCGGACAGCACGTCCGTTGGGACGTCCCCGGGTGAGGGGCGAAGATTGGAGAAGGCCAGTTGCGCGGAGCCGCTCGGGTGAAGTACTTCGACGTTGACGTATCGCACGTCTTTCCGGGCAGGGAGCCGCTCCTTTAAGGCTAAGACGGCCGGGTCGTACTCCTTCATGTAACCCAGAAGTAGCATGGGCCTGCCCTGGTCTTGTTCCGCTTTGCGCAACAGGCAGATCTCCTGAAGGGAGAACGCTAGGGGCTTCTCGCACAAAACCGCGACGCCGGCCTCGATGGCTTGCAGCGCCGGTCTGCCGTGGGAGCCTGATGTCAGCAAGACGACTGCGTCCAGCTCTTCACCTTCCAGCATGTCGGCCAGGCTTTGGTAGCGGTGCTCGGCGGATACGCCGTACTGGTCAGCGATCTGGCCGAGCAGCGCAGGGGACAAGTCGGCCACCGCGGCAAGTGCGAACAAGTCCCAGCGCCGCTTGATCAAGGGCAGGTGCACGCTCTGCGCCACGGCACCCAAGCCCACCACACCGATTCGCGCAAGCAAGGTCATTACGGTATCCACCTTCTGATCACGTTCTGGTTGATGGCATGGTGCTTGTCTGCAAGATTCGGGTCCTCGTCCGGCTGCGGTATGGTGTCCTGCTCCACTACGAGCCAGCCATCGTAGCCACTTGCGATGAGTTCATTCATGAATCCGTCGACGTCCAGGTCACCTTCGCCTAACGGTACGAAGGCCTTACCGGCCCAGACATCCCGCATGTCTCCTTTGTCCCTGACAACAGAGCGGAGGACGTCGACACGGGCATCCTTGATGTGGACATGATTGACCCGTTCACTCCATCGTCTGAGGCTCTCAACCGGGTCCCCGCCTCCCAGAATGAGGTGGCCGGTGTCCAGGGTTAGGCCCACGTCTGAGCAGTCAAGAAACCTTTCGATCTCCTCGGGCGTTTCCACATGGGTGCAGGCGTGGTGATGAAATGTAGGTTCAAAACCGCGTTCCCTCACCATCCGCGCGGCGACGCTTACGTTGCGGGCCAGTGTGCGCCAGCCCTTAGCGGAAAGAGCGAGGTCCTTTCCGCCGCCGGGATTTGCCCGTCGCCGGTCCGAACCGCTATCCGCCAGCGTCGGGAGGGGGAGTCGCTCTTGCCCGCCGGCATGAGCCTCGACGAAGACGTCAAGGGCTTCGGAAAGCAGGGGAAGTGCTTCCGGAAACGCACCGGGATCGCTGAACGGCAGGTCAACCCATCCGCCGGCGAGGGACAACCCGTGATTGCCTAATCGGCCACGAAGTGCAGCCCCACGACCCAGGAAGCCGATGGGGCCAAGATCGACGCCTCTGTAGCCGTGCCTGCTCAAAATGGCGCACACGTCATCGGGGCCAGGAAGGTGTCCTCCGGCTGTTCCGCCCAGGTCAAACACGCCAAAACTGACCGGGGCACCCGCAACGTCAATCAAGGAGACTCCTTACACGGCAGAAGGCGGTTTACGTCTACAAGGCCGGGCGAGGTGCCCGGGGCCAGACCGATACCCGATCGGGTCAAAAGTAATGTAGCCCACACTCGGCACTAAATCAATTTATTTGAGTTAGCCCGCAGTGCAGTTGCTAGTCCTCTCGTTACGCCGCACGACGGCCGGGCGAGGCAGGGGGCGGACACTATTGCGTTTTCCGCCGGTCCTGATGCCAGTGCTTCATCTGGGACTGCCCTCGGTTTGGCTGACTCCTTGACCCGGCGCAGAATTTGAAGTCTGCGTGCAGGCAGATACTTGCGTCAGCGCGGGCCAGCGGGCTCCCGGGATTCGCTGGAGTTGTGAACTCCCGGATGATAGCGGCCACCATGGCCGGATCGTCCTGGAACGCGAAATGACCGTGTCCCTCGAGGACCCGCATCTCGGTATTGGGAATTGCAGCGGCTGCTCGATGTGCCAGGTCCCTCACCCTCCGGAGGGGTTTCCGAGCCCGTCAGCATCAAAGTTGGCGCCGTGACGGCGTCGAACTGGCCGGGCCGATAAATCCAGCCATCTCCAGTCCAGCATTCCCTGGGCAGATTCCGGGCGGAGGCGCGGCGCACCGGCCACAGAGGGTCGGCCCGGCAATTCCGCGGACAGGAAACCCGGCGGCTCAAACACGCGCGAGGAGGACGCTCAGCGACCCATGGGCGGGCTCAGCATCCTCGTAGCGGCAGGGGTGTCAGCCATCAGCCCTCTCGAGAACTCACGCCGTCTACTTCGTGGGGTGCCTTGGCCGGCAAATAAGAATGATTAATTGACGTGGCCGGATCGCCACGTCCGGTGGGGGTCAGCGCATAGCTTCTCCAGACCCTTGATTGGGCAGTCCGGCCGGGCCTGGGACATCCCGGGGGATGCCCCCGACGTCGTCGTCCGATTCCTTATCCCCGCCCGGGCCGCTGGCGGAATCGGCGGCGCCAGTTCCTTCGCTCACGATGTTTCCCTCCGTTCCGGCATCGCCGGAGGTCCCGGCTGGGCGGGAGGCATCGCCGGAATTCGCCCCCTGTTCCGGAGGGGCGTCCGTGGCGTTTGAACCTTCGCTGATCGAAGAATGAACCTTGATTTCCTCGTCAGGGGCTCCGGGATCGGGCACGTGGCCGTCGTCCGTCGGCTTCGACAGTCCGCCCATATCCTCGAAAGCGTTTTCGGCCGCTTTGCTGATGTTGTCTCCGATTCCCACGAGCTTGCTCCTTCGCTATGCGCGCACTTTCTGCGCCTTTTGGGCGTGCGATCTTGACTCTCCCAGAATTATCAGCATGCTTATGAATAGTCCAGTATTTGCTGCCAAAGGATTTAAGCGATGAGCTCCTACCACCCTGAAAATGACCCGGCCAATCCGGACAGGCCGGGTTCGGACTCCGTCCCGCGGGGCGATGTCCGGCCTGCGAGTGCTGGCGCGGAAGTACCCGAGGACGCCGCGTCGACCCCGAATCCGGATCCGCTGAAAGGCAATATCACCGGACTGGAACCTGGCGGGGGAGTGCCGCCCGGGGAGACACCGCCCGCGGAGGATCAGATGAGCGGGGACCAGGGGCACGACGAATAGCTGCCAGTACGCCCAGGGCCGCCGGACCTTTGTATTGACGGGGCCGTCCCAGCGGGTCGTCAGCGGGCGCCTGCGATCATCGCTGGTGTCCGATCCTGCCGGTCGCTGCCTTAGCGTCGTGCGCGCGAAAAATCGGAAACGATCACCGCGAAACACCGACCGGGTCCACTCGACGGGAACCCCGTTGTTGTCCAGGCCCCGCCGTTGGATAAGGAGAAGGGGAGCGCCGGTCTCTATTGACAGCAGGCGGGCCTCGAGAGGGCCGGCAACCATGGTTCCCACGGTGTCTTCCGCTTCGGCAATCTCGATGCCGTAGTGGGAGCTGAGAACGGCATACAGGGAGCCGGTCTGCTCCAGATGTTGCCGTAAGTCCGCCCTGTATCCCGGAAGGTAAGCGGCCTCGTGGGCCAAAGGCTCGCCGTTGATGTAGCGCACGCGTTCGATGCGGGTAAGGTCCGAACCAACGGGGACCCGAAGCTGCTCGGCAAGGTGTTCGTCAGCGAGTGCAGACTCGATTCCCAGGATGTCCGATGCGCTTTTGAGATTCTGCGCTTCTCATTGGCGGGCCGGCGTGTAGTGCGCGGGAGAGGGCCTGAATGGCTCATGTGATGAGCTACGCAGAGTGCTA
>CAVYMG010000022.1:0-11050 GCA_963769515.1 uncultured Actinomycetota bacterium
CTGGCAAGTCCTTGCGTGGACAACCGTCAGCATAAGAACCGTCAGCATATAGCGGAGGACCGGCGCCGACTGCCGGTCCTCCGCTATGTCATCCTCCGCCAAACAGGCCCGCTGCCAGGCCACAGCCTTGCCTAGCTGCCAGGACCCTGCGCTGCCTCTGAATCGACGACCGCCACCTCAACCGTGACCCCGGCGTCGCGGAACTTGGCCAGCTCCGCAGCGTCGGCGCCGTCGTCCGTCACCAGCGTCCACGGAAGTGCGAGCCGCGCCCACGCATGGAAGGGACGCAGCCCCAGTTTGGACGAATCCGCGAGCACGTAGACGTAGTTGCCGCGCCGCGCCATGAGTTCCTTGAGGCGGGTCTGGGCGTGGTCGGCTTCGCAGATGCCGTCCTCGGCGGTGACGGCGTCAGCGCCCAGGAAGACACGGTCAAAGCTCATCCGCTCCAGAGCAGCTTCGGCCAGCGGACCCACAAAGCTCTGGCTCACGCTCCGCAGCCGGCCGCCCAGGCAGTCGACGGTCGATGCCGTCGCACTCGGCGAGCTCCTGCAGGGTGTTGATGCCCGGCGTCGTCACGGACGAGCCGGTCGAAGCCGCGCAGTTCGTGGGCGAGGGCACCGACGGTGGACCCGGCGTCGAGCAGGATGTTCTCACCGGGCAGGATCACGGCCGCGGCCCAGCGGGCAATGGCGTGCTTCTGCTCAAACGCTTCGCCGGTGCGCTGCCGCAGCGACGCCTCAGGGTGGGCGCCCATGGCCATGGCACCGCCGTACGTCCGGGCCAGCCGGCCTTGTCCGTTTAGCAGTGCCAGGTCGCGGCGGATGGTGGAGGCAGTGACCTCGAACCGCGCCGAAAGTTCCTCCACAGAGGCCAGGCCGGTGGTGAGGGCCAAGTGGTAGATCTCCTCGCGCTGCGCGTTTGCCGAGAGCATTCCAGGTCTCCTTCCCGTCGCAGTGGTACCCATGCTAGTTCCGGCCCCGGAAAACGATGGAACCCACCGAGGCTGCGGACACGGGTGCTCTCGAAGCGGCCACGGCAATCATTTGGATCATCATCAAACCGCTCAGGCGGCCAAGATGGGCCGCGTGGCCATCTCGGCGGCCTGATGCAGGGCCTCGACCATGACTGCGGGAGTCCGCGATCGCTTTACCGGCAATGTCAAAGGCGGTGCCGTGGTCCACGGACGTCCGGATCACCGGCAGGCCCACCGTGATGTTCACGCCGGCCTCGATGCCGAGGACCTTCACCGGGCCGTGGCCCTGGTCGTGGTACATCGCCACCACAAGGTCGTAATCGCCGCGGCCGGCCAGGAAAAACAGGGTATCCGCCGGCAGCGGACCGGTGACTTCAATGCCGGACTCGCGGGCGGCTCGGACGCCGGGTTCGATCTTCTCCGCCTCCTCGCCCTGGCCGAATAGCCCGTTCTCACCGGCATGCGGATTGATGGCGCACACCCCGATCTTCGGCTGGGGGATGCCGGCCCGGATCAGTGCCTCGTGGCCGCGGCGGATGGTGCGCTCGACCAGGTCCGGGTTGATCTTGCGTACGGCGTCCATCAGCCCGATGTGGGTGGTGACGTGGATGACCTTAATCTTGGGGGTCGAAAGCATCATGGACACTTCCTCCGTCCCGGTCAGCTGGGCGAGCAGCTCGGTGTGCCCGGGGAAGATGTGTCCAGCGGCGTGAAGTGCCTCCTTGTTCAGGGGGGCGGTGCAGATGGCCTGGACTTCGCCGGCCATCGCGAGTTCGCTGGCCACCCGGATGTACTCGTACGCGGCGTGGCCAGCGACCGGGGAAAGCTCACCCCACGCTAGGTCTTCCGGCAGCAGCGCCAGATCGATCACGTTCACCCGGCCTGGAGTGAAGACCGCGTTCTGTACTGCGTCCACGGGCTGGATGTCCGCGTCAATTCCCAGGACGTCTGCGGCCTGCCGGAGACGCACCGCATCCCCGACGACGACCGGTCGGCACTCGGTGTTGCGTCTGCGGATCCAACACGGCGGCCACCACCACCTCGGGTCCAACGCCGGCGCCGTCGCCCATGGTGACGGCGACGTAGGGGAGTTCCGCGGAATCAACGAGGTTCATGGAGGGTCCTTTTTTGGGCAGGGACGGCCGGGATGCCGTCAACAGAGGGGCGGGCTGTGCAGGGGTATTGGCTGTGCAGGGACGTTTTGCATGGGGATCGGTCAGGGCAGCCAGGATGGTGCGGAGGCTGTCGGCGTCGCCAAAACTGCCCGGCCGGGTGACGACGCGCCGTCCGTGGGGCGTCAAGGACACAACGGCGCCGTGTTCTACCTCGCCCAGCACGCTCAGCCGCAGCACCCCCAGGGCATCGAGTACCGCGCGTGCGGTTTCTCCGCCGGTGAGCATCAGCGGCCGGTCGCCGGCGATGGGAATCACGGCCCGGGCGAAGGCAGCGACAATTCCGGCGGACAACGCGGGATCCACCGTGGCATCAGCCACTGTGACGGCTGCCGGGCCTGCGGTGAGGGCCTGCTCCAGCGGAGCCAGTGAGGCCGTGCCGGCCAGAAGATCAGCGGGGGAGAGCGCTATGACCGGAACGCCGGCGGCGGCAAGCGTCCGGAGCTGCTCCCGTGCCGGGCCGGACGCCGACCCCACGACGAGCAGCGGACAGCAGCCATCAGCAGCTGCGGCCTCCGGCCGCTGAATTTCAGTCAGCTGGCCGTCAGGAGAATGCGCGAGCGAACGCGTCCGGGAATCCACGTCGCCGGCATCGTTGCCGGGCGCCCCGCCAGCGGTCCGCGCCACAGCGCTACTCAAAGCTGCACCCAGCGCGGACGCGCCCGCGAACCGGATGCTGGGAATACGGAGGGCAGCGCTGACAATCGCGTCCAAGTCGGCGGGAGTTTCGGCGTCGCAGATCACCACGGGCCGGGAATCGCTGCCTGCGCCGGCTACGGCGCCGAGGGCGAAAACCAGCGTTTCATGCAGGGCCTCGTTGCCACTACGGACAGCAGCCAAGCCGACAGTCACGGCCGGCAGTGGAGCGATCGCGGCGGATATCGTGGCTGGCGGCGCTGAAGACTCGGCATGCCACAAGGAAGTTTCATGCAGCGGAACTCCGCCGTGGTGCACAGTCCCGTTAAGAGTACTGCGGCCCAGCGGAGGCAGGGCCGGGGCAAGTATGACGGGACCGCTGGCCGCGAGAACCCCAAGCTGGGAGGCCACCGGGCCGCGGAACAGGGAGTCGATCTTGAGAAAAACAGTGGGACCGGTCTCCCCGGCAGGCAGCGAGTCCAGGATCCGGCGCAGGCGCCCGGCTGCCGTTCCAGCCGGCAAACTGCGGTTGTCTGTGTCGAGCACGAGAGGCCGTGCGGCCGGAACGGAGTCCCGAAGCCCGCTGATTTCTTGGAGAAGCACGTCCAGCTCCTCCGGAGCGCGGGGCAGCAGGCAAACCTGCGGGTCGCCGTTGACCGGCACCAATCCGTCCCACACTGGCACGCCCGCTGCCATTCCGCTGAGCGTCACATGTTGCGCGCTCCGCGCAGAACTGTTAGTAGGCCCGCCGTGACCCGTAATAAAGGCGGCCGCAGTCTCAGCTGCACCAGAAAGGTCGTCCGCAATGGCAATAATGGGCTTCACGGCTGCCTCCTTTGGCGTCGGGCTACGGGCAGCAGGATGATCGAAAGTAAGCAACCTGCACGAAACACGCTAACCCAGTTGCGCGATTTGCGCAATCGTGGCATTGTGATGGCAGTAACAGCCACGGCGCTCGTATCAACGCGATGCAACGCCCCAGCCGGTGGGAGCCGGCTCTTAACTGGAGGTCAAAGATGACTCGACCCGACAGCATGGCCAGCGGCAGCAAATTTCTCGGCGAGGTAGCGCAGCGTTCACTCTCCCGGCGGTCTTTGCTCCGGTGGGGCGCCCTGGCCGGATCCACGGCCGTGCTCGCTCCCGCCGTCACCGCCTGCGTCGGACCGTCAGCCGCCGGCGGCGGGGCGGCAGGCGCCAGCACCCTGACCCTCGGGCCTGAACCGCTCGCTGGTCAGCCTGGACAACAAGCTCAACCAGTTCGACGCCGCCGTCACCGTCCAGCGCGCCGTCCGCCAGGGCCTCACCGCAATCGGCGACGAACCTCAAGCCCGAGCTGGTCCTGGCCGAGACCGCTTCGAACTGACCAGCCCCACCCAGTGGACCGTCCGGCTGCGCGAGCGACATCCGGTACTCCGACGGCACCACCCGTCCCGATCGAGGACGTCGTCCACGGCCCTGGAGATGTACAGCAGGTCAACGGCTCGTTCGTGGCGCCCCAGTTCCCCGAGTGGCCCACCGTGGTACCAGAAGGACGACCGGACCTTCACCCTGGATACCAAGGCGCCGCTGCCCGTGCTCGACTCGCTGATGTCCAACATCCTGATTACCCCGGCCGCAGCCAACAAGCCCGAAGAGCTCCAGGACGGCGTAGGCACCGGCCCGTACAAGGTGGTCACCAAGTCAGACCGCGGCACCGGCACGTACAGCCTGAACGCAACGAGAACTACTGGGGCCAGAAGCCCGCGGTCAGCGAGGTGCAACGTCCGGTTCATGCCCGAGGAATCCAGCCGCGTGGTAGCCCTGCGCTCCGGTGAGGTCGACGTGATCGACTCCATCACGCCGGACTCGCGTCGCCCAGCTGAAATCCGTCGACGGCGTCGCGATCGAATCCGTCACCGGCACCCGCTTCAACCAGCTGTTCTACAACTTCCGCAAGCCCGTCGGACATCCCCTGTCGGACCCCAAGGTCCGCGAAGCCCTCGCCTACGGGATCGACGGCGAGGCTGGTCGTAGACGGCATCCTGGCGGCACTCGTCACGTCGGCCAAGGGCGTCGTCCCGCCGACCCTCACCGGCGCCATCGAAACCGGCAAATACACCTACGATCCCGCGAAGGCCAAGTCCCTGCTCGACGACCTGGGCGTCTACGACCTGACGCTGAAGGTCATCTGGGAAACCGGCGAATTCGCCGGCGACGTCTCCATCATGGAGGCCCTGGTCGAAATGATGAGCGAGATCGGCGTCGCGCACCGAGCTGCAGCAGTTCGAGCCCGGCGGAGACATCTCGACCTGGCGCCAGGGCAAAGCCGGCGACTGGGACCTGCTGGGCAACGGCTATCGGCAACCCGACCGGCCTGGCCATCGACCACGCTGCAGGGCATGTACGCCGGCACCGCCGAGAAGGAAAAGACCCGCGACACCTACCACGGCTACGTTTTCCCCGAGATCAGCAGCCAAGATCCAGCGCCGCCACCTCGGAGACGGACCCGTGCCAAGAGCACGGAGCTGCTCACCCGGCGTCCAGCAGGACATCTGGGACACGTGGCCCTGCGTGTGGGCCTTCGTACCGCAATGCCGTGCTGGCCCACCGGACCCGGGTGTACGGCGTCAACCTGGCGCCCATCAACTCCTACGACCTCTCGTGCAGTCCGGCTGGAGGCCTGAGCCCATGCTCACCTACGTCCTCAAGCGGCCTCGGACAGAGCCTGCTCACGTCTTCCTGACGGTGTCGACGGTCTTCGTGCTGATCCGGATGGCCCCCGGCGACCCGGCCTACGCCCTTACGCCGGGCCGCTGGCCACCACCGGAGACCTCGACGAAATCCGGGATCAGTCATGGGCCTCAACGAGCCTCGTGCTGGAGCCAGTACTGGCATCTTCCTGCAGGAGCTGCTCACCGGCAACCTGGGCACAGTCCTACTCGTTCCAGGCGCCGGCGCTGCGACGTGGTGCTTCGAGCGCTGCCGTACACGATCACCCTGGCCACGTGCCGCCATCCTGCTGACCACCGTCGTCGCCATCCCGCTGGGCGTCTGGATGGCCACGCCGGCCGGACACCGGCCGCGAGCTCGGCGTCAACGTGCTGACCATCGCCGGACAGTCCATGCCGGACTTCTGGACCGGCATCATGCTGCTCACCGGTTTCGCCGTCCTCATCCCCGATCTTCCCGGCCTCCGGCTTCACCACCTGGGGCGGGCTGGTCCTGCCCACCGTCACCATCGCCATCCTGCAGATCGCCCTGATCTCCCGGATGGTCCGCCGGGAGATGGCCGGCAACTTCGCGGCCCCGTACCTGACCGTGGCCCGCTCCCGGGGCGTCCGGCGAGCTCGGAGCTGACCTGGCGCTACGCCATGCGCAACTCCGCCATCCCGGTGCTCACCGCCCTCGGCACCCGCTTCGCCGCGCATGCTCAACGGCGTGGTGGTGGTGGAAGTGGTGTTCGCCTGGCCCGGCGTCGGCTCCCTGGTTGTCCGGGCCCTGGAAACCCGCGACTACCCCCTCATCCAGGCCACGGTGCTGGTGACCGCGCGTTCTCGCGGTCGGCGTCCAGCTGCTCATCGACCTCGCCTACCCGCTCCTTGATCCCCGCGTTCGTCTTGGAAAGGTGGCCGCAGCATGAGCATCAGTCGACACCGTAACTCCCGCTCGCAGCCGAGCGCATCAAACGGCCGACGCGGTCACCAAGGCGGACATCGCCGCAGCAGGCGCCACCCGCCGTCGGAACGCTCCGCGAAGTGTGAAGCTGATCGTCGGCACCATCTGCACCGCTGCTGGTGATCCTGCCGATCGTGCTGGCCCAGGTGCTGCCGCTGCCGGACGCCAACGCCCAGGACCTCGCCGCCCGGCGCCTGCCGCCGCTCACCGACGGCCACCTCTTCGGCACCGACCAGCTCGGCCGCGACCTCCTCTCCCGCGTCCTGCACGGCGGGCAGGTCTCGCTCACCATCGGCGTGCTGGCCGTGCGTCGTCTCCGGCGTCATCGGCGTCGTCCTCGGCGCGCTCGCCGGCTACTTCGGCGGCTGGGTGGACACCATCGTCTCCCGGCTGCTCGAAGCACAGCTGTCGCTGCCGCTGCTCATGATGCTGCTGCTGGTGGTGGCACTGTTCGGCCCGTCCATCCCGGTGATCACCTTCGTGATCGCCATCGCCCAATGGCCCGAAGCGGCCCGCCTCACCCGGTCCCTGGTGCTGGTGGAACGCGAAAAGCCGTACGTCGCAGGCGGCCAAGAGTCCTCGGCCTGCACCAGCATCCCGATCCTGGTCCAGCACGTCATCCCCAACGTCATCAAGCAGGTGATCGTGGTGGTCCTGCTCCTCCTGGCCCAGGCCGTGCTGCTGGAGAGCGCGCTGAGCTTCCTCGGCGCCGGCCCGCAGCGGCCGTTCGCCACCTGGGGCCGGATCATCTCCGACGGCCAGGACTACATCACCACCTCGTGGTGGATGGTCACCCTGCCCGGCTTCGTGATCGTGCTCTGGTGGTCGGGGTCAACCTGCTGGGCGACGGCCTGCGCGACCGCGTCCGCCGCCGAAGAAGGGAGCCTGACAGAAGCATGAGACTGTGCCTCGGAGGCCTCCAGGGACCCGTTCCAGTCGAGCTGATCACCGCCGCCGGCGTCGTCCGCGCCGTCGACGGCAGTTTCGTTCATCCATCGATGCGGCGAGACCGTCACCATCATCGGCGAGTCCGGTTCGGGCAAGACCACGACGGCGATGGGCCTGCTCCGGCTGCTGCCGGACGACCTCGCCGTCCTCTCCGGCCACGCGTGCTGTCGACGGCGTGGACGTGGTCACTGAACCCAAGGCAATTCGCCAAAGATCCGCGGTCGCTCCGTGGCCCTGATCCCGCAGGACCCCATGACCGCGCTGAGCCCGGTGCACACCATCGGCAGCCAGCTGGGCGAGGCCATCCATGCCGGAAAGGCCCCGCGTCCAAGGCAAGAACGCTGCAGCGGCGCTCCGAGGATCTGCTGGAACAGGTCCACATCCCCACGCCCGGAGATGCAGCTGAAGAAGTACCCGCACCAGCTCTCCGGCGGCATGCTGCAGCGCGTGCTGATCGCCATGGCGCTCGCCGCGGACCCGGAGCTGCTCGTCGCCGACGAGCCCACGAGCGCACTGGACGTCACCGTGCAGGCCGGCATCCTGGACCTGCTGCTGGAACTGCAGGAACGCACCGCAGGTGGCATCCTGATGATCACGCACGACCTCGGCGTGGCCCGGCTCATCTCGGACCGCATCCACGTGATGAAGGACGGCCGGTTCGTGGAAAGCGGCGACGTCGAGCAGATCGTGGAGCAGCCGCAGACCGAGTACACCAGGAAGCTGCTGGCCGCGGTGCCCGAGCTGGGCCATTGGGACGGGAGTCGCACCCCGTCCCACAGCCAGGCGGTCCGCAAGCGACCGGCTCGCACGCAACCCTGAATGGAGCACGCACATGAGCGCAGCACTTGGCACGGCCGTGGAGGTTGCCGGTGCGGACCTGGCACTGTCCGTCGGGAACCTCACGGTGGACTACGCCGTGCACCGGTCGCACCTTCCGGGCCGTGGACGACGTCAGCTTCGACGTGCCCGCGAGGCAACACCGTGGCCATCGTCGGGGAGTCAGGCTGCGGCAAGTCCACGATCGCCAAGGCGATCGTCCGGCTGCTGACGCCGACGTCGGGCCAGATCCTGCTCGACGGGCAGGACATCGCCCGGATGCCGGCACGGCAGCTGCGTCCCCTCCGCTCCAAGGTACAGATGGTGTTCCAGGATCCATACGGTTCGCTCGACCCGCACCTGACGGCCGAGGACATCGTTGGCGAACCGCTGACCCTGCGCGGCATCCGGTCCGGCAAGGATCGCCGGGCGGAAGCGGCAAGGCTGATCGACCAGGTGGGACTGCCTTCCTCGGCGCTTGGCCGGCGTCCCGCGGAATTCTCCGGCGGGCAGCGCCAGCGCATCGGCATCGCGCGGGCTCTGGCCTCGAAACCGGAAGTGCTGGTCTGCGACGAGGCCACCAGCGCTCTGGACGTCTCGGTGCAGGCGCAGGTGCTGGAACTCCTGGCTGACATCCAGCGGAACAGCGGACTGACCTATCTGATGATCACCCACAACCTGGGCGTTGTGCGGGAAAGCAGCAGCCACGTCGTGGTGATGTCGAAGGGCAGGATCGTGGAACAGGGACCTACGGTGCAGGTCCTCACCGCCCCTCGGGACCCCTATACCCGGGCGCTGCGGGCCGCAGCCCTGGATCCGCTGATCATGACCGGCCGCAAACCCCGCGACCTGGTCTCACGACTCAACACAACAGCGCCACCGACTGCGGCAACTCCCGACGGCGAACCCGAACTCATGGAGGAAGCAAGCTGATGCAAGGAACATTCGTGGCGGGCCTGAAGCTGCCGATTTCACAACTCGCGCTCGGCACCATGACGTTCGGCGACACCGCGTCGGCGGAGGTAGCCGACGGTATGCTCTCGGCCGCGCTCGACGCCGGGATCACCGTCGTCGACACGGCCAACGGATACGCGGGAGGCGCGACCGAGGAAATCCTGGCCAAGCTCCTGCCAGGACGGCGCGACTCCGTCATCCTCGCTTCGAAGGCCGGCATGCCACACCCGGACGCAGGCGGGCACTCACCGCTGTCCGCCGAAGGGCTGCGGCGCTCCGTTGAGGGCAGTCTCCGGCGTCTGGCCACGGATCGGCTCGACCTGTTCTACCTGCATCAGCCCGACCGAAAGGCGCCTCTCGAGGAGACGCTCGCCGTCGTCGGACACCTGATACGGGACGGCAAGGTCGGCGCCTGGGGCGTTTCGAACTACGCCGCCTGGCAGATCGGCGAAGTGAACGTCGCGCGGACGCCTCGGGCACGCCGCGGCCGGTGGTGGCCCAGCAGCTGTACAACCTGCTGGCGACCCGGATCGAAGACGAATACCTCGAATTTGCCCGCCACACGGGTCTACTGACCATGGTCTACAACCCGCTCGGTGGCGGACTGCTCACCGGCAGGCACCGTTTCACGGAGTCGCCCTCGGAAGGACGGTTCGGCACTCGCGGCTCGCTGAGATGTACACGCAGCGGTACTGGGACCCCCAGCTTTTCGAGGCCGTCCGTCAGCTCGGCATTATTGCCGACGGCGCGGCCCTTCCCCTGCCCGAACTGTCGCTGCGCTGGCTGCTGAGCAAGCCGGGCGTCGGGTCTATCCTGCTGGGCGGATCCAGGATGGGACAGCTGCGAGCCAACATCGCCGCGGCTGCGAAGGGTCCACTGCCCGCCGACGTGGTGGCGGCCTGCGACGCGGTCGCCGCCGAAATCCGCGGCCCCATGCCCAACTACAACCGCTGACGGACTGGCGGCACGCCGTCCTGCGCTCCCGCCAAAACCTACACCACGGGTCGTGAAGTTCGCGCCCACAAACTGAAGAGGAAACGTTCATGAGCGCCGCATCGTTCGCAGCAAAAGCCCGGGCCAATCAGCCGGTCGTCGGGTACTGGGTAGTCCTTGACTCCCCGGTCTCCACCGAACGCGTCGCCCGCCTGGGCTACGACTACGTTGCGCTCGACGCGCAGCACGGCCTGATGGGATACTCCGGCTGGCTGCACGGGCTGATGGCTATCGATGCCGCGGGCGCCGCCGGGATGGTGCGGGTGGATGCCAACAACGCCGCGCTCATCGGACAGGCACTGGACGCCGGCGCGGCCGGGGTAATCGTTCCTCTGATCAACAACGCCGAGGAAGCCGCCGCAGCCGTGCGGGCGGTGCGATACCCGCCCCACGGGCTGCGTTCCTACGGTCCCATGCGCTCCGCGCTGCGGATCGGACCGGTTCCGGCCGACGCGGACGCCTCGGTGCTGTGCCTTGCCATGATCGAGACGCCGGAAGGGCTCGAGAACGTCAGGGAGATCTGCGCCGTGCCAGGAATCGACGGCGTCTACGTCGGCCCGTCGGACCTGTGCCTCGCCGTCGGGGGTGAGTTCCCCAACGATCCGGAGGTGGCCGAAGCCTTTAACGCCGCCCTCACCACCATCCGGGAGGCAGCCCAGGCCGCCGGCATCATCGCGTCCATCCACACCGCCAGCGGTGAGGTCGCGCGCCAGCGCATGGCAGAGGGTTTCACCTTCGTGACCGTGGCCTCGGACCTGACGCACCTGGAAATCGCCGCCGCCGACCATCTCTCCACCGCTCGGGAAGCTTTGCAATCGGCCGGCGGCCGCCATTCTGCTCCGGCCTCTGGTAGTCAGCGCCTCGCGAGGTGCTCGGCAATGAAAGAAGCGTTCGGCTGGAACCT
>CAVYMG010000023.1:0-6453 GCA_963769515.1 uncultured Actinomycetota bacterium
ACTGGCCTGGGGTCACCGGCACATCCTCGTCGCAAATGAGATCGTTGACCGGCTCGGCCTCACGCGCGTCCGCCACGGGCTCGAGCAGGATCACAGCCGGCAGATCAGGCGCTTCGTCGATTCCGTGGCCGGAGTAAACGCTGCCGCACGGGTCTTCGACGCCGACGCCGGCGCCGTCCTGGAGGTGCTGATCGACGTCGGGACACCGGCGGACGCACCGGCGTGCGCACCCTGGACGAGGCCTGGCCCTTGCCGACGGGTCCGCGCAACACCGGGCCTCCGACTTGTCGGCGTCGCCGGCTACGAAGGTGTTGTGCCGAACAGCCGGGAGGAGTCCACGGTGGCAGCGGTGGACCGGCACTGCCGGCTGGTGCGCGATGTGTACCTCGCCGCCGCGTCGTTCTTCGAGACCCCGGAACCCGTCTACTCCATGGGCGGGTCCGCCTTCCCGGACCGCGCGGTGGAGTTCCTCCCGGGCGAGGACCAGGTGCCGGGCACCAGGGTGATCTTCCGCTCGGGCTGCTACGTCACGCATGACCACGGCACGTACGCCGGCGTCAGCCAGGTGTCCGGCCTGACGCCGGCGCTTACCGTCCGGGGCGCCGTGCTGTCCGTCCCCGAAGAGGGGATGGCCGTCGTCGGTGCCGGCAAACGTGATCTTCCCTACGACGCCGGCCTGCCGGTCTTCCTCTCGGCCCGCACTGCGGAGGGCGACGGAAAGCCGGGCGCCACCGGTGTGGTCCGCAGTCTCTTTGACCATCATGCGGTCCTCACCGGCGTCGGAGGTCTCGACGTCGGCGATACGGTCGACTTCGGGATCTCCCACCCCTGCTCCGCCTTCGACCGTTGGCCCGACTACGTCGTGACCGACGGCGACGGCGAGCAGATTGATGTGTGGCACACGGACTTCCGCCAGCAGTCCCTGGCCTAACAACCGGCCGGTTGCCACGGCTGCTCATCCGTAGGCGACGCGCGCCCTCCGTGCCGATCTATCTTTCACACGGAGCAAGTGACGGGTCTCGTTGATGCCGACACCGGGAAACCATTTTTTACCTCCGAGATTGTCACTTTCGGGACCAGCATTTTCCTCAAGGGCGACAAAAACGTCCCGGATTATAAGTTCAGCAGCGACGAGGAGGCGCGCCGGTGGCGGCGGATCGCTGCCGAGGCGGTGCTGATTCATGGGTTGGTCTACAACGGTCTCAAATTCGACCCCGGCTACGCCCGTGTCATACTCGACGGCGAAATCTTGACGCGCCGGGACTTCGGCTACACACGTTAGGGACACGACCGAGGCCTTGGGGCCTGCCTCCCGTCTTGTAGCTGTTGACTAGGCAGAGCGATGGCTTCCTGGAGGGCTCCCAGCACCAGCGTCACGGACGCGGCATTGGCGTTGCTGCTGGCGGCCCCTGCGTAACCGCTGAGCAGGCCGACGGCCAGAGTTCAGGAGCGCGAATCTTAGTCCACAGTTGGTAATGAGAATCATTTGCATCTAAAGTGACAGGCCGGAAGAACTGTCGATGCAAAAGGAACGAATCATGCTTGTGCCCGGAATGAAAGCTGCGGCGGCGTCCGTCGCCGCACTAATGGCAATCTCGGGATGCGCCGGAGAGGGTCCGAACAGGACTCCCGCGCCCGTTCAGCCGTTGCGGGTGGTGGGGCAGTTCGAGCTCCACGGCCTGGACCCCTCGACCAGCGGCGGGTTCTTTACCCGCCTGCAGGTGGCGGAAACCCTGGTTGATGCCGATAACGAGGGGGAACTGCAGCCGGGGCTGGCCACGAACTGGGAAGTTTCCCCAGATAACCTCTCCTGGCGCTTTACGCTCCGCGAAGGCGCCCTCTTCCATGACGGAACCACAGTGACGGCTGAGACGGTCGCCGCTGCCCTGGAAACGGCCCGGGGAAAGGCGGCAACCCCGCTGGCAGCAGTTCCCCTGAACAGCATCACGGCCGACGGCGGGGCGGTGCGGATGGACCTAGCAAAGCCATACGCCCCGCTGGCCGCAGTACTGGCCCATACCAGCACGCAGATCCTCGCCCCCAGCTCCTACGGCGACGACCAGGTTGTGACCGAAGTGGTGGGTTCGGGCCCCTACCGGGTAGAGCGGCTGGAACAGCCGTCCACCATCGAGCTGACAGCCTTCGAACAGTGGCAGGGCAAGAAGCCGGCGATCACCAAGGTCAGCTACCAGGCCGTAGGCCGGTCGGAGAGCCGGGCG
The DNA here is from genome assembly GCA_963769515.1 of uncultured Actinomycetota bacterium. Taxonomy (GTDB): domain Bacteria; phylum Actinomycetota; class Actinomycetes; order Actinomycetales; family Micrococcaceae; genus Arthrobacter. Next base: position 2,220 of record CAVYMG010000023.1, read on the forward strand.
CTGATGGCCGAGAGCGGACAGTCCGATGTCACCTTCGGTATGGACCCCACCAGCCTGCAGCGCCTGAAACAGGCCGGAAGGCTGAACATCACCGACGTTACGCTGCCGCGCACCATCCTGCTCAAAGTCAACGCGGCCCATCCCATCCTCGGGGATGCCCGCGTTCGGCAGGCACTGAGCCTGGCCTTGGACCGGGAATCGATGGCAACGGCACTGCTCCGGGACCCCGAAATGGCAGCCACCCAGCTCTTTCCGCCCTCCCTCCCGGAATGGCACCGCGACTCCGCCGCCCCATTGGACCACGACCCGGACCGTGCACGCCAGCTGCTGGCTGACGCCGGCTGGATTACCGGCAGCGACGGCATGCTGGAACGGGACGGCAGCAAGCTCTCCATCACGCTGCGCACGTTCCCGGACCGGCCGGAACTGCCCATCCTTGCCACCGCAATCCAGGCCGAACTCAAGGAACTCGGGATCACGCTCGATGTGAAAGTAGGAAACTCCAGCGAAATTGCCGCCGGACACCAGGACGGCTCCCTCGAGCTGGGCCTGTTCGCCCGCAACTACGCACTCGTTCCCGACGTGCTGGTCACCCTGGCCGATGACTTTGGCCCCGGGGGAGCCGACTACGGAGCCATGGGTTGGAACAACACGACCCTGACCTCGGCGCTGGACGCCATGGCCGGCGGCACGGACGCCGACGGACCCAAGGACGGCCGGCAGCGGGTGACGGACATCCTGCAGAGCGAGCTGCCTGTCATCCCGGTGGCCTGGTACCGCCAGAGCGCTGTGGTCAGCAAGCGCGTCGATGGGCTCGTCCTGGACCCGTTGGAGCGCTCCTGGCGACTCAGCGACCTGGCATGGGCAAAATGACCTGGCATGGGCAAACCAAGGGACACCCGGCATGAACCCGTCACACACCGCATCCCGGTTCCCTGTGCGGCCGGTCCTGCGCGTCCTTCGACAACGTGCCATCCAGGCCGCCGCGGTGGTGTCGGTCGTTTCGACAGCGTGCTTTGCCATCGTCCAAAGCCTGCCCGGCGACATCGCCCTCCGCATCGCTGCGGGCCGCTACGGCTATGACCAGGTGACCGCCGCCTCGGCGGACACGGTCCGGGCCGAGCTGGGACTGGACCGCCCGGCGTGGCAGCAGCTTCTGGACTGGCTCGGGAACCTGGTGACGCTGGACCTGGGCACTTCCCTGGTCACGGGAGCCGGCGTGGCCGGCGAACTCGGACTGTATCTCTCCAACAGCCTGCAGATCGCTGCAGCGGCGCTTGCCCTGGCGCTGGCAGCGGGTGCCCCGGTCGGTGCCCTCGCCGCGGCCAGGCCCGGCGGACTCCTGGACCGGATCACCACCCTGTGGGTCTCCGGCGCGCGTGCTCTGCCGCCCTTCCTGCTCGGGCTGGTCCTGATCCTGCTCTTCTCCGTCCATCTAGGCGTCCTGCCGGCAGCTGGCCACGGTGAAGCCGGCAATATTGTGCTCCCGGCGGTGACACTCGCCGTCGGACTCTCGGGCCTGTTCGCCCGGGTGACCCGGGACGCGGTGGTGCAGATCCGGCAGTCCGAATATGTCCGGTTCGCGGCCACCAAAGGGCTTGGCGAACGCCTGGTCTTCCTCCGCCACGTACTTCGGAATGCCGGCGTGACACTGGTTGCGTACATCGGGGTCCAGATGCTGATCCTGATCGAAGGCGTCGTAGTGGTCGAAAGTCTCTTCGCCTGGCCCGGGTTGGGCCACGCCCTGGTGCACGCCATCTTCTGGCGGGACATCCCTATGATCCAGGCGACGGCGCTGGCCCTGGCGCTGCTCGTGGTCGTCCTGAACACCGTTGTGGACTTAGCGGCACTGGCCCTTGATCCGCGTCCGCGCCGCCGGGAAGTGGTCCTGTGAGTACGTCATCCACGCAACGCGTCGCGGCCGGCTTGCTGGCCGTGCTCGTGCTCTTCGCCGTCGCAGGCCCGCTCGCCTGGCCGGACCACGCAGCCCAGGACCTTTCCCGGTTCCTCGAAGCACCCCACCTGGCCGAACCGCTGGGCCGCGACCACCTGGGCCGGAGCGTCATCGCCCGCCTCGCCCATGCCACGCAGTTGTCCCTGATGATGGCCGTGCTGTGCGTAGCCACGGCTCTGCTGGCCGGAACCCTCCTCGGGATTATTGCTGCCTGGCGCGGGGGCTGGATCGACACGGCCCTCCACGGCCTCTCCGAGGCCTTCACCGCCCTGCCGGCCCTACTGGTGGTGCTCATATTCTCCGCCATTGCCAACGGCGACCTGTGGACCCTCTACCTGGGACTGGCCCTGGCGCAATGGGTGGAGTACTTCCTGATGGTCCGCGCCCGTAGCAGCCTCGTACTTGCCGGGCCTGCCGTCGAGGCCGCCGCAATGCTCAAGCTGGGTCCTGGCCATATTCTGCGCCGCCACATCTGGCCCGAGCTTCGACCACTGCTGACCACCATGGCGACCTTCGGCATCGGGTCCGCCATCGTGGCCCTTTCCACCCTGGGCTTCGTCGGAGTCGGGCTCCGGCCGCCCACACCGGAACTTGGGCTGATGGTCACCGAGGCGTTCCCGTACTACCACGAGGCACCGTGGATGTCCCTGGCCCCCGTCCTGGTTCTCACCACCCTCTTGATCGGGCTCCTGAGCCTGCAACGCAGGGAAACCAGCCCATGAGCATGCGATTGAACGGCCTCACCGTAACCCACCGTCACGCTACCTTGGTGGACGTCGCCAACCTAAACTTCGAACGCGGCAGGCCGGTGACTATCGTCGGCGAAAGCGGATCCGGAAAGTCATTGCTGGCGCACGCGATCATGGGGACCCTGCCTTCGGCCCTCACCGCCCAAGGCAGCCTGGTTACGGACGGGCAAGCGTACAACCTCGCCGAGGCCGGGAACCGGCGGGAGCTGTGGGGCCCGGTGATGTCCCTGCTGCCCCAGGAACCGATGCTCGCCCTCGACCCGACGATGCGCGCCCGGGACCAGGTGGCCGAAGGTGCCTCCTCCTTCGCCACGGACGCAAAGACCTCGCGCCAGTCGGCGGTGACCCTGCTGACTTCACTCGGCCTGGGCTGTGCGACGGCAGCGTACCCCCACACCCTCTCCGGAGGCATGGCCCAACGGGTCGCGTTCGCCGCGGCAACCATTGGGGGAGCTCCCATCCTCATCGCCGACGAGCCGTCCAAGGGCCTCGACGGGCGCGCCCTGGCTGAGCTGGCGGGACTGCTCAAGTGGCACGTCGACGGCGGGGGTATTCTCCTGACCATCACCCACGATCTGGCTCTGGCGCGCAAAATCGGCGGAGACGTCCTGGTCATGAAAGACGCCCACGTCGTTCAACAGGGCCCTGCCCTGGAAGTGCTCACACAACCCGCGCATCCCTACACCCGACGGCTGCTTGCCGCCGGCACCTTTAAATTGGCGGAAGCCCTGGATGGCACTCCCGGCGCCAGCGCGCGAAGCAGGTTCAGCCCTCGTCAGCGGAGAAGGGCTGACCAAAACCTTCGGCGGGCAGAGGCTCTTCTCCGATCTCTCCCTCGCAGTCCATTACGGGGAACGGCTCGCGCTAAGAGGTCCGAGCGGCAGCGGCAAAACCACGCTGGGGAACGTCCTGCTGCGGCTGCTGCCCCCTGATGCCGGATACGTGAACCACGCCGAGACGCTCCAGGGAGGCAGGGTGCGAAGCTCTACCAGGATCCTGCCCTGGCCTTCCCCTCGCGGGTAGCCCTCCGCCACTCCCTGGGCGACGTGATCCGTCGTCACCGTCTGGACCCGGGGCGCCTGGAGGAACTGATGGCCGCACTGCGTCTCGCCCCGGAACTGCTTACCCGCAGACCCGGGGAGGTCTCCGGCGGGGAGCTGCAGCGGATGGCCATCATCCGGTCCATGTTGCTCGAGCCCGCTCTGGTCTTCGCCGACGAGCCCACTTCACGCCTGGACCTCATCACGCAAGAGGAGACCATCAACAGCCTCATGGATCAGGTGGACCGTCATCAGTGCGCACTGGTACTTGTCACCCATGACGACGCCCTCGCCGACGCGGTCAGCCAGCGCAGCATTCTCCTGGGAACGGAGATGAACGACGGAAAGCGCCAACACCTTCGCCTGACGGTCGGCCGGACCCGACCATCTACGCTGTGCAGCCCGCACGTCCCCGGCGGCGCGCCGACCATCAACGTCGCGCTCCGGGTGTGCTTATATGCCTTTGTAGGGATGCGGGGGATTCGGACCAC
>CAVYMG010000024.1:0-368767 GCA_963769515.1 uncultured Actinomycetota bacterium
GCGCCAGTGTTTCCGGAACAGACTGGACACGGGTGCCTTGGCGGCCTCGCCCTCGGCGGCCATTTCAAGGAATACGGGGGTATCTTCCAGTTTGGTGCGGATGTAGCGTCCGATCAGGCCCATCGGGGCTGCGAGCAGGAACGGCAGGCGCCAGCCCCAGCTCTGCATCGCGTCGGCGCTGAGCAGAGTGGTCAGGAGGCCCGCGAGCAGCGAGCCGAGCAGCAGGCCGGCGGCGGTGCTGGCCGGAACCACGGCAGCGTACAGGCCGCGCTTGTTGGCCGGGGCGTACTCCACGAGGAAGGCGGATGCGCCAGCGTATTCACCCGAGGCCGAGAAGCCCTGGGCAACGCGGATGATCAGGAGCAGGATCGGGGCCCAGATGCCGATGGTGTCGTAGCCCGGTATCAGGGCGATGCAGAACGTTGCTCCGGACATGATCAGGATTGACAGTGACAGGGCCGTCCGACGCCCGACCCGGTCGCCGATGTGTCCCCAGATAAAGCCGCCGAGCGGCCGTACCAGAAACGAGATCGCGAACAGGGCAAAAGTCAGCAGGAGCCCGGTCTGCGGGTCGGACTCGGGGAAAAAGACCGCGGCGATGGTGACGGCCAGGTAGCCGTACACGGCGTAGTCAAACCACTCGACGAAGTTGCCGATGAAGCTAGCCGCGACCACTCGCCGTCGAGTGTCCTTGCTAACGTCGTGGCTTCCGCCCGGGTTGGATCCGCCGGACACCGCGGTATGGGGGGCAGCGGGGAAGCTGTGCAAGCTACCGGCTGCAGTTGGGTTTGATTCGTTACTCATATGTCCACCAATGAAAATTTGGGGTTGCATTGAACGCAACGCTGTTGCATCAGACTATGCGTGAGCTGGAACACAGTCAAGGCCCTTTTGCCGACTACTAAAAGATGATCTTTTCTCAACGCCTAAGTTGTCGAAGGTGATTGACGCCACGCTTAGCAAGTCTTACAGTTGCAATCAACGCAACACTGTTGCACGCAAACATTGTTTTTTTGAATTGAAAGAGGCCGCCATGACGGGCACCCTGAATGAATCCCTGGCCGGCGTCGACGCTGACGTCGCCCGGGCCATCGACCGTGAGCTTGAGCGCCAGCAGGGGACGCTGGAGATGATTGCGTCGGAGAATTTCGCTCCGGCGTCGGTCATGGAGGCGCAGGGGTCGGTGCTGACCAACAAGTACGCCGAAGGCTATCCGGGCAAGCGGTACTACGGCGGCTGCGAGCATGTCGATGTGATCGAACAGCTCGCCATTGACCGGGTCAAGGCCCTGTTCGGGGCGGAGGCGGCGAACGTCCAGCCGCACTCGGGCGCCCAGGCCAACGCCGCCGCCATGTTTGCCCTGCTGGAGCCGGGGGACACCATCATGGGGCTGTCCCTGGCCCACGGCGGCCACCTCACGCACGGCATGCGTATCAACTTCTCCGGCAAGCTCTACAACGTGGTCCCGTACCACGTGGGCGAACATGATCATCTGGTCGATATGGCCGAGGTTGAGGCCCTGGCCCTGGAGCACCGTCCCAAGATGATCGTGGCCGGCTGGTCCGCTTACTCCCGGCAGCTGGACTTCGCGGAATTCCGGCGCATCGCGGATCTGGTGGGCGCGTACCTCATGGTGGACATGGCGCACTTCGCCGGCCTCGTCGCCGCCGGGCTGCACCCGAACCCCGTCCCGTACGCGGATGTCGTCACGACCACCACCCACAAGACCCTCGGCGGCCCGCGTGGCGGGGTGATCCTGAGCAAGGAGGAGTACGCGCGCAAGATCAACAGTGCCGTGTTCCCGGGCCAGCAGGGCGGCCCGCTGGAACACGTCATCGCCGCGAAGGCCGTGGCGTTCAAGATCGCGGCGTCTCCGGAGTTCAAGGAACGCCAGCAGCGGACTTTGGAAGGCGCCGGCCTCCTCGCGTCCCGTTTGCTGAAGGACGACGTCGGCGCTGCCGGTATTTCCGTGGTCAACGGCGGCACGGATGTCCACCTGGTCCTGGTGGATCTGCGGCACTCGGAGCTGGACGGCCAGCAGGCCGAGGACCGGCTGCACCGGATCGGCATCACCGTGAACCGCAACGCGGTTCCCTTTGACCCGCGCCCGCCGATGGTCTCTTCCGGTCTGCGGATTGGCACGCCGGCCCTGGCCACGCGTGGCTTCGGCGCCGCCGAATTCACCGAGGTGGCGGATATCATCGCCTCGGCCCTGACCGCACCGGCCACGGATAACGAGCTCAGTGCCGAAACAGCCGCCGGACTCCGCGGCCGCGTCCACGCGTTGGCGGCGAAATTCCCCCTCTATCCGCACCTTGAGGTCGCCCCGGCCAGCGACGAGGCAATGACCGGACCTGAGGCAGAACTGATTGGAGCAGCACAATGAGCACGGAACAGCTTCCGGAGCACCCGGATTTTCTCTGGCGTAATCCGGATCCGAAGAAGAGCTACGACGCGGTGATTGTCGGCGGCGGCGGGCATGGGCTGGCGACGGCGTATTACCTGGCGAAGAACCATGGGATGACGAACATCGCGATCCTGGAGAAGGGCTGGCTCGCGGCGGGAACATGGCCCGGAACACCACGATCATCCGGTCCAACTATCTCTGGGATGAGAGCGCTGCGATCTACGAGACCGCCCTCAAGCTCTGGGAGATCCTGCCGGAGGAACTCGAATACGACTTCCTGTTCAGCCAGCGCGGCGTGATGAACCTCGCGCACACCCTGGGGGATGTGCGCGAGAGCATGCGCCGGGTGGGGGCGAACAAGCTCAACGGTGTGGACGCGGAATGGCTGGACCCGGCCCAGGTCAAGGAACTCTGCCCGATCCTGAACATCAACGACAACATCCGCTACCCGGTCATGGGCGCCACGTACCAGCCCCGGGCCGGGATTGCCAAGCACGATCACGTTGCGTGGGCCTTCGCCCGTAAGTGTGATGAGCTCGGCGTGGACATCATCCAGAACTGTGAAGTCACCGGCTTCCTCAAGGACGGCAACAAGGTCACCGGGGTCAAGACCAGCCGCGGCACGATCCACACGGAAAAGGTCGGCCTGTGCGCCGCCGGACACAGCTCGGTGCTGGCGGAGATGGCCGGGTTCCGGCTGCCGATCCAGTCCCACCCGCTCCAGGCCCTGGTCTCGGAACTGCACGAGCCGGTCCACCCCACCGTGGTGATGTCCAACCACGTCCACGTCTATGTCTCCCAGGCCCACAAGGGCGAACTCGTCATGGGCGCCGGGGTGGATTCCTACAACGGCTACGGCCAGCGCGGATCCTTCCACGTGATCGAGCACCAGATGGCGGCCGCCGTCGAACTCTTCCCGATCTTTGCCCGGGCGCACGTGCTCCGGACCTGGGGCGGGATCGTGGACACCACCCTGGATGCCTCCCCGATCGTGGGGACCACCCCGGTGGAGAACATGTTCGTGAACTGCGGCTGGGGGACCGGCGGCTTCAAGGGAACCCCCGCGGCCGGCCTGACCTTCGCCCACACCATCGCCACCGGCGCCCCGCACACGCTCAACAAGCCCTTCGCGCTGGAACGGTTCGAAACCGGTGCCCTGATCGATGAACACGGCGCCGCCGCCGTGGCCCACTAGAAAGAGGTAAGGACATGCTCCCATTCCCTGCCCCAACTGCGGCCCCGGGACGAAACCGAATACCACTACGGCGGCCAGGCCCACGTGGCCTACCCGGAAAACCCGGCCGAGCTCACGGACCGCGAATGGGCCGAGTACCTGTTCTACCGGGACAACACCAAGGGCGCCTTCGCCGAACGCTGGTCACAGCACCGGCTGCGGCAATCGTTCGACGTGCTCCGCGACACCGTCACCTACGACATCCAGGCCATCTACCCCATGGGCGCGACCCGTCCGACAAGCCGACCCGGCCCCTGAGTCCGGCACCGCCAGCACCGCCCCGGACAGCGCCACCGCCGGGACCGCGGCTCCGGACATCTCCGGCCCAAGCACAGCCCCCGCCAGCACCATCGCCCCGGAAGGAGCAACCAAGTGACTTCCCCGAACGCCCCGCCTCGACGCCGGCGGACGCATCGACCGCGATCTCCTCGCGTTTCACTGTGGACGGGGAGGATTCGCCGGCCGCCCGGGGACACCCTCGCCTCCGCCCTGCTCGCCAACGGCCGGATCAACGCCGGCAACTCCCTCTCGAGGACCGTCCCGCGGCATCATGTCCGCCGGCGTCGAGGAATCCAACGCCCTGGCCAGAATCGATCGCGCTTCCCCGGGCACGTGGCCGAGTCCATGCTCCCGGCCACCACCGTCACCCTGGTCGACGGATGAAGGCAGAGCTGCTCGAACGGCCTCGGCAAGCTGGACCCGGAGGAGGACCACGCCGAGTACGACAAGAGGTACGTCCACGCCGACGTCCTGGTCATCGGCGGCGGCCCGGCCGGCCTGGCCGCAGCCCCCGGCAGGCCGTCCGCACCGGGCCCGGGTGATCCTGATCGATGACCAGCCCAGTTGGGAGGCTCGCTTCCTGTCCGGGTCCACGGCTCCGTCCCTCGCAGAGACCATTGAGGGCAAGCCGGCCCTGGAGTGGGTGGCGGACGTTGAGACCGAGCTGATTTCCGCGGAGGAGTCCACGGTCCTGAACCGCACCACGGCCTTCGGTCCTACGACGCGAACTACGTCATCGCCGTCCAGAACCGCACCGACCACCTCTCCAGCCCCGCAGCACCCGGGGTTTCCCGGCAGCGGATCTGGCACATCCGCGCCGCCCAGGTCATCCTGGCCCCCGGCGCGCACGAACGTCCCCTGGTGTTCGAGACAACAACCGCCCCGGCATTATGCTCGCCTCCGCGGTCCGCAGTTGCCTGAACCGCTACGCCGTCGCCGCGGGCTCCAAGGTGGTCATCAGCACCACCAACGACAGCGCCTACGCCCTCGCGGCTGATCTCCTCGCTGCGGGTATCAAGGTCGGCGCCGTGGTGGACGCCCGCCCGCACTTGACGACACCGCCGCCGCGGCGGCCGCTGCCGGGACGCGGGTGCTGATCGGCAGCGCGGTGGCCGATACTGCTTCCGGCGCGGCAAACGGCCGGGTTGGAGAGCGTCACCGTCCGCAGCATCGACGACGACGGCGAGCTCGCCTCCGGGTCGAGGAGATTCCCTGCGATCTGTTGGCCGTTTCCGGTGGCTGGTCCCCGTTGGTGCATCTGCATTCCCAGCGGCAGGGCAAGCTGCGTTGGGACGAGGATCTGGCCGCCTTCGTGCCGGCCACCGTGGTCCCGGACCGGCGGACGATTGGCTCCGGCCGCGGGTCCTTCGACCTTGCCGACTGCCTGGCCGAGGGCACCTCGGCCGGAGCCGCGGCGGCCGTCGCCGCCGGGTTCGAGTCAGCGACGCAGCCCACTGCGCTCGGTGAGCCGAAGGCTTAGACCCACCCGCCAGCTGTGGTCGTCCCGGGGCAGGAGGGCGGGCCGGATGTCTGGCACCGTCACTTCGTGGACTTCCAGCGCGACCAGTCCGTGGCCGATGTCCTGCGCTCCACCGGCGCGGGCATGCGCTCGGTCGAGCACATCAAGCGCTACACCTCGATCAGCACCACGAATGATCAGGGCGAGACCTCCGGCGTGGACGCGATCGGCGTCGTCGCAGCCGCCCTCCGGCCGCCGGCGAGGCGTCCCGGGCATCGGGGACATCGGCACCACCACGTACCGGCACCGTTCACCCCGGTCGCCTTCGCGGCCCTGGCCGGACGCGGCGCGGGGAACTCTTCGACCCGGCGCGCAGGACCTCGATCCACCCCTGGCACGAGGCCCAGGGTGCCCTGTTCGAGGACGTCGGGCGGTGGAAGCGGCCCTGGTCTACCCGCAGGGCGCCGAAGACATGGACGCCGCGGTGCTGCGCGAGTGCGCCGCGGTGCGGGACTCGGTGGGCTTTATCGATGCCACCACGCTGGGCAAGATCGAGATCCGCGGCAAGGACGCCGGGGAGTTCCTGAACCGGATCTACACCGACGCGTTCAAGAAACTCGCCCCGGGCTCGGCCCGCTACGGGGTGATGTGCACCCCGGACGGGATGATCTTCGATGACGGCGTGACGCTGCGCCTGGATCAGGACCGGTTCTTTATGACCACCACCACCGGCGGGGCAGCGAAGGTCCTGGACTGGTTGGAGGAATGGCTGCAGACCGAGTGGCCGGAACTGGATGTGCACTGCACCTCCGTGACCGAGCAGTGGTCCACGATCGCCGTCGTCGGACCCAAATCCCGGGCCGTGATCGCCAAACTCGCCCCCGAACTCGCCGCCGACGGCGGACTGGAGACAGAGGCCTTCCCGTTTATGACCTTCAAGGAGACCACCCTGGCCTCCGGGGTGGCCGCGAGGATCTGCCGGATTTCGTTCTCCGGTGAGCTGGCCTACGAAATCAACATCCCGGCCTGGTACGGGCTCACCACCTGGGAGGCCGTGGCCGCGGCCGGCGCGGAATTCAACATCACCCCGTACGGGACCGAAACCATGCACGTGCTCCGGGCCGAAAAGGGCTACCCGATCGTTGGCCAGGACACCGACGGGACCGTCACCCCGCAGGACGCGGGCATGGAATGGGTCATCTCCAAGGCCAAGGACTTCATCGGCAAACGCTCCTACACCCGCAAGGACGCCGCCCGCACGGACCGGAAACACCTGGTCAGTGTCCTGCCCGTGGACGGATCGATCCGGCTCCCGGAAGGCACCCAACTGGTGGAAAGCGGGATCACCGTCAACCCCGCCTACGGGCCCGTCCCGATGGAGGGCTTCGTGACCTCGAGCTACCACAGTGCCGCCCTCGGCCGGTCTTTCGCCCTGGCCCTGATCAAGAACGGCCGCAACCGCATCGGTGAGACCCTCGTGGCCGCCGCCGGCGACCAACTCGTCGACGTGATTGTCGCCGAAACCGTACTTTTCGACGCTGAAGGGACCCGCAAAGATGGCTAACACAGCAGCACTCAACGGCATCAACAGGCTCCGGGACATCCGGCGCAGCCCCGCCTCCCACCTCGCCGCCGCACTGGAAGCCGGCTCTGTCCCGGGCAAGGTCGTCCTCAACGAAGGCCCGTTCCAGACCATGGCCGGCATCCGCGTGGACCCCCGCTCCGAGGAAGGCGCCCGGATCGCCGCCGTCACCGGCACCCTGCCGGTCCGCTGCGGTGAAGTGGGCGGCAACGACGGCGTCAGCATCCTCTGGCTGGGTCCGACGGAATTCCTCGTCGTGGCGCCGGAGGACGCGCATGATTCCCTCGGCGGGGACCTCATCGGTTCCCTCACCGCCGCCCTGGGCGAGGGCGAAGGCCAGGTCGTGGACCTGTCCGCGAACCGCACCACGTTCGAACTCTCCGGCCCCCGGGCCCGGGCGGTGCTGGAAAAGGGCTGCTCCCTGGACCTGCACCCGAGAAGCTTCACCCCGGGAACGGCCCTGAACACCGAGGTGGGCAACATCCCGGTGGTCCTTGAGAAGACCGGGGAGGAGAGCTTCCGGCTCTTCCCGCGTGCCTCGTTCGCGGACTTCCTGGGCCGGTGGCTCCTGGACGCCATGCGGGAGTTCGCCTCCGCCGAGGTCCCCTGATGGCCCTCAGCGTCCTGGATCTCTTCTCCGTGGGCATCGGGCCCTCGTCCTCCCACACGGTCGGCCCGATGCGGGCAGCAAAGCTGTTCGCCGACGGACTCAAAGGTGACGGTCACCTGAGCGCCACCAAACGCGTCCAGTCTGAACTGTTCGGATCCCTGGGCGCCACCGGCCGCGGCCACGGCTCGGACAAAGCAGTCGTCCTGGGCTTGAAGGGGCTTGACCCGGAAACCGTTGACACCGCTACGGCTGATGACCAGGTCGCTGCCGCAGCCCTCGACGCCGAACTGTGGGTCTGCGGGGACCACCGGGTGGATTTTAACTGGGACGAGGACGTGGTGCTGCACAGGCGCAAGTCCCTCCCGGCACACCCCAATGGCATGACCTTCCGGGCCCTGGACCACGCCGGCGCCGTCCTGAGCGAACGGAGCTTTTACTCCATCGGCGGCGGATTCGTCGTGGACGGGGACGCCGACGCCGGCGACCGCGTGGTCGCGGACGACACGGCCCTGCCCTTCCCGTTCACCACCGCCGACGAACTCCTGGAGATCTGCAAGCGCGAGGGCATGTCCATCTCCGACGTCATGCTCGCCAACGAACTTACGTGGCGCAGCGAAGCGGAGACCCGGGAGAAACTCCTCGGCCTCTGGGCGGTCATGCGCGCATGCGTGGAGAACGGCTGCGCCGCGGAAGGGATCCTGCCGGGCGGACTCAACGTCCCCCGGCGGGCCCCGACCCTGTTCCGCACACTGGCAGCAACCGCCGCCAACGCCGATGCCGCGGCGCAAAGCGCTGACCTGGTCCGGATCCCCGCCGACCCGCTGCTCGCCATGGACTGGGTCAACCTCTTCGCCCTGGCCGTGAACGAGGAAAACGCCGCGGGCGGCCGGATCGTCACCGCACCCACCAACGGCGCGGCAGGAATCGTCCCGGCCGTCCTGCACTACTACGTGAAGTTCGTGCCCGGCGCCAACGACGACGGAGTCATCCGGTTCCTGCTGGCCGCGGCCGCCGTCGGCATCCTCTTCAAGCTCAACGCCTCCATCTCCGGCGCCGAAGTCGGCTGCCAGGGCGAAGTCGGCTCGGCCTGCTCCATGGCCGCCGCCGGGCTCTGCGAGGTCCTCGGCGGCACGCCCGCGCAGGTGGAAAACGCCGCGGAAGTCGGGATCGAACACAACCTTGGCCTGACCTGCGACCCCGTCGGCGGGCTGGTGCAGATCCCCTGCATCGAACGCAACGCCATCGCCAGCGTCAAAGCCATCAACGCCGCACGCCTCTCGCTGCACGGGGACGGCAGCCACAAAGTATCCCTCGACAAAGCCATCAAAACCATGCGCGAGACAGGAGCGGACATGAAAACCAAATACAAGGAAACGTCCCGTGGAGGACTCGCCGTCAACGTGATCGAGTGCTGAGCCATGACTGCCCAACGGACTGAAATGACCTCAGACCAGCCCGCATCGACGGTTGAGCATGTCCTGACGCTGGACTGCCCGGAAGTTCCGGGGATCGTCCACGCTGTTTCCGGGTTCCTGGTGGAGCACGGCTGCGACATTGTTGAAAGCAAACAGTTCGACTCCCAGCTGGACGGCCGGTTCTTCATGCGGATCCACTGCGCATCGCTGGGGGAGGAGGGCACAACGGATGCGTTGCGGGAGGCCTTCGCACCCGTAGCTGAAAAGTTCGGCATGCGCTGGCAGCTGCACCCGCACGGGGCCAAGCGGCGGATCCTGATCATGGTGTCGAAATTCGAGCACTGCCTCAACGATCTCCTTTTCCGTGCCCGGATCGGTGAACTGCCGGTTGAGATCGTGGGTGTCGTCTCCAACCATCCCGACCATCGCGGCATTGTCGAATGGCACCGGATTCCCTTTTTTCATGTGCCCGTGACCGCGGAGACCAAGGCCGCCGCGGAGGAAGAACTCCTGGGCCTGATTGACCGGTTCGACGTCGAACTCGTGGTCCTGGCCCGCTACATGCAGGTCCTCAGCGACAACCTCACGCGCCGCCTGGATGGCCGGGCCATCAATATCCATCACTCGTTCCTGCCGAGCTTCAAAGGCGCCAAGCCCTACCACCAGGCCTATGCCCGGGGCGTCAAGACCGTGGGGGCAACCGCGCACTACGTCAATGCCGAGCTGGACGAAGGCCCCATCATTGCACAGCAGGTGGTGGAGGTGGACCACACGTACGGGCCCGAGCACCTGGTGGCCGCCGGCCGCGACACCGAGTGCAAAGCACTCAGCAACGCCGTCCGCTGGCACTGCGAGGGGCGGGTGTTCCTGCACGGCAACCGGACCGTCGTGCTCCGCTAAAGGAATCCGCGGGCCGGCCCGGGACTAATGCGCCCGCCGGTGCGCAGACGTGTGGCTGTGCAGCCAGCGCGAAAAGCGCCCCGGGGGATCTTCGCGGTCCGCGCGGGGAGAGAAATCCGGATCCGTGCCGCCGCCGGCAGGAAAATAGAACTCCGACGCCGGCCTGGCCGCGGATTCCGGCCGGGACTGTTCCCGTTCCACTTCAGCTGACATTTTGGCCTCCAAGTTTCTGCAAATTATTTCGTATAATGAAAGTATTTTATTGCTTGGTGAAAATCTTACGGATGCGACGACCGTGGGTCAAGGGGTGGTGCGGGCCGTCGTTGGCGGGGGCCGGTCACAAACGGAATTTTCAGATTGTGATGTACGGCACGGAATATTTCAGCTACCGTTTAAGTACTTCGTGGCGCACGTCACGTAACCTGGGAGCAGCAGGCAGGGTCGTAATGAGCTGACATCTCTACTGATGTCGGCTCATTTTTTATGGGTCGACGGTTTCCGAAATGCGCGGGAAACGCGCACTTAATTTCGTCGTGGAACCTTGATTCCACCGACCGCAAGTTAGGACCTGACCATGAGCAGCAAGATCATCCTGGGTGAGAACCAGTACGGCAAAGCGGAAGTCCGGGTCGTCAAGATCACCCGCGACACAGACCGCCACGAGATCGAAGACTTGAATGTAACTTCGCAGCTTCGGGGGGATTTCGCCGCCGCCCACCTCGAAGGGGACAACTCCCACGTGGTGGCCACCGATACCCAGAAAAACACCATCTACGCCTTCGCCCGCGAGGGCATCGGATCCCCGGAAGCCTTCCTACTGCGCCTTGGGGAGCACTTCACCTCCAACTTCGACTGGGTTTCCGGCGGCCGCTGGGAAACCGAGTCCTACAGCTGGGACCGCATCCAGGCCCACGGCGCCGCCCACGACCACTCCTTCGTCCGCAACGGCCAGGAAGTCCGCACCGCCGTCCTGGTTCGTGACGGTGACACCAACCACCTCATCTCCGGGCTCAATAACCTGACCGTTCTCAAGACCACACAGTCAGGCTTCGTCGGCTACCCCAAGGACAAGTACACGACCCTGCAGGAGACCACGGACCGCATCCTCGCCACGGACGTCGCGGCGCGCTGGCGGTACAAGACCGGAACGGACTTCAGCGGCCTCGATTTCAACAAGAGCTATGAGGACGTCAAGTCCCTGCTATTGGAAGGCTTCACCGAGAACTACTCTCACGCCCTGCAGCAGACCCTCTTCGACATGGGTAAAAAAGTCCTGGAAGCCCATAGCGAGATCGATGAAATCAAGTTCTCCATGCCCAACAAGCACCACTTCCTCGTGGACCTCTCACCCTTCGGCCTCGACAACCCCAACGAGGTCTTCTTCGCCGCCGACCGTCCCTACGGCCTGATCGAGGCCACCGTCCAGCGTGAGGAATCCGCGCCGGCAGCCATCGCATGGTCCGGCATCGCCGGCTTCTGCTAGGCCGGACCCTGCTTCAAGACCCGGGGCCTGGCCCCGCACTCCAGCGGGGCCGGACCCTGGCCTCCGCTGAAAATCTTTTACCCAGTTAGCCAGACACCAGTTAGCCAGACGATGACGTCTGCCATGAACCAAGAAAGTCTGCCATGAACTCCAAGAACTCCAAGGCGGCCGCCGCAGTCAGCGGTACCCGCACGGCGCCGGCCCGCCCCGAAGACGAACGGCTCTCCATTGGAAGCAGCTTCGCCTACGGATTCCAGCACGTCCTGACCATGTACGGCGGCATCATCGCCGTGCCGCTGATCGTGGGCCAGGCAGCCGGACTATCGCCCGCCGACACCGGTATCCTCATTGCCGCCGCGCTCTTTATGGGCGGGCTGGCCACGCTTCTCCAGACCCTGGGGCTGCCGTTCTTCGGTTCGCAGCTCCCGCTCGTGCAGGGCGTATCCTTTGCCAGCGTGGCCACCATGGTGGCCATTGTCACGGGCGGCGGCGGCCTGCCGTCGGTCTTCGGTGCCGTCATCGCCTCGGCCGCCATCGGCCTGCTGATCGCCCCGGTCTTCTCCAAGATCGTCCGGTTTTTCCCTCCGGTGGTCACGGGCACCGTGATCACCACCATCGGCCTGACGCTGATGCCCGTCGCCGCCAACTGGGCCATGGGCGGCAACAGAAAAGCGGATGATTACGGCAGCATGGCCAACATCGGCCTCGCCGCCGTCACCCTGGCCGCAGTCCTGATCCTGAGCAAGGTCGGGAGCGCCACCATCTCCCGGCTGTCCATCCTGCTGGCAATCGTGATCGGCACGATCGTCGCCGTGGTGACCGGTATGGCCAATTTCTCCAAGGTGGGCGACGGCCCGATCGCCGCCTTCCCGACGCCGTTCCACTTCGGTGCTCCGACCTTCGAAATCGCGGCAATCATCTCCATGGTCATTGTGGTCCTGGTGATCCTGACCGAGACCATGGCGGACATCCTGGCCGTCGGCGAAATCGTCGGCACCAAAACCGATTCCAAACGTATCGCCGCGGGCCTCCGGGCCGACATGGTCTCCAGCATGTTCGCGCCGGTGTTCGGCTCCTTCACGCAGAGTGCGTTTGCCCAGAACGTGGGCCTGGTGGCCGTCACCAAGATCAAGAGCCGCTACGTGGTCGCCGCCGGCGGCGTCATCCTGGTCCTGCTCGGTCTGCTGCCGGTCATGGGGCGCGTTGTGGCTGCCGTGCCCACCGCGGTCCTGGGCGGCGCCGGCATTGTCCTGTTCGGCACCGTTGCCGCCAGTGGCATCCGGACCCTGGCCAAGGTCGAATACCGCAACAACATGAACCTGATCATCGTGGCGACGTCCATCGGCTTCGGCATGATCCCGATCGCCGCGCCGGCCTTCTACGACCAGTTCCCCAACTGGTTCTACACGATCTTCCACTCCGGCATCAGCTCGGCCGCGATCATGGCCATCGCGCTGAACCTGCTCTTCAACCACCTCAAGGCAGGAAACTCGGAGAACCAGTCGGTGTTTGTGGCCGGCACCGGCAGGGTCATCCGCGAGGAGGACCTCAAGTGCCTGGCGGACGGCGACCACTTTGAAAACGGCAAGCTGATCGACTGCGACGGCAAGGAAGTCCCCGTCGCAACTTCGGACAAGCAAGCCGAGCACTGACCGGCACAGTGGCAGGGTAGATCCGCGGACGCCATCCGCGGGGAAAACCATTGAGGCCCATGTTCAGAACGAACATGGGCCTCAATCCACTCTGCAGCGGCCTCCCGCCCGAACCTTGACTGCGGCGGGGAGCGGGCGCGGTTGTTAGCTGTGGTTCAGCTCCTCCGAGATGGCCCGGGCCGCCTCGCGCAGCAGCGGCACGGCGCGCTCGGCGAAGGACTGGTCCACCCGCGACACCGGACCTGACACGGAGATCGCCGCCGGAGTGGGCGAGTCGGGGATGGCCATGGCGAAGCAGCGGACCCCGATCTCCTGCTCTTCCTCATCAATGGAGTAGCCGCGCTCCCGGATCAGCTTCAGTTCACGGAGCAGGGAATCGACGTCGCCAATGCTCTTCTGGGTGGCAACCGGCATACCGACGCGGTGGACAATTCCGCTGACAGTCTCATCGTCCAGCTGCGCCAGGATGGCCTTGCCCACTCCGGTGGCATGGGTGTGGGCGCGCCGGCCGACCTCAGTGAACATGCGCATGGAATGCAATGAGGGAACCTGGGCGACGTAGATGACCATGTCCGAATCCAGGACGGCCATATTTGCAGTCTCGCCCAGCCGATCCACCAGGGACTTGAGCTGCGGCCGTGCCAAGGCACCGAGCTGCTGGTTGGCCGCCTCGCCCAGCCGGATCAGCCGCGGGCCCAGCGCATAGCGGCGGTTGGGCAGCTGGCGGATATAGCCCAGCGTGACCAGCGTGCGCAGCAACCGGTGGATGGTCGGCAACGGGAGGTCTGTGGAGGATGACAGTTCGCTGAGGGTGACATCGCCGCCGGCGTCGGTGATCAATTCCAAGAGTTCAAAGACGCGCTCAACAGACTGCACGCCTCCGGAGGCTTTTTCGGCCATGTCAGTGGTCTCCTGCGGGTTCGTTCCGGCAAGTTAAATCCACATCGTGAAAATAATTGCTTGGAATCCCAAGATACAGGACCGCCAGCGGCCACTCCAAGCACCACCGGGGTTGTATTTCCACAAAGTAGATAATAATATCCATAATACGAAAGTTTTTAGGCCAGCCCGGTAGCGGGCCCAACAGGAGGACATTCAATGGCGAACCCGAGCCCCGGAAACTCAATCACCCTGCGCGTCGAGGCGCCGTCAAACTTCAGCGCCACCAGCGAACTCGCTGCCGCCGTCGGCGCCGCCGGCGCCGCCATCACCGCGCTGGACGTCACCGAGTCCCACCACGAGACCCTCGTAGTTGACGTCACGTGCAACACCACGGACGACGACCACGCCACCCGCGTGAAAGATGCCCTCAACGCGCTCGCCGGCGTGACCGTCCGCAACGTCTCGGACCGCACGTTCCTGATGCACCTCGGCGGCAAGCTCGAGGTCGTGCCCAAGGTCGCGCTGCGCAACCGCGACGACCTCTCCCGCGCCTACACCCCGGGTGTCGCCCGCGTCTGCCTCGCGATCGCCGAAAACCCCGACGCCGCCCGGAACCTGACCGTCAAACGGAACACGATCGCCGTCGTCACCGACGGCTCCGCGGTCCTGGGCCTGGGCAACATCGGCCCCGCGGCCGCCCTGCCCGTGATGGAAGGCAAGGCGGCACTGTTCAAGCAGTTCGCCAACGTGGATGCCTGGCCGGTTTGCCTGGACACCCAGGACACCGAGGAAATCATCATGATCGTCAAGGCACTCGCGCCCGTCTACGGCGGCGTGAACCTTGAAGACATCGCCGCGCCGCGCTGCTTCGAGATCGAGAACCGTCTCCGCGAAGAGCTGGACATTCCGGTGTTCCACGACGACCAGCACGGCACCGCCATTGTGACCCTGGCAGCCCTGGTCAACGCACTGCGCGTCGTAGACAAAAAGCTCGCCGACGTCCGGATCGTGGTCTCGGGGGTCGGCGCCGCCGGGTCGGCCATCATCCAGCTGCTCAAGGCCCAGGGCGCCCGGAATATCATTGCCGCCGGACGCTCCGGCGCCATCCACTCGGGCCAAGACTACGACGACGAGCACCGCACCTGGATCGCGGCGAACACCAACGAGGGCGGGTTCTCCGGGACCCTGCACGAGGCGGTCAAGGGCGCCGATGTCTTCATCGGCGTCAGCGCGCCCCATGTCATCGGGGAGGAACAGGTCGCCTCCATGGCCAAGGACGCGATCGTCTTCGCCATGGCCAACCCGACCCCGGAAATCGACCCGGCCATTGCCTCTAGGCACGCGGCAGTCGTGGCAACCGGCCGCAGCGACTTCCCGAACCAGATCAACAACGTGCTGGCTTTCCCCGGCTTCTTCCGTGGCCTGCTGGATGCCGGCGCCTCGGACATCATCCCGGAGATGCTGGTGGCCGCCGCCGAGGCGATTGCCAACCGGGTGGCTGACGACGAGCTGAATGCCAGCTACATTATCCCCAGCGTCTTTGACCCGCATGTTGCCGCCGACGTCGCATCTGCCGTTGCCCACGCGGCCCATGCAGCCCGCGCCGCTGCCTCCGCCAACGCCTGATTCACCGCCAAGGAAAGGACCCGGACAATGGCTCACTCAGTTACTGACCCGCACCCGATTGCACGTGCCGAGGAAATCCTGACCCCGGAGGCGCTGGCCTTCGTGGAGGAACTCCATCACCGCTTCGCCGGCACCCGCAGCGACCTCCTCCAGGCCCGCACGGCGAAGCGGGAGCAGGTGTCCCGGACCGGCAAGCTCGACTTCCTGCCCGGGACCCGCGACATCCGCGAGGGCGACTGGAAGGTGGCTCCCGCGCCGGCCGCACTCCGGGACCGGCGCGTGGAAATGACCGGCCCCGCCACACCCGCGAAAATGGCGATCAACGCACTGAACTCCGGCGCGAAGGTGTGGCTGGCCGACCTTGAGGACGCCAGCACGCCCACTTGGGCCAATGTCATCGATGCGATCCTGAACCTCCGGGACGCCGCCGCGGGCACCTTGGCGTACACCTCCCCGGAGGGCAAGGAGTACACGCTCCGGACAGACGCGCCGCTCGCCGTCGTCGTCGCCCGCCCCCGCGGCTGGCACATGGACGAACGCCACCTGCTCATCGACGGGCAGCCAGCCGTCGGCGCGCTCGTCGATTTCGGCCTGCACTTCTTCCACATCGCCCGGCAGCTCATCAGCAACGGCCAGGGCCCGTACTACTACCTGCCCAAGATGGAGAGCCACCTCGAGGCGCGGCTCTGGAACGACGTGTTCGTCTTCGCCCAGGACCAGCTCGGCATCCCGCAGGGAACCGTGCGCGCCACCGTGCTGATTGAAACCATTCCCGCCGCGTTCGAAATGGACGAGATCCTCTACGAACTCCGCGACCACGCCTCCGGACTCAACGCCGGCCGCTGGGACTACCTCTTCAGCATCATCAAGTACTTCCGCGACGCGGGCGAGGAATTCGTCCTTCCGGACCGCGCCTCCGTGGCCATGACGGCGCCGTTCATGCGCGCCTACACCGAACTCCTCGTCAAGACCTGCCACCACCGCGGCGCCTTCGCCATGGGCGGCATGGCCGCGGTGATCCCCAACCGCCGGCACCCCGAGGTCACGGAGGCCGCCTTCGCCAAGGTCCGGGCGGACAAGACGCGCGAGGCCAACGACGGCTTCGACGGTTCCTGGGTGGCCCACCCGGATCTGGTTCCGACGTGCCGTGAAGTGTTCGACGCCGTCCTCGACGGCCGCCCCAACCAGCTGGAGCGGCAGCGGCCCGAGGTGAGCGTCAGTGCCGAACAGCTCCTGGACATCGCCTCCGCCGGCGGCGAAGTCACCGAAGCCGGCCTGCGGCTGAACCTGTATGTGGCCGTCGCCTACACCGCCGTCTGGATCTCCGGCAACGGTGCGGTGGCCATCCACAACCTGATGGAAGACGCCGCCACCGCAGAGATCTCCCGCTCGCAGGTCTGGCAGCAAATCCGCAACAAGTCCGTGCTGGCTGACACCGGTAAGACGGTCACGCGGGACCTGGTGGAACGCATTCTGGGCGAGGAAACCGACCGGCTCCGGGCCGAGTTCGGCGACGAGGCCTTCCGCCGCTACTACCAGCCGGCCAGCAAGCTGATTGCCGACATCTGCCTCTCCGAGGACTACACGGACTTCCTCACCACGCCGGCCTACGAACTGGTCGGCTGAGACGTGGCGCGGAACCTTTCCCTGACCGGCAGGGACCTGGCCGAGATCGAATCCCAGCTGACCGCGACCGACCGGCTCCTGGAGCACAACTACCCGGGCGACGACGGCTCCCGCCAGCCGGTGCACACCGTCTACGTCCCGGCGGACCGCTTCACGCCCTCGCTCGCGGCCGACTGGGGCGCCCAGGCGCAGGCCGCGGCGGACGCCCGAGGCGGACTGGCCCGCCTCGGCGAACTGCTCGGCCAGGAGCCCGGGCTCGCCACCGCGGTGGCGTCCCGGGTGTCAGCCAAGCTGGCGGCCGAACCGATCGAGGACCTGCGGCTGGACTTCGAGGACGGCTACGGGGACCGGGGCGACGAGGCCGAGGATGCCGCCGCCGTCGCGGCAGCCTCGGCCGTGGCGGCCGCGGTTGCTGCGGGCACGGCCCCGCCGTTCATCGGCATCCGCTTCAAGTGCTTTGAAGCAGCCACCCGGAACCGCGGACTGCGGACACTGGACCTTTTCGTCGCGGCGCTGGCCGTCGCCGGCGAGCTCCCGGAGGGCCTGATCTTGACCCTGCCCAAGGTCACCACGGTGGCCCAGGTGCAGGCCATGGACTATGCCGTCTCCCGGCTTGAGGAGATCCACTCGCTGCCGCACGGGCGGCTCCGGTTCGAGGTCCAGGTGGAAACACCCCAGCTCATCCTGGGCCCCGAGGGCACCTCTCCGGTGGCCCAGCTGCCGCACGTTGTCCCGGGGCGGATCAGCGGCCTGCATTACGGAACCTACGACTATTCCGCCTCCCTGCAGATCTCCGCCGAGTACCAGTCCATGGAACATCCCGTGGCCGACTTCGCCAAGGAAGTCATGCAGCTGGCCGTCGCCGGCACGGGCATCCGGCTTTCCGACGGCTCCACCAACATCATCCCGGTGGGCGACGGCGTGGAAAACGCCTGGGCGATCCACGGCCGACTGGTCCGCCGCTCGCTGGAGCGGGGCTACTACCAGGGCTGGGACCTGCACCCGGCCCAGCTGCCCAGCCGCTTCGCCGCAACATACGCCTTCTACCGGCAAGGCCTTCCTTCCGCCGCAGCCCGGCTGCGGAACTATGTGGAGAAGACCGAAGGCGGAGTCATGGACGAGCCGGCCACCGCCCGGGCCCTGGCAGCTTTTGTGCTGCGCGGCGTCCAGTGCGGCGCCGTCGGCTCCGACGAAGTCCAGGCCCTGGCCGGCGTCGGCATCCCGCAGCTGACCGCACTGGCCCACCCGCGGCTGGCCACCATCTCCCACTCATAAGTAAGGATTCCCCTGATGGGCAAGTACTACACTCCCCAAGGCGGCCTGCCGCCGCAGACCCACCTCACCACCGAGCGCGCCATCGTCACGGAAGCCTATACGGTCATCCCCAAGGGCGTCATGACGGACATCGTGACCAGCACCCTGCCGGGATTCTCCAACACCCGCTCCTGGATCCTGGCCCGCCCCATCTCCGGGTTCGCCACCACGTTCTCGCAGCTCATCGTGGAGATCGGCCCGGGCGGCGGCGCACCCAAGGCTGAATTCGAGGCCGGCGTCGAGGGCGTCATCTTCGTCACCCAGGGCAAGGTCAACCTGACCCTGGACGGTGAACTGCACCAGCTGGAGGAAGGCGGCTACGCCTACCTGGCGGCCGGCGCCGTCTGGGGCCTGGAAAACGTTTCAGACGACACTGTCTCCTTCCAATGGATCCGCAAGGCCTACGAGCGGCTTGAGGGTTACGAGGCGAAATCGTTCGTCACCAGTGATGCCGAGGTCGAACCCACCGCCATGCCGGATACCGACGGCGCCTGGAAGACCACCCGCTTCACGGATTCCAACGACCTGGCCCACGACATGCAGGTGAACATTGTGACCTTCCAGCCGGGTGGGGTCATCCCGTTCCCGGAGACCCACGTTATGGAGCATGGCCTGTACGTCCTGGAAGGCAAGGCGATGTACCTGCTCAACAACGACTGGGTGGAGGTCGAGGCCGGCGACTTCATGTGGCTGCGCGCCTTCTGCCCGCAGGCCTGCTATGCCGGCGGCCCGGGCCAGTTCCGCTACTTGCTGTACAAGGACATGAACCGGCAGATCCGCCTGACCTGACCGTCCGTGGACGGCGCCCCGGCCCCTTGTGGCCGGGGCGCTGTCGTTTAACCCCGGCCCGGCCAGCAGGGTTGACGGCTCGCCCCATGAAGCCTAAACTTTTCATAAAGCAAAATAAAGATTCCACGAAGTGAAATAAGCCGAAGATGCTAGATGAGTGGAATGTGAACGCTGCCGGTTATTGCCGGTCCAGAGGGCTAAGGACGAATCCAATGACGTATACCGTGAACTGCTCCATCCTGCTGACGGAACTGCCGCTCCTGGAGCGGCCCGCGGCCGCCAAGGCGGCCGGCTTTGACGCCGTCGAATTCTGGTGGCCGTTTGAGGCCTCCGTTCCTTCGGACACCGAGGTCACGAAGTTCGAGCAGGCCATCACCGATGCCGGCGTCCAGCTGTCCGGCCTGAACTTCAACGCCGGCAACATGCCCGGCGGGGACCGCGGCCTGGTCTCCTGGCCGGCCCGCTCGTCCGAGTTCCTGGACAACATCGACGTCGTTGCCGGCATCGGGAAGCGACTCGGCTGCAAAGCGTTCAACGCCCTCTACGGCAACCGCATCGACGGGGAATCGGCCGAAAAGCAGGATGCCGTCGGCGCCGAAAACCTCGCGACCGCAGCCGCCGGCGTCGCCCGGATCGGCGGCACCGTCCTCCTCGAGCCGGTCAGCGGAGCACCCCGGTACCCGCTGCTCACCGCCGCCGACGCCCTGACGGTGATTGCCCGGGTCAAGGACGAGTCCGGCGCGGAGAACGTCAAGCTCCTCGCTGACTTCTACCACCTGGCCGTCAACGGCGACGACGTCGCGGCCGTGATCGAACAGCACGCCAAGGACTTCGGCCACATCCAGATCGCCGACAACCCCGGCCGCGGCGCCCCCGGAACCGGAAACCTTCCGCTCGGCGAATGGATCACCCGCAGCCGCGAACTCGGCTACACGGGCTACATCGGCCTCGAATACAAGGAACCGGCCGAGACCGCCTTCACCTGGGCCATCCGCGAGCCCGCCGCGAACTGACCGGCCACCCCGGACCCCACACATTTGAGCAAAGGAAACGTTATGAGCAACGTAGCAGTCATCGGTCTCGGCATCATGGGCCTTCCCATGGCCATCAACCTCCTCAAGGCCGGCCACCACGTCACCGGCTTCAACCGCAGCCAGGACAAAATCGACGCACTCGTCGCCGAAGGCGGCCAGGGTGCCACGAGCATCGCCGACGCCGTCAAGGAAGCGGACGTCGTGATCACGATGGTGCCGGACTCCCCGGACGTCGAAGGGGTCGTCTCCGGACCGGAGGGACTGTTCGCGAACGCGAAGCCGGGCACCCTCTGGATCGATGCTTCCAGCATCCGCCCCGATGTGGCCAAGCGGCTTGCGGACGAGGCCACGGCCGCCGGCATCCGCGCCCTCGACGCCCCGGTCTCCGGCGGCGAGCAGGGCGCCATCACCGCAGCACTCTCGATCATGGTGGGCGGCGAGGCCGCCGATTTCGAGGCGGCCCAGGACGTGCTCACCGCGGTGGGCAAGACCATCGTCCACGTGGGACCGTCCGGCTCCGGACAGACCGTCAAGGCCGCGAACCAGCTGATCGTCGCCGTCAACATCCAGGTCCTCGGGGAAGCCGTCGCCTTCCTGGAGGCCTATGGCGTCGACACCGATGCGGCCCTCAAGGTCCTCGGCGGCGGCCTGGCCGGCTCCAAGGTCCTGGACCAAAAGGGCCAGAAGATGCTGGACCGCGACTTCGCACCCGGCTTCCGCCTTGCCCTGCACCACAAGGACATGGGCATCGTCACCTCGGCCGCCCGGGAAGCCAACGTCGCGCTTCCCCTCGGCGCCCTCGCCGCCCAGCTTGTCGCCGCCACCGTCAACCAGGGCAACGGCGGCCTCGACCACTCCGGGCTCTTCAAACAGACCCTTCAGCTCAGCGGCCGCCAGTAACGCAGCGGCACCTCTGCCGCACCAGCAGTACCCCCACCAGACTTTCAAGGAGAACACCATGACGAAGATGCGCACCGTAGACGCAGCCGTCGCCATCCTGGCTAAGGAGGGCGCCATCGAGGCGTTCGGCCTGCCAGGGGCGGCGATCAACCCCTTCTATTCGGCAATGCGGGAGCACGGCGGCATCCGCCACACCCTCGCCCGGCACGTCGAAGGCGCCTCCCACATGGCCGACGGGTACTCCCGGGCCAAGGACGGCAACATCGGCATCTGCATCGGCACCTCCGGGCCCGCCGGCACCGACATGATCACCGGACTCTACGCGGCCTGGGCGGACTCCATCCCCATGCTGTGCATCACCGGACAAGCCCCCGTGGCCAAGCTGCACAAGGAAGACTTCCAGGCCGTGGACATCGAATCCATCGCCAAGCCGGTCACCAAGATGGCCATGACGGTCCTCGAACCCGGCCAGATCCCGGGCGCCTTCCAGAAGGCCTTCCAGCTCATGCGCTCCGGCCGGCCCGGCCCCGTGCTGCTGGATTTGCCGTTCGACGTGCAGATGGCCGAAATCGAATTCGACATCGACACCTACGAGCCCCTCCCGGTGGAAAAGCCCAAGGCCAGCCGCAAGCAGCTGGACAAGGCACTGGACATGCTCACCGCAGCCCGGCACCCGCTGATCGTCGCCGGCGGCGGCGTCATCAACGCGTCCGCCTCGGCGCAGCTCGTCGAACTGGCCGAACTGCTCAACGTCCCGGTCATCCCGACCCTGATGGGCTGGGGCTCCATCCCGGACGACCACCGGCTCATGGCCGGCATGGTGGGCCTGCAGACCTCGCACCGCTACGGCAACGAGACCATGCTGGCCTCCGACTTCGTGATCGGGATCGGCAACCGCTGGGCCAACCGCCACACCGGCGGCCTGGACACCTACACGGCCGGCCGCAAGTTCGTGCACATCGACATCGAACCGACCCAGATCGGCCGCGTGTTCTCCCCGGACCTGGGCATCGCCTCCGACGCCGGTGCAGCACTGGACGGGCTCCTGGAACTCGCCCGGGAACGCAAAGCCGCCGGCACCTTGCCGGACTACAGCGCCTGGGTCGGCGAATGCGTGCAGCGCAAGGGCTCCCTGCAGCGCAAGACACACTTCGAGAATGTCCCGATCAAGCCGCAACGCGTCTACGAGGAAATGAACAAGTCCTTCGGCAAGGACACCACCTACGTGAGCACAATCGGTCTCTCGCAGATCGCCGGCGCCCAGATGCTGCACGTCTTCGGGCCGCGCCGGTGGATCAACGCCGGCCAGGCCGGCCCGCTGGGCTGGACCGGACCCGCCGCCCTCGGCGTGGTCCGCGGCAAGCCGGGCGAGACCGTCGTCGCCCTCTCCGGAGACTACGACTTCCAGTTCATGATCGAAGAACTCGCCGTCGGCGCACAGTTCAACCTCCCCTACATCCACGTCGTCGTGAACAACTCGTACCTGGGCCTGATCCGGCAGTCACAGCGCGGTTTCAAGATGGAACAGAACGTGTCCCTGGCCTTCGAGAACATCAACTCGCCCGAGACCAACGGCTACGGTGTGGACCACCTGAAGGTCGCCGAAGGCCTGGGCTGCAAAGCCATCCGGGTGCAGGACCCCAGCGACCTGCCCGCGGCCTTCGATAAGGCCAAGGCCCTCATGAGCGAATTCAACGTCCCCGTGGTGGTCGAAGTGATCCTGGAAAAGATCACCAACATCTCCATGGGCACCGAGATCAACGCCCTCAACGAGTTCGAGGACCTCGCCGCACGCGGCGAGGACGCCCCGACGGCCATCATCGCCCTGCTGGACTAACTCCCAGCCATCTGCTGCGCGCCATGCCCGGCGCGTCTGATTTCACCGAAAGGAAACACCGGCATGCGAGTGGTCGTAGCACCGGACAAGTTCAAGGGTTCACTATCGGCCCCGGACATCGTCACCCACCTCACGGCGGGCCTTCGCTCCGCGGCCCCGCACGCCGGACAGCCCCTGGACGTGACGGGCGTTCCCGTGGCCGACGGCGGCGAGGGCACCCTCGACGCTGCTGTCGGCTCCGGCTTCACCCGCCGCAGCGCCGTCGTCACCGGCCCGACCGGCGGGGCCGTGGACGCCGAATTCGCCGTGCGCGGCCGCGAGGCGGTCATCGAAATGGCCGCGGCCTCAGGCCTCGCCGTGCTGCCCGGCGGCACAAAGGACGCGCTCGGGGCAACCTCCCGGGGAACCGGGGAACTGATCCGCGCCGCCCTCGACGCCGGCTGCCGCAGGATCATTCTCGGCGTCGGCGGAAGCGCCAACACCGACGGCGGCGCCGGCATGCTGCAGGGACTCGGTGCGCGCTTGATCGACGCGGACGGAAACGAACTCCCGGCCGGCGGAGCAGCCCTGGCCCGGCTGCACCGGATCGACTTCGCCGATTTCGATCCCCGGCTCGAGGACACCCGGTTCGTGCTGGCCAGCGACGTGGACAACCCCCTGCTGGGCCCGGACGGTGCCGCGGCCGTGTTCGGCCCGCAAAAGGGCGCCTCCCGCGAGGACGTCGGCAGGCTCGACGCCGCCCTGGAAAACTACGTGGACGTGCTCGGCCAGGAACTGGGCTCCCGGGCCCTGAAGGCCGCGGCGGCCCCGGGCGCCGGGGCCGCCGGCGGGGTCGGCTACGCCGCCATCGCGGTCCTGGCCGCCTCCCGCCGGCCCGGCATCGACGTCGTCCTCGAATTCACCGATCTCGCCCACCGGCTCGCCGGCGCGGACCTCGTGATCACCGGCGAAGGCAGCCTGGACGACCAGAGCCTGCTCGGCAAGACCCCCATGGGCGTCGCACGGGCGGCAGCACTGGCCGGCGTCCCGGTCATCGCCGTCTGCGGCCGCAACACGCTGAC
Source organism: uncultured Actinomycetota bacterium (assembly GCA_963769515.1). Classification (GTDB taxonomy): domain Bacteria; phylum Actinomycetota; class Actinomycetes; order Actinomycetales; family Micrococcaceae; genus Arthrobacter. The sequence goes on from CAVYMG010000024.1 coordinate 24,091, forward strand.
GGCCGGGCAGTTGCGCGACGCCGGTTTTCAGGCCACGTTTGCCTTGACGGATATCGAAGCAGACGTGGAAACCTGTATGACGGAAGCCGGCCGCCTCCTTGAACAACTCGGCACCACGATCGGCGGCCAGCTCGGCCCCGGCTCATCCTGGTTCCGCCCCACAAAAACCACATCCTCGAAGGAGTACCTCAATGCCTGAAGAACGCTATGACCTGGTGGTCCGTGGCCGCCGCGTATTGACGACGGCCGGGATCGCGGCGCGTGAAGTCGGGATCCGGGGCGGCAAGATCGTGGCGATCGAACCGCTGGGTAACGCCCTGAACGGCGCGGAGACCATTGAGCTCGCCGAAGACGAGACGATGATCCCGGGCCTGGTCGATACCCACGTCCACGTCAACGAACCGGGCCGGACGGAGTGGGAAGGGTTCGCCTCCGCGACCCGCGCCGCCGCCGCCGGGGGCGTCACCACCATCATCGACATGCCGCTGAACTCGGTCCCGCCCACCACCACAGTCGAGAACCTCAAACTCAAGCGCGAGGTCGCCGCGGACCAGGCGTTCGTGGACGTCGGGTTCTGGGGCGGAGCGATCCCGGGAAACCTCGCGGACCTCCGGCCCCTGCACGACGAGGGCGTGTTCGGGTTCAAATGCTTCCTGCTGCACTCCGGGGTGGATGAATTTCCGCACCTGGACGCCGATGAGATGGAAGCCGACATGGCCGAGCTGAAGTCCTTCGACTCGCTCATGATCGTCCACGCCGAAGACTCCCACGCGATCGACCGCGCCCCGCACCCCGGCGGGGACCACTACGCGACCTTCCTCTCCTCCCGCCCGCGCGGGGCCGAGAACAAGGCCATCGCCGAAGTCATCGAACGCGCCCGCTGGACCGGGGCGAGGGCGCACATCCTGCACTTGTCCTCCTCGGACGCGCTGCCGATGATCGCCTCGGCCAAACGCGACGGCGTGCACCTGACGGTGGAGACCTGCCCGCACTATCTGACCCTGATGGCCGAGGAAATCCCCGACGGCGCCACCGCCTACAAATGCTGCCCGCCGATCCGGGAAGCCTCGAACCGGGAACTGCTCTGGAAGGGCCTGCAGGAGGGCACCATCGACTGCATCGTCTCGGACCACTCACCATCGACCCTGGATCTGAAAGACCTCGAGAACGGCGACTTCGCCGTCGCCTGGGGCGGCGTGTCCTCCCTGCAACTCGGGCTCTCCCTGATCTGGACCGAAGCCCGGCACCGCGGCATCACCCTGGAACAGGTCGTCTCCTGGATGGCCGCCAAACCCGCCGAACTCGCCCGCCTGAGCACCAAGGGCCAGCTCGCCCTCGGCTACGACGCGGACTTCGCCATCTTCGCCCCCGACGACGCCTACGTTGTGGACGTGTCCAAACTCCAGCACAAAAACCCCATCACCCCCTACGACGGCAAAGCGCTCTCCGGCGTCGTCCGCAAGACCTACCTCCGCGGCCAGGAAATCAACCACCACACCCCCCGCGGCACCCTCCTGCGCCGCGGCGGCGTCTAGCCCGCACCGCCGTGGCTGTCCAAGCCCACGCACCCGCTCCGGTGGCAGCCGCGGACCGGCGCCCGCGGGCGGTGCTGCACCGTCCGGGTGCAAGACTCGAGCCCAGGGGCCTGGCGATCTGGGTTGAATCCTCCGGCGCGGACGAGGCAGCCATGGTTCATGCGGCCGGGGTGTTGCTGGCGCGCGTACTGAGAATTGTTCCGGAGGCGGAAGTCCATCATTGGCCCGCCTCCGGAACAGCCCAACCCGGGAACGCGGGGGGCGACGGCGCCGGCCTCCCGCCCCGGTCCGGATCCGGTCCCCGGACCGTGGCCGTGGACCTTGCCACCGATACGGTGCTGGTCGACAATCACCGGGTGCCGCTGACCGGCGTCGAGTTCAGGCTCCTGCGCTATCTGGTGGAAAACTGCTCCCGGCCGGTCGCCCGCACCGAACTCCAGGACTTCCTGGAGTCACTGGAGTTCCCCGGATGCGCCCCGCGCTCCATCGACGTGTATGTGGCCCGCGTGCGCCGGAAGCTGGGCGGGGCCAGGTATACAATCGCCACGATCCGCGGCGGCGGCTACCAATTCATCCCCGGCCCCTACGCCAAAGTCCGCGGACCCGCCGACTACTCCATCTAAGCCACTCCTCCGGGCGACCCGCGCCCGCGACCTGCCAAGGACAACCGTGAACCTGAACCTGACAGACCAGACCCTCTCCGTGAAGCTCCAGCCCGGCACTGCCGCCCCGGAGTTCACCCTGCCCGACGCCGGCGGCAACCCGGTGTCCCTCGCGGACTACCGCGGCCGGAACGTCATCGTGTACTTCTACCCGCAGGCCGCGACGCCCGGCTGCACCACCGAGGCCTGCGATTTCCGCGACAGCCTCGCGGCCCTGCAGAGCTCCGGCTATGAGGTCCTGGGCATTTCCCCCGACGGCGTGGACGCCCTGGCCGGTTTCAGCGGCGACTTCGGGCTGACCTTCCCGCTGCTGGCCGACGAGGACCACGCCGTGGCCCTCGCCTACGGCGCCTGGGGCGAGAAGCTGGTCGACGGCGAAATCACGGAAGGAATCGCCCGGTCCACCGTCGTCGTTGATCCCGACGGCAACGTAGTGCTGGCGCAGTACCAAGTGAAGGCCCAGGGCCACGTGGCGGAGCTGAAAGCCGCAATGGGCCTCTAGCCGCCCCCGCGGCCCCGGGCAGTGGCCGGCGTGGCATAAACTTCCGGTATGGGACTCATAATCACACTGCTTATCATTTGGCTTGTTCTCTCCATCCTCGGCTTCGTCGTCAAGGGACTGATCTGGCTGGCCGTCATCGGCCTCGTGCTGTTCTTGGCCACCGGAGTCTGGGGCTGGGTGAAGCGGAAGGCCAACGCCTGACGCGCCACGTGATCTAAGACAGCGGCGGCCGGTCCCTTTCGGGACCGGCCGCCGCTTTTTGTTCTCGTTCCGGTTTTCTAGGCGCGGTGCGGGGAGCCCAGTTCCACCGGCTCCTCGTCGGTCAGGTAGGCGGCCTCGGAGTGCGCGGCGAAGTCGATGCCGCGGAGCTCATCGGCTTCGTGGATGCGCAGGCCCAGCGTCATATCGAGAACCTTGGCGAGCACCCAGGTGACCCCGAACGAGTACGCGAGCACGGCAACCGTGGCCAGGGCCTGGATGCCGAGCAGTTCGAATCCGCCGCCGTAGAACAGTCCGTTGACGCCGTTGGGCGCGTCGGCGGTGGCGAAGAGCCCGATCAGCAGGGTGCCGATGATGCCGCCGACAAGGTGGACGGCCACAACGTCGAGGGAGTCGTCGTAGCCGAGGCGGAACTTCAGTTCGACGGACAGGGAGCAGACCGCCGCCGCAATGGCGCCGATCGCGATGGCGCCCAGCGGGCTGACGGCGCCGCAGGCCGGGGTGATGGCGACGAGTGCGGAGATGATGCCGGAGGCTGCGCCCATGCTGCTGGCGCTGCCAAGCCGGATTCGTTCCACGAGGGCCCAGGCCAGCAGGCCGGCCGCGCCGGCGAGGGCGGTGTTGAGGAACACAACGGAGGCGGAGTGCCCGGCGGCGAGGGCGGAACCGGCATTAAAGCCGAACCAGCCGGTCCACAGCAGGCCGGCGCCGACGAGGACGAGCGGGCGGCTGTGCGGCTTCGTGTGTTCGCTCTTGGGCCAGCCCGCGCTGCGGCCCAGGACCAGCGCCAGGGCCAGGGCGGCAACTCCGGCGTTCATGTGCACGGCGGTGCCGCCGGCGAAGTCGATGGCCTGGAGGCCGTTGACGATCCAGCCGCCGGTCACGGCTCCGTCCTCCGAGCTGAAGGCGAAGACCCAGTGGGCAACGGGGAAGTAGACCAGGGCTGCCCACAGGCCGGCAAAGGTCATCCAGGCGCCGAACTTCATGCGGCCCGCCGCGGCGCCGGCGACGATCGCCGTCGTGATCCCCGCGAAGAAGAGCTGGAAGACCGCAAAGAGCGCGGCCGGAATCGGCGCCTCCGGGTCTTCGCTCAGGAGCTGGCCAAGGCCGAGATATTCGGTGACGTCGCCAATGAGCCCGGCACCGCCGACCGAGTTACCAAAGACCAGGGAGTATCCGAAGGCGGCCCAGAGTACGGCCACGACGCTCGCGGCGCCAAAGCACATCATCATCATGTTCAGGATCCGGCGGGACCCCACCATGCCTCCGTAAAAGAGGGCAAGGCCGGGGATCATCAGGCAGACCAGTGCGCTGGCCGCAAGAATCCAGGCGACATCTCCAGAATTCATGGAGTCTCCAATCAATAGCGAAGGACGTTCAAACAGGCGCGGATGCACCCGGCGCAGTCAAGTCGCACCATGAAACAAGGATTCCCCAGAGTGAACGCCAGTGGGTTTCGGGGGCGTTAATTCGGTGTTCCGATCCGCACCCGGGAACGTCATCTGGATTTAACAAAGCAGGAGCACGCCGGAAACATCCTTTTGACTACTGTGGTTCAACAGCGTTTCCCAACAGGTAACCAATCCAAAGGACAGGACAGTTCCGATGACCAGTGTCGCAACGACCGAGCTAACACCCGGGCAATCGGCTCCGGTGGACGCCGGCAGCTTTTCCCTCGCGGAGATCGCCAGGGCGCATGACGTTCGGTTCCTTCTCGCCACGTTCGTGGACATGACCGGTAAACCCTGCGCGAAGCTGGTGCCGGTCGAAGCCGCCGACGAACTCGAAGCCGGGGCCATGGGGTTCGCCGGCTACGCCGCCGGGCTCATCGGCCAGAAGCCCCAGGACTCGGACCTCATTGCCGTGCCGGACCTGGCGTCTTTCACCCCCGTGCCCTTCATCAAGGAGGGCCTGGCGATCATCCACTGCGATCCGCATGTGGACGGCAAACCCTGGCCCTACGCGCCGCGGGTGATCCTGAAAAACACGCTGGCCCGCCTCGCGGAGAAGGGCATGCAGGCCAAGATCGGCGCCGAAGTCGAGTACTTCCTCGTCAACAAGAACGCGGACGGGACCCTCAGCACCGCCGATAGCCGGGACGATTCACCCCGGCCCTGCTACGACGCCCGCGGCGTTACCCGCATGTATGACCACCTGACCTCGATCTCCGAGGCCATGAACGGCCTCGGCTGGGGCAATTACGCCAACGACCACGAGGACGCCGCCGGCCAGTTCGAGCAGAACTTCAATTATGCCGAGGCCCTCACCACCGCGGACCGCGTCATCAGCCTGCGCTACATCCTGAATATCCTCGCCGAACAACGCGGCATGACCGCCACGTTTATGCCAAAACCGTTCTCCGACCGCACGGGCACCGGGCTGCACTTCCACCTGTCCCTGTGGTCCGGCGCCGACGCGCTCTTCCCCGGCGAAGACGACGCCCGCGGCCTGGGCCTCTCCGACCTGGCCTACTCCTTCATCGGCGGCCTGCTGGAGCATGCCCCGGCGCTCCAGGCCTTCCTGGCCCCCACCGTGAACTCGTACAAGCGTTCCGGCGCCACCACCAGCTCCTCCGGCGCCACCTGGTCCCCGCGCAAGGCGTCCTTCGGCGGCAACGACCGCACGCACATGATCCGGGTGCCGGACAACAAACGGATCGAACTGCGCTCCGGCGACGGCTCGGCCAACCCCTACCTGGCGATCGCCACCGCCCTCGAAGCAGGACTCGACGGCGTCGCCCGGGACGCCGATCCCGGCCTCCCCTCCGGTCCCGGGGAAGCACGGCCCGACGCCCACCGCCTGCCCGCCACCCTCCTGCACGCCGTCGAGGCCCTGCGCCGGGACCCGGTCATGCTGGCCAGCCTCAGCGGTGCCCGGGAGATCGGGGAGTACTACGCCGACGCCAAGGAAGAGGAGTTCCTCACCTGGCACAACCAGGTCAGCGACTGGGAAATCCGGACGTACCTGACCTCGATCTGACACCCTCCCTCCACTAAGCAAAGGACATTCAATGTGCGGAATCGCCGCGCTGCAGCTGCGCAACCCCCTGCTGTACCCGGAAATGGGCAGCCTCCTGTCGTCCATGACGTGCCAGATCGTCGAACGGGGTCCTGACTCGGCCGGCCTGGCTGTGTACAACACGCCGGGCCTCGTCGAGGACGGCCGCTCCACGCTCAGCCTCCTGGGCAAAGACCAGGGCCTGCCACTGCCGGACATCACGGCCGCCCTGGCCGGCATGCTGCCGACAACGGCCGCTGCCGCCATCAAGGTGGTCGGCGACACGACCCTGGTCAGCGCCGCCGTTGAGACCGACTTTCTGGTCAAGGCCGTCAGCGAGGTGCTCCCGGCCGCGACGATCATCGGCCGCGGCGAACACGTGGCCGTCATGAAGAGCGTGGGCCATCCGATGGAGATCGCCGCCGAGCACGGCCTCGCGGCGATGGCCGGCAGCCAGGGCCTGTCCCACACCCGGATGGCCACCGAATCCGCCGTCACCGCCGGCGGTTCCCACCCCTTCTCCGTCGCCGATGACCTGTGCCTGGTGCACAACGGTTCCTTCTCCAACCACGCCACCATCCGCCGCGACCTCCTGCGCGAGGGTGTGGTGTTCGACTCCGACAACGACACCGAAGTCGGTGCCCGCTACATCGCGTCCCGCCTGCAGCAGGGCGATGACCTGGAAACGGCGCTCATCAACCTCGGCAAAGTCTTTGACGGTTTCTACACGCTCGTCGTCACCACCGCGGACAGCATGGCCGTGGTCCGGGACCCGATCGCCTGCAAGCCGGCCATCATCGCCGAGACCGACGACTACGTGGCGATGGCCTCCGAATACCGTGCCCTGGCAGCCCTGCCCGGCATCGAAACAGCCCGCATCTTTGAACCGGAACCCGGAAAGGTCTACACATGGTCACTCTGACAGCCCCCGCAACGGTCGAAGACCCCGCGATCAGCCGCGACGATACTCTCTCCGTGGACCTTGCCGGCAGCACGGTCCGGGACCTTAACCAGGCCCTGCACGACGCCGTCGACGGACAGTCCTGGACGGTTGCCAATACCGGGGGCAAGCACAGCCTCGCCGTCGGAATCACCACGAAGATCAGCGTCACCCTGGACGGTCATGCCGGTTACTACGCCGCGGGCATGCACCAAAAGGGCGAAGTCACCGTCAACGGCAACGCCGGCGTCGGGCTGGCGGAGAACATCATGTCCGGCAAGGTCCACGTGAGGGGCGATGCGTCGCAGTCCGCGGCCGCCACCGGCCACGGCGGCCTCGTGGTCATTGACGGCAACGCCGGAGCGCGCTGCGGCATCTCGATGAAGGGCGTGGACATCGTGGTGGGCGGCAGCATCGGCCACATGTCAGCCTTTATGGCCCAGGCCGGCCGGCTAGTGGTCTGCGGGGATGCCGGCGAGGCCCTGGGCGACTCCATCTATGAGGCCCGGATCTACGTCAAGGGAACAGTCGCCTCCCTCGGTGCCGACTGCATCGAAAAGCCCATGAAGGCCGAACACCTGGACGAACTCGGCGCGCTGCTCGCCGCCGCGGGCCGCAGCGAGAATCCGGCGGACTTCCGCCGCTACGGCTCGGCCCGGAACCTTTACCACTTCAACGTCGACAACTCGACGTCGTACTAGGAGGACCCACCATGACCATCACCTCTGTCCCGCAGGGCGCCCCGGCCGTCCTCCCCGCACCGCCGGTCGAAGAACTCGGCCTGCGCGAATCGGCCACCTTCGACCGGGCAACCATCGCCGACATCCAGCGCGCCGCCGCCACCGGCGTCTACGACATCCGCGGCTGGGGCGCCAAGCGCAAGGTCCCGCACTTCGATGACCTGCTCTTCCTCGGCGCCTCCATGTCCCGCTACCCGCTCGAGGGGTACCGCGAAAAGTGCGATACCGACGTCGTCCTCGGCGACCGGCACGCGTCCCGGCCGCTGCACCTGCAGACCCCGGTGACCATCGCCGGCATGAGCTTCGGCGCGCTCTCCGCCAACGCCAAGGAAGCCCTGGGCCGGGGTGCCAGCGCCGTCGGGACCTCCACCACCACCGGCGACGGCGGCATGACCCCCGAAGAGCGCGGCCAGTCCAAGCACCTCGTGTACCAGTACCTGCCCTCGCGCTACGGCATGAACCCGGATGACCTGCGCAAGGCCGACGCCATCGAAATCGTGCTCGGGCAGGGCGCCAAGCCCGGCGGCGGCGGCATGCTCCTGGGCCAGAAAATCACCGAACGCGTCGCCGGGATGCGCACCCTGCCCGTCGGCATCGACCAGCGCTCGGCCAGCCGGCACCCGGACTGGACCGGCCCGGACGACCTCGAAATCAAGATCGGCGAACTCCGCGAGATCACCGACTGGAAGACCCCGATCTACGTCAAAATCGGCGCCTCCCGCCCCTACTACGACACCGCGCTCGCCGTGAAGGCCGGTGCCGACGTCGTGGTGGTCGACGGCATGCAGGGCGGCACCGCCGCCACACAGCAGGTCTTCATCGAAAACGTCGGCATCCCCACGCTGGCCGCCATCCCGCAGGCCGTCCAGGCCCTGCAGGAACTGGGCGTGCACCGCAAAGTCCAGCTCATCGTCTCCGGCGGCATCCGCTCCGGGGCCGACGTCGCCAAGGCCATGGCGCTCGGCGCCGACGCCGTCGCGATCGGCACCGCCGCCCTGATCGCCCTGGGCGACAACGATCCGCGCTACGCCGCCGAGTACGCCGCCCTGGGCTCCGCCGCCGGCTTCTACGACGACTTCCAGGACGGCAAGGACCCGGCCGGCATCACCACCCAGGACCCCGAGCTTTCCTCCCGGCTGGACCCGGTGGCCGGCGGGCGCCGGCTGGCCAACTACCTCCGGGTCCTGACCATGGAAGCCCAGACCATTGCCCGGGCCTGCGGCAAATCCCACCTGCGCAACCTGGAGCCGGAAGACCTGGTGGCCCTCACCATCGAAGCCTCAGCGATGGCCCGCGTGCCGCTGGCCGGCACCAGCTGGATTCCCGGAGCGAAATGATGTCTGCTTCCTCGGACTATGTGGTGGTCGGCGCCGGCCTGGCCGGCGCCGCCACCGCCTGGCAACTGGCCGCCCGCGGCCACGAGGTCACGATCCTGGAACGCACCGTCCCGGCCAGCCACGACGGCAGCTCGCACGGTTCCGCCCGGATCTTCCGGTACGCCTACCCGGACGGGTTCTACACCCGCAGCGTGGTCGAGTCCAAGACCCTCTGGGATGACCTCGCCGCCGCGAGCGGCCAGGAGCTCATCAGCCCCGCCGGCGCCGTCGATTACGGATCCGAGCGCCAACCCGAACACCTTGCCCGGGTCCTCGCGGCCGCGGGCGTGGAGCACGAGCTGCTCAGCGCCGCCGAGGCCCGCTCCCGCTGGCCGCAGCTGGCGTTCGACACCTCCGTCCTGTGGCACCCCGGCGCCGGCGTCATCGACGCCGAGAACGCGGTCCACGCGATGGTGGCCCAGGCCGCGCGGCACGGCGCCCGGGTCCTGACCGGCTGGGATGTCCGCAGCGTGAGCAGGACCGGCAGCGGGTACCGCCTGGTGTCGGCGACCGGGGAGACCTTCGACGCCGGCAACGTGATCGTCAGTGCCGGCGGCTGGCTGCCGCGGCTGCTCGGGGACCTTCCGCTGCCGGCCGGGTTCCTGGCCGGCCTGCCGGAGATCACGGTCCGCCAGGAGCAGGCTTACCACTTCCGCTACCGCGGATCCTCCGGCGGCGGGGAAGCCTGGCCGACGTTCATCCACAAGAGCGCCGACATCCAGGTCTACGGCCTGCCGGGCGGGCGCGACGCCGGCTTCGCCGGCCAGAAAGTCGCCGAGTACAACGGCGGAAAGCACATCCCGTCGGCCGCCGCCCAGAACGGGCTCGTGGATCCTGCCAACCGGCTCCGGGTGGTGGACTATGTCCGCCACTTCCTGCCGGGCCTGGACCCCGAGCCGTACGCGGAAACGACGTGCCTGTTCACCAATACCCCGAACGAGGACTTCCTCATCGACCGGGCCGACGGCCTCACCATTCTCTCCCCGTGCTCGGGCCACGGCGCGAAGTTCGCACCCCTCATCGGGCAGTGGGCCGCCGACCTCGCCACCGGCACCGCAGACGTGCCGGAACGGTTCCGTCAGGCCAGCGCCCGGTTGATCCAGCCGGCGCCCGCGCACTAGAGCCTTCCTTTCCGAACCCCTCCACAGAAACGGACCAGCCCGTGACGACTTCGGCAACAACACCGGCAACCGCCACCGTAACCGGCCTGATGCGGGACATCTCCGGCATCGGCACCGACCGGAAACGCGGCGGCTACTCGCGCCCGGTGTTCTCGACGGCGGAAACGGACCTGAGGAGCTGGTTCGTGGCGGAGGCCAGCCGGCGCGGGCTCGAGGTCAGTACCGACCGGAACGGGATCCTGTGGGCCTGGTGGGACACCGCCACCAAGGTCCGGGCCGACGCCGTCGTGACCGGCAGCCACCTGGACTCCGTTCCCGGAGGCGGCGAATTCGACGGCCCCCTCGGCGTCGCATCCGCGCTCATCGCGGTGGATATCCTCAAGAGCCGCGGCGTCCGGCCCCGCCGGCCCCTGGCCATCGCGGTGTTTCCGGAAGAGGAAGGGTCCCGGTTCGGCGTTGCGTGCCTGGGCTCGCGGCTGCTGACCGGGGCCATCGACGCGGACAAAGCACGGAACCTGCGGGACCAGGACGGCAACACCTACGCCGACGTGGCGGCGGCCAACGGTCAGGATCCGCGCTTCATCGGAGCCGATGTCCAGACCCTGCGGCAGCTCGGCGTCTTCGTCGAACTGCACGTGGAACAGGGCCGGGGCCTGATCGATTTGAACCGGCCCGTGGCGATCGGTTCCTCCATCCTGGGCCACGGCCGGTGGAAACTCTCGGTGCACGGGCAGGGAAACCACGCCGGCACCACGCTGATGAAGGGCCGCCGGGACCCCATGATCGCCGCCGCCAAAATCATGGTGGCCATCCGGGACACGGCCGTCAAATACCGCGATGCGCGGGCCACCGTCGGCCGGGTCCAGCCCGTGCCGGGCGGGACCAACGTCATCGCCTCCCGGGTTGATCTGTGGATCGACCTGCGCCACCCGAAGGATGAGATCACCGCCGCCCTGGTGGAATCCATCCATCTCAATGCCCAGGTGATCGCCGCCGAAGAGGGATGCACCGTCAGCTTCGGCGCCGAATCCGTGAGCCCCACGGTGCACTTCGACAGCGCCCTGCGCGAGGAGCTGCAGGCGCTGCTGCCCGGGGCGCCGGTGCTGGACACCGGTGCCGGGCATGACGCGGGGGTGCTGACCGGTCACATCCCCACCGCCATGCTGTTCGTCCGGAACCCCACGGGTATCTCGCACTCCCCGGATGAACTCGTGGAAGACGAGGACGCCGAGCGCGGCGCCGCCGCCCTGGCGGACGCCCTGGCGGGACTTCTCGGCGAAGCGCGGAACCTCGGGTAGTCCCGGTGGCCCCGCCTATGATGGCTGAATGAGCACACTTGCCAACGGGGAGACGGGCCGATCCCGCGATGTTGAACCAGATCCGGCTGCCGACATGGCGGTGGCCGGCGAGGATCACGGTCCCGGCAAACTGGAGAGCGTTATCGCCGGCCAGGTCCGCCGCTACCGGACCGCGCAGGGCCTGTCCGCCGCCGAACTCGCCGCGCGGACCGGGTTGTCCAAGGCGATGATCTCCAAAATAGAGACCGCCAGCACCTCCTGCTCGCTGACCACCCTGCAGCGGCTCGCCGACGGACTGAAGATCCCCGTCACAGCCCTGTTCCGCGGTGCGGACACCGACCGGGACGCCACGTTCACGAAGAACGGGCAAGGCAGCCTGACCATCCGCAGCGGCACGCAGCACGGGCACGAGTACCGGGTGCTGGGCACCCTCAAGGGCCGCACCGACGCCATCGAACCCACGCTCGTGACGCTGACGGATGCCTCCGACGTCTTCCCGTTGTTCCAGCATCCCGGCACCGAGTTCATCTACATGCTGGCCGGAAAAATGGTCTACGGGCACGGCGCCTATGAATACTCCATGGAAGCCGGGGACTCCCTCTTGCTGGACGGCGAAGGCCCGCACGGCCCGCTGGAGCTGCTGGAACTGCCGATCCGGTTCCTGGCCATTTCGGCCCGGTAGGCGCCCCCAACCCCAACGCGGGGTCACTTCCTGCCCCTTCTGCAGCCGCGGAATGGGCTGGAAGTGGCCCCGCATTCGCATCTCCCCGCATCTCCCCGGCCGAGACTTAACCCAGATGTAACACCATGGAAACCCACGTCGATTTACTCTCAGTAATCTTGATTTCACACCAGTTACTCAAGACAAGGGAGAGTGTTTCATGGAAACTTTGATCGGCACCCTGAGCAAGGCCGGCGCCATCCACAAAGTCGAGGACGGCTTCAAGGACCTTCCCGCGATGGACGCGCCGGGAACCGAGGCCTTCATCGGTGATTCCCTGTCGAATCCCGAAGGCTCGGCCATCAGCGGCGGGTTCTTCGAACTGAAGGCCTCCGAGCCCCTGGTTTACGAATACACCTACGACGAAATGAAAGTCGTCATCCAGGGGGAGTTCATCCTGACCGACCAGGCCACCGGCGAGGTCACCCGGGCAAAGGAACGGGACGTCCTGTTCTTCCCCAAGGGCACAACGGTCAAGTTCGAAACCCCGGACTACGCGCTGGGTTTCTACACCGGCCACCGCTCCTTCGCCCCCTAAACCGTGGGCCTGGAGTTCACCAGCGTGCCCCGGCCGGCGGCAGATCCCCTCCCGCCGGCGCGGGCCCGCGAAATCGTCGCCATGTCCTTCACACCTGCCGGCGCAAGAAGGGCCCGGGCCTGGCTGCGGCGGCCGTCACCGGACATACCGCACCGCCACATCAGCGCCGACCGGGCAGGTCCGAACGCACTGGACGATGTTCTGGACCTCGTCCGGAACGCAAGGGTAGGCGTCCGATTCGTCTTCTCCGGCCCGCAGGCCGAGATCTACGCGGCCCGGGCGCAGGCCCTCCGGGAAGGCGCGGTCGAGGAGGAAATCACGCTCCTGGAGACGGACGCCACCGGCCGCCGCGTCTACTGCGCCCACTGCAAGTCCACCACGCCCAGCCGCCATCCCGTGGGTGGGACCGTCACCTGTTCCGGGTGCTCCCGCAACCTGGTGATCTACCACCACTTTTCCCGCCGTACAGCCAGCTACCTGGGTTATAAGTCAAACGCTGAGGAGGTCCCGTGACAGCCACCGCGGTCTCCGCCACACCCCGCACCGCGCAGCAGCTGGCACTCGTCGTCGCCGACGTTGTCCTCCAGGCGCCGTCCATCAAAAGCTTCACCCTCGCTGATCCGTCCGGCGCGCCGCTGCCGGGCTTCGTACCCGGCAGCCACATTGTGGTCGACTCCGGAGTCAAGGCGAACGCGTACTCGCTCACCGGAAGCGGCCTCAACCCGGCCGCTTACACGATCTCAGTACTGCGTACCCCGGACGGAGCCGGCGGGTCCGCCGCCATGCACGCACTTTCGGCGGGGGACCTCGTGACCGTCTCGCATCCCCGCAGCGCCTTCGCCCCCGTGGCGACTGCCCGCCACCACTTGCTGATTGCGGCGGGAATCGGGATTACGCCAATGCTTTCCCACGCCCGGGCCGCCCAGGCCTGGGGAAGGTCCGCCTCACTTCTCTATTCCTACCGGCCGGGCGCGGGCGCGCACCTCGAGGAGGTTCGCGCACTGCTCGGAACCGGGCTGACCGAATGCATGGACCGGCGGGACTTCACCGAGGTGCTCCAACACGCCCTGCTGGACCAGGCCCTGGGCACGCATCTCTACGTCTGCGGACCGGCGGGCTTTATGGCCAGCGTCCTGGGGCGGGCCGAGGAATGCGGGTGGCCGGCGAGCAGGCTCCATTCAGAGCCATTCGGGGCGCCTGAACACGACGCCGGCAGGCCGTTCACGGTCGAGCTGGCACGGAGCGGACGCTCCCTGCCAGTGCCGGCCGGGCAATCGCTGCTGGAAGCGCTGGAAGCGGCGGGGACGCCCATCCCGAATATGTGCCGGAAGGGCGTCTGCGGCGAATGCGCCGTCCCGGTGCTCAAGGGCCGCGTCGAACACCGGGACCTCTATCTGACTGATGAGGAAAAAGCAGCCAACGACACCGCCATGTGCTGTGTGTCGCGGGCCCAAGACCAAGAACTGGAGTTGGACCTATGAGCATAACGACAGCCAGCCCGCCCTCCGCCGGGGAAAGATCCCTCCCGTCCGGGGACCCGGGCGGTCGCGTAGACCTGTCCGAGCGGATCAGGACCTTTCCCTTCCCCTTCCGGGACGACGCCTACCGCTACAGCACCAACGTTGAACCGGCCCGCCAGCCAGTGCAGACGGAAGCGGGGGGATGGGGCGAACACCTCGTTGATATTGACGGGGACTATCTGGAGAACCTTCGCCAGCGCGAAGCGATCCTCGCGAAAGACCCTACGAGGTTCCAGATGATGGACCACATGCGGCCTGCCGCCTGGGACACCCTCGCCCTCCTCCTGCCCGCCATGGCGGAGGCCTACCCCGGAACCATGCGCTTCCAGCGCTCCGGGCGGGAGTGCACCTGGCGCAACGACCTGCAGGGACTGAACCTTGAGTTCATTTTCGGTGATGACGATTCGCTGCCGCACGGACCGCTGCACTTCATCGGTACTCAGATCCAGGATGACATTGCGCTGATGGACCAGCGCGAAGGCGCCCTGTGGCTGGACGCGGGCGTCGTCACGTTCGCCGCGGACTGGTCCATGGGATTCGACGTCGGCATGCGGTTCCTCGAGGTCCACGGACCTGTGCCGCGGGTTCATGAAGAGAACATCATCACCCGGGCCCATCAGTTCCTCCTCCGGCTCCAGCCCGGCGAGCAATACCGGCGGACCAACTGGACCATGACCGTGGACCGGCGCCTGGACACATCCACCGAGACCTACCCCGACTGGGCGCAGGACAGGACCCTGGTTGTCCCTGACCCGTCATTGCCGGACCGCCTGCATCTGAGAGTGGAGGTGCAGCACCTCATCAAACTCCCGACGTCAGGCGCCCTGCTGTTCCTTGTCCGGACCTACCTGGCGTCCCTGCGGGAAATCAGCACGGTTCCGTCGTGGCGGGAGCGGCTCGGACGAGTCCTCGCAGAGCTTCCCCCGGACATGGCTGAGTACAAAGGGATTGACCGCTACCAGCACGCTGCCGCTTCCTGGCTGCTCACAGGCTGACACTGCTGTTCCGTCCCGGAACATCCCCGGCGCAGGGCCGCCGATTCAACCGCCGGACTATCCAAACACCAGGGGGTACACCAATGACCGCGACTGCTGAACAAACGCTTGCGGCCCCGACGCGGGACTCCGCCGTTTCCGTGGACAACACCGGCACCTCCTTCCTCATCATTTCCTTTGGCCAGGGCGAAAACGCCGGCGTGGCCAGAAAATGGCTGAGCGAGGCGGCAGCCATAGGGCCCGTGCAATGGCTGACATTTGCGCTCTTCAACGACGACACCCGACGCCAGCTCGGCCGCGTACTCCGTTCAAGCCTGAATGGCCTGCGGATCATGGTCACTGGCCCGCAATTCGATGTCCTGCAGACCATCGCCGTGGCGCGACAGCACGGAACCCTCGAACAGGAGATTGCGAGCCTGATCACGGACACCTCCGAGCTCCCGATCTACTGCGCCCACTGCCGGGCCACCAGCCGGGTGCGGGCCGGAGCCGGCGACACCGTCGCCTGCCCCGGCTGCGCACGGACGCTCGAAATCCACCCCCATCTCTCCGGGACCCGCGGAAGCTACCTCGCCTCCGATGCCCGCGCGCGGGACCTGCCATGAACTCCACTGCCCAGGCAACAAGCACGATCCCCGGGCACCTGCACCACGCCTTCGCGACGCACCCCCGGGAACTCACGGTCTTGGCCGCTGAAGCCATCACGCCCGAGGTCACGCACTTCACGTTCGCCGACCCCGCGGGCCGCATCCTGACCAGCTATGAACCGGGAAGCCACCTGATCGTCCGGGCCGGTGAGAAACGTAATGCCTACTCACTCGTGGGAGACGGCGTCAACCCCCGCCATTACGGGATCTCCGTCCTGCGGCACGCCGCCGGCGGCGGGTCCGAATGGCTGCACGCCAATCTCGAAGCCGGCTGCAAGGTCCAGATCGAGGGTCCGTGGTCAATGTTTTCTGCGGATCCCACCGCGAAGAAGTTACTCCTGATCGCCGCGGGCATTGGTGTCACCCCGGTACTTTCACACGCCCGCGCCGCCGCTCGATGGGGCACGCCTGCCGAGGTGCTCTACATCTACCGCCCTGGGGCTGCCGCCCACCTCGACGACCTGAGGGCGCTGGCGGCCGGGGGCCACGTGGAGCTGCACGAAGCCCATGGCAGGCTGGCCGGACTGGATCTCCTGCACCGGCGCCTGCGCCTGCAGCCACTGGGAACACACGCCTACGCCTGCGGTCCCACCGCCATGCTGGACAGCTACCGCAGCATCGGCCGGCAGGCGGGATGGACTGAGGACCGGCTCCACCTGGAGCGGTTCGAGGCGCCTGAGCAGGCACCGGGCGACGCTTTCTCAGCCACGGTGGCTTCTACCGGCCAACGGCTTAGGGTCCAGCCCGGTGTGAGCCTGCTGGAAATGCTCCTCGAAGCCGGCCACAACGTCCCGAACCTCTGCCGGCAGGGAGTCTGCGGAGAGTGCAGGATTCCCGTCAGGTCCGGAACCGTCATCCACCGGGACCTCGTCCTCGGCGAGGAAGAAAAAAGCTCCAACACAGCCATGCTCTGCTGCGTTTCGCGGGGCCAAGACATCGAGGTGGACCTATGAACACGCGCCTTCCGGCCGACACCCGGCACACGGCCAATCTCCCGTGGCCCTTTGCCGAAGACCAGCAGGATTTCCAGTACACCGTCAACGTCGAACCGGCCCGGGTGCCCCGGCAGACGGCCACGGGGGAGTGGGGCGCGGGCATCGTGGACCTCGGCGGTGACGACTACCCGCACATTATGGCCGAACGCCGCCGGATCCTGCAGGCCGACCCCTCCCGCGTCCAGATCCTCCCGGGCATGATGCCTGCCTGCTGGGACCTGCTGATGTACTACCTGCGGGACCTGGCGATCACCCATCCGGACGTCATGCACCTGGACGAAGACGGTGACGAGGCCCGGTGGCGCAATGATCTCCTGGGAACAGACCAGACCTTCATCATCGGTGACGAACAATCCCTGCCGTATGACCCCATGACCTTCCTCGGCCGGGAAATCCCCGATGACCTCCTCCTGGTCAAGGAACGCGGCGGGCAACTGCATTTCGATGCGGGCCTGGTCACCTTCGCGGCGGCCTGGTCTGTCACCTTCGATGCAGGCATGAGCTTCCGTGAAATCCACGGGCCGGTGCCGCGGCTCACCGGCGAAGGGATCACGTCCAGGGCGGAGCAGTTCCTTATGCGGCTGCCCGCCGACCAGGTGTACCGGCGGGTTAACTGGACGCTTTCGGCGTCGGGGTCCCGGAAACTCGACATCAGCCTCGAAGAACTGCCGGAGTGGGGCCAGGACATTCCCCGGCTCCTCGCCGACCGGGATTTCGGCCGGCTACAGCTGCGGATCGAACTTGAGCATTTCATCCGCTTGCCCATGTCAGGAGCGGTCACCTTCAGTATCCGCACCTTCATGGCCTCCCTGGCGGAGATCAAGACCATTCCCGCCTGGCGGAACCAGCTCGCCCAAATACTCGTCGCAACGCCTCCGGACATCGCCGCCTACAAGGGAATCGGCGAGTACCGGAGCGCCGCTGCGGCCTGGCTGCTCAGCTGATCGCCGGCGCAGCAGTTTCCACTGCACGGAACCGCGATCCACCTCGTCTTCCCCGACACACCAGTTCCGCCTCATTGTCTATCCCCCTGATTGGAGATTCCCATGCCGCAGGCAGATCTCGCGTGGCTCCTTGCCTCGTTTGCCCTAGTCGCTCTGATGTTTCCAGGACTGGCCCTGTATTACGGAGGCCTCCTGGGGACAAACAACGTTCTCAACATGCTCATGATGGTGCTCAGCACGCTGGCCGTCACCGGAGTCCTCTACGTTCTCTACGGATACGGGATGGTCTCCGGAAACTCGGTGGGCGGGTTGGGCCTTGTCGGCAACCCGCTGGAATTCATCGGGCTCAACGGCTTCGAAGTCGATGACGGCAGCGGCGGTCCGCAGTCGATCTACTGGGCAGCCTTCTTCATCCTGTTCGGCGCGATCACCATTGCCATCGTGGCGAGCGGCGCGGCGGGCCGCATGAAGTTCGGCGCCTGGATCATCTTCAGCGCCGTCTGGCTCACCCTCGTCTATTTCCCGATCGCCCACTGGGTGTTCACGTTTTCGGATGAGGAGACCGGGTACGTCGGCGGCTGGCTCCGCAACGTCGTCCAGCTCCACGACTTCGCAGGCGGCACCGCAGTCCACATGACGGCCGGGGTCGGGGCACTGGCGCTGGCGCTCGTGCTTGGCAAGCGCAAAGCCCCGCAGGCCAAGCCGCATAACCTGCCGTTGGTCGTGCTCGGCGCAGGCATCCTTTGGTTCGGCTGGTTTGGCTTCAACGGCGGCTCGGCCGCCGGAGCAAACTTCCTCTCCCAGTACGTGGTGATGACAACGCTTCTGGCCGGCTGCGCCGGCATCGTCGGGTACCTGGTGGTGGAAAATTTCCGGGACGGGCAGCCCACCACGCTCGGTCTCGCCACCGGCGCCATCGCCGGTCTGGTCGGCATCACACCGTCCGCTGACGCCGTGAATCCGCTCGGGGCCCTCGTCGTCGGACTTGCCGCCGGCGCCGTCGTGTGCTGGGCCATCACCTGGAAGAAGAAGCTCGGCGTGGATGACACGCTTGACGCCTTCGCGGTACACGGAGTGGGCGGGATCGTCGGCACGCTGTGTGTCGTACTGATCGGCGCGGGATCGGCCCCGGCAGGGGTGACAGGCGTGCTCTTCGGCGGCGACTGGAGCATCATCTGGCGGGAACTCGTCGCCATCGCCGCCACCTGCCTTTACGCCTTTGCCGCGACCTATGCCATCGCCTGGACGATGAACAAGACCATGAACATCCGGGTGGACGAAGATGCGGAACGGCGCGGCCTGGACCTGGCCCTGCACTCCGAAGCCGCCTACGCAGGCGCCAAATAGCGGCCTGGCCTTCCACCACTCACTCTTACTGCACTCCGAGGAGCACCATGAAGATTGTTACTGCCATCATCCAGCCCTTCCGGCTGGAACAGGTCAAGCAGGCTTTGGCTGACACCGAGCACACCGGGCTGACGGTCACCGAGGTCAAAGGGTACGGCACCCAGAAAGGCCACTCGGAAATGTACCGGGGCACCGAATTCCAGGTCGATTTCCGCGCCAAGGTCCGGATCGATCTGATCGTCACCGACGAAGACGCCGACGCGGTGATCGACACCATCATCCGATCGGCGCGGACGGGAAGCCTGGGGGACGGAAAAATCTGGACCCAGGACATCTCCAACGTGATCCGGGTCCGTACCGGAGAGCGCGGTGTGGAGGCGGTCTAGCCGGCTCTGTCCCTGCCGCTCCGGCAGTTTTCCAACGCGGGGTCGCTTCTTACCCGTTCCGCGGCCAATTGACTTGAGGCCTCCGGGACGGGCGGAAAGTGACCCCGCGTTGCCCGTGTACGAATTCCAACTGTCCGGCCCTACCGCCTGCCGGGGCAGAGGCAGATAATCGGGCGTATCAACCCATACAAAAGCATTGGAGGCGGTTGGCGTGTCGGTCTATACACTCGGAATCTGGTTGATTCATCCGGGCCGTGAGAACGATTTTGTGCAGGCCTGGCGGGATTTGGCCCGCAAGACGCAGGAGGATTTCCCCGGCTGCAAGGCCGTGCTGATGCACGACCGGGATGTCCCGAACCGGTTTATCAGTACCGGCCCGTGGCAGTCCATTGAAGAGGTCGATCAGTGGCGGGCCTCGGAAGGCTTTCAGCAGAACATGCAGGCCATCAAGGAACTGCTCGAACACTTTGAGCCGCACACCCTGGACGAGGCCGCCCGGATCGACTGAGACCCGTCCCTCCGCCGTCGCGAACGAGGCGGCGTTGCCGCGGCGGGAACCCGGTCAGGGTGCCGGGTCGCCGGCCCGGACGCTCAACATGCCGATGAAATCGTCGGCCTGGGCAAGGTTCCGGGCCATTTTCGCCCGTTGCTGGACCGCCCGCTCAAGGAAACCCGAGAGGCGTGCGGAGGTCGGCGACGCGCTGTCGGCTGCGCCTTCGTGCCCGGCTCCGGCGGCGAGGAGCCCCAGAATCTCGGCCATCTCCTCAAGGGAAAACCCCAGGGGTTTCATCTGCTTGATCAGCAGCAGGCTTTCGACGTCGGCGTCCGAGTAGAGCCGGAAGCCGCCTTCCGTCCTGGCCGTCGCCGGGAGGAGCCCGACGTCGTCGTAGTGACGGATGGTTCGCAGGGACAGCCCGGTCTTGTCAGCGAGTTCGCCAATATGCAAGGTACTGCCTCTCCTGTTGGTCCGGCCGTGACAGCGTCGACGGCCATTTAAACCCTACCATCACGTTAAGGTAGGGTTGTGAGTGCAGGGTGAACTGCGGCCGTCCTCGGCCGGCACCCCTGCCAGTCTGACTTTCCTCCGGCGCGCCGATGCGCCTCCTTCACTTTTTGCGCCGCGGGCTTCGTGCCGGTGGCCACCGTACATCGAAGCCGCCAGCGTGCGGCTTCCCGAGCCTGAACGGAGCCAGCAATGGCCACCAAGACCGCAGAAGCCGCCCCGGCCCTGACGCCGGAGCAGCTACAGTCCGTGCGCGGCACCCTCATGTCCCCGCGCCGACTCAAAACCGAGGTCCTCGCAGGCCTGGTCGTCGCACTGGCACTCATCCCGGAGGCCATCGCCTTCTCGATCATCGCCGGTGTGGACCCGCGGATCGGGCTCTTCGCGTCCTTCACCATGGCCGTCACCATCGCCTTCGTCGGCGGCCGGCCGGCCATGATTTCCGCCGCCACCGGCGCCATCGCCCTGGTCATCGCGCCGCTCGTGAAGTCGCACGGGCTCGATTACCTGATCGCCGCGGTGATTCTCGGCGGCATCTTCCAAATCGTCCTGGGCCTGTCCGGGGTCGCGAAACTGATGCGCTTCATCCCCCGCTCGGTCATGGTGGGCTTCGTCAACGCGCTGGCCATCCTGATCTTCATGTCCCAGGTCCCGGAACTGATCGGCGTCCCGTGGCTGGTCTACCCGTTCACCGCCGTCGGCCTGCTGATTGTGTTCGGCCTGCCCCGGCTCACCAAGGCCGTGCCGGCGCCGCTCGTGGCCATCGTCGTCCTGACCGTCATCGCGGTCGTGGCCTCCGTCGGAATCCCGAATGTGGGAGACAAGGGCCAGCTGCCGGATTCGCTTCCCGCCTTCTTTATCCCGAACGTGCCGTTCACGCTCGAAACCTTGCAGATCATCTTCCCGTTCGCCCTCGCCATGGCGTTCGTCGGACTGCTCGAATCCCTCATGACGGCGAAGCTCGTGGACGACATCACGGACACCCGTTCGCCCAAGACCCGCGAGGCCTGGGGCCAGGGCGTCGCCAACCTCGTCACTGGCTTCTTCGGCGGCATGGGCGGCTGCGCCATGATCGGGCAGACCATGATCAACGTCAAAGCCTCCGGGGCCCGCACCCGGATCTCCACTTTCCTCGCCGGCGTCTTCCTGCTCATCCTCGTTGTCGCCCTGGGCGGCATCGTGTCCCTGATTCCGATGGCCGCGCTTGTGGCTGTGATGATCTTCGTCGCCGTGGCCACCTTCGACTGGCACAGCATCCGGCCCTCCACCCTGAAGGCCATGCCCAAGAGCGAGACCATGGTCATGGTCGCCACCGTGATCGTCACCGTCGCCACCCACAACCTGGCGATCGGCGTCGGCGTCGGCGTCCTCGTCGCCATGATCATGTTCGCCCGCCGAGTGGCGCACTTCGTCACTGTGGACCGCACGGTGACCGGGCCCGAGGGCGCCCAGACGGCCACCTACGTCGTCGACGGCGAGCTGTTCTTCGCCTCCTCAAACGATCTCTACACGCAGTTTGAATACGCGCTGGACCCGGAGAGCATCGTGATCGACATGCACGCCTCACACCTCTGGGATGCCTCAACCATTGCGACCCTGGACGCCATCACCGAGAAGTACAAGCACCACGGCAAGAACGTGAAGATCATTGGCCTGAACGATGCGTCGGTCCTGATGCACGAACGCCTCGCCGGCAAGCTCGGCGCCGGGCACTAGCGCGGGAAGGGCCTGCGGGCCCGCCGTCAGCCCTGCGTGAGCCGGTACCGCTCAATCTGCTTGAGTCGACGCTGGAGGCTGTCCCGGCGGGGGTGCGGAACAGCCTCGGGGGGCTCGGCCGTGAGGTCGATGTGGACCGTGCCGTACTGCCAGAGCAGCAGGTCATCGAGCAGCCGGTCCGGGCCGGGGGAGTAGCGGTGGTCCAAGGCCTTCCGGACTTCGGTGATCCGGTTGGCCGTCAGCAGCCCGGCCAGCTGGACGGTCTGGTTGAGGCCGTGGGCGGCCATGAGTTCGGCCGCCCAGCCCCAATCGTCGTCGACCTTGCGGTCCACGTGCGGGAGCAGGGCCCGCCAGACATCCCGGATCCGGTTGGGCGTCAGCGGGGCGGCGCCCTCGCCGTCCATGTCCCAGAAGCTGCGGACCTCCTCGTAGCGGTCGTGAAGGTCCGAGAACGCGCCTTCCACGGTTTCCAGCATGGCTGCGGTGGCGGTGAACTGGCGGTCGAAATGCGGGGTCCAGGCGCGGGGATCCTCGGCCTTGAAGCGGATATCATGCTCGATCTCGCTCCACGCATGCGCGAAAACGGTGCGGATCTGGCACTCGAAGAAGTACGAACCGTTCGCGGGGACCTCCGGGTTGAATGACTGCTGGTACTCCTTGACCGCCTCATTCTGGATCGTCCGCAAGATCAGGTGCCGGCTCGAATAGCCATATGTTCCGGATTCGATGGAACCGATGTCTTTCTCGCGGTCGCCGCGGCAGTCGAAGAGCTGGCGCTGGCGTTTGATGAGGTTTGCCACGGCGGCGTTTTCGGCCGGCAGCTTCGTGATGACGCGGATGCCCACCATGTCATTGAGCGTGCGGAACGGGTCCGGAAACTTCAGGACCCGCGGGCCGCCCGGTTCCAGGGGCTCTTCCGTCCGGGAGATCTTCTCCCGGAACGATTCCACCGTCTTGGTGCGGCCGGTGACGAACAGGGGCGTGACCTCCGTGCCCTTGAGCATGGTCCGCAGGGTGAGCAGCACCTCCCGGGTGACCAGTTTCAGCGCCGGGCGGATTCGCTCATAAAGTTCCACGTTTTCCTGCACGGACTTGCGCAGGCCGGAGTCCAGACTGTCCCAATTGCTCGCCATGCGTCCAGCTTACGGCGCAGGTCCGACTGTCACGGTAGGCTCAACCCATGTCTGATCTGCGGCGTCGCGATCTAATCGCAGCCGGAGCGGCGGGGATGTTGGGGGCAGTCTCCGCCGGGTGTTCCCCGGGCCCCAAGGAGGACAGCGTGAAGCGGCACAAATACCACTACGGTGACCATCCCAGCCAGTGGGGCGAACTCTTCCTGCCTGAGAGCGCACCGCGCCGCGGCGTGGTGGTTGTCATCCACGGCGGCTACTGGCGCTCGCAGTACGGAGCCGAGCTCGGCGAGCCGATAGCCAAGGACCTCGCCGCACACGGCATGGTGGCCTGGAACCTCGAGTACCGGCGGGCAGGCAACGGCGGTGGCTGGCCGCACACGTTCGAGGATGTGCTGGCCGGCATCGACAAGCTCGCCGACATCGCCGGTGAACACGCGCTCCAACTGGACCGGGTCGTCGCCCTGGGCCATTCCGCGGGCGGACACCTTGCCGTCTGGGCTGCCGGACGCAACCGGCTCACCCAGCTCGGCACCCCGGATGCCGACCGGCAATTATTCCGCAGGGAGGACGACGACGGTGCCGTGCAGATCACCGGCGTCGTCAGCCAGTCCGGACTGCTGGACCTGGCCGCCGCCGAACGGCTGAACCTCAGCAACGGGGCGGTTATCAATCTGCTGGGCGGGACACCGGAAAGGTACCCCAAACGGCATAAGTATGCGGATCCGATGAGCGCCGTGCCACTGAAGGTGCCGGTATATGCCGTTCACGGAACAGATGATGATACGGTCCCGTTGAGCCAGTCCGAAGCGTATTCCGGGGCCGCCCAGTCGACCGGCGCTGCGGTCCAGTTCCTGAAGGTCCCCGGCGACCATTTTGACTTGATCGATCCCAAGGCCGCGGCCTACCGGAAATGCCGTGAACTGGTGCGCGGACTGCTGGCCTGATCCGGCACGGCGGGCAGGAGGTTGGGGCGGCCACGCTGATTCCCGCGGGGTTTCGAATAGACTGAGATGCAGGTGCGCCGGGAAGTCTGGTCGGCATAGTTCTGTAGACCCAATTTTAAGGACCCCATGAACGCCACTCCTCCCACTCCGCTCCCGCCGAACGGCCGCCCATTCCTCACGATTCTGGGCCGCGGCAGTTACACCGAAGCGAAGCGCATCGCCGGGATCCTCCGCAAGGAGACCGTCGGCGGCGCCCTGCTGGTGGTCGCGGCCGCAATTGCCATTATCTGGGCAAATTCACCGGCGTCCGAGAGCTACTTCGCGCTCCGCGACCTCAAGGTCGGCTACGAACCCTGGCACCTCGAGCTGAGCCTCGGCGCCTGGGCCGCCGACGGCCTGCTGGCGATCTTCTTCTTCCTGGTCGGGCTCGAGCTCAAACGCGAGTTCGTAGCCGGTGACCTGCGGCAGCTGAACAAGTCCATTGTGCCCATCACCGCAGCCGTCGGCGGGGTGGTCATTCCGGCCCTCATCTACGCGGCGATCAACATCGCGAGCCCGGACACATTGCGCGGCTGGGCCATCCCGACCGCCACCGATATCGCCTTCGCTGTTGCGGTGCTGGCGATCATCGGTTCGCACCTTCCCAGCGCACTGCGGATCTTCCTGCTCACGCTCGCCGTCGTCGACGACCTCCTGGCCATCACCATCATCGCCGTCTTCTACACGAGCGAACTCAATCCGGTCCCGCTGATGTTCGCCCTGATCCCGCTCGGCCTCTACGCCTTCCTGGCCCAGAAATTCCGGCGCTTCTTCGGCCTCCACGCCATGGCCGCATGGGCCATCCTGCTGCCCCTGGGCATTGTGACCTGGGCCCTTGTGCACGCATCCGGGATCCACGCCACCGTGGCCGGGGTGCTCCTCGGGTTCGCTGTCCCGGTTATCCGATCGCAGGCCAGCGGCGGGCCGGAAGCCGGTCCCGGGCTGGCGGAGATCTTTGAACACCGCTTCCGGCCCATTTCCGCCGGGGTGGCCGTACCGATCTTCGCGTTCTTCTCGGCAGGCGTCGCGGTCGGCGGATGGGAAGGGCTCGGCAAGGCCCTCATCGATCCTGTCGCCCTCGGCATCATCGTGGCGCTGGTCGTGGGCAAACCGGTGGGCATTCTTGGCACCACCTGGCTGCTGACCAAGACGACCCGGGCCCAGCTGGACGGTTCCTTTAAGTGGATTGACGTCTTCGGCGTCGCGCTTCTCGCCGGGATCGGCTTCACAGTCTCGCTCCTGGTCGCTGAGCTGAGCTTCGGCCACGGCACGGAAGCCGATGACCACGCCAAGGTGGGCATCCTGGCGGCATCCCTGCTCGCGGCCCTCCTGGCCACCGTCGTGTTGCGGACCCGGAACCGGCAGTACCGGGCGGCGGAGGCCGCCGAGACGGTCGACTCCGATCATGACGGCATTCCCGATGTCTACCAGCAGGAGGATGCTGCAGGCCGTTAGTCCCGGGACGCTTCCCCAAGGGTAAAATCATGGTGGTTGGGGGGAATCCGGGATACTCCCGGTGTTGTCGAAAGGTCCAGCATGAAAAGCATTTCCGTCAACGATCTCGCCGCCCTTGGTGATCTTGTTCCCATCGTGGATGTCCGTGAAGACGCCGAGTTCGCCGAAATCCGGGTTCCGGGTGCCCAGAGCATTCCGCTCTCCCGGTTTGTCCAGTCCCTCGCGGAAGTCCCGGCCAGCGGGACCGTCTACGTCATGTGTGCCGCCGGCGGCCGCAGCTCCCAGGCCACTGTCTACCTCGAGGAACACGGCTACGACGCCGTCAACGTCAACGGAGGCATCACCGAATGGCACCGCAGCGGCCACCCGGTTAACCACGGCTGAGCAGGCCCGGCTGGGCCTCACGCCGCCGGCCCAACGGTACTCCACGTGGACCCGCGGTCCGCTGGTGCTGCTCCCGCCGGGGCCCCGGGGGACCGGCCCCGCGGACCGTACGGCTGAGCGGGCAGCCCGAGCGCGGACAGCGGGACGGCGCAACAGAGGGAAATGGGCCGCATTCTCTGGCAGAGTATGAGCATGCTCACTGTTATTGGCGAAGGCCTGGTTGATGTTGTCAAGCGTTCCTCCGGCGTCCAGGCCCACGTCGGCGGCAGTCCCCTCAACGTTGCCGTCGGACTGGCCAGGCTGGACCATCCCGTGCAGTTCGTCGGCCGCTACGGCCGCGACGCGTACGGCGAATCGGTGGCTGCGCACCTGAAATCCAGTTCGGTGCTGCTCCCGCTGGGCCCGGACAGCCTGCCCACGAGCGTCGCGTCGGCCCTGATCGACGACGACGGCGCCGCCACGTACACGTTCGACCTCGCCTGGGAGTTGCCCGGCCTCGCGGAGCGCCTGCCGGTCCTGCTGCAGGGCACCACGCTGGTGCACACCGGCTCGATCGCCACGATGCTTGATCCGGGGGCCGCCGCGGTGCTGGCCGCCGTTGAATACGCGCACCCCTCCGCAACCATCAGCTTCGATCCGAACTGCCGTCCCAGCATCATCACGGACGTGGACTATGCCCGGAGGCAGACGGAAAAATTCGTGACCTTGGCCGACGTCGTAAAGGCGTCCGACGAGGACCTCGAATGGCTGTATCCCGGAGTAGACCCGCTCGAATCCGCCCGGCGCTGGCTCTCCCTGGGCGGCTCCGAAGGTCCCGCGATGGTCGTGGTGACCCGCGGCGGTGACGGGCCCTGGGGTGTCAACGCCGCCGGCGCGGCGCAGATAGCGGCCCCCAAAGTAACCGTGGCGGACACGGTCGGGGCCGGGGACTCGTTCATGGCAGCGCTGCTCTCGGGTGTAGTGGACCTGGGCCTTGACGGTGCGCAGAACCGCCAGGGCCTCCGGGACCTTTCCGCCGGCTCACTGCGGGACCTCCTCGGTCACGCTGCCCGGGCGGCCGCGGTGACGGTCTCGCGCGCCGGGGCCAATCCACCCACCCGCGGCGAGTTGGCCGGTGTTGATCCCTGGGACCACGTGTCCGCGGGCACGGCGGCCGGCCGCTCCGACGAAGCCGGCACGGCAGACTAGCTTCCGGGCCGGCTTGCCGGTTCCGGCCGCGACTGAAAGGCAACCATGACACATTACGATGTTTCGTCGTTCCACCTCAGTAGCGGGTCTTTCCAGGAAGGCCAGATCCTTCCTGCCGCCCAGCGCAGTGGACGGATGCGCGCCGGCGGCGCGGACGAATCCCCGCAATTGTCCTGGCACGGCGCCCCGGCCGGAACCCGGAGCTACGCCGTCACGATCTTCGACCCCGATGCCCCCGGACGGGGCGGATTCTGGCACTGGGCCGTGCTGGACATCCCGGCCGCCACCACGTCGCTGCCTGCCGGAGCAGGCGCGGAGGACGGCGGACTGCTGCCCGCCGGTGCACTGCAGTTGAAGAACGACGCCGGTTTCCGCGGCTACCTGGGCGCCGCCCCGCCGCCGGGCCACGGGCCGCACCGCTACATCGTGACGGTGTACGCCCTGGATGTGGCACGGTCCGGGTTCGATGCCGGCGCCGCACCCGCCACACTCGAATCCAAGCTCGCCCCGCATGTTCTGGGGTGGGCCCGGCTCACCGGCATCTACGAACGCCGCCGGCACTGAC
Source organism: uncultured Actinomycetota bacterium (assembly GCA_963769515.1). Classification (GTDB taxonomy): domain Bacteria; phylum Actinomycetota; class Actinomycetes; order Actinomycetales; family Micrococcaceae; genus Arthrobacter. Next base: position 52,001 of record CAVYMG010000024.1, read on the forward strand.
CGCGTCCGGCGGACCCGGTAGGGCGGCGCCCGCACCCGTCCACGTAGACTGGCAGGATGCGGCTGGTAGCTAGTGATATTGACGGAACGATCCTGGGCCATGACGGCAAGATCAGCGAACGGACCATCCGCGCCTTCCACGCCTGCCGTGCCGCCGGCATCGAGGTCGTTTTCGTCACCGGCCGCCCGCCGCGCTGGCTGCACCCCTTGCGGAAGCACCTGGACCACACCGGGACCGTCATTTGTTCCAACGGCGCCGTCGTCTGGGACCTTGAAGCGGACCGGGTCGTTTCGGCCAAGGCCATGGGGCTCGATGCCGTCTTCGCGGCCCGTCGGATCATCCAGGGGCTGCAGCCCTCGGCGCTGTTTGCCGCCGAGACGCTGTCCGGCTTCCACTTGGAACCGGGTTTCATTGAGCACGGCTCCGCCGAACTGCTCGCCGAGTTCACGCCGGCTCCGCTGCACACAACTCTCACCGCGGCCGACCCCGTAGTGAAGTTCATGGCAATCGTGCGGAGCGGAAGCGCCGACGAGTTCCTGGCCCAGGTGGCACCCGCCGTCGCCCACCTGGTCGAAACCACCCATTCGGCGCCGCACATGGCTCTCCTGGAAATGTCCCTGCCCGGGGTCAATAAGGCCATCACCCTGGCCGAGTATGCTGCTTCGCTGGGTATCGGGCCCGACGGGGTGGTGGCCTTCGGGGACATGCCCAACGACGTCGAAATGCTCCGCTGGGCCGGGCACGGCTTCGCCATGGCCAGCGGCCACCCTGACGCCATCCGCGCCGCCGGCCAGCAGGCGCCGCACTTCGACGACGACGGCGTGGCCCAGGTCCTGGAGGCCAAGCTCGCGGCCCTCGGAGTCCGGCTGCCCTAACCAGGGGCCTTCGGAACCCGGCCCCTGGCTCTGGCGGCCGGGGTGGAACGCCCCAGGCGCGCCTCCTGTCACCGGATTCCCAGCCGGCGGTCAACTGGCGTTCATGTTCGTGGCCCACGATGAACTCTCACCGACAATGTGAGTGAGGGTGGGCAACATGGCCAAATACCGCAGCAGAAACGTATCCGAACTGCCCGTCTTCCGCGTGGACCCCGGACCGCAGTGGCGGAAGCTGCGCCGCGGCGACCGGGTGAACGTCGGCCTGGCGCCGGGCTATGAAACCGGCGGCCTGGTGGACGCCGTGACAGCGGACCACACCTCGGTCTGGGTGGACCTGGACGGCGGCCGCGGCCGCACGCTGCTGCACTGCAGCGACGGAGTGGAGATCCGCCCGGTCCACGGTTAGCCGGGCTCCGGTACGCTGCAGGTGTGAGCAACTCGCACCCATTTTTCCGCCCGGGCAACGGATCAGACGCGGACCGGCCCGGGTCCGGCGACGATGCGTCCGGCGCCACTCCCGGCGCCACTCCCGGCGAATCCCGCGGAGAGGTTGTGGCCATGGCGCACCGGGGGTTCTCCCGCGACGGGTTGGAGAACTCCATGGCCGCGTTCCGCGATGCTGTCGCGCTTGGATACACCTTCCTGGAGACCGACGTCCACACCACGGCTGACGGCGTCCTGCTGCTCTTCCACGATAAAACCCTGGACCGGGTCACGGACGGCCGCGGCCGGATCTCTCGGCTCTCCGCCGAAGCGGTGGCACGGGCACGCATCGGAGGCACGGAACCGATCCCGCTGTTCGAGGACCTCGTCACGGAGTTCCCCGACGTCCGGCTCAATCTCGACGTCAAGGACTGGAACTCCGTAGCCACCGTGGCTGCCGCCGTCGAACGGCTCGGACTGCATGACCGGGTCCTGATCGCCAGCTTCTCGGACCGCCGCCGCCGCGCGGTCCTGCGACGGCTCAGCCGGCCCGCCGCCAGTTCAGCAGGCATGGTCTCGATCGCCCTGTTTGTCCTGCTGGGACCGGTGCTGCCGGACGTGCTGCTGCGCCGTGCCGCGGCACGGGCGCTCCGCGGCGTCCACGCGCTCCAGGTTCCGGTCCGCTACGGCGCCGTCACGGTGGTGACGAGCGGGTTCGTCCGGCGTGCGCACCGGAACGGTCTCCAGGTGCATGTCTGGACCATCAACGAAGCCGCCGAAATGCACCGGCTGCTGGACCTCGGCGTCGACGGCATCGTCACGGACCGGGCCGATACGCTCAAAGCGGTCCTGCAGGACCGCGGACGCTGGCTGCGCTGACGCCCCTGCTGCCCCGGTCCTTCCCGCTGTCCGATCGTGCTGTCCGTCCCGCTGTCTGATCCTGCTGGCAGGATAGGAACATGCGCATCCTCATCGCCCCCGACAAGTTCAAAGGCTCCCTGACCGCGGCCGAGGCCGCCGCCGCCATCGCCGAAGGCGCCTTGCGCGTCTATCCGGATGCGGAGGCCATCCAGTGCCCGGTGGCCGACGGCGGCGAAGGCACCTTGGCGGCGGCGGTTGCCGCCGGTTACGAGGAACGGATCAACGCCGTCGTCGGACCCATCCTGGCCCCGCTCGGGGCCGCCTGGGCGCTCCGCAAAGACGCGTTCGGCGGTGCGACGGCCGTGATCGAAACGGCGCAAGCCTCAGGCCTGGCGCATATGGAACCAACGCCGGAGAACGCCTTGCGGGCCCACAGCTACGGCTGCGGACAGCTGATCGCCGCCGCACTGGACGCCGGAGCGACCGAAATCGTACTCGGGCTCGGCGGCTCGGCCATGAGCGACGGCGGCAGCGGCGCGCTCCGCGCCCTGGGTCTGAAGCCGTTGGACGCGGCCGGAAACGTGGTACCGCTGGGCGGCGGCGCACTGGCCGAGGTCGTGTCCGTCAACGCCACCGGACTCGACCCGCGGCTGACCGCGGTGAAGTTCAGGATGGCCGTGGACGTGCAGAATCCGCTGTACGGCAGCGACGGGGCCGCCCACGTCTTCGCTTCGCAGAAGGGCGCCGATGACGACGCCGTCGACCTGCTCGACGCCGGACTGCGCAACTGGGCCTCCGTGCTCCGCGAGGCCACCGGCAGGGATGTGAATGTCCCCGGCGCCGGAGCCGCCGGCGGGTTCCCGGCGTCGTTCCTGGCCTTCAGCGCAGCGGTCCTGGAGAGCGGATTCGACCTCGTGGCAGGGCTCACGGGCCTGCCCGGGAAACTCGCCGAAGCGGATCTAGTCATCACCGGCGAAGGCTCGCTCGACGCCCAATCCCTGACCGGCAAGGCGCCGATCGCGCTGGCAGATGCCGCGCACGCCCGCGGCATCCCCGTGATTATCGTCGCCGGGCGGATCCTGGTCACCCCGGAGGACCTGGCCCGCCGCGGGGTGGTCGCTGCAGCACAGCTACTGGATGTGGCCGCCGGGCCGGAAGACGCCGTCGCCAATGCCGCGAAATACCTGGCCTGGGCCACAAGCCAGGTCCTGGAAGGCGCCTAGGTGTACTGAGCCGGGCCGCCGCAGGGCCATCCTTCCCGGACTCATGCTCCGGGGTTGTGCGTTGACGGCACTCGCGCGTCCGTCCCGGCCCGGCGAAGCAACCGGTTCGGAACGAGGACCAGCAGGACCAGCAGGACGCCCAGCAGCGTTGCGCCGGCCGTGAATCCAGCCGTCCGCCCGGCGGTGACGTCAAAGATCAGGGCGGTCGTGCCGACGCTGAGGAGCCCGACGCCGGCCAGGGAGACTTTCGCGATGCGGCTGGCGCTGTCCACGAGCGTGGCTTTCATCCGCTTGCGGAAGAGCCGGCGGTGCACGCTCACCGGGAGCAGGATGGTCGCCGTCGTGAGCGCCGCCAGCGCCACGTTCGTGAGGTAGAGGCCGACCTGGAAGTCATCGAGTGTTTCGAACCGTGACTGGAACGGCAGTGTCAGCAGGAAGCCTGCGAGAATCTGTACCCCGGTCTGGAGGACCCGCAGCTCCTGCAGCAACTCACCCCAGTTGCGGTCCATTTGCTCCTCGACGGATTCGTTGCGTCCGTCGCTGAGGGGGTTTCGGATGCCCGGCATTGGTGCTCCTGCGGGTCTCGGTCGGCCGGGTGCGGCTTCAGCGCATACTCAATTTAGGCTTCCGGAAGGCACAATTTCAAGTAGGTACTAAGCTTGCTGACGATACTCGGGTAGTGTGGTCCTGACTACCTCCCGTGGCTGGCTCCCGGATGAAGCCCGGCCCCGGAAGGTGGCGGCCAAACCCGCAAACCGACACGTTGGGCAGGTGGACTATGACAGATGCAAGCAAGCGCCACGACCAGCCGCAGGACCCCCGCGGCGGATACTTCTCCGGGTCTTTCCCGGAACAGGTGCAGGAACAACCGGGCCTTACCGCACCGATGGACCCGGCTCCGGACCATGGCGAGGAGAGCTACCGGGGGAGCGGGGCGCTCACCGGCAAAGCGGCCCTGATCACGGGCGGGGATTCCGGCATCGGCAAGGCCGTGGCCATTGCCTTCGCCCGGGAGGGCGCCGATGTGGCGATCTCCTACCTCCCGGAAGAGGAGGCGGACGCCCAGGACACTGCCGCTTGGATCCGGAAGGCAGGCCGCGAGGCGCTGCTCCTGCCGGGTGACGGACGGAGCGAGGATTTCGCGGCAGGCATTGTCGGGGACACGGTGGACGCCTTCGGGCGGCTCGATGTGCTGGTGCTGAACGCGGCCTACCAGAAGAACCGCGACAGTTTCGAGTCGCTCCCCACGGAGGAATTCGACCGGGTCTTCCAGACCAATCTGTATTCGCTGCTCTGGACAGCACGGGCGGCCGTGCCGCATTTGAAGGCGGGTGCGTCCATCATCACGACGGCCTCGATCCAGGCATTCGACCCCTCGCCCGAACTCATCGACTACGCGATGACCAAGGCGGCGCAGGTTGCCTTCACCAAGGCCCTCGCGCAGGAGCTCGGCCCGCAGGGGATCCGGGTCAACGCCGTTGCCCCGGGCCCCATCTGGACGCCCTTGATCCCGGCGACTTCGTGGCCGGACAAGCTGCCCTCGTTCGGCCAGAACACGCCGCTGCAGCGGGCCGGACAGCCTGCCGAACTGGCGTCCGCCTACGTGCTGCTTGCGTCCGACCAGGGCTCCTATATCTCCGGTGCGGTCCTGCCGGTGACCGGCGGCCGGGGACTCTGACGCGCTAAGCCGGACCCGGCGGTGTCCGATCCGGCCGATTGACCCAACCATAAATACCGACGATGCAGGAGCAGTGACATGACACAGGAACAGCACCAGGATCCCATCGAGGAAGCCGGAGGCTACGGAACGCCGACCGCGGAGCAGGAAATGCCCGGCGGCGACGGGCAGCAGGCGGCCCGGCCCCGGGAGGAAGAGGGCCTTGACGCCGCCGGGGACCAGGACAGCGCGGGCGAGCCGGGGGCGGGCCGCCTCGGCGGCACCGATGACCAGTCAGGCGCGGAGGACGCCATCGCCGAGCCCGGCTTCGACGGTGTCGATGACCGCGAGGCCGACGTGGCGGTGCCCTCCGCCGAAGCCGAAATGGACGAATTCAACACTGAAGACCCCGACGCCGGCTAACGCCACCGGTCCTGCCCGCAGCCATGCGGGCAGGACCGGGCCGACGCTACTTAGCGGCGTTTCCGGGCGGCACGCTTTGTGCCGCCCGGAACCTTAGCCGCGGCCGCCGGCGCCCCGATAAGCTCGGTTTCCGGCTCCGCGACGGTGCCGCGCGCCGCGGCAAGGGCTTTCATGCCGTGATAGATCAGCAGGGCCGCGGCGGATCCGAGTGCGATGCCGGTGAAGGTCAGGTCGCCGATGGTCCACGTGTAGTCGGCGATGCCGATGATCAGTGCGACGGCGGCAGTGGTCAGGTTGATCGGGTTGGCGAAGTTCACCTTGTTCTGCACCCAGATCTTCACGCCCAGGATCCCGATCATGCCGTAGAGCATGGTGGCCGCGCCGCCGAGCACACCGGCGGGGACGGTCGCGATCAGTTCGCCGAATTTGGGCGAGAAACTCAGGACCACGGCAAAGAAACCGGCAACCCAATACGCGGCTGTGGAGTACACCTTGGTCGCGGCCATCACACCGATATTTTCCGCATAGGTTGTGGTGCCGGAGCCGCCGCCAAAGCCGGCCAGGGCCGTCGCGGCACCGTCGGCCATCAGCGCGCGCCCGGACACGCCGTCGAGGTTCTGGCCGGTCATGGCGGCCACCGACTTCACATGGCCGATGTTCTCCGCGACGAGCACCAGCACGACCGGAACGAACAGGCCGACAACGCCGAGATGGAATTCCGGGGTCTGGAAGTACGGGAGTCCGATCCACGCGGCGCCGTCCACTTTGGCGAAGTCGACCTCGCCGCGGATCATCGCCACGACGTAGCCGACCACCACGCCGACCAGGATGCTGAGCCGGCCCAGGATGCCGCGGAAAAAGACGCTCACCACGATGATGGTGGCCAGGGTAATCACGGCCGTGATGGGGGCCGCGTCGAAGTTGTTCTTCGCTGCCGGCGCCAGGTTCAGGCCGATGAGTGCGACGATCGCCCCGGTAACGATCGGCGGCATCAGCCGGTTAATCCAGCCTGCCCCGAATTTCTGCACGACGGCGCCGATCACGGCGAGCGTGACGCCCGCCAGCACCACGCCGCCGAGCGCCCCGGGGACCCCGTACTGCTGCTGGGACGCCATGATGGGGGCAATAAAGGCGAAGCTCGAGCCGAGGTAGCTCGGCACCCTGCCCCGGGTGATCACGAGGAAGAGCAGCGTGCCGATGCCGGAGAAAAACAGCGTGGTGGCCGGCGGCATCCCGGTGATGATCGGGACCAGGAAGGTGGCGCCGAACATGGCGACCACATGCTGCATCCCGACCCCGATGGTCAGCGGCCAGCTGAGGCGCTCGTCGGGCCGGACGACCTCGCCGGGACGGACGGACTTGCCGTCGCCGTGGAGCTTCCATTTGGAACTGAGCATGCTCATTGCCGGGAGCCTTTCAGAGAATGTGGGGGGCGGGGCGGGAATCACCCGGAGCAACTTTACCGTGAAACAGACCGGGCGGGCCTCCTGCCGAAGCCTGGACTGTGGCAAGGGTCACGCCTGCGCCGGGAAGAACCGGGCATTACTTGAAGTTGCAACTATGGAAAGCACAAATGCAGGAACGCCCGCGCACCTGACGGTGCGGGGAGCACGGCGAAAGGAAAGCCAATGTCCATTGCCCATGAAGAAGCAGTAATCGACGGCGCAGCTGTAGATGCAATCTTCACCGAGGCCCGGACCGCCAACGCCTTCACCGGCGAGGTCACCGAGGACCAGGCCCGCGCCATCTACGAATTGACGAAGTTCGGTCCCACCGCGTTCAACTCGCAGCCACTGCGTGTCACGTATGTCCGCTCGGAGGAAGCCCGGGGCACGCTGTTATCTGCAATGATGGCCGGAAACCGCGCCAAGACCGAGTCGGCCCCGCTGGTCGCGATCCTCAGCTATGACACCGACTGGCAGGCACAGTGGGATCAGTTCCTGCCCGGCTACAACGCCCCCAAGGCCATGTACGACGCCGCACCGGACCTCGCCGCGAGCACCGGAAACAACAACGCCCACCTGCAGGCCGGCTACTTCATCCTCGCCGTCCGCTCCCTGGGCCTCGCCGCAGGCCCGATGACCGGCGCAGACTTCTCCGCTATTGATGCGGCGTTTTTCCCTGACGGCAGCCAGAAGAGTTTCCTGGTGGTCAACATCGGGCAGCCCGGTCCGGATGCCTGGGGCGAGGCCAAGCCCAAGTTCGCCTACGCGGACGTCGTCCGCACTGTCTAGCCGGACGGTTTAGCCGGACGCGGGGCGCGGAGGTGCCTCCAGCACCATGGGGGACAGGCCGGAGGCACACGGGACGCAATTCTGCGGTTCAGCGCACGGCCTGCATCCGGGGCCACTTCCCAGTTTAGTCCGCCCGGGCGACCTCAAGACAGGTCCGCAAGCTTTCGTCGCCGTCGTTGCCGCAGTGGCCCGGCCCGGCCAGGCGGACCGGGCCGTGGCAGACTGGGCGCATGCGGAACCTGATTGTTGTGGCGTTCGTAGAGCCCGTCGCCGAGGGGCTTGAGTTCCCGCGGGAGAACTGGCCGCTGCATATCACCGTGGTGAAGTTCGACGCCGCCTCCGCCGGCAACATCGTGGAACTGATGGCGGAACCGGTGGCGGCCGCACTGGGCCACCGAGTCACTGTTGGCCGCGACGCCGGCTTCGGCAGGGCCGGGACCATCCCGGTCAGCCTGATAGACCCGGACCCGCGGTTGCAGGAGCTGCACAACGCCCTGGCCGGGATCGTGACGGCGCTGCCGGGCCGGATATCCACCCCCGGATACACCCTGGCCGGCTACCGTCCGCACGTGTCCCACCACGGCGGGAAGCGGCTTCGCCCGGGCGACACCGTGGCCTTGGACCGGATCGCGCTGGTGGACATGGCGCCCGGCGGCGACCACACAGTGCGCCGGATTCTCCGTCTCTGGACTCCCTGACCCGCCGCGGCAGAGGCCCGACCGGGTCGGAGACCGATATTTTCACAGCGCTGACCATCTTTTCGTGGGGCGGGTGTGATACTTGGGAATACGAATCCGGGTCGATCCATGCGAGCCCCTGATCGCGAACCGGGAGCTAGCTCATGCTGTTGGACACTTTGACGCTTCGCGTTGCATTGGCCGTCGTCGACGTGACCCTGCTGCTGCTGTTCTACTTCATCACCTACCGGCGGACCCGTTCCGCATACAGCGGCTGGTGGAGCAGCGCGTTGCTGCTGTTTTTCGTCGGCAACGGGGCCTATCTTCTGGACGGCACCGTCCACCAGGTGTGGGCTAACCCCTTCGGAAACGTTGCCCTGGTCGGCGGGGCAGCCAGTGTCTGGGCCGGTGCGCGGTCGCTCCGGGCCCCCGTGCCGAAGGTGTGGCAACTCAGCGTGGGTCCAGGCATCACAGCGGTGGCATCGGCGCTGGACAGTCCGGCCACCAATATCTGGTCCGGCGGTCCCGCCTACCTGTTCTTCATGGGAGCCCTGATTGGCCTCGGCTGCCGGGAGTTACTCCTGCTGGACCGGGATTACTCGCGGGTGCACCGGGTCCTGGCTCTCGCCGCAGGATCCCTGTCAATCTTCTACTTAGGGCGCGTCGTCGCCTTTATCGCGGACGGACCCGAAGGCCCGGTGTTCCTCGCCGTCTTTGGCTCGGTGCCCACCACCATCATGTCCACCCTGCTGCTGGTCATGGCCTCATTCGCCATGACGGACCTGAGCCACGAGCAGCAGACCCAGGACCTGCGCGCCCGCGCAACCGTCGACGGACTGACCGGACTGCTGAACCGCACCGCCTTCGTGAGCCTCGCCGAGGATGAACTTCGCCGCCTGAAATGGACCCGGACCAGTTCCTCACTGATCCTCGCGGACCTCGACCACTTCAAATCGATCAACGACGACTTCGGGCACTCGGCCGGCGACACAGCGCTCCAGGCCTTCGCGGCGGCCTGCACTTCGGTTGTCCGTTCCACCGACCTCGTGGGGCGCTATGGCGGAGAGGAATTCATCATTCTGCTCCCCGGAGTCACCCCGGAAACAGCCAGCGGCATCGCCGCGGACATCAGCCGACGGCTGAGAATGGAAAAACCCGCCGTGATCCCCCGGTTACCGACGGTGAGCTACGGGATCGCGGCGGTTCCCGCCGGGCGCGTGGACCTGCAGGCGCTGGTCGCCTCGGCGGACGAGGCCCTCTACCGGGCCAAGACGCTGGGCCGGAACCGCTCGGTGCTGGCCGCAAGCCTGGAAGACAAATCCGCCTGATCGCTGACGACCTGATCGCGGATTTGCAGCCGGGTCGCTGGTGCGGCACCCGAACGTGCCGCGGGCGTCCGCGGGCCCGGGCAGATCAGGGCGAAGGCGTTGAAGCCATCCGCTTTGATCTGCCCGAACCCGGCTGACCGTTGGCTAGGAAATAACGCCGTCCACAAGGGCCTTGGCCTCGGCCTGGACCTGCTTGAGGTGCTCCGCGCCTTTGAAGGACTCGGCGTAGATCTTGTAGACGTCCTCGGTGCCGGAGGGCCGGGCCGCAAACCAGGCGTTTTCCGTGACCACCTTGAGGCCGCCGATGGACGCGCCGTTTCCGGGTGCCTCCGTCAGCTTGGCCGTGATGGTTTCGCCGGCCAGTTCGGTCGCCGTAACGTCCGCCGGCGAGAGCTTGCCGAGGGCGGCCTTCTGTTCGCGGGAGGCAGCGGCGTCGATCCGGGCATAAACCGGGTCGCCGAACTGGTCCGTGAGCCCCTTGTACAGCTGGGAGGGGGATTTACCGGTCACGGCGGTGATCTCCGAGGCCAGCAGGGCCAGCAGGATGCCGTCCTTGTCGGTCGTCCAGACGCTGCCGTCCATCCGGTTGAAGGAGGCACCGGCGGATTCCTCGCCGCCGAAGGCGCCGTCGCCGGAGAGCAGTCCCGGGACGAACCATTTGAAGCCGACCGGAACTTCCACGAGCTTGCGGCCGAGACTTTCCGCCACCCGGTCAATGATCGACGAGGACACGAGGGTCTTGCCGATCACGGACTGCGGGTTCCAGCCGGTGCGGTTCCGGTAGAGGTAGTCGATCGCGACGGCGAGGTAATGGTTCGGGTTCATCAGCCCGCCCTGTCCATCGACGAACGGTGTCACGATGCCGTGGCGGTCGGCGTCGGCGTCGTTTCCGGTTGCGATGTCGAAGCCGGCACCCGCGGACATCCGGTTGATCAGGGATGCCATCGCAGACGGCGATGAGCAGTCCATCCGGATCTTCTCGTCCCAGTCAAGGGTCATAAAGGCCCACTGCGGGTCGACGGTCGGGTTCACAACAGTGAGGTTCAGATGGTGGCGTTCGCCGATCTCGCCCCAGTAGTCCACGGAGGCCCCGCCCATGGGGTCGGCCCCGATCCGGACCCCGGCGTCGCGGATGGCATCCAGATCCAGGACCGAGGGCAGATCGTCGACGTAGCTGCTCAGGAAATCGAACTTCCCGGTGGTTGAGGCGCTGTTCGCCTCGGCCAGCGGGATGCGCTTGACGCCGCGCAGGCCATTTTCGAGCAGTTCGTTGGCCCGGTTGGCGATCCAGCCGGTGGCGTCGGAGTCGGCGGGGCCGCCGTGCGGGGGGTTGTACTTGAAGCCGCCGTCGCCGGGAGGATTGTGGCTCGGGGTGACCACGATGCCGTCCGCCTGCGGCGCCCCGGCCGGTGCATTGCGGTTGTGGGTGAGGATGGCGTGGCTCAGGGACGGCGTGGGCGTATAGCCGTGCCGGGCATCGATGAGCACGTGCACACCGTTGGCAGCGAGGACCTCGAGGGCGGAATTCTGCGCCGGTTCGCTCAGTGCGTGGGTGTCTTTGGCGAGGTAGAGGGGGCCGGTGATGCCCTGGCCCGCACGGTACTCCACGATCGCCTGCGTGATCGCCAGGATGTGAGGTTCGTTGAAGGAGGCCTTCAGGCTCGAACCACGGTGGCCCGAGGTGCCGAAGGCCACCCTCTGGCCGGGGTCGCCCAAATCGGGCGAAACATCGTAGTACGCGTCCAGGAGCGCAGTGAGGTCAACAAGGTCTTGGGGTTGGGCAACTGTGCCCGCGCGGCTAGCCATGGCACCAGCATGCCAGACGACGGCGGAGCGCCCTATGCTTTGACCGAATCCGGTCGTCGGTGCGTAACAAAGTCCTGACCAGCGGATCCGCCCGGCGGTAGGCTTGAAGCAGGGACACCAGAGGGGAATTCATGAGCAACCAGCCGACGCCGGACAACGACGGCCCGCCGAAGGGCCAGCAGCCGCCGTATGGTCCGACATACGGTCCGCCGTACGGCACGCCGCCTGCAGCACCCGGCCAGCATTACGGGGCGCCGGACTACGGTCAGCCGCCCTATGGGCAACCAGGCAGCCCCTACAACGCGTACGGCCAGCCGGTCTACTACCCGCTGCCACCGGAGCCCAAGGGCCTGAGCATCGCCAGCCTGTGCTGCGGAATCGCCGTGTACCTCGGCTTCGGCGTCTTCATCCTCCCGCAGCTCGCCGCCGTCATTTTGGGCCATCTGGCCCTCCGGCGTGAACCGGCCGGACGGGGCATGGCGATCGGCGGGCTGGTCCTGGGGTACGTGGGAATCGCGATCACCGTCCTGGTCATCGGACTGTTCGTCGCATTGGGTATGACCGCTGCATCGTACGGCGGGTACAGGGTCTAGAGACGCCGCCGGGGCCGTGCAGGCGGCATTTTGCCGCCGGCACGGCCCCGGTTTCTTCGCGTCAGGGGGCTAGCGGACGCCGCCCATGCGCTTGCTGATCGCCGGCGAGGCTGCCGCCAGTCCGACGGCGAGCACTATCGCGGTGCCGCCGATCCCCACAAAGTAGGGGAGTTCGTCGGCCGGGTTGTAGAGCCCGGCCAGAATCCCGGCCACGGTGGTGCCGAGCGAGACGGAGAGGAAAAACAACGCCACCATCTGGGTCTGGAACGCCTGCGGTGCCAGTTTGGTGGTCACCGAGAGCCCGATGGGGGAGAGGAACAACTCCGCGAGCGTGAACAGGAACAGGATGCCGACCAGGGCAAGCAGCGGGGTCTTTCCCGCTCCGGCGAGCGGGATGAAGGCCAGGAACGCCAGGCCCATCACGAAGAGCCCGATTGAGAACTTCAGGGCCGAACCCGGCTGACGGCGACCGAGCCGTGTCCACAGCGCGGCCATGATTCCGGCGAAGACAATGATGAAGACCGGGTTGATGGACTGCACCCAGGCCGCCGGCATCTCCCAGCCGAACAGGTTCCGGTCCAGCTTCTCTTCCGAGTAGACCGCAATGAATGTGAACTGCTGCTGGAACAACGCCCAGAACGCGGCTGAGGCGATGTACAGCGGGATGAACGCCGCCACGCGTCCGCGCTCGGGGGCGGTGACCTTTTTGCTGCTGAAGATCAGGACGAAGTACAGCACGGAGGCGCCAATCGCGGCGGACGCCATCGACATGGCCAGGTTCTCCGCGGTCACAGTGCCGGTGGCCAACAGGGCGCCGATCATCAGGACGATCCCGGCGAGCAGAAGACCGTACCTTCCGCGCTCCGCGGCGGGCAACGGATTCGGCACCCGGTGGACCTCCGCCGGCAGTTTGCCGCGGCCCAGCGCGTAAATCACCAGACCCAGCGCCATGCCGACGGCGGCGGCGCCGAAGCCCCAGTGGAAACCGCGGCTTTCCTGCAGCCAGCCGGTCACCAGCGGACCGATCAGGGCGCCGGCATTGATGCCCATGTAGAAAATGGAGAATCCGGCGTCCCTGCGCTCGTCCTTGGCGCCGTACAGGCTGCCGACGAGGGCTGTCGCGTTTGCTTTCAGGCCGCCGGAACCGACGCCGACCAGCACCAGCCCGGCGATCAGGCCCGGGATCCCCGGCACAAAGGCCAGGGCGAGGTGGCCTGCCATGATCAGGATCGCGGAGCCGAAAAGCACCCGCTCCGAGCCCAGGAGCCGGTCCGCGAGCCAGGCGCCGAGAATGGTGGAGAGGTAGACGCCGCCGCCGTACGCGCCGACAAGGCTGGCGGCCAGGCCCTGCTCAATCTCCAGGCCGCCCTGGGCGGCCGAGAAGTACATGTAATACAGGAGGATGCCCTGCATGCCGTAGAACGAGAAGCGTTCCCACATCTCGACGGAGAACAGGCTGGCCAGCATCTTCGGGTGGCCAAAAAAGGACGTATCGCCCGGCTTTGTAGCGGGGGGATTGTGTAAATGAGTTGTGCTCATTTACTTAATGCTGACATTATGACCCCGCGTTGTCACATTCCGCGCGTTTGGGGCTCAACCGGCGGAATCAAAGATGATCACCTGCCGGACCGCCTTCCCGTCGGCCAACTGGTCCATGGCGTGGTTGATATCGGACAGGGCGATGCGCGCGGTAATAAGTTCTTCAACAGGGAGCTTTCCCTCCCGCCAGAGCTGGGCGTACGTGGGAATGTCCCGGGATGGAACGGCCGAACCGAGATAACTGCCAATGATCGTCCGGGCCTCGGCGGTGATGGTCAGCGGCGGGATCTGGGCCCGGGCGTCGGGCGCGGGCAACCCGGCGGTGATAGTGGTCCCGCCGGGCGCCGTGGCGCCGAAGGCAGTCTCGAACGCGCGGGGGTTTCCGGCGCATTCAATCACGAACCTGGCTGTGATGCCCTGTTCGAGGACCTGCTGCGGGGTGTAAGTTTCGTGGGCGCCGAGACGGCGCGCATGCTCAAGCTTTTCCGCCACCTGGTCCACGGCAACAATCCGGGTCAGGCCTTGGGAGACGGCGGTAATGAGCGCCGCCATCCCGACGCCGCCGAGGCCCACGACCATGAGGCTGTCGGCCGGTTTGGGCCGGGCGGCGTTCAGGACGGCTCCGCCGCCGGTAAGGACGGCGCAGCCGAGCACGGCAGCGACGTCCGCCGGAATGTCATCTCCCACCGGCACGGCGGAGGCCCGGTCCACGACCGCATGGGTGGCGAAGCCGGAGACCCCCAGATGGTGGAAGACCGGCCCGCCGTCCCGGCGCAAGTGCATTGCCCCGTGCAGCAAGGTCCCGTCCCCGTTGCTCTTCGTACCGGCCGTGCAGGGCAGCCGGCCGTCCTCCGCGCAGTTGGCACAGTTTTCGCATCGGGGCAGGAAAGACATGACCACGCGCTGCCCGACTTGTAAGTCTGTGACATCCGCCCCGACCTCGAGGACGCGTCCGGCCGCTTCATGGCCGAGCAGCATCGGCACCGGCCGGCGCCGGTTGCCGTCGACCACACTCAAATCGGAATGGCAGACTCCGGCGGCCTCCAGCCGAACCAGGATCTCGGTGGGCCCGGGACCGGCCAACTCCAGTTCGCAGACGGTAATGGGACGGGACTCGGCGAACGGACGCGAACGGCCGATCTCTTCAAGGACTGCACCGGTGATCTTCATTGATCCCTTTCGTGGGCACTGTGGGTGTGACTGAACGATAGCCGCCCGGCCGGAACAGGGTCCATTCGGCGCGGCCAAGAAAAACCCTAGGTCCCGGGCGAAAACTTTGTGGCATGACTGGTTCCGAACGTCGTGTTGCGCCCCGGACGGGAGCTGGCGGCCGATGGAGGTGTTCTGCCGGGTGATCATTCGCTGGCTGCTGGGAAAGTGCGGGCGGCATCCGCCCGCCGGATCCGCGGTGTCCCGGCCCGGCACCCCGGCTTTGGCCGTGCGCGGGCTGCTTGCTTGCCTGACGGTGTGTGCATTGTTGTTCGTCGGGGTGGTGCCGGTGCACGCCGGGGAACCGGTCACGGTGCTGCGGGTATTTTTGGCGGTGGGCCAGTCGAACATGTCCGGGCGGGGCCAGCCGGTCGGTGGCCCGGAAGACGCGGTGGATCCGCGGATTTTCCAGTTCGGCGCGAAGAACCGCACGCTGCGCCTGGGCCGGATCCATCTGGACATGCATGACAGTCCGAGCGGGATTTCACCGGCGACGACCTTTGCCCGGGAGTACCTCAAGACCCGGCCCGGCAGCGTAGGTATCCTGATCATTCCGGCCGCGCACGGCAACACCGCGTTCACATCCGCCGCAGGGAAGCTGACCTGGTCGGTCGGGGCGGCGTCCGCCCCGGAGTATGACCTGCCGGGCCTGGCCGTGGCGCAGACCCTGGAGGGGATTGCGGCGGCCCGGGCGGCCGGTTACACGGTCAGCCTCGAGGGCATCCTCTGGCATCAGGGGGAAGGCAGTTCGTGGATGTCGACGGAGGCGTACAGTGCCAGGCTCGATGAGCTGATCGGGTACTTCCGGTCCCGGTTGAAGGCGCCGACGCTGCCGTTTGTGGTCGGACGCATGACGCCGGAGGGAATCGACGCCAACCCCGGCAGGAAGAACGTGGACCGCAGCCACCGCGAGACCCCGTCGAGGGTCGCCCATACCGGGTTCGCCGACGCCATGCGGGGCGGCCTGAACCCCGGGGACGACACCCATTTCTCCCGGACCGGCGTCGAATACCTCGGCAAGACTTACCTCTCCGGCTACTCGCAGGCCGTCGGCAACACCGGGACTGGTTCCGCCCCGACGGGCTATCCCGGCGAGGCGGTGCCTGTCGCGCCGACGCGGTTCCTTGACACCAGATTGTCCTCCGGTCCGGTTCCGGGCAGGGGATCGGTGTCCTTCCGGGCCGCCGGGGTGAACGGGCTGCCGGCAGATATCGCCGCTGTGGTCGTCAACTTGACCGTGACCGAGGCGACCTCGTTCGGCTTCATCACCGCGTATGCCTCCGGGGCGGAAAAGCCCAACGCCTCCAACGTCAATTATGCTGCCGGGCAGACCGTCCCCAACCTCGCCGTCGTACCCGTGGGCGCGGACGGGCGCGTGACTGTTTTCAACACCTCTTCCGGCTCCGTCCAGCTGGTCGCCGACGTCTCGGCGTATTTCCGCGCCGGGACGCCTTCTGTCCCGGGCGCATTCGCCTCCCTTGCCCCGACCCGCTTCCTGGACACGCGAACCTCCTCCGGAAAAGTGATCGGCGGCCGGGCGGTGTCGTTCACTGTGGCCGGCACCCGAGGAGTTCCGGCCAACGCTGCGGCCGTTGTCCTGAACCTGACGGCCACGGAGACCAAGGCGTCCGGCTTCCTGACGGCGCACGCGACCGGCACCGACAGGCCCAACGCGTCCAACGTGAACTACGCGGCGGGCCAGACGATTCCGAATCTCGTCGTGGTTCCGATCGGGCGCAACGGGAAAGTGACAATCTCCAACACTTCGTCCGGCTCGGCGCAGGTGGTTGCCGACGTGTCCGGATATTTCCTCGCCGGTGAGCCGGACCGGGCCGGTGCCTTTGGCGCACTTCCCGCGCCAACGCGGTTCTTGGATACCCGGATATCTTCCGGCCGGATCAGCGCCGGTAGCTCGGTAGCCATCCAGGTGGCGGGCGTCAAAGGGCTGCCAGCCAGAATGTCCGCCGTCGTGGTGAACCTCACCGTCACGGGGGCGCGGTCCGCCGGCTTCCTGACCGCATTCGCGTCCCGGACGACCAAACCGAATGCCTCCAACGTGAATTTCGCGCGGGGCCAGACGGTTCCCAACCTGGCCGTGGTACCGGTCGGCTGGGACGGCAAGATCAGGATCACCAATACCTCCGGCGGGACGGTGCATCTGGTCGCAGACGTTGCCGGCTACATCATGAAGTAGAGGCCCTGGCCCGGCGCGGTGGCGATCCGTCCCGTCAGCAGCCCAGCTGCGCGGCCACCTGGAGCAGCAGCGCTTCGGAGCCCATCGGCCCGATGAGCTGGATGCCCATCGGCAGGCCGGACCCCGGGGCGCCGCCGGTCCAGTGCACCGGGATACTCACGGCCGGCAGGCCGCACACATTCACCATCGAGGACCACGGCGCAAACTCACACTGCCGCCGGTAGTCGCCGTCGGCGTCTTTGCCCCATTCCGTGGCAGGCCAGTACCCGTCGCCGTGGCCGGTCCCGGTGAACCAGCCAACGGGCCGGGGCGTCTGCGCCAGGGCCGGCATCAGCATCAGGTCCCACGCGGCGTACTGCGCGGCCGTATCGCGCTGGAACTGCCGCAGGAAGGCGAGGGACTCGTTCAGTTTCGCCGCACTGCGCTGCTGGGCGCGGCGGCGGAAGGTGCGCGTCAGGGGCGTCAGGAGCGCTTCGCGCTGGGGCGCAATGCGGGCGGCCCCGACGGCGGCAGTCCACGCCGTCGTGAACGCGTCCGGGTAGCGGTTGTCGTAGCTGACCGGCGCGTCCGCCGTGTGGTGTCCGGCCGCGGCCAGCAGGCGGACCCCTACCGCGAGGGCATCGAGTGCCTCGCTGTCCGGCGTGAACGGGAAAATCTTCTGCCAGGGACTGTCGAGGCTGACGCCGATCCGTAGCCGGGGCGGTTCACGGGACATCAGCTCCAGGTAGCCCGGGGCCGCCGACCCGCCGGGCACGCCGCCGGTGCCGTCGACCAGGGCGTCCAGCAGCAGCGCCGCGTCTGCCGCGGAACGCGCCAGCGGCCCGGCGACGACCAGTCCGGCCGGATCCCCGGCGCTCTCGCCGGCCGGCACCAGGCCCCGGCCCGGTTTCAACCCCACCAGCCCGCACGCGGCGGCCGGAATCCGGATCGAGCCGCCGCCGTCCGAGCCCGGGGCGAACGGCAGCAATCCGGCCGCGACCGCGGCAGCGCTGCCGCCCGAGGACCCGCCCGAACTTCGGCTCAACGCGTACGGATTGCGCGACGCCGGGGCGATGTGGTTCTCGCTGTACGCCGTCAGGCCAAACTCGGGGACCTGGGTCTTCCCCAGCGAAATGGTGCCGGCACGCTTGAGTGTTGCGGCCAGGGCGCCGTCGGACAGGGCGGGCCGGTGGTCCAGGGCGGCGCTGCCGTGCGTGGTCACAACACCCGCCACATCGGTCAGGTCCTTGAAGGCGACCGGCATGCCATGCAGCGGCGGCAGGGCGCGGTCCTTGGCCCCGGTATGCCGGGCGTGGAACTTATCGGCCCGTCCCGCGTCCTTGAGGGCCTGCTCCGCGGTCACGGTGATGAACGCCCCGAGGCGCGGGTTTTCGTGGCCGATCCGGTCCAGGAAATGCTCCACGGCCTGCCGGGCAGAGAGTTCCCCGGACCGCAGCGCATCGCGCAGCTGCACCGCCGTGAGTTCGTGGATTTCAGCCACGCGAACGCCGTCCGGGGACGCCTCGGGCCGCTGCGGCTCCGGCGGGGCATGCCCATTCCCGGATGCCACGGACGGGCATAGCGGCATTATGTCCAGTGTCCGCGGCTGCGGGAGGGCATGTCCAAGGAGGGCCGCTGGACATGTCCCCTCCGGGGCGTGCCGGGCGGGGAAGCGGTGCAACCATGGACTCTCCTTCGCGCTCCCCAGAAGCGTAACCTGCCCGCCGGGTGGGACCTCCAGGTGCGGCTGGCGATACGCTGGGACACACCCCTGCATCTGCGGAAAGGACGACCCATGAGCGACTTCGAAACCGTCACCGTCTCCGGAATCCCCGACGGAGCCAGCATCCTCGATGTCCGTGAGGACTATGAATGGGTCGCCGGCCACGCTGAGGGGGCACTGCACATCCCTCTGGACCAGCTTCCGGCCCGGCTCGAGGAACTCGATCCCGACGAGGACCTGTACGTCATCTGCCGCACCGGCGGCCGCTCCACCCGGGCCGCCCAGTGGCTCGTGGGCCAGGGCTACTCTGCCATCAACGTCGCCGGCGGGATGGACCAGTGGCTTGAAACCGGGATGCCGCTGGTGTCCGACAACGGGCTCAAGCCCGTCGTCCTGTAACCGAAAAAGGAATATTCATGCCCGCCTCACCCGTCACCTACACGTTTCTGGGCCCCGAAGGCACCTTCACCGAAGCGGCCCTGATGCAGGTCCCGGGCGCGGCGGACGCCGTCCGTATCCCGTCCTCGAACGTGAACGCGGCACTGGACCGGGTCCGTGAAGGCTCGGCTGATGCGGCCATGGTGCCGATCGAGAACTCCGTCGAGGGCGGGGTTACCGCGACTCTTGACGCCATCGCCACCGGCCAGGAACTGCGGATCCTCCGGGAGGCCCTCGTGCCGATCAGCTTCGTGCTGGTGGCCAGGCCGGGGACCCGGATCGAGGATATCCGCCGCATCTCCACCCACGGCCATGCCTGGGCGCAGTGCAGGCTCTGGGCCGAAAATAATATACCCGATGCAGAATATATACCGGGTTCCTCGACCGCGGCCGCCGCCATGGGGCTCCTCGAAGACGTGGTGCACTACGACGCCGCCATCTGCGCCCCGATTGTGGCCGGCGAGCAGCCCGGCCTGACTGTCCTGGCCGAAAATATCGGCGACAATCCGGGCGCGGTGACCCGGTTCGTGCTGGTCGGCCGCCCCGGCGAACTGCCCGGGCGCACCGGCGCGGATAAGACCACCGTGGTGGTTCCGCTGCCCGAGGACCGGCCCGGCGCGCTGATGGAAATCCTGGACCAGTTCGCGACCCGCGGCGTGAACCTGAGCCGGATCGAATCCCGCCCGACCGGGCAATACCTGGGGCACTATTTCTTCAGCATCGACGCCGACGGGCACGTGGCCGACGCACGGGTCGCCGATGCCCTGGCCGGCCTGCACCGGATCAGCCCCGCCACCCGGTTCCTGGGCTCCTACTCCCGCGCCGACGGCATCCGGACAGAGGTTGAGGAGCACACCTCGGACCGGGCATTCCGCGCGGCCCACTTCTGGGTGAAAGAAATTCTCGAGGGGGCATCAGCCGCACCGGAGTCCACGCCGCATGCGCAGACAAATGCCCCATCCGGCACTTCCGCCTCCTGATAACTGTGCGTATGCTTGCCTGATCCATTGAGGAAGGCCTCTACCGGAAGGAACAGGTCATGTCAGGGACCAGCACAGAAAACGACGGCCAGGGAATGATCGTGAACCCCAAGCCGACCGCTGAGAACCAGGACTGGGACGGCGACGACGCCGACCGCGCGGACCGGCTGCGCTTCGAGGAGGAGCAGGCCATGATCCGTGAGCAGTCCGAGGCCCGCGCCGCCAAGGCTGCCGCCGACGCGAAAAAGACCGCCGACGCGAAGAAGCAGGCCGGCGCCTAATCCGCGTCGATGCCGTCCTTGACCCGGATCAGCAGCGACGCCGGATCAATCTGCACCGTGACCTTGGTGGCTCCGCCGAAGGTATCGCCGTCGATCTGGGTGGGCATCGGCTCGGCACACCGGATGGTCACTTTCCCCGACCGATAATAGGTCATCACGGGCAAATTCCGTTTGTGCTTGAAGACAATCTTCGTGGACATCGCGAGCCAGCCGATGGCGCTCCGCGGACTCATGACGACCACGTCCAGCACCCCGTCGTCGATCATTGCCTGCGGGATGAAGTCGATTCCGCCCGGTACCAGTCCACAATTGGCGAAGAGCACGCTGCGGATCTTGCGGCTCTGCGCGGGCAGGTCATCGAGTTCGATCGAGACTTTCTTCCGGCGGCCGGGCAGGTGCCGGACGCCGGCCTCCGTATAGGCCAGCCAGCCCACGGCCTTCTTCAACCCGTCGTTGGTATCCCGGACCACTTCCGCGTCCATCCCGATTCCGGCGATGACCAGGAAGACATGCTCCGCGAATTCCCCGGTCTTGTCGTTCTCGATCTGCATCCGCGCCGAGTCGATGAAACGCTGGTGCCCGAAGAGCGCCGCGTGGATGTTGCCCCGCAGGTCATTGACTTCCAGATGGATGTTGCGGGCCAGGAGGTTTCCCGTTCCGAGCGGAATCAGCGCCATCGGGGTCTTCGTGCCGGCCAGGACCTCGGCCACAGCGCGGACGGTACCGTCCCCGCCGCCCGCAAGGACCACGTCGGACCCCGCCTCCAAGGCTGACCGCGCCTGCGAAAAGCCGGGATCCGCGGCGGTCGTTTCGAAGAACAGCGGCGCGTCCCAGCCGGCCTTGGCGCAGGCCGCCTCGATCAGTGCCCGGGCCTCCGCCGATCTGGCCTTGATCGGGTTCATGACCACCGCCACGCGCTGGTTCCCGGGCTCCGGACGGTGGGTTTCGTCCCAGACTGCCCGGCGGTTGTGCTTGGCTTTCAGCCGGCGCACACCCCACCAGCTGGTGACGGCGAATACCGAAAGTCCAGCGATGAGGAGGTACAGCAGCCAGTCGCTCATTGTGCTCCAACAGTATCCCGCCGCTGCCTCCTGTCGGAGGTGCCGGGCAACCCCGGCCGGATTGGATACTCTAGTCTCGTGATCGACGTAAAAGACCTCAGCGAAAATCCGGACAAGTTCCGTGCCAGCCAGCGCGCCCGCGGCGCCGACGAATCCGTGGTGGACGCGGTTATCGAGGCCGACGCCGCCCGGCGTGCGGCGCTGGTCCGCTTCGAGAACCTGCGGGCTGAACAGAACGCCTTCGGCAAGAAGGTCGCGCAGGCCAAGGGCGAGGAAAAACAGGCCCTGCTGGCCGAGGTCAAGGTCCTCGCGGCGTCGGTCAAGGCGGCCTCTGCGGAGGCCGACACCGCCCAGGCCGCCCAGGAGGAGCTGCTCCGGAGCATCCCCAACCTCATCGAGGACGGTGTCCCGGCCGGCGGCGAGGATGACTACATCGTGGTCAAGACCGTCGGCACTCCGCGGGAGTTCCCTGATTTTGAGCCGAAGGACCATCTGGAAATCGGTGAGCTGATCGGCGCCATCGACATGGAGCGCGGCGCCAAGGTTTCGGGCTCGCGCTTCTACTTCCTGCGGGGCGTCGGTGCGCGGCTGGAAATGGCGCTGCTGCAAATGGCGATGGCGCAGGCGATCGATGCCGGGTTCGTTCCCATGATCACCCCCACGCTGGTCCGTCCGGAAACCATGCAGGGCACCGGCTTCGACGTCAAGCACGACGCCGAAATCTACCGCCTGGCCGAAGACGACCTGTACCTTGTGGGAACATCCGAGGTGCCCCTCGCGGGCTACCACGCCGACGAGATCCTGGACCTTTCCGCCGGCCCGATCCGCTTCGCCGGACAGAGCTCGTGCTACCGGCGCGAGGCCGGGTCGCACGGGAAAGACACCCGCGGCATCATCCGGGTGCACCAGTTCAACAAGGTGGAGATGTTTATCTACACCACGGTCGAAGAAGCTGCCGCCGAACACGCCCGCCTGCTGGCCTGGGAAGAAGAGATGCTGGCGAAGTGCGAGCTGCCCTACCGCGTGATCGACACCGCCGCCGGCGATCTGGGTACTTCTGCGGCCCGTAAGTTCGACTGCGAGGCCTGGGTCCCCACCCAGGGCGCGTACCGGGAACTGACCTCGACGTCGAACTGCACCACGTTCCAGGCCCGCCGCCTGAACATCCGTGAACGTGTCTTCAACGAGGCCGGAGCCCCGAAGGGAACCCGGGCCGTGGCCACGCTGAACGGCACGCTCGCCACCACCCGCTGGATTGTGGCCATCCTGGAGCACCACCAGAACCCGGACGGGTCAGTCAACGTGCCTGCAGCCCTGCAGCCGTACCTTGGCGGCATGACGGTCCTGCCGGTGCTCTGACCTGAACGACCACGACGCGCCGGACAGGCTGCGGCCCTCAAATTACCCCTCGGCGCCGGGACACGGAGACCGGGGGGTAATTTGCGCGTCACAGGATCTTCATTCCGATTTAATCCCTGCTGTGGCGCGCGTCCTAGCTGCCTGCGGGGGGTCTCTGCTCTACTGGGGGAATGACTATTTCGACTGAAACCTCAGTAGCCGGCAACGATGACCGGCCCAGCGCCCATGACAAACTGATGATCGCCCTGGATGTTGACGGCACCCTCGTCAACCACGACGGCCACATGTCGGATCCTGTTCGCGAAGCCGCCCGGGCGGTCGTTGCGGCGGGCCACCACGTGATGATCGCCACGGGCCGCTCGCTCAACGCCACGCTGCCCATCATCGAGCACATCGGCATCGAGAACGGCTATGCCGTCTGCTGCAACGGCGGTGTGACCCTGCGCCTCGATTCCGGGCTGGCCGACGGCTACGAGGTTATCCACAAGGCCACCTTCGACCCCGGTCCCGCGCTCCGGGCCCTGCGCAAGCAGCTGCCGACGGCCAAATATGCCTTGGAGGATGAGGACGGCAACTTCCTTTCCACCGAACGCTTCCAGGACGCCAGCTTCGGCGTCGAGGCAATCGGCGTGGACTTCCAGACCATGCTGGAAGCGACCGCCGTCCGCGTGGTTGTCTTCAGCGCCGAGAACACCCCGGAAGAGTTCGACGCCGCAATCCGCCACATCGGCCTCGCCGGAGTGACCTATTCGGTCGGCTGGACGGCCTGGCTGGATATCGCGGCTGACGGGGTGACCAAGGCCAGCGCGCTTGAGCGTCTCCGCGGCCGGCTGGACATCGGCACGCACCGTACCGTCGCCGTCGGCGACGGGCGCAATGACATCGAGATGCTCACCTGGGCAGGCCGGGGCGTGGCCATGGGACAGGCGCCCGTGGAAGTCATCGCCGCCGCCGACGAGATCACCAAGTCCGTCTTCGAGGACGGCGCCGCCCACGTGCTGCGCAGCCTGCTGTAGGACCGGGCCGCGGCGGGAAGTTACGGATTGCGATCCGGGGATTCCAGCGCGGTGAGGGCCGGCTGGAGTGACCCGGGCAGTGTTCCTACCGGACATCGAGGATGAGGCCCAGCAGCCGGGCGGCGGCCGGACGGGCCGCGTGCTCCTCGTTCCACTGCGCCCGGGCCACCGCCTTGCTCACCGCCTGGGTGGTGATCCCCAGTTCCTCGGCGACCGCTTTCTGCTGTCCGCGGACCCCGGGGGTCAGCAGGTCCAGGACGCGCCATTCGGCGGGGCTTCTGTCACGCACGATGTGCCCCAGCAGGCGCAGGACCGCCTCGGACTCGGCCGCAAGGTCGGCCAGCGGGCCCTCCACCGCCACCGGGATGCGGTCCTTGCCGCTGCGCAGCCGGTCCACGGCACGGCGGGCGTAGATGAGGCCGTGACCGGAGGCGTCCTTGATCCGGTCCGGCAGGGGTTCGTTGACCGGTCCCACACCGATTCCGACATACCAGTGACCGGTGCGCAGGGCCACCAGCGCAACGTCGACGGCCTGGTGCGCGTGATCCACAATGCCCTGCACCTCATCCTCGACCGAACGGTCAAAGTCCAGGCGTGCCGGGACGTGCCGCAGGTCCTTGAGGAGCTGCGGCACGCGGTCGCCGTCGCGCCGGCTGTCGGTCTGGTTAATGGTCAGCGTGAACATTGTGGATCACACACTACCGGGCGGTAACGGGCTGGCAAGAGCAGGCCCGGGGGCTGGCCGCCAGGGACTTGTGCACTCCGGGGGTCCGTGTTGCGATGGACCGAAGCGCCGCCGGCGGAGGACTGACCGACGAGAGGACCACAATGACCACCGAGGTAAACGAAACGTCCCTGACCGCCCCGTCCGGGGATCGCACTGCGACGCCCCGCCGCGCCCGGGACCAGGTTCCGGACGATGCGGACCTGGAGCTCGTTGACCGCTGGTGGCGGGCGGCCAACTACCTCTCCGTGGGGCAGATCTACCTGCGGTCCAACCCGCTGCTGAGGGAACCCCTCAGGGCAGAAGACACCAAGGCCAGGCTGCTGGGGCACTGGGGGACCACGCCGGGGTTGAACTTCGTCTACGCGCACCTGAACCGGGTCATCCGCCGGGATGAACAGCCGATGCTTTTTGTCGCCGGACCGGGCCACGGCGGACCCGCCGTGGTCGCCAATGCCTGGCTCGAAGGGACCTATTCGGAAATCTATGGCCACGTCGGCAACGACGAAGAAGGCATGGCCGAGTTGTTTCGCCAGTTCTCCTATCCGGGCGGAATTCCCAGTCACGCCGCGCCGGAAACCCCCGGGTCCATCAGCGAGGGCGGGGAGCTCGGCTACTCGCTGGCCCACGCCTATGGGTCGGTCTTCGATAATCCCGGGCTGATCACGGCCGTGGTCATCGGGGACGGCGAGGCGGAAACGGGGCCGCTCGCCGCGAGCTGGCACTCGCACAACTTCCTGGACCCGGTTGCCGACGGCGCCGTGCTCCCGATTCTCCACCTCAACGGCTACAAAATCGCGAACCCCACCATTCTGGCCCGGATGCCCGAGTCCCAGCTGGAGCAACTGCTGCGGGGCTATGGCCACGAACCGCACTTTGTGACGGTGGCCGACCCGGACGACGCGCCGGCGGCCCACCGCGCCTTCGCTACGGCGCTGGACACGGCTTTGGCGCAAATCCGGGCGATCCAGGCCGACCGCCGGCGCGGCAAGGACGCCGCATCCGCAGAGGAAGGAACCGGCGCCGCGGCCGAAGCCCCGCGCTGGCCGATGATCGTGCTGCGTTCACCCAAAGGCTGGACCGGTCCCAAGACCGTTGACGGACTCCCCGTCGAAGGGACCTGGCGCAGCCACCAAGTGCCGCTGGAAGAGGTCCGCAGCAACCCGGCGCACCGGACGCAACTGGAAGACTGGCTGAAGTCCTACCGGCCGGAGGAACTCTTCGACACGACCGGCCGGCTGGATCCCGGGACGGCCGGGAACGCTCCCGCCGGCGGCTTGCGGATGAGCGCCACGCCGCACGCCAACGGCGGACTGCTGCTGCGCCGGCTCCGGCTCCCCGGCTATGCCGGGCACGCCGTCGAGGTCCCGGAACCGGGCACCGAACGGATCAGTCCCATGAGAACGCTGGGGTCCTGGCTGCGCGACGTGATCGCGCTCAACCCCGAATCCTTCCGGCTGTTCGGCCCCGACGAGACCGCCTCCAACCGCCTGCAGGACGTCTACGAGGTCACCGACAAGGTCTGGCAATACCGGATCGAAGCCCCGGACGAGCACCTCGCCCGCGCCGGACGGGTCATGGAGGTACTCAGCGAGCACCTCTGCCAGGGCTGGCTCGAAGGCTACCTCCTCACCGGCCGGCACGGAGTCTTCAACTGTTATGAGGCCTTCATCCACATCGTCGACTCCATGTTCAACCAGCACGCCAAATGGCTCAAAGTCCACCGGCACTTGCCCTGGCGCCAACCGGTGGCGTCGCTAAACTACCTCCTGTCCTCGCACGTGTGGCAGCAGGACCACAACGGCTTCTCCCACCAGGACCCGGGATTCATCGACCACGCCGTCAACAAAAAAGCCGAAGTCATCCGCGTCTACCTGCCACCGGACGCCAACACGCTCCTTGCCGTGATGGAACAGTGCCTGGCGTCGCGGGACCTGGTCAACATCGTGGTCAGCGGCAAGCAGCCCTCGCCCGCCTGGCTGGGACCCGCCGATGCCTCGCATCACTGCCGCCGGGGACTGGGGATCTGGGAGTTTGCGGGGTCTGAAGTCCCGGGCGAAGAGCCCGACGTCGTACTCGCCTGCGCCGGTGACGTGCCGACCGTCGAAACGGTCGCCGCCGCGGAGCTACTCAAGCAGGGCGCTCCCGGACTCAAAATCAGGGTGGTCAACGTCGTGGACCTGATGCGGCTGCAGGACGCCTCCGACCACCCGCACGGGCTCACATCACGGGATTTCGACGGGATCTTCACGACGGACAAACCCGTCATCTTCGCCTACCACGGCTATCCGTCGCTGATCCACCAGCTGACCTACCGGCGCACCAACCAGGAGGGCCTGCACGTGCGCGGCTACCAGGAGGAAGGCACCACCACCACGCCGTTCGACATGGCCATGCTGAACGGGATCGACCGCTTCCAGCTGGCTATCGACGCGATCGACCGGGTGCCGGGACTCTCGGCCGAGCATTCGCTGCTGCGCCAGTCGCTGCAGGACCGCCGCATGCGGGCCCGCGACCATACCCGCGACTTCGGCGAAGACCCGGCAGCTATCAGCGCGTGGACCCTGGGCGCCGGGGAGCCTGCCTGACACAAAAAACGCGGGGTCACTTCCGGCCCGTCCGGTCGCCCGGAAGGGGCCGGAAGTGACCCCGCGCTGCTTTAACTGCGGTGCGTTAGTGCGCTGTCGGCACGTAGCGCTTGATGGATGCCTCCAGCTCGGCCTCGGCGGCGGCACGGTCGCCCCAGCCCTCGGCCTTGACCCATTTGCCGGGCTCCAGATCCTTGTACCGGGTGAAGAAGTGCTCGATCTCCTTGATCAGGAACTCGCTCACATCCGAGATTTCCTGGATGTGATCGAACCGTGCATCAACCGGCACGCACAGGACCTTGGCGTCGCCGCCGCCGTCGTCGGTCATGTTGAAGACGCCGATCGGGCGGGACTCGACGATCACGCCGGGGTGCAGGTCGAAATCCTGCAGGAGCACCAGCGCGTCCAACGGGTCGCCGTCCTCGCCCAGGGTGTTCTCGAAGTACCCGTAGTGGGTGGGGTACTGCATGGAGGTGAACAGCACACGGTCCAGGCGGACACGGCCGGTCTCATGGTCGACTTCGTACTTGACGCGGGATCCCTTGGGGATCTCGATGGTCACGTCATGCTTCATGGAATGCTCCTTGACGGCTTCAGGGGGTGCGGCACGCGTGACGACGAAAAAACGGCGCCGGTGCCGCCGACTATTATTGAGGATATAGCGAGAGGCCCTGGTTTCAGGAACTAGTGCAGACATTTCAGGGACCAGAGGACCAGGAACGGTATGAAACGCAGAACGCGCCGGACCGGCGCGGACCCCACGCCGGGGCTGCTGCACAGGTACGTTCCACTGGTCCTCCCGGCCCTGATCATCGCGGCGCTGGCCTTCCCCGCGGGTCTCGCCCTCGCCCCGGCACTGCGCGGCACGGACCGGACCCCGGCCGCCGTCCCGGCCGTACCGTGGCAGCAGGCCCCGACGGCACTGGCATTGCCTGGCAGCACGGACCCCGGCCCGGCCGGAAGCCTCAGCGACGCCGCACCGCTCCCGGCCGCCGGCCCGCTGGCGGCCCTGCTGAACGAAACACTCCGGGCCGACGGCGGCGGGTCGTTCACCGGCGTCGTCCAGGACGCCGCGACCGGGCAGGTACTTTTTGACCGATCCGGCGACGCGGCCCGCGTTCCCGCCTCGAACATGAAGATCTTCACTGCCGGGGCGGCCCTGCGCGTGCTGGGCCCGGAGCGCAGGTTCAGCACGAGTGTCGCGACCGGCCCGACCCCCGGATCCGTTGTGTTGACCGGCGGAGGAGACGTCCTGCTCGGCGCGGGCGAATCGGACCCCGGTGCGGTCCTGGGCCGCGCAGGACTCGCGACGCTTGCCCGGTCCACCGTCCAGGCCCTCCAGGCCGAGGGCGTCACCGGGACGGTGAACGTGCTGCTGGACGACTCCCTCTTCACCGGTCCGCCGCTGAGCGGGCAGTGGAGCCCGGACGACGTGGCCGCCGGCGAGATCGCACCGCTGTACCCGCTCGCGCTGAACTCGGCCCGGTTCGACCCGGCCAGGCTCACCGGACCGCGCCCCCAGGACGCTGCCATGACTGCCGCCGAGTCCTTCGCCGGCCAGCTCAGCGCCGCTGCGGCAGCCCTCCCGGACGCCGGACTGACCGTGGCGCCCGGCGTCCTGCGATCCCCGGGGGCCGGGCTGAACCCAGGGCCCGCGACGCAGGTCCTGGCCGAGGTCCAGTCCGCGACCGTCGGCCAGCAAGTGGAGCGGCTGCTGGAGACCTCGGACAACTACCTCGCCGAGGCGATCGGCCGGATGACGGCGCTCGCAAGCGGCAAACCGGCCAGCAACGACGGCGCCGTCGCCGCCGTGCTTGAGCAGACGGCAGATTTGGGGATTCCGACGGATACCCTCCACGCCGCGGACGTGTCCGGCCTGGCGCTGACCAACCGGGTCTCGGCCCGGCAGCTCGCAGGGATGGTCCGGGCCATCACTTCAGGCGAGGACGCGATGCTGCGCGCGGCCCTGCCGGGATTCCCGGTGGCGGCCCTGACCGGGACCCTCGGCGAACGGTTCCGGGACGGGACCACCGCCGCCGGCGCCGGGCTCGTGCGTGCGAAGACGGGCACGTTGAACACGGTCAGCGCCCTGAGCGGCTACGTCGTCGACGCGGACGGCCGGTTGCTGGTGTTCTCCTTCATCGGCAACGGCCTCAGCCCGGGCGCCGACAACAGATCGGTGCTGGACCGCTCCGCAGCCGCACTGGCAGGCTGCGGCTGCCGGTGACGGACGGCCCGCAAGTACGCCTGACCATCAGGGTGCTCGCCGGCCTGTTCGCCCGGCGGTGAACTTAAGGCGGATCCTCAGGCCCCTGTGATCTGATGGAGCCTATGGAGTCCTCTGCGAGCGAGACATCAGCCCCGGCCCTGATCAACTGGGAGCTTGCCGCTTCCACGGCCGCCCGCCTGGCCCCCGCAGGGCCGACCCTCGGCTCGGCCGAAATCGGCGCCGCCGTCGAAAACCTCCGCCTCATGGCGGAGATCTCCGTGCAGCACGTCCACGAGATCACGGGGCTCGAAGCCGCCCGGGATCTCCGCGATTCCTCGGTCCTGGTGGTGGACCGGGCCTCCTGGGCCAAAGCCAACACGCAGAGCTTCGCCGTGATGCTCAAGCCGGCGATCGAAAAGATGCTCGAAGACCGCCGGGCCACCATCACCCCCGGGGCCGCCAGCGTCGGCGGCGCCATTACCGGCAGCCAGCTCGGCGCGATCCTGGCCTTCCTCTCCAGCAAAGTCCTCGGCCAATATGACCCCTTCTCGGCGCTCGCCGAGAACTCCGCGGCACCCGCAGGCGGGCGGCTCCTGCTCGTCGCCCCCAACATCATCGCCGTGGAACGCGAACTCAACGTTGAACCCGCTGATTTCCGGCTCTGGGTATGCCTGCACGAACAGACCCACCGGGTGCAGTTCGCCGCCGCGCCCTGGCTGCGGCACCACATGCTGGACGAAATCGAAAACCTCAGCGGCCACCTGCTGGGCAACGTCGATTCCCTGATGGAACGGGCCTCGGCCGCTGCGAAGTCGCTCAAGGACCGCACCGCGTCGGGGACGGCCCCTGGCCGCGGCGCCATCCTGGACCTCCTCCAGGACCCGGAGGAAAAGGCGGCACTCTCCCGCCTCACCGCACTGATGAGCCTGCTTGAAGGCCACGCCAACGTCGTGATGGACGCCGTCGATTCGAGCATTGTGCCGTCGGTGAAGACCATCCGGCAACGCTTCAACGCCCGCGGCGCGGACCGCGGCCTGATCGAAAAATTCATCCGCAACCTGCTGGGCCTCGATGCCAAGATGCGCCAGTACGCCGACGGCTCAAAGTTTGTGCGTGAAGTCGTCGCCGCCGCAGGCATGCACGGCTTCAACAAGGTCTGGGAATCGGCGGACCACCTGCCTACCGAAGCCGAGATCCACGACTCGAAGCTCTGGCTCGACCGGATGGGACTCTGATCCCGATGCCCGGCAGCCAGCACGAGGCGTTGCCCGCACCCGACGCGTCGGCGGCGACTGACTCCGCCCCGCGCGGTCGGCGCCGCCCCGGCCGGCTGGATCCCGTCGTCGGAACAGCCCGGAAGATGCTCGGGGATGCCCTGGCCGAGGCCGGTTACCCGGAGCGGATCCTGGTCGCGTGCAGCGGGGGGCCGGACTCACTGGCGCTCGCCGCCGTCGCCGGCCATTTCGCCCGCCGCGGCCACGTTGACGGCCATCCGGTGTCCATCGGTGCGGTGGTGGTCGATCACCAGCTGCAGCCCGGTTCGGCCGCCGTCGCGGCCGCCGCGGCGCGGGCGCTCACGGACCTCGGGCTCTCGCCCGTCACCGTGCGGGCGGTCGACGTCGCGTCCTCCGGAATCGGTCCGGAGGCGGCCGCACGGGACGCCCGCCATGCCGCGCTCGACGCCGCCGCCGACGACGCCGGCGCCCAGGCAATACTGCTGGGACATACCCTGGATGACCAGGCCGAGCAGGTCTTGCTGGGCCTCGCGCGGGGGTCCGGCACGCGGTCCCTGGCCGGCATGCGGCCCGCCCGCGGGCGTCTCCTCCGGCCCTTCCTGGGACTCCGGCGGGCCGACACCCTGGCCATCTGCGCGGCGGAGGACCTGGAACCCTGGCACGACCCGAGCAACTCCGACCCCGCCTACGCGCGCTCCCGCACCCGGGTTCAGGTCCTGCCGCTGCTCGAGGAAAAACTCGGCCCCGGCGTCGCCGAATCCCTTGCCCGGACCGCAGCCATTCTGCAGCACGACGCCGACTTCCTCGAGGACCTCGCAGCCGACGCCTTCGCCGGGCTCCAGGAGCGCTCGGGGACCGAAATCAGCCTCCCGGAAACCGCCCTGCGCGACCTGCCGCCGGCGTTGCGGTTCCGGGTCATCGCGAAGGCTGCCGCCGCCGTCGGCGGTCAACAGCCCAGCTACCGGCGGCTCCTGGCCGCCGAGGCCCTCCTGCGCCGGCAAGGATCCGCCGGTCCGGTGGAACTCCCGGGCGGCGTGAGCGTCTACCGGCTCTCGCTCGCCCAGTTGCAGGCAGGGCCGGCGTCCGCGGAAGCAGGGGTTCCCCGCGAAGCCGCGCGCTGTGGGAAACTGGTATTCCGGCCTCAAAAACCGCCCCGCAATTAGTCGCACCCCGCATCGACACAGGAGCCATTGGTGGATTCAAACGACGTCCAGGCAGACCTTAAGCACGTTCTCTACACCAAGGAACAGATCCAGCAGCGGATCACCGAACTCGCGGCACAGATCGACAAGGACTATGAGGGCCGCGATCTGCTGATCGTCGGCGTCCTCAAGGGCGCTGTTATGGTCATGGCAGACCTCGCCCGCGCGCTCCACAGCCACGTTTCGATGGACTGGATGGCGGTTTCCTCTTACGGCTCCGGCACCCAGTCGTCCGGCGTGGTCCGCATCCTCAAGGACCTCGACACCGACCTGATGGGCAAAGACGTCCTGATCGTCGAGGACATCATCGACTCCGGGCTGACACTGTCCTGGCTCAAGACCAACCTGGAATCGCGCGGCACGGCGTCGGTGGAGATCTGCACCGCCTTCCGCAAGCCCACGGCCCTGAAGGTCCAGATCGACGTGAAGTACGTAGGCTACGACATCCCCAACGAATTCGTGGTCGGCTACGGCTTGGACTACGCCGAAAAGTACCGCAACCTGGACTTCGTGGGCACCCTCGCCCCGCACGTCTACGAGTAGGCGCCCGGCGGCTCGCACGCCCGGCCCGAACAGCAGACGGCTCCGGCCCGGAACGATCCGTTCCGGGCCGGAGCCGTCTGCCGCGACGGACCGCCGGCGGGCTCTTTCGGCGGCTTTCGGTCCGCCGGTCCGCCGGTCCGCTACGCCCACAGGGAACTTTTGCCCGCGTCCGTGCGTGTGTCCCTGCGACGGTGTATAGCTAGAACCTGACGCAACACCCCACGCGCGCAGAATCTTCGCCGTGCAGCACTACCAGGAGGGACGGGGCCAGCCCCGCACAGATGAAAGCTAAGAGTTTCTTCAAGGGCCCCGGCATCTGGATTGTCGTCGTGATTGCCATGCTCCTGCTCGCCTTCGCCACCTTGGCGCCGGGCGGCGCCAGCCGGATCGACACGGACAAGGGCCTGGCCCTGCTGGCCCAAACCGGACAGATCGAACAGGCCAAGATCTTCGACGGCGAAAACCGGGTGGACCTGGTCCTGAAGGACAACCTGCAGATCGACGGACAGGACAAGGGCAAGAACGTCCAGTTCTACTACGTGGACGCCCGCGCCCAGGACGTGGTCAAGGCAGTCACGGACACCAAGCCGTCCGGCGGGTTCACCGACCAGCCGGTCGAGAACAACTGGCTCTCCGGGCTGTTCTCCCTCCTGATCCCCATGCTCCTGCTCGGTGTGCTTTTCTGGTTCCTGCTCTCCCGGATGCAGGGCGGCGGGTCCAAGGTCATGCAGTTCGGCAAGTCCAAGGCCAAAATGATCAGCAAGGACATGCCGCAGGTGACCTTCACTGACGTGGCCGGCGCCGACGAGGCGGTCGAGGAACTCGAAGAAATCAAGGAATTCCTGCAGGAACCGGCGAAATTCCAGGCCGTCGGCGCCAAGATTCCCAAGGGCGTGCTGCTCTACGGTCCGCCGGGTACCGGTAAAACCCTCCTGGCCCGCGCCGTCGCCGGCGAAGCCGGTGTGCCGTTCTTCTCGATTTCCGGCTCCGACTTCGTGGAAATGTTCGTCGGCGTGGGCGCCTCCCGCGTCCGGGACCTTTTCGAACAGGCCAAGACGAATGCGCCGGCCATCATCTTCGTGGATGAGATCGACGCCGTCGGCCGCCACCGCGGCGCCGGGATCGGCGGCGGCAATGACGAGCGCGAGCAGACCCTGAACCAGCTGCTGGTCGAAATGGACGGCTTTGACGTCAAGACCAACGTCATCCTGATTGCGGCCACAAACAGGCCCGACGTCCTTGATCCCGCGTTGCTGCGTCCGGGCCGCTTCGACCGCCAGATTTCCGTCGAGGCCCCCGACCTGATCGGCCGCGACCAGATCCTGCAGGTCCACGCCAAGGGCAAGCCGATGGCTCCCGGCGTCGACCTGAAGGCAGTAGCCAAGAAGACCCCCGGCTACACCGGCGCGGACCTGGCCAACGTGCTCAACGAGGCGGCCCTGCTGACCGCCCGCTCCAACGCCAACCTGATTGACGACCGCGCCCTGGACGAGGCCATCGACCGGGTGATGGCCGGCCCGCAGAAACGCAGCCGGGTCATGAAGGAACACGAGCGCAAGGTCACCGCCTACCACGAAGGCGGTCACGCGCTCGTCGCCGCGGCGCTGCGGAACTCGGCACCGGTCACTAAAATCACCATCTTGCCCCGCGGCCGCGCCCTCGGATACACCATGGTGGTGCCCGAGAACGACAAGTACTCGATCACCCGCAATGAACTCCTCGACCAGATGGCCTACGCCATGGGCGGGCGCGTCGCCGAGGAACTCGTCTTCCACGATCCGTCCACCGGTGCGTCCAACGACATCGAGAAGGCCACCGGGATCGCCCGGCGGATGGTCACCGAATTCGGGATGAGCGAGCGGGTCGGATCGGTGCGGCTCGGCCAGGGCGGCGGCGAGCCGTTCCTGGGCCGCGACGCCGGCCACGAGCGCAACTACTCGGACCAGATCGCCTATATCGTCGATGAGGAGGTGCGCCGGCTGATCGATGGGGCACACGATGAGGCCTACGCCATCCTCACCGAAAACCGCGACGTTCTCGATTCCCTGGCGCTCGAACTGCTCGAACGTGAAACGCTGAACCAGGCCGAAATTGCGCAGGTTTTCACGAACATCCGCAAGCGCGATTTCCGCGAGGTGTGGCTGTCGAAGGAAACCCGCCCGGTCCAGCAGGCCGGTCCCGTGGAGTCGCGCCGGGAGAAAGCCGAGCGGGAGGCGCAGGAAGAAGCCAAGCACGCCCGGCTCGAAGAGCCGCTGGATGCCCAGCCGCCGCACGCCCAGGGTGTCCCGGGCCAGGAACCGTTCCGGGGCGGGGCAACGGATATCGGGTCCGACGGCCATCCCGGCTAGGCTTGCCTCTGTGACCTTTAACTTCGATGACGACGAACCCGCCGCCGCCGCTCCGGCGGCGGGCGCCGGAGCCCAGCACCCGAGCCACAAAGTCGACCGGCCCCGGATCGAGGCGGCGGTGCGCGAAATCCTGCTCGCTATCGGCGAGGATCCGGACCGCGGCGGCCTGCTCGATACCCCTAAGCGGGTGGCTAAGGCCTACGCGGAAATGTTCGCCGGCCTGCACCACGATCCGGCGGAAATCCTGGCGACCACGTTCGACCTCGACCACGAGGAACTCGTGCTGGTCAAGGACATCCCCTTCTATTCCACCTGCGAGCATCACCTTGTGCCCTTCCACGGGATAGCCCACGTGGGTTACATTCCCTCGCACGAGGGGAAAGTCACCGGGCTGAGCAAGCTGGCGCGGGTAGTGGACATGTTCGCCCGCCGCCCCCAGGTCCAGGAGCGCCTGACGACCCAGATCGTCGAAGCCCTCGTTACCCACCTCAACCCCCGCGGCGCGATCGTCGTCGTCGAATGCGAACACCTCTGCATGTCGATGCGCGGCATCCGCAAGCCCGGCGCGAAAACCGTGACCAGCGCGGTCCGCGGGCAACTTCATGATCCGGCCACCCGTGCCGAAGCCATGAGCCTCATACTCGGAAGGTAACCAACCAGACCATGGATTCCCTCGCAGCAGCCCCCGGCACCGGACCCGCAACGTCACCCCTGCCCCTTCTCCGCAGGCCGCGACCGGCGGCACGGTTCGCCGACCTGCCCACCGACCGGACCCTCGTGATGGGGATCCTGAACGTCACCCCCGACTCCTTCAGTGACGGCGGCCGGCACGCGACAGCGGACTCGGCGATCGCCGCCGGCCTGCGGATGTTCTACGCCGGCGCCGACATCATCGACGTCGGCGGCGAGTCCACCCGCCCGGGCGCTGACAATGTCAGCCCGGACGAGGAGCAGCGCCGGGTTATCCCCGTCATTGAGGCCCTCGTCAAAGCCGGTGCCCTCGTCAGCGTCGACACCACCCACGCCGCCACTGCGGCTGCGGCCCTGGCGGCCGGGGCCGCACTCATCAACGACGTCTCCGGCCTGAGCCTGGAACCGGAGATGGCTGAGCTCGTGGCCCGCACCAAGGTGCCCTACATCCTCATGCACCGCCGCGGCGACGCGGCCACCATGGACTCCCTGACCCAGTACGGTGACGTGGCTGCCGACGTCGCCGCCGAACTGGCCGGCGTCCGCGGCAAGCTTTACGCGGCGGGCGTCGCGCCGGAGCAGATCATCCTGGACCCGGGCCTGGGCTTCGCGAAAAAGGACCACCAGAACTGGGAGTTGCTGCAAGGCCTGGACGAACTGGCGGGCATGGGGCACCGGATCCTGATCGGCGCGTCCCGCAAACGCTTCCTCGGCACCCTTTTGACCGAGGCCGGCAAAGCCGCCCCGCCCGCGGAGCGCGATGCCGCGACCGCCGCCGTCACCGCGATCTGTGCCGCCCGCGGCGCCTGGGCCGTGCGCGTGCACGACGTCGTCCCCAGCCTGGACGCCGTCAAGGTTGCCGCGAAAATGTCCCCGGTTGCCCCCGGTGCCGCTCCCGTCAACGGCTGACCGGCCGCCATGGACAAGATCACGCTGACCGGAGTCACCGCCGTCGGCCACCACGGGGTGTTCGACTTCGAGCGCCGGGACGGCCAGCCGTTCATCGTCGACGCCGTGCTGCACCTGGACTTCAGCCGGGCAGCCGTTTCCGACGAGGTGCAGGACACGGCACATTACGGTGAAGTGGCGGACTGCATCCGCGGCTGGATCACGGGCGAACCCGTGAACCTGATCGAGGCCCTGGCCGTGCGGATCGCCGAGGACGTGCTGCGCCGCTTCGCCGTGGCCGCCGTCGACATCACCGTGCACAAACCCAAGGCCCCGATTGAAGTCGAGTTCGGCGACGTCTCCGTCTCGGTCCGCCGGGAGCGGGAATGAGCGGCAGCGAATACTCCCGTGCCATCCTGGCCCTGGGCAGCAACTTGGGCGAACGAAGCGAAACCCTCTCCGCCGCCGTCGCCGCCTTGGTCGACCCGCCGGAAGTGAGGCTGCTGGCCATTTCGCCGATCGTGCAGTCGAAAGCGGTGGGCGGCCCGCCCGGCCAGCCCGATTTCCTGAACATGGTGATCGCCGTGGAGACCTCGCTGCCGCCGCGGGAGCTGCTGCGGCACTGCCACGCGGTCGAACAGCAGCACCACCGGGTCCGCGACATCCGGTGGGGTGCGCGGACCCTGGACGTTGACATCATCACGTACGGGGACACCGTCAGCGCGGATCCGACGCTCACGCTGCCGCACCCACGGGCGGCGGAGCGCGCGTTCGTGCTCTACCCGTGGTCCCTCATTGATCCGGCGGCCGAGCTCGACGGCGAGCGGGTCGGTGAGCTGGCGGTCCGGGCTGCGGACTTCCCGGGCCTGTCCACGTTCGACGGATTCCAGCACGCGGACGGCGCGGTGAAGCGGCCGTGAAGCTGACCAGCCCGTTCCTCCTGTTGGCCATCAGCGTCGCCGTGGCCCTCACCGCCTGGTTCACCGCGGTGATGACCGGACGCTACAGCCTCCCGACTCCGGTGCTGCCGCTCACGGGGCTGTTGACCATGAGTGTGATCGTGGTCCTCACACTGGTCCTGGGCATCCGCGTCCTGCGGTGGCGGAACGGGAAGAAGAAGAAGATCCTCAACCCCATCCTGGCGGCCTGGACCCTGGTCCTGGCCCAGGCGTGCGCCTACACCGGCACCGTGCTGCTGGGCTGGCATGCGGGGATATTCCTGGAACAGCTCCGGCTCTGGAATCTCCGGAGCGACCACGGCATCACCTGGCAGGCGGTGGCCATGGCCGGCGGCGGCCTGATCATGGTGATCGTGGGCCTCATCGTTGAACGCTTCTGCCGGATCCCGCCGGAGGACGGCGACTCCGAGTCGTCGCCGCATGTTCAGGGGAAACGCGGCAAACCATCAGCGGAAGGTGAATATGCCTACCGAGGCGATTGATCCCCCGGGCCTCACCTGGCTGCGGGTGTCGCCCAAGTACATTACGGTGCGCCTGGCCGGCTGGGCCTTCGGCAACGTCCTGGCCGTGGCCCTCCTGGCCCTGCCGCTGGTCTTTGTCCTGACCGGCTGGTGGCGGTGGCCTCCGGTGTGGCTGGCCGCCGCACTTCCGGGCGCCATGCTGCTTCTGGCCCTGTGGCGGCTTGTTCTCATCCCGCGGCAGGTCCGTTCCATCGGGTACGCCGAACGGGACGAGGACCTGCTGATCCGCCGTGGCATCTTCTTCCAGCGCGTTCTGGTGGTCCCCTACGGCCGGATGCAGTACGTCGACATCGGGGCCGGTCCGGTGGAACGTTCGCTGGGCCTGTGCACGCTGAAGTTGCACACCGCGTCCCCCGGGACCAACGCCGAAATTCCGGGCCTGCCCGCGGCAGAAGGTGCGCGTCTGCGCGAGCAGCTCTCGGCGCGGGGCGAATCGCGTCTGGCCGGACTGTGACGGCCGCCGCCGGCGGTCCTGTCGGGGAAGAACCCACCGGAAAACTTCCCGCCGAGGAACTTCCCGCCACCGAACTTCCCGCGGAGGAACGTCCCGCAGGTGAACTCCCTGCCGGGGAAGGACCCGCCGGGAAGCTCGACGACGGCTGGCTCCGGATGCACCCCGCTTCCCCCTTCGTCCGCGGCTGGTTTGCGCTGGCTGCCATTGGGTTCTTTTTCGGCCGTGACACCGTCGAACGGGTGCTTCAGGGCGGCCCGCTCGTCGATGAGCAGCTCTCCGGCCGCGGGCCGTGGCTGCTGGGCCTCGGCGGCGCGGTCCTGCTGCTGACCGTGCTGAGCTACATCCTGACCTGGTATTTCACGAGGTACCAGGTGGCCGACGGTTATGTCCGGGTGAACTCCGGCCTGATCTTCCGCCAGCAGCGGCAGGCCCGGCTGGACCGGGTGCAGGCCATCGACATCGTCCAGCCGCTGCTCGCGAGGGTCTTCGGGCTGGCGGAACTGAGGTTTGAGGTCGCGGACGCCGGCGAGTCGGCGGTCCGCCTCGCCTACCTCCGTGTGCCGGAGGCCCGGCAGCTCCGGGCGAACATCCTCTCCCGCGCCGCCGGGGTGCTTCCCGTCCCGGGCGCTCCGGACGCTGAGGAAGCGCCGGTCCAGACGGTGCTGCGGGTGCCGCCGTCGCGCCTGGCCGGCGCCCTCATCCTGAGCGAGCAGAGCGTGGTGCTCATTGCCGGCGGTGCACTCTCGGTCCTGCTCTCGGCCCTCACCGAGAACCGCAGCATCGCCTTCTTCCTGATCCCGGCCGGGATCGGGCTCCTGGCGGCCTATTGGTCCTCGTTCAATAAGGGCTACAACTTCACCGCCGCCATTTCCCGCGACGGCATCAGGCTCCGCTACGGGCTGCTGGACACCCAGGCCCAGACTGTGCCGCCGGGCCGGATCCAGGCCCTGCAGATCAGCCAGCCGCCGCTGTGGCGGATTTTCGGCTGGTACCGGATCCAGGTGAACGTTGCAGGCTACGGCGCAGCCGGCGGCAGCGGCGAGCCCTCCGCCAGGACCACGCTGCTGCCCGTGGGGACCTTTGCCGAAGTGCTGACCATGCTCTCTCTGGTCCTGCCCGATCCGGGCACCCCCGACCCGGTGCGGGTTTTTACGGCCGGCCTCACCGGTTTCGCGGACGCGCCCGGCGCCCGGAATGCCGGGGACGGCTTCATCACCACCCCGGCCCGCGCCCGCCTGCTGGCGCCGCTGGGCTGGCGGCGTAACGGCTACACCGCCACCGGGACGGCGCTGCTGTTGAGGTCGGGCCGCTGGTGGCGGCACCTCGTGGTGGTACCGCATCAGCGCACGCAGTCCATGGCACTCGAACAAGGCCCGCTGGCCAGGCGGTTCCGGGTCGCGGACCTGGTCCTGCACACCACGGCAGGCCCCGTCGCCCCCAGGCTGATCCAGGCCGGGCTGGACGAGGGCCGGGCTTTGCTGGACGCGCAGGCTGCCCGCGCCCGGGCTGCCCGGAAGCGGCAGACCAGCGAGCACTGGCTGGACCAGGTCCAGCAGGCAGGCCAGGAACCGACCGAGAACACACAGGAAGACCCGAACCATGGCTAAACCAGGACGCCTCGGCGTAGGAATCATCGGCGCCGGAAAGGTCGGCGCCGTGCTCGGAGCGGCGCTGCGGGGCGCGGAACACGCGGTCATCGGGGTGTCGGCTGTCTCCGACGCCAGCCGCGAACGCGCCGGAACCATGCTGCCGGGCGTTCCGGTCCTGGAGGTCCGGGACATCGTCGAACGGGCCGAGCTGGTGCTGCTCGCCGTCCCGGACGATGCGCTGGGCCCCCTGGTGGAAGGCCTGGCCCGGCTCGGCGCCTGGCAGCCCGGTCAGCTCGTGGCACACACCTCCGGCCGATTCGGCGTCGGGATCCTGCACCCGGTCCGTGCCGCCGGTGCCGTGCCGCTGGCGCTGCACCCGGCGATGACATTTACCGGGATGAGCCTGGACCTGACCCGGCTGCTGGACTGCACCTTCGGCGTCACGGCCGACGCCGCCATGCTGCCGATCGCCCAGGCCCTCGTCGTGGAGATGGGGGCCGAACCGGTCGCCATCGCCGAGGCCGACCGCGTGCTGTATCACGCCGCCCTGGCCCACGGTTCGAACCACCTGGTCACCCTCGTGGCCCAGGCCTCCCAGCTCTTGCGCGAAGTCGGCGTCGACTCGCCCGAACGGATGCTGGGACCGCTGCTGCGCGCCACTTTGGAAAACGCGCTGGCCTCGGGCGAAGGGGCGCTGACCGGCCCGGTGGCCCGCGGCGATACAGGCACCGTGGCGGCCCACGCGGAGGCCCTGCGGGAATACGACGGCGGTTCCAATGGCGATATCCTGCAGGCCTACCTGGCCATGGCCCGGGCGACGGCCCGCCGGGCGGGGAGCCGCGGCGTGCTGAAACCCGAGCAGCGCCGCGGCATCGGCGAGGCCCTTGACGGACCGGCCCACGATGTTCCGACGTCCCCGGAAGGATCCTGACATGATCCGGCTTGTCACCACGGCCGCTGAGCTCCGGGCCGAAAGCGCCCGGCTGCTGGCCGAAAAGCACGGCTCATCGCAAGCGCTGGTGCCGACCATGGGCGCCCTGCACCAAGGGCACGCGCAACTGGCGCGCACCGCCGTCGCACAAAACGACGTCGTCGTGGCGAGTATCTTCGTCAACCCCCTGCAGTTCGGCGAGGCTGTGGACCTCGAACGCTACCCGCGGACGCTGGCAGCGGACATGGCGCTCCTGGAGGCGGAGGGGGTGGACCTGGTCTTCGCACCCGCCGTGGAGGAGGTCTATCCCGGCGGGGAACCCCTGGTCCGGGTCACCGCCGGCGCGCTGGGGGAGAAGTGGGAGGGAGCGTCCCGGCCCGGGCACTTCGACGGGGCCCTGACGGTCGTGGCGAAGCTGCTGCACTATGGCATGCCGGGAGCGGCGGCCGGGGTACCGGCGTGGCCGGCCTACCGGGCGTACTTCGGCCAAAAAGACGCGCAGCAACTGGCGCTGGTCCGGCGGATGGTGGCGGACCTGAACTTCCCGGTGGAAATTGTTCCGGTGCCGACGGTCCGCTCCGCGGAAGGACTGGCGCTGTCCAGCCGCAACCGCTTCCTCTCCGAGGCCGAGGCGGAGGCCGCCCTGGTGCTCTCCCGGGCCCTGCGGCTGATCGAGTCCCGCGCCAACGCACACGAGCCGCTGGGACTGGACTCCGCGCAGGCCCTGGTTGCGTCGCAGCCGCTCGTGACGCTGGACTATTTCGACGTGGTGGATCCGCAGACCCTGGAGCCCCTCGCAGAGAACTGCCAGGACACCCCCTTCCGCGGCGAGGCCCTCGCGATCATTGCGGCCCGGGTGGGGCCGGTGCGGCTGATCGACAACGTGCCGCTAAGCACCTGACCGCCGCGGGCCCGGATTACGCCGCCGGGGAATGACTCACGCCGATAGGCTGTTGGCACCAGCAGCGGCGAGAACGCCCCTTGGCACCACCTTCGCTTTCCTGAAAGAACCCCTATGTCTACCGACGTTTCATCAAGCGCGCCCGGAAACCCGGCGCCCGCAGCGGCGACGGCCCCCGCTCTGCCGGCGCGGCCGCAGAAGATGTCCCGCGAGTCCGTCACGATCATCACAACGCTGCTGGTGGCGACATTCGTCGTGATCCTCAACGAGACGATCATGAATGTGGCGCTGCAACGCTTGATGGTGGACCTGCGCATCGACGCCCCCACCGTGCAGTGGCTGTCCACGGGATTTATGCTCACCATGGCGGTCGTGATTCCGACGACCGGATTCATCCTGCAGAGCCTGTCCACCCGCGCAGTGTTCATCCTGGCCATGGGCCTGTTCTCCGGCGGCACCCTGCTGGCCTCCCTGGCGCCGGGTTTTGCAGTCCTGCTCATCGCCCGGATCGTCCAGGCCGGCGGCACGGCGATCATGCTGCCGCTTCTGATGACCACCATCCTCACGCTGGTGCCGCTGGGGCGCCGCGGTGCCGTGATGGGCAACGTCAGTATCGCCATTTCGGTGGCCCCGGCGATGGGCCCCACGGTGTCCGGGCTGATTCTCGAGCACTTCTCCTGGCGGTTCATCTTCGTCTTTGTCCTGCCTATCGCCCTCGCCGCGCTGGGTATCGGGGTCAGGTACCTGACCAATATCGGTCAGGCCGGCAAGACCCGCCTTGACGTGATTTCCGTCCTGCTGACCGTTCCCGCGTTCGGCGGCCTGGTGTACGGCCTGAGCCAGATCGGCGGTGGCCAGTCCGGACCCGGAATCTCCGCGGCAGCGGCCCTTCTGGCCGGCGTTTTGGCCCTGACGGCCTTCGTCCTGCGGCAGCTGAAGCTGCAGAAGACGGACGGGCCCCTGCTGGACCTCCGTGCCTTCGAGTTCCGGATGTTCACGGTGTCCGTGCTGTTGCTCGTCGTGGCCATGATCGCACTCTTCGGCACGGTGATTCTGCTGCCGCTGTATCTGCAGGAAATCCGCGGACTCAAGGCACTCGAGACGGGCCTTGCCCTGCTTCCGGGCGGCCTCGCGATGGGCCTGCTGGGGCCCTTCATCGGGCGCCTATTCGACAAGGTCGGTCCGTTGCCGCTGACCGTGACGGGTTCCGTCATGATGGTGGCCGCCCTGTGGCAGTTTTCCACGCTGGATGCCGGATCTCCGGTCGGCTGGATCATTGCGCTGCATGTGGGCCTGAGCCTGGGCCTCGCGCTGGTCTTTACCCCGGCCTTTACGACCGGCCTGAACCCGCTGCCGCCGCACCTGTACTCGCACGGCTCGGCCATCCTCAGTACGCTGCAACAGGTCGCCGGCGCTGCCGGGACGGCGCTCTTGGTCTCCATCTACGCCGTCGTCGCAGCGGCCTCGGGCGCCGTCGCCGGAATGCATGCGGCGTTCCTCACCGCCTCCGCCATAGCCCTCGCCGCCGTCGTGCTGTCCGCGATGATGCGCAAGGGCGCCGGGGCGGGGCAGCCGGCGGGACACTGACCCCGCGTTGCCATGGGAGGGCGGGCTCAGCTGGAGAAGAAGTCGCTGAGTTCGGTGATGAGCTTGTCCGGCGCCTTGTTGACACCGTCGTGCCCCATGCCCGGCAGGATCGTGTAGCTGGAACCGGAGAGTACGTCGTGGATCTGGGCGCAGGCGACACCGAAGTATGCCGGGCTCTTCTCACCGACGATGATGAGCGTTTCCAGCGGCAGTTCCAGGAACGGCTCGGCCGGCATGTCGGCGGCGATGATGGCTTTGATCTCGCGGACGCCTGTTTTCATCAGGTCGCGCATCTGCTTGCCCAGCGGGGTCGCAGCGGAGAGCTTGTTAGCCAGGGTCAGCATGGACAGCGGCATCCGGGACAGTGCGCTGCCGGTCTCCAGGCCCTTAAGCAATACGGCAAGGGCCCGGCCGTCGTCGCCTGCGGCGGTCGCCCTTTCATATTCGGCGGTCCAGTCGGCACTCACGCTGTGGTTCACGGACACTGCCGGGTCATAGACCGCCAGGCGTTCCACCGGCAGGGTGCGCGCGGCGTGCAGGGCGACCGCGCCGCCGAAACTGTGACCGAAAACATCCGTGCTGGCGGTGTGCTTCATCACCGCATCAAGGTCGCGGATGTCCACGTCCAGGGTGTAGTCCTCCGGCTGCGGCGAGGAGGAACCTCGGCCGCGCCGGTTGAACGTATGCACGGGCCGGCCGAGGGAGGCACTGAGTTTCTGCGCGAAACGGGTATAGTCCGCGGCCGTCACCATGGAGGC
Source organism: uncultured Actinomycetota bacterium (assembly GCA_963769515.1). Lineage (GTDB taxonomy): Bacteria > Actinomycetota > Actinomycetes > Actinomycetales > Micrococcaceae > Arthrobacter. The sequence goes on from CAVYMG010000024.1 coordinate 96,007, forward strand.
CGGCACCACAACGATGCCCGATCCCGCTGCGGCCAGCTCGGCACCCGTGCTGAAAAGCTCGATTGTTCCGCCGTCGGGGGTTCTGATGTTCTCGCGGGTCATGGTCCGAGCCTAGCCGAGGCGGCCCGAACTGCGCAGTAGCAGTCCTCAGCCCGGCGGTCCTCAGCCGCCGAGCCGCCCGCCGGAAACCTGGAGGTAGCAGGACCCGCACAGGGATTCGTACCAGACGTCCTGGCCGTCGATGGCCACCTGCTCGCCGTCGAACACCACGGCCTCGCCCACCCTGCGGGTGTTGAAGATGGCTTTGCGGCCGCACCGGCAAATGGTCTTCAGCTCCTCCAGCGTGTGGGCGATTTCCAACAGCCGGAGCGAGCCGGGGAACGCGCGTGTGCGGAAGTCCGTGCGGATGCCGTAGGCCAGCACAGGAACGTTGTCGAGCACCGCGATCCGAAACAGATCATCCACCTGCGCGGGTTCCAGGAACTGCGCCTCATCCACGAGAAGGCACGCCACCGGGGGTGTCTCGACGTGCTGGAGCAGGGCATCGGGGTCGTCACCGGCCGCGTGCGCGGCGAAGATGCTGCGGGCGGAGCCGCCGGCCGGAATCAGGAAATCCACGGTCCGCGTCATGCCCAGGCGGGAAACAATGCCGGTGTCGCCCTTGGTGTCCGCGCCCGGCTTCGCCAGGAGGACCCGCTGGCCCCGTTCCTCATAGTTGAACGCGGCCTGCAGCAGGCCCGTGGACTTGCCGGAATTCATCGCGCCGTAGCGGAAATAGAGCTTGGCCAAAGGGGGTCCTTTCGAAGGGGCGCCCATTGATTCTATGGTCAATGCCGCCCGCTGCGGATCAGCGGTGCAGCACCAACCGTCGCCCGCCGCGGCGGACCGGGGCGGGCGTGGAGTCGCCGCGGAGCAGGAACCGGGCGGTAATGACGGCAAGCTGGTTCCCGGGCCGGATGGGACCGGCGTGCAGTTGGCCCGGGACGCGGGCGAACTCAACGGCCGGCACTTCGGCCGAGAGTATTCTGCCGGTTTCGACAAAGTACGCCGGACTCCAGCCGCCGCTGAGCATAAGCGTGGGCGCGGCCATCGTAAGGAAGTCCTCGACGTCGGCATCGGCGTCCAGAACGGCGCGCATCTCGGCCACCGCCGTCGGTAACAGTCCTCGCATTTCGGCGCCCAGGCTGGTCCTGGCGGAGAGGACGCTGAGCAGGCGCAGGGCACCGAGCGGCAGGCGGGACACCGGCCCGGCAGTCTCCAGGCCCTGGACCAGATGGGCCCAGGCATCGTCGAGCGCACCGGCGGCCATGGAAGCTTCCAGCTCGGGGCGCCAGCGGCCCGCGAGGTTCCCAGCGATGCTGACGGCGGCGTCGTAGGTAACCATGCGGCGGATCGGCACGGACCTGGCAGCCTGCAAAGCGACGAATCCGCCGTAGCTGTGGGCCACGACGTCGGACGCGCCGGTGGCGCGCAAGACAGCGGCAAGGTCCACGATTTCGGTCGCGACGGAGTATCCATCCGGCTGCGGCGACGATCCGGCGCGTCCGCGCCGGTTGTAGCTGTGCACCGGCTGGCCCGTCAGCCGGCTGAGCTTCCGCGCGAAGGGCCAGTAGAGCGCGTCGGTTACGAGCGTCCCGTGCACCACCACGACGCCGGAACCGGCTTTCCGTGCAGCGGCGCCGGCGGCCGGTCCCGCGGGCCGGAACGAGTGCAGCTCGAGCTGGCCGTCCCCGTCGTTTGTGCTGATCGTCCATGTCTCCACAGCCTTGAGTCTATTATTGGCCGGGCGCGCCCGGCCGGCGCCCCGGGGCGGACCCAGGCCGGCGGAACTCCCGGTAAACTTGGGGATTGTGACTTCCCAAAACACCCCCGCCCCGAACACCGCAGCCGAACCCGCCGATGCCAGCGAACAGATGCGCATCCGCATGGACAAGCGCGCCAAACTGATCGAGCGCGGCGTGGAGGCGTATCCGGTGGGTGTCGAGCGGACCCACAGCCTCGGCGAGATCCGCGAAAAGTACGTCCACCTGCAGCCCGATGAGACCACCGGCCACGTCGTCGGCGTCACCGGCCGCATCGTGTTCATCCGGAACACCGGCAAGCTCTGCTTCGTCACCCTGCAGGAGGGCGGCACCGATGGGAAGGCCACCCGGCTGCAGGCCATGCTCAGCCTGGCCAACATCGGCGAAGAGCAGCTGGCGGACTGGAAAGCCCTCGTGGACCTCGGCGACCACGTCTTCATCAAGGGTGAAGTCATTTCCTCCCGCCGCGGCGAGCTCTCCGTCATGGCCGAAACCTGGTCGATGGCGTCCAAGGCCCTCCGCCCGCTGCCCGTCCTGCACGCAGACCTCAACGAGGAAACCCGCGTCCGCCAGCGCTACGTGGACCTGATGGTCCGCGACGAGGCGCGCGAAATGGTCTACACCCGCGCGGCGATCACCCGCTCCATCCGCGAAACCCTGCACCGCCAGGGCTATGTCGAGGTGGAAACACCCATGCTGCAGCTGGTCCATGGCGGAGCCACCGCCCGGCCGTTCGAAACGCACATGAACGCGTTTGACCAGAAAATGACCCTGCGCATCGCCACCGAGCTGTACCTCAAGCGCACGGTGGTCGGCGGCATCGACCGCGTCTACGACATGGGCCGGGTGTTCCGCAACGAAGGCGTGGATTCCACCCACAGCCCCGAATTCACCACGCTGGAAAGCTACGAAGCCTGGGCGGACCAGTTCGTGATGGCGGAGCGGATCAAGGAAATCATCCTCGATGCCGCCGACGCCGTCGGCGTCGGCCGGATTATCCAGACGGAAGCCGGCGAGATCAACCTCGACGGCGACTGGGCCTGGATGTCGGTATATCCCGGGCTGTCCGCCACCGTGGGCCAGGACGTCACCCCGGACACCCCGGCCGAGGAACTGCTGGCGCTCGCCGCCAAGCACGACGTCAAGGTCGACACCGCGTGGGACGCCGAAAAGCTCGTTGTGGAACTGTTCGGTGAGCTCGTCGAGCCGACCCTGCAGAACCCCACGTTCGTCTACGACTACCCGCCCTCCGCCCAGCCGCTGGCCCGCCAGCACCGCAAGGACGACCGCCTGATTGAGGCCTGGGACCTTATCATCGGCGGCATGGAGCGCGGGACGGCGTTTTCGGAACTCATCGACCCGGTGATCCAGCGCGACCGCCTCACCGAGCAGTCGCGGCGTTCGGCGGCCGGCGACGTTGAGGCCATGCAGCTTGATGAAGACTTCCTGCGGGCCCTCGAATACGGCGCCCCTCCCATGGGCGGCATCGGGCTGGGCATCGACCGGCTGGTGATGCTCTTCACCGGCGCCGGTATTCGCGAAACCATCCTCTTTCCGCTGCTGAAGCCCGAGGGGCACTGACGATGGAATACGTAGCCGTCCTGCTGCCATCCGTTGTCGTCGGCCTTATTTTCTGGTTTGCCATGAAATCCATATTCAATGCCGATAAATCCGAGCGCCAGGCCGAGGCCCGCGCCCAGGCCGAAGCGGACCGCGGAGCCGGCACGCAAAATACCGGGCCAACGGACGAGCAATTCCCGGACAAGATCTAATACCCCTATTCCGGCGCCGGGATTCCCGGGCGGGCATTTACCTGGTTTGGCCGGGAGTGCGTCGACGCCATATCCGCTTTGACTATGCGTCGTAATCCGGAGGATACTTTTTACAGATACATCCTGCTTTTCTAATGCTCGCCCTTTTGGAAAGAGAGTCCTTGAAATGGCACAGAAAGTAAAAATCATCCTGGTGGATGATCTGGATGGGGGATCCGCGGACGAAACCGTCCGATTTGGCCTGGACGGCGTCAGTTACGAAATTGACCTGTCGTCGGACAATGCGTCGGAACTCCGTTCCGCGGTTGAACGGTTCGTTTCGCATGCACGTAAGACTTCCGCCGGGCGCCCGACGCGCGCTAAAGCCTCGTCCGGGCGGAACCAGGACTCCGCGCAGATCCGTCAGTGGGCGCGGGATAACGGATATGCGGTAAACAGCCGAGGACGCATCCAGGCTGAAATTCAGGAAGCCTACCAAAAGGCGAATGCCTAACCATAGGCCACGCCGTGAATAACTACACCAACTAGGGAAAGCCCCCGCCGAATGACGGGGGCTTTCCCTATCGGCCGGACCGGTGCGCCCCGCCGGCGCGTTTGCAAGGCCCGGCAGGTGGCCCGCGACGAGGCTGCGCGGGAGCGGCGGAGCCGCCACCGCGGGGCGGCCGGACCGGGTGTGGCGGCCATCGGAACGACACACAAGCGGTTCGGGTTTCCCCTGTGGCGAACACGGCCCAATTCCTGAACCCGGACACGTAGCATCGAAGTAGTCGTAGCTAGGAGTGTGGCGAAATGTTTGAGCGATTTACGGACCGTGCCCGTCGCGTAGTTGTGCTTGCCCAAGAAGAGGCACGCATGCTGAACCACAATTACATTGGTACCGAACACATCCTCTTGGGTCTGATCCATGAGGGCGAGGGTGTTGCCGCCAAAGCCCTTGAGTCGTTGAGCATTTCGCTTGACGGCGTGCGCGAGCAGGTGCAGGAGATCATCGGCCAGGGCCAGCAGGCCCCGTCCGGTCACATCCCCTTCACGCCGCGCGCCAAGAAGGTGCTGGAGCTCTCGTTGCGCGAGGCCCTCCAGCTGGGGCACAACTACATCGGTACCGAGCACATCCTCCTCGGGCTCATCCGGGAGGGTGAAGGCGTTGCCGCCCAGGTCCTCGTCAAGCTCGGCGCCGACCTGAACCGGGTCCGCCAGCAGGTCATCCAGCTGCTCTCCGGCTACCAGGGCAAGGAAACCACCGGCGCCGGCGTCGGCCCCGGGCAGGCTGAGGGCACCCCCGCCGGATCCGTCGTCCTGGACCAGTTCGGCCGCAACCTGACCCAGGCTGCCCGCGAGAACAAGCTGGACCCGGTCATCGGGCGCGAATCCGAAATGGAACGCGTTATGCAGGTCCTTTCCCGCCGCACCAAGAACAACCCGGTGCTGATCGGCGAGCCCGGCGTCGGCAAGACCGCCGTCGTCGAAGGGCTGGCCCAGGCGATTGTCCGCGGCGACGTCCCGGAGACCATCAAGGACAAGCAGCTGTACACGCTGGACCTGGGGTCCCTCGTGGCAGGCTCCCGCTACCGTGGTGACTTCGAAGAGCGGCTCAAGAAGGTCCTGAAGGAGATCCGCACCCGCGGCGACATCATCCTGTTCATTGACGAGATCCACACCCTCGTCGGTGCCGGTGCCGCCGAAGGCGCCATCGATGCGGCCTCGATCCTGAAGCCCATGTTGGCCCGCGGCGAGCTGCAGACGATCGGCGCCACCACCCTGGACGAATACCGCAAGCACATTGAGAAGGACGCCGCGCTTGAGCGACGCTTCCAGCCGATCCAGGTCAAGGAGCCCTCCGTTGCGCATGCGATTGAGATCCTCAAGGGCCTGCGCGACCGGTACGAAGCGCACCACCGGGTCACGATCACCGACGGCGCCCTCGCCTCGGCGGCCAGCCTGGCCGAACGCTACATTTCGGACCGTTTCCTGCCGGATAAGGCCATCGACCTGATCGACGAGGCCGGCGCCCGGCTGCGCATCCGCCGGATGACCGCTCCGCCGGAGCTCAAGCTCATGGACGAGAAGATCGCCGCCATGAAACTGGAGAAGGAATCCGCGATTGACGCGCAGGACTTCGAAGGGGCCGCCTCGCTGCGGGACAAGGAGCAGAAGCTCATTGCCGAACGTGCCGAAAAGGAACGCCAGTGGAAGACCGGCGGCATGGACGACATTTCCGAGGTTGACGAGGACCTGATCGCCGAGGTGCTGGCGAACTCCACCGGCATCCCGGTCTTCAAGCTCACCGAGGAGGAGTCCTCGCGGCTGCTGAAGATGGAAGACGAGCTGCACAAGCGCGTCGTAGGCCAGGACGAGGCCATCAAGTCCCTGTCCCAGGCCATCCGGCGCACCCGTGCCGGCCTGAAGGACCCGAAGCGTCCGGGCGGCTCGTTCATCTTCGCCGGCCCCACCGGCGTCGGCAAAACCGAGCTGGCCAAGGCCCTCGCCGAGTTCCTCTTCGGCGAGGAGGACGCCTTGATCACCCTGGACATGTCCGAGTACTCCGAGAAGCACACGGTCTCGCGCCTCTTCGGTGCCCCTCCGGGCTACGTTGGCTATGAGGAAGGCGGCCAGCTGACCGAGAAGGTCCGCCGTCGTCCGTTCTCCGTGGTGCTCTTCGATGAGGTGGAGAAGGCGCACGCCGATCTCTTCAACTCGCTGCTGCAGATCCTCGAAGACGGCCGCCTGACCGACTCGCAGGGCCGGGTGGTGGACTTCAAGAACACGGTGATCATCATGACCACCAACCTGGGCACCCGGGACATCTCCAAGAGCGTGGCCACCGGCTTCCAGTCCGGCACGGACACGCAGACCGGCTACAACCGGATGCGCGCCCGGGTTACGGAAGAGCTCAAGCAGCACTTCCGCCCCGAGTTCCTGAACCGTGTTGACGACGTTGTGGTGTTCCCGCAGCTGACCCAGGACGAGATCATCGAGATCGTGGACATGTTCGTGGGCCGGCTGGAGAAGCGGCTCAAGGACAAGGACATGGGCATCGAGCTCACCCCGGCGGCCAAGGTGCTCCTGGCAACCCGCGGCTACGATCCCGCCATGGGCGCCCGGCCGTTGCGCCGGACCATCCAGCGCGAGATCGAGGACCAGCTCTCCGAGAAGATTCTCTTCGGCGAACTGCACGCCGGCGACATCGTGGTGGTGGACGTGGACGGCGAAGGCGATGACGCCAAGTTCACCTTTGACGGCAACGCGAAGCCGGTTGTCCCGGAGATTGCTCCGAGCGTCTAGCCTGCGCCCCGAAGGCCCCGCCCTCCGACACGGAGCGGCGGGGCCTTTGCTTTGCCCCGGTCCCGCACGGACGGTCCGGGTGACCGGCGGACAGCAGTCTGAAAGTAGTGTTTCACTCTTAGTGAACTGGGTGTGGCCCGCGCCACAAGGGGTGTTGAATCGGTGCATGGCTGCCGAAGACTCAGCGATCCTGAGCACACCACCTGCGACCCCCTTCCACAACCTGGACCACTATCTGGCGATCCCGAGGACCAGCGGGTTGGCGCTCAGTCCTGACGGCCGCCGGCTGGTCACCACCGTTGCCACGCTCAATGCGAAAGGCGCCGAGTACGGCACGGCCCTCTGGGAGCTGGACCCGGCAGGCCAAAGGCAGGCCCGCCGGATCACCCGCAGCGCCAAAGGCGAGACGGGCGCCGTTTTTGCCGCCAACGGCGACCTCTACTTCCTGTCCGCGCGGCCCGACCCGGAGAGCCCCGACGCCGACCCGGTGAATGCGCTGTGGATCCTCCCGTCCGGCGGCGGAGAGGCCCGCCTGGCCGTCTCGCGCGCCGGCGGCATCAGCTCCGTAATGGCGGCCCGGGATGCGGACGTCCTGCTGCTCGCCGCCAGCGTGCTGCCGGGGTCCAGCGGCGAGGACAACGACGAGGAACGCCGCAAGGTCCGCAAGGACAACCAGGTCAATGCCATCCTGCACAGCGGCTACCCGGTGCGCTACTGGGATGCGGACCTGGGGCCGGCCCAGCCGCGGCTGTTCGCCGTCGAGCCGGGCGGGGACGAGGACCCGGGCAAGCCGGCGACTGTCGATGCGGCGGCCCCTCTCACGCTGCGCAACCTCACCCCCGACGCCGCCGGCGGCCTCCGCGAAGCCGAATCCGTCCTCAGCCCGGACGGAAAGACGGTCTACAGCAGCTTCGAAAAGCCGCTCGCGCAAGCCGACTCCCGCTCCGTGCTGGTCGCCATTGACGTCGCCACCGGCACCCGCACCGTCCTGCTGGATACGGAGGGAATGAGCTACTTCCCGGGCCCGGTTAGCCCCGATGGCCGGAGCCTCCTGGTGCTCAGCGAGAGTGACGCGACCCCGTGTGCTGCCCCGCGCGTCAGGCTGCACCTGCTCGACGTCGATGCGCCGGGTCCGGCTGTGCCGGCGGCCGGGGCGGCTACCCTTCTCCCGCTCGCCCACGGCTGGGACCGCTGGCCCCGCCCCGCCGCCTGGCTGCCGGACGGGTCGGCCGTGCTGGTAACGGCCGACGAGGACGGTGCCGCACCGGTCTTCCGGATCGAGGTGGCCGCCACCCGCGGCGCCGTTACCCGGCTGACTGCCGACGCAGCCGCCTACACGGACGTGGTGGTCGCTCCGGACGGACGCAGCGCCTTTGCCCTGCGGAGTTCCTATGAGTTCCCCGCCGAACCCGTGCGGATCGACCTCGCCAGCGGGGAGGTCCGCCGGCTTCCGGCGCCCGCCGAACGTCCCGCCCGCAGCGGCTCGCTGGAACGGGTGGAGGCCACGGCCGAGGACGGGACGCGCGTGCCGGCCTATCTGGCTCTTCCCGAAGGCGCCTCCGCCGGCAACCCGGCCCCGTTGCTGCTGTGGATCCATGGCGGCCCGCTCGGTTCCTGGAACGCCTGGACCTGGCGCTGGAACCCGTGGCTGCTTGTGGCCCGCGGCTACGCCGTGCTGCTGCCGGACCCGGCGCTGTCCACCGGTTACGGCCAGCACCACATCGAGCGCGGGTGGGGATCCTGGGGGCAGGCGCCGTTCACCGACCTGATGGCGGTCACCGACGCCGTGGTGGCCCGCCCGGAGATCGACGGCTCACGCACGGCCGCGATGGGCGGCTCGTTCGGCGGCTATATGGCCAACTGGGTGGCCGGGCACACAGACCGGTTCAGCGCAATCGTCACCCATGCCAGCCTGTGGGCCCTGGACCAGTTCGGCCCCACCACTGACTCCGCGAACTACTGGCTGAAGGAAATGACGCCCGCGATGGCGCGGGAGAACTCGCCCCACCTGCATGTGGAGAAGATCAACACTCCCATGCTGGTCATCCACGGCGACAAGGACTACCGGGTGCCGATCGGCGAAGGGCTGCGCCTTTGGTACGAACTGCTCGCCGGATCGCAACTGGCGGCCGACGGCAAGGGCAAGACGGCGCACCGGTTCCTGTATTTCCCGGACGAGAACCATTGGATCCTGCAGCCGCGCCACGCCAAGGTCTGGTACGGCGTCGTGGAACATTTCCTGGCCCGCCACCTCCTGGACGAGGACCTGCCGGTGCCACCGGAACTGGGCCTGTAACCCGGCGCCGTAGGATTGGGCTGTGACCGAGCCGATCCGCATCCGCCCCGCCCGCACCAGTGATGTCGCCGCCATCAGGGCGCTCGTTGCGCCCCTGGCCGACCAGAGAATCCTGATGGCCAAAGAGACGGTGGCCTATTACGAGAGCCTGCAGGAGTTCCGGATCGCAGAATCCGCGGACGGCGACGTGATCGGCTGCGGCGCCCTGCACGTCATGTGGGAGGATCTCGCCGAGGTGCGCACCCTGGCCGCGTCCGACGCCTGGCGCGGCCGTGGGGTCGGGCACCGGCTGGTCGAACAACTGCTGGCGGACGCCAAATCCCTTGGCGTGTCCCGGGTGTTCTGCCTGACCTTCGAGGTCGACTTCTTCAAGAAGCACGGCTTTGACGTTATGGCGGACCAGAGCGCCGTGGATCCCGTGGTGTACTCGGAACTGCTGCGCTCCCACGATGAGGGGGTGGCCGAATTCCTCGACCTTGCCCGGGTGAAGCCCAATACGCTCGGCAACACCAGAATGATCAAAAAACTCTAAATCGCCGGGCCGGGTCTTCCCATAAAGTAAAGTCGATGGATAAACTGTGGCAGGCCCAGGGGGTGGGCCGGAAACGTCCGGAGGCAAAAATGCACGACACTACCGTCCTTATCGATTCTTCATCCCGCCGGACGACCGTCACCGGCGGACCGGCGACCACGGACCCGCAACGGCGCGGGCCACTGACCCCGGCAGCAGGTTCTTCCGGGGCAGGGCAGGGCAGCGGCCGGGCCGGCGGCAGCATCCTGCGGCAACCGCCGTTTTCCTGGCTGGGCGGCAACGCCTGGCCGACTTGCCCGGAGTGAATGCGGACCTACCGCAGGCCCGGACCCGGTAGTAGGGTCTAAGCAAGCAGCCAGGAAACCATCCAGGGAGCACCGACATGAAGAAACTCATCAATGATCCCCGCGCCGTTGTGGACGAATCCGTGGAAGGTTTCGGGCTCGCCCACGCCGACCTGGTGACCGTCTATCCGGACCCCAAATACATCGTCCGCAAGGATGCGCCGGTTGCGGGGAAAGTCGGGCTGGTCTCGGGCGGCGGCAGCGGGCACGAGCCCCTTCATGGCGGATACGTCGGGCGGGGCATGCTGGATGCGGCGGTGCCGGGTGCCGTGTTCACTTCGCCCACGCCGGACCAGATCCTGCCGGCCACGCTCGCGGTCAACTCCGGCGCCGGCGTGGTGCATATCGTCAAGAACTACACCGGGGATGTCCTCAACTTCGAGACTGCCGCCGAACTCGCGCAGGCCGAAGGCGTTGAGGTCCGGACAGTCCTGGTCAACGACGACGTCGCAGTGCAGGACTCGCTCTACACGGCCGGGCGCCGCGGGGTAGGCGGCACGGTCCTCATCGAGAAGATCGCAGGCGCCGCGGCGGAGCGCGGCGACGGACTCGACGCGGTCGCCGCGATCGGGGACAGGGTCAACCAGAACGTCCGCAGCATGGGTGTGGCGCTCTCGGCCTGCACGGTGCCGCACGCGGGGACACCCAGTTTCTCGCTGGAGGATAACGAGATTGAGATCGGGATCGGGATCCACGGGGAACCCGGCCGGCAGAAGATCCCGATGGAGAACGCGGACGGCATCGCCGACCGGCTCCTGGACCCGGTGCTCAGCGACCTCGGGCTCGCCTCCGGAGAGAGCGTGCTGTTGTTCGTCAACGGCATGGGCGGCACCCCGCTCAGCGAGCTCTACATCATCTATCGGCGCGCGGCACACGTCCTCGCCGAGCGGGGCGTCACGGTGGCGAGGTCGCTCGTGGGGGACTACATCACATCCCTGGAAATGCAGGGCTGCTCCATCACCGTCCTCAGGCTCGACGACGAAATGACGGAACTCTGGGATGCGCCCGTCCACACCGCTGCCCTGCGCTGGGGCGCCTGACCGTGGGGCTAGATGTCGACTGGGCCGTCCGGTGGCTGACGCTGTCCGCCCAGGCCATGGCGGAGCACCGGGTGGAGCTGATTGAACTGGACCGCCCGATCGGGGATTCCGACCACGGCGAGAACATGGACCGCGGGTTCAAGGCCGTGCTCGCCAAGCTCGCGGAGTCGCCCCCGGAAACGGCCGGGGCCGCCATGAAGCTGACCGCGATGACGCTCATGTCCAAGGTCGGCGGCGCGGCAGGGCCCCTGTACGGGACGGCGTTCCTGCGCGCCGGCACGGCGCTGGGGGACACCCCCGACGTCGATGCCGCCGCCCTCGCGGCGGCATTGCTGGCCGCCCGCGACGGGATCGTTGCCCGCGGTAAGGCCGAGTCCGGGGACAAGACCATGGTGGATGCCTGGACCCCGGCCGTGGACGCGGCCGCCGGCGCCGCCGGTGACGGTGATGTCCGTGCCGTGCTCCTGGCAGCGGCGGCGGCGGCCGAGGCAGGGGCGGTCTCCACCGATCCAATGCTCGCCCGTAAGGGGCGTGCCAGTTACCTCGGGGAACGCAGCATCGGCCACCGTGATCCCGGAGCCGTGTCCAGCGCATTGATCCTCCGGGCCGCGGTCGGGGCCCTCGAATGACCGTCCGGCTGGTGGTGGTGTCCCACAGCGACAAGATCGCCGAAGGCGCCGCCGAACTGGCGGCACAAATGGCGCCCGACATTGTGATCCTGTCCGCCGGAGGAACCGATGACGGCCGGATCGGAACCAGCCTGGAGAAAGTCATGGCGGCGCTGGAGGAGGCCGATGGCAACGGCGTCGTTATCCTGACGGACCTCGGTTCCGCGGTGATGACCGCCGAAGCGGCGATGGAATTCTTGCCCGATCCCGGATCGGTGCTGCTCGCCGATGCGCCCTTGGTTGAAGGGCTCGTCGCAGCGGCGGTGGCCGCGCAGACCGGAGCCGATGCGCAGGCTGTGAAGGCAGCGGCCGAGTCCGTTTACCGCCCGCCCGCGCCTGCCCCGGCCCATGAGCACCTTCAGCCGCCCGAGACTTGGGCGGAATTCGAACTCGTCAACGAGGCCGGCATGCATGCCCGGCCCGCGGCAAAAATCGCCGGCGGCCTCTCGGCGCTGGACGCCGAGGTGACCATCAACGGCGCCGACGGCGCATCCATGACCGAGCTCATGATGCTCGCCGCCGGAAGAGGAACGCGGCTGCGCGTGGAGGCCAGCGGCCCGGACGCGGCCCGCGCCCTGGAATATCTGGACGGCTTGTTCAAAGCCGGCTTCGGGGAACCCTAGAACTGGGCGCCCGGCCCTCGGCCCGGTCCGTCCAGGCTTTTTCCCGGCCCCGGCGTCGCCAAAGCCGGTTCAGGCCCGCTGCGCCACGTCCGGCTCCACGCCATCCAGCCGCCGGCCACGGCCAAAAGCAGGGCGCCGGCAGTCTGCCCGATCAGCCCGCCCCCCGCTCCGGCCTGCCCCGGCACCACGCCCAGCATGACCTCCGGGACAACCCACGGGATGACGCCCAGGACATAAAAGACGGCGGAGCCGGCTGCCCAGAGGAACCCGGACCATCGGGGGAGCGTCCTGGACTTCCACACCGCGATTCCGAGGAGCACGTGGCCAGGGGCGGCCAGGAGCAGCCCCAGCAGGAAGGCCCAGGACAGGGCGGCCGGATATTCCAAATACAGGGCGCCGTCCCGGCCGGCCAGGTAGGCCCGTCCGATGGCGGGGGCGGTGAAGGTGGAAACGGCGGCGGGCACCAGCAGCAGGGCGGTTCCGGCGACGGTCATCACCATGGCGGCCAGGGCCAGCCGCCCCGAACGGCAGTTGGCCAAGGCACAGCCGAGGGCGAAGACGCCGAAGATTGCGAGCATGGTGGCTGCCGTGCTGCCGAGCAAGTGGCTGAGCTGGTAGGAATCCGAACTGACCAGACGTGCCCAGGCGGCGGGATCCCGCTGCGGGTCCGGCCGGGCCCTGATCGTGGACCAGGCCGTCACCAGCCCGTAGACCGGCAATGTCCACAATCCCACCCGGATCCAGTGGCCGATGTTCTCTGCGTTCATTGGGCGTGCCCTTTCCTTCAGGCCGGGTAGGTCACCTGACCGCCTGAAGCGTGCGCATCCTTCAGCGTAGGGCGGGAAGGGGTGCGCGGCTAGGGCCGGCGCCTAGGAGGGAAGCCGTAGGCCGCCCGGGTGCAGTTCCGCGAGTCCGTCCTCCAGCAAGCCGGCGAGTGCGCGTTCAAGCTGCTCAGGGGCGCAATTGAGCCGGTGCAGCGCCGCCAGCGGGATCCCGATCCCCGTTGCCTCGAAACCGAGGTCGGCGGGCGCGCGCCCAAAGAACTCCGGCTCCACGGGCGCGTCGGCAGCGCGGAGGACCGCCATCACGGCGCCGCGAACCTGCCGGTCCGTGCCGTGCCAGGCTTGCCCCTTCGGCGTGTAGGCCGGGGGCGGCTCGCCGGCGGCGAGCCATGCGCAGGAGTCCCGGACCGGGCATTGCCCGCATTTGGGCGACCGGGCGGTGCAGACGAGCGCTCCGAGTTCCATGACCGAGGCGTTCCACGCCACCGAGGCAGCGACGTCGTCCGGGAGAACCCCGGCAGCCAGCCGCATCTCGGCCGCGGTCAGGGCAGGCGACGGCAGCGCCGTACCGGTAAGCAGCCGGGCATGGACCCTGCGGATGTTGGTGTCCACCACGGTTTCGCGCCGGCCGAAGGCGAAGGACGCCACGGCGGCGGCCGTATAGCTGCCAACGCCGGGAAGGGTCAGCAGCGCCGCATAGTCGCCGGGTACCTGCCCGCCGTGATCGTCCCTGATGGCGACGGCAGCGGCGTGCAGCCGCAGCGCCCGGCGCGGGTATCCGAGCCGCCCCCAGGCCCGGACCGCTTCGCCGGCAGGCTCCCGGGCAAGGTCCGAGGGTTCGGGCCAGCGCAGCAGCCACTCGTGCCAGACGGGAAGCACCCGGACCACCGGGGTCTGCTGCAACATCACCTCGCTGACCAGCACACCCCACGGTGTGCGGTCCGGGGCCCGCCACGGCAGGTCTCGGGCTGTGGCGGCGAACCAGCCGGCCAGCGCACGATGGAGTGCAGGAAGATCCGGCCCCGTGGCGCCGGTGGCGCCAGGCTGCCCGGCGGGGCGGCGGGAACGGGGAGTGGCGGCCGGGACGGCGGCGGAGGCAGCTGGAGCTTTGATTCCTCCAGCCTAATAGATGCCGTCCGTGACGGGTTTCCGGCGTGGGACGCCCGCAAGCACGGCCGGGTTCTCTAGCCTAGGAGGATGGGCAGGCAAGGCACTTCAGGAGTAAGCGGGTCACGACAGGCAGGTTCCGGCAACGGTCAGCGGGGACAGGGTGCCCGGCGTCCGCCGCTCACGGCCGTTTACCGCCGCCGGCGCCTCCTGGCCGGTGTCCTGCTGCTGCTCGTCCTCGCGTTGCTAGCCGGCGGCGTCGTGGCGGTGTCCGGCGCCTTCGGCAGCAGGCAGGCTGAGGGCAGCGGTGCTCCCGCCGGGGAGAGTGTGCCGGGAGCGGACGGGATTCCGTCCGGGTCGCCGTCGCCGGCCTCTACCTCCGGCAGGGGCTGCGACCCGAGCCGGGTGAGTGTGACGGCGGCGACGGACCAGACGGCCTACGCGGCCGGTGAGATTCCGATGCTCAGCCTGCAAGTCACGAACGGCAACAAGGTCCCGTGCGAAGTGAACATGGGGACGTCGCAGATGGAATTCCTGATCATCAGCGGGTCCGACCGGATTTTTTCCTCCCGGGACTGCCAGGCCGAGAGCAGCGACCTGATGAAAACGATCGCCCCGGGGCAATCGGAAACCGCCAACTTCCCCTGGCCGCGCAACCGTTCCGTTCCGGGCTGCGTGGCGATTGAGGCCGTGCCCGGGGCCGGCGGCGCCTACTACGTCTTCACGGCGCGGCTGGGCAACGCGCTGAGCCCCAAGGCGGTGTTCCAGCTCAACTGACGCCGGCACACCGCGGCCGGGCCGCCCGGGGCTCCTGGTTAGAGGAACCTGTCGAGGAGGCTGGCCTCTGCCATCCGGCTCAGGCCTTCACGGACGGTCCGGGCACGCTGGTCGCCGATGCCATCCACCGTCATGAGGTCATCAATGGTGGCCGCCATCAGGTACTGCAGGCCGCCGAAGTGGTCCACCAGGCGGTCCGCGACCGCCTTCGGCACGGCTTTGAGCCCGGAGAGCAGCCGATAGCCGCGGGGCTGCACGACGGCGTCGAGGTTGGCTTCGCCGCCGGCAAAGCCGACGATCCCGGAAATCCGGGCCAGATCAATCAGCTCCGTAGGACCCAGGTTCACAAGTGCCTTCACGGCCCTTTCGATGTCCTCCGCCGAGGCGTTCGGGCCCGAATAGTCCCGGATAATCACGTCGCTGCCGGGCCCCCGGCCCACCGTGAGTTCATCGAGCTGCAGTGAGAGCAGGCGGCCGTCTTCGCCGAGTTCGAGCACGTACTGGGAGATTTCTTCGGAAATCCGGCGCACCATTTCCTGGCGCTGCAGCGTCACCGCGACGTCGCGGACGGTCACCATCGCCTCGATTTCCAACGCAGAGAGCGAGCTGGTGACCTGGTCCAGGCGCGAGCGGTAGCGCTCCAAGGTGGCCAGGGCCTGGTTGGCCCGGGCCAAAACCTTCTCCGAGCCCTCCAGGACGTGCCGCAGCCCGTTCACATAGAGGGCGATGATCTGCATCGACTGACTGACCGAGATGACGGGCACCCCGGTCTGGATGGCCACCCGCTCTGCCGTCCGGTGCCGGGTCCCGGATTCCTGGGTTTCGATGCTCGAATCGGGGACCAGCTGGACAGCGGCCCGCAGGATATTGCTGGCGTCCTTGTCGCAAACAATGGCGCCGTCCATTTTGGCGAGCTCCCGCAAACGGGTGGGGGAGAAGTCGATCCCGATTTCAAAGCCGCCGGAACAAATGGACTCGACGGTGCGGTCCGTCCCCAGCACGATCAGCGCGCCGGTGCGGCCGCGGAGGATGCGCTCCAGGCCGTCCCTGAGGGCCGTGCCGGGTGCCACCCTGCCCAGAGTTGCCTTGAGTGAATCTTCAGGGCTCCGAGCCATAGATGTTCCCCTTCAAAGGTGCAGGCAAGGCCCGCGGATAGGCCGGTTTCCAAGGATTTCCAGCATGATAAAAAATACTCGGTTGCCCGCTCTGTCCATAGTAGAGGTAAATCAGCCCGACTTCCGCACGGACAAGCCTCAAAGTGGGCCATTCGGGGGCGCCGCGGCGGACCCGCGAAGCCGGGTGTACGCGGCGCCCGGAAGGGGCATTTCGGGCGGCCTGCGGCGCTCCTGCGGCGCCGCTTCGACCGGGGGCGAGGCGCTGCGATAAACTGGGGCTGTATGGCTTGCACTCCGGCGGGGGAGCCCTCCCGGAATCCGGGCGATACCCCTCCGGATTCCCGCCGGCCGCAAGGCCCCAGCCAGCAGAATGCGCGGCCCCGGATCGCGACCATAATTCCCGCCCGCAGCGAAAGTAGCACCGTGTCCCAAGAAGTCCTTAGCCCCGCACGAGTCCAGGAGATTCACAAGCAGGCGGCCCGGCGTCGGACTTTTGCGGTCATTTCGCACCCGGATGCCGGCAAGTCGACGCTGACCGAAGCGCTCGCCCTGCACGCCAAGGTGATCGGCACGGCCGGTGCCTCCAGCGGCAAGGCCAACCGCAAGGAAACGGTCTCCGACTGGATGCAGATGGAAAAAGACCGCGGCATTTCGATCAGCTCCGCGGCACTGCAGTTCGCCTACCGGGACACGGTGATCAACCTCCTGGACACCCCCGGCCACGCGGACTTCTCCGAAGACACCTACCGTGTGCTGGCCGCTGTGGACTGCGCCGTGATGCTCGTCGATGCCGCCAAGGGCCTGGAAACGCAGACCATGAAGCTCTTTGAGGTCTGCAAGCAGCGGAACCTTCCGATTATCACCGTCATCAACAAGTGGGACCGGCCGGGCCTGGATGCGCTGGCGCTGATGGACGAGATCACCGAGCGCACGGGACTGCAGCCGATGCCGCTGACCTGGGCAGTCGGAATCTCCGGCGACTTCCGCGGCGTGTGGGACCTGCGCAGCGACCGCTTTGCGCAGTTCAAACGCAACAACGCCGGCGCCAACATCGCCCTCACCGAGTACTTCACCCCGGAGGAGGCCGCGGCCAGCCAGGGTGATGACTGGACCAATGCTGTTGATGAGGCGGGCCTGGTGATCGAATCCAATCTCGCCTTCGACGTCGAGGCGTTCCACGCCGGCAAGGCCACCCCCATCCTGTTCAGCTCGGCGGCCCTGAATTTCGGGGTGAAGGAAATCCTCGACGCCCTCGTGGACTTCGCGCCGCCCGCCGCACCCCGGCCCGACGTCGACGGCGACGCCCGCCCGGTCGACGCTCCGTTCGCGGGCTTCGTCTTCAAAGTCCAGGCCGGCATGAACAAAGCCCACCGCGACCACGTCGCGTTCATCCGGGTCTGCTCCGGCGTCTTCGAACGCGGCATGGTGGTCACCCAGGGACGGACCGGCAAGTCCTTCGCGACGAAGTACGCCCAGCAGGTCTTCGGCCGGGAGCGGGAAGTAATCGACGAGGCCTTCCCCGGCGACGTCGTGGGCCTCGTGAACGCGTCATCGCTGCGGGTGGGGGACAGCCTCTTCCTCGACGCCCCCGTCGAGTTCCCGGCCATCCCGCTGTTCGCCCCCGAACACTTCCAGGTGGCGCGGTCAAAGGACCCCAGCCGCTTCAAGCAGTTCCGCCGCGGCATCGAACAGCTTGAGCACGAGGGCGTCATCCAGGTGCTGCGCTCGGACATCCGCGGCGACCAGGCCCCGGTACTGGCCGCCGTCGGCCCGATGCAGTTCGAAGTGGTCGAAGACCGCATGGCACACGACTTCAGTGCCCCGATGCGGCTCGAACGCCTGCCGTATTCCCTGGCCCGGATCACCACCGCCGACGCTATGCCGGTGCTCGCCACCGTGCCCGGCGCCGAAGTGCTGTTGCGCTCGGACGGAGAGTATCTGGCCTTGTTCAACGACGTCTGGGCGCTGCGCCGGATCGAGAAGAACCACCCGGATCTGTCGCTGCTGCCGATCGGCACGCACAACCCCGCCAAATAAAACGGGCCGCCGCCGGGCGAAGCCAGGATGCGGTTGACACGCTACGATAAGTAAACTTATGAATGCCGGGGCGCCGGGAGAACGACGGCGGCCCTGTCCCCCTGCCCGGAGCAATGCCGGGCGGAACCTGCACCCAACTGAAACGGCTACTCCTTGACGATTACCATGGACTCCGGCTACTTGCTCGGCGGCCGCTACCGGATCGGCGACCTCATCGGCCGCGGCAGCGAAGCAACCGTCTACCGGGCCCACGACGAAGTCCTCCAACGCGACGTTGCCGTCAAGCTGTTCCGGGAGCAGGCAACCGACCGTGCACGCGAACGGCGGCAGGCCCAGGAAGCGAAAATCCTCGCCGGAATGAGCCATCACGCCCTCGTGACCCTCTATGACGCGGGGAAAGACTCGGGCGAAGACGACGCGAAGCTCTCGTACCTCGTGATGGAGCTCATCCACGGCGCCGACCTGCGCCACCGTGTGGCCCAGGGGCCGCTGACCGCTCCCCACATGGCCTGGATCGGCTACGACCTCGCCGATGGGCTCTCCTACATCCACCACCACGGCATCGTCCACCGGGACGTCAAGCCGGCGAACATCCTGCTCGTGGACTACAACGTCGATGACCGGCGCCCCCGGGCCAAACTCAGTGACTTCGGCGTGGCCGTGATGCTCGATGACGGAAACACGGGCAGCGACGGCGGAACCTCCGGAACGCCCGCCTACCTCAGCCCGGAACAGGCCGCCAGCGAACCGATTGGCTCCGCCAGTGACATCTACTCCCTGGGCCTGGTTCTGCTCGAGGGCCTCACCGGAAAAATGGCCTACCCCGGTGCGCCGCTGCAGGCCGCCGTCGCGCGGCTGCTCCGCGACCCGGATGTTCCCGAAGAGCTCTCGCCGATGTGGGCGACGCTGCTGACCTCCATGCTGGCGCGGGATCCGGCGGCCCGCCCGGATGCCCGCGAAGTGTGTTTGGCGCTGCGTCAGGAAATCGTCAATAGCACCGGCAGGCACCGGCTCGATCCGGCCGCCGCGGCAGCCGAAGAGGAAGGGCGGATGAGCGCCGTCGAACGCTACCGCATCCTTGACACCAACACGGAAGGGAATTTTGACCGCGTCACCGCCCTGGCGGCCAAAATGTTCTCCGTCCCGGTAGCCATCGTCAGCATTGTGGATAAGGACAGGATCTGGTTCAAATCCCACCACGGCACCGATGTCATGCAGATCGACAGGGATCCGGGCCTGTGCTCCTCGGCGATCCTGCAGGATGATGTATGGGTCATCAAGGACGCCGCCTCGGATCCGCGCACCGTGATCAACCCCATGGTCACCGGCGAGTTCGGGCTGCGGTTCTACGCCGGCGTGCCGCTGCGGACTCCCGACGGCCACAGTCTCGGCACCTTGTGCATCCTGGACCGGACGCCCCGCTCGTTCAGCGCGGAGGAGGCCGGCATGCTCACGGATCTCGCCGCCATCGTCATGAACGACCTCGAAATGCGGCGGCAGGGCCTGGAGGCCGTTGCCCGTTAGCGCCGGCCGGCCCTAACGTTTGCCGGCGCGGAGCGCCAGTTCGAGCTCGAACCGGGCCTTGGGGTCCTCGAGGGTATCCCCGAACAGCTCACGCAGCTGCGCTGCCCGGTACCCCACCGTCTGCGGGTGGATGCCAAGCTCGGCAGCCACCGGAGCGCGCTGGCCCCAATGCCGCAGCCAGGCCAGCAGCGTCTCCGCCAGGCGTTCGCGCTGCCCGGCGCGCAGGCTGTCCAGCGGCGCCAGCCGCCGGTTCGCCAGTTCCGCAATCGCCGAGGGCTCGGCGCCCAGGACTATCTCGGCGAGGTGTTCATCAGCCCAGATGGGCGGGTCATCGGGACCATCCCGGGGTTCCAGCACAGAGGCGGCCAGGACAGCCAGCCGCAGGGACTCGGGCACCTTCTCCCAACCGCCGGCAGGTCCGATCGAGGCGCCGCGGCCACGGAGCGCCTTATCCAGCTCCGCCCGCGCCGCCGCGGAGGTCCGGGCCGGAATGAGAGCGACCGCGTCTGTTTCGCGCTCGATGACAAGCGTCCCGGGGCCCAGCCGCAGCCGGAGCCCCGCCGCACGGTCGACCGGCAGGGTCACCACGGTCATGACCTGCGGAAGCGCCCAGTCAGCCAGGGCCGCCGTCTGGCGCAGGGCAGCCTCGTCGGCCTGGCCCAACAGGAGCAGATCGAGTAGCCCGGTGCGGCGCCGATCCACCGCGCCGGCCCGCTCGGACTGCTCGAAGGCGTAGGCCTCGGCGCTGACGGCCGAAAGCTCATCGATGTAGGCGAGGATTGATTCGCCCAGATCCACCACCACGCTCTGGCCGAGGTGGTTGTCCACGGATACCCGGGACATTTCCCGGAACGTGACCCGGGCACCCATGCGGTAGGCGCTCAGCAGGGCGTCCATGCTCCGTCCCTGCCGGAACTCACCGCTGCCAAGGCCGGCGACCAGCCGCCGGCTCTCCTCGGACAAGGCCGGCAGGCGGGTCCCGGGCAGCTGCAGGAAGCGGTCGAGGGCGGCGGCCACGCCCCGGCGCAGGCCGTGCCCGAACCGTCCTTCAATGGGCCGGGCGTAGGAGGGCACCAACTGGGGCACCGCTTCGATGATGGCTTCGACGATGCCGGGCATCCGCGGCCGCAATATGTCGCTGACCTCACGCGGCAGCGCCAGCCACGGCGGTTCGGGGCTGGAGGAGGAGGGCTCGCCGTTGGCGGTGGAAGTCATCGAAAATCCAATAAGTTGTTCCGTCCGGATAGTTTCTGCGACACGATCGTATGTCCTGAGTGAAGAATTATGACCCATACTGACATACGATTGATACATGATCCGGCTCCGTAAGCTGGCGCGTGCCGCATCTCTACTGACCACCCCGTTAGCTCCAGAAGACATTCTGTCGCTATTCAATCCTGTGTTTTCGTCCCGCCAACTGCGCGGCGTAGTCACCTTGGTGGTTCCAGAAACGGCAGACTCCGCCACAATCTTCTTCCGCCCCGGCCGCGGCTGGCAAGCACACCTTGCCGGCCAGTGGGCCCGTATCGGCGTCGAACTCGACGGGGTCCGCCACTGGCGGTCCTACTCGCTGAGCGCTCCCGCCGGCGAGGACCCCGCCATCACCGTGACTGCGATGGGTGCGGTCTCCGGGGCGCTGGTGCGCGACACCAAACCCGGGGACGTGCTCTTCCTGGCTCCGCCGCAGGGCGACTTCGTCCTGCCGGAACACCCGCGGCCGCTGCTGATGCTCACCGCAGGCAGCGGCATCACTCCGGTGATGTCAATGATCCGCACGCTCGTTCCGCACCGACCTGACGCCGACGTGGTACTCATCCACACCGCCCGCACCGCGCCGGACGCCATCTTCCGTGAGGAACTTGCCGAACTCGCGGACCAGTTCCCCAACTTCCGCGTCACCCACTGGTTCTCGGGGGAGCGCGGGCGGCTGGACTTCGGCTCCAGCGCCGAACTGGACCGGCTTTGCCCGGACTGGCGTGACCGTGCCGCCTACGCCTGCGGCCCGGAAGACTTCCTCGACGACGCCGAAGCGCTCTGGGAGACCGAAGCCGCAGACGCCGGCCCCGAAGCCACACCGCACGGCACCCTCACCATCGAACGGTTCAGTACGAGCCTGGCCGGCGGAGCAGGGCACGACGGCGGACTGGTCACCTTCGAAGCCTCCGACCGTGAAGTCGACGCTGACGGAGACACCCCCCTGCTGGACGTCGGCGAGGACGCGGGCGTCCTGATGCCCAGCGGCTGCCGGATGGGGATCTGCCACAGCTGCCTGATTCCGCTCCGGGCGGGCCAGGTACGGGACCTCCGCAGCGGCGAGGTCCACGGCGAGCCCGGACAACTTATCCAGACATGTGTGTCGGCAGCCGCCGGCCCCGTAAACCTCGACCTTTGAGGAGTATCACCGAATGACGATTGTGACTAACAAGCCGGAGACTTCCGACGCCAGCGTCGCCGCGTCCGGGGTTAAGCAGCCACCACCGCGAAGAAGCGGCCCGGGGCGCTCGCAGAGTCGGGCAGCCCGACGGTCCGTCCGCCGGCTGCCGCACACCTGTCGGACGAACAGATAGCGGAGCTGGGCCGCGAGCTTGACGCCATCAAGGACGACATCCTTGGCAAGCGCGGGGCGTCTGATGCCGCCTACATCCGCCGGATGATCAAGATTCAGCGCGGACTGGAAATTTCCGGCCGTGCGCTGCTGCTGGTGAGCAAGAAGAAGCCCGCCTGGATCGCCGGCACCACCCTGCTGAGCTTCGCCAAGATCATGGAAAACATGGAACTTGGCCACAACATCCTGCACGGACAATGGGACTGGATGCGGGACCCGGACATCCACTCCACCACGTGGGAATGGGACTTCGTCACGCCGGCACGGTCCTGGCAGCACACCCACAACGACCTGCACCACCGCTGGACCAACGTCGTGGGCAAAGACAATGACATCGGATACAACCTGCTCCGGATGGACCCGCAGCAGGAATGGAAGCCCTTCAACCTCGGCAACCCGCTCTACAACGCACTGCTCGCACCGGTCTTCGAGTGGGGCATTGCCATCTACGACCTTGAGCTCGTTGATTACAAAGAGGGCAAAAAGTCCAAGGAAGCGCTGACGAAGGACCTCAAGGCCCTCGGACGGAAGGCGCTGACGCAGTTCACGAAGGACTACGCCGCCACCCCGGCCGTCGCCATGCTGACCGGCTCCGGCAAGCAGGCGCTCTACGGCACGCTGACCGCGAACGCTGTCCGCAACGTCTGGGCGCACGCCGTGATCTTCTGCGGCCACTTCCCCGACGGCACGGACACCTTCACCGAGGAAATGGTCGAGGGCGAAACCCGCGGTGACTGGTACGTGCGCCAAATGATCGGATCCGCCAACATTTCCGGTTCCAAGTTCATGCACCTGATGACGGGCAACCTCTCGCACCAGATCGAACACCACCTCTTCCCCGACCTGCCCTCCAACCGGTACGGCGAGGTCGCTCCCAAGGTGCGCGAGATCTGCCAGCGCTACGGGTTGCCGTACACCACCGGGCCGCTGCTTAAGCAGGTCGGATCCACCTGGGCAAAGATCTTCAAGCTGGCGCTGCCGCCGAAGAAGGCCTGACCGGTCACGAAGGCCTAGCCAGGGACGCCAAGGGGCGCCTGCCATTGCGGCAGGCGCCCCTTGGCATGCCGTGGCCGCCGGCGGCTGCGGCCACGGGGGAGTGACATCCCGGCTGCTCAGCTGATCAGCAGGTCCAGCGCTTCGGCCAGGTGCCCTACCTCCCGGACGGTGAAGCCTGCGGGCACGGGCCCTGGGCCGTTGGGGCTGGACGGGACCACCGCATGGGTGAATCCGAGCCGGTGCGCCTCCTGGATCCGCTGGTTGATCCCGGGCACCGGCCGGACCTCACCGGCCAGCCCTACCTCGCCGAAGGCGATGAGGCGCTGCGGCAGGGGTTTCCTGGCCTTCGCGGAGGCGACAGCCAGGGCGACCGCGAGGTCCGTGGCCGGCTCGCTGAGCTTCACCCCGCCGACGGTGGCCACATACGAATCGTCCTTGTGCAGCAGGCAGCCGGCGCGCTGCTGCAACACGGCCAGCAGCATCGACACCCGGGAGCTGTCCAGCCCGCTCGTGGCCCGCCGCGGCTGGGAACTGGCGGACTCGGCGAGCAGGGACTGGACCTCGGCCAGCAGCGGCCGCCGCCCCTCCAGGGTCACCGTGATGCAGGTGCCGGACACCGGTTCTTTCGTGCGGGATACGAACAGCCCGCTGGGGTCCGCGAGCCCGGTGATACCGTCCTCGTTCAGATCAAAGCAGCCGACGTCGTCGGTGGGACCGTAGCGGTTCTTGACGGCGCGCAGGAGCCGCAGCCGCGAATGGCGTTCGCCTTCGAACTGGCACACCACGTCCACGAGGTGTTCCAGCAGGCGGGGCCCCGCGATGGAACCGTCCTTGGTCACGTGCCCCACCAGCAGGGTGGTCATGTTCCGGCGCTTGGCCGCGGCTATGAGGGACGCGGCCACCTCACGGACCTGCGATACGCCGCCGGCGCTGCCTTCGACGTCGGCGCTGCTCAGGGTCTGCACCGAGTCCACCACCAGCAGCCGCGGTTCGAGCTTCTCGACCTGCCCCAGCGCCTGTCCAAGGTCCGTCTCGGCGGACAGGTACAAAGACTCCGCGACGGCATCGATCCGGTCCGCGCGGAGCTTCACCTGCGCGGCGGATTCCTCGCCCGTGATGTAGAGGACATCCTGCGCCGTACGGGCGAACTTCGCCGCGACATCCAGCAGCAGGGTGGACTTGCCGACGCCGGGTTCGCCGGCGAGCAGGATGACGGCCCCGGGAACCAGCCCGCCGCCCAGGACCCGGTCCAGTTCGTCCACCCCGGTGGGCAGGAAGGCGGCCGTCGTGGCGTCGACGTCGGCGATCCGGCGGGCGGGTTCCAGGACGGTCGTGGCCGCCGTGGTGCGGGCCACTGCGGCGCCGGTTTCCTCTACGCTGCCCCACGCCTGGCATTCGCCGCAACGGCCCACCCACTTGGCCGTGGTCCAGCCGCATTCGCCGCATTTGTAGCCGGTCGCCTTGGACGCCCGGGAAGTTTTAGTTGCCATTGGTTCACCCTATCCGCGGGCACTGACATCCACCTGCCGGGGACGGGCCCGGCCACCCGCGGCCCGCCCGATTACAACGGCGGCAGGACGTCCCTGGCCTCGTCCGAATCCATGCCGGCGGCTTCCAGCAGGTCCACCATCAGGGGCCGGAACAACATCACGACGGTTTCGCCTTCCAGTCGGCTCACTTCGAGTATCCGCGGGTGCAGCTGGGCGGCGACTACGCTCAGTTCCAGCCGTGCCGTCCGTAGGTTCGCCCTGCGCTCGCTGTCGTCCATGGCCGCCAGGCCCGCGGAGAGGGTTTCCACCGCCATCGCCGTCTCCTCGAGGACTTCGGCAATGTTCTGCGTTGCCTCGTCGGAGAGCGCCGCGTGGTTGATGGCGCTGGTCAGCCGGCGGGCGAAGACCCGGCTGTTGCGCAGGGCAAGATCGATATAGTCCAACGACGTCGCCAGCTTGTCCAGCGTGTCCCGGTGCCGCCGGTACGCGGGGGCAAGGGTGGCCACTTCGCCGGAGGCCCGCAGGGACTGGCGCATCTCATCAACGAGGGGCTGGCAGTTCCGGCCCCGGATCAGCGCATGCCAGGCCTGGGTGGAATCGCTGTAATGCAGCGCCGAGGCGCACTCGCGCAGCACCTCGGACAATTCGTGTAAGAGCTTGCGGACATCCGCGCGGGGTTCCCTGCGCGGATCCTTGGGGA
Organism: uncultured Actinomycetota bacterium; assembly: GCA_963769515.1. Lineage (GTDB taxonomy): Bacteria > Actinomycetota > Actinomycetes > Actinomycetales > Micrococcaceae > Arthrobacter. The sequence goes on from CAVYMG010000024.1 coordinate 121,499, forward strand.
TGAGGACGGTCAGGAGCAGGGCGAACAGTCCACCCACTACGGCGTCGAGGCTGCGGGCGAACGGGCCTCCAGGCGGTACGGGCAACAGCACCACGAGCACGGACTGCAACCCGAGTTGGGTGGTGAAGATCGTGCCGCCGTCCAGGAAGCGGGCCAGCAGGATGGAGAAGAAGAGGACGGCGGCCGCCTGCCAGATACCTGAGCCGAGCCAGTGCAGGAGCAGATCGCCCACCACGATCCCGATAGTGCAGCCGAGGCCCACCTCCATCACGCGCCGCAACCGGGGATCCCGGGAAAAGCCAAGGGCGATCAGTGCGGAGGTGGCCGCGAACAGCGGGCCCTTGTGCCCGAGGACGTATTCGGCAAAGGCGTAGGCGCCCACCGCGGCCGCTGTCATCTGCGCGGCCGGCAGCAGGGAATTCCGGCTCCGCGTGATCCCGGTGCGGATTCGGCCGCGCAGGAAGGTTGCGCTTGCGGAGAGTCCGGTACCAGAGGCCATGGCCCCAGTCTATTTGCCCACCATTGCCGCCCGGGCGCACCGGCAATAACGTAATGCTATGACGTGCACCACGCAATGGCGGCGGGGCGGCGTCAGCAAATGTCCTGCAGCCGTTAACCTGCCGTTCACTTTGGACCGCCATTCTCTTCACTTGGGGTCCTTACCTTTGATGAAGGTACAAACCGTACGCAGTCCGCGCCCGGCCGTCTCCGGCCTTGCGGGATAGAGAATCCTTGAAAGAGGTACATTCAGTGAAGGCACTCCGCTTCGGCCGCCACGCGGCTATCGCTGTTATCGCAGCCGGCGCACTCGCGCTCACCGCTTGTGGTTCAGATAACCCGACCGGCACCACCGGGGGCGCTCCGGCCGCCGGCGGCGCAAACGTCACCGGCACCTTGACCGGCATCGGCTCATCCGCGCAGGGTGCCGCCATGGACGTCTGGAAGACCAACTTCGCTGCCGCGAACCAGGGTGTCACTGTGCAGTACTCCCCGGACGGCTCCGGCGCCGGACGCAAGGCCATCCTCGACGGCTCCGCCCAGTTCGCCGGCTCCGACGCGTACCTCAAGGATGACGAGCTTGCCAGCAGCACCGCCCAGTGCGGCCCCGACGGTGCCCTCAACATCCCGGTCTATATTTCCCCGATTGCCGTGGCCTACAACCTCCCCGAGGTCGCGGAGCTGAAGCTGGACGCCGCAACGGTCGCCAAGATCTTCCGCGGCGAGATCGCCAAATGGAACGACCCGGCCATCGCCACCCTGAACCCGGACGCCACCCTGCCTGACCTGAAGGTCACCCCGGTGCACCGCTCCGACGACTCCGGCACCACGGCCAACTTCACCGAATACCTGGCCGCCGCAGCACCCGAGGCCTGGACCGACGAAGCCGATGGAATCTGGCCCGGATCCCTGGGCGGCGAGAACGCCAAGGGAACCTCCGGCGTCGTCAAGACCGTCACCGACACCCCGGGTGCCGTGACCTACGCTGACGACTCCGCTGTGAGCGGCAAGCTCGGTACCGCCCAGATCAAGGTCGGCGACACCTTCACCAAGATCTCCGCCGAGGCAGCGGCCAAGGCAGTCGACGCCGGCAAACCGGTTGAGGGACGCAACGCCAATGACCTCTCGATCGAACTGGACCGCGCCACCAGCGTGGAGGGCTCCTACCCGATCGTCCTCGTGTCCTTCCACATTGTCTGCAGCTCCTACGACACGCAGGAAACCGCTGACCTGGTGAAGGCCTTCGAGTCCTACGTCGTTTCCGACGCCGGCCAGAGCGCCGCGGCCGAGGCCGCGAAGTCCGCGCCGCTGTCCAAGTCCCTCCAGGACAAGGCGGTCAAGTCCATCGAATCCATCAAGGCCAAGTCCTAGGGATCCCTTGCGCATAGGGCATAGTGGTAACACCAGCCTGACCCCGGTTCCCTGTCGCGTGCTGCCCGTCAACGACGGTCCGTCCGCGGCAGGGAACCAGCGCGTTTATCCGACCATTCAAGAACGTACCGGGCCGCCGGCAGGCAAATCCGCTGCCCGGAGCCCGTTTCCGATCGAAGCTGAAGGACCGTGAAGTGACCACCACCGCCCAGACATCGTCCCGGGGCGCAGGCCGCGCCGGAGACAAAGTCTTTTCCGCAGCCACCCTGGCCGCAGGGTGCCTGATCCTGGCCGTGCTCTTCGGTGTGGCACTGTTCCTGGTCATCCAGGCCATCCCTGCCTTTGTGGCTCCGCCGGATGAGATCCAAGGCGGAGAAGGCTTCTTTGCCTACATCTGGCCGATCGTGATCGGCACGGTCATCGCCGCGACCATCGCCCTCGTCATCGCCACCCCGATAGCCATCGGCGTCGCGCTCTTCATCTCGCACTTCGCCCCGCGCCGCCTCGCCGCAGGCCTCGGCTACGTGATCGACCTGCTCGCAGCCATCCCGTCCGTGGTCTACGGAGCCTGGGGTGCCGCGTTCCTTGCCAAGGAAATCACCCCGGCCTATCAGTGGCTGGCCGCGAACATGGGCTGGCTGCCGATCTTCGAGGGTCCCGCCTCCGCGACCGGAAAGACCATCCTCACGGCGGGCATCGTCCTGGCCGTGATGGTCCTGCCGATTATCACGTCCCTCTCCCGGGAAATCTTCCTGCAGACCCCCAAGCTGCACGAAGAGGCCGCGCTGGCGCTCGGCGCGACCCGCTGGGAAATGATCCGAATGGCGGTTCTGCCGTTCGGCCGTCCCGGCATCATCAGCGCCATCATGCTCGGCCTGGGCCGTGCCCTGGGCGAAACCATGGCCGTGGCGCTCGTGCTCTCGTCCGGGGCGCTGACCGCCAGCCTGATCCAGTCCGGCAACCAGACCATCGCCGCCGAGATCGCGCTCAACTTCCCTGAAGCCAGCGGCTTGAAGGTCAGCACCCTGATCGCCGCCGGCCTCGTCCTCTTCGTCATCACCCTTGGCGTGAACATGATCGCCCGCTGGATCATCACGCGGCACAAAGAATTCTCGGGAGCCAACTAAATGACCTCCACCCTGACTCCGGCCCGCAAGCGGTCCGCCCTCACGAAGGGCCAGCTCCCAAAGTGGGCCCCATATGCCGTCCTCGCTGCCTCCCTCGTGGTCGGCGCCGCAGTCCTGGCCCTGGTCGGCTTCAACGCATTCGGCTGGGGAATCGTCTCCGCCATCCTGTTCACCGCCGGCCTCACCGGCTGGAGCCGCGTCGTTGAAGGTTCCCGCCGGGCCAAGGACAAGCTCGCGACCTGCCTCGTGGTCGGTGCCTTCCTGATTGCGCTCCTGCCGTTGATTTCGGTGATCTGGACGGTCCTCGTCAACGGGCTCCCGGGCCTCCTGACCCCTGGGTTCCTCACCACGTCGATGAACGGCGTCACGGGCTCCTTCGACAACAAGAGCGTCGAAGAAGGCGCCCCCGTGGTGGGCGGCATCTACCACGCGCTGCTGGGCACCATCCAGATCACCCTGCTCGCGACTGTCATCTCCGTGCCGGTCGGCCTGCTGACCGCCATCTACCTCGTGGAGTACGGCAACGACCGCCCGCTGGCCCGGGCCATCACCTTCTTCGTCGACGTCATGACCGGCATCCCCTCGATCGTGGCCGGCCTCTTCGCCGCCGCCTTCTTCTTCGCGGTTGTGGGGCCCGGCACCAAGACCGGGGCCGTGGCCGCCGTCGCGCTATCCGTGCTGATGATCCCCGTGGTGGTCCGCTCCAGCGAGGAAATGCTCAAGATCGTCCCCAACGAACTGCGGGAAGCGGCGTACGCGCTCGGCGTCCGGAAGTGGCGGACCATCCTGAAGATCGTCATCCCGACGGCGATCTCCGGCATCGCGTCCGGCATCACCCTGGCGATCGCGCGGGTCATCGGCGAAACCGCACCGATCCTGGTCACCGCAGGCTTCGCCACCGGCATCAACACCAACGTCTTCAGCGGCTGGATGGCGTCGCTGCCGACCTTCATCTACACCCAGATCCTCAACCCCACGTCTCCGTCCAACCCGGATCCATCCTCCCAGCGCGCCTGGGGTGCGGCGCTGGTTCTCATCATCCTCGTGATGCTGCTCAACCTCACCGCCCGCCTGGTTGCCCGCGTCTTCGCCCCCAAGGCTGGCCGCTAGGCCACGGCCAGCATCCGCCGCCATATCCCAGAAGTGAAGGAACACAATGTCTAAGCGCATCGACGTCAAGGACCTGAACGTCTACTACAGCAAATTCCTCGCCGTCGAGGACGTAAACATCAACATCGACGCCAAGTCCGTAACGGCCTTCATCGGCCCGTCCGGCTGCGGGAAGTCCACTTTCCTGCGCACCCTGAACCGCATGCACGAGGTTATTCCGGGTGCCCGCGTCGAAGGCGAAGTCCTGCTCGACGGCGACAACCTGTACGGCCCGTCCGTTGACCCCGTCACCGTCCGATCGCAGATCGGCATGGTCTTCCAGCGCCCGAACCCGTTCCCCACCATGTCCATCCGGGATAACGTGCTCGCCGGTGTGAAGCTGAACAACCAGAAGATCTCCAAGGGTGAGGCCGACGCGCTCGTCGAGCGCTCCCTGCAGGGCGCCAATCTGTGGAACGAGGTCAAAGACCGCCTCGCGAAGCCCGGGTCCGGCCTCTCCGGCGGACAGCAGCAGCGACTCTGCATCGCCCGCGCAATTGCCGTGGAACCCCAGGTGATCCTGATGGATGAGCCCTGCTCCGCCCTGGACCCGATCTCCACACTGGCCATTGAAGACCTCATCAATGAGCTCAAAGACCAATACACCGTGGTGATCGTGACCCACAATATGCAGCAGGCCGCCCGCGTCTCGGACAAGACCGCGTTCTTCAACATCGCCGGTACCGGCAAGCCCGGCAAGCTGATCGAGTTCGGCGACACACACACCATCTTCAGCAACCCGACCCAGAAGGCGACCGAGGACTACGTCTCCGGGCGCTTCGGATAAGACCTGCGGGGGAGTGTTTACTTCCCGGTCAGGGGCGAGAACGCGAGCTGCAGCACCAACGCACCGGCGGCGGCAAGGAACGGTGTCAGGAGCCAGAAGGCGAGGATGCGGACAACCAGGCGGCGGTTGACGGTGGAGAAGTTCTGGTTCACGCCAGCCCCCAGCACGGCGGACGTGGTCGTGTGCGTCGTGGACATGGGCAGGTGCAGGGCCACCGCGCCGAGCAGCAGCAGCGTTGAACTGCACAGCAACGCGACGAAGCCGCGCAGCGGATCGATCCGGCTCAGCCGGTTCCCGATCGTGTAGGAAATCCGCCAGCCGCCGGCGAGGGTGCCCGCGGTCATCATCGTGGCGGTGAGAAGTGCGATCCATAGCGGTAGCGGGCCGCCGTCCGCGAGCCCCGCGGCGAACAGTGCCAGGACTAAGACGGCGCTCGTGCGCTGGCCGTCCTGGAGACCGTGGCCGAACGCGACGGCTCCCGCCGCCACGGCCTGGGACCGCCGCGACCGGCTGTTGACGACGTTGGGCGGCGTGTAGCGTGCGGCCCAGTGCGCCGGCCAGACCAGCAGGAAGGCGGCTGCGAAAGCGATTGCGGGCGAGAGTATCAGCGGCAGCACGATCTGAAGCACCAGGGAGTTATCCACCCCCGTGACCGGTAGGCCGCCTGTGAGGATGTTCCCCAGGCTCGCGCCTGCCAGGCCACCGATCAGCGCATGGGTGGACGAGGCAGGGATGCCGCGCCACCACGTGTACAGGCCCCATACAGCCGCGCTGAGCAGCCCGGCCAGAACGATTGTCAGGCCGCTGTCTCCAGGCGGGAGCCGGATCCATGTCCGGCTGATTTCCAGCACGAGGGTGGCGCTGAGCCCTGCGCCGATGAAGTTGAAGAGCGCTGCCAGCAGGATTGCCACGGTGGGTGTGAGCGCGCGGGTACGGACTGCGATGGCCACCGAACTCGACGCGTCCTTGAAGCCGTTGAGGAATGCAAACACCCCGGCGGCAACCACCACCAGGGCGAAGAAAACAACTGTCACGTCAGGATTCCTTGACGATGATGCTGCCCACCTGGGTCGCGATCCGGCGCATGTCCTTCGTAACGTCCACGAGTTGATTGGCGATATCCCGGTGGCGCGCGTACTGCGCCGACTTCATTTCGTTGAGCATGTCCGCCACCCAGACCCGGTGGGTCTTTTCCGCACGCTTGGCCAGTCGAAGAATCTCGATCCAGTAGTCCTCGAGGTCATCAAGGTTGTTCAGCTGCTGCATGGCGGTGACGGTGAGTTCGGCTTGCCTGCTGATGATTTCCAGTTGCTCTGCGGCCCGCCGTGGCAGCCGATCGAGCTTGTAGAGGGCCACCAGTTCGGCAGCGGCGTCCAGTTTTTCCATCGCCTCATTGAGGAAGCGGGACAGCGTGTACATGTCCTCGCGGGGCAGCGGGTTCACGAAGCTCGTGCGCATATGGGTGAGCAGTGCAAAGTGGAGTTCCGCGGATTTTGCCTCGTGGTTGTGCATGTCATCGACAAGGCGCGAATGCTCGGCTGCCGGTGCGCCGAGGATTTCCGAAAGCGTCGCCGCGGCAAGCGCTATCTGGCGTGCCATCTGGGATAGCAGATCCAGTCCGGCGGTCTCCTGGGGGAAAAGACGGAGTTTCACGTGATGTCACCGGTCTTCGGGAAGGTGTTCCGGACAGGGCCTGCCGGGGAACCTGATGTGAGGACCCGCGCATGGGGATTACTTTACCGCCCGGGCGGGGCAGCTGCGGTCAGGCCCACGGGGACTGTGGGGAATATGACCGCCCGCGGCGCGGTGCCCTGCTGCGGCACGAAAAGGGGCATAAAAATGGTGCCGAACCGGATACGCCTCTCGGCGGTAGGCCGCTCTAGGCGGCTAGATGTTGAAGCCCGGGGGTTTCGCGGTTCGGCACCGGTTTTAGTTTTCTACGACTCCCGTCGCAAGTCAACATTGACAGCCGCCCGCCAGCGTGCGTCCCGATCCCGGTTCCGCGGCTCCTGTTGCGCAGGTTGCGCCGCGGGGCCGGGCCGGCATGGTTTCTAGTCCAGTTCGCCCAGTCGCCACGCATTGGCGGCGTGTTCGAGGTCTTCGGCCGTCTTGACGAGTAGGTGTGAACTCCGCGTGAGCTTGCTGGCATGGCTGGCGTTGCCGTGCTCGGCGCCGTCGGCGAGCGTTGCCTGGCCAAGCGCCATGACCCGGCAAAAGGCGGCAGAGCGTTCGAGGGCGACGTCGAACTCGCCGTCAAAGGCGCCTGAGAGGATGGCGTCCGCCATGGTCTTCAGTTCCTCCGCCCCGGGCGGTTCGGCCGCGCCTGCCACGGCGTGCGAGACCTGGGCGGTGTCCTTGCCGGCTTTGAAATAGACGGAGATCCGCTCCGGGTCCTGGATGGTGGCGGCCCGCAGGGCGTAGAGCCGCCACAGGGCGCCCGGCAGGGACCGGGCCGGGCTCTCGGCCCACATTTCCGCAATGGCCTCCAGTCCCTGCTCGTCGGCGAGTTTGACCAGCCGCTTGGTGACCTTGGGGTCGTCGCTGTCGCGTCCGCGCCGGACCAGCGCCTGGGCCGCGAGATGTGCCGCTTCGGAAATCCGCGCGGGATCGGCGCCGCCGGCGAACGGCTCGAAGTCGATGGGGGCGAAGGGCTTCGGCTTGTGGTGCCGGGGCGGTTCGGGGGTGGTGGCTGCGTTCTCGCTCATGCCACCACGCTACTCCTGCCCCGTCGGGTAATCGAGGATCGCACGCAACCCCGTCCGGAGAGCCTCGGTCCACAGGTGGGCCAGGTCTGGGGTAGAGTATTATCGTCCAGAAATGGACGGGGCTGATAGCCGTTTTGGCGTGGAGCAATCCGCGCCGCTGAAGCATCAGTTCGGGCCTTTAGCTCAGTTGGTAGAGCATCGGACTTTTAATCCGTGGGTCGTGGGTTCGAGCCCCACAGGGCCCACTCTTTTAGCGAAGAGTGGAAAATCCCCGGCTTCCTGGTATCAGGAAGCCGGGGATTTTTTGTCGCTTACCGCCGGCGTTTCAGGGCCCGGTCCGGGCGCCGGCCTGCTGGTTTCCGGCGGCGCCGGGCGTGGGGCCGTCCGCGGAAGAATCCTGAGGGCGGTCGGGGGCGTCCCGGTGGACAGCCGAGCTAATCACGGTCCCGGCACGCCGGGCGGCTTCGGCCAGCTGCTCCGAGACTTCGGGTGCCTTCTCCTTGACCGCCTCAGTCGCGGCCGTGACGTTGTCCTGCACGGGCTTGCTGGCCCAGAGCTCGGCGGCTTTGGCCTTGAGTGCGTCGTAGTTCGCGCGGCCGGACCGTGTTCCGAGGACGTAGCCGACGGCCAGTCCGGTGCCAAAAATGAGTTTGCCTATCATTGTGTACTCCACTCCTGTAGCCGGGATTCGATGTGCGGGGTTCGTTGTGCTGAAGTTTTCAGGGGGCGGGCCGGCGCTGGACAGGCCGGGTGTGCCGCCTGCGGTCTTCGCGTCTTGCGGAAAACCGGCCCCGGGATGAATCCCGGAGCCGGTTATCAGAGCGCGGATGCCTACTAGTGGGAGGTGCGCTTGGAGATCATGCCGTAAACGAGCAGGACGATGATCGCACCGCCGATGGCCAGCAGCCAGGTCGACAGGGAGAAGAATTCATTGATGCCGACGCCGAACAGGGCGCTGCCAATGAAACCGCCGAGGAGTGCCCCGACGACGCCGAGGACCAGGGTAATGAGGATGCCACCACCCTGGCGGCCGGGGAGGATTGCCTTAGCGATCGCACCGGCGATGAGTCCGAGAATCAGAAATGCGAGAAATCCCATTGTTATCGTTCCTTCTTCATTCGTTGAGGAGGCACCCGGATCGCCGGGTGCGCTTCATCCTTCATCCCCAATACTAATCATGCTTAGTATCAATGGGCCAGTCGCGCCGGGAAACGGCCGCGGGCGGGTCTAGTTACCAGGCATAATCCTCCGGGGCGGGGCGGTGTCCCGGAAAGATCTCGTCGAGGCGTTTGAGTGTATCGGCATCGAGCTGTAATTTCTCGGCCCTGAGGGCGGCGGCGAGTTGATTGGCCGTGCGCGGGCCGATGATTGGTGCAGCCACGGCAGGCTGGTGCAGCAGCCAGGCGATTGCCACGTCGCCGGGCTCCTGGCCGAGCTGGTCGCAGAAATCCTCATACCGGCGGATCTGTTTCTGGCGTGTCTTAAGGGCCTCGAGGGCGCGGCCGGCGGCGCGCCGGACGCCTTCGCGTTCCTTCTTCAGGACTCCGCCCAGTAGGCCCCCGTGCAGTGGGGACCAGGGGAGCAGCCCCAGCCCGTAGTTCTGCGCCGCAGGGATGACCTCCAGCTCTACGTCGCGGGTGATTAGGTTGTACAGGGACTGCTCGCTGACCAGGCCGTAGTACTGGCGCTGCGCGGCCGTTTCCTGGGCCTGCGCGATGTGCCAGCCGGCAAAGTTGCTGCTGCCCGAATACAGGATCTTTCCCTGCTGGACCGCCACCTCAATGGCCTGCCAGATTTCATCCCAGGGGGTCTTCCGGTCCACATGATGGAACTGGTAGAGGTCGATGTAGTCGGTCCGGAGCCGCCTGAGGCTGTCGTCGAGCGCGCGTCGGATGTGCAGCGCAGAGAGTTTCGACCCGTTCGGGGCATCCGCCATCGTGCCAAAGACCTTGGTCGCCAGCACGGTCCGCTCGCGCCTGTCGCCGCCTTGGGCGAACCAGCGGCCGATGATCTCTTCCGTCCAGCCCCTGTGGCCCGACCCGCCGTAAACGTTCGCGGTGTCGAAAAAATTGATGCCGCCGTCCCGCGCCGCGTCCATCACGGCGTGCGCGGCGGGCTCTTCGGTCTGGGGGCCGAAATTCATGGTGCCAAGGCAGAGCCGGGAAACGGTCAGGCCCGAACGGCCCAAATGCGTGTACCGCATGGATCATCCTCCCGGTCGCCGGCGTCATCCCCGGCCTCGGCGCGCGGTCCGGAACGGCCCCAGCGGGGGCCTGGCTCCGGGTGGAAGTCAGCGCTCCAGCCGGAACCCCAGCTTGATGGTTACCTGCCAATCGGCGATTTCGCCGTCAACGAGATGACCGCGGATTTCCTTGACCTCGAACCAGTCAAGGTTCCGCAGCGTCTTTGCCGCCGAAGAGATCCCGTTCCGGACGGCGGCGTCGACGCCTTCGTTCGAGGTTCCGACAATTTCAGAAATGCTGTAAGTGTGATTAGACAACTTCGCTCCTCATGATCGCCATTGACAGCCGGCCGCGGGCCGTCCCTGCAGACTAGCCGACGGAACCGTGCCGGACTAGGGCCGGCCGGCCGCGGAGTGGGCGGCGGCCGCGGGCCCGGGCTCCGGTCGTTTTGCCGTCCGGGGCGGCCCGCCCGACCCGGGCCGGACCCGGTCCACCATCCACGGAAGCAGGTACTGCCGCACCCAGGCCACGTCCCCGGCCGTGGCCTCCCGCCAGGTTCCGGCCGCCGGCGGCTTGGGCTCCAGCGGGCGCAGGCCGTGGGGCGCATTCAGTGTGTCCAGGACCATGGCGGCAATGGTGTGGTGTCCCAGCGGAGAAAAGTGCACACGGTCCGGAGCCCACATGCGCGGATCCGCCAATTGCCGGAGCGTCCATAAATCGGCGATGATGCCGTTGTGCCGGGCAGCGATGCTGCGGATGTTCTCATTGAACACGGCGACCCTGCCGCGGATGCGGCCCAACAGCGGCTTCTCGCCCCAATCCGGACCGGTGAACAGGACCACGGTAGCCCCCGTGGCGCTGAGGGCCGCGACGGCGGCGTCGAGTTCGGCGGCCAGCCTATCGGGATCTCCGCGGTGGAAGATAATGTCGTTGCCGCCAGCTGACAGCGTGACCAGGCCGGGGGCCAGACGGATGGTGCGGTCCAGTTGCTGGTCGATGATCTCCCGCAACAGCAGCCCACTGACGGCGAGGTTTGCGTACCCGAAGCCGTCATGGCTCGCGCCCAGCTCTTCGGCGACCCGGTCCGCCCACCCCCTGAAGCCGCCGGGGCTCAACGGCTCCGGGTCCCCGATGCCTGCCGTGAAGGAGTCCCCCATGGCGATATACCGGGCCCACGGTCCGGCGCCTGGTGCGGGGAACACGGCGGCGTTCACAAGATCAGCCCTACGCCGTCGCTGCCGGCGGCACTAGGTACAAAGGTCCCTGCTGCGGCCGGGGCCAGGCCCGGCCGGCCTCCCGATCCGCCCGAATACTGAGGGGGGTATATCATGGAAGCTAACCCACCGGACCCTGGAGGCAGCAATGGAACTCGATCCCACCGACATGAAGCCGGTCATCAACCGCCTGCGGCGCGCCCAGGGGCAGCTGGCCGCCGTCACGCGGATGATCGAGGAAGGCCGGGACTGCAAGAGTGTAGTCACCCAGCTGGCCGCCGTCTCAAGCGCCCTGGATAAGGCGGGTTTCTCCATCATTGCGACCGGCCTGCAGCAGTGCATGCAGCAGGAGGATCCGAGCCTGGACCGGGCCGAGCTGGAGAAGCTCTTCCTCTCGCTCGCCTGAGGCCCCGCCCGGAGGCTGGTGCGGCGTCAGCCGGAGCGTTCCGCCAGCACGTAGGTCTTGAGGTCGTCCAGCGTCTGCTGCATATGCGCATCCATGGCATCCCGGGCCCGGTGCGGATCCCGCGAGGCCAGCGCTTCGGCAATGCTGTGGTGATGCCCGATCGCATGCTCCTGGATGTCCGGCACCCGGGACGTCTCGGTCCGGCGTTTCTGCAGGACCCGCTGCAGCGGTTCGAACAGCACGGCCACAAAGACATTCCCGGAGGCGTGCAGGATAAGGTCATGGAACGCCAGGTCCGCTTCCACGAAGGCCTCCAGATCACTGGCCTCGTGGGCCAGTCGCATCTTTTCGACAAGTCCGTGCAGGTCCCGGATCTCGACGTCGCTGATCTTCCCCGCGGCAAGCTCGCAGGCACCTGACTCCAGCATCCTGCGCAATTCGATCAGCTGGATGGCTGCGGATGCGTCATTTTTTCCTTCGGCGGCGGCCCGCAGCACGGCCTCCAGGGAGGCCCAGCGGTTCAGCGGATTCACGTACGTGCCCCGGCCGCGCTCCACGCTGAGGATCCGCTGCGCCTCAAGGGTCTTCATGGCCTCCCGGACGGTCATGCGGCTGACTTCGTGCCGGGCACTGAGCTCAAGTTCGCCGGGGACGACTGCTCCGGGCGGGAACTCCCCGGCAATGATCCGGTCCAGCAGCTCATCCGCCACGACGCCGACCAACGATTTCCTAGCCAATGTTCCCCGTCCAGCGCTCAGTTCTGATTGAGCACCAAGTCTACTTGCGCACCCAATGTGTCATATGCCACAATGCTAGTCAGATATCAGATGTCTGACATCTTACATATAGCGACCCGGCGCCTCAGGCGCCGCAGGCAGACCCACAATGGAGTGCACCGTGATCTTCGAAGCAGACGTGCTGGCCACTTTTCCGCCGGAAGCGGATATCCCCGCCCGGCTCGTGGCCGACAGCCTTGCTGCTGCAGCCGCAGAGGCTCCCCAGATGCTGGTTGTCCTCGACGATGACCCCACGGGGACCCAGTCGGTCGCCGACCTGCCCGTCCTGACCCGGTGGGAGGTTGAAGACTTCGGCTGGGCGTTCGCCCACCAGATCAACGGACGGGTCCAGGCCGCCGTCTACGTCCTGACCAATACGCGCAGCCTGGACCCGGCCGAAGCAGCCGCCCGCAACGCCGAAATCGTCCGCAACGCCCTGGCGGCGGCAGCGGCGGCGACCCCGGCCCTGCGCGTGGGCTTCGTCAGCCGCGGCGATTCCACGCTCCGCGGGCACTATCCGTTGGAGCCGGATGTCATTGCGGCCACCGTCGCCGCCGTGACCGGTGAAGCGACCGACGGCGTCGTTCTTGTTCCTGCGTTCCCCGACGCCGGGCGCGTCACCATTGGCGGCGTCCACTATCTGCGCGGCACCGGCGAAGAGGCAGGCCGGCTCACTCCGGTGGCCGAAACCGAGTTTGCCCGGGATGCCAGCTTCGGCTTCGTCAACTCGGAGCTCGCCAAATACGTGGACGAGAAGTCGCAGGGCCGGTTCGCCGCTGCTTCCGTGATCGTCCTGGACCTGCACGTCATCCGGTCTTCCGCTGCGGCGATTGCCGACGCCATCGAGTCCGCCACGGACTCCACCCCGATCGTGGCGGACATCGTCACGGAGAACGATCTCCGCGCCCTGGCGCTGGGCCTGGCCGAGGCGGAGCGCCGCGGCAAAAGGCTGCTCTACCGGGTGGGGCCGCCGTTCGTCCGGGCCCGGATCGGACAGGAAATCCGCCCGGAACTCAGTGGCGAGGAAGCCTACGCAGGCAATACCCCGTCCGGGGCCGGCGGGCTGATCGTCGTCGGCTCCCACGTCGGCGTCACCACCCGCCAGCTGAACGCCCTCACCGCACAGCACAGCGCCGCCAGCACGGTCGAGATTGACGTCGAACAGCTCCTCGGCGAGCACGCCCCGGACTACCTCGCCGCAACGGTCGAGACGGTCGTGGCGGCCCTGCGGGAGGGCGACGTCATCCTGCACACCAGCCGGCTCCTGATCAAGGCCGGTGACGCCGCGGAAAACCTGCGGATCGCCCGCACCGTCTCTGCCGCCGTCGTCGCGGTGGTGAACCGGACCCTAAAGACCTTCCCGCCGCGCTTTGTGATCGCCAAGGGCGGCATCACGTCCTCGGACGTCGCTGCGCACGGCCTGGAAATCCGGCGAGCGATCGTCCGCGGTCCGATGCTGCCGGGCATCGTGAGCCTCTGGGAACCGGTGGACGGCCCTGCGCAGGGGATCCCCTACATCGTCTTCGCCGGAAACGTGGGCGACGACCAATCTCTCGCCCAGGTCACGCGCAAGCTCAGCAACACCTTCTGATCCACATTGACCGCCCGATTTCAACGGAGAACATCATGACCGCACAGTACACAGTCACCGTCCTCGGCCTCGGCGCCATGGGCCTGCCGATGGCCACCCGCCTGGCCACCGAGCTGACAGTCCACGGCTTCGACATTGCCGAGCCGCGGCTCCGCCTCGCGGAAGAGGCCGGCGTCCGGACCTTTGACTCCGCCGCCGGCGCCGCACGGGAAACGGACGCGCTCCTGCTGGCCGTGCGCAACGGCGAGCAGCTCAACGACGTCCTCTTCGGCGAAAACGGCGTCGCCGACGTGCTCAAGCCCGGCGCCGTCGTGATCCTCACCAGCACGGTGGGCACCGAAGCCATTCCGGCCACGGTTTCCCGCCTGGCCGAGCGCGGCGTCGAACTCGTTGATGCGCCGCTTTCCGGCGGTCCCAAGCGGGCCGGCGAGGGCGATCTGCTGATCGTCGTCGGCGCCTCGGCGGTGGCGCTCGCCACCGCCCGCCCTGTTCTGGAACTGCTCGCCTCCACCCTAACCGTGGTGGGCGACAAGCCCGGCGACGGACAGGCCCTCAAGACCGTCAACCAGCTGCTCTGCGGTATCCACATCGCCGCCGCCGCGGAGGCCATGGCCCTCGCCGACGCCCTCGGCCTGGACCAGGCCAAAACCCTCGCGGCCCTCGAGGCCGGCGCCGCCGGGTCCTTTATGCTCTCCAACCGCGGGCCCCGCATCCTTGAGGCCTACACCGAGGACGGCGCCGAGGTCCTGAGCAGGCTGGACATCTTCGTCAAGGACATGGGCATCGTCGGCAAGGCGACCCGCGCCGCGGGCCTCGCGGCTCCGGTCGCCGCCGCCGCCGAACAGCTTTACCTGCTCGGCCAGGCGCAGGGCCTTGCCGCCGCCGATGACTCCGCCGTCATCAAGGTCGTCGCGCCGGTCAAGCGCACCGCCTGAGCAACACCCCACCAGCCCGGCGGTGGCGGATCCCTTTCCCGCCCTCGCCTTTCCAACCATCCCGCTAGGCTTAACTAGCACCGTCAAAGGAGACATCCACCATGAGCGCTCTCGCTCTCCTGGCCATTGCAGTGGCAGGCGTTGCCTTGCTGCTGCTGGCAGTCATCAAGTTCAAGATCCCCGCCTTCCTGGCCCTGCTGGTTGTCAGCGTGGGCGTGGCCCTCACCGCCGGCATCCCGCTGGCCGACGTCGTCAAGACCGTCACGGAGGGCATGGGCGGCACCCTCGGCAACGTGGCCATCCTCGTCGGCCTCGGCGCCATGCTCGGCAAGATGATCGAAATCTCCGGCGGCGCCCAGGCCCTGGCCGGCAAGTTCACCCAGCTGCTGGGCCCGCGCCGCGTCATCGCCGCGCTCACCTCGGCCGCGTTCCTGCTGGCCATCCCGGTCTTCTTCGATGTCGGATTCATCATCCTCATCCCGATCATCTACGGCTTCGCCAAGGCCGCCGGCGTCAACCCGGTCAAGATCGGCCTGCCGGTCGGCGCGATCATGCTGGCCATCCACGTTGTTGTCCCGCCGCACCCGGGCGTTGTGGGCGGCGCGGGCATCCTCAATGCCGACATCGGCTGGACCACCATCATCGGCCTGGCCCTCTGCATCCCCGTCGGCGTCCTCGGCTACTTCGTTGCCCGCCGCCTGAACCGCCGCGACTTCACCATGCTCCCCTCCACCGCGGAGCAGTTCCGGCTCTTCGGCACCGGCAAGTCCGAAGTTGAACAGGACTCCAACGGCGGCGGATCCGGCGTTGCCGTCAAGACCCGCGTCTCGCCGGTCAAGACCGCGCCGAGCCCGGCCATGATCATCTCCCTCATCGTGCTGCCGATCCTCATGATCATGGTCGGTACCCTCGGCGCCGTTATCCTGCCCAAGGGCACCCCGGCCGCAGACGTTGCAACCTTCGTCGGTTCGCCCCTGATCGCACTGCTGACCACCCTGGGACTCGCCTACTACTTCCTGGGCATCCGCCGCGGCTGGACCTCCCAGCAGACCGGTGAAGTCATGGACTCCGCCCTGGCCCCCACCGCGATCGTGATCCTCGTTACCGGCGCCGGCGGCGTCTTCGGCAAGGTCCTGACCGTCTCCGGCATCGGCAAGGCACTCGCCGAAGGCCTGCACACCGTCGGCCTGCCCGTCATCCTGATGGCCTTCGTCCTGGCGGCAATCCTTCGGGCGTCACAGGGATCCGCCACCGTTGCCATCATCACCACCGCCGGCCTGCTGAGCGCATCGGTCGCCGACGGCGGCTACTCACCGGTGCAGACCGCCCTCATCCTGGTAGCCATCGGCTTCGGCGCCTTCGGCCTCAGCCACGTCAACGACTCCGGCTTCTGGATCGTCACCCGGTTCCTGGGCCTGTCCGTGGCGGACGGCCTGCGGACCTGGACCGTACTCACCACCATCCTTGGCCTGGCAGGCTTCGCCCTGACGTTCCTGGTCTGGATCCTGGCCGGCGGCCTGAGCGTCTGATGCGCACCCGCCTCGATGACCTGGTGGGCTCCGCCCTGCAGCAGGGCTCCGCAGTACCGGCCTTCACCTGCTACGACTTCACCACCGCGCTCGCGGTTGTCGCAGCGGCCGAAGAGGCCGGCCGCGGGGCAATCCTGCTCGTCGCTCCGAAGACCGCCGCCACCCCCAACGGGCTGCGTCTGATCGGCGCACTCCGCGGCCTCGCTGACGCCGCCGGCGTGCCGGTTGCCGTGCAGTTGGACCATGCCTCGGACCCGCAACTGATCGACGACGCCGTCACGGCCGGAGCGGACTCCGTCCTGGTGGACGGCTCGGCCCTGCCGTACGAGGAAAACATCGCCCTCGTCAGCGGCGTCCGGGCGGCCTTGGCCGCCAGGGGCCGCGGCGACGTCGTCATCGAAGCGGAGCTCGGCGGCCTGGCCGGTGACGAGGACCGGGCCTTCGGATCCGACGCCGAGGGCAATGCGCCGACACACGGTACTGCCGGGCTCACCGACTCCGCGCAGGTGGAGGACTTCGTGGCCCGCACCGGCGCGCAGCTCCTCGCCGTGGCCGTGGGCAATGTCCACGGAAAGTACCGGGGGGAACCCAAGCTGCGTTGGGACGTGCTGCAGGATATCGCCGTCCGGACCCGGATTCCGCTGGTGCTGCACGGCGCCTCGGGCATCCCGGCGCACGAACTGGTCAAGGCCGCTGCCATGAAGGTGGGCAAGGTCAACTTCAACACCGAGCTCCGCACCGGCGTGCTGGAGGTGCTGCAGGCACAGACTGCCGCCCATCGGGCCGACGGCGAAAACCTGCAGGCTCTGTTGGGCCAGTGGGATGCCTCGGCACGGAGTTTCGCAGCCTCGGCGCTGGGCACCCTCTCGCGCTGACAAGTTTGGCCGAAGCTGACTGCAGGGACCAGGACCACTTTCGTGGTCCTGGTCCCTGCGTGTTTGGCCGCCTGGTGGTCGACCCCGCCAAGTTTTTCTGCCTTGCCCTCGTGGTCCTCGGCCACACCCTGATGGTGAGCCCGGCGCCGCGGCTCGTGGTAGGGCCGGCCTCAACGGGCTTACCCCCGCACGGGATCCTGCCGGGGCGGGCCCGGGAGCTGCCGGGCCGCCATTGCCACGCCCGCCTTTAAGTGCCAATCTCGAACCATGACGGAGAACTCGGCAGCCACTGAAGACCGGTTCAATCCGGACGTCACCACCACCCGCAACGATGAGTTGCACTGCTATGAGTTGCACGTCAGTGGCCAGCCTGCCGTCCAGATCCGCTTCATCGACAGGCCCGGCCACATCGACTTCGTCCACACTGACACGGCGGAGGCCTTCCGGGGGCGGGGCCTCGCGAAGGTGCTGGTGCACTTTGCCCTGGACGACGTCGTCGCCGCCGGGAAGCGGATCATTCCCAACTGCCCGTTCACCTACCGATACCTGCGCAGGCACGACGCCTACAGCCAGTACGTGGACTGGCCCGAGAGCCCGCCCGACGGCGCGTGAGCCTGCTTCCGGCCGGGCCGGAGAGTTCTGCCGCCACGGATATGGGCTTGTGGGACGGATTACAACACCGTATGGTCTAAACGGAGTTATGCAGCTGGCTCTCGAACGTGTCACTTTGGAGAACCCATGAACCACAAACTGCGAGTGCTGGTCCGGGTGGACGTCGAGCCCGCCCGAGTCACCATTGAAGTCACCGGCTGCGTTACCCCGTCGGATTCCGAGACGCTGGACCACATCGTCCAGCGCGCCGGCCGCGTCGCGGCGGCATCGGACGTCATCCTGGACCTCCGGGGTGCCTCCCATCTTGATCCTGAAGTGCTGCTGGACCTGCGGCGGATGGCAGCAGCCGGACTACGCACCGGCACCGACCCGGCTGGAATCTCCGCCGAAGACGGCTACGTACGCCTGGCCCTCGAAGAGCCTGCCGACCTGCCGGTCTGCCTGTTCCACGTCGGCGCCGAGGGCTCGGTCCTCGCCAGCCTGACGCCCGAACTACCGTCACGCGCCGGCGGGGCGCTGGTTCCGGCCGCAAGCACCGGTCCCGGCCGGTGGGCCGAGGACCTGCATGGCGGGCAGTTGTACCTGAACCGCGCCGGCACTGAGGCAGGAAACGAACTGCCCGCGCACTTCGCCGGCACCCTCGATCCGTCGGCCACGGTGCACGCACTCTCGGACACCGCGCTGCGCCGGCTCGCCGACGCGCTGTACAGCGACCTTGACACGAGCAAGCCGCCCTTCGGTACGCACACCTGGTACGAAATCGCTGCCGAGGAAATCCAGAACCGCCATTTGAGTGCCGGTGCCTGCTTGTCGGGTGAGGGAGCCGAAGGCCGGGAGCTCATGCCGGGGCCGGCGTAGGGCTGATGCTGCAGTTCCGGGTCTAGGCTATCTCCATGACTCCAGCCACCCCGGACTCCGCCCGGACCACAGCCCTCGTCACGGGAGCCACTGCCGGGATCGGCGCCGAGTTTGCGCGCCAGCTCGCGGAGCAGGGGCATGATCTTGTCCTGGTGGCCCGCAATCCGGACCGGCTCAGGGTCACGGCGGCGGAGCTGGCGCAGCGCTTCGGCATCCGGACCGAAGTGATCGCCGCGGACCTGACGGAGGACACCGGTGTGGCCGCCGTCGCCGCACGGCTGCGCGATCCCGCCCGGCCCGTGGAGATCCTCGTCAACAACGCCGGCAGCGGGCTGCTCCGCTCCTTTGAAGCAAACACCGTCGCCGAGGAAAAAGCGCACCTGAAACTGCACGTCGAATCCGCGATGGAACTCACGCACACAGCACTGCAGGGGATGCTGGCACGGGGATCGGGCCGGATCATCAACGTGGCAAGTGTGGCCGCTTTTACCTCCAGCGGAACCTACTCTGCGGCGAAGGCGTGGCTGCTGGGATTCTCGCGGTGGGCCAACGCGGCCTACTCGGCCCGGGGGGTGAAGGTTACCGCGGTCTGCCCGGGCTTCACCCACACCGAGTTCCACGACCGGATGGGCATGGACATCACGATGATCCCGCGCTGGATGTGGCTCGAGGCAGGGCGGGTGGTCAGTGAAGGACTGGCGGCAAATGAACGCGGCAAGGCGGTGTCGGTCCCGAGCCGGCGCTACAAGGTCCTGGTGGCGGCGATGCGTTTCCTGCCGCCCCGGCTGCTAGCCGGGCTGCGGCGGCGCGCGAGGTAGCCCGGACCCGCGGTCCGGCCCCGCCGTCCACAACCTGCGGTGCAGGCCTGCTCCCCGTGCGTCGCGTGAACGCCGGCACGGGGGGAGCAGCCCTGCAGGCAGTGCTCAGACGCCGGCCGGAACCTTGCCGCGTTCGGGCTGCCCCGTTGCGGACTCCGCAACCAGCGGCAGCTGATCCAGGTCGAGCAGCGGGTTCTCATCCTGGGTAGCCACGAGTTCGCGGGCTTCGGCGCTGCTGTCCACGCTGGGCATGGATCCCGGCAGCGGCCGCCGCGCCGATTCCTTCAGGAAGTAGATGGCCACGGCACCGATCGCCGAGGTGGCCATCAGGTAGTAGGCGGGCATCATGTCGTTGCCGGTGGCCGCGATGAGGGCGGCGACAATGAACGGTGTGGTGCCGCCGAAGATGGCTACCGAGAAGTTGTAGGCGATGCCCATCGCGCCGTACCGGCTTGAGGTGGGGAACTGTGCCGGCAGCGCGGAGGCCAGGTTGGCGACGTAGAACGTCACCGGGAACGCGATCAGGCCCAGGCCCAACAGGGTGGACCAGACCTCGCCGACGCCGATCAGCGAGAACGCCGGGACGGCCAGGATGACGGTGCTGAAGGCTCCGATCCAGAGCACCGGGCGGCGGCCGATCCGGTCCGAGAGCTTCCCGGTCAGCGGGATGCACAGGCTCATGATCACCAGCACGGGGATGGTCAGCAAGGTGCCGTGGACCGGGTCGTAGCCCTTGGACTCCGTCAGGTACGTCGGCATGTAGGAAGTCAGGGCGTAGCCGGCGGTGTTTGCTGCTGCGACCAGGACCATGGCGACGATGATGGACCGCCAGTAGGCCTTGATGATGCCGACCGGGCCCTTGCTGCCGTCGCTGCCGGCCCCGTCCGTGGTGCCGGCGTTCCGGGCAAGGCCCTCCTGGGCGTCCAGGGTCGCCTGGAACTGCGGGGATTCCTCGATTTTGCTCCGGAAATAGACGGCGATCAGGCCCAGCGGGCCGGCGACGAGGAACGGTATGCGCCACCCCCATTCCTCCATGGCCCCCTGGCCCAGCGTGAGCTGCAGGACCGAGACGAAGGCGGCGCCGATCGCGAAGCCGAAGTAGCTGCCGAGGTCCAGAAAGCTTGCAAAGAAGCCGCGGCGGGCATCCGGGGAGTATTCGCTGACGAACGTGGTGGCGCCGGCGTACTCACCGCCGGTGGAAAAGCCCTGGACGATCTTCAGCAGCACGAGCAGGACCGCGGCCCAGATGCCGATCTGGGCGTAGCCGGGGAGCAGGCCGATCGCGAACGTGCTGGCGGCCATCAGCATCAGCGTCGCGGCCAGAACTTTCTGCCGCCCGATCTTGTCGCCGAACCAGCCGAAGATGACTCCGCCGAGCGGCCGGGCGATGAACGTTGCCGCGAAGGTGCCCAGCAGGAACAGGGTCTGGACCGACTTGTCCGCTTCCGGCAAGAACACCGGGCCCATGGTGGTGATGAGGTAGCCGAAGACGCCGACGTCGTACCATTCCATCGTATTTCCCACGATGGTCCCGCCGAGGGCTTTCTTCAGCATGGGCTTGTCGACAACGTTGACGTCGGATTCCTGTAAGCGACGGCGGCGAAGCAGCTTCGGCTTCTTGGCACCAGGGGGCGCCTGGGTGGTTCCGCTGACGGTGCCAACGCCGTCCGGCGATTCGGTCATGCTTTGGTCTATGGGCATTTGGGCGGCTCCTAGGGAGGTCATTTGCTTGCGACGTGCAGGTGCCCGGCGGCGGGCAAGCCTACAAGCTTACTGAGAATTCACGGAGATTCCGAGTTTGACGGCCACGGCTTCGTCGGCCTTTCCCAAGCGCACGGCTACAGACATCCCGGTCCGGCGGACCTAGGATTGTTGGACACTTCACTTCACTCAGGAGACCCTGCGCAGCGGAAAGGAAGAGCAATGGCCGAACATGACCCCGGAAAGCCCATCGAACCGGAGGTGGCAAGCCATCTGGCCGAATCCATGGATGAGGCACCCGGCCCCGAGCCCATCCGCCACGCACCGCCGCCGGCGCCGTCAGGGCAGAGCTGGCCGGACGGCAGCGGCAAACACCGGCATCCCAAGGACCGCGACACCGCAAGCGGGCAGCGCGGCCAGCAGGTGGCGGATGCCGCCGTGCACCGGACCAGCCGGCCGCAGCTACCGCACCACGACTAGGAGTAGGGCAGGACTGTCCGCGGCGGCTGACCAGCCCCCGCGGACAGCCGTGCGTCCCGGCCGGCGGCCGGCAGGGTAACGCGGTCAGGTGAAGCGGTCAGGCTTCCAGGGTGACGTCGTCCGGCTCTTTGTCCAGCCGCCAGCCCCGCCACACCGGGTGCCGCAACTTTCCGCTGCCGGTCCAAGCCGCGTAGCTGACTTCCCCGACGAGTTTGGCGCTCACCCAGTGGGCGTCGGAGGCATCGGCTTCCGGAACCTCCGCGAAGGGTGAGGTCTTCCGCGGGATGGCGTCCAGTTTCTCCCGCAGTTCCCGCAGTTCCCGGGCGCCGAACCCGGTCCCCACCCGGCCCACGTACCGCAGTCCCGAGCCGTCGGGGATTCCGAGGAGCAGCGAGCCGACGGTGTCCTCGCGTTCGCCCTTTCCCGTGCGCCAGCCGCCGATCACCACCTCCTGGGTCCGATCGAACTTGAGTTTGAGCCAGGACCGGCTGCGCTGTCCGACGTAGCGGCCGTCGATCCGCTTCGCCATCACCCCTTCCAGCCCGAGTTCCCGGGCGCCTTCCAGGATGTGGCCGACGTCGCCGTCAACCACATCGGAGAGCCGGACCGGGCAATCCGACCCCTGGAGGAACCCTTCGAGCCGGGTCCGGCGCTCCCGTAACGGCCGCGAGCGAAGATCTTCGGCGCCGTCGGAAAGCAGGTCAAAAAGCATCAGCCGCACCGGCGTTGCGGCCTGCGCCGCGGCGACCTCGGCAGGCTCCGTGAGCTTCATCCGGCCCTGGAGGAGCCCGAAGTCCGGGCGGCCGGAGCGCCCGACGGCGATGATCTCACCGTCGGCGACGAAATCCCCTTCGGGCCAGCAGCCGCGGTCAACGAGTTCGGGGTAGCTCGCGGACACATTGATGCCATTGCGGCTGATCAGCCGGATGGTGGTCGCATCCGCCACGACCAAGGCGCGGATCCCGTCCCATTTGAGCTCGAACTGCCAATCCTTGCCCGCCAGGTCGGCGACTGTCCCGGAACTGGCCAGCATCGGCCGGAAATCCGGACTGATCGCCGCAGCACCGGGCGCCGCCAGGGCACCGGGCGCCGCCGGGGGCCGGGGGTGGCCGTGCCGGGAATCCGGGGCGTCCATGAGGTGGATGAGCCACTGGTCATCGCCCTGGCCGGTGTGGATGAGGGCGAACCGGCGGGTGCCGCCCAAACCGCCGTCGGGCTGGCCGGTCAGGACTGCGATGACCTCTTTGCCCGCAATCCATTTTTCGCATTCGTAGTAGCCGCGGTCCCAGATGCTGACCGTCCCGGCGCCGTATTGGCCTTCGGGAATCGTCCCCTCGAACCCGGCGTAGTCCAGCGGGTGGTCCTCCGTCTGCACGGCAAGGTGGTTCTTCGCCCCGGAAACAGGGACACCCTTCGGCAATGCCCAGGACACCAGCACCCCGTCGCGCTCCAGCCGGA
Source organism: uncultured Actinomycetota bacterium (assembly GCA_963769515.1). Lineage (GTDB taxonomy): Bacteria > Actinomycetota > Actinomycetes > Actinomycetales > Micrococcaceae > Arthrobacter. Next base: position 144,572 of record CAVYMG010000024.1, read on the forward strand.
AGTCAAAATGCAGCCGCCGGGCGTGGTGTTCCTGGATCACGAACTGTTCCCGGAGGGTGCCTGCCGCCGCCGGGTCGACGTGCCGCACGTCCGTGAAGGGCTCGGGCGTTCCTGCCTCGTCCCGCTTCTTCCGGTACTCATCCAGCCGGGGATCGGCGCCGCTGCCGTCGTCCCGTCCTGCCCCGGCGTCCGCTGGCCCGGTGGGCGGGCCGTCGCCGGTGCGGCGGCCGCCCGAGACGGCGGCGAAAGGATCCTTGCCGTCCTCCACCCGTTTGATGACCTCACGGTAGTCGAGCTGGCGGAGGGACCGTGAGCCGAGTTCGCGCCAGGTCCGCGGGGCCGCCACCGTAGGCCGCAGCCTGCCGCGGAGCGAATAGGGCACGATGGTGGTCTTCGCGGAACTGTTCTGGCTCCAGTCCACCAGGACCTTGCCGGTGCGCAGGGCCTTCTTCATGTCACTGACCACAAGATCCGGGTGGTCGGCTTCCAGGGACCGGGCCAGTTCGTGCGCAAAGTCGGAGATCTGTTCGGAGCTCCGGGTTCCGTCCAGGGGGGCATACAGGTGGATTCCCTTGCTGCCGCTCGTCACCGGGACCGGATCCAAACCGACGTCCTGCAGAATCGCCCGGGCCAGCCGGGCAACCTCCGCGCACTCCGCCAGCCCGGCGCCTTCGCCCGGATCCAGGTCCAGGACCAGCCGGTCCGGGTTCATGGCATTGCCGCGCGAATCGACCCGCCACTGCGGAACGTGGATCTCCAGTGCCGCAATCTGGGCCAGCCAGGCCAGCGTCGCGGGATCATTGACGAGTGGGTACTGGTTGGTCCGTTCCTTGTGGATGATTGACGCGCGGGGGACCCACCCGGGCGTCGAATCGTCGAGGTTCTTCTGGAAAAACATCTCACCGGGGGCCTCCGCCGTGCCCACGCCGTGGACCCAGCGCTTCCGGGTGGCCGGGCGGTTGGCCGCGGCCGGGATCAGCACCGGGGCCACGGCGGCGTAGTACGCCAGGACGTCGGCCTTGGTGGTCCCGGTTTCCGGGTAGATCACCTTGTCCAGGTTGGTGACCACAAGCTCCCGGCCCGCCACCCGCACGCGTTGCTTCCCGCCCGCCGGCACGCTGCCCTCAGGCATGGGTCTTCACCTCCGAAGAACTCTGATGTTCACTTGATCCATGAGAGCCATCTGGAAAGGCGCCATTGCGTTCGGGCTGGTCAACGTGCCGGTGAAGGTGTACGGCGCCACCGAAGACCACGACATCAGCCTGCATCAGGTGCATAACGCCGACGGCGGCCGGATCCGCTACCAGCGCCGCTGCGAGGTGTGCGGGAACATCGTTGAGTACGAGGACATCGACAAGGCGTACGAAGAGGACGGCAGGACCGTGGTTCTGAGCCGTGAAGAGCTCAAGTCCGTCCCGGCCGAAAACAGCCGCGAGATCGACGTGGTGCAGTTCGTGCCGGCGGAGCAGCTTGACCCGATCATGTTTGAAAAGAGCTACTACCTCGAACCCGACGCTAAATCGCCCAAGGCCTACGTGCTGCTGCGCCGGGCGCTGGAGGACACGGACCGCGTGGCCATTGTCCAGTTCGCGCTGCGGGAGAAAACCCGGCTGGGGGCCCTGCGGGTCCACGGGGACGTGATCATGCTGCAGTCGTTGCTGTGGGCCGACGAGGTCCGCGAAGTCAGTTTTCCGGCCCTCGAGACCCCGCCCCGGATCTCCGCCCAGGAGCGGGAAATGTCGGCGGCGCTGGTGGAATCGATGGCTGCCGATTTCGAACCGGACCAGTTCACCGACGACTACCAGCTGCAATTGCGGCAGCTTATTGAGGCGAAATTGAAGAAGGGCGAGTCCCTGGACACCGAGGAGACGTTCGGGACGCCTGCTGAGGGGGACACCGACAGCGAAGTGATCGACCTGATGGAAGCGCTCAAGCGCAGCCTTGAGAAAAAGCGGGGCGCCGCCGCCGGGTCCGGGACGGCCGCTCCGGCCAAGAAGGCCGCGGCCAAGTCCGCCGCCAAACCGGCCGGCAAGACGGCGTCGGGAGCCGCAGCCAAAGCCGCCCCCAAGGCCGCGAAAAAGGCAACGCGCAAGGGTGCCTGACGAACCGGCGCCGACGGCCACCGGGATCAGGAGTTCCTGAGGGCGGAAATCAGCTCGCTCTTCTTCTTCGCCGAATATCCCGTGAGGCCGATTTCCTTGGCACGTGCCTTGAGCTGGGGCACGGTCCAGTCCTCGTAGTCCCCGGCGGCGCCGCCTTTGCGGCCGAGCGCCGAACGGCCCTGCTTCGCGGCGGCGTTGGAGATGCGTGCGGCCTTCTGCTTGGAGGCGCCGTCGTCGCGCAATTCCTGGTAGAGCTCCGGATCCTTGATGCTGGGGCTCTCTGCTCCGGCGTTCTTCTTGGGCATCGCGGCTTCCTTCCGCCAAGGACACTTGATGTCGCAGGCACGTGGTGCGGCGATTCCAAACTAGCGGCGGGGAGTAGCAAAGACAAGAGGTTGCCCGGGGTGCTGGTGAAGGCGCAGCGGGGTGTATAAAACCGGAGGCCCGGCGGCACCCTTAGGGGTGCAGCCGGGCCTCCGGTGACTTGCTGTGCTGTGACTAGGCGTCGTGGTCCGTCTCGAGGATCTGCACGAGGTGATCGAGGGCCGCGTCGGCGCCGTCGCCCTCGGCACGCAGCACCACTACTTCGCCGTGCGAAGCGCCGAGGCTCATCAGCGACAGGATGCTGGCGGCATCCATTGCCTCGTCGGCAGGCTCGCCTGCACGGGCGATCGTGATTTCGAGATCGAACTCGCCGGCTGCTTCCGCGAAGATAGCGGCCGGGCGGGCGTGCAGCCCTACGCGGCTGGCAATGGTGGCGTTGCGTTCGGTCATTTCTGCTCCTAGGGATCAGCGGTGAGGTGGTGGTCCAAAATCTTTTTCCCGGCGGCGTTAGACGGTTACGGGAACCGCTTCTACCGTATCAACGGACTTCTTGACTGCCCAGCGCTTGAGCGCCAGGACGGACAGGGCCGTAATAATTGTGCCGACTGCGATGGCCACCACAAACATCAGGAAGTTGTCGATCGCGAAGAAGACGAAGACTCCGCCGTGCGGGGCCTTGGACCCGACGCCGGCAGCCATGGAAATCGCGCCGGTCACGGCACCGCCCAGCATGCTGGCCGGGATGACGCGCAGCGGATCGGCGGCGGCGAACGGAATGGCACCTTCGGAGATGAAGGACGCCCCCAGCAGCCATGCGGCCTTGCCGTTTTCGCGTTCGGCCAGGCTGAAGCGGGCCTTGTCGAGGACCGTGGCAAGGGCCATGGCCAGCGGGGGAACCATGCCGGCGGCCATCACTGCGGCCATGATCTGCCACGGGGCCTGGTTGGTGATCGTTGCGGCGCCCAGGCCGGCAACAGCGAAGGAGTAGGCAACCTTGTTAACCGGCCCGCCGAGGTCGAAGCACATCATGAGGCCGAGGATGATCCCGAGGAGGATTGCGCTCGCGCCGGTCAGTCCGGAGAGCCAGTCGTTCAACCCGGTGGTGATACCGGCAATCGGACCGCCCAGGACCAGGAACATCAGACCGGAGGCGACGATGGAGGCGACCAGCGGGATGATGACCACGGGCATCAGGCCGCGCAGCCAGCGGGCGACGTCGAGCCGGCCGATCTGGTGCGCGATGTAGCCGGCGAGCAGGCCGCCGACGATGCCGCCGAGGAAGCCCGCGCCCATGTAACCGGCCACTGCGCCGGCGACGAAGCCGGGAGCGATGCCCGGACGGTCTGCGATGGCGTAGGCGATGTAGCCTGCCAGTGCCGGGACCAGGAATCCGAGGGACAGGGCGCCGATCTTGAAGAAGACGGCTCCGAGGTACGCGCCGAGCGGGCCCCACGCGAGCTCAGGGTACTCCGTCGGCAGGTTGCCGAGGTTGTTTTCGGCGAGGATCTTGTCGGCGAAGCCGGTGATGTCGTAGCCGGCCATCAGGAAGCCGAGGGCGATCAGCAGACCGCCGCCTGCTACGAACGGGATCATGTAGCTGACGCCCGTGAGGAGCGCCTTCTTCAACTTCTGGCCGACGTGCTCGCCCTTTTCTTCGGCCTCGCGCTCGGCCGCCTCTTCTGCGCCGAAGTGCGGGACGCGGTGCGCGTTCGGGTTCTCCGCGGCGGCGAGTGCCTCGTGGACCATCTTCTCGGGCTCGTCAATGCCGCGCTTGACCGGGGCATTGATGACCGGCATGCCGGCGAAGCGTTCCTTGCCGCGGACGTCCACGTCAACGGCGAAGATGACGGCGTCGGCGGCGGCGATGACGGCCGGATCCAGCGGCTTCGCACCGGAGGACCCCTGGGTCTCGACCTGCAGGTCCACGCCGATTTCCTTGGCCGCGGCCACGAGGGAATCGGCGGCCATGTAGGTGTGCGCGATGCCGGTGGGGCAGGCCGTCACGGCCACGAGACGTTTCGGGCCCTTGGCTGAGGCGGCAACGCTCGGGGTGGCCGCGGCCGGAGCCTGAGTCGCGGCCGGCACCTCAGCCGCGTGGGCGGCGGGCTTGTCCGCCAGTGCGCCGTCGACGAGTTCGACGATTTCCGCCTGCGACGATGCCGCGCGCAGGGCCGCCCTGAAGTCCTTTTTGATCAGCGAGCGGGCCAGCTTGGACAGCAGGGACAGGTGCTCCTGGTCCGCGCCCTCGGGGGCTGCAATGAAGAAGACCAGGTCAGCGGGCCCGTCCTTGGCGCCGAAGTCGACAGGCTGGGACAGCCGGGCCATGGCGAGTGTCGGTTCCGTGACCGCCGTCGATCGGCAGTGCGGGATCGCGATGCCGCCGGGAACGCCGGTCGCGGTCTTCTGTTCCCGGGCGAACGCGTCGGCGAAGAGGGCTTCGGCTTCGGTGGCGCGTCCGGTGGCGGCGACTTTGCTGGCCAGGTGCCGGATCACGTCCTCGGGCGTGCTGCCCAGGTTCTGGTCGAGCTCGACCAGTTCGTGCGTAATGAGCTGTGTCACTGTCAATCCTTCCGGAGGGCCGTGATGGTTACGGCATCGGGGGTGGTTTGGTTAACTGCCGGGACCGTGGAGCCAGGCAGGGAGGCGGCGGCGGCACCGTGTGCCACCGCCTGGCGGAGGCAATCGGCGGGGCCGGCTCCCTCGCTTGAGGCGAGCAGGTAGCCGGCCAGCGAGGAATCGCCCGCACCGACGGTGCTGACGGCCTTGACCGGCGGGTGCGTGGCGTGCCACGCGCCGTCGGCTGTCACAAGGACGGCACCCTTTGAACCCAGGGTGGCCAGTACGGCACCCACTCCCGAACGGACGAGTGCGGCGGCGGCAGCCGCAGCGGCCTCCGGATCGGATTCGAGTTCTTCGGCGGATTTGTTCGTGGCGAAGCCGGCTGCGGCAGCCAGTTCCACCAGTTCCTCGGCGTTGGGCTTCAGGAGGTCAGGCATTCCCGAGGCATCGCCGGAGATTGCTGCGGCGAGCGGTTCGCCGGAGGAGTCGACGGCGATGCGGGGCGCATCCGTTCCGTCGTGCAGGGAGCGCAGCCGCCGGGTGACGGTTGCGTAGAAGTCAGCGGGGACACCGGGCGGCAATGACCCGGCCAGGACGACCCAGCCTGCACCGCGGGAGCGGTCCAGGAGCAGCCCGATGAGGGCCTCCTGCTGGTCCTCGCTCAGCACGGGGCCGGGTTCATTGATCTTGGTGGTGGTTCCGTCCGGCTCGGTGAGGGCCACGTTCGTGCGCAGGGGCTCGCCGATGGGCAGGGCCGCGAAGGGCACCTCGCCCTCCCGCAGCCCTGCCAGTACCGGATCCGCCTCGGCGCCGGGCAGGACAGCGACCGTTTTCAATCCGGAGGCCACGAGGGCCCGGGAGACGTTGACGCCCTTGCCGCCGGATTCCTGCCGGACAGAGCCTGCCCGCTGGACTTCACCGCGGAGCAAAGGACCCGGCAGGGACACGGTGCGGTCCAGGCTGGGGTTGGCTGTCAGGGTGACAATCATGCGACCACCACCTCCACTCCGGCTTCCGCGAGGGCGTCGGCGAGGTCACGTGCGGGGTTCCTGTCTGTGATCAAGGTGTCCAGGTCTTTCAGCGAGGCGAACTGGACGAGCGTTTCTGCGTCCAGCTTGGAGGAATCAGCCAGCACCACAATGCGGCGCGCTGATTGGACGAAGGCGGCCTTAACGGCTGCTTCTTCAGGATCGGGGGTGCTCAGGCCGAATGCGGCATCGATGCCGTTGGCGCCGATGAAGGCAATATCCGGACGCAGCCGGCGGATGGCATCCACGGTGGGCGGGCCGACCGCTGCCTGAGTAATGCCCCGGACTTTGCCGCCGAGAAGGTGCAGGGCGATGCCTGGTTCTCCGGAGAGCTTCGCCGCGATCGGCAGTGCGTTGGTAATGACAACAAGTTCGGTCTCCGTGCGGAAGGCTCCCGGCGACTCCGCCGCGGCGGTTCGCTCGGCGAGGAGTTCGGCCAGGGCCTCGGTGGTGGAACCGGCGTCGATCAGGACACTGCCGGCGCGTCCATCCGGGATCATCGCCAGTGCGGCCTGGGCAATGCGGATCTTTTCCGCCGGGCGCTGCTCCGTCCGCTGCAGGATGCTTTCTTCCGTGGTGCTGATGCGGTCCGGGGAAACTGCGCCGCCATGGACCCGGCGGACGCTGCCGGCGGCTTCGAGGGCGGCGAGATCCCGGCGGACCGTCTCGGTGGTGATGCGGAAGCGCCCGGCAAGGTCCGTGACGCTGGCGCGGCCGTTGGCGGTCACGAGGTCCGCGATCAACTGCTGGCGTTCTTCGGCGAACACTTACCCTCCATTGCGTACAGTGAGTTGGTTCCTGCCCCGGCGGCCCGGGTGACGGTCATCACATCATTTGGCTTTGATTGACTTTATCTGTGTTTGCCTTGCTTTGTCAATGAAAAAGCAACAAAAACAGAAATGGCCACATCGGCGCGGGAGTGCGGGTGGTGGAACGCCGGAAGCCGGGCCCGCCCTTGAGGGGCGGGCCCGGCTTCCGGGTTGTTGCGGTGGCGGGGCGCCTAGATGCCGGCGTCGCGGCTTTCGTTGCGGGTGACGCGCTCGCCGGTGTTCGGGTCCACGACGGACCGGGTCTCGCTCACGCGGCGGGTGCGGCCGGGGGAGGCGAGGGCGATCGATGCAATGAGGCCGACGACGCCGACGATCATGAGGATGTAGCCGATCATGGCCTGGTCGACGTTGGGGATCAGCCCCGGTGCGACGGCCCAGGCCAGGATGGCGCCGATGGCGATGAGGAAGATGGAGGAACCGATTCTCATGGTGTGTTGCTCCTTGGTGTCCGGGTGCGGATGGAACATAGTAAGCCTGCTGTCGGTCGACACGCTACAGCCCGCGGCGACCCGCTGCAATCCGCACCCTGCGACGCGCGGGGTGCGTCCTCCCCGAAGGTGGATGCGCGGGCCGGAAGTGAGCCCGCGTCGGGTTGGCTAGGCTGTGCAGATGGAGACGGTTGTCTGGTCCAGGCCGGAGCGTGAGCGCCCCGGCACGCCGCTGCTGGTGATGCTGCATGGCTACGGCACGGACGAATCGCGAATGGTCAAGCTTTTCGGGTCCATGCCGGCCGAGTTCAGCTGCGCCGCCCTGCGCGGGCCGGACGTGATCGGCGATCACTATGGCTGGTTCCTGCTGGACTACTTCCTCAACCATGACGTCGCCGACGTCATTTCCAGCAGCGCGTCCGTCCTGGCCTGGATTGACTCGGTCCGGCAGCAACACAGCAGCGTCAGCCTTCTGGGCTTTTCGCAGGGGATGGCCATGGCCACGACGCTGCTGCGACTCCGGCCGGAGTCGTTCCGGGCGGTCGTTGGCCTGTCCGGATTCGTGCTGGACAACGAACTGCTGGCCATGAGTGAGTCCTTCACGGTCCGGCCGCCGTTTTTCTGGGGCCGGGACAAGGCGGACGTGGTCATCAATGATGCGGCCACGAACCACACGGCCGAATGGCTGCAGCGCAACACGCAACTGACGGCCAGGACCTACCCGGGCATGGGCCACTCCATTTCCGCTGCCGAGCTGACAGACGTCAGTGCCTTTCTGCGCCACTACGTGCTGCGCACCTAGCTGCCGATAATGCAAAGGGGACCATTGCTGCGGTAGGGCCAAAAGTCCCAGGTTTGGTTAATCCACTTGCGCGGCGAATATGTAAGCGTTTACGGTCGAGGGGGCCGTAATAGCGGCACGCTTCAACCGGGGGAGAGAGGGCTGGGCACGTGCTTCAGACCACTACCCCGGGAATTCCGGTACGCCGCCGGCACGGCTGCTTCCGATCGTGCGTCACATCACGCGCATGACAGTAAACTAAGAGGGCGTCAAAGCAGCCGCAGCCCGACCTGAGCCGGCCCGACGCCAGCCCCCGCATGAGCATGAATCTGCGGTCTTCGTCGTAATCCTCCGCGGCCCTCGCCAAGAACCACCTCCGTCTTGCCTGCTTGCCTGCCTGAAAGGACCACGATCCATGACCGAGAATCAGTCGTACCCGCAGCGATCCGACGCCGAACCCTGGACCGGGGCCGCGGCCATCCTTTTCGACCTCGACGGCGTCCTGACGCCCACCGCCGTAGTGCACGAGCGCGCGTGGCAGGAGCTCTTCGACGGCTTCCTGCAGTCCGCCCCCGACGCCCGCCCGTACCGTGAGAGCGACTACTTCGACCACATCGACGGCAAGCCCCGGTTCGACGGCGTCCGCGACTTCCTTGCCTCCCGCAACATCACCCTGCCCGAAGGCCCGCTGGACGATGATCCCGCGCATGACACGGTCCACGGACTCGGGAACCGCAAGAACAAGGTCTTTAACGACATTGTGGCGGCCGGCGGGGTAAAGCCCTACGACGGCTCCGTGCGCTTCATCGACGCCGCCCTCGCCCGGGGTTTAAAGCTCGCGGTCGTTTCCTCCTCCCGCAACGCCCCGGCGGTGCTCGAAGCCGCCGGCCTGACCGGCTATTTCCCGGTGGTCGTGGACGGCGTCGTCGCCGCGGCCGAAGGGCTGCCCGGCAAGCCGAGCCCGGCCACGTACGAATATGCCGCCCGCCTCCTGGGCCTGCCCAGCGAAGCGTGCGTCGTCGTCGAAGACGCCGTCTCCGGCGTCCAGGCAGGAAGCGGGGGCAACTTCCATTCGGTAGTCGGCGTCGACCGGGGAGCAGGCCGGCAGACCCTGCTCGACGCCGGGGCGAGCCTCGTCGTCGACGATCTCGCCGAATTGCTCTGACCCGCCACCTCCGCACCCCACCCGCCACTCTCCGTCCCACCCGCCTAAGGAACCTCCCGTTATGGCCCTCATCACCTCGGACCGCGCCCGCTTCCCCAACGACCCCTGGCAGTTGGTGGAGACCTTTTACGCGCCCGAAGGCGCCGGCACCCTGGAGACGCTCTTCAGCATCGGCAACGGACACCTGGGGATCCGCGGTGCCCACTGGGCGGCGGAGGACGCCGAACTGCCCGGCAGCTTCATCAACGGCTTCCACGAAACGTGGGAAATCAAGCACGCCGAGAACGCCTACGGGTTCGCCCGCACCGGGCAGCGGATCCTCTATGTCCCGGACGCCAACAACTTCACCGTGACCATCGACGGAGAAACCCTTAGCCTCGCCGAATCCGGTGTGCTCGACTATCGCCGTTCGCTCGACTTCGCCACGGGCGTCTACGAGTGCCGCATCACGTGGCAGTGCCGTTCCGGTGCCACCGTCACAACCACGGAGCGCCGGGCCGTCGGCTACGCGACCCGCGGCGCGCTCGGCATCACCCTCGAGGTGACCGCCGACCAGGACGTTTCCGCCGATGTCAGCTCCACCGTGATTAACCGCCAGGACCAGCCGGTCGAAGACCATTCCGAGCACGACCCCCGCCGCGCCGGCCGCCACGCCGGGCGGGTTCTTCTGCCGCTGCGCCTCGACGGCGCGGACGGATCACTGCGACTGTGCTGGGAGGCTGCGGAATCCCAGCAGCGCCTCGGCATGGCCGTGGACCACTCCACCGCTGCCGCCATCCAGCCTTTTTCCACCACGGTGGAAGAGGATAAAAGCACCGTCCGCTACGTTCTCGTCGTGGGACCGGAGGCGCCGTTCATGCTCTCGAAGAGCGTCAGCTATGCGGTAGGGCAAACCGTCGATGACCTGGTCGAAGCCGCGGAAGCCGGCCTGAGGACAGCCCCGGAGATCTTCGCCGAGAGCGCGGCCCACTTCCGCGACTACTGGACCACGAGCGACATCGTGCTGGCCGGTCAGCCCGAGCTGCAACAGGCGATCCGCTGGAACCTGCTCCAGCTGGTCCAAGCGACCGGCCGCGCCGACGTCGCCGGGATTCCCGCCAAGGGCGTCAGCGGGGCCGGCTACGACGGGCACTATTTCTGGGACCAGGAAGTCTATCTGCTGCCTTACCTGACCTACACCAACCCGGATAACGCCCGGCAGGTCCTGGAATCCCGGCACCGGATGCTGCCCGAGGCCCAGATCCGGGCCAAGGAGCTGAACGTGAACGGTGCGCTGTTCCCGTGGCGGACCATCAACGGGCTGGAGGCCAGCGCCTACTACGCGGCCGGCACCGCCCAGTTCCACATCGCCTCCGCCATCGCCTTCGCCACGAACCGGTACATCTGGGCCAGCGGTGACACGGCGTTCCAGGAATCCATGGGCGCCGAACTGCTGATCGAAACAGCGCGGATGTGGGTCTCGCTCGGTTTCTTCGGCAAGGACGGGCTGTTCCACATCCACGGGGTAACCGGACCGGACGAGTACACCGCCGTCGTCAACGACAATCTCTACACCAACGTCATGGCGCGGTTTAACCTGCGCACCGCCGCGGCCCTGGACCACCCGCAAATCGACGACGCCGAACGCGAACTTTGGGATCAGGCCGCGACCCGCATGCACCTGCCCTATGACGAGGATTTCCGGGTCCACTCCCAGGACAACGACTTTATGTCCCTGGAGCCGTGGGACTGGACCACGCCGCGGTCGAAATACCCGCTGCTGCTCAACTACCACCCGCTTGTGATCTACCGCCATCAGGTGCTCAAGCAGGCCGATACCGTGCTGGCCATGTTCCTGCAGTGGCAGGACTTCACGGCCGAGGAGAAGCGCCGCGCCTTCGACTTCTACGACCCCATCACCACCGGCGACTCCACGCTGTCCGCCTGCGTGCAAGGCATCATGGCGGCCGAAGTCGGCTACGGGGAGGCAGCGCTGAACCACTTCACGCACGGGCTCTTCATCGACCTGGATGACACCCACGGCAACACGATTGACGGCGTGCACATCGCCTCCACGGGCGGCATCTGGAGCTCGCTGGTCAGCGGCTTCGCCGGATTGCGGGACCAGGGCCGGGTGCCGTTCTTCGATCCGCGCCTGCCTGAGGACTGGGAGGGACTGAGCTTCCACCTGAAGATCCAGGGCCGGCTGCTGCATGTGGACCTGGTCCAGGGCGCGATCCGCCTGGGCATCCGCGAGGGCGCCCCGCTTGAGGTGGATGTCCGAGGCGAACTGCTGACCATCGGCAGCGAGCCCGTGGAGGTTGCCCTCGCCCCCGTGCCGGTTCCGGAACCGACGGTGTTCCCGAGCGGGCTCCCGGCCGAGGCGCTCCCGCTGGGCCTCAACTCCTACTAGAGCGGCGGTCCCGTGCCGCGGGCACATCAGGGCGGATGGCAGACAGCCATCCGCCCTGACCTGCCCGTGCGGCCTGCTGACGGCTTCTTCCGCCGGTAATACCGTGGCCTAGTGTTAAGGCTGGACACCACCGGTTCGACAGGAGAGGCAACGATGGCCAAGCGCAGCAACCCGGCGATGAGGATGGCCCAGAAAACGGCCCACAACGCGATGTTCGACGCCGACGGCAAACCCAAGCCGGGTCTCCACACCTTGCTTCTGCGCGCCGTGGACGTACAGCGGCCGCTGGTCCTGGCCAACCTCCGGCGGCTCCAGCGCCGCCACCCGCAGGCGACGGCGTCGCAGCTCGCCGCGAAGCTGGAACGGGACTACCTGCTGGCCGTTACCGGCGGCGGCGCCCTCGTGGGCGGCTCGGCCGTGATCCCCGGGATCGGCACGGTGGCCGCCCTGGGACTGTCCGCCGCCGCCACGGTGGCCTTCCTGGAAGCCACAGCGCTGTACACCACTTCGTTGGCGGAACTTCACGGCATCCGGATGGTGGACCCGGACCGGGCCAGCACCCTGGTGATGGCGGTCATCCTGGGCGAGGAGGGCACCGAGCTGCTCAGCGCACTCAGTGGACAGGCCGCCGGCCAGGGCAAGGGCGCTTCGCAGGCATGGGGCTCGGCGTTTGCCCGCAACGCGCCGCAGCCGGGCGTGGGCGCGGTGCGCGGTTGGGTCCAGCGGGCCTTTTTGCGCAGCCTGCTCAAGCGGCAGGGTTCGTTCCTGCTGGGACGCGCCTTGCCCTTCGGCATCGGCGCGGTGGTGGGCGGCGTGGGCAACCAGGTCATGGGCCGCGCCGTCGTGGCCAACACCCGGGAAGCGTTCGGCCCGCTCCCGGACACCATCCCGGGCGAGCTCCTGGCCGACGCCAACGGCGGAAACGACGCAGCCCTGGAGCGTCCGGTCCCGCACGACTCCGCAAAAGACGGGGCCGGAACCCCGGCCGCAGACAACACGCTGGAAGGCGAAATTCATGGATCTTAGTGCCGGCCTCGGCGAATCCTTCGGCAGCTGGACCAAGGGTGATGACGCCGCGATGCTGCCGCTGATCACCAGCGCCAGCGTGGCCTGCGGGCTTCACGCGGGGGATCCCGTCACGATGCTGGACACCTGCCGTGCCGCCTTTGACCTCAACGTCACGGTGGGCGCCCAGCTCGGGTACCCGGACCTGGCCGGCTTCGGCCTCCGGGCGTTGGAGATGACGTTCGATGACCTCTTCGGCGCGGTCCTGTACCAGCTCGGCGCCCTGGACGGCGTGGCGCACGCCGTCGGCGCCTCGGTCGACTACGTCACCGTCCACGGCGGGCTGTATGACCGGACGGTGCGCGATGCCGAACAGGCCTCCGCTGTGATCGCCGCGGTCCAGGCCTACGACCCGGGGCTCCCCGTGCTGGGCTTCGCCGGGTCCGCCCTCCTGGAGTTCGCCCGCGAGGCCGGGCACCCGGTGTTCCAGGAAGCCTTCGCGGACCGCGCCTACCTCCCGGACGGCACCTTGATGCCGCGCGCGCAGGACGGGGCGGTCCTGCTCGACGCCGCCGAGGTCGCCGAACGCGCCGTCCGCCTCGCCGTGAAGGGCGAAGTCGAAGCGGTGGACGGCTCCGTGCTCCGGATCCGGCCCGACTCGCTGTGCCTGACCGGGGACACCCCCGGGTCCATCCGTCTTGCCGGTGCCGTGCGCGCCGCGCTGGAAGACGCCGGCGTGGAACTGGAGACCTTTGCCTGAGCCGCCGGTTCGGCGGTGAAAACCGGCGCCGGCCGGAAACCGGCGCTAACCGAAGACCAGGTGGGCGATGGTGAAGATCGCGAGTCCGGCCAAGGCCCCGACCACGGTGCCGTTGATCCGGATGAACTGCAGGTCGCGTCCTACCTGCAACTCGATCTTCTGCGAGGTCTCTTCCGCGTCCCAGCGCGCCACCGTCTCGGAGATCATCCCGGCAATGTCGGAGCGGTAGGTGGTCACGAGGTAACCGGCGGCGTCGCCGATCCACGCGTTGACCTTGCCAGCCAGTTCCGGGTCAACCACCAGGCGGGTGCCGAAGTCATGGACGGCGGCCTTGAACTTTAGGGTCAGCTCGCTGTGCGGATCGTCGACGGCGCTCAGCAGCGCCGCTTTAATGGTGCCCCAGGTGCGGGAGGCGAGCTCCCTGACCTCCGGATCACCCAGCACCTGCGCCTTGACGCCCTCCGCACGGGCGATCATCACGGGATCGTGCTGCAGGTCGTGGGCCAGCGAGTTCAGGTAGGTGTCGATGGACCGGCGGACCTCGTGGTCCGGATCGGACTGGACCGCCTTGGTGAATTTCAGGACTTCAAGGTAGACCTTGTCGCCCACGAGACCGTCCACGAACTGGGGAACCCACTGCGGTGAGCGGTCCGAGACCAGCCGGCTGACGGTTTCGTGGTTGTCCCGCACCCAGTCCACCGTGCGGTCCACGAGCAGGTCCACCAAAGTGTGGTGGTGGCCGTCGGCGAAGATCCGCTCCGCGATCCGGCCCACCGGCGGACCCCAGGGCGGAGTGAGCAGGTGCTTGCGGACCATCCCCTCGATCACCGACTGGACGTCGTCGTCGTTGAGGACCTTGAACGCGCCGCGGATGAAGGCCGCCCCCTCCTTGGCCACCCGGTCGGGACCCGCCGGCCCCGCCAGCCACGCCCCGGCCTTCCGGGCGATATCCACGGAGGCCAGCTTGTCCTGAACCACCTGCGCGGACAGGAAGTTGGTCTCCACGAACTCGCCCAGCGAGGCACCGATCTGGTCCTTGCGGTTCGGGATGATGGCCGTATGCGGAATCCTGAGGCCCATCGGGTACTTGAACAGGGCCGTGACCGCGAACCAGTCAGCGAGGGCGCCGACCATACCGCCCTCGGCCGCGGCCCGGACGTATTCAAGCCACGGGTACTGCCGCTGCAGGGCGAAGGCAAACGTAAAAATGACGGCCATCACCAGCAGCAGCACCAGCGCCAAAAGCTTCATCCGGCGCAGCCCGGCAGCCTTCTCGGCGTCTCCCGGCGCCGCGCTTCCCCGGCCGCCCGATCCGGAGTGCGGCGTTCCCGCCGGACCGTCCGGCCCGGTTCCGTCGTGCCGTGTTTTTTGTTCAGTATTCAGCCGCATATGCCCAGCCTAGCCCCGTGGCGGCAGGCGCCATCCGCTAACGTGACACCATGACGACAGAGGAGAAGGCGGACCGCCCGCTGGTCTACGCCCACCGGGGCTCGAGCGCGGCTTTCGCCGAGCACACCCGGGCCGCCTACCTGCAGGCGATCGCCGACGGCGCCGACGGCGTGGAGTGCGATGTCCACCTCACCCGGGATCAGCACGCGGTGCTGCTGCACGACGCCAGCCTCGACCGCACCTCCGACGGGACCGGCCAGGTCGCCGACCGTACGTTGCAGGAACTCCGGCTGCTGGACTTTTCCTCCTGGAAGGGCGCCAGGATCCCGGATGCCTACGGCGGCAAATCCGACCAGCTCCTGACCCTGCCGGAGCTGCTGGATCTCCTCCGCGCGGCCGGCCGGGAGATCGGGCTGGCCATCGAGCTCAAACACCCGAGCCCCTACCAGCTCAAGCTGGAGGACCGGGTGCTGGAACTGCTGGCGGCCGAGGGGTGGGACCCGGCGACGTCGGAACTGGAGAACATCCGGGTCTCCTTCATGAGTTTCAGCCCCGAGTCCGTCAAACACCTGCTGAAATCCGTGCCGCCGTGGGCCGTCTGTCAGCTGGTGGACGACGTCAGCGTGCAGGAAATCCGGGAAGGGCTCGGATTGGGCGCGCTCACCGCCGGGGCGCTGGCGAACGTACTGAAGGCAGCGCAGACGGAGGCCGAACGGATCCTGGACCACGGCGACGCGGGCCTGGCCGGGCCGGGCATCGACTACGTCCGGGAGCATCCCCGGACGGTTCGCCGCTGGCTGGACGCCGGGCGCAGGGTCCGGGTGTGGACGGTGGATTCGGACGAGGATGTGGCCCTCTGCCGTGACCTTGGACTGCAGGAAATCACGACGAATTGGCCGGCCAGGGTCCTCGCCCGGCTCGCCGCCGGCAGCCGGACCGCCCGGTGAGCTGCCGTCCGCCCCGCAACCGGGCGGATTACGGACTCCCCGGCGGCTGTGATTGAGTGGTTCCATGCCAATTCCCTGGTCCGGCCGGGCCACCCAGACGTTGTCCGCGGCTGCCCTGAGCGCGGTCCTGCTGGCCGGCGCCGGCAAGCGCTTCAACGAACCCGGACAGTACGTCGGGGCCGTCCCGGACATGCTCTGCCGCGACGATTCGGGGCAGCAGGCCAACGGGGCCTTCGCCGTGCTCTCGCGCGAGGAATGGGTGGCGGTCAGCGGACTGCTGGAAGCAGGCGCCGCCGTCGGGCTCCTGATCCCGGCAACACGCCGGGCCGCCGCGGGCTGCGTGGCCGTCCTGTCCGTGATCGGCCTCGCCCGCCGCCTGGCCGTCCCGCGCCGCGCGGATGCCCCTGGCAGCACCCCGCGGCAGCGTGCGGAGCATGCCCTGCGGCTCGCGCTCCACGTGCCGTTGACGGCGTGGGCGTGGAGCCTGCGCGCTCCCGTCCTGCCCGCGGGATCCCGGCCCCGATCGGCTGAACTGCGGCGATGAGGCTCCGGGACTCCCCGGCGGTACGGATCGGACTCTCGATCAGCATCGCCACCGGCCTGTACGGGGTCTCGTTTGGCGCCTTGTCCGTCACCTCCGGACTCGATTTCTGGCAGACCATGGCCCTGAGCCTGCTGCTGTTCAGCGGCGGCTCGCAGTTCGCGTTCATCGGCGTCATTGCCGGCGGCGGCACGGGCCTGGCCGCCATGGGCGCCGCCACGCTGCTGGGCATGCGCAACGGGATTTATGGAATGCAGATGAACGCGCTGCTGCGGCCGCGCGGCTGGCTCAGGTTCGCCGCCGCGCACGTGACCATTGACGAGTCGACAGCCACCAGCACCGGACAGACGGATCCGCTCGAGCAGCGGCGCGGCTTCTGGACCGCCGGACTCGGAATCTTCATCCTCTGGAACCTCTTCACTGCGGTGGGCGCGCTCGCCGGCGGATCGCTCGGGGATCCGAAGCAGTGGGGACTCGACGGCGCCGCGGTCGCGGCCTTCCTGGGACTGCTGTGGCCGCGGCTCAAGGGCCGCGAACCGGTCGCGATCGCCGTCGTCTGCGCGCTGGCCACCGTGCTGGCGGTCCCGTTTGTTCCGGCCGGGGTGCCGATCCTCATTGCCGCCGTCGTCGCCGCCGGGATCGGCTGGTTCAGCCACGGGCGCAGCGACGAAGGGCTGGAGCCGGACGTGGACCCTTACGCGGAGCATCCCGCCGGACACCGCCCGGGAAGTCCCGCGTGAATCTCTGGCTCTGGCTGTTGCTTGCCTGCGCGCTGGCCTACGCCTGGAAGTTCCTGGGCTACCTGGTGCCGGCGGACCTGCTCCGTGATCCCCGGATGTCGAGGATTGCCGGCACCATGACCATTGGCCTGCTGGCGTCCCTGACGATCGTCAACGCGGTGGCCTCGGGCCAGTCGCTCATGCTCGATGCGCGGCTGGGCGCACTGGCGGCTGCAGGCATCGCCCTGTGCCTCCGGGCGCCGTTCCTCGTCGTCGTGCTCGCCGGCGCCGGTGCGGCGGCCGGACTGAGGCTGCTCGGCTGGGGCTGAGCCGGGAAACGGTCTTCAGCCCCTAGCGGCCAACGAGGCCGCGTGGGAGCATTAGTCATGCGTGATCACGACGACCGCGGTTCCGGCACGCCCGCCAGCGGGCATCGCCCAAAGCCGCACGAACCACACGTTCACACCGGGGTCCTGTCCACAAAAGACCTGCAGGAACTGGCCCAGCGCCGCAGGGAGGCCGAGGAGAAGCTCCAGCAGCATCTGCGCGAAGCCAAGCAGAAGCGCACCGAGCCCTGACGGCGGATCCCCGGCTGGCCCGGGCCCAAGCCCTGGCAGTGCAGTGCGGCACCGCAGGCCGCTAGCCCAAGGGGTCCTCGAACGTGGCGTTGTAGAGCGGAGCCTGCGGCGGCAGCGGCCGGTGCGGCCGCTCGGTGCGGATGGCGTCCTCGAACAGCGCCACCGGCCGGCGCCAGGCATCAGAGCCCGGCGTCATGGTGTCCACGACGCCGATCAGCATCGCCAGGAGGCGGATCATGTCCGTCATGGAAATGTCGCTGCGCAACGTCCCTTGGTGCTGGCCCCGGCCCAGCAGGACCGCGACGGACTCGACCATGCCGCCGGTGATGCCGGTCAACGATCCGCGCCGGCCCGCCACGGCGGTGACCAGATTCGCGTCCTCGCTGGCAACCTCCATCAACGCGTCCACGACCCGGAAGAGCCCGTCGGCAGCATCCGGCCCGGCCAGCGCCTGCTCGATGACCGGGTCGACGTGCCGCCGCAACTGCCGGTTCAGCGCCGCCAGCACCAGTTCTTCCTTATCCGCGAAGTTCCTGAACAGCGTGGCGGGGCCGACCCCCGCCGTGGCGGCGATCGTCTGCAAAGGCACGTCCGGCCCGTGGTCGCGGAAACACTGATGGGCCGCGGTGATGATCTTGTCCACATTCCGCGCCGCATCGGCTCGGAGCGGCCGGCGGTCGGCGTCCCGGTTCATCTGGTCAGGGTAGCAATCCAGAAGTTGAGAAAAACTGTTGGCCCAGTAAGCGCCGCTGTGTGACGGCCGCCGCCGGCCAGGAAACCCCACGCGGCGGCCCGCGTGGCAAACTGGTGCCAGAGTGCCAACCGGGTCGCTCCGAAGCCCCGGACACGTGAAGGGAAAGATCCATGCTCGTCGCATTTTCCGTTGCCCCCTCGGGCGCCCCCGCCACCGGTCCGGCACCGGAGGATGCCTCCGTCCACGACGCCGTCGCGGCGGCGGTGCGGATCGTCCGCGAGTCCGGGCTGCCGAATCACACCGATGCCATGTTCACCACGATCGAGGGTGACTGGGACGAAGTGTTTGACGTCATCAAGCGCGCTACGGAGGCCGTGGGGCGCTTCGGCAGCCGCGTCTCCCTGGTGCTTAAGGCCGATATCCGCCCGGGCTTCTCCGGTGAACTTGCCGGCAAGGTGGACCGGCTCGAACAGGCCCTGGACGTTCCGGCCGCAGCCGGCCAGGCTTAGGCGCCGGGCACCCTTCCGGCAGGACGCTCGAGCTGGGACACTGTCGGCATGATCGAGCATCCCGCCGCCCCTGCCTGGTCCGCCGTCGAGGACTACCTCGCTGAAACCGTGGTCCGTCCCGACCACGCCCTCCATCATGCCGTGACCACCGCCGCGGAGGCCGGCATGCCGCCCATTGAGGTAGCGCCCAATGCGGGCAAGCTCCTGCAGTTGCTGGTCAGGATCTCCGGCGCCCGCCGCGTTCTGGAGATCGGCACCCTGGCCGGCTTCAGCGCGATCTGGATGGCCAGGGGCCTGCCCGATGACGGCCGGCTCGTCAGCTGCGAGTACCTTCCGCGCCATGCGGAAGTGGCACGCGCCAACATCGAGGCCGCGGGGCTCGGGGCCAAGGTGGAGATCAGGGTCGGCGCCGCGCTGGAGACCCTCCGGGACCTGGCTGCGGAAGGCGCGGCACCCTTCGATTTCGTCTTCATCGACGCGGATAAGGAAAACAACCCGCATTATCTCGAGTGGGCGATCCGGCTGGGCCGGCCGGGCACCGTGGTGATAATCGACAACGTGGTCTGGGACGGCGCCGTGCTGGATCCGGCCCGCGACCCGGCGAACGCCGGGGGCATTATCGCCGCGCTGCAGATGATGGGTGCGGACCCGCGGCTTGAGGGAACGGCCATCCAGACCGTGGGCACCAAAGGCTGGGACGGCTTCGCGCTGGCGCTGGTCCGCTAGCCACCACTCGCCCGAACTGCTAAGTGTGCTTATATGTGGAGGGGGCTGCCGCGCTGCCGCCACGACCGACCACACCCTTCGAAGGGATAGTTGCCGAATGACCGGGACTTCCACCGTGGACAGCCCGCGGGCCGTCAGGATCAGTTCATCCGAAACCGAGCTCGACACGCTCAGCCCCCTGTTGTCCGCGGCGCATGCCGCCAGCGGCGACGTGCCGGCACTCCTGGACCTGGCGCGGACCGCGGCCGGGACCGCTCCGTTACCGGGGGCCGGCAGGACCGCCCTGCTGTGGGAAACCCTGGCCTCCGTGACCGCCGTCGACGTCGCGGCCGGCAGGATCTTCGAACCGCATCTGGATGCGGCCGCCATTATCGGCCAGGCCGCGGCGGCGCGCGGGACCGCTGCGCCGGCCGGCGGCGAGCCGGCGGACGCAGACGGGCTCGGTGTGGCGGGAACCTGGGGTGTTTTCGCGGCCGAAGCTGCGGGACTGCGGCTGGAGGCCCGGCCCACCGGCAACGGCTTTCGGCTGCATGGCTCAAAACCGTGGTGCTCACTCGCCGGACAGCTGGACCGGGCAGTCGTGACGGCCCATACGGACGACGGCGCCCGGGCCGCTTTCGCCGTCGACCTCCGCTCCCCGGGTGTCGACGTCGCGGATCCGGGCTGGACCAGCCGGGGGCTCCGCGAAGTCCCGAGCGGCACC
This sequence comes from uncultured Actinomycetota bacterium, assembly GCA_963769515.1. GTDB lineage: Bacteria > Actinomycetota > Actinomycetes > Actinomycetales > Micrococcaceae > Arthrobacter. The sequence goes on from CAVYMG010000024.1 coordinate 164,752, forward strand.
GTCCACTTCGACGACGTCCCGGCCGAGCCGCTGGGCGGACCCGGCTGGTACTACCGCCGCCCGGGATTCGCCTGGGGCGGCATGGGAGTCGCCGCCTGCTGGTTCGGGGGCGCCGTCGCGGCCGCCCGTGGCTTCGCCGCATCGCTGCGGGACTCCGCCGCCGGCGGACGCGAACCCGATCAGGTGGCCCTGGCCCACCTCGGCGAAATTGACCGCACGCTGAGCGCCGTGCGGGCCTGCCTCGCCGAGGCGGCCACCAGGATTGATGCCGGAGACCTCTCCGGACCGGGCGCCTGGAGCGAGGCCTTGCGGGTGAGGGGAACCGTTGCTTCCGCCACGGGGCGCATCCAGGCGCTCGTAATCCAGAACCTGGGGCCCGGACCGCTGGTCTTTAACGAACAATACGGAAAACGGATGGCCGACCTCTCGCTGTATATCCTCCAGCACCATGCGGTGCGCGACGACGCCCAACTCGGCGGCCTGACCCTGACCGGAGCGGACCCATGGTGAAGTTCACCCACCACGACGCCGGCACCAGCGCAGGCCACTGGGCGGCCGGCGGCCTGCCGGGGCTTCCGGAGCTGCCGCTGGACGCTGCCGGCATCGCCCGCACGCAATTTCTGGTCCTCGCCGCCCACCCGGACGATGAGTCCCTGGGCGCAGGCGGACTCCTCGCCCGGCTGCAGGGACTCGGGGCCGGGATCACCGTCCTGTTGTGCACGGCAGGGGAAGCCTCGCATCCCGGATCGCCGACGACGACGCCGGACCGGCTTGCCGCTGTCCGGCTGGAGGAATTCGCCGCCGCCCTGGCGCAGCTCCGGCCGGCCCCGGACCCGGCCGGAGCGGCGGCGGACTGGCGCTACCTGGGCTTGCCGGACGGAAACCTCGCCGGACACCGTGAGCAGATCCGCATGGCCCTGGCCGACGCCGTCGGCGCCGTCGGCAACGCCGACACTGCCGGCACTGCCGGCACCGTCCACACTGCCGGCGCGGCCGGCACCGGCCGGAGCGCGGACCGGATCATCGTCGTCGCGCCGTACCGCCATGACGGCCACACCGACCACGAGACGCTGGGATCCGTCGCCGCGGAGTTCTGCACCGCCCGCGGGTACGGGCTGCTGGAGTACCCCATCTGGTACTGGCAATGGGCCGGCCCGGACGACGAGGCCTGGCGGACCTGGTTCCGGTTGCCGCTGAGCCCGGTGGAGCAGCAGGCGAAAGCTGCCGCCATGGCATCACACGGTTCGCAGATCCGGGCGCTGTCGCCCCTGCCGGGGGATGAAGTCCTCCTGCACGCTGCCTTTCTGGAGCACTTCGAGCGGCCCTGGGAGACATACGCCTGGCAGCGTCCGGAGCATTCGGGCCCACCCGGCCCGGCGTACGCCGCCGCCGACGCCGAGACCGTCTTTGACGCCGTCCATCGCCGCGGGGAGGATCCCTGGAACTACACGAGCAGCTGGTACGAACAGCGGAAACGCGCCCTCACGCTGGCCGCGCTGCCCGAACCCGCCTACGCCGCCGGGCTGGAAATCGGCTGCTCGATCGGGACGCTGAGCGCGGACCTCGCGCAGCGCTGCGGCACGTTCCTCGCCGTCGACGCAAGCAGCGCCGCACTCGAGCACGCAGCCGCCCGGCTGGGGCCCTTCCCGGCCGCCCGGACCCGCCAGCTCACGGTGCCGCAGGACTGGCCGGACGGGACTTTTGACCTCATTGTGGTCTCGGAAGTGGGCTACTACCTCGCGCCCCGGGAACTGGCCGCGCTGTTTGACCGGGTCGCCGGCTCCCTGCGGCCGGGCGGGACCCTGCTCCTGTGCCACTGGCGGCACCCGATCGACGGCTGGGAACTCGACGGCGACGCCGTGCACGCCGCCGCGCGCCGGCGGGGCTGGGCCGACGCCGGGCTGTACCGGGAACGCGATTTCGTCCTGGAGGTTCTGCGGGCCCCGGACGCCGGCGCGGCCGCCGTGGAACCGGACCGGTGACCCGGGTGTCCGCGGACGCCCGGCCGCTGCCGCCCAGGGACCGCGTCGCGCGCGTTGCCGTGGTGATGCCGGCCCACAACGAGGAGGAGCATCTGGACCGGGCGCTGAACGCGGTGCGGCGGGCGATCGACACGCTGCACCGGACCCGGCCCTGGGTCGAATGCGGTGTGACCGTGGTGCTCGATGGCTGCACCGACGGTTCGGCGGACATCACGGCAGGGCATATCGCCGCCGACCGCCGCGTCGGGGCCCTCGAAGTGCAGTTCCGCAGCGCCGGCGCCAGCCGCGCCGCGGGAATCCGGGCCGCCGGCATCGGCCCCCTTCCGGGGCCCCCGGGGCAGCCCGGGCCACCGGGGCCGCTTGGGCGACCGGGGTCACGACGCCGGACACCGCTGCCGGCGGGCCGCATCTGGCTGGCCAACACCGACGCCGATTCCCAGGTCCCGGAGAACTGGCTCGTAGGCCAGCTCGGCTTCGCGGATGCCGGCGCCGACGCCGTTCTCGGTTCGGTGGAGCCGGACCCGGACGGCATGGATCCGCAGCTGCTCCGGCACTGGCGGGAACTCCATCCATTCACCGAGGACCACCCCCATGTCTACGGGGCCAATCTCGGTGTGCGCGCCTCGGCCTACATGGCGGCCGGCGGGTTCCCCGGCATCGCCTCGCATGAGGATTCGATCCTCGTCCAACGCCTGCGCAGCCACGCGTTCACCGTCACGGCTACGGACAGCGTGAGGGTGCTAACGTCGGGGCGGACGGCGCCCAGGGCACCGGAAGGGTTCGGCGCTTACCTGCGGGACCTGGGACGCGTCCGGCCGTCCGCTGCGGGCTGACGCAGCCACCGGCCGGCAAGGTCCAAAGACTCTGCCGGGCGGACGCCGCGCCGGGAAGGATCGAAGGCAGAGGCCGGCAACGCGACACCACAGCCGCACGAACACCTGCCTGGCAGTAGCGGCTAGGGGGCAGTGCCGGCACGGTAGAGCTAGGAGCGCAGGCATCATGGTCCAATCCCCGGTGAAGTGGTTTGAGGACACGGGCATCGGCGATGTCGGGCAAGTGGGCGGCAAAAACGCCTCCCTCGGGGAGCTCATCCGAACGCTCACCGGCCGGGGCGTGCGGGTCCCCGACGGGTTCGCCACCACGGCCGACGCCTACCGGGCGTTCATCGACGCAAACGGCCTTGAGCCGGCCATGCGCTCGCGGATCCGCGACTACCGTGCCGGGGATGCCACCCTGCGCGCCACCGGTGAGGCCATCCGGACGCTGTTCCTGGAGAGCGAATTCCCCGAAGATATCGCCGAGTCCATCCGCGCCCACTACCGGGAACTGGGCCGGCGTGCCGGACTGGAGCGGCTCTCCGTCGCCGTCCGCAGCAGCGCCACGGCCGAAGACCTGCCCGATGCGAGCTTCGCAGGGCAGCAGGAGACCTTCCTGAACGTGGCGGGGGAGCGCGAACTGCTGGACGCCTGCCGCCGCTGCTACGCCTCGCTCTTTACCGACCGTGCCATCAGCTACCGGGAAATCAAAGGATTCGGCCACCTCGACGTCGCGCTCTCGATCGGCGTGCAGCGGATGGTCCGGTCCGATGTCGGCGCGTCCGGCGTGATGTTCTCCATCGATACCGCTTCGGGCTTTCCCCGCGCCGCCGTGATCAGCGCCGCCTGGGGACTCGGCGAGACCGTCGTCCAGGGCACCATCAATCCGGACAACTACGTTGTGTTCAAGCCCCTCCTGACGGACCCGGATCTGGCACCGATCATCGAAAAGACCCTCGGGTCCAAAGACCGCAAAATGGTGTACAGCCGCGGCGGAAGCGCCCGCACCCGGATGGTGGACACCTCGAACGCGGAACGCCGGACCTTCGTTCTGGACGACGCCGAAATTCTCGCCCTCGCCCGGTGGGCCGTCACCGTCGAGGAGCACTACAGGCGGCCGATGGACATGGAATGGGCCCGCGACGGCGTCACCGGTGAACTCTTCCTGGTCCAGGCCCGGCCCGAAACCGTCCAGTCCCGCAAGACCGGCCCGCGGTTCGTGCTGCACCATCTGCTGGAGAAAGGTGAAGTCCTGGCGGCCGGATCGGCGGTCGGCGACTCCATCGCCCAGGGCACGGCCTGCGTGATCCGGACTGCCGCGGACATTGCCGAGTTCCGTGACGGCGCCATCCTGGTCACGGAAATGACCGATCCGGATTGGGTGCCGGTGATGAAGCGCGCGGCCGGGATCGTCACGGACCGCGGCGGGCCCACGAGCCATGCGGCTATCGTCAGCCGGGAGCTGGGCGTGCCGGCCGTCGTCGGAACCGGCAACGCGACCGGCGTGCTGGCGGAGGGACGGGCCGTCACGATTTCCTGCGCGGAAGGGGACCAGGGCCGGGTCTATGCCGGCAGCCTGGCGTTCGCGACAGAAGAAGTGGACCTCGGCGAACTGCCCGCGACCCGCACCGCCGTGATGGTCAACATCGCCAGCCCCGCCGCCGCCTTCCAGTGGTGGCGGCTGCCGGCCGCCGGCGTCGGGCTCGCCCGGATGGAATTCATCATCAGCAACCTGATCCGGGTTCATCCGATGGCGCTCGTGCACCCGGACCGCGTCGCGGATGCCGCCGAAACGGAACAGATCCGGGAGCTGACGAGCGGCTATCCGGACCCGACGGAGTACTTCGTGGACACGCTGGCGCGCGGCATCGGCAAGCTCGCCGCCCCGTACCATCCGCACCCGGTGATCGTGCGGCTTAGCGACTTCAAGACCAACGAGTACGCCCACCTGATCGGCGGGGCCTCGTTCGAGCCGGCCGAGGAGAACCCCATGCTGGGCTTCCGTGGCGCGTCCCGCTACTACGACGACCGCTACCGGGAGGGTTTCGCCCTTGAATGTGCCGCCCTCAAACGCGTCCGTGAACGGCTCGGCTTCAGTAACGTGATTGTGATGGTGCCCTTCTGCCGGACCACGCAGGAGGCGGACAAGGTCCTGGCGGTGATGGCGGATAACGGCCTGGTGCGCGGCGGGAACGGGTTAAAGATCTACATGATGTGCGAGATTCCCGCCAACGTGGTGCTGGCCGGGGAATTCGCCACCCGCTTCGACGGCTTTTCCATCGGCTCCAATGACCTCACACAGCTGGTGCTGGGTGTGGACCGGGACTCGGCGCAGCTTGCAGCGCTCTTTGACGAGCGGGACCCGGCCGTGATGGCTATGATCAGCGAGGCCATCCGCAAGGCCCACGCCGCGGGGATCAAGATCGGGATTTGCGGCCAGGGCCCCAGCAACCACCCGGACTTCGCCGCGTTCCTGGTCGGCGAAGGCATCGACTCGATCTCGCTGAACCCGGACAGCTACCTCAAGACCGTCCCGGCGATCGCGGCGGCCGAGCAATCGGAGGACGCTCCGTCACCGGGGTAGCGCTCCGGCCACCGCCGCCGCCCCGGCCGCCGGTGGTCCGGCCGCCGCTCAGGGCGCGCAGCGCGTTCAGGATGGTGGCCAGATCCACCACCTCCTGGGCCAGGGCGCCCGCGACGGCCGGCACGTAGCCCGCGGCGGCGGCCAGCATGAGCAACACGCTGAGTCCGATGCCGATCCAAATGCTCTGCAACGCCACCTGAACCGTGCGCTGCCCGATGCGGACCGCTGAGGCCGCCTTGGACAGGTCATCGAGGATGATGACGACGTCGGCCGACTCGCCCGCCGCCGTCGAACCCCGGGCACCCATGGCGATGCCGACGTCGGCGACCGCCAGCACAGGGGCGTCGTTGACGCCGTCGCCGACCATCATCACGGGCCGGCCAGGCAATGAGCGGACCGCTTCCACCTTGTCCGCCGGCAGGCACTCGGCCCGGACATCGGTAAGACCCGCCTCGGCCGCGATGTGCTGCGCTGTGGAGAGCGCGTCGCCGGTCAGCATCACGGTCCGCGTCACCCCCAGGTCCCGGAGCTCGGCGATGGTCCGGCGGGCCTCGGGACGGATCGGATCGCTGAGGATGAGCGAGCCGGCGAACTCCCCGCCTGCCCCGACATAGACGGCGAGCTCGCCGCTGTCCAGGTCCGCCTCCCGCACGCCGGGGACCGACTCCGCCACGAAGCCGGGCTTGCCGACCACCACATCCCGGCCATCGAAACGGGCGCGGACGCCATGGGTGGCGAATTCGGTGGCTTCGGCGGCGGTCGCCAGGGTCAGGCCCCGCGAGCGGGCGGTGTTGACGACCGAGGCTGCGAGGACATGCGAGGAATATTGCTCGGCGGAGGCCGCCAGGCGCAACACCTCATCCTCCGGCAGCGTGCCGGACGCGCGCACGCCCACTAGGGCCGGCCGGCCGTGGGTCAGGGTGCCGGTCTTGTCGAACGCGGCGGTCTTGACCCGTCCCAGCTGTTCCAGGACACCGGCGTATTTGACGATGATGCCCGCGCGGGCAGCCCGGCTCATGCCGCCGAGAAAGGCCACCGGCGCGGCAATCAGCAGCGGGCAGGGTGTGGCCACCACGAGCACCTCCGCGAACCGTGCCGGGCTGCCGCTGATGATCCAGGCCGCGCCGCCGAGCAGGTAGGCGAAGGCGGTGAACGGTACGGCGTAGCGGTCGGCCAGCCGGACCATGGGGGCCTTGCTGTCCGAGGCCTCCTTGACCAGGGCGATGATCCGGCTGTACTGCGAGTCTTCGAGCAACGACGTGACCCGCATCCGGACCGCAGCTTCCCCGTTGAGGGATCCGCTCATGAGCGGGTCCCCGGCGCTCCGCTCCACCGGGAGGCTTTCCCCCGTGAGGGAGGATTCGTCGAAGGTGCCGGAGTCCGAGAGCAGGACCCCGTCCAGGGGCACCACCTCGCCCGGCCTGACCAACAGGATGTCCCCGATCCGGACGTCGGTGGCCGCCACTTCCTCGTGATTACCGCCCGCGCCGTTGCCGGGGCTACCAGTGCCGGCGGTGCCGTTGGCGGCGTTACCGGTGCGCTCGCGGTGGGCCGTTTGCGGGGCACGCTCCAGGAGCGCCGTCAGTTCCCCCTTGGCCCGCCCTGCAGCGTAGTCCTCAAGCGCCGTTCCTCCAGCCAGCATCAGCACGATGATCATGGAGGCCAGGAACTCACCCACCAGCACGGTGCTGACGATTGCGGTGACGGCAAGGATGTCGATGCCCCACCGGCCGCCCAGGAGGCGGCGGATCATCCCTACGGCGAGGTACAGGGCCACGGCCAGGGCGTAGGCGCTGGCGGCGAGCCGGGCGATGCCGGGCTGTCCGGACAGCAGCAGGACGATGACCGCCAGTAACGCGGCAACTGTCCCGGTGACGAGTGGATATCTGAGCACGGCTTTCACGGATGATTCGCCTTCGTTCCCTCATCTTCGACTACCTGCATCCTACTGCGGCGTACTCACGGCCCCACGGGCCGGACGCCACTGTCCCCGGCTGCCGATCGCTGCTAGGACTGAGAGCATGACGGAATCGCCGACAGTTGCCGCCGCGCTGGCGCCTGTCGACGCCGTGATCTTCGACCTCGACGGCGTCGTGACGGACACGACGGAGCTGCGGATCGCGGCCTGGCGGCAACTGCTCGATACCGTGCTGCAGGACCCGCGGCTTCCCGCCGAGACGAGGCGGGGCCCGTTCTTGGACAGCGAGTTCACCGACTGCTTCGAGGGCCGCACCGAGGACGCGGGGGCGGCGGCCTTCATCGCATCCCGCGGGGCCTCGATACCGCAGGGTGTCCCGGCGGACGGCCCCGGGGGATGGACGGCCTTCGGGCTCGCGGCCCGCCACAACGAGGTGTTTGCCCGCCTCCTCGGTGAGCACCCGGTGCGCGTGTTCACCAGCACCGTTGAACTGCTGACACGGCTCCGGGCCGGCCGGATCCCCGTCGTCCTGGCCACGTCCAGCCGGAACGCCGGCGCGGTCCTCGCGGCAGCGGGCCTCCTGGACGCCTTCGACGTCGTCATTGACGGACAGACGGCCCTGGACCGTGACGTCGCCGGGGAGCCGGCCCCCGCGCTCGTGCTGGAGGCCGTCCGGCGGCTGGAAATTGCGCCGTCGCGGGCCATGGTCATCGAACAATCCCTCCCCGGGGTCGAGGCGGGCCGTCGTGGCGGGTTCCGGCTCGTGGTGGGCCTCGACCGCACCGGGCGCCGGGCGGCGCTGGAAGCGGCCGGAGCCGACGTCGTGGTTGAAGACGTCAGGGAGCTGGATATCGGGCTGGTCATCACCGACCCGTGGCTGCTCGTCTATGCGGGATCCGACCCGGTGCACGAAGGGCACCGGGAGGCGCTGACCGTGCTCGGCAACGGGTATATGGCCACCAGGGGAGCGGCCCCCGAACACCGCGCCGACGGGGTGCACTACCCCGGAACCTATCTTGCCGGGGTCTACAACAGTGTCCGCAGCGTCGTTGACGGCCAGGAATCCGTGGACGAGCACATGGTCAACGTCCCGGACTGGCTGCCTCTGGATGTCCGGATCGAGGGCGGGGACTGGTGGTCCGGCGGAGGCCTGGCAGTCCGGGGCGAACGGCGCACCCTGGACCTCAAACGCTGCCTGCTGAGCCGGGAAATACTGCTTGAGGACGACGCCGGGCGCCAGCTCCAGGTGCTCCAGCGCAGAATCGTCTCCATGGCCGAACCGCATCTGGCCGCGCTGGAAATGACCCTGACCGCGGTGGGCTGGAGCGGCACTATCAGTGTCCGAAGCGGCTGCTGCACGGAGGTCACGAACTCGAACGTCCCTGACGATGGACAGTTGGCCAGACGGCACCTGAGCGACGTCACTGTTTCCTTCCCCGGGGGCGATTCCGCCGCCCGGCTTAGCGTGGAGGTGCAGACGAGCCAGAGCCGGATCAGGATCGCCATGGCTCTCCGCACCGAAATCGCAGGTTCGCCTGAGCCTGTACGCGGGATTCCCGAGGAACCGGGGGGAGTGCACGGCCACCGGTTCGAGCTTGCCGTCGCCGATGGTGCGCCGGTGACCGTCACGAAAACAGTGGCCGTAGCGACGTCCCGGGACCACGCAATCTCATCGCCCGGCACCGCGGCCCTCGCGGTGCTGGGCCGGGCGGACTCACGCTTCGAGGTCCTGCTCGCGGCGCATGAGGCAGCGTGGGGTCTGCTGCTGGCCCCTTTCCTGATCGACTTTGATGCGCCGTCACAGGCGCGGTTGATCCTGAACCTGCATGTCTTTCACCTGCTCCAGACGCTCACCGGGCACACGGCCGAACTGGACGCCGGCGTCCCGGCCCGCGGGCTGCACGGTGAGGGCTACCGCGGGCATGTGTTCTGGGATGAGCTCTTTGTCCTGCCCGTCCTGAACTCAAGGAGTCCCGCCCTTGTCCGGGAGATGCTGGACTACCGGTGGCGGCGCCTCGGTACGGCCCGGGACGCGGCGCGCGCGGCCGGGCTCCGCGGCGCACAGTTTCCGTGGCAAAGCGGCAGCGACGGCACCGAACAGACACCCACCGTGCTGTTCAACCGGATGTCGGGCCGCTGGATACCGGACTACTCCCGGCGGCAGCGGCACGTCGGCCTGGCCATTGCCTACAACGCCTGGCAGTACTTCGAGGCCACGCAGGACCGCGCCTGGCTGATCAGCCACGGAGCGGAAATTGTGGTGGAAGTCGCGAGGCTGTTCGCCTCCCTCGCGGACCATGATGCCGTGAAGGACCGGTTTCACCTCAGGGGGGTCATGGGGCCGGATGAATACCATACCGGGCCCCCGGACGACCCCGGCGGCGGCCTGGCTGACAACGCCTACACCAACATCATGGCGGCCTGGGTCTTTGACCAGGCGGTCTGGATCATGCACTCCGTCCAGGGCTTCGACATGGCGGAACTGCGCGCCAGGCTCGGCGTGGCCGGTCCGGAGATCGAGGGGTGGGAGCGGTTGAGCCGGCGGATGTATGTACCGTTCCACGGCGACGGCATCATCAGCCAGTTTGAGGGCTACAGCGCCCTGCGGGAACTTGACTGGGAACACTACCGCCGGACCTACCGGCATATCGAACGGCTGGACCTGATCCTGGAAGCCGAGGGCGACAGCACCAACCACTACCGGCTGGCGAAACAGGCTGATGTACTGATGCTCCTGTACGTTTTGGGCGAGGACCAGTTGCTGGCGTTCCTGGACCGGATGGGTTATTCGGTGACACCCGCCCAGATCGCCGCCACCGTCGATTTCTACCTGGCCCGCACTGCCCACGGCTCCACCCTGAGCCGGGTGGCGCACGCCTCCGTCCTGGCGCAGCGGGACCCCGAGCGGGCGTGGGACACGTTCCGGGAAGCACTCGACGCGGACCTGGACGACACCCAGGGCGGAACGACCCGCGCCGGCATCCACTTGGGTGCCATGGCGGGCTCGATCGATGTGGTCCAGCGCAGCTTCGCCGGGCTGCGGATCACCCGCGACGCCCTGGACTTCACCCCGAGGCTGCCCGCGCAGCTCCATGAAGTGACTTTCCAGGTCCGCTACCGTGACCAGTTACTCTCTGTCCGTCTTGAGACCGGCCGGCTGCAGGTGTCGGCGGCCCCCGGCGACGCCGCCCCGGTGCTGGTCCGGGTCGGCGCCGAACAGGCCCTGCTCCGTGCCGGACAGGAGTACGAATTCCGGTACCCGGACCAGCGGTCCCGCTGACCAGGAACCCGCGCAGTGCGGCTTAGTCGGCCGGGGCCACCCGCAGCACCGCGGCACCCGTGATCCGGTCCGCCGCAAGGTCCCGCAGCGCTTGATCCGCGGCGGCGAAGGGGTACGCGATGGTGGTGGGCCGGATCGGGATCTCCGCGGCGACGCGGAAGAACTCCTCGCCGTCGGCCCGGGTGTTGGCGGTGACGCTGCGGAGTTGCCGCTCCTGGAAAAGATCGGCGGCGTAGTGCAGCGGCGGGATATCGCTCAGGTGGATTCCCGCCACCGCAAGGGTCCCGCCGCGGTCCAGGGCCCGCAGTGCCACGGGCACCAGCCCCCCGGCCGGGGCAAACAGGATGGCGGAGTCCAGCGGATCCGGCGGCACGTCCGTGGCCCCGCCGACAAAGCTGGCACCCAGCGACAGGGCAAGCCGGCGCGCCTCTTCCGACCTCGTCATGACATAGACCCGGGCTCCCCGGTGCAGGGCGATCTGGGCGGCGAGGTGGGCTGAACCGCCAAAGCCGTAGATTCCCAGCCGGCCGCCGATGGGAAGCTCAGCGCGGCTCAAGGCGCGGTAGCCGATGATCCCGGCGCACAACAGGGGCGCGGCTTCCTCATCCGTGAAGACCTCCGGAATCCGGTAGGCAAAGTCCTCGGCCACCGTGATCAGCTCCGCATAACCGCCGTCGCGGTCCCAGCCCGTAAACGTCGGGGACAGGCAGAGGTTTTCCTGGCCGCGCTGGCAGAAACGGCACGACCCGCAGGTTCCGCCCAGCCAGGCGACCCCGACGCGCTCCCCGGCCCGGAACCGGCCGGCTCCCGGGCCGGACTCGAGCACTTCGCCGACGACTTCGTGGCCCGGAATGATGCCGGGGTGCCGCGGCTGGAGGTCGCCCTCGGCTAGGTGCAGGTCAGTCCGGCACACGCCGCAGACGCGGACCCGGAGGAGCACCTGGCCGCGCCCGGGCCGGGGGTCCGGACACTCGGCGGCCTCCAGCGGGCCAGCGGAAATCGGTCCCGGATGTCCAACCCGCCAAACCCTCACGGCGGCCTCCTGTTCCTGTCGATCTCGTCAGCGGGCGGTGCCGGCCGCCCGTGGCTTCCTGGCGGATCCGTTCAGCGGGTGACCAGCACGTTGCAGCCGGCTTTGTGCAGCACCGCCGAGACGGTGTTTCCCCGCCCCTGTCCGGGGGAGTGAACGCCGAGCACCAACACGTCAGCGTCGGATGCGGCGGCGAGCAGTTCTTTGGCGGCCTGGCCGTGGGCCAGGATCCCGTGAATCTGCAGGCCGGGTACGGATTTCCGGGCCTCGGCAACCGCTGTGTCCACCAGCGCCTGGCCGGGCCGGGGAGCACCTAGGCCGTGCTCCTCTCCGGTCCCGGGCCACTTCGAGGTGACGTGGACGAGCCGTAGCGCGGCGTGCAGGTCGACTGCCAGCTGCGCGGCACCGGCCACCACCGCCGCGTTCCGTGCTCCTGCGCCGGGACCGTCGGCTCCCGCCGCGACCCCGGCAGCGACGGGGCCGTCGCGAATGGAGGGCCGCCGGATGACCATCACGGGGCAAGGGGCGGACCGGGCCAGATCCACGCAGGTGGAACCCGTAAGCGAGCCCAGCACGGCGCCCATTGCGCGGCTGCCGACAACCAGCAGGCGGGCATCCCTGGCGGCGTTCCGCAGCACGGGTGCGGGCAGGCCTGCCGCCATGAAGCCTTCAACGGCGGGCCCGTCCATGCCGGTATCCCGCCCGGCTGCCTCGCTGGCCGCCGCGGCTGTACTGCGGGCCAGCTCAACGCCTTCGGCCAGGACGGCCTCCGCCGAGTGCCGCAGTCCGCTCCCTGCGACGCCCCTGACCGGTCCAAGGTTTTTGGTGAAGACAGGCCACACCCAGGCGTGGACAACCCGGAGGCTTAGGTGCCGGTCCCCGGTGTAGCGGGCGGCCCAGTTGACGGCGAGCCGGGCGGAATCGGACCCGTCGTAGCCAACCGCCACGACGGCGCGGTCCTGGCCTGCGGGTATCGCCACTGATCCTCCCGGCTGAACGGCAATACCGCCTCTCCCGGCGGTACCAGCCCCAGTAGAGCGCGGCCGATTGGGGATGGCAAGGGACTTTGGTCCTGCCGGCCACGGCTACCCGGCTCCGGGCCCCGGTCGGTCCCGCCCGCGGACGCCGCCTTAGTCGTCGCTGTTCCGGTCTTGCGGATCGTCCGTATGCTGTTTCCGCAGTTCCCGTCCGCGGCGGATGTCCTCTTCCTCGCGCTCCTGTTCCTTGTCGCTCTGCTCGGTGTCCCGGGGCGGAAGCTGGATGGTTTCCTCCGCCGGGATGCCTGACTGCAACTGCCGGCCTCGTTCCATCTCGGCGTCGAATTCCGCGCCAAAGAGCAGGGACATGTTCATGAGCCACAGCCAGAGGAGCATGACGATAACGCCGCCAATGGCGCCGTAGGTCTGGTTGTAGTTGCCGAAGTTCGCAACGTAGAACCCAAAGCCGAGGGATGCCAATACAAACACCACGAGGGCGATGAACGACCCGATGCTTATCCAGCGGAATTTTGGCTGTTCCACGTTCGGTGTCGCGTAGTACAGGACGGCGATCACCGCGGCTGCCAGCGCAATCATGACGGGCCATTTCAGGAAACTCCAGACAGCCAGGAAGGCGCCGCTGAGTCCGACGGCGCCGCCGACCGCCTCAGCTACGGGACCGCTCAGCACCAGCATGGCGGCCACCAGCGCGGCCACCAGCACGGTCCCTGCCGTCACGGCCAGCATTATGCCGCGACGCTTGACGATCGGACGGCCCTCATCGACCTCGTAGACCCGGTTCATGGCCCGGCCGAACGCGCCGACGTAGCCGGAGGCGGACCATAGGGCCGCCAAAACACCGATAACGAGGGTAAAGCCGGCTGTTGGGGAATTCGCCAAGTCCTCAATGGGCCGCCGGATGAGTTCTACGGCTTCGCCCGGCGCAATCCGGCGCACGATGTCCAGCAGCGCTGTCGTCGTTTGTTCGGCCTGCCCGAACACGCCCAGCAGTGAGACGAGGGCAAGGAGCGCCGGGAACAGCGACAGCACGGCAAAATAGGTCAACGCCGCGGCCAGGTCCGGACACTGGTCCTTCTTGAACTCGCGCAGCGTCTTCCGGGCGATGTATTTCCAGGACGGTTTGGCGACGTCGGTAGGATTGTCGACTTTGCCGGGATCGTCAGGCGCCGGAGCGGTCCGGGCCTTGGCAGTGCTGCTCTCGGAGGTCTCTGCGTCGGTCATGGAGCCATTTTCTGCCTTTGTTGGATTCTTGGCCATGGCAATCTCTTCTTTCATGAGGGCGGACTACGAATATGGCCGGCCACCCCACTCCTCAGCAGGGCAGCCGGCCATGTTCGTGCGGGACTACGCCTCGCGTACCTTGTCGGTGGCGGACGAGGAGGTCTCCTTCACGTCAGCTACGGCGTCCTCGCCTTCTGCCTTGACTTGCTCCGTGGCATCGATTGCACTCGCCTTGACGTTTTCCATGGCCTCCTGCGCCGGCTCCTTGAGGCCCAGCGCCAGGTTCTTGGCCGCCTCCGAAAGCTCCTCCGTCATCGGCTCGGCGGCCGATTTGAGGGAGTCCGCGGCCTCGCGTTCCTTTTGGCTCGGCGGGAAGAGTGACGCTACCAGCAGGCCGGCGCCAAAGGCGATCAGGCCCGCAGCCAGGGGGTTGCCTTCGGTTTTGGTCGCGATCCGGTGGGGCGCCTCGCTAAGAGCAGCGCCGGCATCGTCAATACGGGCCCCGGCGGTGCCGGTGGCCGAGGCAGTCATGCCGGTGACGTGGTCGTTCGCGCCCATGACTTTCTCTTTCGCCCCGAAGACGGCGTCCTTGACCTTGTCGGTCTGCCGCTGCACGATGTGCGATGGCGTGACCTTATCCGCGACTGCATCGACGTTGCTGCCTAGCCGTGCTCGCGTAGCTTCAATATCTGCTCGGATGACATCCGGGTTTTCACTCATCGTTTTCCTCGCTGTATCTGGTCGCTGGTTCTACGGGGTTGGTTTTAGCGTTGGCGGGATCTCCTGAAGGGTCTCCGCGGTGTGCGGCAGGCCCTTGATGGCGCCGATTTCCTTGCGGCCCATGGTGGCCAAGACAGCGCCGATGATGCCCCAGAGGATGGCCACGACGACGCCGGACCAGCCGAGTCCCATCAACGTCCCCAGTCCCCACCACAAGGCAAGCGAGAGGAACAGGAGCACGAAATGCCCCGCAACCCCCGCGCCGGCCAGCAATCCGCCACCCTTTCCCGCGCGGGCCGCTGACTGCTTGAGCTCGGCCTTGGCCAGTTCGACTTCCTGCCGCATCAGAGTGGACATGTCCCGGGTTACATCCCCGAGCAGGTCTCCCAGCGATGAGGGCTCTGCGTTCCCGGCGGATCCCGGAGGATGCACCTCGCCGGTCATCGCGGCCCACCCCCGAACGGATCATCATGCGGCGAACCGGTAGAGCGCGGCCCGGCGAGGGAATCTGTGCTGGGGGGATCGGCCACCGGTTTCGCGATGGGTGGATCAGCGGGCCACTCGTCAGATTCCGTTGCCTCCGCGACCGGCGAATTCGGCGGGTAGGTATCACTGACCCCCGCCGTTGTCGCGGTCGGGCCCGGCAACTGGACCGGCGGCGGGGGGACGGCTGCCCGGCTGTCCGGCACCCGGGTATTCGGCGCCGCACTGGTGCCCGGCGCGGATATGTCCCCGGGCGTAGACCCCGGGGCCCCGGCACTCAGGCTGCGGCTGAGACGTCCGGCCAGGATACCTGCGCCGGCCGCCAGCATCAGGAAGGTCCCGGGGCGCTCGCGGGCGAAGGATTTCACCTCGGTAAGCAGGGATCCGGGGTCGCGTCCATCAAGCCAGCCGGCGATGGCCGATGAACGTTCGGCTGCCTGGCGGACAAGGTCAGTGGCAACGCCGGGCTGCTCGGACGCCGATGCCATCGAGTGGAGTTCTTCGGAAATCGAGTGCAGGCCTTCGGCGACTTTCTGTTGTTGGGCGCCTGCCTGGTCGGTGAGATCTTTCGTGGCCTGCTGCAGGAGTTCGCGCGCATTGGTCTTTGCCTCGGCGGTGACGTCGGCTGCCCCCGCCTTAGCGGACTCGGCCACGCTGTGGGCGGACTCTGAGGCCTGGTGGGCGACCTCGACGGCTTCGTTCTTCGCGGTGTCGGCCGTGGAGGGCGCGGACATCGTGGCAGTGCTCGCGGAAGGTGTCGCCGGGCCCGAGGCAGCACCGCCGCCGGGGGTTGTGCCATACGTTCCGCCATCCGCCATCGGTGGAGATGTTGAGTCCAAGGGGGCGGAGTTCTGCGGGGTAGCCGCCGGGGTGCCGGAGCCCCCGTTCTGGGACCATGGGTTCTCTGTCATCGTGGCTCTCTTTCAAGAAGATCGGCTGTTGATCACACGCCAGTGGTACTGGAACTAAAATAGTAAGCATGATGACTACTAAATAGTAAGTAGCCTTTGTTAATTTCTTGGATCCTTGCCCGCGCCACGGGCGGCAGGGCGAGCAGATCCTGTGAACTAGGGTTAACGCATGGAATTGACGGTGGACGGCTGATGGCCAAACGTGGCAGGGCGGCCGGCCGGAACGCCGGAGGTGCCTCGCCCGGCGTCGTGGACATAGCCAAGGGGACCCGTCCCGAGGGCCCGACGGCCGGCGTTTACTACATCGATACCGGGGACTGCGAGCTGATCCCGGACCAGGACAACTCGTCCGGCTGGCTGCTGCGCATCAACGGCGTCATGAGCTCGCACATCGACCTGCTGGATCCGCTGTTCCTCGACTTCGAATACATGCGCTGGATGGTCGCCCTCGTCGAATCCCGCTGGCCCCGCGACGCCGAACCAAGGCTCCGGGCCCTCCACCTCGGCGGCGGTGCCTGCTCGCTGGCCCGGTACGTCCACGCCGCCTATCCGGATGCCCGGCAGGTTGTGGTGGAGCTGGACGGCAAACTCGCCGGGTACGTCCGCGGCTGGTTCGACCTGCCCAAGGCGCCTCTGCTCCGGCTGCGGGTGGGGGAGGCCCGGGAGGTCACCGAAAGCCTGACCCCGCACACGAGGGATGTAATCATCCGGGACGTCTTCGCCGGGTCAATCACGCCCCGGCCGTTGACCACAAAGGAATTCACCGAGCACGCCCGGGCGGTCCTGGCCCCCGGCGGGATCTACGTGGTGAACTCAGGTGACGCCCCGGACCTCAAGAATGCCCGCGAAGATGCCGCGACCATCGCTGCGGCTTTCAAGCACACGGTAATCATCGCGGATCCGGCCATGCTCAAGGGCCGGCGCTTCGGCAACATGGTCATGGCCGGCAGCGACCTGCCCTTCGACGAGGATCCGGGACTCGCACGGCGCCTGCTGGGAGGCGCGGTGCCCGCCCACATCTGGCATGACGACAAGGTCCGGGCGTTCGCCGCCGGCGCCGCCGTCCGCCACGATCCGCCCGCCGCCGCGGAAGGCCCGTAGCCGCTCCGCTCGTGAGACCGGCGCGCCCGGGGCCGGCTAGGAAACGGCCGGCGGGCCAGCCGCGCCCGCCGCATGCCCGCCCCGGCCCAACAGTGCCGCCCGGTGCGCCGCCGTTTGTACCCGCAGCGCCTGCACCACTGCCGCCACGGCGGGGCGGCGCATTGAATCCGGCCGCAGCACCATCCAGTAGGGGAGCAGCTCGGCGAAGTCGCCGGGCAGTAGCCGGACCAGGTCCGGGTGGATATCCGCTGCGAAGCAGGGCAGGAAGCCGATTCCGGCGCCCGCCCGGGTCGCCTCGACATGGACAAAGACATTCGTGGAGCTGAGCCCGTCCCGCATCGCCGGCACGAGCCGGCGCGGTGCGTCCAGATCGTCCACCTGCAGCATCGAGTCCACAAAGTAAACCAGCGCATGGGCGGTCAGTTCCTCGACTGTCGCCGGGGACCCGTGCTCCGCGAGGTAGTCCCGCGAGGCGTACATGCCCAGCATGTACTCACCCAGCCGGGCCGCTTCCGCCCTGTGGACCTGCGGTTCGCCGACCACCACCTCGATGTCCAGCCCGGAGCGCTGCTGGAGCGCGCGGCGGGTCACCGTGACGATCTCCACGCTCAGCCCGGGATGGCTGCGCCGCAACTTGGTCACCGCCGGCGCCGCGATGTAGGCGCTGAAAGCATCCGTGGCCGTCATCCTCACAACGCCGGTGACCGGATCCGGTGCCTGCCCCGGCTGTTCCAGGATGCTGACGGCGTTCTCCACCTGTTCCGCGACCCGGACCGCCTGTTCGCCGAGCTCCGTCAGCTCCCAGCCGCCTGCGGCGCGGGCAAGCAGCCGTCCGCCCAGTGCCTTCTCCAGCGCCGCGATCCGCCGGGATACCGTCGTGTGGTTGAGCCCCAGCGATTGGGCCGCCGTCGTGAATTTGGCGGAGCGGGAGACGGCCAGCAGGACCAGCAGATCATCGGGATTGGCTTTCATGTCTGCAATTCTGCACGCGCAGGGTGCCGGTTTGGCCATTGAATCGCCGGATGTGTGCAGTAATACTCAATGGAAACCAACTTAGTGCTGTGTGTCACAGCGCCTGTCACCGTGGACACCAAGGAGAACGACATGAGCGTAAACCCGCGCTCTGCAACGCCCCCCGCCCCCGCATCCGAGGGATCCGGACTCAAGAAGATCGTCGCCGCATCGATGGTCGGTACCGTCGTCGAATGGTACGAATTCTTCCTCTATGCCACCGCCGCCACCCTGGTGTTTGGCAAGTACTTCTTCCCTGCCACCGGGAACGAACTGGACGGCATCATCCAGGCTTTCGTGACCTATGCCGTCGGCTTCGTGGCCCGGCCCCTGGGCGGCATTGTGTTCGGCCAGATCGGTGACAAGCTCGGCCGCAAGCCCACCCTGCAGCTCACCATCATCATCATCGGCGTCTCCACGTTCCTGATGGGATGCCTCCCGGGCTTCGCCGAGATCGGCTACCTGGCACCGGCCCTGCTGGTCTTCCTCCGCTTCATCCAGGGCTTCGCCCTCGGCGGTGAATGGGGCGGCGCCGTGCTCCTCGTCGCCGAGCACAGCCCGAACAAGTCCCGCGGGTTCTGGTCCAGCTGGCCCCAGTCGGCCGTCCCGGTGGGCAACCTCCTCGCCACGCTGGTCCTCTACATCATGTCCAGTGTCCTGAGCAGTGCCGACTTCCTGAGCTGGGGCTGGCGCGTCGCGTTCTGGCTCTCCGCCGTCATTGTGTTCGTCGGCTACTACATCCGCACCCACGTCTCCGAATCCCCGATCTTCCTGGAGACGAAGGCGAAGCTGGAGCAGGAGGAGAACGTCCGCTACGGCGTCAAAGAAGTCATCCGCAAGTACCCCAAGGGCATCCTGCAGGCGATGGGCCTCCGGTTCGGCGAAAACATCATGTACTACATCGTGGTCAGCTTCGCGATTGTCTACCTCAAGTCGGTCCACAAGTACGACACGTCCTCGCTGCTCTTCGCCCTGCTGATCGCCCACGTGATCCACTTCCTGGTCATCCCGCAGGTGGGTCGGCTCGTCGACAGCTGGGGCCGCAAGCCCGTCTACCTCACGGGCGCCATCGCTGCCGCGACGTGGCCGTTCTTCGCCTTCCCGATGTTCGATACCCGCAACCCGGTGATCATCGTCGCCGCCGTGACCATCGGCCTGTGCATCCACGCGTTTATGTATGCCGGCCAGCCGGCCATCATGTCCGAGCTCTTCCCGACCCGGGTGCGGTACGCCGGCGTTTCGCTGGGCTCCCAGGTGACGTCGATCTTCGCAGGCTCGCTGGCGCCGCTCCTGGCCACCCAATGGCTCAAGGACACCGGCTCCTGGGTTCCCACCGCGATCTATCTCGCGGTTGCCTGCGCTGTCACCGCCGCTGTCGTGCTGAGCCTGAAGGAAACCAAGGGGATCGCCCTGGAGGATGTGGACCGGGCCGACGCCGAGCGCGAGGGCCTCGAGCTGGTTTCCGTCCGCTGACCGGATGAGTCGCTGCGGCCGGGATGATCCGGCCGCAGCGGCGCATCGAAGATAGAAACACCACAGATTTAGCACCACAGACATAGCACTGAACCAACGGAAGGGCTGGGCAATGGAGAACTCGCTGGATGGACGTAAGGCCCTCGTGACCGGCGGGGCCGGGGGGATCGGGGCCGCCAGCGTGCGGGCACTCGCTGCGCGCGGGGCGAAAGTGGTGATTGCGGACGTGGACGAAGCCGCCGCCGCGGCGCTTGCGGATGAGGTGGGAGGCACGTCCTGGGCTATCGACCTGCTCGACGTCGAAGCACTCCAGACGCTCAGCCTGGACTGCGACATCCTCGTAAATAATGCCGGGATTCAGCGCATCAGCCCGATCGAAGACTTCGACCCCTCCGATTTCCGCCGGCTCATCACGTTGATGCTTGAAGCGCCGTTCCTCCTGATCCGGGCCGCGCTGCCGCACATGTACGCCAACGGCTTCGGCCGGATCATCAACCTTTCCTCGGTGCACGGGCTGCGGGCCTCGCCGTTCAAGAGCGCCTACGTCTCGGCCAAGCACGGCCTGGAGGGGTTGAGCAAGGTGACGGCCCTGGAGGGCGGCGCGCACGGCGTGACCTCCAATTGCATCAACCCCGGCTACGTCCGGACGCCGCTGGTCGAGGCGCAGATCGCGGACCAGGCCAAGGTGCACGGCATTCCGGAGTCCGAGGTCCTGGCCAAGATCATGCTGACCGAATCGGCGGTCAAGCGGCTGGTCGAGCCGGAGGAAGTTGCCTCGCTCGTGGCCTGGCTGTCATCCGAAAACGCGGGCATGGTCACCGGCGCCAGCTACACCATGGACGGCGGCTGGTCCGCCCGCTGACCCCGCCCGCCGGCCGGTCCGGTACGCCGGAAACGGCCGGCCCTTGACACCGGCCCGGGTCTTGCCGAGGCTGGGCGGATCGGGTTGGTTCCGGCCAGGGAGCGGCATGCAAGCGATCGTCCAGGACGTCTACGGTTCCACCGACGTGCTCAGGCTTGCCGAGGTCGCCAAGCCGGTGCCGGGCGATGGCGAAGTCCTGATCCAGGTCAGGGCAGCCGGCGTCGATCAGGGCGTCTGGCACCTCATGACCGGCCTCCCGTACCTCACACGGGTCTTTGGATTCGGGCTGACAAAGCCCAAGAACGGCATCCGCGGGCGTGATGTTGCGGGGGTCGTGGAATCGACCGGGAAAGATGTCGTCGGCTTCAGCCCCGGCGACGAGGTGTTCGGTACCTGTGAAGGATCTTTTGCCGAGTATGTGTGCGCCAAGGCGGGCAGGCTGGCGCCGAAGCCGGCGAACCTGAGCTTTCCGCAGGCCGCCGTCGTACCCATCTCGGCCGGCACCGCGCTCCAGGGCCTCCGCGACAGCGGGCACGTCCGGCCCGGGCAGGAGGTCCTGATCATCGGGGCGGCCGGAGGGGTCGGTTCCTTTGCCGTGCAGCTCACCAAGGCCTTTGGCGCGCACCCCACCGGCGTGTGCAGCGCCGCGAAGGCGGACCTGGTCCGGGCCATCGGCGCCGACCACGTCATCGACTACGAGCGCCACGACTTCGCGGACGGCGCCCGGCAGTATGACCTCATCCTCGATACGGCGGGCAACCGGCCGCTCTCGGTCCTCCGGCGTGCGCTTAAACCAAAGGGAACCCTGGTCATCGTCGGCGGGGAAGGCGGCGGGCGCTGGACCGGCGGCTTCGAGCGCGCGTTGCGCGCCGCCATACTGTCCCCGTTCGTGGGCCAGAAGCTCACGGGGCTCGTTGCCGCCGAACGCGCCGAAGACCTCCGGGTCCTGACCGGTTTCATCGAAGCGGGCCAGGTAACCCCGGTGATTGACAAAAGCTACCCCCTCACCGAGGCCGCGGCGGCCATCCGGTACCTGCACGAAGGCCACGCCCGGGGCAAGGTCGTCATCACACTCTAGGGCGATGCTCCGTCAGCGGCCCACGGCCCGGAAACGGGCGATGTAGCGGTGCTGCCACGGCGTTTCCACCGTCCGGCGGCGGTAATGGTGACGGACAAACGCCACGGCCAGGTCCGGCGGAATCCCGTCCAGGATGGCAAGGCAGGCCAGCGCGGTCCCGGTCCTGCCGCGGCCGCGCCAGCAGGCGACCTCAACGCGCTCCGAGGCGGCACGGCCCCACGCCTCACGGAAGGCGTCCAGGGCTTCGAGGTCATCCGCGGGCAGCCACAGGTCCCGCCAGGGCAGCCATCTGGATTCCCACTCCACCGGAGGCGGAGGAATGCCGAGCAGGTACAGCCCGAAGTCCGGCAGGGGACCGGCGGGTATCCGGTAGCGCAGGCCGCGGCCGCGGACACGCCGGCCGGACGGAAAAACCACAACGCCGTCCTGGGATTGCTCCCACGTCTGTCCCATGCGCTAGAGCGTAGCCCCTTTCCGGCCGACCGGCGCGGCCCTCAAGTCCGGTATCCCGGACACTTCGACGCAGTCGGTCCGGTCGGCGGGCGCCTTGAGGGCGCATGCTTGAGTACGGGATACCGGACACCGCCCGTTGAAAAGAGGATGTATGCCAGCCATGAGCGACGACGCCACGCCACCGGCCGCGGCGCCGACCGCCGCTGTGCCCACTGATACGGTGCCCTCCGCTACTGCGCCCTCCGCTGCTGCGGGGTCACGCCCGGCCGCGCCGTCCCGGCCTGCGAAGCCGGCGTCCAAAGTCCCGGCGGCGGAAAACACCCTGCGCATCCTCAAGCTGCTTGCCTCCAAGCGCGGGCCGATGGCGGCGTCGAACATCGCCACGGCGCTGGGCCTGCCGCGTTCGAGCGTCTACCACCTGCTCGGGGTGATGGAAGCCAACGGCTTCGTCCTGCACCTGCACGAGGAGCAGCGCTATGGCCTGGGCATCAGCGCGTTCGAGCTCAGCTCCGGCTATTCGCGCCAGGAACCCCTGTCCCGGCTGGGCCGGCCGCTGCTGGCCTCGCTTGTGGACGCGATCGGCGAAAGCGCGCACCTGGCCGTCCTGCATGGCCGCGACGTGCTCTACATTGTGGAGGAACGGGCCAAGAACCGGCCGTCCCTCGTGACCGACGTCGGCGTCCGGCTGCCCAGCCACCTCACCGCGAGCGGTCGCGCGATCCTGGCCGCGCTGCCGAAGTCCCAGGTCCGGGCGCTGTACCCGAACACCGCGGCCTTCACCGCCCGGCACGACGTGGAAGGGGCCATCATGAAGTACTCGGTGCTCTCCGCGCACCTGGACCAGGTCCGGCTGCGCGGCTACGCCACCGAGCACGGCGAGGTGACGCCCGGGTTCGGCTCGATCGCCGCCGCGGTCACAGACCACACCGGCTGGCCGACGGCAGCGGTCGCCGTGACGTTCCTCGAGGACAAACTGCCCGCGGATCAGTGGGCGGCCCTGGCCGCGCGGATCCAGAAGGTTGCCGACGAACTATCGGTCCGGATCCACGGCAGGCCGGGCGCGAACTAGCCCGACTGAGCTGCGGTGCAGGCCCGGCCGCAGCGCCGCCCCTACGACTGCCGCGGTCTGGAATCCCGGACAGTACCCGTCCGAAGGCCCTGTTTCCGGGGCCGCGCACAGGCTTTAGTTGGAACAGGACAACTTTCCGGAAGCGCACGGAATGCAAGCATTGAACAAGAAGGAGCCCCCATGGCACCCGCCGATTTCACCACCGGTGCCCGCCCGGTCAAAGCAGCCCGCGGCACCAAACTCACCGCAAAATCGTGGCAGACCGAGGCACCGCTGCGGATGCTGATGAACAACCTGGACCCGGAGGTGGCCGAACGCCCGGATGACCTCGTGGTCTACGGCGGCACCGGCCGGGCCGTCCGGTCCTGGGCCGCGTTCGACGCCATCACCCGTACGCTCGAAACCATGGAAAAGGACGAGACCCTCCTGGTCCAGTCCGGCAAACCGGTCGGCGTTTTCCGCACCAACGAATGGGCGCCCCGGGTCCTGCTGGCCAACTCCAACCTCGTCGGCGACTGGGCAACCTGGCCCGAATTCCGCCGGCTCGAGGCCGAAGGCCTGATGATGTACGGCCAGATGACCGCCGGGTCCTGGATCTACATCGGCACCCAGGGCATCCTGCAGGGCACCTTCGAGACCTTCGCCGCGATCGCCCGCAAGCTCACCGGGGACGAGGACGGCACCCTCGCGGGCACCCTGACCCTCACCGGCGGCTGCGGCGGCATGGGCGGCGCCCAGCCGCTCGCCGTGACCCTTAACGACGGCGCCTGCCTGATCGTCGACGTCGACGAGACCCGGCTGCGCCGCCGCGTCGGCAAACGCTACCTCGACGAGGTCGAAACGGACCTCGATACCGCCATCGCCAAGGTCCTGGCCGCCAAGAAGGAGCGCCGCGGCTGGTCGGTCGGGTACGTCGGGAACGCCGCCGAGGTCTTCCCCGAGATCCTGCGCCGCCACCGGGCCGGCGAACTGACCGTGGACATTGTCACCGACCAGACTTCCGCGCACGACCCGCTGAGCTACCTCCCCGAAGGCATCACCGTGGCGGACTGGCACCGCGAAGCGGAAGCCGACCCGGACGGTTTTACCAAGAAGGCCCAGGCCTCGATGGCCCGGCACGTGCAGGCGATGGTCGAATTCCAGGACGCCGGCGCCGAAGTCTTCGACTACGGCAACTCCATCCGCGACGAGGCCCGCAAGGGCGGCTACGACCGCGCCTTCGACTTCCCGGGTTTCGTCCCGGCCTACATCCGCCCGCTGTTCTGCGAGGGGCTGGGCCCGTTCCGCTGGGTGGCGCTCTCCGGCGATCCCGAGGACATCGCGGTGACGGACAAGGCCATCAAGGAGCTGTTCCCGGAGAACAAGCACCTGCACCGCTGGATCGACGCCGCGCAGGAACGCGTCGAGTTCGAAGGCCTGCCGGCCCGGATCTGCTGGCTCGGCTACGGCGACCGCGCGAAGGCCGGCCTGCTCTTCAACCAGCTCGTCAGGGACGGCAAGGTCAAGGCGCCGATCGTGATCGGCCGCGACCACCTGGACTCCGGCTCCGTCGCGTCGCCGTACCGCGAGACCGAGGACATGGCCGACGGTTCCGACGCGATTGCCGACTGGCCGCTGCTCAACGCCCTGCTCAACACCGCCTCCGGCGCCACCTGGGTCTCCCTTCACCACGGCGGCGGCGTCGGAATCGGCCGTTCCATCCACGCCGGCCAGGTCTCCGTCGCCGACGGCACCGATCTTGCCGCGCAGAAACTCGAACGCCTCCTCACCAACGACCCCGGCATGGGCGTCATCCGGCACGCCGACGCCGGCTACGACCGCGCCGTCGAGGTCGCCCAGGAACGCGGCGTCCGCATCCCCATGAACGAAGGAACCGCGAAATGACGATCACAACCCACGAATCCGTCACCGTCACGCTCGGCTCCAGCGGGGTCACCCCCGAGGACGTTCTCGCCGTCGCGCGCCACGACGCGAAGGTGGCCGTGTCCCGGGAGGCTCTGGACACCGTCGCCAAGGTCCGCGCCCACATTGACGACCTCGCTCACAGCCCGGTCCCTGCCTACGGCATCTCCACCGGCTTCGGCGCGCTGGCCAACCGCCACATCCCCAACGAACTGCGGACCCAGTTGCAGAAATCGCTGATCCGGTCCCACGCCGCAGGCATGGGACCGGCGGTGGAACGCGAAGTGGTCCGGGGCATCATGTTCCTGCGGGCCAAGACCCTCGCCTCCGGCCGTACCGGCGTCCGGCCGGTGGTGCTGCAGACCATGGTGGACCTGCTCAACGCCGGCATCACCCCGGTGGTGCGCGAGTTCGGCTCGCTTGGCTGCTCCGGCGACCTCGCCCCGTTGTCCCATTGCGCCCTGGTCCTGATGGGCGAAGGCGAAGCGGCCGGCCCCGACGGCGAGCTCTACGGCGGCACGGGCCGCCGCCCGGTCGCTGAGCTCCTCGCCGCCCACGGGATTGAGCCCGTCACGCTGGCCGAGAAGGAAGGCCTCGCGCTCGTCAACGGCACCGAGGGCATGCTGGGCATGCTGCTGATGGCGATCGCCGATATCCGTGAGCTGCTGACGACGGCGGATATCACCGCGGCGCTCAGCGTCGAGGCGCTGCTCGGGACGGACCAGGTGTTCCTGCCGGAACTGCACGCCGCGCTCCGGCCGCACCCCGGCCAGGCCGCGTCCGCCGACAACATGCTGCGGGTCCTCTCCAACTCCCCGATCGTCGCCTCGCACCGGGTGGGCGACACCAAGGTCCAGGACGCGTACTCCCTGCGGTGCGCACCCCAGGTGGCCGGCGCCGTCCGTGACACGGCGGACCACGCCGCCCTGGTCGCCTCCCGTGAACTGGCCGCCGCGATCGACAACCCCGTGGTCCTGCCCGACGGCAGGGTCAGCTCCAACGGCAACTTCCACGGGGCCCCCGTCGCGTATGTGCTCGACTTCCTGGCGATCGCCGTCGCGGACCTCAGTTCCATTGCCGAGCGGCGGACCGACCGGATGCTGGACCCGGCGCGCTCGCACGGGCTGCCGGCCTTCCTCGCCGCGGACCCCGGCGTCGATTCCGGCCTCATGATCGCCCAGTACACGCAGGCCGGACTCGTCTCGGACAACAAGCGCCTGGCGGTTCCGGCGTCGGTGGACTCGATCCCGAGTTCGGCGATGCAGGAGGACCACGTCTCCATGGGCTGGCATGCTGCACGCAAGCTCCGGCGCGCCGTCGAGAACCTGCGCCGCGTCCTCGCAATCGAACTGGTGACCTCGGCCCGTGCACTGGACATGCGCGTCCAGCTCTCCGGCGGGGAGCTCACCCCGGGACCGGCGGGCACTGCCGTGATCGCGGCGCTGCGCGGCGTCGTCGACGGTCCCGGGACGGACCGGTTCCTGTCCCCGGAACTCGAAGCGGCGGACGCCCTCGTGGCCTCGGGCGCCGTCCGGGCGGCGGCCGAATCCGCCGTCGGAATTCTCGCCTGAATGCGAATATCCGGCATTACGGGCGGCTAATTCCCGCCCGGTCCGAAATACTCTGCGACACAACCGGCTCCGGACCGGCAATTGTAGTAGAACTGGAGATGTAGTGATTAAGCCCACAACAAAGGCGTTGTGGCAAAAGAACATATACAAAGGGGTAGAAGTTCAATGAAAGCACGGGGGACGGTCATGTCCAGGCGGCTGGCATCAGCGGCAACAATATCCGACTGGACGAGTCTCAAGGCCGGCGACCGGGTCGAAATCATCAAACATGCACGGATTCTGGCCGCCGGTGCGGTCGAAGAAGTATCACCCAGCGGCCATGTCCTGTGGCTGCTGCCGGAGTCCGGTTCAGCAACGCAGCATTACCTGAAATCCGATGCTGTCCAGGTGCGGCGCAGTTAGCACCGCTTGGACGGAATTGCAGGAAAGCCCCCGCCTCCGGGCCGGCCGCGCACCGAGCGTGGCTGGTCCCGGGGTCGGGGGCTTTTCAGGTTCCGGGCAGGCCGGCATGACGTGGGGCAACGCGGGGGTCAGGACGTTGCTGCGGGAGCGGCACCTGCGGCTTCGGGTCCGGCGAGCCGTGCCTGCCCTGCGGACTGCGCCACGATCCGGTGCGCGAAACGCAGGATCTCCTCTCCGGCAAGGATTCCGGCCGCGCCGGTCACCGTCAGGTTGGGCCGGGCGAAGCCGTCGCTGTGGAGTTCGCCGTGGGCCGGCCGGATCGCAAGGTCCGCCAGCTCGAGGATGCCGGCGTCCAGCCGCGAATCGCCGGCCGCGACGAGCAGTCCCGCGCCGGTGCGCCGCCGGACCTCGTCCACGGCGGCTTCCTTCGTGACCGGGACAGGCACGCAGTAGAGTTTGCGGCCTTGCAGGGACGTCGTCCAGCCCCGGGTCCGGCACCAGCCTTCAAGCTCTTCGGTGTACCCCGCAGGCAACGCCTCCCGATCGATTATCGAGTAGGCAAAGACGTCTTCCGCGGTCCGCACCCGCAGGATCGCGGGTACCGCCGCCGGGCCCGTGAGCCGGGTCAGCACTTCGCTCAAGGGCGCGCAGTCCGTGCCCAGCGACCGCCGGATGTGGCGTGACCAATCGGGATCCGGTTCGCCGTCGTGCAGCAGCACCGCTCCGTTCGTTGTGACCGCGTAGCCCCGGCCGCGCCCAGGCAACCGGATCCGGGCGAACTGCGCCTGCGTCCGCGTGGTGACAGGGACGAAGATGCTTTGTTCCATGAGCCCGGCCAGCAGGTCCTCGGCCGCCCGGGTCATAAAGGACAGCGGCGCCGCGTCGTAGACTTCGGCGACCACCATCCGGGGCGCCGCGTCATCCGCGCCGGGAAGCGCCATGGAATTCGCCGAGTAGATCAGGGTGCGGTCCAGGTCGCTGGCGATCATGACCGGAGCCGTCGGGGATGCCGGCGGGCGGTGCTGGGCGTCGCTGGCCGGGGAACGGGTCGCGGTGCTCATAGGTCGATCACGGTCTTTCCGTCGGCGCCCGTGGCGCCCGGGGTGTGGATGGGGTGGATCAGGCCGACGCAGCTGTAGGGCAGGTCGGGCACTTCCACCACCTCGACTCCGCGCTGATCCGCGAGATGCAGGACATGGCTGATGTCGCCGGCCGCGTCCGGGTGGACCAGCACCTTCCACGGCACACGCCGCAGCAGCACGCGGGTGGTCTCGCCGACCCCCGGCTTGACGAGGTTGACGTTGTTGATGCCGAATTCCCGGCTTAGCTCTTCCACGGCGGCCCAGCCCGACCAGTCCGCCTCGGGGAGTTCTTCAACCTGGGCGGGGGCGGATGCCGTCGCTGCCAGCACGGTCTCCCGGACCGCGGCGAACTGTGCCGTGACGGCGTCCAGGAACGTGGCGGAGACGTCGCTGCCGGCCAGGTCCGAGTAGAACTTGGCGCCGTGGAAATCGCCGGGACCGATCAGCGCCTTGTTGAAGACGGTGCGGGAGATGAGCCCGGAGACGGTCGAGTTCAGGCACGCGGACGGGACGAGGTAGTCCTCCCTCGTCCCGAAGATCCGGACGCAGTGTCCGGGGTCGGCGAGGACCGCGAGGTCGGGCCGGAACGCGGCGCCGTCCGTCGTGTGGAAGAGCGCGACGGCGTCTGCCAGTTCCCGGGCGATGGCGCCCTTGCCCGTCCAGCCGTCGACGAACATGATCCGTTCTGGGTCGTGGCGGGCCGCGAGGTAGCCCAGGGCGGCCTGGTCGATGCCGAGTCCGCGCACGATGCTGACGGCATAGTGCGGCAGGTCCAGGCCATGGACCTCCCGGGCCCAGCGCTTCATCAGGATTCCGACCGGAGTCCCGGCCCGGGCGAGGGACACCAGCACGGGCGCGTGTCCGCGCAGTTTCAGGACTTGTTCGGTCAGCGTGCCCACAGCGTGCGCGATCCGGGCGGCCGAGCGCTCCAGCGCTTCGTGGAACAAGGCACCGTACTCGGGCGAGGGTTCGAACTCCTGGGGCAGCGACTCCGCGTAGCTGGCCTTGCCGGACTGGATGGCAGCCTCGCGCTGGGCCCGGGGTGCCTCCAGCTGTGCCGAACTCAGGTCCTTGAGCAGCCAGAGCACGTCCTCGCGGGCATAGGAGCCGAAGGCCGGACCGGCGAGCGGTTCCGGGAACGGTCCCTGCCGGGGCAGCAGCACAACCTCGACCGCGGCGCCGCTGC
This sequence comes from uncultured Actinomycetota bacterium, assembly GCA_963769515.1. GTDB lineage: Bacteria > Actinomycetota > Actinomycetes > Actinomycetales > Micrococcaceae > Arthrobacter. The sequence goes on from CAVYMG010000024.1 coordinate 193,884, forward strand.
CGGCCACGGCCTCCGCGATCCGTCCCGGGGCCAGGAGCCGGGAGGCCGGGGTGCCGGGTTCCGCCATGAGTACGACGGTGTCGAAGCGTCCCCCGGGGTGCGCGAAGTTGTATGCGAACCGGGGACCGGGCCCGTCGGCGGCATCGTCGTCGCTGTCGAAGCTGATGGCCGAGCGGATGGCATAGCCGGGCTCGTCCACGGCGGCGACCGGAGACCGGGTGCTGGTCGAATAGCGGATGTCGGCGTCGGGGCAGAGTTCCTGCAGCCGGACGGCCACGGCCAGCGGGACCGCCATGAACTCCTCGGTGGCGAGCACCAGGACACGGGATCCTGCCGTGCCGACGCGGCGGAGGGAGGCCGCGACGTGCCGGGCAATCCCGGCCGCCTCCTGGGGGTCCGGACGCCCCGAGACACCGAACCTGGCGCTGCGGATCGGCGGAACGGCGCCGGTCAGGTCCAGCAGCCCGATCCGCCCGCCACGGGACGCGGCCTGGTGCGGCAGCGGGAGGCCGCTGATCAGTTGGGCCGCGTCCGCCGCGAGTGCTGCCGGCAGGGTGATGCTGCCGTGGGCCAGGGCGACGGCGCTGATCCGGGCCCCGAGTTCGAGGGCCAGGGCGTCAAAGGCTGCCCGGTCGGCCGCGGACCGGAGATCCACGAGGGAGGCGATGACGTAGCGGCGGTGCGGGGCCGTGCGGTGCAGGTCGCGGATGGTGTTGATGATCGTTGCGCCGGTGCTCAGCTCGTCGTCCACCAGGATGACGGTGTCCGCGTGGTGCAGGGCGGCGCGGCCCGTCGGCAGAAGCTGATGGGAGGTCGCATGGGAATGGGCCTCTTCGAACGCACCGTACGGCGCCACCCCCTCGGGGCTGTGCCGGGTGGAGTGCAGGTAGTAGGTGCCCAGCTGCGCTGCGACCAGCTGTCCCAGCCCGGTGGCGGTTTCTGCGTAGCCGATCGTCACGGCACCGGGGCAGTCGCCCTGCTGGCCGGCCAGCAGGGCGCAGAGTTCCGTCACGGCGGCGGACCGGGCCTGCCGGGCCTCCTGGCCGCCGGTGCCGCCGTCCTGACCGGGGCCGCCGTCCTGACCGGTGCCGCCGTCCTGGTCGGCGTCCGCCGAGAGCAGGCGCTCCAGCCGGTCCGTGGCCTCCTCGATGATGGCAGAGACGCCGGGATCGTCGTGGATTTCCTGCCGGACCAGCAGGCCCAGCAGCCAGCCGGCCGCGGTCGCGATCCCGGGTTCGGTGGGCACATGCTTGGCGAGGACCCGGGAGACGAGCAGGTGCGCGCGTTTGGGGTTGCGTCGCAGCGCGAGGCCCACCAGGGACCGCACCGGCAGCGCACTGCGTTCCGGCGCTGACACCACGTCGACGCCGAGGGCGTCCCGGACGTAGCTGCCGCTCCACGGGGCGTCGGTCCGGATGGTCTTCATCGCATGCTCGCTTCCAGTAGCTCCACGAAACTCACGCCAGGCCGGGCGACACCGAAGGCCCGGGCACGCAGCAGGGTGCGTTCCGCCCAGGTGCGGTGTGGTTTCGATTCGTTCATCTTGTTGCCATAGGACGAGGCCTTGACGCCGCCGCCCGCGCTCGCGGTGATGTCCAGGGCGTCGAGGTATTCCTCATGGCTCACCACGCAGAGGGAATGCACCACGGGCACGTGGCTCGGGTGGATGACCGTCTTGCCCAGCAGCCCGTTGGCCAGGTCCAGTTCAATCTCGCGGATCAGGCCGTCCAGGTTTTCCAGCAGGATGCGCTGGCGCAATTCGCCTTCGTTGACCGCTTCGAAGGGCGTGGCCCGCAGTTGCGGCCGCAGAACCCGTTCCGTGTTGACGTAGTGCTCCCACACCGGGCCGGAGATGACCCAGCCGTCCTTGGGCCGGCCGAAGATGTTGACGACGTCGCCGATGATGTTCGCGACGACCTTAACGTTGTAAATGGTCAGGTCACGCGAACGCCGCAGGCCGAAGGCGCTGGACATGTCCGTTGCTCCGATCCGGACGCAGAGCACCAGATCGCGGAACTCTTCGATCAAGGCCAGGTTGTCCGTCAGTACCCGGACCCGCGACTCCAGATGCGTTGTCGAGAGGTCTTCGATGATGGGCATGGCCCGCAACACGGGGGTCTGCGCGGTTCCGCGGCCGGTCTCCCGGTTCAAGAGCCGCAGCGCTTCCAGGAAGGCGCGTCCGCGTCCGGTTTCGTTTTCGAATTTCGGCAGTACAAACCCGGAGACGACGCCGAGGGACGCCCCGGCGCGCCGGCCGATGTCGATCAGTTGTTCCGGGGTCCGGCACCGGATGAAGATCAGCGGAAGGTCTTCCGGAGCATCCCCGGAGTCCAGCTCGGCCAGGGCCTCGAGCAGGTTCTCTTCCGCCGCGGGCACGTCATCATCGGCCACGGCGTCCTCGAGGCAGACGACGGCGCTGAGGCATCCGGCCTGCGCCTGCTTCAGCAGGCCCTTGGCCAGGGCTGCCCGGGACCCCGGAGTGTACAGCGTGGCGCCCAGCGCGACCGCCAGCAGCGCCGGATTCGAAGTGTGGTGAATCACCTCGGGGCGCAAGTGGAAGAGCCGGTCCTTCACGGATTCAGCCATAGCGGAGAAGTGCTGCATAGTGCCCCTCGTGGTTGGTGGCGCCGGGCTGCCGGGCTAGCGCGCGCGGACCCGTTGGTCCAGCGGGATGGTCATCCGGAATCCGAAGAGGTCCCAGATGGCGGCATCGGAGGCTTCCGCCGGGACGAACTCGGCCCGGAGCTCCAGGACAGCCCCTATCCGGGAAACATACAGGACGGATCGCTGGCCGTCCCCGTTCCGCGCCGGAACCGCGGCGGCAGCGCCGTCGAAGACCCCGATCGTGAGGGGCGAATCTCCCGCGATAAACAGGGCTCGGCGGAGCATCCGCAGATGGCGCAGCGAGACTATTCCGGCGGCGTCCTGAATGCCGACCAAGGGACGGTTGCCGGGCGTTCCGAGAGGGCTTCCGGCGAGGTGTCCGCCTGTGTGCTGGGCTCCCGTGGTGAAGTCCCCGCCCTCCCACGCGACCGCCCGGATGCCGGTCACCAGGAGCGAACCGATGGCGGACTGCCGCGGGTTCAGTCGCGCGACGGGGTGCGCATCGTCGAGTTGGCGGAGGCCACTGAAGTCCGGGGCCGGAAAGGTCCGCCCGGGGGCCGTGCTGCGGGGCGTGCCGCGGGAGCGGGCCGGGAAGGTGCGGGCCGGAGATCGAGTCCGGCCCCGGGCTGGTCCCCGGCGGCAGGCGCGGACGCAGGCACGCCCGAGGGGGCGCGGGTTCCAAGCGTCAGCGTCGCCCCGGCCTCGGCCTCGGCCGTCGTCGGCGCCACCGGGGCTTGGCTTACTCCCGGCTTCCGCCGGCGGCTGAGGTAGTCAAGGTCCGATCTGACGGCGGTGCGGTCGCGGACCATGTCAGAGCTTCAGTCTGAAATCGGCGGCAACAGCCGCTAGCCCGGTTTCATAGCCTTGGCCGAGCGCCCGGAATTTCCAGCCTCCGGAGTGCCGGTAGAGTTCGCCGAGGATCATGGCGTTGATCTTGTCCATGTTCATCTGCGGAACATTGAAGCGGAGCAGCTCGCGGTTCTGTTCATCGGCTACCCGTAGGTAGGTGTTGCGCACCGCACCGAAGGTGCCGGGACCGCGCACATCGGGGTCGATGTACACGAGCACGGCGATCTTGCCCACACCGTCAGGCACCCGGTGGAGGTCGACGTCGATCTGTTCCTGGTCTTCCGTCCCGGCAAACCCGAGGCTCCCCTCGGGGCTGGCGATCTGGTTAAAGAACACAAGGTGCTCGTCCGAGATGGCGTGCCCGTCCGGTCCGCACATGATGACCATGGGGACCGGTTCGGACTGCGGACCGCGGCTGGGCACCGTGTCCCAGCCGATGCCCAGCAGCACTTTGCCCAGGCCGGGGTTTTCTGCGGTGAGGGCGGCGTTGCTGCCCGCGACCATCGAAGCCACTAGTGTCCCTCCAGACGAAGACCGTCAACGTTGAATTTGTCCCTGAGGAACTGGCCGTGGACGGCCAGTTCCGTGACCGCCCCGGTGCGGACCTGGTGATCGAGGTTCTTCGCCGTGGAGTACAGCGTGTCCAGCTGCTCCAGCAAGACCGTCGTCTCGGCCGAGCCGACGGTCCGCGCGCGCCGGTCCAGCAGCAGATACGTCTGCAGCGGTGAGGGCATGTAGTCGGTGATGACCGCGTGCAGCAGCACCCGCTGCTCCGTGGACGCGCCGGACCGTTCGATGTAGCTGATCAGCGCGCCCAGGATGTCCAGGAGCTGGAGAACTTGCGAGACCACCAGGGTGGGCAGTTCGGCGCCTTGGCCCAACACCGTCAGGCGCAGGTCCTGGCGCGCGGCTTTTGTGGCCGCCAGTTCCTCCGCCGCGGGATCGGCCGGCCCGGGCACCGCATCCGGCTGGCCGGCACCGGCGCCGGCAGCGGAACGGGGATCCGCTCCGCTGCCGAACAGTGAGCCTAAGAATTTTGCGACCATAGCCCGTAAGCCTATTGCTCAAGGCCTGCGGCCGCTAATTCCCCTCCTGCTGGCGGACCCGGTCCAGGTAGGGCCGCGCACGTTCCAGGCCCGATTCGAGAGCGTGGACGGTGCCTTCCATGTTCTTGTTGGCCTGGGAGCGGAAGGTGTCGATCGCATCCATGGTCTGGAAGACGTTGTCGAACGCCTTCTGCAGGGTTTCGACGCTGACGCCGGAGCTGGCCGCCTGCTGGTGGATGCGGCCGGTCTGATCCTTGAGCATCTCGCTGGTCTTGAGGATCATGTTGTTCGTGGTGGTGTTGATGGCATCGATCTGGTCCAGGACCATTTTCTGGTTGGCGAGGGCCTGGGCCACGATGACTGCCGTCCGCAACGCCGAGATCGTGGTGGTGCGCGCCCGTTCGACGCCCTTGATCAGCTCGGTGTTGTTTTTGCGGATCATGTCGATGGCCAGGTAGCCCTGCACCGACACGGCCAGCTGCGTCAGGATGTCCTGGTGCCGCTGGCGGATGGGGAACAGCACGTCCGAGTCGAGCTTGTTCGCTTCCTCGATCTGGCCGGACATCTTCATGTCCTCGACCTTGGCGGCCGTGGCGGCGTCCAGTGCCTTGGCGAAGACGGCATACTCGCTCAGGCCCTGCATGGTCTCCCAGAGCTGGGTTTTTTCCTGCGCGAGGGAGGCATTGTCCTTGAGCAGCGAGTCCTGCCCGGCCATCAGCGACTTGATGATCTTATCCAGCTGGGTCTGGGCCGACTCGTACTTCTGGAAGTACTTGGCCAGCTTGTTGCCGCCGGGGATGATGCCCAGGATCTTACGGCCGACGCTCAGATCGCTCTGGTTCGGCGTGAGGTCCTCCACGGTGGAGCGGAGTTCGCCGAGCGTGGAGGCGACCTGCACCTGGGCGCTGCTGCCGGACTTCTTGGCTCCGGCCAGCGACGTGGAGGACCGTTCGAGCAGGCGGCTGGAGGTGCTGGCTGACGCCACGAGTTCAGCGCCGGCCAGCCGGTTGATGCCGTCGATCTTGCTGGTGTACTCGGGGCTGTGCGGGTTCATCGCCGCGATCTCGCTGACGAAAGCGCGGGCCTGGGCGTTGATCTCCTGCTGGCGTTCGGCAGGGACCGGGACCATGCCCGGCGCTTCATCTTCCTTGACGATGCTCACAGGTTCCGGCGCGTTCAGTACGAGCTCCGCCGGTGACGCTGCCTCGGGGGGTGTCAGTTGCATGCTCATCATTCTCTCTCTATGGTCGGGGAGCTCTTTGGTCGCGGAGCTTAGCCGAGCTGGACACCGAAGTCGGTGGCAACGCCCGCCAGTCCGGTGGCGTAGCCCTGACCGATTGCCTTGAACTTCCACTCGCCGTTGTGCCGGTAGAGCTCTGAGAAGATCATGCAGGTCTCCGGCGCTGCGTCCTCGCTGAGGTCATAACGCACCACCTCGGCGTCGGTTTCATGGTTCACCACGCGGCAGTAGGCGGCGCGGACCTGACCGAAGTTCTGCCGGCGCGCTTCCGCCTGGTCAATGGAGACCACAAAGACGATGCGTTCCACGTCCGCGCCCACGGCGGAGAGCTCGACGGCGATCACTTCGTCGTCGCCGTCGCCCTCCCCGGAGCGGTTATCCCCCTGGTGGACTACCGAACCGTCCGCAGCGGCGGGCTGGTTATAGAAAATGAAGTCACCGGAGCTGCGGACCTTGCCGTCGGCTCCAAGCAGGATGGCCGAGGCGTCCAGGTCGAAGGCATCGCCGGTGGTCGTCCGGGGATCCCAACCGAGCCCGACGCGAACCTTGTTCAGCCCCGGATCGGTTTTGGTGAGTGAGAGATTACTGCCTTTGGTAAGGGTCAAGCCAGCCATGCTTTTACTCCTGGTTCAGTCGGTGAGGGGGTGGGGGGCTGGTGGTCCGGACCGGCCGGACCACCAGCCGGCTAGTCCAGTGCGATGCCGAAGTCGGTGGCCACGCCGCGCAGCCCGGAGGCGTACCCCTGGCCCACGGCACGGAATTTCCATTCCCCGTTGTTGCGGTAGATCTCCGCGAAGACCATGCAGGTTTCCGCGGCGGCGTCTTCGGTGAGGTCATAGCGGACAACCTCGTTGTCGGTGTCCTGGTTGACGACGCGGCAGAAGGCGTCCCGCACCTGTCCGAAGTTCTGGTGGCGGGACTCCGCCTGGTCGATCGAAACCACGATGACGACCTTCTGGATATCAGGGGCCACGGCTTCGAGGTCGATCAGGATCTGCTCGTCATCACCGTCGCCTTCGCCGGTCCGGTTGTCGCCCTGGTGCACCACGGAACCGTCTGCGGCGGACAACTGGTTGTAGAAGATGAAGTCGTCGTTGGAGCGGACCTTGCCGTCGGCCCGGACCAGCAGCGCTGACGCGTCGAGGTCGAACTGTTCGCCCGCCGTGGTCCGCGGGTCCCAGCCGAGGCCGATCATGGCCTTGCGGAGCCCCGGATCGGCCTTCGTCAGGGACAGGTTGCTGCCCTTGCTCAAAGTCAAACTAGCCACGTTTTCTCCTTGGATGCGGTAGGAATCTGGAGTCAGAGTGCGGCGGCGGCCGCGCCAAGCACCTCGCCGGCGGTGCGGCCGTTGGCCGGGGCCCCGATCGCCTGGAAGTTCCAGGCAGAACCGCTCCGGGACAGCTTGGACATGACCATTGCCGTGTTCGGGCCCGATTCGGTGAGGGAGTAGCGCGCCACTTCCGGGCTGCCCGCCACGGAGTCGTCAACGACGCGGCAGAAGGCGTTCTTGACCATGTCGAAGGTCTGCTTGCTGTAGCTCGTGATGACGAACACGATGTGCGCGACCGCGGGCGAGACGGCCGGCAGGTTCACCATCAGCGTCTCGTCGTCGCCGTCGCCGGCGCCGGTGAGATTGTCCCCGGTGTGGCGGACTGACCCGTCTTTGCTGGTGAGCTGGTTGAAGAACACCGTATCCAGGTGCCTGCCGTCGGCGTCGAAAAGGATGGCCGAGGCATCCAGGTCGATTTCAACGGTTTTGGTGCCGCCGAAGAAGCCTTTTTTGGCAGGAACGGCTGAATCCCAGCCGAGGCCGAGCCGAACGTTGGTCAGGGAGTCACCATTCTGCTTCGTCAGGGACAGTGACTGGCCTTTTTGCAAACTCAAACCCATGATTTACTCGCTTTCCATCGTTTTGGTTGTGTGCGGTGCTCTGCGGTCTGCCGGAAGCGGTCAGATGGTCGTGGTGGCTGATTCCCGGGACTTGTCCACACCGGCGGCCGCCCGCCGGTTGCGCAGCACCGAGCCGATCAAGGCGGCGCCGATGAAGATCACACCGATCAGGCCCGTGATGATTTCGTTGACCGGGATCTCGATGGTGATCAGCAGGATGACGGCCAGCGCGCCGACGGCCCAGTGTGCGCCGTGGTCCAGGTATTCGAATTCGTCCAGCGTTCCCTCGCGGACCAGGAAAACGGTCAGGGAGCGGACGAACATGGCACCGATGAAGCCCAGTCCGAGCGCGATGATGATGGGGTCGGACGTGATGGCGAAGGCGCCGATAACTCCGTCGAACGAGAAGGAGGCGTCGATGACTTCCAGGTACAGGAACAGCATAAATGCGGCCTTGCCGGCCAGTTTGGCGGCACCGGAGGGTCCGGGGCGGCCGTCGGCTTCGGCGCTGACGGCGTCGATGACATCTTCTTCGCCGACGTCGAAGAGGCTTCCGAGCCCGTTCACCAGGAAGTACGTGATCATGCCCAGCAGACCTGAGAGCAGAACGATTCCCTGGTTCTCTGCGGCCACGGCGCCGGTGACGGCCAGAGCGACCATGCCCAGGATCAGGGAGGCGCTGTCGAGCTTGCCCACCTTCGCGAGCGGTACTTCAAGGACCCTGATCCATTTGATATCCCGCTGGGCGAGGATGAAGTCCAGGAAGAGCATCAGGAGGAACATGCCACCGAAGGCTGCGATCTGCGGATGCGCCTCGTGCAGGACGTAGCCGTAGCTGCCCGGGGTCTCCGGGTCACCCTTTTCCATGGCGAGGCTGATGGCCTCGACGGGATTCAGCCCGGCGGTGACTCCCACGATCAGGAGCGGGAAGAGAATGCGCATGCCGAACACGGCGATGATGATGCCCACGCTGAGGAACATTTTCTGCCAGAAGGCATTCATCCGTTCAAGGATTCTGGCGTTGACCACGGCGTTGTCGAAGCTCAGGCTGACTTCGAGGATGCCCAGAATGATGCAGAGGATGAGCGCCTGGGGTCCGCCATAGAGAAAGGCCACCACCAGGGCGATGATAGTGACCGCGAACGACCAACCGAATGTCTTGAGGAACAAGCTGGGACAACTCCTGGAGCGATGGCCTGCCGGTCGAGGAACGGCAGGACGGTGGTGATATCCCGGAAGCTATCCCCCCAAGACTTCGTCCAACCATCTTAGCCGCCGGGTCTGGCCCTATCCAGCGATGTCCTCCGCAAGCGCAACGCCATTGGGGAGTGTGACCGGCCGGTGACGCCTTTCCGGTTTCCGGCAAGTGACTGGCGTCGGCCCTTTACGCGGCGGCAAATGGTGCCGATAGTCCCTTCGACTGCCCGGCAACCGGCGGCACCTAGGCAGGGGAGCACATGAGAGACCATCCAGCGGGTCCTAGCGCGGACCGGACCACCCTGCACAGCCGCATTGCCGGTGTTGTCCTGGTGGCGGTCCTTGTCTGCGTCAGCGTCTTCGCGGTTTGGTCCTCGCATGTAACGTCCAAGGCGGCAGCCGCCGCAGACGTGGCGGCCGTGTTGTCCGACCACTACGCCCAGGCCGATCGCGCCGTCACGGCGGAAGAATCCTTGGAGCGCAAATATCGGCTGGAGCCCGGTCCGGAGGTGCGGGCAAAATTCGACACCGTGGCCGCCGACCTGGCGCGGGCCCTGGACCTCGTCGCCGCGAAGGGGAGCGAGGACGACCGCGCCCGCGCGGCCGCGCTTCAGGTGACGCACCGGGACTACCTGGTGTCGATCAAACGCATGTTCGACGCCGTCGATGCCGGTGACCTGGACCTTGTCCTGGAGCTGGACGAGCGTGAAACGGAACCCCTCTACGACGCCATCGCTGAAACCGTTCATGCGGCGGCCGCGAGCCACCACGACGATGTGGTCGCACGGCTTGCGGAGCTCCGCGAGTTGGAAGGCCTGACGAGCCGGCTCACGCCCTGGGTCTTTCTTGTGGGCTTGCTCCTCACGGCGGCGATGGCCTGGGTCACGCGAGGCCACCGCAGGCTGCTGGACGCCGAACGCCGCCAGGCGCTTCATGACTCGCTGCACGATTCCCTGACCGGCCTGCCGAACCGGTCGCTGCTCTTTGACCGCTGCCGACGGGTCCTGGTCGCGGCCGAACGCTTCGGCAGCCCGGCTGCGCTATTGCTCATCGACCTGGACCGGTTCAAGGAAATCAATGACACCTTCGGTCACCACTACGGCGACGAGTTGCTGCGGCAGGTCGGGGCCAGGATGCGTTCCGTGCTGGAGAGTACGCAGACAATTGCCCGGCTGGGCGGGGATGAATTCGCCGTGCTGCTGCCGCAGATCGGAGATGTTGCGACGGCTGTGGAAATCGGCGGCCGGCTGCGGACCGCACTCGAGGAACCGTTCGTCGTCGAAGGCGTGGATCTCGACGTCGAAGCCAGCGTCGGGGTCGTCCTTTCCGGTGAGCACGGGAATGACCCGACGGTGCTGCTGCAGCGTGCGGACGTCGCGATGTACATCGCCAAGACCCAGAACCTTGGCGTCTTTGCCTATGACCCGGCCGTGGATGGGCACAGTCCCGCCAAGTTGGCCCTGCTCGGCGACCTGCGCCGCGCCATTACCGGCGGCCAGCTGGTGCTGCATTACCAGCCCAAGGTCAACCTGACGAGCGGGGAAATCGTCGGTGCCGAGGCCCTCATCCGCTGGGAGCACCCTGTCAAGGGCATGATCTTCCCGGATGCCTTTATTCCGCTGGCCGAGCACACGGGACTGATCGGTCCGCTCACGAGCCACGTGCTGGATTCTGCGCTGGCCCAGGCCAAGACCTGGATCGATGATGGACGTCCGCTCATTGTGTCCGTCAATCTCTCCGCAAGGAGCCTGCTGGACGACGGGCTGCCGCAGCTGGTCGCTGATTCGCTGGCCCGGCATCAGGTCCCGGCCGGGCTGCTGGAGCTGGAAATCACGGAAAGTGCGCTCATGGCCGAGCCCGTCCGGGCCCAGCGGCTCCTCGAAATGCTGGCCGAGATGGGCATCCGGCTCTCGATCGACGATTTCGGCGCCGGCTACACGAGCCTGGGGCAGCTGAAAAACCTGCCGGTGACGGAAATCAAGATCGACAAGTCCTTCATCCTGAACATGGGGCTGGAACCCAGCGATGCCCTGATCGCGCACAGCATCATCGACCTCGGGCACAACCTCGGAATGACGGTGCTCGCCGAAGGCGTGGAGACGGCCGAAGCACTCAGCCATCTGGCCACCTTCGACTGTGACACCGCCCAAGGCTACTATCTCTGCCGGCCCGTCCCCGCGACGGCCTTCGACGACTGGCGGGCCTCATACGCAACGTCGGCGGACGGCCGGGCTTCCGCCGCGGGCGAACCCGTTACCCCAGCAGCGTATTAACCAGACGCGCGGCCACCTTCGCCGTGCGGGCGTCAAGGTCGAACTCCGGGTTCAGCTCCGCCACATCCACATGCAGCAGCTTCCCGCTCGTGGCGATCTGGCGGCACACCGCATTAATCACCGGCAGCGGGACCCCGTAGGCGGCGGGCGCGCTCACGCCGGGCGCCACCGACGCCGGCAGCACGTCCAGGTCGATGGTCAGGTAGAGCGCGTCGACCTGCGCCAGGAACGCTGCCACGAACCTGCGCGTGTTCTCCGCGGAGCAGTCCTCGTCCAGCAGGTAGTCGACGCCGAGTTCCGCGGCGGCCCGGAACAAGGCCCGGGTATTGCCGGGCTCTGAAATCCCGACGACGGCGTAGCGGAGTTCGCGGCCCGCCGCCGCTTCCGCACGGGCCATCTGCCGGAAGGGGGTGCCGGAACTCGGCACCGGTTCGTCGCGGAGGTCAAAATGCGCGTCCAGGTTCAGGACGCCCACCCGCAGGCCCTCACGGACTGCCTGCGACCCGGCCACCCCCAGGTAACTGGCGAACGCGGTCTCATGCCCGCCGCCGAGCACCACGGGAAGCACCCCGGCGTCGAGCAGGTGCGTGACGGCCAGCCCGGCCCGGGCCTGTCCGGCCTCCAGCGACTGGCCTGCCACGGTGACGTCCCCGGCGTCGTACACGTCCCGGCGGAGATGAAAAGCCATGGGGCCGAGGGCGGCCCGGATGGCTGCGGGGCCCGCAGCGGCCCCGGCCCGGCCCTTGTTGCGGCGGACGCCCTCATCGCTGCCGAAGCCGAGGAGGACAGCCGCCCGGGGACCCGCAGCGGTGGTCCCGGGACGGGCCGGCACCGTCCGCGGCACGTAGCGGCTCACGGCCTGCCACCAGCGCCGGTGCTCGGGGCCGTCGCCGTCGAACCGCCCGGTCCAGGGCTGCGGGGGGACGTCGACGGTGGGCGCAGAAGTAGCCATGGTCCTAGCTCACCCCAGCCCCGGCCAGAAAACCAGCCGCGCCGCCGTCAGGCTGTCCGGAATCCCGGAATCCCGCCGAATCCGGAATCCCGGACGTTGCTGCTAGTTGATGCCGAGGGCGGCCTCGATCGGGCCGATGCCGAAGAACAGCAGGAACGCCGCGGCGACAGCCCACATCAGCGGGTGCACTTCGCGGGCGCGGCCCTGGAACGCACGGATCAGGACGAAGGCGATGAAGCCCGCGCCGAGGCCGTTGGCAATCGAGTACGTGAAGGGCATCAGCGTGAAGGTCAGGAACGCCGGGATCGCAATGCCCCAGTCCTGCCAGTCGATCTTGCCGACCTGGGAAACCATCATAAAACCGACCACCACGAGGGCCGGAGCCACGGCCTCAAAGGGCACCAGGTTGATCAGCGGGGTGAAGAACATCGCAACGAGGAACAGCAGGCCCGTCACGATCGACGCCACGCCGGTGCGCGCCCCTTCGCCGATGCCGGCGCCGGACTCGACGTAGATCTGGTTGGAGGACACCGAGGTGCCGCCGCCGACGATCGCGCCGAGGGCATCGACCTGGAGGACACGGTCCACGTTCGGGATATTCCCGTCCTTGTCGATGGTCCCGGCCTCGGTGGCCAGGCCCACCATGGTGCCCATGGCGTCGAAGAAGATGCTCAGCAGGATCACGAAAGCCAACAGCGTCGCGGCGACGAAGCCCAGGTGCTCAAAGGCGCCGAAGGGGCTGGCCTGCCCGATCAGGGACAGGTCCGGGGCGGCCCATTCGGTGAAGGTGGGGGCCACCAGGGACCAGCCCAGCGGGTTGAAGGTCTTGCCATCGAAGCTGGGCCCGATGTTGAGGGTGACTTCAAGGATCACGGCGAGGATCGTGGACGTGACGATTCCGATCAGGATTGCGCCCTTGACCTTGCGGACCACCAGGCCGATCGTCAGGATCAGGCCGAAGACGAAGACCAGGGTGGGCCAGCCGAGCAGTTTGCCGTCAAACCCCAGGCCGACCGGGACCGTGGTGCCGGCGACATCCGGGATGCGCCGGACGAAGCCGGCGTTGACGAGGCCGATGAGTGCGATGAACAGGCCGATGCCGACCACAATCGCAGTCTTCAGCCCTTCCGGGACCGCCTTGAACACGGCGGTCCGGAACCCGGTGAGGACCAGGATCAGCATGGTGACGCCGGAGAGCACCACGAGACCCATCATGTCCGGCCAGGTCAGGCCCGGGTTGGTGGCCACGGTGACGGCGACGAAGGCGTTAACGCCCAGCCCGGTGGCCATCGCGAAGGGATGCTTGGCCCAGGCGCCCATCAGGATGGTCAGGATGCCGGCCACGAACGCGGTGACGGCGGCCACGGCGGGGAACCCGAGCGTGGCGCCGGAGGAATCAGGCCCGGAGAGGATCAGCGGGTTGAGCACCACGATATAACTCATGGCGAAGAAGGTGGCGAAACCGCCTCGGACCTCGCGCGATAGGTTGGACCCCCGTTCGGAAATCATGAAATAGCGGTCCAGCGCAGAGCCCTGCTTGAGCATCGATCCTCCGGGAGATTTGGGTGTCCCGAGAATCATATTGGCTGCCCGGGCGGTTACCTGACGGTTTCGCCTAGTGTGTAAGGAAGCCAACATTAGGAGTAGCCCGCCCATGCGCCCCATCCGACAGCTTCTGAGCGCACTGCTCGGCGTCCTGGTCTTCGCCACCGTCCTGCTCGGCGCGGCCGGGCCGGCGTCGGCGCACGACGCCGCCGAATCCAGCAGTCCGGCAGACGGCGCCACCGTCGCCGCCCCGCCGGAGCAGGTATCCGTGACGTTCAACAACAACCCGCTGGGTCTCGGCGCGGAGTTCGTGGTCAACGACGCCGCCGGCGCCAGTTGGTCCGACGGGCCGGTGGAGATCGTGGACAACGTCGCTTCGCAGCGGCTGCGGCCGGGCGCGCCGGCCGGTACGTACACCGTGCAGTGGCGGGTTGCCAGCTCCGACGGCCATCCGATCGAAGGCCGCTTCACTTTTACCGCGACGGCGCCGGCGGCGGGTTCGACGGCGGCTGCCGCTGTCCCGACGCTGGCGACCGCTGAGCCGGGGACGACCGCCGCGCCGGCAGAATCTGCCGGCTCGGAGCAGCCGTTTGCGTGGAGCATCGTGATTTTCGTTGCTGTGGCGGTCGGCATCCTCGTGACCCTCGGCCTGATGACGAAGCGGAAGCTGACCTCCGGAAGCGACGCGTAGGGCTAGGCCGGAGCCGCCAATGCCAGGGGTCCGGTGATCGCGGACGGCAGGGCGTCGGGATAAACCTTGGAGGAAATCGCCTGTCCCACCGCCTTTGCCTGGCGTAGGACCTCCTTCGGCGACGGGGTGATCAGCTCGCCCACACCCACCAGGTACATGCCCAGGGCATGCATGGCGGCCACGAGATTTTGCCGGGTGGCCATGCCGAGTTCGGTGAGCATGCGCCGCAGTTGGCTATGCGCGCATCGGGTCAGCACCAGATGATCGGCCAGGAGGACGCCGCCCGGGGTGCGCACGGCCCACTGACCGGCAGCCGGCCCGCATCCGGCGGCATTGGCGGCAACGTGGTCAAGCTGGAGCGCCCGGATGCTGTTCCGGACATCGAGATGATGATTGGCAGCGTAATTCCGGAGGTGCCGGAGGATTTCGTTGCGTTCCCGCAGGCTGGCCGCGTCGGCCGCGTCGCAGCGCTGGAGCGAGGAGGTGTTGGCGGGATATCCGGCGCCCAGCAGGTCGAGGCCTTCCACGACGATGGAGGCCACGCCGCGGCGCTGCAGTTCGCTCGCGACGGCCAGGCCCGAAAGCCCCGTGCCGATCACCACCGCTGCGGTCCGCTCAATTCCCCCATGGACAGGCATGCTCAACACTCAGGGTCCTTTCCAAAACGTTGCCACTTACCGGGTGGACCCGGCTGCCGCACAAGCACCGGTTCGTGGTCCGTCCGCCAGGAGAGGGGGTCCCGAACCCGATGACTGGTTCAGCAGTGAGTCGAAGAATACCCAACATTCGGGTCCGTGGATAGGGTTCTCACTGCGGAAGTTACTGAGCCGTAGCTCCCGGGATTCCGCAGTCGCCACGGGGCCGAACCGGCCCGTTCCGGGCCGCTGCGGACGACGTAAACTCTAGGTAAACACTCTGTTGAGAACCGGCTGCAGGCGCACGAAGCAGGCACGGAGCAGGATTGCGCTTCCGCTGGCCGCCCGGCGTCGGCGGGTCTGGCAGAATAGCCGGAACATCAGGCGCAATCTCGAGGAGGCGGACCGCATGGGCCGTGAACAGGACCATCCGGAACCGGCCGCGGAAGACGGCGGACAGCCGGCACCTCCCCGCGGGATCGTGGTGGGGGTGGACGGCTCGGACCACAGCCACTGTGCCCTGGCCTGGGCCGCCCGCGAAGCTGAGCGCCGCCGTCGGCCCCTGCACATCGTGACCGCCTACTCAGTGCCGATTTTCGCCGCGTCCGGGCTCGACGGCGGCTACGCGACGGTGGATGATTCGGTGATCCGGGACGGCGCCGAGGCCGTCCAGAAACAAGCCCTCGAGAAAGTTGCCGGCTACAACATTGACGTGGACGCATCCGTTGAAAACGGGGACGCCTCCGGCGTCTTGCTGGAAATGAGTGAAACGGCGGAGCTGCTGGTCTTCGGCACCCGCGGCCGGGGCGGCTTCGTGGGACGGATGCTTGGCTCCGTCAGCAGCGCCTTGCCCGCCCACGCCAAATGCCCCACGGTCACGGTCCCTTTGGTCTGTGCCGGCCGCCTGGGCGAGACCACGGACGACAAGCACGTGCTCGCCGAGCAGGCGAAATCGGGCCGGGAACTGATCGGAAACGTCGTTGTGGTGGGGGTCGACGGCTCTGAACAGGCCCGGATAGCAGTGCTCGACGCGGCGGCGCAGGCAGAGCGCCTTTCCGCGCGGCTCCGTGTGGTGTGCGCCGTGCCGCAGTACAGCGGATCGCTGGCGTGGGTGCCCGCGCCGCTGGACCGCGACGCGCTCTTCACCGAGATCCGGGCCCAGCTTGATGCCGGTGCGGCCTGGCTGGCGAGCCACTATCCCGACCTGCCGATGGAAGCGCAATTGACGGACGGTTCTCCCGTGGATGTCCTGGTGGAGGCCAGCCGGAACGTGGAGCTGCTGGTACTCGGCACCCGCGGTCATGGCGGCTTTGCCGGGATGTTGCTCGGCTCCACCACTGACGGGGTCCTGCACCATGCCAAGAGCCCGGTCATGGTGGTGCCGGACCGTGCGGATCCGCGGCTGGCAGACCGGGCCAGCTTCGGTCCCATGCTCGGCGGCTGAAAACGCAGGTGGTGCCGTTGCCGCAGGGGCGTAATGTTGAACCATGAGCTGCAACGCTGGAGCACGTCGGTTTGATGTTGGGCTGTGGGCACGGTGACCCGCCGCTGGTTACGCTGGGTGCCCGCCGCGCTCGTTCCCGCGGTGATAGCCGCCGGCACGCTCCTCGGCTCGCTGCCGGCCAGCGCGGGGGACCCGCTGCCGGCGAAGACCGCGGCAGAGGTGCTGCAACTCCTCGGTCAGCACCGCAAACAGGCTTTGTCCGGAACGGTGGAAAAGGCCGCGGAGCTCGGCCTGCCGGCGCTGCCGAGGACCATGTCCGGCCGCGGGCCATCCGCCCCCGGCTGGCTGGAATTCCTCACGGGCTCGCACACCGCACGGGTCTATTCTGATGGCGCGGACAAGGCCCGGGTCCAGGTGCTGGACCGGATGGCGGAACGCAACCTCATCAAAGACGGTCATGAGTGGTGGAGCTACAACTCAAAGGGCAACACCGTCAGCCACTACTCTCCGCCGGCCCATGTGCGGGATCACCACGACGGCGACAAATCCGGTCACGAGGGCATGAGGGGCCTTCCCGACGGCCATGGCTGGATGGGCGGTCCCGAGCGGCTGACCGAGATGCTGCTGGCCAAAGTGGATAAGAACACGGCCGTCACCGTCGGTGACGACCTCCAGGTGGCCGGACGGGCGGCCTACAACCTGCAAATCACGCCGCGCTCCACCGTCACACTTCTTGAGTCCATGGCGATCGCCGTAGACGGCAAGAACGGGATGCCCCTCTCCGTCACCATCAACGCCCGCGGCCAGTCGGCTCCCGCGTTCCGGATGGCCTACACGAAGCTATCGCTCGAAGCCCCGGACGCGTCGCTCTTCGCCTTCTCGCCGCCTCCGGGCGCCACCGTGGAAGAGCTGCCGGACCCGGACCGGAAGCCTGGCGGCACCTGGCACGACGGCCAGCCGGGCGAGCGCATGCTGCCGGACACACCGGGCGAGGGCATGCTGCCGGACCGGGAATCGAGGGATTCGCGCTGGCCGACCGTCACCGGTTCCGGGTGGGAAACCGTGATCGGGTTCCCTGCAGGCTCGGCCGACGCACTGTTCACCGGCACGGCGGATCAGGCCCTGCCGGGCCAGGCGGACCAGGACCTGCGCGCCGGGACGGATCCCGCCGTGCCGGACTCCGGCGCGACGGATGTCGGGGCGGCAGCGCTGCTGGAACAGGCACTGACCCCCGTCCCGGGCGGACGGCTCCTCTCGACGTCGCTCGTGAACATGCTCATCCTTGACGACGGCCGGATCTACGTCGGATCCGTGCCCTTGGAGCGGCTCCAGGCTGCCGCGGCGGCGCCGTGACTGCCGCAGGGGCTGCCGGATGACCGGCGACGTGTCCGCTGAACTGAGCATTGAGACCACGGGCCTCAGCAAACGGTTCGGACACCAGACCGCGGTCGACGGCGTCGACCTGGCCGTGCCGAAGGGATCGGTCTTCGGGTTCCTCGGCCCCAACGGTTCCGGCAAGACCACCACCATCCGGCTGATGCTGGGCCTGGCGGCCGCGACGAGCGGCTCGGTGCGGGTCCTCGGCGAGGACATGCCCCGCCGGCTCCATGACGTGCTGCCCCGGGTCGGTGCCCTCGTGGAGGGGCCGGCCTTCTATCCCTATCTGTCCGGCGCCGCCAACCTGCGGCGCCTGGACGCCGCCGATCCCCTCGGATCCGCCCGCACGCGGCGGGAGCGGGTCCACTCCGCACTGGAACGGGTCGGGCTGACGCACGCCGCGGACAAAAAAGTCCGCGCCTACTCGCTCGGCATGAAACAGCGCCTCGGGATCGCGAACGCCCTGCTGTCCCCCCGCGAGCTGCTGGTGCTCGACGAGCCGACCAACGGGCTGGACCCGCAAGGGACAAGGGAAGTCCGGAGCCTGGTCCGGTCCCTGGCCGCGGACGGCGCCACCGTCTTCGTCTCAAGCCACCTGCTGGCCGAGGTTGAACAGATCTGCACGCACGCCGCGATCATGAGCGCGGGCAAGCTCGTGGCGCAGGGAACGCTGACGGAACTCCGGCAGGCAGGCCAGGCCCGAATCAGAGTCTTGACACCCGATCCGGGGGCCGCCGCGCAGGTGCTGACCCGGCTTGGCCTGACCCCCACCCGGGGCGCCGACGTCACGGCCGGCGTCGGCGGTTCCGGCGACACGGGAGCGGTCGTCTTCGCGGCGTTGCCCGCCGGCGCACCCGGAGGCTCCGGGGCCGGGTACCCCGATGGCGGTACCGTCCCCGTCAACGGCAAGGTCGCGCCCGAAGACATGGTGGCGGCCCTTGTGGCAGCCGGCGTCCGTGTCCGTGGCTTCACGGCAGAACAGGTCAGCCTCGAAGACCGGTTCGTCGCGCTGACGGGGGAGGGGTTCGACGTTGTCCAATGATCTCCCCGAGACCGTGACGGCCCCCGCGCCGGCCCCGCACCGCCGGAGGGTGTTCCGGGGCGGCGGGCTGCTGGCGTCCGAACTGGGGGTGCTCTTCCGCCGCCGCAGGACCTGGGCCATGCTGCTGGCCCTGGCCGCCATCCCCATCCTCGTGGCCGTGGCCGTCCGGCTGTCCTCTGCCGTTCCGCCCGGCCGCGGGCCGGCCTTCCTGGACCGGATCTCCCAGAACGGGCTCTTCGTCGGCATCACATCGATGGTGCTCGCCGTGCCGCTGTTCCTGCCCCTCACCGTGGGGGTCGTCGCCGGGGACACGATCGCGGGCGAGGCCGGCCAGGGAACGCTGCGGTACCTGCTGGTGGCCCCCGCCGGCCGGGTCCGCCTGCTGCTGGTCAAATACACGGGCGCGGCGGTCTTCGTGACGGTGGCGCCCCTGGTCGTGGCCCTCGTGGGTGCCGGCATCGGCGCCGCGCTGTTCCCGGTGGGTCCGGTGACGCTGCTCTCGGGTGACGCGATCGGGCCGTGGGAGGCGGTGCTGCGGCTCGTGCTGATCGGCTCCTATTTGGCCGTTTCCCTGCTCGGGCTCGCCGCGATCGGCCTCTTTGTTTCCACCCTGACCGATGTGCCGGTGGGGGCGATGGCAGCGACGGTGGTCCTCTCCGTCGTCTCGCAGGTACTGGACGTGCTGCCGCAGCTGGAGTGGCTGCATCCGTGGCTGTTCACGCACTACTGGCTCGACTTCGCCGACCTCCTGCGCCAGCCGATTGCCTGGGATTCGTTCACCAGCAACGCCATGCTCCAGGGCGGCTACATCGCTGTCTTCGGCGCGCTCGCGTACGGCAGGTTCAGCACCAAGGACGTGCTCTCCTAGGCCGGGTGCTTCATGCGGTGCCGCCCGGATCAGGCGTGCTGGTGCGCTTCGTGGTCCGCGTGCGACGCCGGTTCCAGCTGGAACGTGCAGTGCTCGGTGTCGAAATGCGACCCGAGGCAGACCACGAGCTTATCCAGGATCCGGTCCGCGCCGCGGGCGTCCAGTGCCTCGTCCTCCACCACGACGTGCGCGGAGAACACCGGAACCCCGGACGTGATCGTCCAGATATGGATGTCATGGACCGAAGTGACGCCCTCGACGGCGAGGATGTGCTCGCGGATCATGTTGACGTCCACGCCCTTCGGCGTCGCCTCCAGGAGGACATCCACCACATCGCGGAGCAGGTGCCAGGCGCGCGGCAGGATCATCACCGCGATCAGGAGCGAGGCGATGGTGTCCGCCGTCTGGAACCCGGTGACCATGATGACGAGCGCGGCCGCAATGACCGCGAAGGAACCCAGCAGGTCCCCAAGGACCTCGAGGTAGGCGCCGCGGACGTTCAGGCTTTCCTTCTGGGCCCCCCGCAGGATCAGCAGCGACACCAGGTTGGCGACGGCGCCGGCCACGGCGGCCCAGAGCATCACGCCGGTCTCCACCTCGGGAGCGGACCCGAACCGCCGGAACGCCTCGATGACGATGACCACGGAAATCACGATCAGCACCAGGGCGTTGGCCAGCGCGGCCAGGACTTCCGCCCGCTGATATCCGTAGGTGCGCTGGTCACTGGCCGGGCGGGTGGCAATCCAGGCGGCCAGCAGGGCGATGAACACACCGGCGGCGTCGGAGAGCATGTGCCCGGCGTCGGCGAGCAGGGCCAGCGAGCCGGACACGGCGGCGCCGACAATCTGCACGAGCACCACGGCGAGGGTGATGCACAGGACCGCGATGAGGCGCCTGCGGTGTTTGCCGGTACCCGTGATGCCGTGCGTGTGGCTGTGCTCGTGTCCCATGCCTACAAGGCTAGCCCCAGCCGAGTTCGTGCAGCCGCTCGTCGCTGATGCCGAAGTGATGGGCGATCTCGTGCACCACCGTGATCGTGACTTCCTCGATGACGTCCTCGCGGGAGGCGCAGATGTCCAGGATGGGCTGCCGGTAGATGGTGATCCGGTCAGGGAGCGAACCGGCGCCCCACCAGGAGTCACGTTCGGTCAGCGGCACGCCCTCGTAGAGGCCCAGCAGCACCGTGTCCGGGTCCTCGCCGGGCTGCGGCGTGTAGTCGTCCTCGATGAAGATCGCCACGTTGTCCATGGTCTTGGCCAGCGCCGGCGGGATGCGGTCCAGCGCGTCGCTGACGGCCGCCTCGAAGTCGGCCGCGGACATCGGATACGGGCCGCCGGGCGGCTCGTCGGCGGAGCCGCCCGGAACAATCGGCAGGCCTGGCGGCAGGGATGGAGGCATATAAGAACCCTAGCGGGACCGGCGCCGGGTCAGCCCAACCCCCACCAGGCAGATGGCCCCGCCAACCAGGCCCCAGACGGTGGGGATTTCACCGAGCACCAGCCATGAGATCAGGATGGTGGTGCCGGGCACCAGGTAGGTGGTGGCCGCGAGCCGCCCGGCGTCGATCAGGGAGAGCGCATACGCCCACGTTGTGAAGGCAATCGCGGTGGGGAAGATGCCGAGGTAAACCAGCCCCAGCGTGGCCGGAAGCGGCGCCGCCTGCAGCTCGGTGAGCAGTTGGCCGCTGAACGGAAGGCAGCACAGGGCCCCGACCATAATGCCGAACCAGGTGGCCTGGGCGGCCGGGAACTTCCGCAGCACCGGCTTCTGGACGATCACGCTGACGGCGGCGAGGGCCGCGGCCAGGAGGCAAAGCAGTACCCCGGCAACGTCCGCCGTCGAACGCTGGCCGGAACCCAGCGCAATCATGGCCACCCCGCTGAACGCAACCACGCTGCCGATGATCAGCCAGCGCGGGAAGCCTTCCTTCAGGATCAGCCCGGCCATGATGGCGATCAGGATGGGATTGACGTTGATCAGCAGGGCTGCGGTTCCGGCATCGAGGAGGTGCTCGGCGGCGTTCAGGGCAATGTTGTAGCCGCCGAACCACATCACGCCGTAGGCCAGGATCGGCCACCACTCCCGGCCTTGCGGCAGCGACCGCAGCTTGGGCAGCACCACGAGCCCCAGGACGACGGCGGCGATCGCCAGCCGTCCGAGCGTCAGGGCTCCGGGGGAGAAGCTGGGGCCCACGGCGCGGATGCCCACAAAGGCAGAGGCCCAGAGTACGACGGTGACGACGACGGCGGCGATCCCGAGTCGGCTGATTGGCCCGGGCGGGGTGGGGCGGGAGGGAACGACGGGCGCTGGCAGCACGTCGTGGGTGCTGTCCGGCTGCTGGGGGCCTGTTTCGGCGGTTGTTGCCATGCTGCCAATCTAGCCGCTGCCGGAGGGTCACGGCTGGCGGAAATCGGTCACGTCGCATCAAGATCCCGCCAATGTCCGGCGGTGCGGTCCTGTGTCCTGCTGCGCCGGTCGCCACCCCCGTCTGACCTGCGGCGCGGGTGGCGGGTTCTTTCCGGGACGTCAACAATGGGGGTAGCCATGCGGCCGTCCCCCAGCTCGGAGAAACTCCATGATGAAGTACACCACCGCCTCGATCCCAGACCTGTCCGGCACAACCGCCGTCGTCACCGGTGCGAACGGGGGACTCGGACTGGAGACGGCCAAGGCGCTCGCCGCGAGGGGCGCGCACGTTGTGATGGCCGTACGCGACCAGGACAAGGCAGCCGATGCGGCCGCGGTGATCCGGGCGGCTTCCCCGGCGCCTCGGTGGAACTCGCGCCCCTCGATCTGGCGTCGCTCAGGTCGGTCTCGGCTGCCGCCGCGGGAATGCTGGACCGGCATGAGCGGATCGACATCCTCGTCAACAACGCCGGCGTGATGGCCATGCCCGAGCGCAGGACCGAGGACGGTTTCGAGATGCAGCTGGGGGTCAACCATCTCGGTCACTGGGCCCTCACCGCGCACCTGATGCCCGCGTTGCTCCGGGCTCCCGCGGGCCGGGTCGTGTCGGTGACGAGCACGGCGCACCATTTCGGGCGCATGCTCGACCCGGAGAACCCGCACCTGCGCGGCAACTACGGCCCCTGGCGGGCCTACGGCCAGTCCAAGCTCGCCAACTACCACTTCGCATTGGGGTTGCAGCGCGGATTCAAACGGGCCTCGGTGCGCACAAGCAGCCTGTTGGCACATCCGGGCCTCGCCCGCACGGACCTCCAGTCCACAACCGTCAGCGAAGGCGGCGGTGGGCGCCTGGGCACCTTCTTCCACAATCTCGTCCAACGCACCGGCATGAGCCCGGCCGACGGCGCGCTGCCTCAGCTGCGCGCCGCCACGGATCCCCGGGCAAAAGGCGGGGACTTCTATGCTCCGCGGTTCATGAACGCCGGGGCGGCCGTCCGGCGCCCGCTCCTGCGTCCCGGCGCCGACGAGGCGATCACCCGGCTGTGGCGGGTTTCCGCACGGGAGACCGGACTGGAGATGGTGATCGACCCGCGCTGAGGCAAACCGGATTGTCGGCCGTGAACGATGCCTGGACGATTGAGGCCGGCGCTGGACTCCCGGCGCGTCCCGGACGGCTTCATCTCAGCAGGCGGGCGGCTTCGTGGCTGACGGCCGCGGCGACGTCTTCCAGGGCGGCAGATGCGTAACGCCACTGCTGCCAATAGAGCGGGACGTCAACGGCGGCGCCGGGGATTAGCTCGCGGAGCCCCCGGGGTGCCAGGTCCCCGGCAATTTCGATTTCCGGAACGAGCCCCCATCCCATCCCCAAGCGGATGGCTTCGCTGAATTCGTGCGCGGCCGGGACGTAATGCCGCGGTGGCTGCAGCTTGAGGTGACCGAGCTGCCGGAGAAAACGGTCCTGCAACTCGTCCTTGCGGTCAAAGGTGATGACGGGGGCCGCCGCAAGGCTGGGCGCTCCCACGCCGCCGCTAAACCACTGCGTGGCGAAGGCCGGCGTGCACACCGCCAGGTAGCGCATGGTGCCCAGGCTGCGGGACCGGCACCCCGGTGCCGGCTGTGCCGTGGCAGTGATGGCACCGGCAGCGGCGCCGCTGCGCAGCAGCTCCAGGGAGTAGTCCTGGTCCTCGCGCAGAATCTCCAGCTCGACGGTGCCGGACACCTCGGCAAGGGCCGGCAGCGCCCAGGTGTGCAGGGAATCGCTGTTGATCACCAGGACCAGGCGGGTCCCCGCGCGCGGGACGCCGGGCTGCAGTTCCTCCGCCAGGTCCGTTGACAGCATGTCGAGCTGGCGAGCAAAACGAACAACGGCCTGCCCGGCCTCGGTGAGTTCGACGGGCCGGGTTCGCTGCAGGACCGGGCGACCGACTGCGGCCTCGAGGGCGCGGACCCGCTGGCTCACGGCAGAGGCAGTCACGGACAGCTGGCAGGCGGCTGCCTCGAAGCTCCCGTGGGTGACTATCGTGGCGAGGGTGCGGGCCTGCTCGGGGTGGATGTTGATCATTAGATCAGCTTATGTTGGCCAACAATCTTTAACTGGTTTCATGTGAGCCTCCGCCTTAGCGTGGAGGCCGTGCTCCTCTCCGTTTCTGCCGGCATGGCCAGCGGCCTGTCCCTCATCATCGCCATCGGCTCCCAGAACGCCTTCGTCCTGCGCCAGGGCATCCGGCGCGCCCACGTGGCGCTCATTGTGGCCGTGTGTGCCGTATCGGACCTCATCCTGATCCTGCTCGGCGTCGCCGGACTGGGGGCCGTTATTGAGCAGGCCCCGGCGGCCGTGGACGTGGTGCGTTGGGCCGGCGCCGCGTTCCTGCTGGTCTATGGCGGCCTCGCCGCCAGGCGCGCTGTCCGCGGCGGGCAACTGGACCCGGCGGGCACGGCAGCGCCCGGCGGTTGGCCCGCGGCGCTGGGCACCTGCCTTGCCTTGACGTGGCTGAACCCGCACGTCTACCTCGATACCGTGCTGCTCCTGGGATCGCTCGCCAGCACCCACGGCCCGGACGGCAAATGGTGGTTCGCCGCCGGCGCCGGGTTCGGCAGCATCGCCTGGTTCGCGGCACTGGGCTTCGGGGCGCGGTTCCTGGGGCCGCTGTTCCGGCGGCGGAGCGCCTGGCGGGTTCTCGACGGCGGTGTTGCGGTGGTCATGGGCACCCTCGCGGTGCTGCTCATTGTGTGAGGTCCGGCGGGCCCTGAAACCCCGATTTTGAATATTCCGGGAGTAGGCCCTATAGTTTTACAGGTCCAGTTCGGAGGAACCCGGAAGGACAGGAACGAAGGGCGTAGCCCGGATTTTCTGCCCTGGTTCAACCGAATTGCGTTCTGGCCCCCATCGTCTAGCGGCCTAGGACACCGCCCTTTCACGGCGGCGGCACGGGTTCGAATCCCGTTGGGGGTACGCAAGGAAATGGTCAAGCCGGATGAAAAAGTCTGGTAGGCTAAAAGCCTTGAAAAACCGCGGTAGCAATACCGGGGGAAGCAAGAAAACTAGCAAGGCCCTGTAGCGCAGTTGGTTAGCGCGCCGCCCTGTCACGGCGGAGGTCGCGGGTTCAAGTCCCGTCAGGGTCGCTTTGATTGCCAGAAGAAATTCCGGCCGTCATGGTGACATGTCACCTAGGCTCTGTAGCTCAGTTGGTAGAGCGTTCGACTGAAAATCGAAAGGTCACCGGATCGACGCCGGTCGGAGCCACCACTGGGAAGCATCAGTTCTTTTAGAACTGGTGCTTTTCTTCTTTAACCACCGCCGTCGTCCCGGGCCGGATTCCCCGCGACGCACGGGTCCCTTCGCCGCGTCAGGCGTTAGGGTGGTCACAAAGAGAAGGGTGGATGGCGCATGGACGAACAGAGTTCCCGGCCCGTGGCGGGTCCTGCAGCCGGATCGGGCCCTGCGCCCGGGGCGGCTGTGCCCGCCGGCAGCGGCCGCACCATGATTTCCGAAGCGGCCGTCGCCAAGGTTGCCGGTATTGCCGCCCGCGCGGTGCCCGGGGTGTATTCGCTGGGGTCGGGCCCGTCGCGGGCACTGGGCGCCATCCGCGATGCCGTCGGAAGCTCCGACCATGCTGCCGGCGTCCACGCCGAAGTCGGCGAAAAGCAGGTCGCCGTAGACATTGCCCTGGTGGCCGTCTACGGCACACCCCTGCATGCCCTGGCAGACCAGATTCGCGCGGCCGTTTATGCTGCCGTCGAGGAACTCGTCGGACTGCAGGTGATCGAAGTCAACATCGAAATCAGCGACGTCTATGTGCCCGGTCCCGCGAAGCAGACCCCGCCCGGTGAAGCCCGGCAACTCAAGGAGGCAATCCAGTGAATCTGACGGTGGTTGGGATCGCGGCGGGGGCCTTTGTGGCCTTTATGTCCTTCCAGTTCGGCGCCTGGGGATTCCTGGGGGCGCTGTTGTTCATGGGCATCGGCGCGTTGCTGGGACGTGCGGCGGAAGGGAAGCTGGACCTGCGCAGCGTGTTTGATGCACTCGCCGGCCGGCGTTCCTCCTCATGAGCCACAGCGCCGGGGCCGTTGCGCACCGCGGCCAAATGGCCGGCCACAACCGGATCAGCAACCAGGCGCTGACCAGCGTCGCGCGGGCTGCCGCGGGGGAGGCGCTGGGCGTGCCGCCGCACGTTGTCCGCGCTGAATGGTCGGACGACGACGGCCTGCTGGCACTGTCCCTCGTCACCCCCATCGCCGTCCCGCCGCTGACCGCGGCACTCCGGGACCCGGCGCGGATCGGGGCGCTGGGCGGCTCCATCCGGAAACGGGCCATCGCTGCGAAGGCGAAGATCCTGCACCGCGTGACTGAATTGAGCGGCGCACGGCTCAGCCGGGTGGACATCCGCATTAGCGGTGCCACTGTCCGCGAAGGAGGGCGGGTGCGGTGAACGGCGCCCCTGACGGCCGCAGCCCTGTCCTCCCGGCGTCGTCCCCGGCAGTACCCGCCACGGCCTCCGGGAACCCCGACACCGCCGGGACGGTGCCGGCGGGAATGGATCGGATCCTCAGACGGGAAACGTACTCGTCCCGGGCCGCGGCATCCGTCGTGGCGGCAGTCCTGGTCGCAGTCCTTTGTGGATACGCGCTGCTGGAAGCTGCGGTCCGCGCCATCGGACAGCCGCCGTGGCTCGTCGCACCGCAGGCAGCCGCCGAGCGGATCATCGCCCTACCCGCGGGGGTTCCGCCGCTCCTGCTGGGCGTAATCGGGGCAGTGTTCGCCATGGCCGGGTTGATCTTCCTACTGCACGCAGTGCTGCCCGGGCACAGGGCGCGGCACGTGTTGCGGACCCCGAATGCGGCCGTAGTGGTTGATGACGAGGTCATCGCCGCTGCCCTGGCACGCCAAGCCCGGCTGGCAGCCAATGTCACCCAGGAGCAAGTGGTGGTGATCGTCTCCAGGAGCCGGGTCCTGCTGAACATCCGGCCGACCTCCGGCGTCCCGTTGGACCCGGACGTGATTCTGGCCGCCGTGCGCCAGGAACTGCAGGACATGCGGCTCTCGCCCACGCCTGACGTCAGCATCAACGTGGCCAGGACCGGGGTGGTCGGCGCATGAACAACACCCCCAGGCTCCTGAACCGCCTGCTGATCGGCATCCTCGGCCTCCAACTCCTGGCCATTGGCGTGCTGCTGGTGCTCCTGGCGGCAGTACCCGCGGTCGGCACCTGGTGGCGGGACCGGGCCGGCGGCGTCTGGAGCATCTGGCGCGATCTCTTCGAACGCACCCGCTTCCCCGGCCGGCAGGAAAGCTGGCTGTGGCTGGTCATCACCCTGGTGCTTGCCGTGGTGATCGGCGCCATGGTGGCGTGGGTCGCCCAGCAGGGCAAGGGCCGCGGGGACCTGCTGATGTACGAGCAGGACCCCGGCGACGTGCCGGGCGACGTCCGGATCGGCGGGGGTGTCGCGGAGCAGGCCCTCCGCGAAGCGCTTGCCGACCGCGCCGACCTCGCCGGTGCCACCATCACCATTTATGAAATCCGGGGCGAACCGGCGTTGAAGATCCGGGTCCAGCCGCGGCAGGGCGTGGCCCCGCACCTGCTCGCCGCCGAGGTGTCCGCCCTCGCGGCGGCGCTGGACGCCGTCGTCGGCCAGCGAACTCCGGTCCTGATCCACATCGCGTCCGGGGCGCGCTCCCGGTTCAGGCGGGCCGAGCGGGTCCGTTGACGTTGCCGTATTGAGGCGGCGGTATCGAAACGATAACGTTGCCGGGACGCCGGAAGGCGCGGCAGCGGGCGCCGAAAGGCCCGGCGGCGGACTCCGATCCGCATCGGCGGGGCAGCGTTCATCACGTTTGCGTAAACGCTTGCATTCCGGCCGGGTTGTTGGTTAGTGTGAAGGGCACCACATCACCGCAACTGCCGACTGATACCGGTACTCAACGAGGAGCCCCCTGAATGAAAACGCCTAAGTTTCTTCTGCCCGCCGCCGCGGCCGGCGTCCTGGCCCTGACCCTTTCCGCCTGTGGCGGCGGAGACACCACGGGGGGTGGCGCCGCAGGTGGCGACGCCGCGCAGGGCCTGGATGGCCGCGGCCCGATCACGTACGTGCAGGGCAAGGACAACAGCAACGTGGTCCGTCCGCTGATTGAGAAGTGGAACGCCGAGCATCCGAACGAGACGGTCACGTTCAAGGAACAAACCGACCAGGCTGACCAGCAGCACGATGACCTGGTCCAGAACTTCCAGGCCAAGAACGAAAATTACGACGTCGTGAGCGTTGACGTGGTGTGGACCGCGGAGTTCGCCGCCAAGGGCTGGCTGCAGCCGCTCAAGGACGAGATGGCGCTGGATACTTCCGCGATGCTGAAGCCGACGGTCGACGCAGCCGAGTACAAGGGCACCCTGTACGCCGTGCCGGTTTCCTCGGACGGTGGAATCCTCTACTACCGGGCGGACCTCGTGCCGACCCCGCCCAAGACCTGGGACGAAATGATGGGTATGTGCTCCATCGCCGAGGAAAACAACATGGCGTGCTTCGCCGGCCAGTACGCGAAGTACGAGGGCCTGACGGTCAACGCCTCCGAGGCCATCAATTCCGCGGGCGGCTCGGTGCTCGACGCTGACGGCAAGCCGAACGTGAACACCCCCGAGGCGAAGGCGGGCCTGGAGAACCTGGCCAAGGCCTACGCAGAGGGCAACATCCCGAAGGAAGCCGTGACCTTCCAGGAAGAGCAGGGCCGCCAGGCGTTCCAGGACGGCAAGCTCCTGTTCCACCGCAACTGGCCGTACGTGTACAACCTGGCCACCACGGAAGGGTCCTCGATCTTCGCTAACGCCAAGGACAAGCTGGGCATGACGGCGCTGCCGGGCAAGGACGGCCCCGGCGCGTCCACGCTGGGCGGCCACAGTGCCGCGATCAGCGTCTACTCCAAGAACAAGGCCACGGCCCTGGACTTCGTGAAGTTCCTGACCACGGACGAGTCGCAGAAGTTCTTCGCGACCCAGGGATCCCTCGCCCCGGTGATCGGTGCCCTGTACGAAGATCAGGAACTCGTCGCGGCGCTGCCGTACCTGCCCGTACTGAAGACCTCGATCGAGAACGCCGTGCCGCGCCCGGTTACCCCGTTCTACCCGGCCGTGACCAAGGCGATCCAGGACAACGCGTACCCGGCCATCAAGGGTGAGAAGTCCGTGGAGGCAGCGCTGGAAGACATGCAGAAGTCGATCCAGTCCGCCGTAGCGGGACAGTAACAAAAAATGGCAACCGAAGCAGGCCCGACGCCGGTGAAGCCGGCGTCGGGCGGGACCCCGGTCCACCACTCGCCCAAGGGCGTGGGGGAGGACAATAAGATCCTCAGCCAGGGCAAGTGGGCTTCCTGGCTGTTGGCTCCGACCATCATCGCGCTCGCCGTGGTGATTGTGTACCCGATCATCAGCGCCATTGTGATGTCCTTCCAGAAGGACGCCGGCCTGGACCCGGAAACCGGGCTATTCGTAGCCGGCGGTCCGGCCGGAATCCAGAACTACGTGAACTGGATCGCGCAGCAGTGCTCGGCCCCGGACGGCGGCACGTTCGCCTGCCCGGCCGGCACCCTGGGCTCGCAGTTCTGGTCTGCAACGTCCACCACGTTCTTCTTCACGATCGTGACCGTAACTTTTGAGACGATCCTCGGCTTCTGGATGGCCCTGATCATGGCGCGCACGTTCAAGGGCCGCAGCCTGGTCCGGGCCGCCGTCCTCGTTCCGTGGGCCATTCCCACGGCGGTGACGGCCAAACTCTGGCTGTTCATCTTCGCGTTTGATGGCATCGCCAACAAGATGTTCAACACCACGATCCTATGGACGGGCAGCGAGTGGCCGGCCAAGTGGGCGGTCATCATCGCGGACACGTGGAAGACGACGCCGTTCATGGCCCTGCTGATCCTCGCCGGATTGCAGATGATCCCGGCCGAGGTCTACGAGGCCGCCAAGGTCGACGGCGCCTCCACCTGGCAGCGGTTCCGGATGATCACCCTGCCGCTGGTCAAGCCGGCGCTGATGGTCGCGATCCTGTTCCGCACCCTGGACGCGCTGCGGATGTTCGACCTGCCCTACATCCTCACCGGCGGGGCGAACAACACCACCACGCTCTCGATCCTGGTGATCAACCAGATCAGACAAGGCTTCAACGCGGCGGCGGCGCTATCGACCATTACGTTCATCATCATCTTCCTCGTCGCCTTCATCTTCGTCCGCTTCCTGGGCGCGAACGTCGTGGAACAAAGCGGCAGCACCGGTAAGGGGAAGAAATGAGCACCGCAACAGCCGCCTCCGCCCTGCGGATGAAACAGGACAAAGGCCGCAAAGCCGCCCAGAACAAGGAAAAATGGGGCCAGGGCCGGACCTACATCAGCGCCGCCGTTATCCTCATCTGGTGCCTGGCACCGGCGTACTGGATGGTCGTCACCGCGTTCCGCGACGTCGGCTTCACCTACGACACGTCGCTGTTGCCGACGCACGTGACGCTGGATAATTTCAACACCGCGTTCGATACGTCCTTCGGGAACCACTTCGGCCAGGCACTGCTGAACAGTGTGATCATCGGCGTCGCGGTCACCGCCATATCCCTGCTGATCGGCATCTTCGCCGCGTACGCCCTGGCCCGGCTGAACTTCCGGGGCAAGTACCTCGTGCTCGGCTTCATCCTGGGCGCGTCCATGTTCCCCGGCGTCGCCCTGATCACCCCGCTGTTCCAGCTCTTCACCAACATCGGCTGGATCGGCACCTACCAGGCACTGATCATCCCGAACATCTCGTTCGTGCTGCCGCTGACGGTCTACACCATGACCTCCTTCTTCCGGGAAATGCCCTGGGAACTGGAGGAATCGGCCCGGGTCGACGGCTGCACGCAGGGACAGGCGTTCCGGAAGGTCATCATGCCCCTCGCGGCACCGGCGATCTTCACCACCGCGATCCTGGCCTTCATCTCATCCTGGAATGAATTCCTCATCGCCAGCCAGCTCTCCAACGACGCCACGCAACCCGTGACCGTCGCCATCGCGAGCTTCGCCGGGGCCCAGCCGAACCAGATCCCTTACACGGCCATCATGGCCGCGGGCACGATCGTGACCATCCCCTTGGTCATCCTCGTGCTGGTCTTCCAGCGTAAGATCGTCGCCGGCCTCACCGCCGGCGCCGTGAAGTGACCGGAGCCGGGGATATGACAGACGCCGGGTCACCCGGACCCCGCCCCGGGCAGCCCGCCCCGGGCGAGGTCCGGGGCGGACGCCGCCGCGAACGCTCCGGTGAGGACTTCGATATCATCATTGGATTCCTTGGCTTCTGGGCCGTTGTGCTCTTTGTGGTCACCGTCTGGATGGAAGTTACCGCCCAACCCGCGCTCTTCTGGGCGTTGGGACTCCTGGCCGTCGTGCTCGGCCTTTACGGCATGATCCGGCTCCGCCGGCGCCTTCCGCAACGGACCGCCACGCGGCGCAGCCGGGGATGATGCTGCCGGCGAACGGGCCGCAGGGAAATCGAGACTGCTGACAGCCTGCCGGCTGCAGCAGATTGCCACCAGAAGGACAGCGTGACACGGACATCAGACAGGGCGCAGCGCGGCGGCCACCACGGCATCAGCATCGCCGACGTGGCGGCCGCCGCCGGTGTCTCGACCGCCACGGTGTCCCGCGCCGTCCGCGGACTGCCCAGGGTCTCGACCGCCACACGGGAAAAGATCCTGGGCATCGCCGCGGAACTCGGCTACGTGGCCTCGTCTTCAGCGTCCGGGCTCGCCACCGGGCGAACCAAGACCATCGGTGTGATGTCACCGTTCGTGGGCCGATGGTTCTTCGCGAAGGCCATCGAAGGAGCCGATCTCGAACTTCGCGCCCGGCAATACAACATGTCCCTTTTCAACCTTGGCGGCCGGGGGAACAGCCGCGAGCGGCTCTTTGACCGGACCATGGTGGACAAGCAGATCGATGCCTTGCTGGTTCTGTGTATGGCCATGACCAAGGAGGAGATCGCGCACCTGCAAAACCTCGACATTCCGCTCGTTGTCGTCGGCGGACCGGTGGAGGATTGCCACTACATCAGCGTCGACGATTACGCGGCCAGCGCCGCTGCCGTCCGCTACCTGATCGATCTAGGCCACACCGACATCGCCTTGCTGCATGGCCAGGATGAAACCGGGCTGAAGTTCGATGTTCCACTGATCCGGAACCAGGCCTTTCGCGACGTCATGACCGCCGCCGGCCTGGCCATCCGCCCGGAATGGGACGTCAGCGGAGACTTCACCCTGGCGAGCGGGCAGCAGGCCATCCGGGAGCTGTGGGCCAGGCCCGGCCCGAAGCCCACGGCGATTTCCTGCGCCTCCGATGAAATGGCCATGGGCGTCGTCTTCGAGGCTGCCCGGATGGGCATCAGGGTTCCGGAAGACCTGTCCGTGATCGGCATTGACGACCATGAATTCTCCGCCGCGGTGGGACTGACCACAGTCCGGCAAAATCCTGAAGAACAGGGCCAGCTGGGCATCAGGATGCTCGTGGACGAACTGCAGGGCCGTCCCGGAGCCGTGCACTCGATGGTCTCACCCCACGAATTGATCGTGCGTGAAACGACCGCGCCTCCGCCCGGGCGCCCGGCCGACACCCCGGCAGGGACGGCACCCGGAACGTAGGCCGGTTCCTCCGTCTAGGAGGCGCGGGCCAACTGCCGGATCGGGATCCAGCGGGAGGCAAGCCTGCGGTACGCGGCCGCGGCCCCGGTCATGTCGCCTTCGGCCAGACATTCAATGCCGAGCCTCACGTCGAGGGGGGAATCGTCCGGGAAGACCTTGTCGGCGACCGCGCCGTAGTCGAGCTCGACGACCGACCCCGGGTGGAAGAGCTCGAGCCACTCCGTAAGCTGCGTCAGGTCCTCGAGCATGTCCAGGTCGGGCGCCGCGACGGATAAATGCGAGATCGCGAAACGCACCCGTTCCAGGGCCTCGCCGATCTTCGCCCGGATCCGGACGGTCGCAATGTGGCCCTCGGACTCGATGACTTCGGTGAGATCCGATTCCTGGAAGAGGCAGAACCAGCTGAACGGGATACCCCAGGTGGAAGCGCGGGTGTGGACGCGGATGGTGCCCTCGTGCGCCCGGACCTCGTCGATGCGTCCCTGGTGCTTGTCCCGCTGCTCCACCGGGATCAGGAGCTGGGCCAGCGGCCCGTGGATGCCCTCCATCAGCGCGTTGGCGGCCAGGCCTGCCCGGAGGACCAACTGGCTGGGGCAATAGAGGAGTTTTTCCGGGTCGTGGGAAAGCTCCGGCGCGGCGGCCCCGGAGGCCGCGCCGGCTGCGGCCGGTGGGTTCTTTCCGTCCGAGGGGGCCGGCACGATCCGCACAAGGTCGGTCCGCCCGGTGGGAAACGGGTCGCCCCCGGGGCGCGTGATGCGCCCCAAGGAGGCCAACAGTTCGGCATTTTCCACTGCCGCCCGGGACGAGGCGCCGGCTGCAGCGGTGCGCAGGGCGTCCTGCTGGCCGGCGGGGAAGGCTTCCAGGGGCTCATAGACCCTGAGTGCAGAGGAGAACGGCAGCCCGGCCTGGCCCCGGTACAGGTTTCCGGTCACGGGATCACGATGCTTCCACGGCCCATGACCATCAGTCGGCCAGTTCGACGATGACGGGGGCGTGGTCCGAGGCGCCCTTGCCCTTCCGTTCCTCGCGGTCGATCATCGCCCCGGTCACGCGGGACGAGAGCGCGGGGGAGGCCAGGACGAAGTCGATCCGCATTCCCTCTTTCTTCGGAAAGCGCAGCTGGGTGTAGTCCCAGTAGGTGTACACGCCGGGGCCGGGTGCGTGCGGGCGGACGACGTCCTGGTAGCCGGCGTCCTCGAAGGCCCGGAACGCCGCCCGTTCCGGCTCGCTGACGTGGGTCAGGCCCTCGGCGCGGAAGTACTCGATGTCCCAGACGTCCTCGTCCAGCGGAGCGATGTTCCAATCGCCCATCAGGGCGATCTGGGCCTCCGGGTCCGTCGTGATCCAGCCCTGCGCGTGGGTTTTCAGCGTGTCCAGCCAGTTGAGCTTGTAGGGCATGTGCTCGTCATTGAGGGCGCGGCCATTGGGAACGTAGAGGCTCCAGACCCGGACGCCGCCGCACGTGGCGCCGATTGCCCGGGCCTCCTGCACGGGGTCCTTCCCGTTCTTGCCGAACACCGGCTGGTCAAGGAACGTCCGTTCGACGTCGTCGAGGCCCACGCGGGAGGCGATCGCCACCCCGTTCCACTGGCTCAGGCCGAAGTGCGCCACCTCGTAGCCGTTGTTTTCGAACAGCTCCCACGGGAAGTTTTCGTCCTTGCACTTCGTTTCCTGGATTGCCAGGACGTCACAGTCCGAGCGCTGCAGCCACGCCTCCACACGGTCGGCACGGGCACGAAGCGAGTTTACGTTCCAGGTAGCAATCTTCACACCCCCTAACTTACCGAACTTGGCCGTCCGGCGAAGCGCCGGGCCGGCACTGCCCCTCTGGAATTTAGTAGGAAGTCCGAGTAGATTCGGCAATGAAGGTGTCCTGGCTCACAAGCCGCCGCCGTCACCGGGGATCACGGGGACTACACCGGCCATCAACGAAGAGGCCGGCAGGCCCGTCACCACCGGACCACCACAGGCACAAAAGGAGCAGTCGAGAAATGGTTCGCGAGCTATCCCACTACATCGACGGTCAACGGGTGGACGGCACCTCGGGCCGTTTCAGCGACGTGTTCGATCCGTGCACCGGCGAGGTGCAGGCGCGGCTTCCGCTGGCCAGCGTTGAGGAAGTCCGCAACGCGGTGGCCAGCGCGGAGAAAGGCCAGTCCGAATGGGCGGCCATGAATCCGCAGCGCCGGGGCCGGATCCTGCTGAAATTTGTTGATCTCGTCAACGAGAACATGGATGAACTGGCCGCCCTGCTCTCATCGGAGCATGGCAAGACCTTCCCGGACGCCAAGGGCGACATCCAGCGCGGCATCGAGGTGGTGGAATTCGCCGCCGGCGCCCCGCACCTGCTCAAGGGCGAGTTCTCCGACAGCGCCGGAGCCGGCATCGATGTCCATTCCCTGCGCCAGCCGCTCGGCGTCGTCGCCGGCATCACGCCCTTCAACTTCCCCGCCATGATCCCGCTCTGGAAGTCCGGGCCTGCCCTTGCGGCGGGCAACTCCTTCATCCTCAAGCCCTCCGAACGGGATCCGTCCGTGCCGCTGCGCCTGGCCGAACTGTTCACCGAAGCAGGGTTGCCACCGGGGGTCTTCAACGTCATCAACGGGGACAAGGAAGCCGTCGACGCCCTGCTGGAGGATCCGCGGGTCCAGGCCATTGGTTTCGTCGGATCGACCCCGATCGCACAGTACATCTACGCGACGGCGGCCGCCCACGGCAAGCGCGCCCAATGTTTCGGCGGGGCGAAGAATCACATGGTGATCATGCCGGATGCTGATCTGGACATGGCCGCGGACGCACTGATCGGCGCCGGCTTCGGCTCCGCGGGGGAGCGCTGCATGGCGATCTCGGTGGCCGTGCCGGTCGGCAAAGCCACCGGCGACGCACTCGTCTCGAAGCTCACCGAACGCATCGCCGCCCTGAAAGTCGGTCCCAGCCTCGCGGCTGACTCGGATTTCGGGCCGGTGGTGACGGCCGCGGCGAAGGAACGGATCGAAGGCTACATCGCCGCCGGTGTGACTGCCGGCGCCACCCTGGTCACCGACGGCCGGGGCCTGGCAGTTGAGGGCTACGACGGCGGCTTCTGGGTCGGCCCGACCCTCTTTGACAACGTCACGAAGGACATGACGATCTACAAGGAAGAGATCTTCGGCCCCGTGCTGAGCGTGCTCCGCGCGGAGGACTATGACGAGGCTCTCCGGCTGTGCAGCGAACACGAATTCGGCAACGGCGTGGCGATCTTCACCCGCGACGGCGATGCCGCCCGAGACTTCGCCAGCCGCGTCCAGGTGGGGATGGTCGGCATCAACGTCCCTATCCCGGTGCCGATCGCCTACTACACCTTCGGCGGCTGGAAGGCCTCCGGCTTCGGCGACCTCAACCAGCACGGCGCCGATGCGTTCCGGTTCTATACCAAGACCAAAACCGTCACAACCCGCTGGCCCTCCGGCATCCGCCAGGGTGCGAGCTTCGTGATGCCGGCCGGCAGCTGATGGCGGAGCAGCGCATGGCCGCAGCCGATCCAGCACCGGGGACTGCGGTCGAAGAAGTCCTGTTTGAGCAGCGGGGCCGCCTCGGCGTCGTTACGCTCAACCGGCCCAAGGCCGTCAACGCCCTCACCGCCGGGATGGCCTCGGCCGTCCTGGCGCAGCTGGCGCAATGGGCGGACGAGGACACCGTGCGCACCGTACTGGTCCGGGGCGCCGGCGACCGCGGACTCTGCGCCGGCGGGGACATCGTCGCGATCTACCGGGACATGCTCGCCGGCGGGACTGCCACAGCGGAGTTCTGGGCCGAGGAGTACCGGCTCAATGCCCTGATCGACGCGTATCCGAAGCCGTACGTGGCCTTGATGGACGGGCTGGTCCTCGGCGGCGGGGTCGGGATTTCCGCGCACGGATCGGTCCGGATCGTCACCGAACGCACCCGGATGGGCATGCCGGAAACCACCATCGGTTTTGTGCCCGACGTCGGCGGGACGCTGCTGCTCTCCCGTGCGCCGGGCGAATCCGGGACCCATGCCGCCCTGACCGGGGCGCACCTGTCGGGTGCCGACGCAATCTTTCTGGGCCTCGCGGACCACTTCGTGCCGTCCGACCGGCTCGCCGGCCTGGTGGCCGCGCTGGAAACCGAACCGGCGGAACCCGCCGTCGCGCGCTTCGCGGAGCCGGCGCCGCCGTCGGCACTGGAACAGCAGCGGGACTGGATTGACCGCTGTTACACCGGCGGTGACGCGGGCGAGATCCTGCACCGGCTGCGCGAGGCCGGCGGCGACGCCGCGGCGGCCGCCGAAGCGATCGCAGCCAAGTCCCCGACCGCCGTCAAGCTCACACTGGCCTCGCTCCGCCGGGTCCGGGGGATGGGCCTGGCCGATGCCCTGGCGCAGGAGTACCGGGTGGGACTGCGGTGTCTCAGCGGGCCGGACTTCCGCGAGGGCATCCGGGCCCAGGTGGTGGACAAGGACCGGACGCCGCGCTGGCGGCCCGGGTCCCTTGCGGACGTGACGGACGAGGACGTCGAAGCCTACTTTGCGCCGCTCGGCGATCGGGAACTGCAACTTTCTTCAAAGGAGAAGAACCATGCCTGAAACCAGCCCGGACAGCGGCACCATCGCCTTTTTGGGCCTCGGACATATGGGTGGCCCGATGGCCGTCAATCTCGTCAAGGCCGGCTACACCGTGGTGGGCTTCGACGTGGTCCCGGAGGCGCTGGAGACCGCCCGGGCGCACGGGATCGCGACCGCGGCGACGGCCGCGGACGCCGTGGCCGGTGCCGCCGTCGTCCTGACCATGTTCCCAAGCGGCCAGCACGTGCTCGAGGCCTACCGGGGCACCGACGGGCAGCCCGGCCTCCTGCAGGCCGCAGGTCCGGACACCATGTTCCTGGACTGCTCCACGATCAACGTCGACGAGGCCCGCGAGGCCGCGGAACTCGCCGTCGCCGCCGGGCACCGTTCGGCGGATGCCCCCGTCTCCGGCGGTGTCGTGGGGGCCGAGGCGGGAACCCTGACGTTTATGGTCGGAGCCCTCCCGGATGACTTCGAGACGGTCAGGCCGCTGCTGGAAGCCATGGGTAAGCGGGTGGTCCATTGCGGGGAACACGGTGCAGGCCAGGCCGCCAAGATCTGCAACAACCTGATCCTGGGCGTCTCCATGATCGCGGTCAGCGAAGCTTTTGTGCTTGGCGAAAAGCTGGGGCTGACCCATCAGGCGCTGTTCGACGTGGCCTCGGCCGCCTCCGGGCAGTGCTGGGCCCTGACCACCAACTGCCCGGTGCCCGGTCCGGTCCCTACCAGTCCCGCCAACCGGGACTACCAGCCAGGGTTCGCCGGGGCACTGATGGCGAAAGATCTCCGGCTGGCGCTCAACGCGCTCGAAAGCACCGGCGTCGCGGCCCGGCTGGGGCCGCTGGCCTCGGAAATCTACGATACCTTTGCAGCGGAAGGCGGGGCCGGCCGGGACTTCTCGGGCATTATCACCGACATCCGGGACAAATCCGCGCACTAGCCGGGCCGGTAAACTGCACATCACAGACTCAGCCAAGGGGACGGGCATGACTGAAAACTTCGACAATATTCTCGTGGAACGACGCGGCCGGGTGGGCCTCGTCACGCTCAACCGGCCCAAGGCCCTGAACGCGCTGAACAAGGCCACCCTGGAGGAACTGGTGGCCGCCGTCACCGCCATGGATGCCGACCCCGGGATCGGGGCGGTGGTCCTGACCGGCTCCGCCAAGGCATTCGCCGCCGGCGCCGACATCAAAGAAATGCAGGCCCAAAGCTACATGGACATGTATGCGGCGGACTGGTTCCGCGGCTGGGAGGACTTCACCCGGCTGCGCATCCCCGTCGTCGCGGCGGTGTCCGGATTCGCCCTGGGCGGCGGCTGCGAGCTGGCCATGATGTGCGATTTCATCATCGCCGGAGACAACGCGAAGTTCGGCCAGCCGGAAATCAACCTCGGGGTGCTGCCGGGAATGGGCGGCTCACAGCGGCTCACCCGTGCCGTGGGCAAGGCAAAGGCCATGGACATGATCCTGACCGGCCGCTTTATGGACGCCGAGGAAGCCGAACGGTCCGGCCTGGTCTCCCGCGTGGTCCCCGCCGCAGACGTGGTCGAGGAAGCGCTCAAGGCCGCGGAGGTCATCGCATCCAAGTCCAAACCGGCGGCGATGATGGCCAAGGAAGCCGTCAACGCAGCCTTCGAGACGGGCCTGGCCCAAGGGGTGGTGTTCGAACGGCGGCTCTTCCACTCGCTGTTCGCCAGCGCAGACCAAAAAGAGGGAATGGCGGCCTTCGCCGAGAAACGCCAGCCCGAATTCACGCACCGCTGACCAGCAGCGCCGATCAGCAGCGTCGATCAGCGCTGCCGGGAGGGCCTCAGCCGCTGAAGTCGCCGGCGTTCCGCCGGAAGCTGCCCAGAATCCTGATCAGTTCATCGACGTCCTGATCCGCGAACCCGGACTGGCCGAAGACGTCCGCGTTGAGGACCGCCGTCGCGCGTTTGGCGAGCGTGCGCCCTTCCGGGGTGAGCTCGATCAGCGTGGTGCGCCCGTCCGTGGGATGCGGAGAGCGGCGCACGAGGCCAGCGTCCTGGAGCCGGTCCACGGCGTTCGTGACCGAGGTGGGGTGAACCTGCAGCAGGGCGCTGGCCTTGTTCATCGGCAGCGCACCGCTGCGGGCGAAACTGAGCAATGCCAGCAGCTCATACCGGGCGAACGTGAGCCCGAAGGGCTTCAGGGCGGTTTCAATCCGGGCCAGCAGGATCTGCTGGGTCCGCATGATGGCGGTGATCGCCGCCATCGGCGCGGCGACGTCGGCCCAGCCGTGCCGTTCCCAATTCAGCCGGGCATCCGCGATCGGGTCCCGCGGCAGCGGAGTCGCCATGATCAGCCCTGCGCCTTGAGTCCCGGGAAGGCGTAGTCCTCGCGGAGGGCCGACAGCTGGTCCTGCGCGGCCTTGAATTCCTCAGTGCCGGTCATAGTCCACCTTCCGAAGGCCTGCGGCGAGGCCCATGCGCCTAGTGATCCGCATCACCCTGCAATATACTAGGACATCCAAGGGTTTGGAAGGGTCGATCACCCCGGCGAACCCTCAAGACGAAGGGATACATGCCCGTGCAGCCACAACGACGTGCCAGCGGACAGGCGTTCACCGCAGCAGCCCACGAGGCCCCCGCCGCCCCGCCATTCCCGGACGCCGACCTTATGTACATCGCGGACCTCCTGCCGCCGGACGAGGCGGCCCGCTACCAGGAAGTCCGGGGCTTCCTGCAGTCACGCGTCCGGGCCGCCACGATCGACTACTGGAACCGTGAGGAGTTCCCTTTTGGACTCGTCGCAGAACTGGGCAAACACGGGCTCGGTGGCCTGCAGACCGACGGCACGTCCGCCCTGTTCAAGGGCCTGATGTACACCGAGATCGCCCGCGCCGACGTCTCGTTGTCGGCGCTCGTGGGCATCCACAACGAGCTGATCGTGGGCATGATCGATCAGTTGGGCTCCGAAGACCAAAAATCCCGTTGGCTGCCGGGGCTGACGGCGTTCACCCAGCTGGGCGCCTTTGCGCTGACGGAACCGGATCACGGCTCGGACATCGCCGGCGGGCTGGCCACCACGGCCCGGCTCGAGGACGGCGAATGGGTCCTCCGCGGCGCCAAACGCTGGATTGGCGCCGGGACCATCGCGGATTTCGCGCTCGTCTGGGCCCGTGACGTGGCTGACCAGCAGATCAAGGGCTTTATCGTCGAAACCGACCGTCCCGGCTACACCGCCACCAAGATTGCGAACAAGATCGGTCTGCGGATCATGCAGAACGCGGACATCGTGCTCGACGATGTCCGCATCCCGGCATCGAACATGCTGCCCGGGGCCCAGACCTTTGCGGCAGCCAATGACCTGCTGCGCGATTCGCGGGCCTGGGTGGGCTGGCAGGGGGCCGGTATCCAGCTGGCCGCGTTCGACATTGCCCGGGCCTATGCCCTGGAGCGCAAGCAGTTCGGCAAGGAGTTGGCCCGGTTCCAGCTGATCCAGCAGCAGCTGGCCGAAATGCTAGGCAACGCCACGGCCTCGCTGGCCCTCATGGCGCAGCTGGCCCGGGTCCAGTCGGCGGGGAAACTGGAAATGGTCCAGGCCGCGATGGCCAAATCCACCACCACCCGGCTGGCGCGGGCCTCGGTGGCGATGGGCCGGTCGCTCATGGGCGGCAACGGGATCAGCACGGATTATGAGATGGGCAAGCTCTTCGGCGACGCCGAAATCCTCTACACGTATGAGGGCAGCTACGAGATCAATTCGCTCATCGTGGCCCGGGCCGTCACCGGGAAGTCAGCGTTCGTTTAAGGGCCTAGGGTCGGAGGGACTGCGCCCGTGCAATAACAACGGCGCCGGCCGGTGGGGGTCCCGGCCGGCGCCGTTGCGCAGTGGATCGACAGTGACAGTCGAAGGGGGTACTGGCCGGAAAGACCCGGCCGGCGTCGGCTAGTCGATCGGCGTGACGTACGCGCCGGAGATGCCGCCGTCCACGAGGAAGGTGGATGCGGTGATGAAGGAGGCGTCGTCGCTGGCCAGGAAGGCTACGGCCGCGGCCAGTTCCTCCGGCTCCGCAAAGCGGCCCAGCGGCACGTGGATCAGCCGGCGGGCGGCCTTTTCCGGGTCCTTCGCGAAGAGTTCCTTCAGGAGCGGGGTGTTGACCGGTCCCGGGCACAGGGCGTTGATGCGGATGCCCTGCCGGGCGAATTCGACGCCGAGTTCCCGGCTCATGGAAAGCACGCCGCCCTTGGAGGCGCTGTAGGAGATCTGCGAGGTCGCGGCGCCCATAACGGCGACAAAGGACGCGGTGTTGATGATGGAGCCCTTCCCCTGTTCCTGCATGTAGGGGATGGCGTACTTGCAGCAGTAGTACACCGAGGTCAGGTTCACTTCCTGGACCTTGCGCCAGGCATCGATGCCGGTGTCCAGGATGGAGCCGTCGCTGGCGGGGGAGATTCCGGCGTTGTTGAAGGCGATGTCAACGCTGCCGTAAGTCTCTTTGGTCTGGGCGTACAGGTTGCGGACGTCCTCTTCGCTTGTGACGTCGACCTTGACGAAGAGGCCGCCGACCTCGGTGGCCGCGGCGAGACCCGACGTGGGCTCAATGTCCGCGATGACGACGTTGGCGCCTTCGGCCGCCATCCGGCGCGCGGTGGCCAGTCCGATGCCGCTGGCACCGCCGGTGATGACTGCACTGCGGCCGGCGAGGCGGTTGGAGACTACTGACTGCATGGGGAACTCCTTATAGCGGTGATGAAAGTCCGGGGGACTGCTCAGGTGGGGAAGTGCGGGATCTCAGGGGAGGGACGGGGTGGAAATGAAGACGTTCTTGGTTTCGGTGAAGGAATCCAAGGCGTCGGGTCCCAACTCACGGCCCAGCCCGGACTGCTTGAAGCCGCCGAACGGGGTGGAGTACCGGACGGAGGAATGCGAATTCACCGAGAGGTTTCCGGCTTCAACGCCGCGCGCCACGCGCAGTGCGCGGTCCACGCTGGAGGTCCAGATGGAACCGGAGAGCCCGTAATCGGTGTTGTTCGCGATCCGGATGGCGTCCGCTTCATCGGTGAACGGCACCACGGTCACCACCGGGCCGAAGATTTCCTCCGTGAACGACGGCGAGTCGAACCCGGGCGTCAGGACGGTCGGCGGAAACCAGAACCCGGCCCCGGTCGGGGCCTGGCCCTGGAAGGCGATCTGGGCGTCGTCCGGCACGAATCCGGCGACCGTCCGGCGTTGCTGGGCGGAGATCAGCGGGCCCATGGTGGTCGCCTCGTCGGACGGGTCGCCGACGGTGATGGCCTTGACGGCCGGTTCCAGCAGTTCCATAAAACGGTCGTAGACGTTGCGCTGGACGAGGATCCGCGAGCGGGCGCAGCAGTCCTGGCCGGCGTTGTCGAAGGCGCCGCCCGGGGCGGCTGCCGCGGCCATTTCCAGGTCGGCGTCGTCGAAGACGATGTTGGCGCTCTTGCCGCCGAGTTCCAGGGTGACCCGCTTTACCTGGTCCGCGCAGCCGGCCATGATCTTTTTGCCGACGCCGGTGGAGCCGGTGAAGACGACCTTGCGGACGGCGGGGTGCGTCACGAACCGCTCGCCCACCACGGACCCCTTGCCGGGGATCACCTGGAAGACACCGTCCGGGATGCCCGCTTCGGTGGCCAGTTCGGCCAGCCGCAGTGCCGTCAGGGGGGTCATCTCGGCCGGTTTAAGCACTACGGTGTTGCCGGCGGCCAATGCCGGGGCAAATCCCCAGGCCGCGATCGGCATCGGGAAATTCCAGGGCACGATGATCCCCACAACGCCGAGGGGCTCGTGGAACGTGATGTTCACGCCGCCGGCGACCGGAATCTGCTTGCCGAAGTGCCGTTCCGGCGCGGCGGCGTAGTAATTGAGCACGTCCCGGACGTTGCCGGCCTCCCAGCGGGCGTTGCCGATGGTGTGGCCGGCGTTGCGGACTTCCAGCCGGGCGAGGTTCTCCAGATCGGCGTCCACCGCGGCGGCGAACCGGCGCAGCAGCAGGGCCCGGTCCGCCGGGGCCACCCGGCGCCAGGACTCGTAGGCTCCGGCCGCGCGGGCGATGGCGTCGTCGACGTCGGCCAGGCCGGCGAGGGAAACCGTCTCAATGACCTCCTCGGTGGAGGGGTTGATGACGTCAAAGGTTGTGGCGGTCATAGCGTGGACATCTCTTTTCGGTTGGCACGGTAGCTTGCCGCGGCCTGGACGAAGCCGCGGAACAGCCGCAGGTCTTCCGGGTTTTGTTCGGGGTGGAACTGCACGCCCAGCAGCCACCCGGCCGGGTCGGCGGACTCGAGGGCCTGGACCGTCCCGTCGGCGGACGCGGCGGTGACCCGCAGCCCCGGCGGTACGGCATCCATCGCCTGGTGGTGG
The DNA here is from genome assembly GCA_963769515.1 of uncultured Actinomycetota bacterium. Classification (GTDB taxonomy): domain Bacteria; phylum Actinomycetota; class Actinomycetes; order Actinomycetales; family Micrococcaceae; genus Arthrobacter. The sequence continues at coordinate 237,495 of CAVYMG010000024.1, forward strand.
TAGCACGGCGCCTCGGCCGCGTCGCCGAGCAGCGACTGGATCAGGCTGCCCGGGGTCGTGATGAACGCGGCCGTACCGAAGACGCCGGGGGCCGGCTGGTAGTTGGCGGTGGGATTGATGTCCGGGATGTGCTGGATCAGGCTCCCGTTGAGCGCGACGTTGAGGATCTGCGCGCCGCGGCAGATGGCGAAGAGCGGCAGCCCCCGCTCCATCGCGGCCCGGGTCAGGATCGTGTCGTGCTCATCCCGCAACGGCTGCGGCACGGTCCTGGGATGGGCCGGTGCGCCGTACCGGACGGGTTCGACGTCGGGGCCGCCCACCACGATCAGCCCGTCGACGAGGTCCAGCACGGTTTCATCCGTGCCCAGGGGCGGCAGCAGGATCGGCGTGCCGCCGGCTGCCACCACGGCCTCGACGTAGGTGCCGGGGACGATGGCCGCGGCTGCGTTCCATACCCCCCAGGAGGCTTCCTGGTAGTAGCTGGTCAGGGCGATCCGGGGCCGGTAGGCCTTAGAGTCGTTCGAAGCCACGCACGCGCTCCCAGTCCGTCACGGCGCTCTCGTACGCCTTGAGTTCGATGCCTGCGGCATGGACATAGTGTTCGACGACGGTGTCCCCGAACGCTTTGCGTGCGATGCTGCTTTCCGCCAGCAGGTCCCGGGAGTCGCGCAGGTTGGTCGGGAGCCGGTCCGCGTCGGAGGCGTAGGCGCTGCCTTGCATGACTGGCTCCAGCGGCAGCCGGTTTTCGAGCCCGTGGATCGCGGCGGCGATGAGTGCGGCCGCCGCGAGGTACGGGTTCAGGTCCCCGCCGCCGACGCGCATTTCAGTGCGCAGGCCGCGGCCGTGGCCCACCACGCGGAGGGCGCAGCTGCGGTTGTCCATGCCCCAGGCGATTGCCGTGGGGGCGAAGCTGCCTTCGACAAAGCGCTTGTAGGAGTTGACGTTGGGGGCCAGGAAGTAGGTGAGCTCCTTCAGGGCATCGAGCTGGCCGGCCATGAAGTGCTCCATGACCGGGCTGAAGCCGTGCTCGCCGTCGCCGGGCAGGACCGGGTTGCCGTCAAGGTCGGTCAGGCTGAAGTGGATGTGGCAGGAGTTGCCTTCCCGCTGGTCGTACTTGGCCATGAAGCTGACGCTCTTGCCGTGCTGGTCGGCGATTTCCTTCGCACCGTTCTTGTAGAACGTGTGCTTGTCGCAGGCGCTCAGCGCTTCATCGAAGCGGAACGTGATCTCCTGCTGGCCGAGGTTGCATTCGCCCTTGGAGGATTCGACCACCAGGCCGGCCGCTTCCATGTTGGTGCGGATGGACCGGATGACCGGTTCCAGGCGGGCCGTGGCGAGCAGCGAGTAGTCCACGTTGTACTGGGTGGAGGCGTTAAGGCCGTGGTAGTTCTTCTGCCACGCCTCACGGTAGGAGTCGTCGAACATCAGGAATTCGAGTTCCGTACCCATGTGGGCGCGGTAGCCGAGTTTTTCAAGCCGCTCGACCTGGGCGCGCAGGATCTGGCGCGGTGACGCGACCACCGGGGACTTGTCCGCCCACATGATGTCGCAGAGGACCATGGCCGTTCCCTGCTGCCACGGGACCCGGCGCAGGGTGGAGACGTCCGGGAGCATCACCATGTCGCCGTAGCCGGTTTCCCAGGAGGACATGGCGTAGCCGTCGATGGTGTTCATCTCGACGTCGACGGCGAGGAGGTAGTTGCAGCCCTCCGCGCCATGGTCCAAGACGTCCTCGAGGAAGGAACGGGCGCCGCAGCGCTTGCCCTGAAGCCGGCCGAGGGAGTCCGTGATGGCCACAACAACGGTGTCGATGGCTCCGGAGGCGACGTCGGCCCGCAGCTCGTCGAGGGTGAGCTGGGCGTTCAGGGGGTGGTTTGTGGATGCTTCAGTCATGGTTGCTCCGCAACGTTGTTCTTTGCATGGGGTGGTGGGTTGATGGCCGGGGAGTGGCTACTTCAGTTCCGCTTCGGCGAGGGCCAGTCGCGCGAATTCCTCGTCCGGGGACCCCGTGACAATGCGGTGCCGGCTGTAGAACCAGTAGTAGGCGATGGCGGCGGCGAAGATTCCCGCCGTTATCGAGGCGGCGTAGACATCCACCACGAAGGTGGCGACCACCGCGACCGCGGACAGGACCAAGGCGACGGAGGTGGTGGCGATTCCGCCCGGGGTACGGTAGCCGCGCTCCAGTTCGGGCTCCTTGATGCGCAGCACGATGTGCGAGAGGTTCAGCAGGACGTAGGAGACGGTGGCGCCGAAGACGGCGATGTTGATCAGGAGGCCGCCGTCCTGGGTGATGGCGGCGAGCAGGAAGCCGATGGTGCCCGGGACGATCAGGGCCCAGTAGGGCGTCCGGCGGGAGCCGGTGAGCGAGAGCCACTTGGGCAGGTACCCGGCGCGGGACAAGGCGAAGAGCTGACGCGAGTAGGCGTAGATGATGGAGAAGAAGCTGGCCACGAGGCCGGCAAGTCCGGCGTAGTTGATGAAGTCGGCCAGCAGGGTATTTTCGCCGTAGGCCAGTCGGAGCGCCTCGGGCAGGGGGTTGTCGGAGGTGCTCATGGCCTGGGAGCCGGCGGCACCCGGGACGAGGACCAGCATCAGGGCACCGAAAACGACCAGGATGACGACGGCGACGATGATGCCCTTGGGCATGTCCTTCTTGGGGTCGGCCGATTCCTCGGCGGCCAGCGGAACACCCTCGACGGCCAGGAAGAACCAGATGCCGTAGACCAGGGCGGCCAGGATCCCGCTGATGCCCATGGGCAGGAAAGCGCTGGATCCGACGGAGCCGTCCGGGACGATGTCAAAGAGTTTGGCGGGGTCGAACTTCGGCAGCAGCCCGATGACGACCGCAACGAGGGCGACGACGGCCACCGCGGTGATCGCGAACATGATCTTGAGCGCCTCGCCGACGCCGCGGAGATGGATGCCGATGAAGAGCACATAGGTAACCAGGTACACGGGCCAGGAATTGGTCAGGCCGAACAGCCCCAGCGCCTCGATGTAACCGCCGATGAACGTGGCGATGGCCGCCGGCGCGACGGCGTATTCGATCAGGACGGCGATGCCGGTGGCGTAGCCGCCGAGCGGTCCCAGGGCCCGGCGGGCGAAGGCGTAGCCGGCACCCGCCGTCGGCAGCGAGGACGACATCTCCGCGAGCCCGAACACCATGCACGTGTACATGATGCCCATCAGCACGAACGCGATCAGCAGACCGCCCCAGCCGCCTTCGGCGAGCCCGAGGTTCCAACCGGCAAAGTCACCGGAAATGACGTAGGCGACACCCAGCCCGGCGAGCAGGACCCAGCCGGCGGCGCCGCGCTGCAGGGTGCGGTGCTTCAGGTACTCGGCGTCGAGGCCGCTGCGCGGGTCGGTTACACCGGCGCCGTGATCTGCTGATTTCATGCGTTTCCCTTTGATAAGAGGAGTGTCGCCCGAAAATCCAAAGGACTGTTATTAGTCCAAGGGCATGTTCCCCAGTGTGGTGGTGTGCGTCACATTCGTCAAGGTTTTCCCGCGAATTCGCGCGGATATTCGGATGGGGTGCGGATTATTGGTCTGCTGGCTATGATTTTGATGATCCCTAAAGCTTTGCTAATGGCACATATGGGCTCGCGACGGAGGGGAGCTGACCTTGACCGAATTTTCATTGCCGCAGCCGTACGCGATGTTGCGGCCGGTGCGCGGCGGCAACGCCTTCGAGGAAACGATCGAGCACATTCTGCAGACCATCAAGCTCGGGATCTTCGCGCCGGCGGACAAGTTGCCGCCCGAACGCGAGTTGGCGGATCGGCTCGGCGTCTCGCGGGCGACCCTGCGGGAGGCCCTCGGTGAACTACAGGCCGCGGGCTACCTGGAGGTCAAGCGAGGCCGCTATGGCGGGACGTATGTTTCCGAGACCCGCGTGCCGGAGCAGCCCCGGGGTGCGCCGCGGCTCGATCCGGACGACGTCCAGGACGTGCTGGTGTTCCGTGGTGTGATCGAACCGGCGGCAAGTGCCCTGGCGGCCGGCTCCGATTTGTCGGCTTCCGCCCGCGGCCACTTGCGGAACTGCCTGGCGGATGTCACGGGTGCCGGCGAGGCCAACTACCGGCCCCGGGATGCCAGGTTCCACATTGCCATCGCCGAGTTGACCGGTTCGCCGAGCCTCGTTGCGGCCGTGGCGGAGACGCGGGCCAGGCTCAATGACCTTCTGGATAGAATCCCGTTCCTGGTCACCAACCTGGAACACTCCAACATCCAGCACGCGGAAATAGCCGACGCCATCCTCAGCGGCGACCCGGCGGCGGCAGAGCGCGCCACGATCGAACACCTTGAGGGCACCGCAGCCCTGTTGCGCGGCTTCCTCGCCTGACGCGCTTGCCGGCGACGACTCCCGGACCGGAGACCGCCGCCGCGCAAAGGGGACGGCCGGGAGGAACGGGGGAATCTAGGCGCGGCGGGTTTCCAGCGCCGGCCCGTCGGTGGGAGTCCGGGCGGAGGCCTCGCGGCCCGCGGCGTCGCTGCCGTACCGGTGGCTGCGGTTCCTGCCCGCGTCCTTGGCCGTGTACAGGGCGCCGTCAGCGCAGGCCAGGAGGGTGCGCTGCCCGGCCTCGCGGAGTTCACAGATCCCGGCGGAGATCGTGACGGTGCCGACCTCCCCGAAAGGCTCTGACGCGATCGCGGCGCGGGCGCGTTCGGCCGCCTGGAGAGCTTCGGCGCCTGTACTTCCGGGCAACAGCCAGACAAACTCCTCACCGCCGACGCGGGCGACGATCTCGCCCTGGCGCGCGACCCGGCGCAGCCTGGCCGCGACCTCCACGATGACAACGTCGCCTGTGGGGTGGCCGAAGGAGTCATTGACTCTCTTGAAGTGGTCGATGTCCAGGACGACGGCGCTGAGCGTTGTGCCTTGTGCATGTGCCAGGGCGGTTTCCTTGGCCAGCCGCGCTTCCAGGGCGCGCCGGTTGGGCAGGCCGCTCAGCGCGTCGGTGCTGGCCTGCTGCTCCAGGCTCGCACGGGCCTCGGCGTTGGCGATCGCGATCTCCACGAGCTCGGCGAACTGTGCGAGCCGGTCCAGCATTGGACGGGTAAGCCCGGTCGGGGACTTTGAAGTCAGGGCAAGAACGCCCCACAGCGAGCCGTTCACCCGGATCGGTGCCGCGGCGGAGGACCGGAAGCCGCCCGCGAGCATCTGTGCGGAGGCCGTACCGCCGTCGGCGCAGTAGCTGACGAGGGCCGGCTGGCCGGTGACCGCGACCCGGACGGTGGCGGAGGAATCGGTGGGCGAGAAGATGTGCTTCCGGCTCAGGGTCGGCGGGCGCATGGGCGCCATGGCGACGATCTCCGCCGACGTCGGTCCGGTCAGGCGCGTCACGGCGGCCGAGTCGACGTCGAAGAGCGAGCGGACAATGGAAGCGACCTGGCCCGCTATGTCCGCCGGAGCCTCGCTGCGGGCCACAGCGGTGGCGATTTCGTGCAGGGCCGCCCAGGTTTTTTCCCGCTGCCGGCGTTCGGTCACGTCGACGGCAACCACCATGCCGGCGGCGTCGTCGTCGGAGAAGACCGGGCGTGCGGTGAGCCGGTATTCGCGGTCGTCGATCGTCCGGTTCCAGGACACTTCCTCGCCGGCGAGGGCGGCCCTGTACCGGGGCTCCAGTTCGTGGGCGAGTCCGGTCTCCAGGGCGTCGTGGAGCAGCCGGCCTTCCATGTCTTCGGGACGGTACCCGAAGGCTTCCAGTTCCTGCCCCTCGGCAATCAGATAGCGGAGGTCCGAGTCGAACAGGAGGACGAAGACGCCGGGAATGCTGCGTGCCAGTGTCCGGTACCGGTCCATATCGCGCTGCTGGCGGCGCTCGGCCAGGGACCGCTCGGTGATGTCGGTGACCAGGACGAAGAATCCGCGGACGTCACCTTCGACGGTGTCCGGCGTGTAGGACATCTGGGTGTAGTGCTTCCTGCCGGCTCTGTCTGCAAGGGCCCGGTCGAAGTGCTGGGGTTCGCCGGCGAGGACCTTGGCGACATAGGGCTGGTTCTCCGCCAGGAGCTCCGCGTTGACCAGATCGCGCATGTGCACGCCGTGGAGGTCTTCCGCCGTGACGCCGAACCAGTCGCAGTAGGCTTCGTTGGCGAAGCGGTTGCGGAGGTCCTTGTCCCAGTAGGCCACCATGGCAGGAATCCCGTTCATGACGGCCCGCAACTGGAGTGGGATGTCCGGCTGCTGAGGCAGCCCTGAGCTCTCCCCGGCGGAGTACTCGCGAGTAGTCATCGCACAAGTATCCATGCCGCGGCGGTCGCGAAGAAAACGCCGGCGCCGGGAGCCGCCCGCTTTTGGCCGACCCGGATCAGGAACGGGCCACCTGGACGAGGACTTTTCCGACGACATTTTCTTCCACTGCGGCGTGGGCCGCGGCGGTGTCGGCCAGCGCAAATCGGTGCAGCGGCAGCCCGGCGGCTTCGCCCACCGGAAGGGCGCCGTCGGCCAGCGCGGCATTGATGTCCTCGGCTGCGGCGTGGATGGCGTCCATGCCGACGGTATAGAGCAGGACGAACTGGTACCGGATATTGAGGCTGAAATGCCGGCGCACGTCCAGGCTGACGTGGTCGCCGCCGTTGTTGGCGTAGACGGCGATGGAGCCGCGGTTGCGGATCACGGCCAGGTCCAGTTCCGCGTTTTGTGCCGGAGCCACCTCGACAATCAGGTCAACGCCGTCGGGAGCGATCCGTCGGATCTCCGCGGCCGCGTCGGTGTCCCTGTAATTCACAATATGGTGGGCGCCGGCCGCTTCCGCCAGTGCGGCTTTCGCCGGGGCGCTGACGGTCGTGATCACCACGGCCCCGGCCCAGCGGGCGAGCTGGATGGCCGCGTGGCCTACTGCGCCGGCCCCGCCCGCGACCAGCACAACCTTGCCGGCCAATGCGCCCGGCTGCAGGCGCCGCGGTCCGTCCTCGGCCACGGTGAGGGTCCGGTGCGCCGTGATCGCCGGAACGCCCAGGCTCGCCCCGAGATCAAACCCGGCTTCCTCAGGCAGCGGAAAGACCCGTTCGGCCGGGAGCACCGCGAATTCCTGGGCCGTGCCACTGTCGGCGCGCTGATAGGCGGCCAGCGCCAGCCAGACACGGTCACCGGCCTGGAGGTGCTCAACGCCGGCGCCGACGGCGTCCACCACGCCCGCGCCGTCCTGGTTCGGGACCACATCGTCGAACGGCAGGGCCTCGCCCGGCCTGGCGCCGCGGCGGGACTTCCAATCGGTGGGGTTCACGCCGGACACCATGATCCGGACCCGGACCTCTCCGGAGCCCGGCTCGCGGACATCCCGTTCGATCAGCTCAAGGACGGACGGGTCTCCGGTGGCGCGGTACACGATGGCTTTCATACTTCAGGCTAACCACCCGGAGGGCAGAAAATTCCGAGGAACAGAAAATTCCGGCGGGCGCCGAAAACGCCGGTGGGCGGGGAGTTCACGTCCGCGCCCACCGGCGTTTTGGCCGGGTTGGTTGAAGCCGGGTTAGTTGAAGCTGGCGACGTAGCTGGGCACGCCGACCGCGTCGGTGGAGACCGGGTCGCCGGTGTCGTTGACGACGTGGTCCAGCGTTCCGGCGCCGAGGTTGACGGTGAGGAGGCCGCGGAGTTTCACGCCTGGCGTGACCGGGACCTCGAAACCGCGGGTGGCGTGGATCGTCGGGTCGACGTTGTTGTAGACGTAGCTGCCGCCGCCCCACAGGTCATGGGTCTTGACCGAGTCGGCGACCTTGTAGCCGGCCCAGCCCAGGACGCCGTCGTGCTGCCAGGCGGCCTGGTTGGGCGCGTCGTAGGGCAGTTCGTTCTGGAAGAAGACCGTCTTGCCGTGCTCACCGTTCCAGATGAGGTTGTACTTCTGGTAGTGCTCCACGAAGAGCCCGGTAGCCGTGACGTTGTCGCCGTTGATGATCACACCGAAGTCCCCGGTATTGAGGTCCCAGCCGACACCCTTGCCGTGGTCAGCGCGCCAGGCCCAGATGTGGTCCAGGAGCACGTTGTCGCTGTTGACTTCCAGGCTGTTCGTGGCCTTGCCCACGTGGGGTCCGCCGATCCGGAAGAACACGTCGTGGAGGGTGGTGGGGTTGGCGGCGTCGCTGTGCTTGCCGGACTTGTCCTTTTTGTTGTTTTTGCCGTCTTCGCCGGCCTTTTCTGCCTTGCCGATCCGCATCAGGACGGGGGAGTTGACCTCGCCGGCGTCGATCGTCACGGCGGCGATGTCGACGCCGGGGACGTCGGCGACCGTCATCGGGACGGAGCCGTTGACCGCGGTGAGGGTCGCCATGCCGAGGCCGAGGACGACGGTGTTGGCGCGCTTGATCTCGATGCTTTCGGCGACGTCGTAGATCCCGGGGGTGAGGATCAGGTTCTTGCCGCGGGCCAGTTGGGAGTTGATGGTCTTGACCGAGTCAGAGGGCTTGGCGACGAAGAAGTCGGTGAGCGGGATGCTGCGCCCGGTGGTGGGGCCGTTCTCCCAGGTGGTGCCGACGGAGTTGGTCAGGACTGAGGGGACGAAGACGCTGTACTGTCCGGCGGCATCCAGGGTCAGGTACGGCTTTTCCTTGCTGACCGGGGTGGTGGCCAGCGTGGTGTAGGGCGGATCCGGGAAGGACTGCGCGGGGGCGCCGTTGACACCGGAGAAGACCTGGTTCCAGACGCCGTTGGACCAGTCTCCGATGGTGCTGTTACGGACCAGGTACTGCTGCTGGGAGCCGTTGACCACGGAACCGGTCTTGGAATCGGAGATGAACCCGCCGCTCGCGTATTGCGGGCCCGCGGTGCAGTAGTCCATGAGGGACAGGGTTCCGCCGGTGACGTTGACCCGCCGCATGGGGGAGGCCTGGGACGCGGCCCAGAAGTTCGCAGATCCGCGGCAGCCGTCGAGGCCGGTGACATTAATGGTCAGGTTGGACAGGGAACGCCAGAAGTTGTTCAGGGCGATGCAGTTCTCCACAGTCAGGCACCGGTTGTAGACGTCAACGTGCCCGTTGATGGTGACATCCGTCGGTGCCGCTCCGAGGCCGGCCACCTCCGTCGAATAGCCCACCTTGACGATGAGCGGCTGCTCGGCGGTGCCGTAGCTGCCGGGTTTGAACAAGAGTGAATAGCGGTTGGTTCCCATTTCGTCGTCGACCTGGGCGGTCCAGATGGCGTCAACTTCGGCCTGGATATCAGCCACGGCCATGCTCGGATCAAAGATCCTGACGTTGGGGCCGAAGTCGGGCGTGGCGGCCGGCTTCGATTTCGCGGGGGCCGGCGCGGCGCTTGCGATGCCGGCGCCGACGCCGGTCATGCCGAGCAGCAGGGCGACGGTGCCGGCGACGAGCCGGCTGCGGAATCGGGGCTGCGGCCTGGGACCGGGATTCTTGGACCTGGGCGGGCGGTTGAGTTGGGCTAGCTGCATTGCTGGTCCTGCTCTCTGTGGGTGCGGCTCCGCAGGGTGCGCCGGCGCTGCTTCCTGCTGCCGGCGGACCGGCAGGCGCCACAAACGGGCCGGGTAAGGCCCCGGGCCGGCGCAGGGAAGAACAGCATCGAGGCGAGGAGCGTCTCGTCAGATGAAGGTGCTGTAAAACAGTGAGGACCCCCGTTCCGGCCAGGATCAGCAGGTGTGGGAGCGCTCCCTCAACGGGAGCCTAACACCGTCTTTAAGGCCCGGCAAGGGCTCGCCCGGAAACTTCTGCAGACACAAACGCCCCTCCGGAGGAATCCTCCGGAGGGGCGTTTGTGGTCTATGGGGATTAGGTCCCGGCCGGTTGGCCGGGGCTGCTTCCGTTGTACTTAGAGCGGGCGGATGTTCTCAGCCTGCGGACCCTTGGGGCCCTGGGTGACGTCGAACTCGACCTTCTGGTTCTCGTCGAGCGAGCGGTAGCCGCTGCTGGCGATTGCCGAGTAGTGGGCGAAAACGTCGGCCGACCCGTCATCCGGGGCAATGAAGCCAAAACCCTTTTCGGCGTTGAACCATTTAACTGTGCCTGTAGCCATGCCAATATCCTTCTGAAATGCTGCTGATCTCCGGCGGCCATAGGGCCAACGGCTGCGGAGACATTCGTCCGCTGTCCCCCAACGTACGGGGCGGCGGCCCGTGGTGCAAGAGGCCGAAGCGGTAGTTTGCGGTTAAAAGCATGCTTCGAAGGGCACGATCTGATCACAGCCGGACCGGTTTGGCGGCGTTTTGCCCCGGTCGGGACCGCCGGACGCGCCGCAATTCGTCCACCGATTAGTGCATGACGTCATGCCGCGGGTTGCACTGTCCCGGCCGACCCGTCCACGACCACCGCTTGCCCGGTGTGCAGCCGGGCCGTGGCATCCGGGACTCCGACGACGGCCGGGATGCCGTATTCCCGGGCCACGACCGCTCCGTGCGAGATGACCCCGCCCATCTCCATCACCAGGGCGCCGGCAGTCAGAAAAAGGGGAGTCCAGCCCGGATCCGTGGAGGGGACCACCAGGATTTCTCCCGGTTCCAGATGCGCGCCGACAGGGTCCATGATCACCCGGACCCGTCCGGTCGCAATCCCGGCGGACGCCGGCGTCCCGGCCAGGGCGCCGTCGGCGGCGGGGGCCGTCGTCAGGATCACGGCCTCGACGTCGGTTCCGTCGGAGAGCAGGATCCGGGGAACCCGCCGCCGCTGCAGCTCGCTGCGATACACCGCCCTGCGGGCCGCGACCAGGCCGTGTAGATCCGCGCCCCGCAGGCCTACTCGGGCTTCCTCGAAGTCGAGGAAAAAGACATCATCCGCGTGGGAAATGCGGCCGGAGCGGGCAAGCTCCGCTCCGACGGCGCTGAGCTGGCGGCGCATTTCGGCGAAGACCAGGATGAAGTAGAACTTCGGTAGCTCCCGCAACCCGCATAACAGGCGGGCCCGGTCCAGACACAGCTGCACGAGGCGGGCCCGCAGCCGGCTCCGGCCCCGGGCGCGTTCGACCAGGCTGCGGACCCGGGACTCCGCGTGTCCGGCCGCGCGCGCGAACTGCCGGTCCGGAGCCTGGTCGGGGTCCTGCACGTGCAGGTAGTTGATGAGCATGCCCAGGATATGCTCCGGATCTTCCGACCACCGCGGCATGCCGGGATCGATCTCGGCCACAGCCCGGTGACCATAGCGGGCCAGGAACTGCCGGAGGCCGGACTGGGCCGCCTGCGGGAGCCGGCCGCCGAGATAACCGGCGGTCAGCGACGCGGGATCCTGGGCCAGGAAAACCGCCCGGGACTCGGCGTCCGCACCGAGGGCCTGGGCCAGCTGCCATAGCTCCATATCCATCTCGGTGGTCACGTTGTGCGGAAGCCCGCGCAGTACCGCCTCAAGCTCCCGCGGCTCGGCAATGCCGCGCAGAAGCCTGCGGGCGAGGGCCAGCATCAGGTATCCGGCGGCCGGGCCGGGAATGCTGGCCAGGCTCACGCCGTCGAACGCCGGATCCAGGATGTGCCGGGCATGCTTGAGCCGGCGCTCCGGTCCGGCCGGCTCGGGCAGGATCAGCTGCAGCTCGAGTTGCTCCCGGTAGTCCTGTGCCCGGCGGAGTTCCGCTTCGGGCCTCAGCGCCGCAATGACCAATGCCGGAACCAGCTTCAGTGCCAGGACCAGGCTGGCTGCAGCGCTCGCGCCGGACGTCCCCGGCGAGGCGGGCGCTGGCCGGGGTGTGCGGGGCCCGTGCGCGGAGACCGCAAATCTCGGATCCGCCAGCAGGGCGGGGAGCAGGGCCGCGGATCGGCCGTCGGCCAGTGGAAGGAGGCGCTCCAGATAACGGCGGCCCCACGCGCTGCGGAAGACCGGGGTCAGGTCCACGTACATGCGCAACCCGGGATACGTAAACGACCATTTCCCTTTGCGTGCCCCCACAATGTCCAGGGCAGCGATCCCCATCGGGGTAATCGGCCGGGTGAGGCCCTGCAGCAGCGTGCCGCACAGGTACACCCGGGCGTCGTCCGGGCTCCCGGGCTCCCGGGTATCCGGCGCGGCCGGCAGCGGATACAGAGCCGTGATCGGCCGGGACTGTGTCAGCCAGACCTTGCCGCCGGCATCTATGACCCATTCCACGTCCTGGGGGGCACCGAACAGCCGTTGGACGCTGACGGCCGTGGCGGTGAGATCAATGGCCTGGGCGTCAGTCAGCCCGGGTCTCGGCCGGCGTCCGTTCGGTGGCGGGGGCGGTGGTGTGTGCTGCAGGATCCGGCCCGATGCCGTATCTATCCGGAAATGCTCCGGGTTCACGCTACCGGACACGACGGCGCTGCCCGGGCCGGCGCTGGCGTCGATCACCGTCTCGGTCCGGACCCCGGTGACCGGATTGGCGGTGAAGAGCACCCCGGCCTGTACAGCGGGCACCAGGTCCTGCACCACGACGGCAAGACTGACTGCACGGTGGCTGATGCCGTTCGCGAAGCGGTACATCACGGCCCGTTCCGTCCAGAGGGAGGCCCAGCAGCGGCGGACGGACTGGACCACCGCGTCGCCGCCGGCAATGTTGAGGAAGGAATCCTGCTGGCCGGCGAAACTGGCAAAGGGCAGGTCCTCCGCGGTCGCCGACGACCTGACCGCCACCAGGGCAGACGGGCCCATCGCGGTGTAGGCGGCCCGAAGGTCAGCGTCGACGGCGGCCGGGATCGGCGCGCTCACGATCAGTTCACGGGCTTGCCGTGCCAGTTCGCCGGCCGTTGGTCCGTCTCCTGCGGTGCCGCCGTCCGGTGAACCGCTGCCGGCCATGCTGTCCAACTGCGCCGCCAGCCCGTCCAGTCCCGCAGGGGCAGCCATCCGGTAGGCGGCAGTGGTCAGGGCGAAGCCGGCCGGCACCGGGAACCCTGCAGCCGTGAGCTTGCCGAGGTTCAGTGCTTTGCCCCCCACCAGCGACAGGTCTGCGGCGCCCAGTGCACTGAGCTCGAGCACGAGTCGTTCCGGCGCCCTGCGGCCTGCAGCATCCATGTCTGCTCCTAGATGTCCTGCTCAGCTGCGCTGTCCGCGGGAGGAATCACCAGGGACAGCCGCGCTGGTGTTGCCTGTGCGTTTCACGCTAGACCCCGGCCGTGGGCAGTGCAAGGGTCCGCCGCAGGCGTGCGTGCTGCCGGCGTCGAGCACCACGTCAGGGCACGAGCAGGACCTTGATGGCGCGCCGCTCATCCATCGCCCGGTACGCCTCGGGGGCGTCCTCCAGCGGCATCACTGCATCAAAGACCCGCCCCGGATTGATGGTGCCGGCCAGCACATCGGCGAGCAGTTCCGGGATGTAGGTCCGGGCCGGGGCCATGCCGCCGGCGATGGAGATGTTGGTGTCGAACAGGAACCGGAGCGGGGCCTCGGCGCCGCCCGTAGGGACGCCGACGAAGCCCAATGCGCCGCCGGGCCGGACGCTGTGCAGCGCCTGCTCCATGGACTCCTTCGTCCCCACGCATTCCAGCACGGAGTCTGCCAGTATGCCGCCAAGCAGCTCGCGGACCTTGGCGACGCCCTCCTCGCCGCGTTCGGCCACAATGTCGGTGGCCCCGAATTCGCGGGCAATCGCCTGCCGGTCCGCGTGCCGGGACATCGCGATGATGCGTTCGGCTCCGAGCCGTTTGGCCGCCAGGACACCGCAGAGCCCGACGGCGCCGTCTCCGACGACAACCACGGTCCGGCCGGGGCCGACCTTTGCCGAAAGCGCCGCGTGGTGGCCGGTGGCCATAACGTCGGAGAGGGTGAGCAGATTGGCGCGCAGCGCATCGTCCGGGTCGGTGATGCCGGGCACCTTGACCAGGGTGGCTTCGGCCAGCGGCACGCGGACCGCCTGGCCCTGGCCGCCGTCGACGCGCAGGCCCGCGTCGTCCTTGCCGCCCCAGCCGGCGAGGCGGTCACACGCAACGGTGACGCCGTCAAGGCACTGGGGGCAGTGCCCGCAGCTCGCAACGAACGGTGCGATCACGAGGTCGCCGACGGCGAGGGTGCTGACGTCTGCGCCGATGCTCTCCACGACGCCGATGAATTCGTGCCCGATCGCGGTGGGTTTGCGGGTGGGCTTCACGCCGCGGTACGGCCAGAGGTCCGAGCCGCAGACGCAGGACGCCGTAACCTTCACAACGACGTCGCTGGGCAGCTGGACCGTGGGGTAGTCACGGTCCTCCACCCTGATGTCGCCGGGGCCGTGGATGATGGTGGCGCGCATAAAAGCTCCTCGAATTCTCTGCGGTGGACGGGGCCTACGCCTCACTAACGGCTGTGAGCCCGCCGGAATTCCCCACCTTTGCCGGCGCAGCGACGACGGCGTGCCGCACTTTTGGTGCGACACGCCGTCGTCGGCCCCAAACGTGGGGAAACTCAGCGGGACCGGATCAGACGGCCTCGAGGACGCTGACGTAGTTGGCGATCCCGACGCCGCCCATGTTCTGCACCGCGGCGCGGCGGGCGGTTCCCAGCTGCATGTCGCCGGCAGTGCCCGTGAGCTGCATGGCCGCGATGACGTGCTGGGAGACGCCGGTGGCGCCGACCGGGTGGCCCTTGGCCTTGAGTCCGCCGGAGACGTTGACCGGCAGCTTGCCGTCCTTGAAGACCCAGCCTTCTTCGAGGGCGCGGGCGCCCTGGCCGGGTTCGGTCAGCCCCATGGCCTCATACATGAGCAGTTCGGCGATGGTGAAGCAGTCGTGCACCTCGGCGAAGTCCAGGTCTTCCAGTCCGACGCCGGCCATCGCCAGCGCGCGCTGCCAGGACATCCGGGTGGCGGCGAACGCGGTCGGGTCGCGGCGCTCGGCCGGGAAGAAGTCGTTCGCCTGCCCGAAACCGGCGAGCCGGACCGGGCCGGTGGCCCCGCCCGTCGGCGCGGTGCTCAGCACCACGGCGGCTGCGCCGTCGGAGACGGGGGAGCAGTCGGTGCGGCGCAGCGGATCGGCGACCATCGGGTTCTTGTCCGAGACGGTGCGGCAGAATTCCTCGCCGAGGTCTTTGCGGAGCTGCGCGTAGGGGTTGTCGACGCCGTTGCGGTGGTTTTTGGCCGCGATGGTGCCCAGGACGTCGCCGAGGGAGCCCCGGCCGGACTTTGCCAGGTCCTCGCCGTAGCGTTTCCCGTAGTGCTTGGCCACCTCGGCGAACAGTCCGGTGAAGCCGGTGGTGGAGGACTTGCCGGCCATGTCGTAGTCGGCACCGAGCAGGGCGGCCCCGACGACGTCGGCGCCGGCGTGGGTCATCTTTTCGGCCCCGATGACGAGGACGGTTTTGGCCGTGCCGGCCAGCAGGGACTTGGTGCCCTGCTGGAACGCCGCGGAACCGGACGCGCAGGCGTTTTCGACCCGGGTGGCCGGAACGTTGGCCAACTGGTCCGAGACCTGCAGCGTCAGGGACGACGGGAAGGCCAGCGGCATCATGCCGGAGTTGAATTGGCCCAGGTAGACCTCGTCAATCTGGCCGGGTTCGATCCCGGCATTGCCGATCGCTTCCGTTGCGACCTGGACGATCAGGGACTCCAGGGTCTCCTCGGTCAGCTTGCCGAAGCGGCTGTGGCCCCAGCCGGTGAGCAGGACGTCCTTGCCGAACTGTTCTTTCAGGCTCATGCGGGTGTTCCTTCCAAAACGGGGGTGGCTTCGTGCCCGGGGGCTGCCCCGGGGGCTGCCTCGAGGGCGACGGTGAACGCGGCGCCGGTCTTGTCGCGGATCTCCTCCACGGTGACGCCCGGCGCGAGGCGGGTCAGCGTCAGCTGGCGCCCGCCGCCTGCTGCCTGTTCCTTCTTCACAAGGTCGAAGACGGCGAGGTCGCTGATGATGCGGTCAACACAGCTCAACCCGGTGAGCGGCAGGGTGCATTCGGTGACGATCTTCGCGGTGCCGTCCTTGGCGTTGTGTTCCGTAAGGACCACGACGCGAGGGGTGCCCGCGACGAGGTCCATGGCGCCGCCCATGCCTTTGACCATCTTGCCGGGGATGGTCCAGTTGGCGAGGTCGCCGTCGCCGGAGACCTGCATGGCGCCCAGAATGGCGACCTTGACGTGGCCGCCGCGGATCATGCCGAAGGACGTCGCCGAGTCGAAGATGCTGCCGCCGGGCAGGACCGTGACGGTCTGCTTGCCGGCATTGATGAGGTCCGCGTCCTCCTCGCCCTCAAAGGGGAACGGGCCCATGCCGAGCAGGCCGTTCTCGCTCTGCAGGACAACGCGGACGCCGTCGGGCAGGTTGTTGGCGACCAGTGTGGGGATGCCGATGCCAAGGTTGACGTAGTCGCCGTCGTTCAGTTCTTCGGCCGCGATGGCAGCCATTTCATTCCGGGTCCAAGCCATGGTGATTCTCCTCTGAAGGGTTCGCGGTGGCGGGTCAGGCCGGGACGGGTGCCGGGTGGGCGCCGGCCGGGCGGGGGCGGACCGTGCGCTGCTCGATGTCCTTGACCCGGGCGGAGGCCTGCACGAGCCGCTGGACGTAGACGCCGGGCGTGACGATGTGGTTCGGGTCCAGCTGGCCGGGTTCCACGATCACCTCGGCCTCCGCGACCGTCACGGCGCCGGCGGTGGCCACTATGGGGTTGAAGTTCTGCGCGGTGAATCGGTAGATCAGGTTGCCGTCCGTGTCGGCGGTGTGCGCGTGGACCAGTGCGACGTCGGCCTTGATGGCGCGTTCCAGGACGAAAGTCTCGCCGTCGAACTCCGCCAGGGGCTTGCCCTCGGCGACCAGGGTCCCGACGCCGGTCTTGGTGTAGAAGGCGGGGATACCGGCGCCGCCGGCACGCAGGCGCTCGGCCAGCGTGCCTTGCGGCGTGAACTCCACTTCCAGGTTGCCGGCGAGGTACTGCTCGGCGAAGAGTTTGTTTTCGCCCACGTAGGAGGCGATGACCTTCCGGACCTGTCCGGCTTCGATCAGGATGCCCAGGCCCTTGCCGTCCACGCCCATGTTGTTGGAGACGACGGTCAGGTCTTTGACGCCCGAATCCCGGACAGCCTCGATCAGGTCGGCCGGGATGCCGCTGAGCCCGAAGCCACCGACGGCGAGCGTCATCCCGTCCCGCAGCACGTCGTGGAGGGCGGCAGCCGCCCCCGATGTCAGCTTTGACATTGCATCTCCTCATTGAGCGTTGGTCACTGGCCGGGCTGTCAGCCGCAGCAGTCGCGCTGTCAGCCGCATCAGGCGCCTGGTAATCCACTTTGTGGACTATGTATCTGAAGACCGAGCCTATGGTGCTTCGAAGCGGACTGTCAACGCCCGGTTTTCCTAAAAACTACCGCGTTTTTACAGTGTGGACGCTAGGCTGTGGGGTATCCACAATATGGACACTTTTGATGATTGATCGAGGATACTGTGAACTCTCTGCCCGTCCAAGGCGCCCAGGTCGTCAGCCGAATTGCCGCGTTGCTGCGAATCGTCGGCCGGAAACCGGAAGGGTCCCCGCTGGTTGAACTGGTCCGCGAATCCGGCCTGACCCGCCCCACCGTGCATCGGCTGCTCAGCTCGCTGGCCGCCGAGGGACTGCTGGACCATGACCCCGGCAGCGGAAACTGGGTGCTGGGACCGGAGATCCTGCTGATGGGCTCGGTGGCCTCGGCACGGTTCCCGCTGGAAGACATCGCACGGCCCAGCCTGCGCCGGCTCGCGGAGGAGACCGGCGAGAGCGCCTTCTTCTCGATCCGCCGCGGGGCCGAGACGGTCTGCCTGCTGCGGGAGGAAGGCAGCTTCCCGGTGCGGTCCTTTGTGCTGCATGAAGGCGTGCGCTTTCCGCTCGGCGTGGCCTCCGCCGGCACCGCCATCATGGCGTTCCTGCCCGCGGAGGACCAGGCGGAACTGCTGGCCGGCTGGACTGCCCACGCCGGACGTTTTGCGGCCGCGCACACGGCGGAGCTGGTGCGGGCGAACCTGGAAGCCACCCGGCAGGCCGGCTATTCGGTCAACCCCGGGCTGGTGCTTGAGGGCAGTTGGGGGATGGGCGCCGCGGTCTTTGACCAGCGTGGCCGGCCGGCCTGGGCGTTGTCCTTGACCGGAATCGAACCCCGGTTCCGGGCGGACCGGCAGGGCCGGCTGGGCCGGCTGCTGATGGAGGAGGCGCACCGGATCTCGACGCTGCTGCAGGGCGCTGGTTAGGGCTTCCGCGAAGCCGCCGGCTGCTCAGCGGCGTTCCCGTGCCACCATGGACCGATGACGGCACGCACTGAGGACCCCCGTCCCCTCTTCGACTCCGGGAAGATGCACTACGGCCGGTTGCCCATGCTGATCTTCGGCGGGGTCTACCTGGTCCTGGGAATCGCCCTCGCCAGCGCTATCGTGCGGGCAGCCGTGCTGGCGGAACCGGGCGCCCCGGCGGCCCTGCTGGCCGCCATCGTCATCACGGGCTTGCTCACGCGCGGCTACTCGAGGGTCCGGGTGGTGGCCGATGAACTGTGGCTGGACTGGTTTCCGTTCTATCGCACACGGATCCCGCTCTCGACGATCAGGTCCGCAGCTCCCGCCACGGTGAAGGGTCTCGGCTACGGATTCGGACTCCGGCTGGGGTCCTTCGGGATCGGCCTGATCCAGGAAACCGGCCCGGCCGTCCGGCTCGATGTCCGGCGCGGTTACCTCGTAACGCTCGGGACGGAAGAACGAAGGGAGGCCCTCCTGTCCGTTCTACGCGTTGCCGGCGTGCCGGTCCTGGGCGCCTGAGCCCGGAACCTTTCTAAGGTCCCGCTACTCCTTCCACCACGAATCGAAGATGGTGACCGGAACGGTGCGCTTGTGCCGGGTGCGGAGGTATTTCTGTTCGATCGATTCGGCCACGGCGTCCGGAACCTCGCGGCCTTCGAGGTAGTCGTCGATCTGGTCGTAACTCATGCCGAGTTCGTCTTCGTCAGTGCGTCCGGGCTTGCCGTCGAGCAGATCGGCGGTCGGAACTTTTTCCCAGACCCGGGCCGGAGCTCCCAACTCGGCCAGGAGTTCCCGGTTCTGGCGTTTATTCAGTCCGAAGAGCGGCAGGATGTCCGCGCCGCCGTCGCCGAACTTGGTGAAGAAACCCGTCACAGACTCCGCGCCGTGGTCGGTGCCGATGACGAGGTAGTTGTGCTCGCCGGCCAAGGCATACTGCGCGATCATCCGCGTGCGGGCCTTCGTGTTGCCCTTATGGAAGTCGGAAATGCCGTTGCCTACCGTCTTCTCAAATTCATCCTCGAAACCGTCCACGGCCGCGGAGATGTTAAACGTCCACGCGGTCTTGGGCCGGATGAAGTCCAAGGCAGCCTGGGCATCGTCCTCGTCGTGCTGCACGCCGTAGGGAAGCCGGACCGCCACGAAGTTCGCCTCCACCCCCTCGGCTTCCAGCTCCTCGACGGCAAGCTGGGCCAGCCGGCCCGCGAGCGAGGAGTCCAGGCCACCGGAGATCCCGAGAACGAAGCCCTTGGTGTGGGTGGCCTTGAGGTAGTCCTTCAGGAAGGTGACGCGGCGGCGCACCTCCCCGACGGGGTCGATCCGGGGCTGAACGCCCATTTCCTCGATAATTTTCGCCTGGAGTTCGCGCATGCATCAAAGCCTAGCCAGCGGTGTCAATCAGCCCAACTATTTCGCGACGCGGCTTCGGTCCGTCTGCGCGACCAAAGACCCTGCTGTCCTGAGCGGCGCAGGCGTAGCGTGAGGGCATGGAGACGACCAGATGCGCGGTGGTGGGCGGAGGACCCGCGGGCATGATGCTGGGCCTGCTGCTGGCGAGGGCGGGCATCAAAGTCACCGTCCTGGAGAAGCACGCGGACTTCCTGCGGGATTTCCGCGGGGACACCGTCCACGCCTCGACAATCCGGCTGATCGACGAGCTGGGACTGGGCGAAGGTTTCCGCAGACTTCCGCAGAGCCGCCTGAACAACGTCACCTTCCCGACGCCCGACGGCGGGACCGTGACAATGGGAAACTTCGATCTGCTGCCGCCGCCCTATAACTACGTCGCCATGATGCCGCAATGGGACTTCCTGAACTTCCTCGCCGACGCCGCCGCACAGGAACCGGGCTTCAGCCTGAAGATGAGCCACACGGCCACGGCCCTGATGCGCGACGGCGGCCGCGTCGCCGGCGTCCGCTACCGGGCTGCGGACGGCACCGAAGGCGAGCTCCGGGCCGATCTCGTGGTGGCCACTGACGGGCGCCACTCCATCTTGCGCAGCGCCGCGGGACTGGCCTCGAAGGAGTTCCCCGTCCCGTTCGACACGTGGTGGTTCAAGCTGCCGCGCCTGCCCTCGGAGCGGGGAGAGATCGCGGGCATCCTGCCGGTGTTCGGCCGGGGTGAGGCGCTGCTTGCCCTGTTCCGGGACGACTATTTCCAGATGGGCTACCTCGCACCGAAAGGCACTGACGCCCGGATCCGGGCCGAGGGCGTCGACGGGTTCCGCCGGCGGATCGCGGCCCTCCGCCCGGACCTCGCCGGCCGGCTCGGGGCCATCGGAACCCTGGAAGACCTGCACTTCCTGGACGTGCGCCTGGACCGCTTGCGGAAGTGGTACCTCGACGGGCTGCTCTGCATCGGCGACGCCGCGCACGCCATGTCGCCGGCCGGCGGGGTGGGCATCAACCTGGCGATCCAGGACGCCGTGGCCGCCGCGAACATCCTCGCCCCGGCGCTCCTGCGCGGCCAGGTGCCTCCGGCCGTGCTGGCGAAAGTCGTGCGACGGCGGCGCATGCCCACCGTCGTGGTGCAGACCGTCCAGCGGGTTATGCACCGGGTGATCTTCGGTCCCATCCTGACGGGAACGCGCTCCGGTGCTCCGGCGCCCCTGCTGTTCCTGGCCCGTCGGCTGCCGGCCTTCGGCCAGATCGGCCCGCGGTTCCTGGCCTTCGGTCCGCGGCCGGAACACGCGCCCGGATTTGCCCGACGCGCTCCGCAGAACTCCTAACCTTGACCGCAGAGCTCCTAACCGTGACCGCAGCGGTCCTGGCCGGGACGCGTCCCCCGTGCCTGCCGCGGCACGCGGGCTCGCCGCCTAGCTGTGCGCCGTGAGGTAGTCGATCATGCCCTGGACAGTGGCCACCAGGGGGTAGTCGCGCTCGGGGATGTCCACACCGGTCGCGGTGTCGATGCTCTGGACAAGCCGCAGGAAGTCAAACGAATCCAGCTCGAGATCCTGGCGCAGCCGGGCGTCCCCCTCCAGCGCCGCGGGCTCCACATCCGGCGCCACCTTCCCGAGCGCGGCATGGACCGCGGCGCGGGCATCCTGTTCGTTCATAGCTCCTCCGGTTTCTGCAGCAACTCTTCGATGCGGGCGAGGTAACGGGCGCCGCGGAGACCGTCGCTGACCCGGTGATCGGCCGAGAGCGTGGCAATGACGGCGGGCCGGACGCCAAGCAGCCCGTCCTGCGCCCACGGCTGTTCCGTCACCCGGCCGAAGCCCACCATGGCGACCTGCGGGGGATAGATCACGCCGAAAACGCTATCCACCCCCAACTCTCCGAGGTTCGTCACGGTCACGGTAGGGTCCGCCATTTCGGCACGCTGCAACCGTCCGGCCCGGGCCCGGGCAACCAGGTCCTGCAGCTGCCTCATGAGCTCATCCACGCTCAGGGTGTCGGCGTCGTGGATCGCGGGCGCCACCAGGCCGCCCTGGCGCAGGGCCACCGCGACGCCCAGATGCACCGCGGCGCTGGGCCGGAAGCCGCCGTCGTCGTAGAAGCCGTTGACTTCCGGCACGTCCCGGGCCGCCAACGCCGCGGCCTTGAACAGGAGGACGGAGGGAATGAGCCGGGAAGCGACCGGACGCTGGGTGTTGACGGACTGCATCCAGGTCACGGCGGCCCGCAGGTCCAGCGTGGTGCTCAGGTAGTAGTGCGGGATGGTCTGCTTCGAGCGCACCATCAGGGCCCCGACGGCGCGTCGCAGGCTTGCCACGCGCTCGCGGGCCGCAGCTGCGGGCCCCGGGGGAGCGTCCGGCGGGGCCTCCGGGGGAGTACCGGCCGGCCTCCGCGGCTGGTGGTCAACCGCTTGGGACTGCGACGCACCGGCCGCCTCGTCGGCTGCGGGGCGGGCCTCGGCGCCGCGCTCGACATCCGCCGCTGTGACGGCGCCGTCCGGGCCCGTTCCGGTGATGGAGGCAAGGTCGACGCCGAGTTGGGCCGCCAGCCGCCGGGCCAGGGGTGAGGACCGGACTCTCCCGCCGGACGGACGGGCATGCTCAGCGGAGACCTGCTCCGACTGGGCATGCTCCACGTCGGCCCGGGTGATGGCCCCGTGCTTGCCGGTGCCGCGGATTGTGCCGGTGTCCACGCCCAGCCGGTGAGCGAGGTGCCGGACCGGGGGCGTTATGGGGACGGTGGCCGGAGACGCCGCGGCGGACGGCGTGGCCCGGGACGGCCCCGCGGCCGCGGCGGTCCGCTTCGACGGCGCCCGCGGCGGTTCCGCCGCCGCCGGTATCCGCGCCGATGGAGCCCGCGGCGGTTCCACTTCGGCCGGTGTCTGGGTGATCCGGGCCAGCGGTGTGCCCACGGGCACGCTCTGGCCGACGTCGATCAGGAGCTCGGAAACCACGCCTTCCTCGAACGACTCCACGTCCATCACGGTCTTGTCCGTGTCCACCACGGCCACCAGGTCTCCGCGGCGCACGTAGTCCCCGGGTTTGACGAGCCACTCGACCAGTTTGCCGTGCTCCATGTCGGCGCCGAGCGAGGGCATCAGGAAATCAGCCACGGTTCCCCGCCGCCTCCCCGGCTGCGGCGACGATCCGCTCTACCGACGGCAGGGCCGCCAATTCCAGATGCTTGGAGTAGGGGATCGGCACCTCGGCGCTGCAGACCCGGCCGACGGGGGCGTCCAGGTCAAAGAACGCCTGTTCGGTGATCCGGGCGCTGATTTCGGCGGACAGGCTGCCGCTGCGCCAGCCTTCGTCCACGACGACAGCGCGGTGCGTCCGGGACACGGACGCGATGATGGCTGCGTCGTCGAGCGGACGCAGGACCCGCAGGTCCAGCACCTCGGCGTCGATGCCGTCCGCGGCGAGCTGTTCGGCGGCGTCGAGCGTTGCCGGCAGCGTCCCGCCATAGGTGATCAGCGAGATATCGGTGCCGGGCCGGCGGATGGCAGCTGTTGTGATGTCGACCGCGCCGGCATCCTCGGCGAGGTCGCCGGCGACGTTGTACAGCGAGCCATGCTCAAAGATGAGCACCGGATCCGGGTCCTCCAGGGCAGTCCAGAGCATCCCGCGGGCGTCCTCGAGGGTGGCGGGGGCGAGGATCCGCAGGCCCGGAATGTGCGCGTACCAGCCCTCGAGGCTGTGCGAATGCTGGGCACCCAGTTGCCGGCCGGCCCCGGTTGTCATCCGGATCACGAGCGGGACGTTGAACTGGCCGCCGGACATATGCAGCAGGGTGGCCGCGTTGTTCACGATCTGGTCCAGTGCGAGGAGGCTGAAGTTGACCGTCATGACCTCCACGATGGGGCGCATCCCGCCCAGTGCCGCGCCGATCCCGGCGCCGACAAACCCGGATTCGGACAGCGGGGTGTCCCGGATGCGATCCGGGCCGAACTCCTCCAGCAGGCCCAGGCTCACGGCGAACGAACCGCCATAGGGGCCCACGTCCTCGCCCATCATAAAGACCCGGTCGTCGCGAAGCATGGCGTCGCGGATTCCGGCCCGGAGCGCCTCCCGGTAGCTGGATTTCATGATGTGCCCTTTCCCCGGGCAGGTCCATGTCCGGGCCCTGAGCCAGGGTCGGAGCCCGGCCCGGGATCGCTGTAGACGAACCGGGTCAGGTCACGGACCGGTTCCAGCGTCCCGGCCTCGGCGACCTCGACGGCGGCGCTGATTTCGGCTACCGCGGCGGCCTGCAGGTCCGACCAATCGGTGCCGGACAGCTGTCCCGCGGCTTCCAGCTCGGTGCGGAGCAGGGTGATCGGATCGCGCTCCATCCACCGCTCGACCTCGGCCTTGTCCCGGTACCGTTCCGGATCGAACATGGAGTGCGGCCGGAACCGGTAGGTCCGCAACTCCAGGAAGTGCGGGCCGCCGCCGGACCTGACGGCGTCGACGGCCCGGCGCCCGGCCTCCTCGACGGCGAGCACATCCATCCCGTCCACCGCCCACGCCGGGATCTCGTAGGCGGCAGGCCTTGAGCGCGATGTCCAGCTGGGACTCGGAACGGGCCAGCGCGGTCCCCATGGCGTAGAGGTTGTTTTCGCAGCAGAAGAGCACCGGCAACTGCCAGAGCGCGGCGAGGTTGAGGCTCTCGTGGAACTCGCCCTCGGCAACGGCGCCCTCGCCGAAGAAGCACACAGTGACGTTGGAACGGCCCGCCATCTTGTCCGCGAGGGCCAGCCCGACGGCGAGCGGCAGCCCGCCGGCCACTATCGCGTTCCCGCCATAGAACCGGGTCCCGGCGTCGAAGAGGTGCATGGACCCGCCGCGACCGCGGCAGCAGCCCTCCAGGCGGCCGTACATTTCAGCCAGGATCGATCCCGCGGAGACGCCGCGCAGGAGCGCGTGGCCGTGCTCCCGATAGGTCGCGACGACGGCGTCCTCCGGCGCGAGGGACTCCATCACGCCGGCGGCGACGGCTTCCTCGCCGATATAGACATGCAGGAAGCCGCGGATCTTGGCGGCGCTGTACAGCTCGATGCAAGTCTCCTCGAGCTGGCGCACGCGCAGCATCTGCGAGAGCAAATGCCGTCCGTGCTCCGGGTCCACCCGGCCGGCGGGTCCGCCCGCTGCCCGGGTCATGGCCGTGCCTCCGGCGGGGACTCGATCGTGGAGGTATCGCCCTCCGGGAGGCCGAGCTCGCGGGCTTTGAGCAGGCGGCGGAGGATTTTGCCGCTGCGGGTCTTCGGCAGCGCCGCGGTGAAGTCCAGCAACCGCGGTGCCACCGCCGGGCCGAGCCGTTTGCGGGCGAAGGCGATAATGTCCAGCCGCAGGGCCTCGGAAGGATCCCGGCCGGGACGCAGTTCCACAAAGGCTTTGACGATTTCGCCGGCGACGGGGTCCGGGACGCCGATCACGCCGGCCTCGGCCACGGCGTCGTGTTCCATCAGGGAACTCTCCACCTCGAACGGGCCGATCAGATGCCCGGAGGACTTGATGACGTCGTTGCCGCGGCCGACGAACCAGTAGTACCCGTCGCTGTCCCGCCGTGCGAGATCGCCGGTGAGGTACCAGCCGCCCACGAAGCAGCGCCGGTAGCGCTCCTCCTCATGCAGGTAGCCGCGGAACATGGACGGCCAGCCCGGCCGGAGCGCCAGTTCGCCGACCGTGTCGGGGTCCGTGACGAGCACCGCCGCACCCTCGCGCAACAAAGGGTTGCCCTCGGCGTCGCGGGCGAGGATGGCTGCTTCGACGCCCGGCAACGGACGGCCCATGGAGCCGGGCCGGATATCCATGGCCGCGTAGTTGGAAATCATGATGCCGCCCGTTTCGGTCTGCCACCAGTTATCGTGCACGGGCTGCCCGAACGCCTCCCGGCCCCAAAGCACCACCTCCGGGTTGAGCGGCTCGCCCACGCTTGCGACGAAGCGCAGGGCGGATAGATCGTGCGCCCGGGCACGGTCGGCGCCGGCTTTCATCAGCATCCGCAGGGCGGTGGGCGCGGTGTACCAGACGGTCACGTGCTGTTCGGCGAGGATCCGGTACCAGCGCTCCGTGTCCATTTCCTCCTCGTCCACGACGGTGGTCACGCCGTGGGTCAGGGGTGCGATCACGCCGTACGAGGTACCGGTCACCCAGCCCGGATCCGCCGTGCACCAGTAGATATCCCCGGGGTGCAGGTCCAGGGCGAAGGCTCCGGTCGAATGGTGGGCGGTCACGGCGTCGTGCACATGGACGGCCCCTTTGGGGGTGCCGGTGGTGCCGCTCGTGAAGTGCAGCAGGGCCATGTCCTCCGGACCGGTCGCCGTGATCCCGCCGTCGGCGGCGGCCTCGCGCATCAGGGCCGCGAGGTCCAGGGTGCCGGGATCGGGGCTGCCGTCGGCGTCGGTCAGCAGCACGTGACGCAGCTCCGGAAGCGATTCGCGCAACTGCGCGACCTTCCTGCGGTACAGCGACCGTGTCGTCACCAGAACCCGGCCGGAGCCCAGCTGCAGGCGCTGCCGCACCGGCTCCGGACCGAAGGCGGCGAACAGGGGGCAGAAGACGCTGGCGTTCTTCAGCGTGCCGAGGACCGCAACGTACAACGCCGGGCTGCGGCCGGCGAGCGAAAAGACCCGGTCCCCGCGGCCGATCCCGAGGCCCCGGAGCACCCCGGCGAACCGGCTGGTCTGCTCGGCCAGTTCCGCGTAGGTCAGCGAGTGTGTGGTGCCGTCGGCACGGACGAACCGCAGCGCCTCGACGCCTGCGCGCCCGCCCGCCGCATGCCGGTCCACGGCCTCGTAACCGATGTTGACGCCCCGGCCGCCGGGCAGTCCGGCCAGCCCGTGCCGGGCCTCATCCCAGGAAAATTCCGCGCACGCCGCGTCGTAGTCCGCTAGGTTCGGCCGGGTCCGGAATCCTGCTACGTCCTTGTGGATCGCGGGCCAACGGGTTGATGGTTCGGTTCCTGCCGCCATACCTCCATCGGACTCCCGTCAGGCCGCCCTGCCCAGAGCAGAAAGGCCCGGACAGCGGTTCCCGCGCGGCCTGCCGCCACATGCCCGTCGCCGCCCGACATCTACGGAACCATCGCGGACCAGCCACTAAACTGGGTCCCATGACTTCCACCACCCCTTCCGCGGTTAACGCTGCCGCCGCCCGTGCCCGCCTGCTGGAACTGATCAAGGAACTGGCCGTCGTGCGCGGCAAGGTCATCCTCTCCAGCGGCGCCGAGGCGGACTACTACATCGACCTGCGCCGGATCACCTTGCACCATGAGGCAGCCAAGCTCGTTGGCCAGGTCATGCTCGCGCTCCTGGACGACGCCGGCATCGGTTTTGAGTGCGCCGGTGGCCTCACGATGGGGGCGGACCCGGTAGGTACCGCCGTGATGCACGCCGCCGTCGATGCGGGCCGTCCGGTGGACGCCTTCGTGGTCCGCAAGGCCCAGAAATCGTACGGTATGGGGCGGCAGGTGGAGGGCCCTTCGGTCGAGGGCCGCAATGTCCTGGTGCTGGAAGATACCTCCACGACGGGCGGTTCCGCGCTAGCCGCCGTCGAAGGCGTCCGTAAAGCCGGGGGCAACGTGGTCGCTGTGGCCGTGATCGTGGACCGGGCCACCGGCGCCAAGGAAAAGATCGAAGCAGAAGCCGGAGTGCCGTATCTCTTTGCGTTTGGAAAGGACGAGCTCGGTCTCAGCTAGGCCGCTCCGCCGTGTGGACGGGTGTAGGCAGGTGACTTAGTATTGGCCTACACCCGCACGAATTTGACCCCGGAGACCAGCGCCATGCTCCCGCACGAACAGCCTCTTACGCTCGGGCCTGGGACCGGCCACAACGACCCCCGTAGCGCCATCGACCAGATTCAGAACCTCATTCTGGAAAGCGCGGACTTCCAGGATTTCCTGAATGAACTTGCGAAGGTCTCCGCGCATCAGGTGGCTGGATCCGGGGACGACGCGCTGTGCGGCATCACGCTGCTGCGGGACCGCAAAGCCGCCACCATCGGGTGGAGCAGCGACTCGGCGCGGAAAGTCGATGAGATCCAGTACTCGCTGTCTCAGGGACCGTGCCTGACCGCAGCCAGGGAGGAACGGGAAATTTACGTCCCGGACCTCCATGACGAACACCGGTGGGGATCCGGTTATGCCAACGCGGTGGCCTCGCACGGGCTGCGCTCCGTGCTGTCCGTGCCGTTCCATCTCCAGGGCGAGGCGCAGGCTGCACTGAACCTCTACTCCGATGCGCCGCATAAATTTGACGGAGATGTTGCCGCGAAGGCCCGCGGCTTCACCCGCGAAATCTCCCAGGCGCTGCGGCTCGCGGTCCGGTTGGCCCTGCACGCCGACAGCGTCACCAACCTGCGGGCCACCCTTGAATCGCGCACGATCATTGATATGGCAGTCGGGATCGTGATGGCACAAAACCGCTGCAGCCAGGAGGAAGCCGTCCGGATCCTTACCAGCGCCTCCAGCAACGGCAACGTCAAGCTCCGCGATATCGCCACGTCGCTGGTGCAGTCCGTCAGCGGCGGCAGCCCCCGGACCCACTTCGACGAGCCGGGTCAGGCCGCCGCCGGCTGAGCCTGTTTGCCCGCCGCGGTCACGGGACCTCGGGTCCCGGGTTTCTGATCGCCCCCCGGCCGTGGTTAAGGTATAGCTGTGCCGCGTGAAATTGAATCCGACGAAGTACCCGGGCCCGGGGAATCCCAGGCCCGCACGCTGCATCTGGCCGGCGAGCTCCACCGGTTTTCCCGGCGAAGCCTGCTGATCGGCACGGGCGCCGCGTCATTGTTGGCGGCCGATATGTTGTTTACCCGGAAAGTGCAGACCGAACGCCGGGTCAATAAGATCCTGACAGTTCAAGATGATGTCGCGGAACGGTTCTTTCCCCGGGCCAGCTGGATCCTCTTCCCCGGGTACAAGACGAGCTGGGAAGAATCGCAATGGATCCTCAGCTCCCTGCGCGGTGCGCTGAATAAACGTGGCCAACTGGCCGCCGTCGGGTACTCAAACCTGGGGCTGGACGTCGACAAAATCGTGATCGCCGTGATCGAGTATGTGCGGGCCCGCGACCTGACCACCCTCTATTTCTACGGCCACAGCTTCGGCGGCATGCTGGCGACCCAGGTGGCCGCCCGCCTCAGGGAGCTTCATGGCCTGGAAGTGGCCTTCATCCTCCTGGACTCAAGCCCTGCCAGCAGGCGGGACGTGCTCGACCGGAGTTGGTTCGAGGGGGTGGTTTTCCTTTACGAAAGCGGATTCCGCTTTCCGACCGTTTTGCGTGGAGGCTACGAACTCGGTGAACGGGTGCTGAACAAGGACGAGCGGAGCTGGGGCCAGATTGTGGACCAGACCATGGAACAGCTCTCGCCCATCGCCCCGTCCAGCGTGCTAATCCAGTCCGAGTCCGCTTACATCTATCACTTTGACCCGAGCCGGTTCGTGGGCAAGCTGGGCGAAACTAAGATGGCGTTCGTCGGGAACCCCTGGGACCGGACGGTGGACTACGAATCCGCACGGGACTCCTGGGCGCTGACCTTCGAGGCCAACATGGTCTCCTCGGACCTGCGCACAGACGGGGCCCGGCCGGCGCACGCGAGCCCCGGCTGGAACCCGTCCGTCTACCGGCCCATCATTGAGGAATTGCAGGACGAACTCGTGCCGCTGCCCTCCCGCGGCGGCAAGAAGACGGCCTTCTGACCGTGCACGGACCGCGGCCGGCCAACGCCCGTCAGATCTGGTTTTTCAGGTCCGCGACGGAGTTCAGGATCTGGTTGGGCCGGAACGGATAGGCCGCGATGTCCGCTTTCTGGGTGATGCCGCTGAGCACCAGGACGGTGTGCAGACCCGCTTCCATGCCCGCGATGATGTCGGTGTCCATGCGGTCCCCGATCATGGCGGTGGTCTCCGAGTGCGCGTCGATCTGGTTCATCGCCGACCGGAACATCATCGGGTTCGGCTTGCCCACGATGTAAGGCTCGCGCCCCGTGGCTTTGGTGATGAGGGCAGCGATGGCGCCGGTGGCCGGCATGGGACCGTCCTTGGACGGGCCGGTGGCGTCCGGGTTGGTGGCGATGAAGCGGGCACCGGCGAGAATCAGGCGGATTGCCATGGTGATGGCTTCGAAGGAGTACGTGCGCGTCTCGCCGAGCACCACAAAGTCCGGGTTCTGGTCAGTGAGGATGAAACCGGCCTCGTGCAGGGCCGTAGTGAGCCCCGCCTCCCCGATGGTGTAGGCCCGGTTGCCGGATTCCGAGCCCCGGACCTGGTCCTTCAGGAACTGCGCCGTGGCCAGCGCCGACGTCCAGATGTTCTCCTCCGGGATTTCCAGGCCGGACGAGCGCAGCCGGGCGGCGAGATCGCGCGGGGTAAAGATGGAATTGTTGGTCAGGACGAGGAACCGCCTGGAGGTGTCCACCCAGCGCTGGATCAGTTCCGCGGCGCCCGGGATGGGCTGGTTCTCGTGTACCAGGACGCCGTCCATGTCCGTCAGCCAGCACTCGATTTCCTGGCCATTGCGGTAGATCGCGCTTTCCCGGTGCGCACCGTCCTGCGTCGTTCCCGCATCCGCCGCTTGTTCCGCCGTCTGGTCAGCCATGTTGCCCTCCACCGATAGTCTGCCGCTCACTTCCACCCAGTCTAATGTTGAGTCGTGACTGAAGCAGAGACACCCCCCGACCCCCGCGCCGCCGCGGCACCCCTCGACGCCCCCGGCCAGGAAGACGGGCCGGGACCCAAACCCGAGGTCGGCGTCGGCCCCTGGGAAGGTGAACTGCCCGAGGGCAACCATTGGGACCCGGAACTGCTCGCTGACGGGGACCGCCGCAACGTCGTGGACAAGTACCGCTACTGGAAGCACGACGCGATCGTGGCCGAGCTGGATTCCCGGCGCCACAACTTCCACGTCGCCATTGAAAACTGGCAGCACGACCTGAACATCGGGACCGTCGTCCGCACCGCGAATGCCTTCCTGGCCAAGGAAGTGCACATCATCGGCCGACGCCGGTGGAACCGCCGCGGCGCCATGGTCACCGACCGCTACCAGCATGTCCGTTATCACCCCACGGTCGAGGATTTTGTGGCCTGGGCGCAGGAGGAAGGCCTGGCCATCATCGGGATCGACATCTTCCCGGACTCGGTGCGGCTGGAAACCTACGAACTGCCCAGGGACTGCGTGCTTGTGTTCGGGCAGGAGGGGCCGGGCCTGACTCCGGAGGTCCACGAGGCCGCCGTCGCGACCCTCTCGATTGAGCAGTTCGGCTCCACCCGGTCCATTAACGCCGGATCCGCCGCGGCGATCGCGATGCATGCGTGGATCCGCCGGCACGTGTTCGGCCAGCGCCCGGCCTAGGCCCCGTGCCGCGAGTGTTACAGGAGCGCGTGACCGAAGACACGGCCGGGCACACGTGTGGCTAGGATGGTTCCTAGCCGACGAGGTTCACTCCAGGGTCCATAGAACCCGCAGACGAAAATTCACATAA
The DNA here is from genome assembly GCA_963769515.1 of uncultured Actinomycetota bacterium. GTDB lineage: Bacteria > Actinomycetota > Actinomycetes > Actinomycetales > Micrococcaceae > Arthrobacter. The sequence goes on from CAVYMG010000024.1 coordinate 268,393, forward strand.
GGAGTCAGCATGCCCATTGCAACCCCCGAGATCTACTCCGAAATGATCGACCGCGCAAAGGCGGGCGGCTTCGCATTCCCGGCCGTCAACGTCACGTCCTCGCAGACGCTGAACGCCGCCCTGCGCGGTTTCGCCGAGGCCGAGTCCGACGGCATCATCCAGGTCTCCACCGGCGGCGCCGCATACTGGTCCGGCGCATCCACGAAGGACATGGTGGCCGGGTCCCTGGGCTTCGCCGCGTTCGCCCGTGAAGTCGCGAAGAACTACGGCGTCAACGTCGCCCTGCACACCGACCACTGCCCGAAGGACAAGCTTGAGGGCTTTGTCCTGCCGCTGCTGGCAGCCTCCGAGGCCGAGGTCAAGGCCGGCCGCGACCCGCTGTTCAACTCCCACATGTGGGACGGTTCGCACGAGACGCTGCCCGAGAACCTGCGCATCGCCCGTGAGCTCCTGGAGCGCACCGCAGCCGCGAAAATGATCCTTGAGGTCGAGATCGGCATCGTCGGCGGCGAGGAAGACGGCGTCGAGAACGCCATCAACGACAAGCTCTACACCACCGTCGAGGACGCCCTGGCCACGATCGAGGCCCTCGGCTCCGGCGAGCACGGCCGGTACATCACCGCCCTGACCTTCGGAAACGTGCACGGCGTATACAAGCCCGGCGGCGTGAAGCTGCGCCCGGAGATCCTCAAGGACATCCAGCAGCAGGTGGGCGCCAAGATCGGCAAGGAAAACCCGTTCGACCTGGTCTTCCACGGCGGATCCGGTTCTTCCGACAAGGAAATCGCCGACGCCGTCTCCTACGGTGTCATCAAGATGAACATCGACACCGACACCCAGTACGCCTACACCCGCCCGGTGGTGGACCACATGTTCCGCAACTACGACGGCGTCCTGAAGGTCGACGGCGAGGTCGGGAACAAGAAGCTCTACGATCCCCGCGTCTGGGGCGCCTCCGCCGAAGCCGGCCTCGCGGCCCGCGTCGTCGAGGCCGCCCAGCAGCTTGGCTCGCACGGCAAGACGTTCTAGTAATGTCTGACGAGTTCCGCAGAAACCTGCTGGGGCCTGAGCCCACGCTCCTGCCTGCCGAGACCGAGGTCTACGCGCAGCTGGAAGCGGGCCAGGAGGCGCTGGACCTGGTGGAGAAGTACCCCACCTCGTCGCTGTTGTGGGCCGTTCTCGCCGAGGAGGCCTGGGACGAGGGCCGGACCGTCGATTCCTACGCCTACTCCCGCGTCGGATACCACCGCGGGCTGGATTCGCTGCGCCGCAACGGATGGCGCGGCGTCGGGCCGATCCCGTGGGAGCACGAGCCGAACCGCGGATTCCTGCGGGCCCTGTACTCGCTGGGCCGCGCGTCCGCGGCGATTGCCGAGGCCGAGGAACCCGAGCGGATCGAGAAGTTCCTCAACGACTCCGATCCGACGGCCAAGGCCGCCATCGAGGCCCGCTGAATTAAAGCACAACGCGGGGTCACTTCCTGCCCATCCCATCGAGTGGAACGGGCCGGAAGTGACCCCGCGTTGGTTTAAGGCTTAAGAGGTCTTGGCGAGTCCCGTGCGGGCCATGGCATCGGTGTAGGCGGTGCGCATGTCCTCGAGGTACTGCTCCTGGCGGGCCGGGGTGCCGGCGAAGGCGCGGCCGCTGAGGGAGCGTACCTTGTAGGTCTTCAGTCCGCGGCGCCAGATCATGGGGACCTCGGTTTTGAGCAGGAGGTTTGCGAGCCGGTTGGCCTCGGTGCCGTGCGCAATGATCACCGACGCGCGGGGGACCAGGGCCAGGAACTTCAGCAGCGGCTTGAGGCCGGCCGAGATCTGGTCCGGGGTGAACTTGCCGTTGGGCTCACCCGGGAGGTACCACGGGTGGACGTTCCACGGCATCACGAATTCGGGGCGCAGGCCCAGCTGCCACTGGATGCCGAGCATCCGGGTGGCCGCCTCGTCGTCGCCGGCGGTGATGAAACCGGACGGATCGGCGGCGCCGATGTTGGAGTAGAGGCTGATGATGCGGCACTCGTCGACGTCGTGCATGGGATCCACGTAGGGGACGTCAGTGCCCGGCTTGGCTGCCTGCAGGGTGTCGCACAGTTCGTTGACGGCCGCGACGCTAGGTTCGTAGCGGCGGCTCAGGAGCTGTTCACGGATATCTTCAGTGGCCAAGGCTGTCATAAAGTGCTGTGTCTCCTGCGGGATTGGTCAAGCTGCCAGATCGTCTGCGGGCATGCCAAGTACAAGGCCTACCGGAGACGGTGTGGTGTGAAAATGTGGTGTGGACCGATTCCTGATCGATCTCTATCAGTCTAGCAAGCCCTGCGAAATGCGGTTCCGGTGCCTCCATGGAGGCCCGTGATGCAATGATGCAGCCATGACTAACGCAGAACCTTCCTCGGCTGCGGTAGCGGCGTTCGAGGGCGTCGTTGCCGACCTTGCGGGGGCGGGCGTGACGCCCGGCATGTTGTTCGGCGCCCGGTCCCTGATGCTCGACCGGAAGGCCATCGCCTGCCTCACCGGTGATGCCATGGTGTTCCGGCTCGGCAGGAACTCCACCGAACACGCCCGCGCGCTCGGGTTCCCCGGCGCGGAACTGTTCGATCCGTCCGGGATGGGCAGGCCGTTCAAGGACTGGGTCCGGGTGCCGGCCGGATCGGCGCAGGCATGGCCGGCACTCGCCGAAGCGGCCCTGGTCTTTGCCGCCGGTGAGGCCTAAAGACCGCCGGACGCCGCGCCCGGCGGACCGGGTGCGGCGGGCCTGCCCGGCCAGCATGGCAGCGGCATTACGCAAGTCGGTGTCGGCCGCCGATTTCGGCTAAACTTGCGTGGTAAGAGCCCCGGAGTTCTGGCGTTGGGTAAGAGCAGCGGTAGATTCGGGGCATTCTCATGAACGGCGCTGAGCTGCGCTGACCGCCTGGTCAATCGCACACAGTTCAGCCCGAACGAATGGGGGAGGATCCCATGCCAGCAATCGTGATCGTCGGAGCCCAATGGGGCGACGAAGGCAAAGGTAAAGCCACCGACCTGCTCGGCGGCCGCGTCGACTACGTCGTCAAGCCCAACGGCGGCAACAACGCCGGGCACACCGTTGTCGTAGGCGGTGAGAAGTATGAGCTTAAGCTCCTTCCGGCCGGCATCCTGAGCCCCAACGCGGTCCCGATTATCGGCAACGGCTGCGTGGTGAACCTGGAGGCACTCTTCCAGGAAATCGACGGCCTCGAAGCCCGCGGCGCCGACACCTCCAAGCTGCGCATCTCCGCGAACGCCCACCTCGTGGCGCCGTACCACCAGGTCCTGGACAAGGTCACCGAGCGTTTCCTCGGCAGCCGCGCCATCGGCACCACCGGCCGCGGCATCGGCCCCGCCTACATGGACAAGGTGGCCCGCCTCGGCATCCGGGTCCAGGACGTCTTCGACGAATCCATCCTCCGGCAGAAGGTCGAAGGCTCGCTGCGCCAGAAGAACGAACTTCTGGTCAAGCTCTACAACCGCCGCGACATCGAAGTCGAAGAGATCGTGGAGTACTTCCTGTCCTTCGCCGAGCGTCTCCGCCCGCTCGTGATCGACAGCACCTTCGTGCTGAACACCGCCCTGGACGAGGGCAAGGTGGTCCTCATGGAGGGCGGCCAGGCCACGTTCCTGGACGTCGATCACGGCACCTACCCGTTCGTGACGTCCTCGAACCCGACCGCCGGCGGCGCGTCGGTCGGTTCCGGAATCGGCCCCACCCGTATCTCGCGCTCCATCGGCATCATCAAGGCGTACACCACCCGCGTCGGCGCCGGCCCGTTCCCGACCGAACTCTTTGACGAGATGGGCATCTACCTGCAGAAAACCGGCGGCGAATTCGGCGTCAACACCGGCCGTCCGCGCCGCTGCGGCTGGTACGACGCCGTGCTGGCCCGCCACGCTTCCCGGGTCAACGGCTTCACGGACTACTTCGTGACGAAGCTGGACGTCCTCACGGGCATCGAGCAGATCCCGGTCTGCGTGGCCTACGACGTGGACGGCGTCCGGCACGATGAAATGCCGATGACCCAGACCGAGTTCCACCACGCCAAGCCGATCTTCGAGTACTTCGAGGGCTGGAGCGAGGACATCACCGGTGCCCGCACCCTGGATGACCTCCCGGAGAACGCCCGGAACTACGTGCTGGCCCTGGAGAAGCTCTCCGGCACCCGGTTCTCGGCGATCGGCGTCGGCCCGGACCGGGACCAGACGATCGTGGTCAACGACCTCATTAACGACTGACCACTACGGTTAACGTCCGACGGCGGCGGGTCACCCATTCGGGTGGCCCGCCGCCATCGTTTGCGGCTCCGCGCCGGATCCGGCCGGGGCGGTCAGTGCGCCGCTAGGCGAGGACTTGCCGCTTGGAGGAAATGACACCGGTGTCGAAGCCGGCGAGGTGCAGGCCGCCGTGGAAACGGGCATGCTCAATCTTCACGCAGCGGTCCATTACGACGTCGAGTCCGGCGGCTTCGGCGTCGCGGGCAACGTCCTCGTGCCAGGACCCCAGCTGCAGCCAGAGCGTCTTGGCGCCGGCGGCAATGGCCTCCGCGAGCACGCCGGGGAGGTCGTCGTGCTTGCGGAAGACGTCCACGATGTCCGGGCGTTCCGGCAGGTCAGCGAGCGACGCGTACGTCGGCTGGCCAAGGATTTCCTTGACCACCGGGTTCACGAAGTACACCTTGTACCTGGTGGAGGACTGCAGGTAGGTGGCCACGAAGTAGCTGGCCCGGGAGGGCTTGTCCGAGGCGCCCACAATAGCGATGGACTTGGCCCGGCGCAGCAGGTCCAGCCGGGCCGGGGCGGAGGGGCCGTCCCAGGTGCGTGCGTCCGTGCTCATGCGGAGGCTCCGATCGTGCAGGCTTCGGCCGGTTCCTCGAATGTAGCCAGGCCGGCGTCCGCGGCGGACGCCGCCGTCAGGGCCTGGTCGAGGTCCCACAGGATATCGTCCAGGTCTTCCAGGCCCACGGAGATCCGGACGAGGTCCTCGGGCACCCCGGCGGTCGCGAGCTGTTCCGGGCTGAGCTGCTGGTGGGTGGTGGATCCGGGGTGGATCACCAGGGTCCGTGAGTCGCCCACGTTGGCCAGGTGCGAGGCCAGCTGGAGGGACTCGATGAACGTCTGCCCCGCGGCGCGGCCGCCCTTCACGCCGAAGGAGAACACCGAGCCGGGCCCCAGCGGGAGGTACTTCCGTGCCCGCTCGAAATGCGGGTGCGAGGGCAGGCCGGAGAAGTTCACGTACGCCACGCGGTCGTCGGCCTCGAGCCATTCCGCCACCGCCTGCGCGTTCTTCAGGTGCTCGTCAAGGCGCTGCGGGAGCGTCTCCACACCCTGGAGCAGCTGGAACGCCGAGGTCGGGGAGAGCGCCGGGCCGATGTCCCGCAGGTGCTCGCAGCGGAGCTTGGTCAGGAACCCGTACTCGCCGAAGTTTCCCCACCAGGAGACGTTGCCGTAGGAGGCGACCGGCTCGGTCATCATCGGGAACTTGCCGTTGCCCCAGTCGAAGCGGCCGCTTTCGACAATGACGCCGCCGAGGGTGGTCCCGTGGCCGCCCAGGAATTTCGTGGCGGAGTGGATCACGATGTCCGCCCCGTGTTCGATCGGCCGCACGAGGTAGGGCGTGCTCAGCGTGGCGTCGACCACGAGGGGGATCCCGGCGTCGTGCGCGACCTTGGCCAGCCCCTCCAGGTCCTGGACCTCCGAGGACGGGTTGGCGACCACCTCGACGAAGACCGCCTTGGTGTTTTCCCGGATCGCTGCGGCGTAGTCCGCCGGGTCCGTGCCGGGGACGAACGTGGTGTCCACCCCGAAGCGGCGCAGCGAGACGTCCAGCTGGGTGACGGTGCCGCCGTAGAGCTGGGAGGCGGCGACGATGTGGTCCCCGGCCTGGGTCAGCGCGGCGAAGGTGATGAACTCCGCGGCCATGCCCGAGGATGTCGCGACGGCGCCGATCCCGCCCTCGAGGGAGGCGATGCGCTCCTCGAACGCGGCGACCGTGGGGTTGCCGATCCGGGAGTAGATGTTGCCGTACTTCTGCAGGGCGAAGAGGTTGGCGGCGTCCTGGGTGTCTTTGAAGACGAAGGACGTGGTCTGGTAAATCGGCACGGCGCGGGCGCCGTGCTCGGCGTCGGGGGTTCCGCCGGCGTGCAGGGCACGGGTACGGAATCCGAAGGTGCGGTCAGCCATTAAACGGCCACCTCTTCCTTTGCTGGGGTCTTGGCGTCGGGGGTGCTGGAGAGGTCCAGCTCCGTCCCGTTGGAACGGGCGAGGTCGGCCTCGAGTTCCCGCACGATCGGCAGGATGTCCCGGCCGAACGCCGCAAGTTCCTCCTGGAAGTGCAGGTAGCCGGTGAGGAACAGGTTCACGCCGATCTTCTTGTAGTTTACGATCCGCTCGGCGATCTGCTCCGGGGTGCCGATCAGCTGGGTCTTGAAACCGTCGTTGTATTGGACCAGGTCCTCGAACGTCGAGTCGGCCCACATGCCCTTGCCGTCCTTGGTGGACGGGCCGGCTTCCTGCACGGCGTCGCGGAAGCCCTGGACGGCGGGCTTGTGCGCCTTCTCGACGATTTCACGCAACGTGTCGCGGGCTTCCCGCTCCGAATCGCGGGCGATCACGAAGCCGTTCAGGCCGAACCGCGGGGCAGGGAGGGCGCCCTGGCCGCCACGTCGGGTCGCAGCCGCGGCGGCGACCACCCCGGCAATGTTGTCCTTGAAGCCTTCGAGGTCCTTGCCGTTGGAGAAATACCAGTCGGCCACGCGGCCGGCCGTGGCCTGGGCCGCGGTGGAGTTGCCGCCGAAGAAGATTTCCGGGTGCGCCCGCCCGGGGACGTCCACGGGGGCCGGATTCAGGGTGAAATCGCTGATGTTGTAGTACTTCCCGGCCTGGCTGTAGTCCGTTTCGGTCCAGAGTCCGCGCAGGACCCGGATGAACTCCTCGGTCCGGACGTAGCGTTCGTCATGCTCGAGCCAGTCGAGGCCGAAGTTGGTGAACTCGCTTTTGAGCCAGCCGGAGACGATGTTGACGGCGGCGCGGCCGTTGGAGATGTGGTCCGCGGTGATGATGAACTTGGCGAGCACGCCCGGGTGCCACATGCCGGGGTGGACGGCGGAGATGACCTTGAGCCGTTCGGTCGCGGCCAGCAGCGCCAGGCTGAAGGACGTGGCCTCGTGCTGCTTGTCGGCACCGTAGGAGGCGGCGTAGCGGGTCTGGGTGAGGGCGTATTCGAAGCCGGAGTCCTCGGCGATCCGGGCCAGCTTCTTGTTGTAGTCGAAGTCCCAGCCGGTGCGCTGTTCGATCGTGGACACCACGAGGCCGCCCGAGACGTTCGGGACCCAGTAGGCGAACTTGAGCGGCTCAGACAGGCGTGCGACGTTGCTGATCTCGGTCATGAGGCTTCCTTACTTCTCGTTGGTGGTTGCGGACGCGGCAGCCCGGTCACGCAGGACGGCCTGGATCGCCGCGATGGCGGGTTCGTTCTGGAGCGACGTCGTGTCACCGAGCGTGCTTCCTTCGAACAGCTGGGTGAGCAGCCGGCGCATGATCTTGCCGCTGCGGGTCTTGGGGACATCGGGGACGACGACGACGTCGCGCGGCTTGGCGATCGGCCCGATCTGCTGCGCGACATGCCGGCGGAGTTCGGCCGCGGGGGTTTCGGCCGCGTCGCGCAGCACCACGAACGCCACGATCGCGTGCCCGGTCTTCGGGTCCGGGACCGGGCATACGCCGGCCTCCACCACGTCCGGGTGGGTCACGAGGGCGGATTCAATCTCGATCGTGGAGAGCAGGTGCCCGGAAACGTTCAGGGTGTCATCCACGCGTCCGAGGATCCAGATGTCGCCGTCGGCGTCGTACTTCGCGCCGTCACCGGCGAGGAACCAGCCCTGCGCGGCGTATTGGCGCCAGTACGAGTCGTAGTAGCGCTGCGGGTTGCCCCACACCGTCCGGGCGATCGCCGGGCCGGGGGCGTCCACCACGATGAAGCCCTGGACTCCGGGCGGGACCGTGTTGCCGGCCTCGTCCACGATCCGGGTGCCGACGCCGGGCAGCGGCCGGGCGGCGCAGCCGGGTTTGAAGTCCGGGTCCGTCGGGGCGGGGGAGAGGATGGTGGCGCCGGTTTCGGACTGCCACCAGGTGTCCACGACCGGCGCCGTCCCCGCGCCGAGGTTCTGCCGGAACCAGCGCCACGCCTCGGGGTTGATTGCTTCGCCCACGGATCCGAGCAGCCGGATGGAGGACAGATCGTAGCCGGCCGGGACGCCGTCGGGGAACCAGCCCATGAGCGAGCGGATCAGGGTGGGAGCCGTGTAGTACTGGGTCACGCCGTAGCGTTCGATGATTTCGAAGTGCCGGCCCGGGTGCGGGGTATTCGGCGTGCCCTCGAAGATCACCTGGGTGACCCCGTTGGAGAGCGGGCCGTAGAGCTCGTAGGTGTGGGCCGTGACCCAGGCGAGGTCGGCCGTGCACCAGTGGATGTCCTGGTCCCGGAGGGCCGGGTCCGGGTTGCTGAAGAGGTGCTCAAAGCTCCAGGACGCCTGCGTCAGGTAGCCGCCGGAGGTGTGGACGAGGCCTTTGGGTTTGCCGGTGGTACCGGAGGTGTACATGATGAACAGCGGCGTTTCGGCGTCGAACGCCTCGGGCGTGTGGACGTCGGAGGCCTGCCCGACGGCGTCATGCCACCACACGTCGCGGCCGGCGGTCATCGGGACGGTGCCCAGTTCGCCGGCAGCGGTGGTGCGGTTGACGACGAGGACGTGCTCGATCGCGTTGTCGCCGGCGACGGCGGCATCGGCGTTGTGCTTGACCGGCACGGCGACGCCTCGGCGGTACTGCCCGTCGGTGGTGACGAGGAGTTTCGCGCCGGTGTCTTCCACCCGGAACTTCAGCGCCTCGGCGGAGAACCCGCCGAATACGAGTGAATGGATGGCGCCGATCCGGGCGACGGCCAGGGTGATGATGACGGTCTCCGGGATGACCGGGAGGTAGATGACCACCCGGTCGCCCTTGGTGATGCCTAGGTCCAGGAGGGCGTTGGCGGCCTTGGAGACCTCGCGCTGCAGGTCGGCGTAGGTGATGGTGCGGCGGTCCCCGGGTTCGCCCTCGAAGTGCAGCGCCACCTTGTCCCCGCGTCCCGCCGCTACATGGCGGTCGACGCAGTTGTAGGCGACGTTGAGCTTTCCGCCCTCGAACCAGGTGATGGCCGGGCCGGTGCCGGCCGCGCTGTCGGCCGGCACGCGGCGGTGCGCGGTGTGCCAGGGTTTGTCTTGTCCCGGGTTCACGGCCCAGTCGAGCCGGAGGGCGGCGTCCTCCCAGAAGGCGATGCGCTCCGCCTCCGTGAGTGAGCCAGCCGAGGTTTCGATGGTGTTCAGGCCCATCGTTTCACCGCCCATTTCTCCGCCAGGCCCAGCAGCGCGTCGGTGATCTTGCCGATGATGGCCAGGAGCAGGATCGCCAGCAGGAGCCGGTCGGTGCGGCCGTTGTTTTGCGAATCGGTCAGCAGGAACCCGAGCCCCATGGAGGAAGCAATGAGCTCGGCCGCCACCAGGAACAACCAGGCCTGGGCCAGCGCCAGCCGGAGCCCGGAGAAGACCGCGGGGACCACGGCCGGAAGCTGGACGGTGGTGAGGAGCCGCACGCCCTTGAGGCCGAAGGCCCGTGCCGCTTCCACGAGGTTCCGGTCCACGTGCCGCAACGCGAGCGAGACGGTGGTGAAGACCGGGAAGAAGGCTCCGATCAGGATCAGGGTGACCTTGGAGTCCTCGCCGATCTTCATCCAGAGGATCAGCAGCGGAACCCAGGCCAGGGAGGGCACGGCGCGCAGGGCGCCGATCGTCGGGGCCAGCAGGACGTCGGCGAACTTCGACAGGCCCACGAGCGAGCCGGCCAGCAGGCCCAGGCCCGCCCCGGCGGCGAAGCCGAGGAGGACGCGCTGGGTGGAGATGGCGATGTGCTGGCCGAGTTCGCCGCGCTGGATCAGGTCCAGGCCCGCCTCCAGCACCATCGTCGGCGGCGGGAGCTGGACCACGCTGAAGATCCCGGCGGCGGTGGACAGCTGCCAGGCAGCGAGCACCGCCGCCGGAAGGATCAGTCCGAGGAGCAGACGCGCCCAGCCGTTGGCCAGGATCCCGGCGGGGGACCATCCGTTCGCCGGGGAGCCGCCCGGACCCGTGCGGGTCGGGCCCGGCCGGGCAGCGTCTGCCGGAGTTGCGGGGGCGGCTGCAGCGCGCCCGTCCGCAACACTGGTGCCGGTGAAAAGTGGATTTTCCAGGTGTGACATTAGGAATCCTTGATGGCGGACGCGTCCGCCTTCTTCACCAGCGAGTCATCAAAGAGGGTTTCAAGCGCCGTGTCGATGTTGTCCTGGCTGGACACATCGCCGGTCTCGACGAAGGTCGGGCCGATCTTGGCCAGGACCTTACGCTGCGCGTCGCCCGGGGCCGGGTCGACGTCGAGGTTGCTGCGTTCCAGGATCACGGTCTTGGCGATCGCGACGTCCAGGCCGGCGACGTCGGCGAGGATCTGTGCCGTCTCATCCGGGTTCGCGGCGGCCCAGGCGCGGGCCTTCTCGTAGGCGTTCACGACCGCCTGCGCCAGTTGCGGCTTCTCTTTCAGGAACGACTCGTTGGCGTTCAGGAAGCCGTAGCTGTTGAAGGCGACGTTCCGGTAGAACAGCGTGGCGCCGTTCTTTTCGGCGCTGGCCATGATCGGGTCCAGGCCCGCCCAGGCGTCCACGGCGCCGTTCTCCAGGGCGGTGCGTCCGTCCGCGTGCTGCAGGTTCTGTACGGTGACGTCCTTGGCGGAGATGCCGGCCTCGGACAGCGACTGGAGCAGGAAGAAGTACGGGTCGGTGCCCTTCGTGGCGGCCACGGACTTGCCCTTGAGGTCGGCCACGGTGGCGATGCCGGAGGACGGCTTGGCCACGAGGGCCGACCATTCCGGCTGGGAGTAGATGTCGATGGTCTTGATCGGTGAACCGTTGGCGCGGGCCAGCAGGGCAGCCGAGCCGGCGGTCGAGCCGACGTCGACGGCGCCGGAGCGGAGGGCCTCGTTGGCCTTGTTGGAGCCCGCGGACTGGATCCAGTTGACGGTGACGCCCTGGTCCTTGAGTGAGGCCTCCAGCCAGCCCTTGTTCTTGATGATCAGGCTCAGCGGGTTGTAGGTGGCGAAGTCGATGTTCAGGGTGCCGCCCTCGGCGGCTGCCGTCGCGGACGGTGTGCCGCTGGAGCCTTCCCCGGCGACGCAGCCGCTCAGGACGAGGGCGGCGGACAGGCCGGCGGCGGCGAGGACGGAGCGGCGGGTGGCAGTGCGTGAGAAGGGCATGGGGGTCCTTTGGAAACGGTACGGAGGGTGGAAAAGCGAAGGGAGGAAAAGCTGGTGGGCGGACAGAGCCGTGGGCCCGCGTGTCCGGTTGGCGCGGTGGGTGGTCAGTCCGGGCGGTTAGTGGCCGCTGACGCCCAGGCTGGCCAGGAGCGAGGCCCGCATTCGGGCCAGGTCCGCGCAGGCCCGGTCGCGGGGGCGGTCGCCGGGTACCTCGACGGTGCGGATAATTGTCGCCCCGGGTTCGGCGCCGTCGGTGCCGTCCTTGCCCAGGACGATGATGCGGTCCGCCAGTTGGAGGGCTTCATCGACGTCGTGGGTGACGAGGAGGACGGTGGTGGGTTCGGTCTGGTGGATCTCCAGCAGCAGGTCCTGCATCTTGATGCGGGTCAGGGCATCCAGGGCGCCGAAGGGCTCGTCGAGCAGCAGCACGCCGGGGTTTCGGGCCAGCGCCCGTGCCAGTGAGGCGCGCTGGGCCATGCCGCCGGAAATTTCCCGGGGGCGGTGGTGGGCGAAGTCCTCCAGCCCGACGAGTCCGAGGAGCCGCGCCACCTTGGCCTTGCCCGCGGCGGCGCTGCCCGCTGAGGCCTTGCCGGCGGGGTCCTTGCCTGCTGGGTCCTTGCCTTTGGCGGGGAGGCCGATCGCGATGTTTGCCTGGAGGCTCTGCCATGGCAGGAGCCGCGGTTCCTGGAAGGCGAAGGCGCAGCGCGGGTCGATGCCCTGGACCGGGGTGCCGTCAATCTCGACGCTGCCGGCAGTGGGCGAGTCGAGCCCGGCGGTGGCGCGCAGCAGCGTGGATTTGCCGCAGCCGGAGGTGCCCAGGATGGCGAGGACCTCGCCGGCCCGGACCTCGAAGTCGATATCCCGGAGGACGGTGTGGGCGTCTGCACCGGAGCCGAAGCTGCGGCGCAGCCCGCGGAAGGTCACGGGCAGGGCCGGGCTCGCAGCATGTCCGGCGGCGGTCCGGGTGCCGGCAGGGGAAGCCGACGTGGCAGGGTTCAGGACAGCAGTCATAGGTGTACTCCATCGGTCCTGGCAGTAGCACCCTACGGAAAGAGCCGTCGCGCCCGGGTGGTCAGTCCGGCCGTTCCCGTGGCTCAGGTCCTTGTTATCGCCGGCGTCCAGGGATGGACAGTCGGCGACCAGGGTTGCTGCGGCTTCATCGATCCAGGTCTCTCGGCCGCTCGGGATGGTCGTAGACAACTACAGTCCACCTGACGGCATTTCCCCAAATCGACGATGTGTCGCGCGTAATATTCGGTCACCCAAGCCTTAGCGGTCCTTCGGCTGCCGATTATTCGGGAGGCGTGGTTCAGCTGCCCCCGGCCGCGGACTCCGGCGCGTAGGCTGTCTTTATGGCCCACATCAACGATCCTGCCGTCCTCGAACGGCTTATGTGCACGAAGGGCCGGTGGGCGGTAGTGGGCCTCAGCACCAATCAGTGGCGCGCCGCCTATGACACCTCCCTCCTGATCCGGGACCGGATGGGCATGGAAATCATCCCGGTGAACCTCCGGGCGGACGACGTCCACGGCGAAACCGGGTACGCCAGGCTCGCCGATATCCCCGCCGAAAAGCAGCCCATCGACGTCGTGGACTGCTTCGTCAATTCCCATCGCGTGGGCGCGGTGGTGGACCAGGCCATCGCGACGGGCGCGAAGGCCATCTGGATGCAACTGGGCGTGGTCGATGAGGCCGCCGCCGGGCGGGCCCGGGCCGCGGGACTCGACGTCATCATGGACGCCTGCCCGGCACAATACGTGCGGCGTTTCGGGCTGTAGGCTCACACCATGAATGCCGCCGGACTCCGGGATATCTGCCTCGCGTTTCCCGGCGCCTTTGAGGACTTCCCTTTCGGCCCGGAGACCTCCGTGTTCAAGGTCCGGGCCGCGGTGTCCGGCGGAGCCCGGACTGTAGCGAAGATGTTCGCCCTGTCCGCCCTGGACGATGAGGACCTCGCCGTCAGCCTCAAGTGCGAGCCGACGCTGGCGCAGCAATTGCGCGCCGCGCACCCGGAGATCACCGGCGCGTGGCACCTGAACAAGACGCACTGGAACGGCGTCCGGCTGGACGGTTCGCTGCCCGATGCGATGATCCGGGACCTGGTCGAGGACTCCTACGACCTCGTGGTCGCCGGCCTGAGCCGGGCCCAGCAGGAGCAGCTCGGCTGGGCCCGGCTGGCCCGGGGAAGCCGGGACGGGGACACCCCGTGACCGGGCGCATCGCCGGCGGCGAACTGAACTACCCCGGCATCGGCTCCACCGAACACGGCCCGCCGGCGAACGTTGACTGTCTGGTCACCGAGTCCTATTTGGGCCACGGCTTCCCCTCGTACCGGCGGGCCGTCGCCGGGACACTGTCGTGGCAGCTCCAGCGCGGCGCGGGGCTCCGGGTCCGGGCCGAATCCGACGTCGTGGTCCCCGGCACCCGGGTGGTGAGCGGCTTCGGCGTCGGGCCGTTCCGTATTAATGCCCCCTGCGAGGTGGTCTGGGTGCGGGAGCCGCTGGCCGCCGACGTGCCGCAGTCGGCCGGGTTCGGCTACGGGACCCTGCCGGGGCACCCGGTCCGCGGGGAGGAATCCTTTGAGGTGTGCATCGACGCCGCGGGGAAAGTGACGCTGCGGATCATGGCCTTCGGCGTCCCGTCCAACTGGTTCTTCGCGGCCGGCGACGCCCTGGCCCAGCGGGCCCGGCGGCATGTCACCGCCCGCTACATCGACGCTGCCCGGGAGCTCGCCGCCGGGACCGGCTGAACGGACTCCTGCCTCCTGCCTCCTGCCGCCCGCATCCCACAGGCTGCAGCCGTCGGCGACAATGGGAGCATGTGGATCGGCTGGATTGAATTCGACCTGCTCCTCGGCGACGTTCACAGCCTCAAGGAGAAACGCTCCGCGGTGCGGCCCGTCCTGGCCGAGATCAAGCGCCGGTTCGACGTCTCGGTGGCCGAGACCGGGCTGCAGGACCAGCACCGGCGGACGCTCATCGGCGTCGGGCTCGTGGCGGCGGACCGGGCCCACCTCGTGGAGGTGCTCGACGCCGTCGAACGGTTTGTGGCGGCCCGCCCCGACGTGGAACTGCTCAGTGCCCGCCAGCGCGAGCTCCGCAGCGACGACGCCTGACCCGCACTGCCGGAACGCAGGAGTTGGCCGCCCGGGATAAAGTACCCAGCATGACCTTGAGCGCGACGCACGTAAAAATTCTCCTGGCCGCCATCGCCGTGTGCGGGGCCGGCATGCTGGCCGCGTTCACCCTGGACGGCTCTTTGCTGGTGCGGGATCAGCTTGGCGGCCTCTCGACTGTGCTGGTGGCCGGGCTGGCCGTCGGCGGCGTGGCGGTTCCGCTGCTGGGAATGCTTGGCACGCTGGCTGATCCCCGCCGCCTGGGCAGCGTCGTTTTTATGGTGGTGCCGATGCTGACGCTGGCGGTCTTCCTCGATGAGCTGTTCAACGTGTTCCCGGTCCGGGACCTGTGCATCACGGGGCAGGTCCTGGCGTTCGTCGGAGCGATCGGTATCCTCTCCGCCGCCAGCCCCGCCAAGAAGCGGCAGCCGTCCTAGACAGCAACGCGGGGTCACTTATGGCCCATCCGCGGCGCCAACACGGGCCGTATCTGACTCCGCGTTGCTATCCGCCAGCGGGAACACGGCACTGACCCGCCACTGCCCGTCCGTCAGCCCCGTCACCAGGCGGCCGCCAAGGCGTTCAACCCGCTCGCGCATGAAACCCAGGCCGAACCCGCCCCGCGGGGTGCGGCCCGGGTTGGGATCCCCGGTGGCCGCCCGGTTGGAGACTTCCAGGGCCAGTTCACGGGCCGTCGCGTCCAGCACGATCCGGACCGGGGCTCCGGGCTCGGCGTGCACAACGACGTTGGTGCTGCACTCGCGCAGCACCGGCAGGACACCGAGTTGGACCGCCGCGGGCAGCGAGTCCAGATCTCCCGCGACCTGGACGTCCGTGGGAAAACCAAGCCGGCGCAGATTCCCGACGACGTCAGCGACGGCGCGGGAGAGCGACGAGTCCGCCGGTGCCGGTTCCGCACCCGTTCCGGGGGACAGCACCCGCATCATCGCGCGCAGGTCGGCGAGGGACCGGTGGGCGGCGTCCGAGATCGCCTCGAGGCTCTGCTGCCGGAAGACAGCGTTGTGGCCGGACAGGGCGGCGTCGGCCTGCAGCGCGATGACCGTGACGTCGTGCGCAATGACGTCGTGGAGGTCGCGGGTCATCTGCCGGCGCCCGGCCAGGAGCGCCTCCGTGTGGTCCAGCGCCAATTGCTGCTGCGCGGCGGTGGTGCGCTCCAGTTGCTCCCGCGAACGGACCGCGGCCCGGCAGATGCCGTACAACAGGGAAACCGCCACAGCGAGGACGACGTTGATCACGAGGTAGTCGGAAGGGATGAGTGCGGCGTTCACGGTCATCCACAGGAGCACCAGCACCAACACCCCGAAGCTTACCCGCCGGCTTCCGGTGAAGGCGCAGATCAGGACGGTCAGGCTCAGGAACAGCAAGGCGTGGGATGCCGGTTGGGCCAGTTCGGGCATGGCCCCGGCCAGCGTCACGAGAGCCCCGGGCCAGCACCGCATGGTGGCCAGCAACGGGCCGAGGGCCAGCAGGACGAGGCTGGCCAGCGGCAGCACCAGGGACGCGCCACCGGCCTCCTCGTTGAGCAGGCCCGGCAGATCGGTCAGCAGCGACCAGGCGGCGAGGGCTGCCACGCCCGCCTGCCCCCACGCCGGCAACGGCCGGGAGCGGTACGTCAGCGGATCCTGCAACCAATGGCGGGCGCCCGGGCGGACCCCGGCGGACGGTTCGGCGTTCATGCGGCCCACCCTACCGACCATGGCGGACCGGACACCGGATTTAGCAGCCGAAGAACAGGCAGCGCAGCTTCGCGAACTCGTCCCGGAAGCCTTCGGATGCCACCATCCCGGCCCCGGGGGCAGAGATTTTCAGTGGGGACGTAACGGCTGGATACAGGGCCGGTCCGGCGGCCGGGAGCGGCGCAGCCTGGGCCGGTGCGGCGGTGGCAGCCAGCATGGCTGCCAGGACGATGGCTGCCGAACGTGCACGGAACCGTTTCATGTTTTTCCCCCAAAGATGGATAAATGCGGCTCTGGACAGTATTTTCGATTCTGCGGGTCCTGCGGTAGCTACAAAAGTCCACATTCGAGTTCGCCGATAGTCGCAGGATGGAAGGGAACACCGTGGATGATATCCGTGTCCTGGTCGTCGAGGACCAAGGCCTGATGAGCCAGGCACTGAGCATGTTCATCGACGGCGCCGCCGGGATGGTGTGCATCGGCATCGCCGGGGACGGTCTGGCCGCCGTCGAGATGGCATCCCGGCTGCAGCCGGACGTGGTGTTGATGGACATGCAGTTACCGGTCCTGGACGGCATCGAGGCCACCACCCGGATCCTGGACTCGGGGTGCCGGCCGGCGATTTTGGCCATCACCACGTTTGCGACGGGAGAATACCTCGTGCCGGCCTTCCGGGCGGGCGTCCAAGGATTCATTGTGAAGGACTCGCGCCCGGCCGAGGTCGCCGACGCCATCCGCCAGGCCCACGCCGGCACCATGGCCATCAGCCCCCAGGTCGCCGAGGCGCTGGTCAAGGAAGTCATCACGAAGGCCGCGGTACCCGGGGAACAGCCGGCCGCGCTGCGCGACCCATTGACCGGAC
This sequence comes from uncultured Actinomycetota bacterium, assembly GCA_963769515.1. GTDB lineage: Bacteria > Actinomycetota > Actinomycetes > Actinomycetales > Micrococcaceae > Arthrobacter. The sequence goes on from CAVYMG010000024.1 coordinate 285,385, forward strand.
GGGAGACCGAGGTCCTCGAAATGATCGGACAGGGACTGAGTAACCGGGACGTCGCGGCAGCCCTTTTCGTCACGGAAGCCACGGTTAAGGCCCACGTGGGCAGGTTGATGGCCAAGTTCGGCGTGAAGAACCGTGTCCAGCTCGTCGTCGGCGCGGCCCGGCGCGGCCTGATCACGCTCTAAGCGGCGCGGACCCCGGACGGTAGACAAAAGTAGCCCCACAGCCCGTCAGAGTGTGGACTTTTAGGCGACGCGCGGGAGTGACGCGGATTCCTACAGTTGGACCACCGGGACCCCCGGTTCACCACAGTTCGATGAAGGCTTCTCACTCCGAAGGAAGTAACCATGAACATCACAGCAAAACGCACAACAATGATCGCGGCCGCCGCAGCCGTGGCGGCCGTCGGCCTGGTGGTCGGCAGCGTCGCCGTCGCCTGGGTGGTCGGCGCACTTGGCATCTCGACGGCGGCGGCAAGCCAGATCGTCACCGCAGTCCAGGTCGGCGGCTGGGCGCTGACCCTCGTCGGGGCTGCCTTCGGCTTCGGCGTCGGCAGCGCTTTTGTTGCAACCGTCCGCTGGTACATCACCCGCAAGGGCAAGAAAATCGCGATCGCGTAGCGGCGGCCGGTAGCCATGAGCAGCCTCGCCCGGAGCACCTTTATCCCCGCAGGGCCCCGCGCCAGAAGCGTCGCCGTGTCCCTGGCCTTGACGTCCCTGCTGTTCCTGGCGGGGCTGCTCATCGGTTACCAAAGCCTGCAGGCCTTCGCGCAGCTGGCGAAAGAAACCCCGGCGGCCGAGGGCTGGAACTTCGGCACCATCGCCCTCCGGAACCTCGGCGTGGCCTGCCTGCTGTATTCGGGCGCGATCACGGCAGGCGCGGCAACCGTGGTGACGCTACCGCTGCTCGGACTCTACGTCGGCGCAACAGCGAAAATCGGCGTCGTCACCGCCGGCGTGCAGCCGCTTGTGGGCTCCGTGCTCTGGTACGTCCCGTTCGAGTTCCTCGGCTGCCTGGTGACCGCCGCCGCCGGCATCTACCCGGTGGTCACCGCACTCCGGCGGCGCCGGCCCGGCCACGGAGCGATCCCCATGTACGTTGCGGCGCTTCCCGGCTCGATGGCGTTGTTCGCCGCCGGCGCCGCCCTCATCCTTTGCGGGGCCGCCATCGAGGCTGTCCTTATTTCGTAATCGAGAAGGTGAAGGTCATGACTGCCCTACCGCAGGCACCCCGTATCGAGGCACCCGATGCCGCCGCCCCCGCCACCCACCGCGCTGTCCGCTGGCTGGTCTATGCCGCCGTGATGGGAGTGCTGCTGCTGCGCCTGCCACAAACCCGCTCCATGCTTGAGGCACGCGTCCCGGTGGAGGCCCCCGAAGAGCTGGAACCGGAGCTGCTCCAGCTCTCCGTCTCGGTGGCCCTCGTGCTGGGAATCATCGCGTTCGCGATTGTCCTGGCCATCTACCTCGGTCTCGCCCGGTTGCTGGAAAAGCACCTCTTCCGCGGCACTCTCCGGCTCGGCCGGACAATGCACATCGGGTTGTTCACGGCCATCGTCGTGGTGACCCTCGTACCGCTGCAGGTCTGGTCATTGGTCAGCGGATCCATGCCGGCCAGCGCGGTCAAGGCGCTTCCCGTCGTGTTGCTTTGCCTGGCGGTCCTTGTCCTATACCGTCAGTCCCTGGAGCAAGTCGGGCGGCGGCGCGCGGTCCTGGTGGGCGTGGTTGCCATGGCCCTGGGCGCAGCCGTGTCCATCGTTTAGCCCTGGCACAAGAGGAGTGGAGCCCCCGCCATGAAACTGAAGACGGAGCATGTAAGAATCGTCCTGGCCGCCATCGTCTTGAGCTGCGCCGGTATGCTGCTGGCGTTTCTTTTGGACGACTCCTTACTCGCCCGGACCGAGCTGGGCGGATTCTCGTCCGTCCTGGCGATGGTCCTGGCCGTGGGCGGAGTCGCGGTGCCGCTGCTGGGCATGTTCGGCAGGCTGTCGGATCCGGGCCGCCTGCGTAGCGTGGTGTTCCTGGTGGTGCCGCTGCTGACGATGGCCGTCTTCCTCGATGGCCGCTTTGACGTCTTCCCCGTCCGCATCCTGTGCCTGACCGGCCTGGTCCTCGCTTTCATCGGCACGGTTGCCGTGCTTTTCAACGCGATGGAGGCCGCGGAGTCGAAGAAGGCCTCCACCCCGAGCCGGTTCCAATGACCCTCCGGGTGCCGGCCGGCCGCCAGCCGGCCAGTGTTGCGGAGCCCGGTCCGGCGCCCCGGCCGACGGCTCCGGTCCCGGGATGGTGGACCCGGCTGGAACTTCTCATCGACCTGCGCTGCGCGGAGCTGGCCAACGCGCTGGGCCTTTCCTGGCGGCTGAGCAGCCTCAAGCGGGTGCTGGTGGCCGCGGCAGCGGCCCTGTGCCTCGCAGTCCCGGCGGCCGGGTACGGATTCGCCCGGATCTTCGCCGTCCTCTCCACCGAAGTCCCGGCGCCGGCGCTGCTGGTCCCGCTCGCTGCCTCACTGGTCCTCTTGTCAGGCCTGAGCCTGTTCTTCGCGGAGGCGCTTGGCCGGTACCGCAATGCGGTGTCCGGGCACCCCAACCGGGCCTACTTCCGGGCGCTCGACGTCCCGGCGTCGCTGGTCCACCTCGTCTACGTCGTCCCCCGGGCCCTCGGCGCTGCCGGCTTCTGGGCGTTGCTGGGCTGCGGCGGGATTGCCGGTCTCCTGGCAGCGACCGCTGACCGGGCGTGGGTGCCCGCGGCCATTGCCGTTATGGTGCTGCAGCCCCTGCTCTGGCTGGCCGGCACGTTGCTGGTCAGTCTGCGCCAGGCCGGGAACGTTCTGGGGGCCGGTGTGCCGTTCGGGGCCGGCCTCGCCGCGGCCGCGACGCTCGGGGCCAGCAGCGGGCTCGTCCTGGCCCTGGTGCTGCTGCCGCGGCTTTCACCCGGCGGCAGCGTGCAGCCGGTGTCCCCCGTGGTGCCGGGGCAGGAGCACGGAACGGCGCTGGCTGCGGCCATGGTGGTTACCCTGCTGGGCCTTGCCGTTCTGGGAAGGTCCGAATGGCGCCGGTTGCGGTTCCGGTCCTTCCGGGTGGAGACCGCGGCCGTGCCGGCCAGGCAGCCGCGGCTTGGACGGTCCGCCGGATGGTACTGGTTCCGGTTGCTGCTTAGCCAACGGGCCAGGAGCTGGCGCCGGCGCGTCGAGGACCGGCTCGGCTGGGCGCTGGCCGGGATCGTGTGTGCGTTGGCCGCGGCCCGTGCGGCAGGCGCCCCGGACCTGGCCGTCCTCCCCGGCGCGGCGGCCTCGAGCATCGTCCTGGCAGCGGCCTTCGGCAGCGCCATGCTGGGGCTGACCGGAGCCGAAATGACCCTCGGGGACCTGGGCCGCAGGGCCTGCGGCGGCAGGCTGCGCGCCGCCGTGGAAACCGGCGCGCCGCTGCGCACCGCCGTCGCGGTCCACTTCGCCACGCTGCTGGCCCCGACGGTGCTGCTGGGCGCCCTGGCCGCGGCCGCCGTGTCGCTTGTGCTTGGCCGGATCGATGTGTCTGCGCTGGTGATCGCGGCTGGCGCCGGCGCGGGCACCAGCATTGCCGAACGGCTTTTCCCGCCGCCGCGCACGGTTGACGGGGGAGCGGGGGAGAGCCTCGCGACCGCGCTGGCAGCGCTGCTCCTCGGCGGAATCCCGCCGGTGTGGCTGCTCTCCGCGCCGACGCTGTCGATCTGGCTCACGCCGTTGTCCGCAGCGGCCCTACTGGGAGGAGCACTCTGGTGCGCTCACCGCAATCTCACGGTTTTGTAGAACTCGATTCCGTCACCGCAGGGTACGGCCGGGGGCCGGCAGTCCTGGACGGTGCCCGGCTGCGGCTCGACGAGCCGGGCATCACCCGGGTGCACGGTCCCAACGGCTCGGGCAAGTCCACCCTGGTCGAAATCCTCAGCGGGTACTTGCCGGCGTCCGGCGGACACGCGCTGATCAACGGGGTGCCGGCGGCGTCCCCTGCGGCCCACGAACGACGGCGGATCTGCCGGACCGAACCGGCCCTCTATCCGATGATGAATGTCCGGGACCATCTGGTCTTTGCCAGCCGCTGGTGCGGTGCGGACCCCGCAGAGGCCCTCGGCCGCGCGGAACGCTACGGGCTGGGCCCGTGGCTGGATTCCGCCGCGGAGACGCTCTCAACCGGCAACCGCCGTCGTTTGTGGATCATCCAGTGCACCGTGGGCACCTTCGACACGCTTGTCCTCGACGAACCGTTCAACGGCCTCGACGAGGACTCCACACACGTGCTCATCGCGGAACTCGAAGAGTGGGCCGCCGAGCGGTGCATCGTGCTGATCGCCCACCAACCGCCGGCCACTCTGCGGATCGACCGCGAACTGGCCTGGGCGGAGATCCAAGGCAACCGTTATACGTCAATGCGGGGCCACTGCCCGCCCATCCCGAGGGGATTTATGGGCGGGAAGTGACCCCGCGTTACTTGGGAGCGAAGGAAGGTCAGCCGAAGTACTTCGGCAGGGTCCCCTCGTGGGCTTCGCGGAGCGCGGCCAGGGACAGGGTCTCCACACCGTTGATCTCGAGCGAGCCGCTGTCCGCGTCCACGACGCCGATCCGGGCGTGCGCGAAGCCGCGCGCGGTGCACATGTCCGTGAAGCGGATCTCCTCGGACCGGGGAACACCGACGACGGCGCGGCCCTGGGTCTCGGAAAACAGCGCGGTGAACAAGTCCACCCCGTCGCGGTCCAGGACATCCTGCAGCGCGATCCGGGCGCCGACGCCGAAGCGCAGCGAGGACTCCACGAGGGCCGCCGCGAGGCCGCCTTCGGAAAGGTCGTGCGCGGAGTCCACCATGCCGTCGCGGGAGGCGTTGATCAGGATTTCACCCAGAGCACGCTCGGCTGCGAGGTCAACCTTCGGCGGCAGGCCGCCAAGGTGTCCGCGCAGGTTGGACCATTCCGAACCGTCCAGCTCCGCGGCCGTCGTGCCGAGCAGGTAGATGGCCTGCCCGTCCTCGCGCCAGCCCGACGGCGTCCGCCGGGCGACGTCGTCGAACTTGCCCAGGACGGCCACCACGGGGGAGGGGTGGATCGGGGTGGTGCCGGTCTGGTTGTAGAGCGAGACGTTGCCGCCGGTGACCGGGATGCCCAGCTCCATGCACGCGTCGGACAGCCCGCGGATGGCCTCGGCCAGCTGCCACATCACGTCCGGGTCCTCGGGCGAGCCGAAGTTCAGGCAGTCACTGACGGCCATCGGCACGGCACCGGAGGTGGCGACGTTGCGGTAGGCCTCGGCCAGCGCCAGCTGCGCGCCATGGTACGGGTCCAGGTAGGTGTAGCGGCCGTTGGCGTCGGTGGCCAGGGCCACGCCGAGGCCGGTTTCCTCATCCACCCGGACCACGCCGGCGTCGTCGGGGAACGCCATGGCGGTGTTGCCGCCGACGTAGCGGTCGTACTGGTCGGTGATCCAGGACTTGCTGCACATGTTCGGAGAGGCAATCAGCTCGGTGACAGCGGCGGCAATCTCCGCGGGGGTCTCCGGACGGGTTGCGTCCTGCACCGAGCCCGTGAAGGCATCGGCCTGCAGGGCGTCCTGCCACTCGGGCCGGGCGTAGGGGCGGTCATAGACCGGGCCGTCGTGCGCCACGGTGCGCGGGTCGACGTCGACGATGACTTCGCCTTCCCACGTGATGATCAGGCGGCCGGTGTCCGTCACCTCGCCCAGCCAGGAATATTCCACGGCCCACTTGTCCATCACGGCCTCGAAAGCGGCGATGTTCTCCGGGGTGACCACGGCCATCATGCGTTCCTGCGACTCGGACATCAGGATCTCGCCCGGGGTCAGGGTGGGGTCGCGGAGCAGCACGGAGGTCAGTTCGACTTCCATGCCGCCGTCACCGTTGGAGGCCAGCTCGGACGTGGCGCAGGAAATACCGGCCGCGCCCAGGTCCTGGATGCCCTCAACAAGGGAACCCTTGAACAGCTCCAGGCAGCATTCGATCAGGATCTTCTCGGCGAAGGGATCGCCGACCTGGACGGCGGGGCGCTTGGACGGCTTGGTGTCATCGAAGGATTCCGAGGCCAGCACCGAGGCGCCGCCAATGCCGTCGCCGCCGGTGCGGGCACCGAACAGCACGACTTTGTTGCCCTTGCCGGAGGCGTTGGCCAGCCGGATGTCCTCGTGACGCATCACGCCGACGGCCAGGGCGTTGACCAGCGGGTTGCCCTGGTAGACGGCGTCGAAGACCATTTCGCCGCCGATGTTGGGCAGGCCGAGGGAGTTGCCGTAGCCGCCGATCCCGGCGACGGCACCGTGCATCACGCGGGCGGTGTCCGGGTGGTCGATGGCGCCGAACCGCAGCGGATCCATCACGGCCACCGGGCGGGCGCCCATGGAAATGATGTCGCGGACAATGCCGCCGATGCCGGTCGCCGCACCCTGATAGGGCTCCACGAACGAGGGCGAATTGTGCGATTCGATTTTGAAGGTCACGGCCCAGCCGTCGCCGAGGTTGGTGACGCCGGCGTTCTCGCCGATGCCGACCAGCATGTCCTTCTTCATTTCATCCGTGACCTTGTCGCCGAACTGGCGCAGGTGGTTCTTGGAGGACTTGTAGGAGCAGTGCTCGCTCCACATCACCGAGTACATGGCCAGTTCCGCGCCGGTCGGGCGCCGGCCCAGGACCTTGACGACCTCGTCGAATTCGTTCTGCTTGAGTCCAAGCTCGGCCCACGGCAGCTCAACGTCCGGAGTTGCGGCAGCGTTCTCGACGGTGTCGATGTTGAATTTCTTGGCGCCGGCGAGCGGACCGGTCGAGGTTTCCGTCATTTGGTTACTCCCACAATCTTGTTCAGCACCGAGGTAAAGAAGCCGAGGCCGTCGGTGTCCGTGACGCCGAACCCGTCCAGGGACGCCGGGCCGTACCCGACCTCGACGGCATGTTCGGGGTGCGGCATCAGGCCGACGACGTTGCCGGCGGCGTTGGAGATGCCGGCGATGTCACGGCGGGAGCCATTCGGATTGAAGCCGACGTAGCGGAACACCACGCGGCCTTCTGCTTCGAGGGCATCCAGGGTCTTGTCGTCGGCGATGTACTGGCCGTCCTGGTTCTTCAGCGGAATAGTGATTTCCTGGCCGGAAGCATAGTCCCGGGTCCAGTCCGTGGCGTTGTTTTCCACCCGCAGCACCTGGTCGCGGCACATGAACTTGAGGTGATCGTTCTTGATCATCGAACCGGGCAGCAGGTGCGACTCGGTGAGGATCTGGAAGCCGTTGCAGATGCCGAGGACCGGCAGCTTCGCGTCGGAGTTGGCGGCGTCGATGACTTTGGCCATGAGGGGCGCGAAACGGGAGATCGCGCCGGCGCGGAGGTAGTCACCGTAAGAGAACCCGCCGGGAATCACGATGGCGTCGACGTCGCCCAGGGTCGTGTCAGCGTGCCAGAGCGCCACCGGCGTGCCGCCGGCGAGCCGGACCGCGCGGGCGGCGTCACGGTCGTCCAGCGTGCCGGGGAAGGTGATGACACCGATCTTCGCACCCGCGAGCGTCGGCTCAATCGTGGCGGCGAGGGCGTCGCCGATCAGGGGGATTTCAGTCATGTCAGGCCTCGACGACCTCGACGTTGACGACGTCCTCGATGACCGGGTTGGACAGCAGGGTCTCGGCGGCGTCCCGGGCCTGGGCCAGGATCTCCTCGGTCACCTCGCCGTCCACCATGAGTTCAAAGCGCTTGCCCTGGCGGACGGAGCTAAAGGCAGTGAAGCCCAGCCGGGGCAGTGCACCCACGATGGCCTTCCCCTGCGGGTCCAGAATCTCGGGCTTGAGCATGACGTCGACAATGATCCGGGGCATCCGGCAACTCCTGTGCGTGAGCAGGTGGGTAAGGGCGCAGCGGAGTGATGCCGTCTCACGCCGGTCTCACCAGTAACGGTGACGTCAAGAAACGATGTCGTTAAAAGAGGTGTGATCGGGCGCTCCGCGAGCTTGCATCCCCATTCTACCGGCCCCGGCCGGTCCCGGCGCATTCGTGCCGTGAGTGTGAACCGTGGCCGCGGCCACGGCGGCGGCTATGGATCGGATCCGCTGCCGTCAGTAGGATGGCGGCATGGCTGAGAATCCCAAATCCGTGGTGTTGCCCGTCGTCGCCGCCGCCGTGTTCGCCGGACTGGGCCGGATGGTTCTCCAGAAGATCAAAGCGGACCGCGCCGCCCGTGAAAGCAACGTCGCCGGAACGATGGATGAGGAAACCCGGGCCCGGATCAGCAAGGTGGTCCGGACGCCGAGCTAGCCGCCGGCCCGGCAGTCTTGCTCCGGCTGCCGCCGTCCCCTGACCGCGCTCGCGGAGCTGGCCGGATTCGTCGCGCCGCAAAAGCGTGTGACAAAACTGTCGTCGCCTTATGTGGCCTGTGTCATATTCGGGAAACATTCTGTACTGTATGAAGCGGCTGGTGTATTCCGCGTCCGCGCGGGATCTGCTGGGGGGCAGTTTGCCCAGCCCATTCGGCCCGGTGCTGCAGCCGGGGCCGTTTCCTACGAAAGGTCTCAAGCACCCGTGAAATCACCAGGTAAGAGCTTCCTTCGAAGCGGGGGACTCCGGAGGGCCGTGGCGCTGACCCTGGGCCTGCCCCTACTCCTCTCGACCGCCGCGGTCGCCCCGGCCACCGCGGCCCCCGGCCCGGCCGCCACGACAGTGGCGCAGAAAAGCATCGATCCGAACACCTACCAGGACGGCCGCTATGTTGTGGTCCTGGCCGAAAAGCCGTCCGCGACTTACGACGGCGGCACCCCGGGACTGCCGGCAACGAAGCCGGAGAAGGGGCGCAAACTCGACTCCAGCAAATCCGAGGTCAAGAAGTACAAGGCGCACCTGGAACGCAAGCAGGCGGAGATCGCCGGCGGGCAGAACGTCGCCATCGAGCGTCAGTTCACCGCCGCGCTCAACGGCTTCAGCGCCAGCCTGACCGCGGACCAGGCCATCAAACTGGCCAAGGATCCGGGCGTATTGCTCGTCGCCCCGGATACCGAAAACGCCCCGGATTACTCCAGTGCCGACTTCCTGAAGCTCAGCGGCGCCAACGGCACGTGGAACACCCAGTTCGGTGGCCAGGATGGCGCCGGCAAGGGCGTTGTGGTCGGTGTCATCGACACCGGGTACACGCCGTCGAGCCCGTACTTCGCCGGGGATCCGGTCAAGCCGCTCACCGGGGACCCCGTCGTCGGGGTGCCGTACCGCACCGGCGACGGCAAGATCGCCATGCTCAAGTCCGACGGCGACACCTTCATCGGTGAATGCCAGGCCGGCGAGGGCTTTGACGGCACCGAATGCAACTCCAAGGTCCTGAGCGCCCACTACTTCGCGGACACGTTCCAGGCCTATGCCACGCCGGCGCCGACGGAACTGATCTCCCCGGTCGACACCGGAAGCCACGGAACCCACACCGCCAGCACCGCGGCCGGCAACGCCGGCGTCGAGGCCGTCGTCGACGGACGCAGCTTCGGCCAGACCAGCGGGATCGCCCCCGCCGCGAAGCTCTCCATCTACAAGGTCTGCTGGGAAGACACCAACCCCAACAGCGGCGGCTGCTACTCCTCCGCCTCCATCGATGCCATCAACCAGGCCATCGTCGACGGCGTCGACGTGCTGAACTACTCCATCTCCGGCGCCACGGACACCACCACGGACCCGGTGTCCATGGCGTTCCTGTCCGCCGCCTCGGCCGGCATCTTTGTGGCCGCCTCGGCCGGCAACTCCGGACCGACCGCCAGCACCGTCAACCACGGCGCACCGTGGCTGACCACCGTTGCAGCCAGCAGCTTCTCGCAGGAACTCCAGGGCACCGTGGAATTCTCCGACGGCAGCAAGTACCGCGGCGCGTCCATCATGAACAGCGAGGTGTCGAACGCCGGCGTGGTCCTCGCCGCCAGTGCCGGCTCCGGCGCCGGCCGCGCCAACCTCTGCGAAGCCGGATCCCTGGACCCGGCCAAAATCGCCGGCCGCGTAGTGGTCTGTGACCGCGGCGTCGTGGCCCGCACGGATAAGAGTGATGAGGTCAAGCGCGGCGGCGGCGTCGGCATGATCCTGGTCAACCTCGGCAACTCCTCCCTCGACACGGACAAGCACGCCGTCCCCACCGTTCACGTCAACCCGCCGTCCACCGAGGCCATCAAGGCCAAGGTCGCCGCGGACCCGGCCATTAGGGTGTCGCTGGTCAACAAGGACACCACCGGCCTGCCGCTGGAAGCGCAGCCGCAGATCGCCGGCTTCTCATCCCGCGGGCCGCTCCTGGCCAGCGGCTCGGACCTGCTCAAGCCCGACGTCACGTCCACGGGCGTGGCCGTCCTGGCCGGCGTTTCGCCGATCGGCACCGGCGGGGACAGCTTCGGCTTCCTCTCCGGCACCTCGATGGCGGCCCCGCACGTGGCCGGCTTCGGCGCCCTGGTCCTCTCCCGGAACCCGCTGTGGTCCCCGGCCACCGTGAAGTCCGCCATGATGACCACCGCCGGGGAGATCAAACTCGCCGACGGATCCCGGAACACCGATGTCTTCGCCACCGGCGCGGGCCAGGTCGACCCGGCCCGGGTGCTCGATCCCGGCCTGGTCTACGACGCCACGACGGAGGACTACCTGGCTTTTGTCCAGGGCACCGGGCTTGACCTGGGCATCCCCGGACTCGGCAGCACCAGGGCGCGGGACATGAACGTTGCCTCCTTCGCCCTTGGCAACCTCGCGGGCAGGATGGAGCTCACGCGCACGGTGACCGCACTGACCCCGGGCACCTACCGGGCGAAGGTCGACCTGCCCGGTGTCAAGGTCAAGGTGTCCCCGGAGGTCCTGAACTTCAGCAAGGCCGGGGAAAAGCGCACCTTCAAGGTCTCGTTCGAAAACCAGACGGCACCGCTGGCCCAGTACGCCATGGGATCACTGATCTGGCAGGGCGCGAACAAGACCGTCGCGTCGCCGATCGCGGTCCGCCCGCAGTCGCTGGTGGCGCCCGCCGACGTTGCCTTTGCGACCCAGGATGCCACCGGTTCCGGCGCGATCAAGGTACTTTCCGGCACCGACGCCCCGATCCAGATGACCCTCGATGGACTCTCCAAAGCGGACTCCACCAATGTTGAACTGGTTCCGGGCGACTTCACCGGCGAGACTGACGCGTCCAACCACGTCAAGACGGTCCAGGTTCCGGCCGGCAGCCCGGTGGCTAAGTTCTCGGTCATTTCCGCCGATCCGAATGCCGACTTCGACATGTACGTGATGACGCCCAACGGTCCCCTCACGGTGGCCACCTCATCGGCCAGCGAATCGGTTTCCATCCCTAACCCGGCAGCCGGCACTTACACGGTCTACGCCAACCTCTACGCCAGCCCCAACGGCCAGGCCACCAAGGCCACAGTCGACGCCACGGTGCTTCTTGCCAACGTCGGCAACGCCACGGTGACGCCGAATCCGCTGAAGCTTGCCAACGGCAAGTCCGGCCAGGTCAGCCTGAACTGGAAGGGCCTGCAGCCGGGCTCCTACATCGGCCGGGTGACGTTTGCCGGCGCCAGCGCACCGACGTTTGTCAGCGTGCTGGTTACCGCCGCCGACGGCGCTGCAGTACCGCCGACGGCCGAGGACCAGGACAGCAACGACGGTCCCGGCGAGGACGGCAACGAAGATAAGGACAAGAAGGACAAGAAGGAGAAGAAGGACAAGGGCAAGAAGGTGAAGCAGGAGAAGGCCAAGATCCAGAATTCCGGTCAGGCCCCGGCTCCCGACAACGCCATCTAGCACCGGACATTCCATCCTGAAACGGCAACGGCCGGCGGTTCCTACCGCCGGCCGTTGCCGTTCTGCTGCGACCCTGCGCGGCGGGGTCCCGGCCCTTGGCCGCACGGTCCTAGATTGCACCCGTCCCGCCGGCCACCCCGCCCAGCAGCGGTGCCATGGCGCGCCAGCGCGCGATCTCGCAGCCGTCGGTGCGGCTGAAGGCGCTGTTGACCTGGCGGCCGTGGAACCAGCCGGTGACGTGCGCGACCTGCGGGCCGCCGTACTGCTGCGTGCACATCTTCGGCGGGCCGGGCTGCGGGAAAAAGACCTCCGCGCCGAACCGCTCCACGGCGTCGAGAGCGGCGGCGGCATCGGGCAGGTTGGAGCCGTCCGTGAGTGCTCCGCCGCTGGCCTGGAGCCGGAAGGTCCATGCCGGGCCGCCCGGCGTCTCGGTCAGGCGGATGGTGAGGTCGACGTCGTGCGGGTTGGGGGGTGCCGTCATGGCCGTCCTTCGCCGGGGCCGGTCGCCGGGCCGCCCGTCGTGAGCGCGGCGGGGCCGAGGACCCGCAGCAGGGGTGTGAGTTCGCGGAGCAACCGGCGCCGGAGTTCCTGGGACTCGGCGGCGAAGGCGCGCTGCCGGTCCACGTAGTCGGCTTTGCCTTCGGGCGTCTCAATCCGGATGGCCGGATAGCCCCATTCCGCCAGATCATAGGGCGAGGCGCGCATGTCCATGGCGCGGATCCGCCAGGACAGTTCAAAGCATTCCATCACCAGTTCGCTCGGCAGCACCGGCGCCAGTTTGTAGGCCCATTTGTAGAGGTCCATGTTGGCGTGGAGGCAGCCGGGCTGCTCCATGGTCCGCTGGTTGTCCCGGCTGGGCTCGAGGCTGTTCAGCGGAACGGCATCCGGGGTGTAGAACCGGAAAGCATCAAAATGTGAGCAGCGGATCCGGTTTTCTTCCACGACCTGGTCCGTGCGGTCGGCGCCGAGCCGGAGCCGGAGGTACTCATGCCGGAGTTCGAACTTGTCCTGCCGGTAGACCATGGCCCATTCGTGCAGGCCGAAGCAGCCGAACTGGGCTGGCCGTGCGGCCGTCCCGGCCAGAATGATGCCGGCGAACTCCAGCGCTTCGCGCCGGTCGCTTAGGAAGGCGTCGACGTCGACCGTCACCGCCGCGGTTCCCGCCGGCAGGCCGGCGGCGGCAAGCTCGCCGTCGGTGGCGGCGCGGTAGTGCTTCCAGCCTGAGCGTTCCGCCGTCGCCGGGCCGGAGAGCAGCACGCCTGCCCCCGGGTGCCAGCGCAGCAGCTGGCCCGGCTTCTGCGTGTAGTAGGTGAAGAGGAAATCCTCCACCGGGTGCTTCCGTCCGGCTGATCGGCGGGCAAGATACGGATCGGCGTAGCGCCGCACACGTTGTTCGTGGGCGGCCTGTTGCGGCAGCCAGTGATCCTGCGGGAGGTGCATCAGCCTAGACAGCTCCGCCGCTGGAGCCGAGGACCGCCTGGGCGGCATTCCAGTTCGCGATTTCGCAGCCGTCGGTCAGGCTGAAGACCGCGTTCACGGAGCGGCCGTCCACAACGCCGGTGACGGTTGCCTGCTGCGGGCCGCCGTACTGCTGGGTGCAGAGCTGGTCCTTGGCCGTTGGGGCCGGGCTCAGGATGGCCGGATTGTCCTTCAGCGCCCCGCACGCCGCCGCGGCGTCCGGATGATTGCTTTCGGCGGCCGGGACGCCGTCCTGGCAGACCAGGGTGAAGTTGCTCGGCGTCCCCGTCTCGGACGGCTTGATCATGATGGCCAGCTCGGCGTTGCCTTGGCCGGGCCCGGACGGCAAGGGAACCGCCGACGGCGAGGGTGCCGGCTGCGTTGTTTCGGTGTCCGGTGAGGGGGTGGGCGTCGCGGGGGCGGACGTGCCGGTGGGGGCCGTGGGTGCGGGGGACGGTGCGTCGCCGCCTTCCGGGGTGCAGGCGGCCAGTGCGGCCGCGGCCAGCAAAACGATCGCCGCGTGACCCAGTTGCATGCGCATCAGCTGTCCTCCTCAGTCCAGCACAGTCTACCGCCGGGAAGCCGCATCCGCAGCGGTCCCGGGCGTGCTCTTCGTTGCGGCAATCAGGTCCGTCATGGCGGCGTGCAACTGGCCGACCTGCTCGCGGGTCAAGCCCAGGCGGTCCATCATGATGCCGGGGACCGCCGTCGCCTGCTGCCGGAGCGCGGTGCCGGCGGCGGTCAGCCCCACCTCAAGGGAGCGTTCGTTGCCTGCGGCGCGGCGGCGGCTGAGCAGGCCGGCAGCTTCCAGGCGGCGCAGCAGCGGTGAAATGGTGGCCGGCTCCTGGGCCAGCGCGTCGCTGATTTCCCGGACGGACCGCGGGCTGGACTCCCAGAGGCACAGCATGACCAGGTACTGGGGGTGGGTCAGCCCCAGCCGGTCCAAGACGGGCTTGTACGCCCCCACCACGCTCCGCGACGCCACGGTCAGGGCGAAGCAAAGCTGCTGCTCGAGCAGGAGGTCGTCGGCCGCCCCCTCCTGGTCTGCAATACCCTCGGTCACGCCGGCTCCTCCGTTGATTAGTGCACTAATGATTAGCGTACACTGAGGGGATTGCCGGGGTGACTGCGAGAGGACCAGCGATGGCCAAGGAAAATGCCGCCCAGCGGTTCATGCGGGCTACCGGGAAGCTGCGCGTCATTTTCGGCCCGGCCAACCGCAGCTCCCTCGGTCACGAAATGACGGAGCAGAACCGGCACCTGCTGGAACAACGACAAGCCGAAACCCGGCAGTGGCAGACCCTGCGCCGCCCGGACGGCACCACCTACGTTGTGCCGCGGGACCCGGAGGACAAGTCCCTGCGCTAGGTCGCCGAACTTGGTCAAGGGCCTTTGTCGCCGGGCCTTTTGCCGTCGTCGGGCGTAAAATGGGGGCACGGAGGCACAGAACAGCCGCATCCGTTATCCATCCGCAAGGTCGGAAGGGGGTGGGAATTGTGACACGTGCAGTCAGGCGCTTTATGAAGCGGACCTATACGTTCAGGTACCTCTTCGGCAACGCCAGCCGCGGTGACACCGCCGCGCCAGTGGTGCACCGGCACGATGACTTCGAGCGCGCATCGGAAGAGAACCTGTCGACCTTCGAAGTCGAAACGGATTCACACGGGCATCACTACGCGGTGCGGAAGTCTGATCTCTGGAAAGAGCAGGTCTGACGTCCCGCCGCCACCGGCCTGATACGCAAAAGCCGGGACCCAGAAAAGAGAGCGGCAACTGCCGCTCTCTTTTTGTGTGAGTTCTTGTGCGAGGCCGACTGCGGCGCACGCGTCCGCCTGTCGCCCCGGCCGGCCTCAGCGAAGCTACCGGCCGGTGCCGCCGTAGACGGTTGCCTCGTCCTCGCTGTCGAGGTCGAAGGCCTTGTGGATGGCCCGGACGGCGTCGTCGAGCAGGTCGGCGTGGGTGACGACCGAGATGCGGATCTCCGACGTCGAAATCATGTTGATGTTGATGCCCGCCGCGGACAGCGCCGCGAAGAACCGCGCCGAAACACCCGGGTGGGAGCGCATACCGGCGCCGATCAGGGACAGCTTGCCGATCTGCTCGTTGTACTCGATGCTCTCGAAACCGATCTGGTCCTCCGCGGCGCGGAGCGCGGCCAGGGCGTCGGCGCCCTCGACGATCGGCAGCGTGAAGGAAATGTCCGTCCGGCCGGTGCCGTGGGTGGAGACGTTCTGCACGATCATGTCGATGTTCGAATGGGCGTCAGCGATCACCTGGAAGATCGCCGCGGCCTTGCCGGGGATGTCAGGTACGCCGACAACCGTGACCTTCGCTTCGGACCGGTCGTGCGCCACGCCGGAGATGATTGGCTGCTCCAAGGCAACTCCCTCTTGGGTAGTGATCTTGTCGTCGGCGCCGGGCATGACCCACGTGCCTTCGTTCGGGCTGAATGAGGAACGGACGTGCAGGGGCACCCCGAAGCGGCGGGCGTATTCAACGCAGCGCAGGTGCAGGATCTTGGCACCCGAGGCGGCCAGTTCCAGCATTTCCTCGCTGGAGATGCGGTCAATCTTGCGCGCGGAGGCAACAACGCGGGGATCGGCGGTGTAGATACCGTCGACGTCGGTGAAGATCTCGCAGACATCTGCGTCGAGGGCTGCGGCCAGCGCCACGGCCGTCGTGTCCGAGCCGCCGCGGCCCAGCGTGGTGATTTCGTTGGTGCTGCGGCTCATGCCCTGGAACCCGGCCACGATCGCAATGTTGCCCTTGTCCAGAGCGGTGCGGATCCGGTGCGGGTCGACGTCGATGATCCGGGCCTTGCCGTGGATGCCGTCCGTGATCATCCCGGCCTGGGATCCGGTGAAGGACTGGGCCGAAGCGCCGTACTTGTTGATGGCCATGGCCAGCAGCGCCATCGAAATACGCTCGCCGGCCGAGAGGAGCATGTCCATTTCACGGGCCGGGGCCGAATCGGTCACCTGCGCCGCAAGGTCAAGCAGTTCGTCGGTGGTGTCGCCCATGGCGGAAACCACCACCACGACTTCGTCGCCGGCGTTGTGGGCATCCACGACCCGCCGGGCCACGCGTTTGATGCCTTCCGCGTCCGCGACGGAGGAGCCGCCGAACTTCTTCACCACGAGGTGCCTCGTGGCGGCGGATGCGACGGGCAGTCCCTGGGCCCGGGAGCCGGGCTGGACTTCGGTAGTGGGCAAACTCATGCGCGCACCCTCACTGGATTATCTGGATTCAGGGCCAGGCAGCCAAATGGCGCGACCACTTTACTTCTCAGGCCAGTTTATCGCCGCAGGCCGCGCGGCGATAAATTGTGACCGCATGCCGGGCAGTTCCCCGCGGGACATGCCCTCCCCGCGCCGCGCAGAGTGGGCATAGTGCCATCATGCCCATCCGTAGGCTCAGCCGGTGCGCATGTCCAGTGCGGCGGCAGCTCTCGTGGTCCCGTTAGCCCAGCGCGTTGCGGCGGCCCTCGAAGGCCCGGCCAAGAGTGACCTCATCGGCATACTCAAGGTCGCCACCGACCGGCAGTCCGGACGCCAGCCGGGTGACGGCAATACCGATCGACTTGAGCATCCGCGCCAGATAGGTGGCCGTTGCTTCGCCTTCAAGGTTGGGGTCGGTGGCGATGATGATTTCCTGGATCGCACCGTCGTTGAGCCGGGTGAGCAGTTCCCGGATCCGGAGTTGCTCCGGACCGATGCCGGCGATGGGATTGATGGCGCCGCCCAGCACGTGGTACCTGCCGCGGAAGGAACGGGTCCGTTCCACCGCCAGGACGTCCTTGGATTCCTCAACGACGCAGATGATCGCGGGGTCGCGCCGCGGGTCGCGGCAGATGTTGCACAGCTCCTGCTCCGTGACATTGCCGCAAACGGTGCAGAACTTAACGCGTTCCTTGACTGTGGTGATGGCGTCAACGAGCCGTTTCATATCCTGCGGATCGGCTTCGAGGATGTGGAAGGCCAGCCGCTGGGCGGACTTCGGGCCGACGCCGGGGAGACGTCCAAGCTCGTCGATCAGCTCTTGAACTGCACCTTCGTACACAATGTCCTCGTTCGTAGGGGGTGGTGGCGCCAGGCGCCGACGGCAGGATGACTAGAACCGCGGCGGGAGCGGGCTTCCGTCGAGGGAGCGCTCCTCGACCAGCTTCCCGCCCAGGATGCGTTCGACGGCGGCCCGGCCGAAGACACCCGATTCCTCGATGGTTTCGTCATCCGCGCTGGGGATGTCGTTGACGTACATGGTGGCGGTGGCGGACGCCCGGGCGGGGGCCTTGGCGCGGCCGGCCTCGGCCTCGGGGCTGTTTGACAGCCGCTGGTACAGGCTTTGCCGTCCCGGGGAGACCGGCGCTTCCGCGACGGTAACCGGCGCCGCGGAGGCAGGCGCTGCAGCAGGCACCTCCACAGCGACAGGGATGGTAACGGCGGCCGGGAGGGACCGCGCGTCGCCCCAGTCGTCCACGTTCGCCGCAGTCGCACCCGGCGTCGCGTCTGCCGACGTGCCGGACGCGACGGCGGTCTGCGCCGGGATCTGGGCCGCAGCCGGTTCGTAGTGCGGAGGTTCCGGCTCAGCGGCATAGTCGGGCAGAGCCGCCGGTTCGGCCGCCGGTTCGGCCGCCGCGGGGGAACGGCCGACATTCGTTTCCGAGCCCACAGTCCAGATTCCGGCCGACTGCTCGACGGCCCGCGCCCAGGGATCGTCCGCGGTATCCGGTTTCCCGGGGGCTACGCTTTCGCGGGACGGTGCGGCGGGCGCCGGTTTCGGAGCCGAGGCCTTCTTGCGGGCGGGCTCGGCCGGGGTTGCGGGGCCGGCCGGGATTCGCGCCGCGGGCGCCCGGGGATCCCAGTCCATCGGGGGTTCCTCATCCAGCGGCGGAGCGTCCTCATCCCTGGGCGGGCCCCAATCCTCGTCCGGGTAGGCGTAGGAACCTTCCAGGTCCGCAGGTGTGCCGGGCGTTACGGCCGACGCGTTCGACGACGAAACTGCCGGTGTGGGTTCTTCCGGCGTGGGTTCCGGCGACGCGGGAGCTGGCAGCGGCTGGGACGGCTCCTGCGCAGAAGCCTGCGGGGCGGCCGATTCCCCGGCCGGCGCGGCTTTGGCGGGGTGGACGGCCGGCATGTCTGCCGGCCCGGAGGCTGGCGCCAGTCCCCAGGCAGCATCGGCTGAGGT
This sequence comes from uncultured Actinomycetota bacterium, assembly GCA_963769515.1. Classification (GTDB taxonomy): domain Bacteria; phylum Actinomycetota; class Actinomycetes; order Actinomycetales; family Micrococcaceae; genus Arthrobacter. The sequence goes on from CAVYMG010000024.1 coordinate 303,773, forward strand.
GGCCGGCTCCTCCCGGCTAGCGGGTGCTTTTGGGTTTGGCTCAGAGCTCGCTGCGCTGTGGGTTCCCGCTGCGACGGCCTTGATCTGGCAATCGATGCCAATGGTTTTATGGATGGCCTGCCGGAGGTTTTCGGCATGGTCCGCACGCCCGAAGGCCCCTGCGAGACCGGATGTCGAAAACGTCAGGGTCAGTACGTGATCCTCAAAATGGCCGACCTGCGCATTGGGTTCCACGAGGGCCCAGGTGCTGCGCTTGATCTTCGTCAGGGTCTGCAGAATATCGGGCCAGGCGCGGCGGAGGACCTCGACGTCCCCGCCGGGGCCAGAGGCGGGGGCCGCCGCCGGGGTGACGGGTGCAGCGCCGGAAGTAGCCCGCGCCGGAGCGGGCGTGGTCGGTTCCGGACGGGCCGGTGGCGGCCCGGGTTGCGCCGGGGCGGGTGCCGCTGCCGCGGACGGAGCCGGCGTGGCCGGAGTTCTCTGACCGGCACTGCCGCCGGTCCCGGCTTCGTCCACGGGCCAGTCGCTCGTGCTCACCCGGGGCGCCGTCAATGGTTGCCGGGGGCCGTCCTCGGCGGCCGGCGCAGCCGCCGGGGTGGACGGGGGAGTGGGCGCTGGTGCCGCGGGTGCTGCGGGCGGCGCGGCCTGGGGCGCAGGGCTCCGACCGGCGTCGGGCCCTGCGACGGAGGACACTGCCGGGCCGGCAGGTGCCGGAGCGGGCGTGCCGGGCTCGGAAACGCGAACCGGGGCCCCGACGTCGTTCCCGGCGTAGTTCAGCCGGCGTTCCACCCGGTCGATCCGGGCGGCGATGCCACGTTCGGTCTCTTCGGAGCTGGGCAGCAGGATGCGGGCGCACAACAGTTCAAGGTGCAGGCGCGGCGACGTGGCGCCGGTCATTTCGGTGAGTGCGGTGTTGGTGACGTCTGCGGCGCGGGAGAGCTCCGAAGCGCCCAGATTGTGCGCCTGGTTCTGCAGGCGTGCTATCTGGTCTGCCGGCATGCCGCGGAGGACGGTCTGGGCGCTCTCCGGCATGGCCTGGACGATGATGAGGTCACGGAAGCGTTCGAGCAGGTCCTCGACGAAGCGGCGCGGGTCGTGGCCGGTCTGGATCACCCGGTCCACGGCCCGGAATACCGTGGCTGCGTCAGCGGCAGCCACGGCCTCGACCACGTCATCGAGCAAGGAAGCATGCGTGTAGCCGAGCAGCGCGACGGCGAGTTCGTAGTCCAGGCCCTCCGGACCGGCGCCTGCCATGAGCTGGTCAAGGACGGAAAGGGAATCGCGGACGGAACCGCCGCCGGCCCGGATCACGAGGGAGAGCACCCCGGGCGCCACAAGAACATTTTCCTGGGTGCAGAGCAACTCGAGGTAGGCCATGAGCGGCGCCGGCGGGACGAGGCGGAAGGGGTAGTGGTGCGTGCGGGACCGGATGGTTCCGATCACCTTGTCCGGCTCCGTCGTGGCGAAGATGAACTTGATGTGCTCCGGTGGCTCTTCGACGATTTTGAGCAGGGCGTTGAACCCTGCGGAGGTGACCATGTGGGCCTCGTCGATGATGAAGATCTTGTACCGGTCCCGGACGGGGGCGTAGGTGGCCCGTTCGCGCAGGTCGCGGGCGTCATCCACGCCGCCGTGGCTGGCAGCATCGATCTCAATGACGTCGAGGGATCCCGAACCGCCGCGGGCAAGTCCGACGCAGCTGGGGCACTTGCCGCAGGGGGTGTCCGTGGGGCCCTCGGCGCAGTTCAGGCAGCGCGCCAGGATGCGGGCGGAGGTGGTCTTGCCGCAACCGCGGGGCCCGGAGAAGAGGTAGGCGTGGTTGACGCGGTTCTTACGCAGAGCCATCATGAGGGGCTCGGTGACGTGCTCCTGACCGATAACGTCCGCGAACGAATCCGGGCGGTATCTACGGTAAAGCGCGGTAGTAACAGTCACAGATAAACCCTACCAATCGGCACAGACATAAAAGACCCCCCATGCACCCGCCAGAGCCCATTTACCCTTGCTACCTTCCGGTCCTGGGGGAGTTCAACAGGATGACGCCACATGAGGGGCCGTCAGTTAGTTTACCCGACGATCGGGCGTGCCCCGAATCGGCCCGCCCGGCTCCCGGTTTCCCGGTGGGACATGCTCATTTTTCGGGCCGGGGAGTGGGCTGAGGGGGACTATGTCCATCCGTTGCTGCGACCGCGGGGCATGTCCCTCCGGGTGGGGTGGAGTGCGCCGCCGCAGCGGGCCGGAAGGCTCAATTGGGCGATGCTGGAAAGTTCAGGTATTCTAGTATCTGCTTTTGATTCAGAAGCTACTGGAGAATTCGCCTAGCGGCCTATGGCGCACGCCTGGAACGCGTGTTGGGTTAACGCCCTCGGGGGTTCAAATCCCCCATTCTCCGCGCTTGGCCCCGGTCCATTGGACCGGGGCCTTTTTGCTGTCCCGGTGCCCGGGGCGTTATTCCGGATCGCACCTCCCGCTCAGGCCTGGTACCCCAGCCGCCGGAGCCGGTCGCGGGCTGCCTGTTCGCTGGGACCCATCCGGCCCAAGGCAAGGTGGACGACGGCGAGCGTTCCCCGGGTGGCTAGCGTCACCGGCAGCGGGATGGGACCGAGCCGGGCAGTCCGAAGGCCGAGCAGTTCCCGGTATTTGGGCTCAAGACTCGTCACCGCGGCGGCGAACAGCACCTGATAGCCCGGCCGGAGGGAGGGGTGCAGGGGAGGGGCGCGCAGGAGGTCCACCACTTCGGCGACGCGGGAATCGCAGCGGAGTTCGCCGTCGTCGTACCAACGGTCCAACTGCCGGCGCATCTCTCCCTCGCTCATGGGCGGGGCATCGACGCCCATGAGCCGGCCTGCCTGGGCCCACTCACGGACGTATGCGTCGGGTCCGCCGGGGATTGGCCGGCCCCAGATCTTGTGGGTGGAGAGAAAGGCGTCGGTAAAGGCAATGTGGACCCACTGGAGCAGTTCAGGATCATTCGCCGCGTAGTTCCTGGCGACTCCGTGGCCGTCCACGAACGTTCCCCGGACGCTATCGTGCAGCCGGAGAACCCAGTCGGAGGCCGCGCGGGCTGCCTCGGTTGAGCCGTAGGACACCGTAAAGATCCACCGGATAGTCCCCGCCAGCCGGCCCAGGGGATCTTCGCGGAACCGGGAATGGTCGTGTACGCCGGCCAGGGCGCCGGGGTGGAGGGCCTGCATCAGCAAAGCCCGGATGCCCGCGACGATTGTCGGCATGTCTCCGTGCACGGCCCATACAGCGGAGCCCGGCAGGTGGTATCCGGCGTCGTCGCCTTCCGCCAGCCGCGGCACCCAATCCGGTACCGCGTCCCGCGTGCCGGTGAACGTTTTTCTGAGTTCGATCTGCCATTCCCTGAGGGCGTTGCGCATACTCAATTATCACCTGCCTCAGAATGCCCGGTACTCGATTCCCGGCCCGGCACTACTCGCTCGCCGGGTCTTGAGTACTCGATTGCAGGAATGGCGGCAAACGGGTGGCGCTGGCTGTTCCCACGCCTTGTGGGCTGTGTTCACATGGGAGGTGAGTCCGTCGAATTAACTGGGTCTGGCGGCCATATCGCGGGGGTCGCATTGTGGGAAAGCACTGGGGAAACTCATCAGGTGAGCAGCGTGTCCGGACGAGGACTGTCGCCGTCCGCTGGCTGTCCGGCGGTGCCTGCCTTTCCCTGGCGGTTCTGACCTTCGGCATTCAAGGCGTGGCCGGCACCGGGTCATCGTCCGGCGGGAGCGCGGCGTTCACCGCTTCCGGCGCGGTGGGCCCGCAGCCATTGGATCTCACCCCCCTGATGGACACGGCGCACGCATTCGCCGGCGTGGCCTTCACGGCTGACGAGCGCGCGCTCGTGGCGTTCAGCCGGTCCGCTGTCGAGACGTCAACCAAAGAGGGCGCCAGCAGTGAGCTCAATGTCGCGTCCGCCGGCCTTAAGCGGCCAAGTGTGGGCTCGCTCATGGCACCGCTGGAAAGCCTCCTGGCCTCCTCGGGGTATGGGCTGCGTACGAGCCCGATTACTGGTTCAGCCGGCGAATTCCACTGGGGTCAGGACTTCGCGGCACCCTGCGGCACGCGGGTTTACGCCGCCGATTCCGGCGTGGTCCGCGCAGTCGGCTGGCACCCGTGGGGCGGTGGCAACCGGGTGGAGATCGATCACGGCAACGGGCTGATCACCACCTACAACCACTTGGAGGCGATCGCCGTTAAGAAGGGCGACTCGGTCCGGGTGGACGAGATCATTGCCAAGGTCGGGACAACGGGATCTTCCACCGGATGCCACTTGCATTTCGAGACGATCCTCAACGGCAAGCACGTGAATCCACAGGCCTGGTCGCTGGTTCCGACCCGGCAGGTGGACCCGGTCGGTCCGCTGACGATGATCAGCTACGAACCGGACGCCAGCCTGCCTGCCAGCAACCGGGCCGGCTGGGCAATCCCTGTCGCTGACAACCTGACCCACATTGTGGCCGGCGGACTCAACGAACTTACCGTCCCCGCGGCCGTGAAAGCCTTTACGCCAGCGCCAGCGCCGGCGCCGACGACGGCCACGCCGCCGACGACGGGTACGGCCACGCCGGCACCGACGACAGGTACGCCGACGACGGGTACGGCCACGCCGGCGCCGACGACGGGTACGGCCAGCGCGCCGACGACGGGTACGGCCACGCCGGCACGCCGACGACCGGTACGGCCACGCCGCCGCCGACGACGGGTACGGCCACGCCGTCGCCGACGACGGGTACGGCCACGCCGACGACGGGTACGGCTACGCCGACGACGGGTACGGCTACGCGCCGCCGACGACGGGTACGGCCACGCCGCCGCCGACGACGGGTACGGCCACGCCGCCGCCGACGACGGGTACGCCGACGACGGGTACGCCGACGACGGGTACGGCCACGACCGCGCCGTCGACGACCCAGCCGCCCACCACGCCGCCGCCGGCCGCGACAAAGTCCGCCACAGTGACCCAGTCCGCCGTTCCAAGCCAGGCGCCGCCGCCAGCATCGGTGCCTGCAGGTCCAACGGCGCCGAGCGCAAAGGCAGCCACCGCCGCGCCGACGGCCGCTCCGCCCGCCGTTGTTCCCCCGGCCGCCCCCGCGGCCCCCGTGCCAACGACGGCTCCCGCGGCGACGACGGCTCCAGCGACGACGACCGCCACAAAGCCTGCCGCGACACCCTCCACAAGCCCTCCACAAAGCCGTAGAAACCCGTAGCCACCCCGCGCCCATAACGCGGGCCCGCGGTTGACGCCGTCGGCCATTGGCCTTGAAGCGCCGTCAGGGGCCGCTATGGCGGTGCCTTCAACGCGAGCGGAGCGGTACCGAACGGCATGCGGAGCCCGTTTCGGGCCGCGGCCGAGCTCCGGAAGGCCACCGAAAATGTGGTGCCATCCAAAGCGGGCCACGCCAAAAGGTGTAGATTACTCCGCAGCCAGCACCTAGCCGTTTCATGTTCGCCCACGGCGGACAACCGGCCCTAGCCCTTACCGGATCGAGGTCCTAGACTGGCCGAATCCCCGACCTACCGGACTCACTCCCGGCGTTGTTCCGACTACTTGCCGGACCGCCGCCGGGACCGTCCCTGCGGGGTGCATCAGAGAGCTTCGTGGATCACAACCGGGCCCCAACGGGTCCGTGAAATCTGAAGGAGAAAGATGACAGGGAACAAAGCCGTTGCCTACAAAGAACCTGGCAAGGTTGAACTCATCGATATTGACTACCCAAGCTTCGAACTCAAAGACGGCCCGGGCGTCAACCCGGCGAATGTGGGCCGTCAGGTACGCCATGGCGTCATCTTGAAGACCGTCGCCACCAACATCTGCGGCTCGGACCAGCACATGGTCCGTGGACGCACCACCGCACCGAAGAACCTGGTCCTCGGCCACGAAATCACTGGCGAAGTCGTGGAAGTAGGGCCGGATGTCGAATTCATCAAGGTCGGAGACATCTGCTCGGTTCCGTTCAACATCGCCTGCGGGCGCTGCCGGAACTGCAAGGAACGCAAAACCGGCATCTGCCTGAACGTCAATCCTGACCGTCCGGGCAGCGCCTACGGTTATGTGGACATGGGCGGCTGGGTCGGCGGCCAGGCCAATTATGTCCTGGTGCCCTACGCGGACTGGAATCTGCTGAAATTCCCGGACCGGGACCAGGCCCTGGAAAAAATGATGGACCTGACCATGCTGTCGGACATTTTCCCCACCGGATTCCATGGTGCCGTCACCGCGGGCGTCGGTGTGGGTTCCACGGTTTACGTTGCGGGTGCCGGGCCGGTCGGTCTTGCCGCCGCCACGAGCGCACAGTTGCTGGGCGCCGCCGTCGTGATCGTCGGCGACATGAACGCGGACCGGCTGGCCCAGGCACGCAGTTTCGGCTGCGAAACAGTGGACCTGAACGAGGGCGGTCCGCAGGAACAGATCGAGCAGATCCTGGGCGTCCCGGAGGTCGATTGCGGCGTGGACGCTGTCGGGTTCGAGGCCAAGGGGCACGGACACGGTGCCCATGAGGCTCCGGCCACAGTGCTGAACTCGCTCATGGAGATCACAGCGGCCGGCGGAGCACTGGGCATCCCGGGGCTCTACGTCACGGGTGACCCGGGCGGTGTCGACGAGGCCGCGCAGAAGGGCTCGCTCTCGCTGAGCCTCGGCACCGGCTGGGCGAAGTCCCTGAGCTTCACCACGGGCCAGTGTCCGGTGATGAAGTACAACCGCGGGCTGATGATGGCGATCCTGCATGACAAGGTCAGCATCGCCAAAAACGTCAACGCCAAGGCCATCCCCTTGGAAGAGGCTCCGCAGGGCTACGCCGAATTCGACGCCGGCGCGGCACAGAAGTATGTCCTGAATCCCAACGGTTACCTGAGCTAGCCGGAGGGTTTCAAAACAGCGGCGCTGCCCGGCCGGGTCGGGGATCCGGCACCGGGCAGCGCCTCTGACCCCTGCAACTTTTCGAATATTCCTGCTCCCGTTTACACATTGTTTACCCAATGTCTGGTTGGATGGTGGTTACTGAGAGGGACACTGGAGGCACCGCCCCCACCCAACCAAGAAGGCAGCAATGGAGCTCATCGAGGCCGAACATCCCCGGCCGCGGCATTTTTTACTTCATCTGAGCGACCCCCATCTTCTGGGCGGTCCGCAACCTCTTTATGGTGCGGTGGACAGCGATGCCCTGCTCAGGCAACTCTTCGACGAAGTCCTGTCCTCCGGAGCGCGCCCCGAGGCCGTGGTGTTCACCGGGGACCTTGCCGATCAAGGCGAAGCCGAAGCCTATGCCAAACTCCGGGACATTGTTGAGCCTGCCTGCAAGGCCTTGGGTGCCAAAATCATCTGGGCCATGGGGAACCACGATGACCGGGGCAACTTCCGTGCCGGGCTGCTGGATGAACCCGCCGACAACGCGCCGGTGGACCGCAGCTATTTCATCAACGGCCTGCGCATCATCACCCTGGACACCTCGGTGCCGGGCTATCATCACGGCGACCTGAGCGAGGCCCAACTTGACTGGCTCGCCGCCGAGCTCGCCACGCCGGCCCCGGACGGCACGATTCTGGCACTGCACCACCCGCCGGTGCCGTCCGTGCTGGACCTTTCGGTCCTTGTCGAGCTCCGCGGCCAATCAGCGTTGGCAGGTGTGCTGCGGAACTCCGACGTCCGGACAATTCTGGGCGGCCACCTGCATTATTCGACGACGGCCATGTTCGCCGGCATTCCGGTCTCGGTCGCCTCTGCCACCTGCTACACCCAGGACTTGAATGTCCCCGTCGGCGGGACGCGCGGACGCGATGGCGGCCAGGCGTTTAACCTGGTCCATGTCTACGAGCACACGATCGTGCACTCGGTGGCGCTTCTCGGAGACACCCCGGACGTCGGCGAAAAGGTACCGGCCGCGGAAGTGCAGCGAAGGCTGGCTGAGGCCGGGGTCAGGATTCCGCGCAAGGCCAAGCTTGAGGACCCGGCCAAGACCGCGGGAGCCCGCCGGCTCAGGGCCCTCAACTAGCAGTCGCTGCGCCCCGCTGGCGTCACTTCTCCCAGGGCGCCTTGAGGGGGTAGTACTTCTCCAGGAAATCAACCACCAGTTCGGCGCGCTCCTCAGCGGGTACCTCGGGGAAGCTGCCGTCATTGAGGCAGAAGAAATCCATGTTCCGCTTGGCGAGCAATTTGGGCAGGTAGTTCAGTCCGGCCCGGGCGGTCGTATCGACGTACCGGACCTTCGCGGCGGTCTGGGTGACGGCGTGGCCGGTGAGCAGCGCGTAGTAGTGGTAGAACGAGTTGGTCACCGAGATGTTGTCCGCCGCCCGGAAGGTGCTCGCGGCGGTCTTGGCGAACTCTGCCGGGAACTCCCGCTCCATGGTGGCTACGACGCTGCGTCGCAGCGGCGCCGCCGTGTGTTCCAGGTGCCGGGTGGTGATCCGGCCGAAACGCTCCCGGAGGAGCTTGCGGTTGACGCGGGCGGCATTCTCGAAGCCGCTGCGTTCGGCGTCGTTCTCGCCCAGTCCGATCCGCGTTTCCGCCTCGATGAACTTGGTGATGCCGCCTGGTGTGAAGAACATGTCCGGCCCGACGGCCCGGCCGAAAAACATGTCGTCATTGGAATAGAGGAAGTGCTCCGAGAGGCCTTCGATGTGGTGGAGCTGGCATTCCACCGCCTGCGAATTGTGCGTCGGCAGCACCGACGGGTCGGCGAAGAATTCCTCGCTGCGGACGATCGTCACGCCCGGGTGGTCGGCCAACCAGGACGGAGCGGGCGAGTCCGTGGCAATGAAGATCCGCCGGATCCAGGGCGCAAACATGTACACGGAGCGCAGCGCGTACTTGAGTTCGTCGATCTGGCGGAACCGGGCCTCGTGGTCATCGCCTTCGCCCACCACGACGCCGGCCATGCGGGCCCGGCGGGCAGCAATGTATTCGGGGGAGGAACCGTCCACCCAGGAGAACACCAGGTCGATGTCGAAGCTGATGTCGCTCGCGTGGTCCGCGAACATGTTCTCGATGGTGGGCCAGGTGTGGCCGTACCGTTCCACGGTGCCGCGCACGGCATCCTGGGCGAGCATGGTGCGGCGGGTCAGTGAGTTCTCGATCGGCAGGATCAGCTGGTCGCCCTCAAAGCTCCACAGCTCCAGCTGCACCCCGGCGGAGGCGCCGAACTGGAGCCCGCCCTTAGGTTCCACCCGCGGCCGGTACAGCCGGAAGATCCGGGCTTGCCGGTTGGGAGAAAGTTCGCCATCCGATACCAGCACGGAGGACTTTTTCTTGGCGTCGACCGTCATGGAGTAGAAGGGCTCGTCGTGGCAGGCGGCCACCAGCGCGTTGCGCAGTTTCTTCCGGAGCTTCCAGTCCACCGCGATGACGGGGCGGTGGTTGTTGCCGCGGACCAGGAGGTAGTCGAGCCCGGCACCGTCCAGCACGGCCCGCAGGAACATGAGGTCTTCGACCATGGCCTGATACGGCGTGCGGTTCTCATTGATGAGCGCATACCGGCCGCGCCGGCGGACCACATCGGGCCGGGCCTCAAACCGCACGACGGCGGCCGCCGACGTGACTTCGTCGTGAGCTTCTACCGACGCTTGTCCGCCGTAGTAAATCTCGTCCTGGATGAGTGCTTCAGTAATGGTGGTTCCCCGACGTTCTTTGAGTGCGTTTGCTACCTACTTGCATGATAACGCCAGCCTCAAAATCGGCCGCGTGAGATCCGGCGCCGGGAACCGCTGAGACGTCCGTGGCCCGCGTGGTCCAGCGCTTTCCTGCACTCTCAGCCGGAGAGGGCGTTCAGCCAATGGCGCAGGAAGGCGGCCCCGGCGTCGTCGTGGATTGTGTCCCCGTCCAGCCCGAGATCGGCTGCGGTGAGCACCTCATACGGTTTCACCGGGATGCCGTCGGCAGGGCGCACATCCACATGCTTGACGGGGTGGTCGTTGTGGTGCAGCCAGTCGGCCATGGCGTAGTCCGTGCGGGAGTCGCCCACCGTTCGCCAAGCCTGCGGGGTGATGCCCTGGGCTGCGAGCAGCTCCACAGCCCGGCTGGCGCCGAGATCCTTGCCGAGCCGGACCGATTCGATGTCCGTGGAGATGATGGTGGGATCCACGCGGTAGTCGATCCGGGCATCCGAATCGGGGGCATGGTGGTCGAGACGGACGACCCCCAGGCCGTGACGGGTCATCAGCTCCATGGCGTCAGCGTCAAAGAGCTCCTGCTCCGCGAGGTAATCGGAGCTATCGACCTCGATGTGTTGCTCCACGGAGACCATCGCGCGCTTTGTCTCGTCGAAGAACATATGGGCCGAGTAATCCTCGGCCACCAGGCGGCGCACATCGTCTCCGAAGGGGCGCGGAATGGCAAGCTCCTCATCAACATGGACCGGTCCGGGGCCGGCTGCGGTGTAGCTGAACCAGACAGCGCCCTTTTCACAAACGGCGTGGATGACCGTCTCAGCCGGCATGCCGGCGGCGATCATGGGCTCCATGACCTGCTCGCGGATGAAGGCATCCGAACGGCCGGTGTTGAAGATGACCGGGATTCCGGCCGCGGCGAGGGCCAACAGGTCGGCGATGATGGCGGGCTGGACATCACGCGTGACAGGACTCGCCACCGGGCCGTCGACATCAAGCAACAAGGCCAGAGGGGGAGTCAGCGGGGGCCGGGCGGCTGAGGTCTCAGGAGAAGTCATGTTCCCATTCTGTCAGCCCGTCGATCCCCGTGCAGGTGTTTGTCGGACAAACCTGCAGTCCCGTGGTGAATGTGACATGTGCGTATTTTCTGTATGACAAAAGGTTTCTGTTTGGCCACAACCTCCCTTAGGGCAGGGGCGTGGATTCCTTTGCGGGTCTAAGTTCCCTAGGCTGGCACAGTGATATTTAAAGCTGTGGGCGAGGGACGCCCGTACCCCGACCATGGTTACAGTACGCCGCGCGACTGGGCCGCGCTGCCGCCCCGGCCGGTCCGCCTCGATGAACTGGTGACTACCAAGCGGACCCTGGACCTTGAGGCCCTCCTGGCGGAGGATTCAACCTTCTTCGGTGACCTTTTTCCGCACGTGGTGCAATACCGCGGCGTCCTGTACCTGGAGGACGGCCTGCACCGTGCCGTCCGGACCGCCCTGCACCAACGCACCGCCATCCACGCACGGGTCCTGGTGATTGATGGCTAGAGGCCCGGACGAGCCACCCGTGCTTCACGGGCACCGCATCGTTACCGGTGCGGACCTGCGGGCCACATTCGTGGAGCAGGATGACACCCTGGACAACCCCGTGCGGTTTCGCCGCAGAATCCTGCACGGATCCGTCCTTGTGGCGCTCGGGAGCCTGGTCATCGCCGGGATCGTCATCGCCCTGGCGATCATTAACGGTCAGCTGACGATCCCGACGCCGGAGCCGAGCAGGGAGCCGTCCTCGCTCTGCCCGGCGGACACGCATGAATACAGCCCGCCGGAAAGCGTCACCGTCAACGTCTATAACTCCACGAGCCGTCCGGGCCTGGCGCGGGGCGTGGCCAACGAACTCGTGGCCCGCAAATTCATTGTGGGCACCGTCGCCAACAAATCGAGCCGGTTCCGCGGCGTAGCGCAGGTGGTCTCAGGTGCCGCGGGCCAGTCTGCGGCGTTGAGCGTCCAGCGCCAACTCCCGGGTTCCGACTATTTTCAGGACGGCCGGCCGGACGCCACCGTCGACGTCATCCTCAGCGACGATTTCAAGGAGCTGGCAACGCCGGAGCAAGTGGATCAGGGGCCCGGCCGGCTCAGCTGTCCGCGGGAGGACCGTCGACTCGTTGACGACGTCAGCGGACCCCTCACACCCGCGGCGGCCTCCCGCACAGGGTGACCCTAAGCGCTCTCCGGCTCGGGCTTGCCCGCTACGCCGCCGAGTGGGTGCGGACGGGTCGGCCCGCGGCGTCGAACCTGGCGCCCGCGCCCAACTGGATGAACCGGACCGTGCGCCCTATCCGGGCCTCGACGTCGGACTCCGTCCCCTCGCCGTCGCCGCGCGCCGCGCTGGAGGAGAGGGTGCCGTGGATGAGCTGCGCCAGCTGGACGATATCCGTTTCGGGCAGGTAGCCCTGGGCCATGCCGGCACGCAGGATCCCTTGCAGGAGCACGCTGAGTTCACCCACGTGGTCGGCGAGCTTCGCGAAGGAGCCTGGCGAGAGCACCGCGCCCATCGCCGGTCCGGGGGGCAGGTGCCGACGGCTTAGGTCTTCGACCTGGGCGCGGACGTACAGCGCCAGTTGTTCCACCGGGTTCTCGAGTCCCTGCAGGGATTCGCGCAGGTCCACGAGGAAACGCTCGGTCTCGTCCAGGGCGTAGGCGATCAGCAGTTCTTCGATGTCCGCGTAGTAGTTGTAAACGGCGGTGCGCCCGATTTTGGCGTGTCGGGCCACATCGGTCATGGTCAGGCCCGGGAGCCCGTGGGTAAAGAGCAGTTCCCCGAACGCGGTCAGGATGCGGCGCTGGGTTTCGGCACGTTGCGCGGCGTTACTCTCGGCCGAAATCCTAGGCATGCAGACAGATTACCGCGATCTGTCAGCAAACATCGGCTGCCGGCGTCGGCGTGGTTCCGGGATGCTCCCGGCGGGCCTTAGGCATCGCAGCCGTCCGGGCCGCAGGCATCCCCGCTGCCGGCGGCGGAGACCAATTCCAGCGGATGGCTCTCCTGCCATGCCTGCTCCAGGGCGGCAGCGAAAGTTTCGGCCGGCTGGGCGCCGGAGAGCCCGAATTTCCGGTCGATCACGAAGAACGGCACGCCGGTGATGCCCAGGGCCCGGCCTTCCTCGAAGTCCAGCCGGACGTCGTCGGCGTAGCTGTCAGTGGTAAACAGCTCCTCCAGTTCGATTGCGCCAAGCCCCAGGTCCAGCCCCAGGGAAGTCAAATATTCACGGCTGCCGATGTCTTTGCCGTGCTCGAAGTGCTCGCTGAGCAGGCGTTCCTTGGCGGCGTCCTGCTGCCCGTGCGCGGCTGCGAGGTGGATCAGCCGGTGGGCGGTGAAGCTGTTGGCGACCACGACGTCGTCGAAGCGGTAGTTCAGGCCCTCGGCCTTGGCTTGCTCCGTGACGTGCGCAAACATTCCCGCGACCTGGGCCGGGGCCATACCCTTGCGGGTGCTCAGGTAATCCAGTTCGGTGCCGTCGTAGTGCTCGGGGAGTCCGGGGTCCAGCTGATAGCTGCGCCACTTCACCTCCACGGCGTCGCGGTGCGGAAAGGCGGCGAGGGCGGCTTCAAAGCGGCGTTTGCCGATGTAGCACCAGGGGCAGGCAATGTCGGACCAGATCTCAATCTTCATGCTGGCAACAACCGGCCCGCAGGCGGTGGCATTCCCGGTCAGATTGTCGGCTGCATCATGGCTTCGGCTGCACCGGGAGGTCAAGCTCCATCACGAAGTCGTGCTCCAGCGTGTCTCCGAGCCGGAAGGTCTTGGTGCCGACTATCCGGAATCCGGATTTTGTGTAGAACCGGATGGCGCGGGCGTTCTGGTTGTTCACACCGAGCCACAGGCCGGCGGCACCGGTGGCGGCGGCCGAAGCGATGCTGGCGTGCATCAGCTCCGCCGCAGCCCCCAGGCCGTGATGGTCCGGATGGACATAGCATTTGCTCAACTCGACCGATGGCAGCACGGTCAGGGCCGCAGTGACGCCCGGATCCTGCGAAGCCCGTGCCACGAGCAGGCTGTAGCCGCGGAGCTCACCCCCGGCGTCGAGGACCAGCACCGTGACATCCGGGTCGGCCAGGTAGGTCCGGAAGCTGTCCGCGCCCAGCGTGGCCGTCAGATGCGCCGCTATGTCCTCCGCCGGTGAGCCGGGCGGGCAGGCCAGCGGGAAGGTGACGGCGGCAAGGTCAGCCAGCGCCCCGGCGTCGTCCGCCGTGGCTGTCCGGATCGAGTGCGTCATGGGCACGACTCTAGTGCGCGGTCCGGCCGGAACCCGATTCGCGAAGCGCGCCGCGCTCTCATCCGGGCACCCCGCGCGGGGCGTGCAACGCCACCCGGTCAGCCGGCCGGGTACGCCACGAAGGCGAACCGCTCCGAACCCGGTGCCCAGCTGTTGACGTTCAGCGTGCCCTGGCCGCCTAAGGCGCCCCAGATGCGGAGGGGGTTGGTCCAGTCCCGGGTGGAGACCACGACGACGTCGACCGGCACGTTGGCGGGGTGCCCCAGGGTTCCCGGCGGGAACCGAAGATAGGTCCCGAAGCGCCCGTCGGGGGAAAGATGCGGGAACCAGTCAACCGTTGCGCTGGTCGTCAGGCGTTCCAAGCCGCTTCCGTCCCGGCGGACACGGGCGATCTGGGCATGCCCCGCCCGGACGGTGAAGCCCTCCGTATTGAAGTGGATCCATTCGCCGTCCGGTGCATACTCCGGCCCGTCGCAATGCCCGGGCCCGGTGTCGAGCGGCGTCGAGGCCCCGCCGCCTGCGGGCATCGTCATCAGACGTCCGGGTTCTGCGAAATTGCCGGCCTCGATCCCCACGTAGGCGAGTTCCTCCCCGCCCGGGCTGACGCCATGCAGGAAATGGAAGTACCCGTCGTCAGCCGTAATCCTTGCCGCCACCCCGCCACCAAGCCCGGCCCGGTAAATATGACCGTCATCCCCCGAGAGGTAGATCCGGCCGCCCGGGCCGAGCACGTGGTCGTTGTTCAGCCCGGGAAGGCCGGCGAGCGGCACGTGGTCAAGGGCGCCGGTGCTGAGGTCCAAGCGCCACAGGACCCCGGCGCCGTTGAGGACGAGGGCAGCATTGTCCAAGGTCCAGTTCGGCGCCTCGAGGAGGAGCTCGTCGGTGCTGAAGACGAGTTCGCGGCCGCCTGACGCGACGGACGCGACCCACACCTCACAGCGCTGGCCCGGCAGCAGGGTGCGGGATCCGGCCACGGTGCCCCTTACTGCTTGAAGGCGGCGTCGAAGGAGGTGTTCGAGGGCGGGAAGTCGAATTTCTTCAGGGCGGCGAGGGCCTCCGGGGCGCCGTGCAGGCGGTCCATGCCGGCGTCCTCCCATTCAATGGAGATCGGGCCGGTGTAGCCGATCGCGGTGAGGGCGCGGAAGGACGATTCCCAGGGGACATCGCCGCGGCCGGCGGAGACGAAGTCCCAGCCGCGGCGCGGGTCGCCCCAAGGCAGGTGGGATCCCATGACGGTGTTGCGGCCGGTGGGGCGGAGCTTGGTGTCCTTGCAGTCCACGTGGTAGATCCGGTCCTTGAAGTCCCAGATGAAGGAGACCGGGTCGATGCCCTGCCACATGAAGTGGGACGGGTCCCAGTTCAGCCCGAACGCTTCCCGGTGCCCGATCGCCTCGAGGGTCCGGACGGTGGTCCAGTAGTCGTAGGCGATTTCGGAGGGGTGGACTTCGTGGGCGAAGCGGACTCCGCACTCGTCGAAAACGTCCAGGATCGGGTTCCAGCGGTCCGCGAAGTCCTGGTAGCCGGCCTCGATGACCTTCTCCGGCACGGGCGGGAACATCGCCACGTACTGCCAGATGGAGGAGCCGGTGAAGCCGACGACAATGTCCACGCCCAGGGCGCGGGCGAGCCGGGCGGTGTGCTTCATTTCTTCGGCGGCCCGGGCGCGGACGCCTTCGGGTTCGCCGTCGCCCCACACGCGTGCCCCGACGATCGCCTCGTGGCGGAAGTCGATCGGGTCATCGCACACCGCCTGGCCCTTGAGGTGGTTGGAGATGGCCCAGACCTTGAGGTTGTACTTTTCCAGGACGGCGAGTTTGGCCTCGACGTAGCCGGGTTCGTCCCAGCGCCAGGCGTCCAGGTGGTCCCCGGACACGGCGATTTCCAGGCCGTCGTAGCCCCAGCCGGAGGCCAGGCGGGCGACTTCCTCGAACGGGAGATCGGCCCACTGGCCGGTGAACAGGGTGTACGGGCGGGGCATGTCAGGCTCCTTCGAGGACGGGGGCGTGGGGGCGAGTTGGATGATCGAGCTCTTGGCAGCGGCGCTTTCCTCGATGGCGGCCAGGATGTGCTGGACGGCCAGTCCGTCCTCGAACGAGGGCGAGGGGGCCGTGCCGGTGCCGATCGCGGTGAGGAAGTCGCGGATTTCGTGGGTGAAGGTGTGTTCCCAACCGATCACGTGGCCCTGTGGCCACCAGGCGGCCATGTAGGGGTGCTCGGGTTCGTTGACCAGGATCCGCCGGAAGCCCTGCTCCCGGACAGGGACCGTGGCATCGAGGAAGCCAAGCTCGTTCAAGGACTCCAGATCGAACACTATGGAGCCCTTGTCTCCGTAAATCTCCAGCTTGAGCGAGTTCTTCTGCCCGGTGGCCACCCGGGAAACCTCCACCGAGGCGATTGCCCCGGAGGCGAGGCCCAGCGTGGCCCAGGCGGCGTCGTCGACCGTCACCGGTTCCAGGCCGTCGTGTCCCGGACGGTGCGTGGTGAAGGTGTGCAGCCGGCCGGAGACCTCGGCGACCGGTTCGTCGAGGAGGAACAGCACTTGATCGATGGCGTGGGAGGCGATGTCGCCCAGCGCACCGGATCCGGCGGTCTCCTTGTTCAGCCGCCACGTCATGGGCGAGTCCGCGTCCACCAGCCAGTCCTGCAGGTACGCTGCCCGGACGTGCCGGACGGTGCCGAGCCGGCCCTCCGCTATCAGTTCCCGGGCGAGGGCCAGGGCCGGGACACGGCGGTAGTTGAACCCGACCATGGACTGGACCCCGCGTTCCCGGGCCGCCGCGGCCGCCGCCGCCATGGCTTCGGCCTCGGCCAGGGTGTTGGCCAGCGGTTTTTCGACCAGGACGTGTTTGCCGGCGGCAAGCGCGGCGATGGCGATCTCGGCGTGCATCCAGCCCGGGGCGCAGATATCGACGACGTCGATGTCGTCCCGGGCGATCACCTCCCGCCAGTCCGTCGCGGACTCGGCCCAGCCGTATTTCGCGGCCGCCTCGGCGACCCCGGCCGTGTCCCGGCCGACCAGGACCCGCTGCTCGAATGCCGGGACGTCGAAGAAACTGGCAACATTGCGCCAGGCATTCGAGTGGGCCTTGCCCATAAAGGCGTAGCCGATCATGGCCACACCGAGCGGACGGGCTTGTTGGGAATTCATGGTTGTTCCTAAAGGGTGGATGCGGTGGGGTCCCAGTCCTCGGGGAGGACCGGGGAGGCGGGTGCGGAGCTGTCGACGTCCACAAAGGTCCCGGACTCCATGGATTCCGCGATCGAGACCATAGCGTCCACCACGTGGAAGGCAAGGGTGCCGGTGGCGCGGTGCGGAACGCCGGCGCGGATGGACCGGGCCATGTCCAGGACGCCCATGCCGCGGCCCTGGCTGGGACCGGCGGCCGGGATGAGCGTCCATTCTTCGTCGCCGGCGCGCCAGAGCCGGATATCGCCGTCGAAATTGTTCGGGTCCGGCAGGGAAATGGTGGCTTCCGTGCCGGTGATCTCCACGAAACCGGCCCGGGGGCGCGGCGCCTCGAAGGAGAAGACGCTCTGCGAGGAAGCTCCGCTTTCAAACTGCGCCAAGGCGGAGACATGGGTGGGGACTTCGACAGTGAACTCCTCGCCGGCCTTGGGCCCGGTGCCGATCACGCGGACATCCTTGGCCTTGGAGCCGACGGCGGCAACCTTGCGGATGGAACCAAAGGTCTGGACCAGTGTATTGAGGTAGTACGGGCCCATGTCGAAGAGCGGGCCGGCGCCGTGCTGGAAGAGGAAGGCCGGGTTGGGGTGCCAGGCTTCCGGGCCGGGGACCTGGAACATTGTCATCGCGGTCAGCGGGGTGCCGATCTCGCCGCGGTCAATCAGCCGCCGCGCGGTCTGGAGGCCGGCTCCGAGGAAGGTGTCCGGGGCGCAGCCCAGGCGCAGGCCGGCGGCGTCTG
The DNA here is from genome assembly GCA_963769515.1 of uncultured Actinomycetota bacterium. Taxonomy (GTDB): domain Bacteria; phylum Actinomycetota; class Actinomycetes; order Actinomycetales; family Micrococcaceae; genus Arthrobacter. Next base: position 321,575 of record CAVYMG010000024.1, read on the forward strand.
CGTCCTTGAGCAGGCCGAGTCCGGATTCGCGGTCCAGCGAGAAGGGCTTTTCGGTCCAGACGTGCTTGCCGGCATTCACGGCCGCCGTGGCGACTTCCACGTGGGCTGCGGGGATGGTCAGGTTGACGATGATTTCGACGTCGGGGTGGTTCAGTGCCGCATCGACGCCGCCCCACTCGGCGATCCCGTATTCCTTCGCCCGCGCTTCCGCGGCTTCCTCGAAGAGGTCGGCGATGAGATGGACCTTCAGGTCCGGGAACGTGGTGAGGTTGTCCAAATACTGCTTGCTGATGTTCCCGGCGCCGATGACGGCGACGCCGACCGGGCCGCGCCCGGTGCCCTGTGCCGCGCTCATGCCTGGACACCCGTAGAGGTTGCGGATCCGGCGTTCAGGAAGGCGAGGCTCTCGGCGATGCCCTCAAAGATGTCTCCGCTGTAGTCGTCGAATTCCACGACGCCGACTTCGAGGGACTTCGCCGCGGCAAGGACGTCCCAGACGGCGATGGTGCCCTGCCCGGCCGGCTGCTGGGCCTTCGTGTCGGTTGTGGCCGGACCGTCCTTGATGTGAACGAACTTCACGCGGTCCCCGAGGCTCGTGAGGATCTCGACCGGATCGTGCCCGCCGACGGCCACCCAGTAGGTGTCCACCTCCAGCACGAGTTCAGGATCGAGCAGTCCGGCGAAGTACTCCAGCGCCGTCTGGCCCTCGATGGAGGACTCCAATTCCCACTGGTGGTTGTGGTAGCCCACCCGGATGCCGTATTCGGCGCCCTTTTTCGCGGCAGCGTTGAGCTTTGCGGCCGTGGCCTGGATGTCCTCGGCGGACTGCCAGTGCTCGGCGGCCACGTAGGGGTCGATGACGGTGCTGATGCCCAGGTCCCGGGCGGCGGCGAAGATTTCGTCCTGGTCCGCGCTCAGCAGCGGAGCGTGGCCGGTCGGTGCGGTGAGGCCGTTCTCTTTCAGCGCGGTCCCGAGTTCCTTGGCCGTGGCCACGAAGTTGTAGGGCTCAACCTGGGTGAAGCCGAGTTCGGCGACGCGCCGGATGGTTCCGGGCAGATCCTGTTCGAGCGGTGCGCGGAGCGTGTAAAGCTGCAGGGAGTATGACATGGCGGGGTCCTAACGGAGTAGATGGAGGTGGATGTTGGGGCAGATAGTGACAGTATGCGCGGAATGCGGCCAGGCTACTTGATGCCGGTGGCGGCCACGCCTTGGATGAAGTAGCGCTGCAGCGCCACGAACAGGGCGACAATGGGGGCGATGACCAGCACGGAGCCGGCCAGCAGGAGGCCGTAGTCGGTTGCGTTCTGGCCGGTGGAGAACAGGGACAGGGCTACCGGCAGGGTGAACTTGTCCGCGCTCTGGGCGGCGACAAGGGGCCAGAGGAAGTTATTCCAGGATCCCAGGAAGGTCAGGATTCCCAGGGTGGCCAGCGGTGCGCCGCACAGCGGCAGGACGATCCGGGTGAAGGTCCGCAGTTCTCCGGCGCCGTCGATCCGGGCGGCTTCGATCAGCGAGTCCGGGATCCCCATCATGAACTGGCGCATCAGGAAGACGCCCAGCGGGGAGACCAGGAACGGCAGGATGAGGGCCGCGTAGGTGTTGACGAGTCCGAGCCGGCTGACCATGACGAAGAGCGGCACGAAGGTGACGACGCCGGGCACCATGAGGGTCAGCATGACCAGCAGGAACAGGATCCGCTTTCCGGCGAATTCCATCTTGGCCAGCGCGTAGCCGACCATGGAGCAGAAGAGCAGGTTGCCCAGGACCGTGATGACGGCGACGAGGAGGCTGTTGAAGAAGAACTGGCTGATTTGCAGTTCCCCGAACCAGCGCTCGTAGTTGGCCAGCGTCGGTGCTTCCGGCCACCAGGTGACCGGCCGGCGGAGCAGTTCGCCTTGGGTTTTGAACGATCCCAGTAGCATCCACGCGAACGGCAGCAGTGTGGCGACTCCGGCCAGGGTCAGGCCGGCATAAACCCAGCCCTGGCTGATGCGCCGGCTTAGGGTGCGGCTCTGTGTCCGGACCGGGGTGCGGCTCTGTTTCGGGCTGGTGGTCCGTCCCTGACGGGCAGTTTGTGTGTGCGTCATCAGCTAGTCCTTCGAGCGCAGGGTGCGGAATTGGAGCAGGCTCAGCAAGGCGATCGCCGCAAACAGGACGTAGCTGGCCGCCGAGGCCAGGCCGTACTTGCCGAAGCCGAACTGGTTGTAGGTGAAGTAGCTCACCGACAGGGTCGAATCCAGCGGCCCGCCCTTGGTCATGACAAATGGCTCCTCGAAGAACTGCAGGAAGCCTACCGATAGCAGCACTGCGCCCAGCAGCAGCGTCGGCCGCAGGATCGGCAGCGTCACACGGGTGAAGCGCTGCCACGCTGTGGCACCGTCCACCTGGGCTGCTTCCAATACCTCGGTGGGCACGCCCTGCAGCCCGGCCAGGAAGATGATCATGAGGGTTCCCATGTTGCGCCAGACGGCCATCATGATCATGGCCGGCATGGACCACGTGGTGCTGTTCAGCCAGTCCGGGCCGGCGATGCCGACCCAGCTCAGAATGATATTCAGCAGGCCGTCGGGCTGGAGGATGAACCGCCAGACGACGGCGACGGCGATGATGCTCGTGACGACCGGGGTGTAGAAGCCCACCCGGAAGACCGTGCGGAACCGGGTGATGCCGTTGTTCAGGGCTACCGCGAGGCCGAGGGCCACCACCATGGTCAGCGGGATGCCGACGGCCACGAAGTAGGCCGTGTTGACCATCGAGTGCACAAACTGGGGGTTGGCGAACAGGGTCGCGAACTGATCCAGGCCCACGAAGCCGACGGAGAACGGATTACGGACGTCCTTGCTGGTGAAGTCCGTGAAGGACATTGCCAAGGAGGAGACCAGCGGGACCAGCATAAAGAACCCGAAGATCAGCACGAACGGCAGGGCGAACAGCCAGGCGGTCAGGGTTGGTGAGCGGCGTTTCCGCCGGGCCGGCCCGGGAGCCTCCGGGGCCGGCCCGGGTGCCCGGAGGCGTACGGGGGCGGTGTTGAGGTTGGCAGTCACGGCTGCTACTTGCCCGTCCCGATCGCGTCAGCCGCGGCCTGGAGTTCCTTCATGGCTGCCGCCGGGTCTTTGCCTGCCTTCACGATCTGTTCCAGCTGGGTGTCCGCGGCGGCCGACACCTGGGTCCAGGTGGTTACCGACGGCGGGAAGTCGGTGTCCTTGAGCTGCTCGCCGAAGACGGCAAGCTTCTTATCATCGGCGAGGGAGGGGTCCTGCCACGTACCGGCGTTGGCCGGCAGGTTACCGGAAGTCTTGTACCACTTCAGCTGGACCTCGGGCTGGGAGAGCCACTGGGTGAGCTTCCAGGCGGCGTCGCGATTCTTGGCTTCCTTGAACACCACCATGTTGGATCCGCCGATGAACGAGGTCCCGCTGACCTTTTCGGGGAAGGTCGCCACCATGTACTTTGCGGGGAAGTCGGCGCCGCCGGCCAGGTCAAGCTGGCCGAGGGCGGACGGGCCGGCGACCAGCATCGGGACTGCGCCATTGACGAAGGCCGCCTCGCCCGCGCCGGCACCGGTGGCCGGGGCCTTGTCCGCCAGTCCCTTCTCGAAGTAGCTCTGGTAGTACTTCAACGCGTCCACGACCTCGGGCGTATCAAAGGTCCACTTGGTCTGGTCGGCGTTGATGAGCTCAGCCCCGTTGGACCACAGGAACGGCAGCATCGACTGGAAGGAATCCGTGCCTGATGCGGGCAACTGGATGCCGTACTCGGCGCCCGCCTCGGTCTTCATGGCGCTGGCCATCGACTGCAATCCATCCCAGGACGTGGGGAACTCCGTGATGCCGGCCTTCTCCGCCAGGTCCGTGCGGTAGTAAATGACGCGCGTATCGACGTACCACGGGACGCCGAATTTGGTTCCGTTGACTTCGGTGGAGGCCACCGATCCGGGGAAGAAGGCGGACATCTCGATTTCGGCAGGTGCGGGATCGAACGCGTCGCTGAAGTCCGTCATCCAGGTGGTGCCCATCTGGGCGAGATCAGGGGTGGTCCCGCCGGCAATGGCGGTCTGGTATTTGTTGTGCGCGGCATCCCACGGAACCGCGGTGACGTTGATCTTGAGGCCCGGGTTCTCAGCCTCGAACTCCTTCAGCAGCTCGGGGAGGAGTTGCGCTTCCGCGCCCTGCGCCCAGAGGTTCAGCGTCCCGGTGGCGGGTCCCTCGCTGATGGGGGCGCCGGTCGCGGCGGGACCCGCCGGCGTCTCGTCCCGGCCGCAGGCGGAGAGCAGCAGTGCGGCGGCCAGACCGACGGCGGCCGCCTTGAGCACGGGCCGGCGCGCAGGGCGGGGTAGTTCAGAGCGGATCATCGTTGTTCCTTTCACGGGCCCGGCAGCAGCTGAATCGGTGCAGTTGCGTGCGGGGCGGGGCAGATGGAGTAGTGCTGGGGAAAACGCTAAAGGGACTTTTGCCGAGCGTCAAGCAAAAGTTGACAAGAGTCCGTCAATCTTTCCTTGCATGACATCCATAAGAGGTTCGTGCTATCACTGACGTATGAGCCCGCCCAACGCTTTGGCCACCCCTGAGGGGGGCGGCAGCCTGTCCCTTGCCGGCGATCTGTTTCAGCTTCTGCGCGACGGCAAGGCCAGGACCCGCGCAGAGCTGTCCCTGTCCACAGGTCTGGCACGCTCGACGGTGGCTGCCCGTATTGACGCGCTGATGCTCCACGGGCTCGTCGGCCCCGCCGGCGAAGCGACGTCGAGCGGCGGAAGGCCGCCGTCGCGCTTTGCCTTCAACCCGGCCGCACGTGCCGTCGTCGCCGTGGACGTAGGCGCCACCCACGTCCTCATAGCTGCCACAGACCTCGGCGGCAACATCCTCGCGGAATGCCGGCTCGAGCAGGACGTCGCCGCCGGACCCGCGAAGGTCCTGGACCGCGTGGTGGCGGAAGCGGCGAAGCTGCTGGCCCGTGCCGGCCGGGGCGAAGCTGATCTCGCCGGAATCGGAATCGGTCTGCCCGGTCCGGTGGAACATAGCACCGGCATGCCGGTCAAGCCGCCGATCATGCCGGGCTGGGACGGGTTCGACGTCGTCCGTTACGTCCAGCGCACCTTTCCGGTTCCCGTCCTGGTAGACAACGACGTCAACATCATGGCGCTCGGCGAACGAACAGCGCACTGGCCCGGGGACGAGAACTTCCTCTTCATCAAGGTGGCCACCGGAATCGGTGCTGGCATCATCAGCAGCGGCCAACTCCAGCGCGGCGCCAACGGCACCGCCGGCGACCTCGGGCACGTCCGCGTCCCGCGCGGCGACGAGGTGCTCTGCCGCTGCGGTAATTACGGCTGCCTGGAAGCGCTCGCCTCCGGCGGTGCCCTGGCACGCGCGCTGACCCGCACGGAACGGCCGGTGCGCAACAGCCGGGATGTCCTGGACCTTGTGGCCGGCGGGGACCCGCAGGCCATTCAGGCGCTGCGGCAGGCCGGCCGGGACCTTGGCGACGTCCTCGCCACGGTGGTGAACCTCCTGAACCCGTCGGTGATCGTTCTCGGCGGCAGCCTGGGCCAGGCCGGCGAGCACCTGATGGCCGGGGTGCGCGAGGTGGTCTACCGGCGCTCGCTGCCGCTGGCGACAACGCACCTGCGGATCGGCCTGTCGATCGCGGGGGACCGGGCGGCCATTCTTGGCGCCAGCCAGATGGTCACCCAGCACGTGCTCTCACCGGCTGTCATCGAAGCCACCCTGCAGGCGGCCGGCTGACGCCCTCCGGACCCTGCCCCCGCGGTGTCACAATCGGCGGGTCCGCCCCGGGCACGTGATAGCAATGGGACTGATGAATACACCTGCCTGCCTGCCGGCCGAACCGCGGCACCCGTGAGCGCCAGCGTCCTGGCGAAGCTGCCGCGCAGTTGGATCCTGCTGGCCGCCATCGGCCTCATTGCCCTGAACATGCGCGGGCCGTTCATCGCGGTGGCCCCGGTCGTCGCGGAGATCCAAAAGGATCTCGGCTTCACCGCGGTGGAGTTGGGCTTCCTGACCGGGATCCCGGTGCTGTGCTTCGCCGTAGCCGCACCGCTGGCGGCCCTGACCGGACGGAAGCTCGGCCCGGAGGCCGCCATCACGCTGACACTGCTGGGCGTGCTCGCCGGCGTGCTGGTGCGGTCCTCGGGTGAGGGCGCAGCCGTGATGATAGGCACGGTCATCATCGGCCTGGCCATCACCATCGGCAACATCGTTGTTCCGCTGATCATCCGTCGAGATTTTGCCCCCGCGCGGCAGGGCACGGCGATGGGCATCTACACCGCCGCCCTGAATATCGGGTCCTTCCTGACTTCCATGGTGACGGCGCCCCTGGCCGAACTGCTCGGCTGGCGTCTGGCGCTGGCCGCCGGTGGCCTCTTCGCCGTCGCCGCCGGGGCGGCTTGGCTGGTGGCCGTCGGGCGCCGGGCCTTCGTCCGGGCAGCCATAGCACTTCCGGACCCGGCGCAGGCGGCCCTGCCGCCGGCATCACGCTGGATCACGGTGGCCCTGACGGCGGGGTTCGCCGGGCAGGCGTTCTCGTACTACGGGGTCACCGCCTGGCTGCCGAGCCTGCTGGCGGACGAGCTCGGGATGGCTCCCTCGGCGGCAGGCGCCGCATCGTCGCTCTTCCAGATCCTCGCCATTGCCGGGGCGCTGGGGATTCCGTTCGCGGCCCGTTATGCCAGCCCGAGGAACGCCGGCCTGGGACTGGGGCTGTTGTGGTTGACGGTTCCGCTGGGGCTGTTGCTGGCACCGGAGCTGTGGTGGCTGTGGTCCTCGCTCGGCGGCATCGCCCAGGGCGGCGGGATCACGCTGATCTTCATCGCGATCATCCGGCTGGCCCGGGACCAGGCAGCAGCGGGCCGGATGTCCGCCGTCGTCCAGGGTGCGGGGTATTCCGTCGGTGCGCTCGCCCCCACGCTGCTGGGTGCCGCGCACGGGGCAAGCGGGGCCTGGACGGTTCCCCTGCTGCTGATCCTCGGCTCCGTGACAACCTTCATCGTGGGCACCGCCCTGTCCTTGCGGCACGTGCCGTCGCCGCGGTGACCCGGAACGCGGGCCCGGGCCGCCGGAATGACAGCCAAGGCCCATGTCCGCGACGAACATGGGCCCTAACTGTCACCTCGACGCCGTTGTCGATGCCTGAGTGGTGGTGTTCCGTCGCTGGGCTGCCACCCGGATTTCGGGCTGCCTGTTGCGAAGGGCGGGCAGCCCAGCTGACGGAATTCTGGTGCCGGCGCAGGCTGGTCCACTGCGGCCCGCCGGCGCCGGCGGTGGTTACGCCGGCACGAGTGAGGGGTCCTCGCGGAGGGCCTCGACGCCGTCCCGGGCCTCGTGCAGGAACCGGTCGTACGCGGGGAGCGTCAGGAAGGCCGGGAACGCGGCGCCGAGCGTCACTTCCTCAAAGATGTCCCGCGCGTCGGCGAACCGGTCACCTTCGAAACGCTCCAGCCGGGCGAACTCCTCGTCCAGCATGTCTTCGACGCCTTCGCGGGTGACAACGTCGCCGGTGTCGGTGATGGCGCGGGAGAAGATCCACTGCCACAACTGGGAGCGGGAGATCTCCGCGGTCGCGGCATCCTCCATCAGGTTGTGGATGGCCACTGCGCCGTTGCCCCGGAGCCAGGACTCGATGTAGCGGATGCCGACCTCGATGTTGTTCCGGATGCCCTGCTCGGTGATGGTACCGGTGGTGGCGGCGATATCGAGCAGCGCACGGTCGTCCGGAATAACGTCCTCGCGGAGCCGGTCCAGCTGGTGCGGACGGTCGCCGAGGACGCCGTCGAACACCTCGAGGCAGACCGGAACCAGGTCCGGGTGGGCCACCCACGACCCGTCGAAGCCGTCGGCGGCCTCCCGCGTCTTGTCGGCACGGACCTTGCCGATCGCAATGGCGTTGGCCTCGGGATCCTTGCGGTTGGGCACGGCGGCAGCCATCCCGCCGATCGCCATGGCACCGCGCTTGTGGCAGGCGCGGACCAGTTGTTCGGTGTAGGCGCGCATAAACGGCTGGGTCATGGTGACCTGGCCGCGGTCCGGGAGCACAAAGCGGGCTCCGCGGGTGCGGAAGTTCTTGATCAGGGAGAAGATGTAGTCCCAGCGGCCGGCGTTCAGGCCCGCGGCGTGGTCGCGCAGTTCGTAGAGGATTTCCTCCATTTCGAACGCGGCCGTGATGGTTTCGATCAGTACCGTGGCGCGGATGGTGCCCTGCGGGATGCCGAGCAGGTCCTGGGCGAGGATGAAGATGTCATTCCACAGCCGGGCTTCGAGGTGGTTTTCGATCTTGGGCAGGTAGAAGTACGGTCCCTTGCCCTGGGCGATGAGGCGCCGGGCGTTGTGGAAGAAGTACAGGCCGAAGTCCACAATCCCGCCGGCGACCGGTTCGCCCCCGATGAGCATGTGCTTTTCCGGCAGGTGCCAGCCCCGGGGCCGGACCACAATCGTGGGCAGGTCCCCGGCGTCGCGGAGCTTGTATGCCTTGCCTTCCGGCGAGGTGAAGTCGATCCGGCGCTCCAGGGCGTCCGTGAGGTTCAGCTGGCCCTGGATCACATTGCGCCAGGACGGGGTGGAGGAATCCTCCATGTCCGCGAGCCAGACCTTCGCGCCGGAGTTGAGCGCGTTGATGGTCATTTTCTTGTCGACGGGTCCGGTGATCTCGACGCGGCGGTCCTCAAGCCCCGGCGCCGGGGGTGCGACGCGCCAGTTGGGGTCGGTGCGGACCGATTCGGTCTCACGCAGGAAGCGGGGGTCCTGGCCCTTGGTGATCTGCGCGCGGCGGTCCCGCCGGGCCTGCAGCAGCTCCTGCCTCCGTGCCGCCGTGGCCTTGTGCAGCTGTGCAACGAATGCCAGCGCGTCCGGGGTGAGGACCTCGCTCTGGCGGCAAATGGGCTGTGCGGTCAGGGTGACACCGTTGATGGTGAAGTTGTCAGTGAAGCTGTTCATTTCAAATCTCTCCTCAGTGGGAAGAAGCAAAGTTCGACGGCGGCGGGTGACTTGCGTGGGTGGCCGAAGGTGCCGGTGTTGCGGCAGCCTGCGTAAAAGGGGCCCTGTGTCCGGCTTCGTCCTCGCTCAGCGAGGTCGAAGCCGGACATGGGGAATAGCAGGCAGAGCAATGCCGGACCGAAGGCCGGAGGCAGGCCCGCCGGCGGGTTTAGTGGAACTGGCCTTCTTCGGTGGATCCCACCAGGGCCAGGGTGGACGCGTTCGGGTTGAGCGCGGTGGCGATGTCGTCGAAGTAGCCGGTGCCGACTTCGCGCTGGTGCTTGGTTGCGGTGTAGCCGCGGGCTTCGGAGGCGAATTCCTTCTCCTGCAGTTCGACGTAGGCGCTCATGCCGTCCCGGGCGTAGCCGTGGGCGAGATCGAACATCGAGTAGTTCAGGGCGTGGAATCCGGCCAGGGTGATGAACTGGAACGTGAAGCCCATGGCGCCGAGTTCGCGCTGGAACTTCGCGATCGTTGCGTCGTCGAGGTGCTTGCGCCAGTTGAACGACGGCGAGCAGTTGTAGGAGAGCATCTGGTCCGGGAAATCGGCCTTGACGGACTCCGCGAACTTGCGGGCCAGTTCCAGGTCCGGGGTGCCCGTTTCCATCCAGATCAGGTCCGCGTAGGGGGCGTAGGCCTTGGCCCGGGCGATGCACGGCTCCACGCCGTTGCGGACCTTGTAGAAGCCCTCCGGGGTGCGGACCGGCTGTCCGCCCTCGCGGAGAATGAACTCCTGGTCCCGCTCGTCGACGTCGGAGGTGATCAGGGTGGCGGCCTCGGCGTCGGTGCGGGCGATGATGACCGACGGCGTGCCGGCCACGTCGGCGGCCAGGCGGGCGGCGTTCAGGGTGCGGACGTGCTGCTGGGTCGGGATGAGGACCTTGCCGCCGAGGTGCCCGCACTTCTTTTCCGAGGCGAGCTGGTCTTCCCAGTGCACGCCCGCGGCGCCGGCCTGGATCATGGATTTCATGAGTTCGTAGGCGTTCAGCGGGCCGCCGAAGCCGGCCTCGGCGTCCGCGACGATCGGCACCATCCAGTCCTCGACCGTCTGGATGCCCTCGGAGAACTCGATCTGGTCGGCGCGGAGCAGCGCGTTGTTGATCCGGCGGACCACGGTGGGGACCGAGTTGGCCGGGTACAGGGACTGGTCCGGGTAGGTGTGGCCGGAGTTGTTGGCGTCCGCGGCGACCTGCCAGCCGGAGAGGTAGATGGCGCGCAGGCCGGCCTTGACCTGCTGCACGGCCTGGTTGCCGGTCAACGCGCCCAAGGCGTTCGTGTACTGGCCGGTGCTGTGCTCCTCGGAGAGCTGCTTCCACAGTTTTTCGGAGCCGCGGCGGGCCAGCGTGTGTTCTTCGGAGACGCGGCCGCGGAGCCGGACGACGTCGGACGCCGAGTAATCCCGGGTGACGCCTTCCCAGCGGGGGTTGGCAGCCCACTCGAGCTCCAGTGCGGCGGCCTGCTCTTCGGGCGTCTGCTGGGCGGGCTCAAATGCTGAAGTCATCGTTGTCTCCTTGGTGGGGTCCGGTCCGGCGGAGCCGCGTCTCTGCGGGCCGCCGGATGGTCCGGATTGTTGTATCTGTTCCGTGGAAACTACTTTTCTGCACTTTCAAGGGGGTTTCTAGGGGGAATCTATGGAAAGAAATGCACTTCTTCGCATATTCTCAATAAATGCATCGGAGCAGCTGGAATCGCCAAGTCACGTCCCCGTCGTCGCCCGCCGCGCCCGAGGTTGATGTCATCAGCATGGGCCGCCGCGTCCGTCACCTGCGGAAAGCCGCGGGACTCACGCTGGAGGACCTGAGCGCCGCCGTCGGGACCGCCCCGAGCCAGTTGAGCCTGATCGAAAACGGCAAGCGCGAACCCAAGCTGGGGCTCCTGCAGCAGCTCGCCGCAGCGCTGGGGACGAGCATCGATGAACTGCTCGGCGCCGAACCGCCCAACCGCCGCGCGGCCCTGGAAATTGAACTCGAACGCTACCAGCGCAGTCCGATCTACGATGCGCTGAACCTGCCCAAAATCCGCATCAGCTCGCGGCTGCCGATGGACGTGCTCGAGTCCATGGTGGGGCTGCAGCATGAGCTCGAGCGCCGGCTGAACGAGCAGGTCGCGACGCCCGAAGAAGCCCGCCGCGCTAACGGGGAGCTGCGGGCCATGATGCGGGAACGGAACAACTACTTCCCGGAGTACGAGGCGGAGGCGCTGAAGGTCCTGACCGCGGTCGGTCACAGGAGCGGTCCGCTGTCCCACCACGTCATCGCGGACATCGCCGGGCACCTCGGTTTCAGCCTCCACCACGTGGGCGACCTGCCGCACTCCACCCGCTCGGTGACCGATCTTAAAAACCGCCGAATTTACCTGACGCAGGGTGGCCGGAGTGATCACGACCCCCGGTCGGTGCTGCTGCAGGCGCTCGGCCACTACGTCCTGGGCCACCAGACGCCTACCAACTACGGCGATTTCCTGATGCAGCGGGTGGCCACCAACTACTTCGCCGCGGCCCTCCTGCTCCCGGAACAGGCCACCGTGGAATTCCTGCAGCGGGCCAAACAGGCCAAGGAAATCGCGGTCGAGGACATCCGGGACGCCTTTGCCGTGTCCTATGAGACGGCCGCGCACCGCTTCACCAACCTCGCCACGCAGCACCTGGACCTCCGGACGCATTTCCAGAAGACGCACAAGAGCGGGATCATCTACAAGGCCTACGAGAACGACGGAGTGACGTTTCCGCAGGACCATACCGGCGCCATCGAGGGCCAGCCGTCGTGCAAGAACTGGACCTCGCGCGTGGTCTTCGACGTGCCGGACAAATTCAGCGCCTACAACCAGTACACGGACACCCCCGCGGGGACGTACTGGTGCACGGCCCGGACCGAGGGTTCCGCCAACGGCGAGTTCTCCCTCTCGGTGGGCGTGCCCTATGCGCAAGTGAAGTGGTTCCGGGGCCGGGAAACCACCGAACGGTCCAAGTCCACGTGCCCGGACGAGAGCTGCTGTAAACGGCCGCCCGCGGCTCTGGCCTCGGAGTGGGCGGGGAACGCCTGGCCCTCGGCCCGGGCACATTCACACCTGCTCGCCGCGATGCCGCCGGGTGCTTTCCCCGGCGTGGATGAGACCGAGGTTTACTCCTTCCTGCAGGCCCACTCCGGCAGCTGAGCACGTCCCCGGACACCCCGCATTCCCTGTCCGGCTGCCCGGACCGGACGCACGGCGGACTATATTGGCTCCTGTCAGCACATCGATCCGATCGCGGGAGCGTGCACCCATGGCCCAGGAACTTGCAACCCAGCTCGTCGAACAACTCCAGGCTGCCGGTGTGCAGCGCATCTACGGCATCGTCGGGGACAGCTTGAACCCGATCGTCGACGCCGTGCGGAAGACCGGCGGCTCTTCCCAGGGCGGGATCGACTGGATCCATGTCCGGCACGAGGAAGCGGCAGCCTTCGCGGCCGCGGCAGAAGCGCAGCTGACCGGCCGGCTTGCGGTGTGCGCCGGGTCCTGCGGCCCGGGCAACCTGCATCTGATCAACGGGCTCTACGACGCCAACCGTTCCGGGGCGCCGGTGCTGGCCATCGCCTCGCATATCCCCAGCAAACAGATCGGCAGCAGCTTCTTCCAGGAAACGCACCCGGACCGGCTCTTCAACGAGTGCTCGGTGTACTCGGAGCTGATCAGCACCGCGGAGCAGGCGCCGCGGGTCATGCACTCAGCGATCCAGCACGCCGTCGCGCTCCGCGGAGTCGCCGTCGTCACCCTGCCCGGGGACATTGCCGGGCTGGAGGCAACCGCCGAGGCGCCGCTGCCGGCGGCCTTCGTTCCCGCAACACTGACTCCGGCGCCGGAAAGTGTCCGGCAGCTGGCGGAGGCGATCAACGCGGCCGGCAAGGTCGCGATCTTCGCCGGAATCGGTGTCCAGGGCGCCCACGATGAGGTCATTGCCCTGGCCGAGCGGATCAAGGCGCCGATTGGGCACAGTCTTCGCGGCAAGGACTTTATGCAGTACGAGAACCCCTACGACATCGGCATGACCGGGCTCTTGGGCTACGGCGCCGCGGCCGAGGGGATCGAGGATGCGGACCTGCTCCTGCTGCTCGGCACGGACTTTCCCTATGATCAGTTCCTGCCCGGAACCCGCACGGCCCAGGTGGACCGCGCCGCGCAGAAACTGGGCCGCCGGACCGACGTCGACATTGCCGTCCACGGGGACGTGCTGCCCACCCTCGCGGCGCTGATGCCGCTGCTCGAAGCGAAGAAGAGCCGCCGCTTCCTGGACAAGATGCTCAAGAAACACGACCGGCTGATGAACAAGGCGGTGGGCGCCTACACCCGGAAGGTGGAAAAGACCGAGCCGATCCACCCCGAGTACGCGGCGTCCCTACTGGACCAGATCGCGGCCGAGGACGCCGTCTTCACCGCCGACACGGGCATGTGCAACGTCTGGACCGCCCGCTATATCAACCCGCTGGGCACCCGCCGGCTGGTCGGCTCCTACCTGCACGGCTCCATGGCCAACGCCTTGCCGCACGCGATCGGCGCGCAGCTGGCCTATCCCGGCCGCCAGGTGGTGTCGGTCTCGGGCGACGGCGGGTTGTCGATGCTGCTGGGGGAGCTGATCACGGTGGCCGCGCACCGGCTCCCGGTCAAGGTGGTGGTGTTCAACAACTCCACCCTGGGCATGGTGAAGCTGGAAATGCTCGTGGACGGGCTTCCCGACTTCGGCGTGGACGTGCCCGATACCAACTATGCCGCGGTGGCCCGCGCCCTGGGCTTCCACGCGGTCCGCGTCACCGACCCGGCCCGGATCGCCGCCGCCTACCGGGAGGCCTTCGCCCATCCCGGACCGGCCCTGGTGGAACTGATCACGGACCCCCAGGCGCTCTCGCTCCCGCCCAAGATCAAGGGTGCGCAGATCCTAGGCTTCGCCACCGCCATGTCCAAGGTAGTGCTCAACCGCGGTGCCGGGGAAGCCGTCAGCATGGCGCGCAGCAATCTGCGCAACATTCCCCGGAGCTGAGGCCGCCCCGTCCTGACTTGATGGCTCGGATCGACGGTCCGAATCGACGGGGCCCCGCAGATTCGACGCCGCGCGGCGTCGTCTGCGCAGGGCGCCGTCGAACCGGCGCCGGGATCCTGTGGCCAAAACGAAGGCGAACCGTGACCGCGCGGGTATCGCCTCATCCGTCGCGGGCTGGTTGACTGGCCCTAGACGGAGTTCTGCCGGTCCAGCATGGCTGGCGGACCGGGCCAGGGGGTGGCGATGAACGGGAAACTTGCGGCAGCCGCGGCAGCCGCGGCCTTGGCGCTGTCCGCCTGCACCGCGCCACCGCCGGAAATGCTGACATCCGACGGCGTCGAGCGGGTATCCGCGGACCTGGCCGCCTATCCCGATGAGCTGGCAACGTTCCGGGACTCGGCGCGGAAGCTGGGCGGTGCCCTGCTGGCCGACGGCGGCGAGGGAGGCAACGGCAACGTGGTCTCGTCGCCCGCCAGCTTGCTGATCGCCCTGTCGATGCTGCGCGCGGGTGCCGGGGGGGATACCGCAGCGGAGATGGACCGTGTCCTGGGGTTCCCGGCCGCACACCGGGACGAGGCCATGAATGCGCTGCTGGCGTCGCTGGAAAAGTTCGACGGCGATCCCGGCACAGTGGATGAAAAAGACCCCCCGCGCCAGCCCGTCCTGCACACCGCGAACGGCCTGTTCGTGGATCGGCTCTCGGCCACGGGTGAGGCGTACCTGGACACCCTTGCCCGGCATTACGGGACCGGAGTCTACCCCGTGGATTTCTCGGACGAGGACACCACAAAGCGGGCTATCGATGCCTGGGTGGATAAGAACACCGGCGGCCGGATCAAATCTGCGCCGACCCAGTACGATCCCAAAAACACCTTTAGCCTGCTCAACACGGTGTACTTCGCGTCGGCCTGGAAAGTGCCTTTCGATCCGTCGGACACCTCGGACCTGCGCTTCACGACGGCGGCCGGCGAGCAGATCTCCGTGCCCACCATGCAGACCATTGCGGACACTGCCGTTGCCAAGGGCCCGGGATGGCAGGCCGTGGAACTGCCCTATGCGGACGGCTTTGTGATGCGGCTCGTGCTGCCGGACGAAGGCACTCCCGTCGCGGACCCGGGGAGTTTCGCGAAGGCCGTCCGTGCCCTGGACGAAGCTGCGCCGTCGACGGTGCAGATCTACCTGCCGTCCTGGGACCACAAGAGCAAGTTCGAGCTGCGGAAGGTGTTCTCCGGGCTGGGGCTGACGAAGATGCTCGGCCCGGATGCCGACTTCAATGCGATCCAACGGGGCATGGTGCTCACGCAGGCGGCACAGGCAGCCAACATCACCGTGGCGGAGAAAGGAACGGTGGCCGCCGCGGTGACCCAGATCAATGCCAAGGAGACGAGTGCCATCGTCCCGCCGCAGGTGCTCCGCTTCGACCGGCCGTTCCACTATGAAATCGTCCACGTCGAGACCGGGATGCCACTCTTCATGGGGACAATAGTCGATCCCCGCCCGGCCCCGGACTGATCCTGCTGCCAGCCGGGTTCCGCGGCCGCTCCGGGGCCGGCGATGGCCTGCGCCGCGGGGGAGGCGGGCCATTTCGACGGTTCGCCGCGGAATCGATGGGTACGCGCATCGACGCCGCACCGGGGCATCGGAATGGCGCTGCTCCTGGGATGTGGCCGGGGCGGGGTGCCTGCCGCGCGGACAGGGTGCGAGAATGGAAGGCGGTTCCGGCACCCCAGTGCTCCGGGACCGTCAGTGCTAATACAGCCGGCCGCCGAGGGTCCCGGGGATCCGGGCGGCCGAGCGAACCACTATGAACGGAACCGCCATGTCCTCCGCCAAGACCCTTCCGGCCGGCACGCCCGCCAAATTCGCCTCCATCGGCTCGCCGTACTTCGGCATCATGCTCGCCGCGATGGCCGTGATCCTCATCCTGTCCAACATCGGCGGGTCCAAAGGCGTGGCGATCGGTCCGATCATCACCGATGGCGGATTCTTCCTCTTCCCGCTCGCCTACATCCTCGGCGACGTCATCAGCGAGGTCTACGGCTTCAAGGTGGCCCGCAAGGCCATCCTGACCTCGTTTGCCCTGTCGGTCTTTGCCTCGCTGTGCTACTGGATCATCATTGCGCTGCCCGGCTTCGACGATGATTTCGGGATCGCCAAGCAGGCCGCGCTCGAAGGCGCCCTGGGACCTGTTCCGCAGATCGTTCTGGCGTCGCTGCTGGCCTTCTTCGCGGGCCAGACGCTCAACTCATGGATCCTGGTCAAGATGAAGGAGCGCACCGGCGAAAAGTCGCTGTGGGCCCGGCTCATGGGGTCCTCCGGGGCTGGCGAGTTTGTGGACACCCTGATCTTCTGCAGCATTGCGGCCTCTGTGATCGGCATCAGCGACGCCGCATCGTTCGTCAACTACGTGCTGGTCGGTTTTGTCTACAAGACCCTCGTGGAGTTCGCATTTGTGCCGGTGACCTCGCTCGCGATCAGCTGGGTCAAGAAGCGCGAACCGAGTTACGGAGCCTAGAGCCCGCCATTTCGACGGTTCCCTGCCGGCTCGATGCTGCGGACCGTCGAGTCTGCAGCCAGCCAACGAAACGGCGCCGGGGGAGTCGTCGGCCCACCCTGTTTCAGGCGCCCCCGCCGAGTGCCCGGAGCACTCGATGTTTGAAGGCGGCCTCGTTGAACAGGTCTTTCCACTCGATCCGGATGAACGTCCAGCCCTGTTCCATGAGCGCTTTTTCGCGCCGGCGCTCCGCGAACAGGACCTCACCCGTGGGCCGGTAGTCGAAGTACTTCGTCTTGCCATCGAACTCGAGGGCAACCTTGCGTGCAGGCCAGGCGAAGTCCAGCCGGTGCTCCCCGGCTGGTGTGTGCACCACGTGCTGCATCACGGGCGGTTCGATCTTGAGCCGGAAGAGCAACTCCCGGGTCAGGCTTTCGCCGGCTGACTCGGAGCGGGCATCCGCCAGCTCCAGAGCCCGGCGCAGGGATCCGACGCCGTTGCGGCCGGCCAGGGCATCGCACCGGTCCCGAAGAAGGGACATGTCCACTCCCAGACGGCAGGCATGGTCCATCAGAATCAGCGACTGGCGACTGTTGAAGATGAGGCTGCAGTCCAGGACCGTGCGCTCCAGCGAGGTGCACCGGAGCCCGGCCAGGAAAATCACGTCCCCGGACGCCAACGGCCGGGTGTGGGCAACGACGTCGCGTCCGTGCGAAATCCGGGACGGGGAGCTGACCTGGGTCAGATGTATCCGTTCGTCGACCGCCCATAAGTGCAGGCCATGGAGGCGGGCGGCCGAGGCGTGGCTGTAGACAACGCCGCCGGGCGACGTCGTCAGCGTGCCGTGGGCGTGCGCGAATATCAGCTGACGGTGGCGTGCGGAGCGGTCCAGGCCGTTCCACCAGCTTGCGCGGGCGTAGCATCCCCGGCGCAGGCGGATGAGCTGCCCGGCCTGGATCTGGCGCTCGATGGTCCGGGAGGTCATCCCGGCTTCCCGGAGCTGCGCGGTGCGCCACAACGTCGCGGTCCCGGGGATTTCCGGCAGGGGTTTGGGGCTCATGATTCCAGCCTCCGCCCGCCGTGGGCCGGCCGACAGCCCGGGCCGGCCGCATGTGGATAACGCCGGTTCGACGGGTCCGCTCCGCCACGACGCCGCGGGCCGTCGTGCGCGGATGGCGCCATCGATACGGCCTCGGGAAAGCGGGGACGCCGGGAAGCGGAGGGCCCGACGGCGGAGGCGGCCTAGGAGTAGTACTGCCCCAACGTCTCGGCCTTGAACTCGAAGAAGTTGCCAGCCTCGATAGCCAACCGGGCGTCGTCGACCATTTTCACCACGAAGCGCTCATTGTGGATCGAGATGAGCGTCGCGGAGAGCATTTCCTTGGACTTGAACAGGTGGTGGATGTAGGCCCGGGAGTAGTGCAGGCAGGCGTAGCAGTCACAGCCGTCCTGGAGCGGACCGAAGTCGCGCTTGTACTTGGCGCCGGAGAGGTTGTAGCGGCCGGTGGGATGGTAAAACGCGGAGTTGCGGGCCACCCGGGTGGGGGATACGCAGTCGAAGGTGTCCGCGCCGTTTTCAATTGCGGTGAAGATGTCGTCCGGTTCCGAGATGCCGAGCAGGTGCCGGGGTTTGTTCTCCGGCAGCTCCTCGTTGCACCAGCGCACGATCGTGCCGAGGTTTTCCTTCTCGAGCGCGCCGCCGATGCCGAAGCCGTCGAAGTTCATCGCCCCGAGGTCGCGGCAGGCTTTGCGGCGCAGGTCCTCGTACTGCGCGCCCTGGATGACCCCGAAGAGCGCCTGATAGGGCTTGCCGGCCCGCTCGGCCGTGAGCCGGAAGTGCTCCGTGATGCACCGTTCGGCCCAGCGGCGGGTGCGTTCCAGGGACTCCTCCTGGTAACCGCGGGAGTTCTGCAGCGTGGTCAGCTCATCGAAGGCGAACATGATGTCCGCGCCGATCTGGTGCTGGACATTCATGGAGATCTCGGGGCTGAACCGGTGCCGGTCGCCGTTGAGGTGGCTCTTGAACCACACGCCTTCCTCGTCCACGTGGGCGAGGCGTTCCTTGCCCGGGGCCACGGCGTCATCCGGCCCGGACTGGTCCACAGATTTCATGTCGATGACCTTCTTGAACCCGGCGCCCAGGCTCATGACCTGGAACCCCCCGGAGTCCGTGAACGTGGGGCCGGTCCAGTTCATGAACGAACCCAGGCCGCCGGCTTCATCGAGGATGTCCGCGCCGGGCTGGAGGTAGAGATGATAGGCGTTGGCCAGGACAGCCTGGGCGCCCAGATCGGCGACGGCCTCGGGCAGCACGGCCTTGACCGTGGCCTTCGTGCCGACCGCGATGAAGGCCGGTGTCTGAATTTCGCCATGCGGCGTGGCGATGGTGCCCGTGCGGCCCAGGAATTCCCCGCCGTTCTCCGCGACCTGCGCGTCCGACGGCGAGCAGGTTTCGGCGAGACGCTTGCCGACGCGGAAGGAGAACTCGGACTGCCGGGCGGGGGAGGGCGTTTCAGTATTGGCTGGCACGCTACCAGTGTGCCAGCTAACAGCGCCCGGGCTTTAGTGCATCGGCTCCGATGTGGGGTAGTTCTCAACCCGCCAGTTGTCCCAATGGGTACGGATGGCCTCCAGTTGGTGGGCCCCCAGATCGTAGGTCGAGACGATGATCAGGGATCCGCCGTCGGGCCGGAGTTCCGGGATGGCCGGCTGGTCCGCCACGATGACGAGGCCATCCCCGTGTTCGGCGTAGCTGTGTACGGTCAGGCCGACCTGATGGTTGCTGCGGAACCAGACCTTGCCGGAGATCTCCTCGCCGGTGGGCAGCGTCAGGCTGTAGGGTTCCCCGGCCGCGGGCAGTCCGTCCAGCCCCAGCTTCTCAATCGCGGACCCGCCGGTACCGGGCATGGAGCAGAACAGGGTCTTCCGTTTTCCGTGCGGGTGACGCTCCAGCGCGAAGCGCAGCTGATGGAGGAAGGTCAGCCAGCCCTGGGTGATGTCCTCGTCCCACGCCGCCCACTCGGAATTGTGGTCAACCGCGGACCGGGTAATGCTGACCTCGGTGCCGGTCTGCACCGGATGCAGGGTGAAGATATCGCCACCGTCGACTACGAGGGAGGTGTGGTCGGCGCCTTCGACGACGTTCGGGCTGAAATAGATCTCGTTGATCTCGGCGGCCTGGTCATCGGCATTCCAGCCGTGCCATTGGGCCACCAGGGCGGGTTCGCGCAGCATGGTCCAGACTTGCTGCGCGTCGGAATTGATCACAACGCTCAGATTGTTCGTCATGGGCTGAATCTACAACGACCGGCCGCCGCGGGGTAGGGGCCGTGGGCTATCCGGCTCGGACCGCCTCGAGTTCTTCGCCGATCCGATGGTCCAGTTCCTCCGCGCCGAAGGTCTCGGAGCCGCCGTGGGCCCGCAGGAACATCAGGGATTCAAGCCGCAGCAGCCGCCATTCGCGTTCCGCGTCCGGATCAGAGTTATCGACGGCCCGCGAAATCTCATTGTCATACAGGTTCGGCTCATTGAGCGAACGCTGGAGCACATCGGTATTGATCCTGGCTTTGAAGGGGTCAGGTTCCATGGCCGCGGGGGCCCGCAGGAACTTCTCATACAGTGCGGCCCGGTCCGTGAGCCCCTGCAGCCGGCAAATGTAGCTGGACAACGACAAAGAGGCTTCCACCGACGTCCAGCGTCCGGGATTGCCGTCGAACGGCAGGACGTTGAGCAGGTCCGCGACGGCAAGGGCGTTCCCGGCGTCCTGGCGCATGACGAAGAGTTCGTGGGCCAGATCGCTCAGGTCTTTGAGGCAGCTGCCGGACTTGGTGTTGATGCCCTTGGCAAGCCGCCCGGCAGGCAACTGCACTCCGGCCGCCCCCGGGTGTGCCCGGGCCGCCGCTTCAACGACGGATTCCGGTGTGCCCTCGGGAACGGGGATCAGGGAAAGGTCTTCGTCGGACGGGATGATCGCGGCGGCCGGAGGCGCCGGCAGCGGAGGGACGACCGCGGCGGATGCCGCGGACGGGATGATCGCCAGCTTCACGGTCTCCACCCCGTTCCCGACGAGCCGCACCGTGGATGCGGCGGCGATCCGTAAGACGTCGCCGCCGGTGATGGTAGCGAGGACGACGGCGGGGGCGCCGAAGTCGTCGGCTTCCACGTCTGTCTTCTGCACTTCGGCGGAGTGCTCTCCGTCGGGCAGGACCAGGAAGTCACCGGCCTGCAGCGAGCCGGCCTGCTTTTCCTTGTAGGTCCGGGTGGCTGGCGGCTGGTTCATCGTGAGTCCTTACGTTCTCGTGCTGTCCGCGACCAGTCTACAAAGCGGGCTGCTTGAAGTCGCGGACGCAGCGGGCGGCCAGACTCCTCAGCAGCGGCCGGTCAATGGCCGGCCGGGCCGTCGAAACCTGGGTGCCGACCCTAGTTCCCGACGCCGGCGAAGGCCAGGGCCTGACGGATGAGGGCACCGCGGCCGCCGCTGAATTCAAGCTGCACGTCCGAGCTCATGACCTCCTGCGGCGTCATCCAGGTCAGCTCGAGGGCGTCTTGGCGGGGGGTGCATTCGCCGGTGACCGGAATGATGTAGGCCAACGCCACGGCATGCTGGCGGTCATCGGTGAAGCCGGTATGGGACGGGGCCGGGAAATATTCGGCCACGGTGAACGGCACCGGGCTGACGGGCAGCTGCGGGAACGCCAGCGGCCCGAGGTCTTTTTCCATGTGGCGCAGGAGGGCGGCGCGGATGGTTTCGCGGTACAGCACCCGGCCCGAGACCAGGGACCGGATCATGGTGCCGTCCTCGTCGGCCTGCAGCAGGGTGCCGACCTCGTTCACAAACCCGAGGGGGTCCAGCCGGACGGGAACGGCTTCGACGTAAACCATGGGCAGCCGTCCGCGCGCCTCGAAGAGGTCATCTTCGGAGAGCCAGCCGGGGTTCGGGTCAGGAGTGCGAACATTCATGGTTAAGTTCTACCGCATCCGTGTCCCGATCCCCGCGCCCGCTGCGATCCGCTGGGGGGCATTGACTTCGTAGCCGGGCCGGTCACGCGCCGGACGGCCGCGCCGAGATCCACAGCGCCGCCCCGTTGGGATTGTCCGGCAGCTCTGCCGCGTCGGGGTTGGCCACGTGCAGGCTCCGGCCGAACGCCTCCTCGGTCATGCTGGCCCGGTATCCCGCCGCCGCCAGCCGGTCCTGCAGGGCGGCGAGGTCGCCGGTGTATTCGAAGCCGAACCCGGACCGGGGTGCGCGGCCGGGCCGCACCATGAGCACGCCGCCGTTCTTCGCCGTAAAGTCGGCGGTTTCGTCGTCGTCCGGGGACGGGCGCAGCCGGGCCCCCATGTTCCGCAGCGTTTGGGCGGCGGCCGCAGGGTCCGGCGTGAACCAGACCTCGACGACGGCGAGGTCCGGATCGGCGTCCGCGCTCTGCGCGCCGTGGGCCGCCTTGTCCGCGTAAAAGCCGAAGCCGTCCTCGCCCGTGATCCGGCAGGACTCGCCGTGCCCGGCCGTCACCAGTTCCGCGGCGGACGTCCCGTCCTCGACGCCGGCGGCATTGGTCCGACGCGCGAATTCAGCAAGGTCCCCGACTTCGACGCCGAAGTCCGTCCGCCCGTCCGCCTCCGGTGCCGCGCCGTCCCCGTGGGAAACGTCAGCATCGCCGGCACCTGCACCGGCCGTCACGCCGTGCAGCGCGAGCCGGCCCGAGCCGGCGTCGAACTCCTGCCAGCCGCCGTCGTCGACCGTCCGCACCATGCCGAGGGCGGACAGCAGGCGCCCCCACTCATCCATGCGGGACGTGTAGTGGATCGGGCGGACGCGCAGCATGGGATCTCCTCCAGGGATACGGGGTTGGCTCCACAAGACATCGTCCCACCAAAGCGCGCACCAGGTCAGCCCCGCGGGGCACAATGGTGCCATGGCTGCTGAACTAGAGGAACTCCTGGTCCAGGATGCCGCCGCGTGGCGCGCCTGGCTTGAGCGCCACTATGCGCACAGCCCCGGTGTGTGGCTCGTGCTGCACAAGAAGGGCGGAGCCGTGACCGGCCTGGATTACGAGGCCGCCCTGCAGGAGGCGTTGTGCTTCGGGTGGATCGACGGGCAGGGCCGCCGGCGGGACGAAGGCAGTTCCTTCCAGCGGATGACCCCCCGGACCCCCAAGAGCATGTGGTCGGCGCTGAACGTGGAGCGGATCGGACGGCTTGAGGCCGCCGGGCGGATGACCCCCGCCGGCCGTGCCGCCGTCGAGAGCGCCAAGGCGGACGGGCGCTGGGAAACCGCGTATTCCGGCGCTACCACCGCGGTGGTGCCGGAGGACCTGGCCGCGGCGATCGCGGCGGTGCCCCGGGCGCAGGCAATGTTCGAGGCGCTGACGTCCGTCAACCGGCTCGCGCTGATCCACCGCACAAACGCGGCCCAGGGGGCTGACGCGCGGAACCGGATGATTGCCGGAATCGTGGAGATGCTCGCCCGGTTCGAGACGCCGTATCCGCAGGCCAGACGGCCCCGGGAACCGTGATGGCCTGCTTTCCCGGGGGTGCCCGCCGGGCGGTGGTGCAGGCATCCCTACGCATATGCCGGCCGGCCCGGAGGGCATCCCGAGCACCGGTGTGGAAAGCCTTGGGAAAACCTGCTACTTCCCTTCGGAACCGTTCCGCGGGTCCGGGATACGTTTCTTGTACGGCCATTCGGGTTCCTGGCACAGGGGGTCTCCTTGCAGGGAACCGGGCGTCCGTGAGTGGTCTGGACTCAGCCGGACCCGGGAACAAAGGAATAGCCATGTCGTTGCAGCCATCTTCATTGCCGGTACGGAACGAGACAGAGCGCCTTCTGGACACCCTTACGGGTGAGCCCGATGAGGGCGGCACTCCCGGCATTCGTCAGCAAACCCTTATGATCATCGGCATCGTCCTGGCGGGGGACGATCCGGAACAGGCTCCGGCCAGGGACCTCCTGCGGGCCCGGCTCGAGGCCAATCCGGGACGCCCGGAGTTCGCCCTCGCGGAACACCTGGGTGCGCTCGGCGCAAAGATGTTCCCTTCCGCGCCGAACGCCGGCGCGGACCTGCAGCTCGCCGGCGCCCGCTAGTACAGGCGCCCGGCAGACCAGGCGCGCTCTAGTCCAGGCGCCCGGACGCACCCGCGTCCAAGCGCCGGACCAGGCCCGGCCGCCCCAAACCGATCCTTTCGACGCGCCGGCGGACAGTGCGGCGGCATTTAGCCGGCGTCCTTCCACCAGCCTCATAGCGGGCCGTTGACGGCTCCTGTGGCTCTTACGGTCCGACGTCCAGCGCCGGGCCGGTCTCAACCCCAACCTCAACCCCAACCGCTGACGGTGCAGCGCCGGCTGCACAGACAGCTGTCCACCCGAGGCCGCGAGCCCGTGATCCCATACCGCACAGGACCCCTGGCCGCCCGGGACCTCTAGTCGGTGGCCGCGTCCTCCATCGGGAAGGCCACGGCCTCGCCGACCACGCGCAGGCTCAGCTCAGTTCCGGGCCGGGCAATTGAGGCATTCCAGTGCCGGATGGTGATGATTTCGCCGCCGCCTGGGTAGCGGTGGTCGGCCACGGCGCCTGCGGCAAGGACGGGCGGCACCGCCAGCTTGAGCCGCACCGTCGTCTCCGGACCGAAGTAGTCCGTGTCCACGACGACGCCGCGGATGGGGCCATCCTCTGCGATCCGGATCTGCTCGGGGCGCAGCATCAGCTGAACCCTTCCCTGAGCCGGCGGGCGGCGGACGGGGATGCCGCCGAGGGAACACGTGGCCAGCGAACCTTCCATCCAGGCTTCGAGGATGACGGCGTCACCCAGGAACTCCGCGGTGGCACGGTCGGCGGGCCGGGTATAGACCACGAAGGGATTGCCGATCTGCGCCAGCTTCCCGCTGCGCATAACGGCCACCTGATCGGCGAAGGACAATGCCTCGGCCTGGTCATGGGTCACCAGGATCGTCGTGACGCCGGCCTCGCTCAGCACTTTGCCGACGGCGCGGCGGGTGGCGACCCGCAGCCCGGCATCGAGGGCGGAAAACGGCTCGTCGAGCAGCATCAGTTCCGGTTCACGGGCGAGGGCGCGGGCCAGGGCCACGCGCTGCTGCTGGCCGCCGGAGAGCTGGTGGGGCTTGCGCTTGGCCATCGCCGGATCCAGCGAGACCATGTCCAGGAGTTCCGCGACGCGGTCCTTGACGCCGCGGTTCCCGCCCGGCAACTTGGCCGGATCAAGGCCGAAGGAGATGTTCTTCCCGACGCTCAGGTGCGGGAACAACGCGCCGTCCTGGGCCACATATCCGACATGGCGTTTGTGCGCCGGAACCCACACGCCGTCGCCGGCCACCTTGCTTCCGTTCAGGGAAATGCTCCCGGTATCCGGGTGCTCGAATCCGGCGATCAGTCGCAGCAGCGTGGTTTTTCCGGAACCCGACGGGCCCACAATCGCCGTCGTTCCGCCCTTGGCGACGGACAGGTTGACGCCTTTGAGGACGGACTGGGAGCCGAAGTTCTTGGTCACCGCGTCAATTTCCAGGTGGCTGTTGGTCGTGGAGGCGACGGAGGGCGCAACGCGCGGTTCCGGGAGCCGGGAGGAACTGGTCTTGGTCACTGGCCGGCTGCTTTCTTGGACTGCTGGAAAAGGAGGTACGTCATGGGGGCCGAGATCAGGATCATCAGCAGGGCATATGGGGCTGCGCCGGCGTAGTCGATCTCGCTGCTCTTGCTCCAGAACTCCGTGGCCAGGGTCCGGGTGCCGTTGGGCGAGAGCAGCAACGTTGCCGTGAGTTCGTTGACGATCCCGAGGAAGACCAGCGCGGCGCCGCCGGCCGCCGCCGGGGCCGTGAGGCGCAGCGTCACCCGGATAAAGGCCAGTAACGGCGGCTTGCCCAGGACCTGGGCGGCCTCGTCGAGTTCCTTGGGAGCCTGGGCCAGACCCGAACGGATGTTGACGAGGGCCCGCGGCAGGAAGAGCAGCACGTAGGCGGCGACCAGCAACGCCGAGGTCTGGTACAGGGTGGGCACGGCCCTGATACTGACGGTCACGAACGCAAGACCCACCACGATGCCGGGCATGGAGCTGGTGATGTAATTGGACAGCTCCAGGGCCTTGCTGAAAGGACTCGGGTGCCGCACGGCCAGATACGCCATGGGAAACGCCACCACGGTGGTGGCAAGCGCCCCGCCGAGGCCGTAGGTCAGGGTCTGCAGAAGGGCGGGCAGGAACTCCGCCGCGGTCCAGATGTCCGCCCCGCCGGCAATGATCCAGCGCAGAACGAAGAACAGGGGAAGCCCGAAGGCCAGCGCCGTGAGTGTCAGCAGCGCGAGCTGAGCGGGCGCATGGTAATGGTGAAGGGACAGCCGGAGGGCCCGTGCCTGGGCGCCGGAGCCGACCCTGGCGTACCGGGCGTTTCCCCGGCTGCGGACTTCTGCGAGGAGCAGGATCAGGCACAGAAAGACCAGCACGCTGGCCAGCATGTTGCCGGCCGTCCCGTTGAAGGTGGACTGGTACTGGACCATGATGGCCGTCGTGAACGTGTCGAACCGGATCATTGCGAAGGCGCCGTACTCGGCCAGCAAATGCAGGGATACCAGCAGTGCGCCGCCCGTCATCGCGATCCGCAGTTGCGGCAGGACCACCCGGAAAAATGCCGGCCACGCGCCGAGGCCCAGCGAAGCGGCGGACTGCTCGATCGCAGGGTCCAGCCGGCTGAGTGTGGCGGCGGCAGGAATGTACACGAGCGGGAAGTAAGAGAGCGTCGCGATCAGCACGCCGGATGACAGCCCGCCGAGCGAAGGCACCGCGGAGACCCACGCGTAGCTGTTGACGAACGCGGGAATGGCCAGTGGCGCCGCCAGCAGTACCGCCCAAGTCCGGTGGCCGCGCAGGCTGGTGCGCTCGACGAGCCAGGCGCCGCCGACGCCGAGGACGAGGCACAGCGGCACCGTGATCACGGCCAGGAGCACGGTATTCAGCAGCAGTTCCCCGACGCGTTCCCGGAAGATCAGGGCGACTGCGGTCTCCCAGCCGGTGGCGGCCGTCATGACGGCGACATAGCCGAGGGGAACCAGGGCAAACAGGGCGATCAGAACCGCCAGGATGGTGACGACGGAAACGCCGAAAGGCGGGCGGGGGCGCTTGCCCCTGCCCGCCGTCGTCGTGTTCCCGGGACTCCCGGGAACTACCAGCTTGGTTGCCACGTGAGTTAGAGCAACCCCGCCGCAGTCATCAGCTCGGACACCTTGGCGGAGTTGAGCTTGGCCGGGTCCACCATGGGGGCCTGGAGTTCGGCCAGCGGAACGAGCTTGTCATTGGCCGGGACATCGGAGGCGATGGCGTACTCGAAGGAGTCACCCTGCTGCAGGATTTCCTGGCCCTTCTTGCCGGTGATGAATGTCAGGAATGCCTGGGCCGCTTCCGGGTTCTTGGAGGACTTCAGCACACCGCCGCCGGAGACGGACACGAACGCGCCCGGGTCCTGGTTCTTGAAGTAGTGCTGGGCCACGTTCTGGGAATTCTCGCCGGTCCGGGACTGGTCACCGAAGTAGTAGTAGTGGTAGATCAGGGCGGCGTCGACCTCGCCGGCGTTGACGGCTTTCATGGCCGTGCTGTTGCCCTTGTATGCCTTGGAGTTTTCCTTCATTCCCTTGAGCCATTCCGCCGTGGCTTCTTCGCCCTTGAGCTCGAGCAGGGCGGAGACAATGGCCTGGAAGTCGGCGCCGGACGGTGAGGCCGCCCACTTGTCCTTCCACTCGGGGTTGGCCAGGTCCAGCATGGACGCGGGCAGCTGGTCTTCGGTCAGCTTGGTCTTGTCGTAGACCAGGACGGTGGAGCGGGCCGCGATGCCGGTCCACTTGTTCGTGGAGGGGCGGTAGGCGGCGGGCACCTGGTCGATGGTCGCCTGGTCGATGTCCGCGAAGAGGTCCGCGTTTTCAACCTGAGCCATGGCCGGGGAGTTTTCGGTCAGGAAGACGTCGGCGGGGGAGGCCTGTCCTTCCTGCACGATCTGGTTGGACATCTCGGTGTCCGAGCCCTGCCGCAGCGTGACCTTGATGCCGGTTTCGGCGGTGAAAGCGTCCACCCACTCCTGGGTCAGGGACTCGTGCTGGGCGTTGTAGACCGTGATTTCGCCGGAATTCTGGCCATCCGCGCCGGCGGTGCCGTTGCTGGGTGAAGTGGTGCCGGAGCCACAGGCTGACAGGCCGAGCATGGCGGTGGCGGCCAGTGCGATGCCGGCCAGCGCGTTGTTGCGGATCTTCATGGGACTACTTTCTGCAAGGAAAAGTTCTCAGGAACCCTAGCCCCCGTGAGCGGGGAAGTTAGGGCATGCTCACTACGAAAAACTGTAGGTTAGCCAAACCTAAGCAACCAACCCGAAAGCCCTTTAAGTGATCAGGATCACATCAATTACGAAACTATTGCATGACTTAATTCGCCGACGCCGCAAAAGGTCCGGCCGTCACGGCCGCGGCGGCCTCCAGGGTCATCCAGGCCTGAAGCTGCGTGGAGAGTTCGACGGCGGTTCCCGGCGGGTACGTCGCCGAGGCAGGCTCCTCGGGGCGGGCTGAGAACACCAGCGATCCGCCGGAGCGGGCGATTGGTTCGCCGGCCGCGACGGTGCGTCTGCCCGCCCAGAAGGCCTCCGCGGTGTCCAGGATGAGCGCCGCGGCGGTCTCCCGTGCCGCGGCCGGCAGCCGCACGTCCCGGGCGGCGAGCGCCAGGTAGCGGACCAGGATGCCGGTGAACAGGCCGCCGTCGCCGGTTCCCTCACCGCGCAGGATCGTGCCCGCACCCGCCCCTGCGCCGGGGCCGGACGCCCGGCCGCGCTGCGTGGTGCCCGGCGGCACCGTGAGGTGCCGGGCCACGGCGTCTACGAGTGCGGCCGCCCTGGCCAGGTTGGCGGCCCCGCCGAGCTCAAGCAGGGCGCCAAGGACGGGGCCTTGGTTGTAGCTGTAGATGGCCGCTTCGAGCCTCACGTCCCCGGCGCTGCCGATCCGGAGTCCGTCCCGGTACAGGCCCCGGTCCGGATCGTAGAGCCGGGCGTCGAGCCAGTCCAGCAGGGCTTGGGCTTTTATTCTGCTGCCGGTACGGGCGTAGTAGAGGGCGGCCGGGGCCGTGGCGGCGGTGTTCTTGAAGTCCCGCTGCTTGTTCCAGAAGGTTCCGCCGCCCAGATCTGCGGTGCAGGCCGAATCGAGTTCCCGGGCCAGGGCCCGGAGGGCGCGGGTGGTGTGCCGCTTGGCCCTGCCGTCCGTGCCGGAGCCATCCGTGCCGAGCCGGTCCAGCCGCAGCGTCGCCAGGGCCAGCCAGGCCATGTCGTCGTAGTAGCTGTTGACCACGGTCAGCAGGTTCCGCAGGTGGATGCCGGACAGCAGCCGGGCGGCCAGCCGGTCAGTGCCGCCCTCGGAATCCCTGCCGGCGGCGTCGACAAGGCAGTCCAGGTAGTGCGCCTGCCACCAGTAATGCCACGGATCGGTAAGCCGTGCCAGCCGGCCCGAGGGGCGGAGGGTGGCGGCGAGGTGCGTGCCCGGCAGGAAGAACAGTCGACGCCCGAAAAGCCGGATCACGGCCCGGGATGCCTCGCCGGCGCGGGCGGACCAGTCGGGAGGCTGGGGCGTGCCGGTGCGGGTCATGCCCCGAGCCTAGCTGCCAGCCTTGGGGGAGCCCGTGCGGAATGCCGCCATTTCAGTTAACATTCACTAACTAAGGTTTGCTGTCAGAGGGTCCCATCCGGCCGGCTCGCGGCACAGCCCCCGGCCCGGCCAGGAGCGGGGCAAGGGGCGGAACCGGATTCCACATCAAGGAGGATGCATGGACATCAAAGGTAGCGTCGCGCTAATCACGGGCGGAGCCTCGGGGCTTGGGGCGGCGACGGCACGGCGGCTGTTCGACGACGGCGCCTCCGTGGTGCTGCTGGACCTTCCCGGATCCGACGGGCCCGCCCTCGCCGCGGAGCTGAACGCCGCGGCCGCAGCACCGGGCCAGGCGCTTCCGGGCCAGGCATATCCGGACCACGCTTCTCCGGGACAGCCATCCCCGGACCAGGGCGACCAGGGCTTTGCGCGGAGGGCCGTATTCATTCCCGCGGACGTCACCGACGAGGACCAGGTACAGGCCGCCGTCGACGCTGCCGCCGCCCTGGGGGCGCTGCGCATCGTGGTGAACTGTGCCGGGATCGCAACGCCCGGCAAGGTCTTGGGCCGCGAGGGCGTGCTCCCGCTGGAGACCTTCAATCGCGTCATCCAGATCAACCTCGTGGGCACCTTCAATGTGATCCGGCTGGCCGCCGCGGCCATGGCGGCCACGGAGCCGGCCATCACGGAATCCGGCGGCCCGGAACGCGGGGTCATCATCAACACGGCCTCCGTCGCCGCGTTCGACGGCCAGATCGGCCAGCCCGCCTACGCCGCGTCCAAGGGGGCTGTGGCTGCGATGACGCTGCCGCTGGCCCGCGAACTGGCCCGCTCGCTGGTCCGGGTGGTCACCATCGCCCCGGGGATTTTCGAAACCCCGATGATGGCCGGCCTGCCGCAGGAGGCGCAGGACTCGCTCGGCCACCAGGTGCCCCACCCGTCGCGGCTGGGACGGCCGGCGGAATACGCCAACCTGGCCGCGCACATCGTGGACAACGCGATGCTCAACGGTGAGACAGTCCGGCTCGACGGCGCCATCCGGATGGGTCCCAAATGAGCCGCTCCACGGCCGGCATCGCGGACGACCCGACGGCGGGTCTGCCCACGGCCGACTTCTTCGACTACGAAGCGCTGCTCAGCAAGCGCGAACGGAACAAGCTGGCGGAGCTGCGGGACTTCCTGGCCCGGGAAATCGCCCCCTACGCCGGGGACTGGTGGAACAAGGCCGAGTTCCCGGCCCACATCCTGCCCAAACTGGCCGCCCTCGAACTCAGCGCGCCGGCCCAGCGGGGCTACAGCAACCTGTTCGCCGGGTTCGTGATCGCGGAAATGACCCGCGTGGACACCTCCATCGCCACCTTCTTCCTGGTGCATCACGATCTGTTCGTCGAATCGCTCTACGGCTTCGGCTCGGAGGAACAGAAGTCCCGGCTGCTCGACGATGCCGCGGCCCTCCGGACCACCGGCGCCTTCGCCCTCACCGAACCGGACCATGGCTCGGATGTGGCCGGCGGCATGGAGACCCGCGCCCGGCGGGTGCCCGCTTCCCCGGACAACGGGATGCCCGACGGCGGCGAGCACTGGGTGCTCAACGGCGCCAAGCGCTGGATCGGGAACGGGACGTTTTGCGATTACATGCTGGTCTGGGCCCGGGACGAAGCCGACGGCGCCATCCGCGGGTTCATCGTCGATGCCGGGCTCCCCGGGGTAACCAGAAGCCGGATCGAGAACAAGATCGCGCTGCGCACGGTCCAGAACGCCGACATCGTCTTCACGGACGTGCTGGTGCGGGAGGCGGACCGGTTCGCCGGGATCAGCAGTTTCGAGGACACCAACGAGCTGCTGCGCGGCTCGCGGATCATGGTCGCCTGGCAGGGCGTGGGGCAGCAGCTGGCCGCCTTCGACGTCGCCCGGCAGTACGCCGTCGAACGCCAGCAGTTCGGCCGTCCGCTCGCGAAGTTCCAGCTCATCCAGCAGCAACTCGTGACGATGCTGGGCAACGCCGTGGCCAGCATGGGCATGATGGTCCGGATTGCCGAACTCCAGGACCGGGGCGACGCGGACATGCCGCAGGTGGCGCTGGCCAAGTCCTACGTCAGCGCCCGGATGCGTGAGACCGTGGCGCTGGGCCGGTCACTGCTCGGCGGCAACGGGATCGTCACCGACTACCGGATGGCCAAGATCTTTGCCGACGCCGAGGCGATCTACACCTACGAGGGGTCCTACGAGATCAATACGCTGATCGTGGGGCGTGCCGTCACAGGGGTGTCCGCGATCGTGTAGCGGGACCCGGCCGGGGTCCTACCCGGCGCCGCCCGGATCCTTTTCGCCCGCCTCGATCCGGGCGTCCAGGCTGTTGTTCTTCACCGGCATCGGGCAGGTCCCGTACGGGGTGAACGCGCTGGGGTAGTTGACGGCACGGTTGAAATCCAGGATCACCGTCCCGTCGGGCCGCGGCCGGGGCGTGGAGACCTTCCGCCACTCGGCACTGGCCTGGTCCGGGGCGGCCGCGCCGTTGGTCTCGTCATGGAACGTGACCGACAGCGCCCCGAGACCCTCTTCCTCGGCTTGCAGGCGGAGGTCATGGGCGATGCCGGGCAGCCGGAACAGGAGTTCACCCACGGACCGGTGCACCCCGTCCACCAGCGGATTGGCGGTGCTGATCGGAATGTCCACGGGCTCCGGGTACCGCACGAACCGCGCCTCTACCACAAGGTCGGGCCGGTAATCGAAGACCGGCACGCCGTCGAACCCGGTGAACAACGGCGAGGCGGCGTCCCGGGTGCGGATGGCATATTTGTCGGCCCGCATCGCGAGTTCAACCACCACCTGCCGGCCGTCGTCACCGCCGTACTGGACCCACAGCAGCGACTCCTCGTTCTGCAGTGCCGCGCTCACGGTCCCGTCCACCGGGGCCCCTGTCTCCACAAGCGTCAGCCCGTCCGCCGCGGCCGCCGTGAGGGTCGCCGTCGTGCCGTCCGTGGACCATTGCCCGGGAACGAGCTCGACGGCGGCGGGCTGGGCCTCGAGCCACTGGAACGAGGTCAGCGTCAACCAGCCGTGCTCGGCCGCGAGCGCCGCGTTGCGGCTCTCGCGGAAACGCTTCCAGCGCGCCAGCTGGGCGTCGGGGGCGGGTGTGTTCACGGGATCCTCCAGCGGTGGACGGGGGTTGTCTTCTCCAACATACTGTCCCGGCGGCCGGTTTCCGCGGGCTGATTTCTGCTGGTTGCTTTCATCGGGCTAATTCCAGATGGCGTCCGCGTACTCGGGGTGGTCCACGAACGGATTGCGGTTGCCCTGCCAGGCGTCGAAGATGCGCTGGTTGCGGCGCTGCTCGAACGCGTCCGGGGGATCAATCCGGTTCCACTCCAGCAGCACGCTCATCCGCCCCATGTAGGGCGCGGAGCCGTTGTTGACCGAATCGTTCATTTCCAGGTCCGGGTAGCCGTCGCCGCCTTCGTAGCGGACTGCCATGTACATGATCATCCGGGCGACGTCGCCCTTGACCGCGGTGCGGGGTTCCCAGGAGTCGGCGTCGGAGTAGTTGCCCGGGGCTTCCGCGGACTGTGTTCCGCCGAGGTCGAAGTCCTTGTTGCCGCGGGAGGAGTTGACCGTGACGTCGGTGGGCCGCAAGTGGTGGACATCGGTGCCCGGGCCGGTCGTGGTGCCGAAGTCGCCGTGCGACTTGGCCCAGACGTGCTCGCGGTTCCAGTCATCGACGCCTCCGCCGTTGGTGCCCTTGGCCTGGGACCGGCCGGTGTAGAGCAGGATCACGTTGCTGCTGTTCGCCGGGTCCTGGTCAGTGTCTTTGAGCGCGTCCCAGACCTGGTCATAGCTCAGTGTCTGCTGGACGGAGATGATCTGGTGCAGGCTCGCCTTCAGGGATGCGCCGCTCTTGCCGGCCGCCGGCGCATAGTAGTCACCGGGTGTGGGGGTGGGTGTGGGCGTGCCGGCCAGGGTCATGCTGCCGGGGTTCTTGAGCCCGGGGTGGGAGAAGTATGCCGTCAGGGCGCCCGTGACATCGATCCGCTGCCCCATCCGGGACGGGTTGCTCTGCAAGCCGAACTGGGTGCGGTAAGCCGCTGTGACCTGGACGTACAGGATCCGGGTGGTGTTGGTCTCGGCGCTTGAATCCGCGATCGCAATGGCGGTATCGGCAGTAAAATTGCTCCGTAATACGCTCGATTCGGAGACCGGCTGGCCCACGACGTAGCCAATGACGGACGCCGTCGAGCCGTCCTGCCGCGCCATGGCTTCGGCGACCGTCAGCGGGGGAGCGGCACTGGAGGCGGGGGCCGCCGCGGACTGCGCCACGAGGCCGGCGAACAGCAGGCCCACGGCGACGGCGGCCGCCAGCAGCGGGTTCCGTCCCGAAAACCGCGGGGGGATGGCCCTGCCGGGCGCAGGGGCAGTCAGGGTGGTCTTCACGCGGGGCTCCTCACGGCGCGGTGCCCGCCACGCGGTCACCTAGTTTATGACAGATCGTGTCAATAAATAATCACAATATGTCATAACGGGTGCGGGGTGGGGAGGCGCGGGGCATCGGTGCAAGGAATTGGCCGGAACTTCAGCGGCTATTCATGCCGGCAGAGGCTGCCAAGGCGGCTAGCCTTCGCTATCGAGCACCTTCATCTGCGAGGCCTCGTAGCGGGTGCCGGCGACGGCGCCGGGCGGGACGGCATCCTCGAGGTCGGCCAGGTCATCCGGGGTCAGCTCGACGTCGGCGGCGGAGAGCGTCTCGGCCAGCCGCTCCCGGGTCCGGGCACCGACGATGGGAACGATGTCCGCCCCGCGTGAGAGCACCCAGGCGATTGCCAGCTGGGCCACCGTGACACCCTTGGCCTCAGCGACCACGCGCAGCTCCTCGACCAGGCCCAGGTTGCGGTCCAGGTTCTCGCCCGTAAAGCGCGGGAGCCGGAACCGTATGTCACGGCCCCGGAGCGGGTCCCGGCCAGGATCCGGGCCCGGGCTCCAATGACCCGAGAGCAGGCCGCGCGACAAGGCGCCGTAGGCGGTGATGCCGATGCCCAGTTCGCGCGCGGTCGGCAGGATGTCCGCTTCGATCCCGCGGGAGAACAGCGAGTACTCAATCTGCAGGTCACTGATGGGGTGCACCGCATGCGCCCGTCGGAGGGTGTCCGCGCCAACCTCCGACAGCCCGATATGGCGGATGTGGCCCTTCCGGACCAGCTGCGCAAGGACCTGGATGGTCTCTTCGATGGGCACCGTCGGGTCCAGCCGTGCCGGCCGGTAGATGTCGATGTAGTCCGTGCCCAGCCGGCGCAGCGAAGAGGCCAGGAAGTTCTTGATCGAGCCGGGGCGGTGGTCAATGCCCGCCCACCCGCCCGCCGGATCCCGGAGCAGGCCGAACTTGTCGCTGATGATGACCTCCTCGCGGCGGCGCCCCCGCAGCGCCTCGCCGAGGAGCATTTCGTTGTGCCCCGACCCGTAGAAATCGGCCGTGTCCAGCAGGGTGACGCCGGTGTCCAGGGCGGCCCGGATCGTGGCCACGCTTTCGGTGTCGTCCGCCGCGCCGTAGTGGTCGGACATGCCCATCAGGCCGATCCCGATGGCCGCGGTGACGGGTCCGGTAGTCCCCAGGGTGCGGGTCGGTGTCAGCGGCAAGGGTGTCATGAGACGACGATACGCCGCGCCACGGCCGCTGTCGCGGTCCCGGCGGTCCCGGTGATCCCGACGGTCCCCGGGCCACCGGCAGGCGGGCCGGGTGCGCGTCCTGCCGCGGGCGCTTGTACCGCCACGGGCCGGGCGGTAGCGTCGGGTTCAGCCCCGGACGCCGTTGTCCACCCCGCCCCGCAGTGAGGACGCCATGAACATTTCTGTACTGGGTACCGGAACGGCCGGGCGGACGCTGGCTGCCGCGCTCGCCGGCCACGGGCACCACGTCGTGATCGGCACACGCAACCCGGAAGAGACGCTGGCCGGCACCGCGCCGGACGGACAAGCGGCTTTCGCCCGGTGGCAGGCCGAACACAAGAACATCGCACTGGCGGGCTACTCCGATGCCGCCGCCGACGGCGAAATAATCGTCAACGCGACCGCCGGGCTGCACTCGGTAGCCGCGCTGACGGCGGCGGGGGCGGGAAACCTGGCCGGCAAGATCCTCATCGACGTCGCCAATCCGCTGGACTTCTCCCGCGGCATGCCGCCGTCGCTGGACCCGGTGAACACCGACAGCCTGGCCGAGCAGATCCAGCGGACGTTCCCGGACACCAAAGTCGTCAAAACCCTGAACACCATGAGCGCGGCTGTGATGGTGAACCCCCGCAGCGTCGCCGGCGGTGACCACTCGGTGTTTGTCTCGGGCAACGATGCCGGGGCCAAAGCGACTGTCGGGGCCCTGCTCGAGGTCCTCGGACACCGCGACGTGATCGACCTGGGCGATATCAGCACTGCACGCGGGACCGAAATGCTGCTGCCCGTCTGGCTGCGGCTCTGGGAGGCCCTCGGCACGGCGGCCTTCAATTTCAAGATCGTCCGCTGATCTCCGCCATCCGGGATGAGTTCCGCGGCCGGCCGCGGCACGGGTAGCATCCATTAGGTAAGTAACCAGGCTCACAGTATCCAGCGCAGTGTACGAGCCTCGCCCAACCGTCGAAAGATTGTTTCCAATGGCCGACACTGCAATGCACGCCGACTCCGACCTGGCCGCCGAGCTGCGGGCGGACGTCCGCCGGGTCTCCACGCTCCTGGGTGAATCCCTGGTCCGGCAGCACGGACCCGAACTTCTGGACCTCGTTGAGCAGGTGCGCCTGCTGACCAAGGAATCGAAGGAAGCCGCCCGGGGCGGAGCTGACGCGACCGGGCCGTGGAGTTCGCAGGACGTCGTCGCCCAGGTCCGCGAACTGCTCGGCTCCCTGCCGCTCGAGCAGGCCACCGACCTGGTCCGCGCGTTCGCGTTCTATTTCCACCTGGCCAACGCCGCCGAGCAGGTGCACCGGGTCCGCGGGCTGCGCACCCGGCAGGAAAAAGACGGCTGGCTCGCGAAGGCCATCGCGGACATCGCCGACCACGCGGGCACGTCCACGCTGCAGGACGTCGTCAACGACCTCGACGTCCGCCCGATCTTCACCGCGCACCCCACCGAAGCCTCGCGCCGCTCCGTACTGGACAAGATCCGCAGGATCTCGGACATCCTCGCCGTGGCCACGGGCGAAGGCACCGCCGCGCGCCGCCGGCAGGACCGGCAGCTGGCCGAGGTGATTGACCAGATGTGGCAGACCGATGAACTCCGCCAGGTCCGCCCCACTCCGGTCGATGAGGCCCGGAACGCCATCTACTACCTCACCGGCATCCTCAGCGACGCCATGCCCGAGATGCTTGCGGACTTTTCCGAGCTGCTCGGCGAACACGGCGTCACCCTTCCCGGGGACAAAGCCCCGCTCCGGTTCGGCTCCTGGATCGGCGGTGACCGGGACGGCAATCCGAACGTGACGGCCGCCGTCACGCGGGAGATCCTGCAGATCCAGAACCAGCACGCCGTGCGGATCAGCATCGGCCTGATCGACGGGCTGATCTCGATCCTGTCGAACTCGACGGCCCTGGCCGGGGCGGACCAGGAACTGCTCGACTCGATCGCCGTG
Source organism: uncultured Actinomycetota bacterium (assembly GCA_963769515.1). Taxonomy (GTDB): domain Bacteria; phylum Actinomycetota; class Actinomycetes; order Actinomycetales; family Micrococcaceae; genus Arthrobacter. The sequence continues at coordinate 358,276 of CAVYMG010000024.1, forward strand.
GACCTCAAGCACCTCCCCGGGCTGGACCGCCGGGTGCTGGAGCTGAACGCCCAGGAACCCTACCGGCTCAAACTCACCTGCATCAAGGCCAAACTGATGAACACCGCCCGGCGGGTGTCCGCCGGGGCGCCGCACGAGCCCGGACGGGACTACGAGGCCACGGCCGAGATCCTCGCTGAACTGGGCCTGCTGGAGCGCTCGCTCCGGCATCACCAATCGGCCCTGGCCGCGGATGGCGCCCTGACCCGTGCCCGCCGGGCCATCGCATCCTTCGGCCTGCACCTGGCCACCCTGGACATCCGCGAACACGCCGACCACCACCACGACGCCGTCGGCCAACTGATGGACCGGCTCGGGGGACCGGGCATCCGCTACGCCGAGCTCAGCCGCGCCGAGCGACTCGAGGTCCTGGGCTCGGAACTTGCCTCGCGCCGCCCGCTCTCCGGCCACCCGATCAAGCTCGACGGCGTCGCGGACGCCACGTACGACGTCTTCCGGGAAATCCGGCGCGCGCTGCGCACCTATGGTCCCGACGTGATCGAGACCTACATCATTTCCATGACCCGCGGCGCCGACGATGTCCTGGCCGCGGCCGTGCTCGCCCGCGAGGCGGGGCTCGTGAACCTCTTCGGTGCGGCACCGTACGCCAGGATCGGGTTCGCGCCGCTGCTGGAGACCGTGGAGGAACTGCGCGCCTCGGCCGAGATCGTGGATCAGCTGCTCTCGGATCCGTCCTACCGCGAACTCGTCAGGCTCCGCGGGGACCAGCAGGAGATCATGCTGGGCTATTCGGACTCCAACAAGGAATCCGGCGTTATGACGAGCCAGTGGGAAATCCACAAGACCCAGCGCAAGCTCCGCGACATCGCAGCGAAGCACGGCGTCCGGGTACGGCTTTTCCATGGGCGGGGCGGATCCGTGGGCCGCGGCGGCGGACCGACCTATGATGCGATCATGGCCCAGCCCAACGGCGTGCTGGAAGGTGAGATCAAGTTCACCGAGCAGGGCGAGGTCATCTCGGACAAGTATTCGCTGCCCGAACTTGCCCGGGAAAACCTGGAACTCTCGCTCGCGGCCGTCCTGCAGGGTTCCGCCCTGCACCGCGACCCGCACACCTCGGAGGACCATCGCGAGGGGTACGGCCGGGTCATGGAGATCATCTCCGACGCCGCGTTTGCCCGCTACCGGACGCTGATCGATGACCCTGACCTGCCTGCCTACTTCATGGCCTCCACCCCGGTGGAGCAGCTGGGGTCCCTGAACATCGGCTCCCGGCCTTCCAAGCGGCCCGATTCGGGCGCCGGACTCGAAGGCCTGCGCGCCATTCCGTGGGTATTCGGCTGGACCCAGTCCCGGCAGATCGTACCGGGCTGGTTCGGCGTCGGATCCGGGCTCAAGGCGGCCCGCGACGCCGGCCACACCGCGCAGCTTGTCTGGATGGCGGCGGACTGGCAGTTCTTCCGCTCGGTCCTGTCCAACGTCGAGATGACACTGGCCAAGACGGACATGGACATCGCCGGGTACTACGTCTCCACCCTGGTTCCCGAGGAGCTGCACCACCTCTTCCGTGCTATCCGGGCCGAATACGAGCTCACCGTGACTGAGGTCCAGAACATCACGGGTGAGGACGTGCTTCTCGACGCCCAGCCCACGCTGAAGCGGTCGCTGGAAATCCGAGACCAGTACCTGGATCCGATCAGCTACCTGCAGGTGGAACTGCTGCGCCGGATCCGCGGCGAGGGGACGGCAGGGGAGAGCATCTCCGGCGCCGAGATTGACGAACGCCTCCAGCGGGCCATGCTGATCACCGTCAACGGCGTCGCTGCCGGCCTGCGCAACACCGGCTAGCAGGACCCGGGCACCTCCGGGGTTTTCAGGGCCACCCTCCCGCACCGCGCCGCGACTAGGGTTGGAGGATGCCGTCGTTCCAGACCAGACTCAAGATCACCGGGCTCAAGCCCGGGAATCCTCCGGAGGCCGTGATGGAGGCCGCCGTCGAGGCGCTCGGGACACGCCATCATGTGGAATCGAACCAGCTGGAACTGGCCGCCGGGGTGCCGCAGCTGAATCTGCGGTTCCTGGTTGACGCCACGTCATACCCGGCGGAAAACCAGCAGGCCCGGGAGTCGGCGGCGATGATGCGCGACGCCGTCGAACGCGTTGCGCTGACCGGATCCCTGACGGTGCTGCGCCGCAGCCGCGGCCGCTGGGCCCCCGTCTAGGCTCAGATGTCCAGTTCCTCGGCGGGATCGTCGATGGCGGAGCGGTTGCCGCGCCGGCGCGTGACGATCACCCCGATGACCGCTCCGATCAGCAGCCCGACGCCGACGCCGATCAGGGAGCTGACCCAGAACGGCAAGTGCGTCGCGGAACCGGTGAAGTAGCCCAGTGCCGCGGACCAGAAGGCCCAGAGGCAGCCGCCGAGGGCCGCGCAGAGGCTGAACGCGCGCGTCGACACGTCGGCGATCCCCGCCGCGGCCGACGTCGCCAGCCGTCCGCCGGGGATGAACCGCACCCCGATGATCGCCCCGTAGGTGGAAGAGCGGCCTGCCTGCGCAATGGCCGAGTGCACCGCTGCATGGAACGCCCGGCCCCATTTCCAGCGGTCCAGGACGTGGCTCAGGCGCCGTTTGAAGAGCTGGAACACCACAACGTCGCCGATCCACGACGCCGCGGCAGCCACGAACCCCACCAGGAAGATGTTGGCGCGCCCGTCCGCGGAGAGGGCGCCTCCGGTGATGATCACCATCTCCGACGGAATGGGCGGGAAAATGGCGTCACCGAGAACCGTGGGGATGATCCAGAAGTAGATCGCGGCGCCCCAGGTGTCGGCATTGGCCCAGTCCATGGCCACAACGTACCGCATCTCAGGCGGCAGGGCGCGAGCTGCTTTCCCGCACGCAGAGCGTCGGTTTCAGCGCCACCGGTTCGGCCGCTTCTCCCCGGAGAACCTGTTGCATCAGCTTGACGGCGGCGCGGCCGATGTCCAGCATGGGCGAGCGGACGGATGAGAGCGGGATGGGCAGTTCCGCGGCAAGTGAGGTGTCGTTGAAACCCACCAGGGCTACATCCTCTCCCACCGTCAGCCCATTGGCCCGGAGGGCTCCCATGGCGCCGATGGCCGCGAAGTCGTTGACGGCAAAGATCGCAGTCGGGTGTTTCTTGCCGTTGGCCAGCAGGGCCTCGGTTGCCTCGCGGCCGCCGGCAGTGTCGAACCTGGACCACACGACCGAGCTGTCGGGAATCCGGCCCCCCAGTGCACGCCACCGGTCCACGAAACCGCTGGTGCGGTCGATCGCGGTACTGGCATACGGCTCACCTGCAATGACAGCAACGTCCCGATGGCCCTTGTCCCACAAGTGTTCGGCCACGAGTTCACCGCCGAGCACGTCGTCGCAGGTGGCGGAGGGGTACCCGGGCACGCGGCGGTTCATCAGCACGAACGGCACTCTCCGGTCGGTCAGTTCCTGCAACAGGACGCTGTCGAGATGGGCGTCACCGATGATCAGCCCGTCGACCCGCCGGGCCAGGACAATTTCGGTTTTCCTGCGCTGCTCCTCCGGGTCGTCCCGGGAGTTCATGACAAAGGCGGAGTAACCCGCCTCGGCGGCGGCCTCTTCAATGCCTTCATACATGATGGCGAGGACCAGGTCGGAGAGCCGGGGCACGATCACTCCGAGCATCCGGGAGCGGCGGGTCCGCAGCCCGGTGGCCTGCGGGTCCGGGGAGTAGCCGAGTTCCCGGGCCAGCTTCCGGATCCGTTCTGCCGTGGAGGCTGACGCCGCGCCGCGTGCCACGTCGGCATCCGAGTGCAGGACCCGCGACACCGTGGAGGGGTGGATTCCCAGTCTGCCGGCCAGGTCCTTGAGGGTGATGACCCGGTCTTCGGGGATTTGATCGTTCACGCGTGCCCTCTTTTGGGATGAATGGTGGTGCGGGATGTCTACAGCCTACAAAGATTTGCGGAGCCCTTGACGTGGCGCACTTCACATTCTAGTGTTGTTCCCATCGAGCTACCCAATCGATTGGGTGTCAGGTGACGGAAACTCCGAAGGCGCCTCGACGCAGGGGTAGCGTCGGCGTACGCAGGCAGCCCGCCCGTCGTGGTCCCGGCAAGCAAATCTGGTGTTTACACGCCGGAAACGTTCCGGGACCACCGCGGCAACATGCCGGCGGTAGCTTCTATTTATCCACCCAAACGATTGGCCAAGGCAGTGACAGCACGGATTACCCAATCGATTGCGCAAGACAGTCGGGAGCAGACAATGACAGCGACACATCCCAGCGGACCCCATGTGGTGCTGCTGGCCACGGGCGGGACCATCTCCTCCCGTGACCGCGGGGACGCCGGCGCCCTCGCATCCGATACGGGCGCCGAAGTGCTTGCCGGTGCCGGCAACACCTTCCTTATCCGGTTCGGGTTGTCGATGTCTTCCGTCAGGGCTCATACCTGCTGACGGTGGACGGCATGCTGGCCATCTGCGAAAGCATCCACGCGGCGCTGGCTGATCCGCAGGTCCTGGGCGTCGTGGTGACCCATGGCACCGACACCCTGGAGGAGACGGCTTACCTGTCGGACCTCACGCACGACGATCCCCGGCCGGTGGTGTTCACCGGCGCGCAGAACGCGGCAGACTCCGAACACCCGGACGGACCGGACAACCTCCGCCAGGCCATCGCCGTCGCCGGTTCGCCTTCGGCCCGGAACTGGGGTGTCCTGGTCGCCTTCGCCGGAGACGTCTATCCGGCGCAGGGTATTCGGAAGGCCCACACGTCACGGCTTGCGGCGTTTGAAAATCCGGACTTCGGCTCCGCCGGGCACGTGGGTCCGGACGGCGCCGTCAGGATGAAGCCGGCCCCCGGCCGGACACCGGCGTTGCAGCTTCCCGTCGCCGGGGACGCGCCCGGTCCGCGGGTGGACCTTGTGTGCGCTTACCCCGGGGCGGATGCCACCCTGCTGCGGGCTGCCCTTGCGGCCGGCGCCGAAGGAATCGTGCTGCAAGCGACCGGGAACGGCAATGCGAACATGGCGCTGTGCACGGAGATCGCCCGGGCCGCTTCCGCCGGGGTGGTGGTCGTGACCAGCACCAGGGTCCAGGCCGGTCCTGTGGTGCCCGTGTACGGCTCCGGTGGCGGCAAAGACCTGCTTGCCGCCGGCGCTTTGCCGTCCGGACTGCTCAGGCCCTCCCAATCGCTGGTCCTCCTAAGTCTCCTGCTCCGCCTCGGCACCGGGCGCCAAGGCATCAAGGAAGCCATTGCGGCGCGGAGCGGACCGCCCATTCTGATATCCGCCAACTCTCAAACAACTCACAAATAGATTGAAAGGTTGATCCGATGACCAAGGACATCCAGGTAGCTTTCGGGGTAGACGTCGATGCCGTGGCCGGAATGCTCGGCTCCTACGGCGGCGAGGATTCCCCGTGCGATATCTCCCGCGGGCTTTTCAGCGGCGAGGTCGGCGGCCCCCGGCTGCTGAAGCTCTTCAAGAAGTACGGGCTGACCACCACGTGGTTCGTCCCGGGCCACTCCATCGAGACCTTTCCGGAACTGACCCGGATGATCGTGGAGGACGGGCACGAGATCGGTGTCCACGGTTACTCGCATGAGAACCCGATCGCCATGACCCGCGAACAGGAAACCGCCATCCTGGACAAATCCATCGAGCTGATCGAGAAGGTATCCGGCCGCCGTCCCACCGGCTACGTCGCGCCCTGGTGGGAATTCTCCCCGGTCACCAACGAAATCCTGCTCGAACGCGGCATCAAGTATGACCACTCCCTGATGCACAACGATTTCGAGCCGTACTACGTCCGTGTCGGCGACACCTGGAAGAAGATCGACTACACCCAGGCCGCCGAGACCTGGATGGAACCGCTGGTCCGCGGCCAGGAGACGGACCTCGTCGAAATCCCGGCGAACTGGTACCTCGATGACCTGCCGCCGATGATGTTCATCAAGGCCGCCCCGAACTCGCACGGGTTCGTCAACCCCCGCGACATCGAGCAGATGTGGAAAGACCAGTTCGACTGGGTCTACCGCGAAATGGACCAGGCCGTCTTCACCATGACCATCCACCCCGATGTCTCCGGCCGGCCGCAGGTGCTCCTCATGCTGGAGCGTCTGATCGAACACATCAACAGCCATGACGGCGTCAGCTGGAAGACCTTCGACCAGATCGCCGACTCCTTCGTATCCCGCAACCCGCGAAAGGCCAGCAACTAATGTCCATCAAGCAGCAGCAGAGCGGCGTTGACCTCTCAACGCCGGCCCCGAATGAGAAGCGCAGCTTCCCCGTTTTCTCCAAGCGCCACACCACCACCGCCACCGTGCTCGCCCTGCTCGCCTGGACCGTCGCGGTCTTCGACTACGGACTCTTCGGCACCCTGCTGCCGGCCATGCAGGAGGAATTCGGCTGGACGGAAGCGGAAGCCTATGCGATCAACACCTGGATCGCCGTCGGCACCGCCATCGTCTGCTTCGGCATCGGGCCGGTCATTGACCGGCTGGGCCGCCGCAAGGGCATGATGGTCACCGTCGGCGGCACCGCGATCGTCTCCGGCCTGACCGCGCTGATCCCCACCGGTTTGGCGTTCCTCAGCAACGGACTGCTGGTGCTGGTCCGGTCCTTCGGCGGACTCGGTTTCTCCGAACAGGCCGTGAACGCCACCTACATGAACGAGGTCTACCAGGTCACCGAAGTCGAGGACAAGCGCAAACGCCCCGGCTTCCACTACTCCTTCATCCAGGGCGGCTGGCCGCTCGGCTTCCTCCTCGCCAGCGCCCTGGCCCTGGCCTTCCTGCCCACGCTGGGCTGGCGGGCGCTGTACCTGATGGCCACCATCCCGGCCTTCCTCATCGTCTGGGCCATCGCCCGGAAACTGAAGGAGACCCCGCAGTTCGAGCTGCACCACAAGCTCACGACGCTCGAAAAGAGCGGCGAGTCCGCAGAGGCCCACGCGCTGGCCGCCTCCTACGGCGTCGAGCACTCGTCCGCGGCCCCGCTCAAGCGCATCTGGGAACCGCACCTGCGCCGGAACACCATCGTTTTCTCCCTGGCCTGGATCTTCAACTTCTTCGGCATCATGATCTTCAGCGTCCTGGGCAGCTCGGTGCTGAAGAACGCCAAGGGCGTCGAGCTCTCCGACGCGTTCTGGATGCTGATCGTGATCAACCTGCTCGCCTACTTCGGCTACGTCTTCCACGGCTGGCTCGGTGACAAGATCGGCCGCAAGCGCACCATCATCGGCGGCTGGATCCTCTCCGGTATTTCCTTTGCCATCATGCTCAGCCCCGTCGCCACGAGCCCGTTCATGATCATCGTCACCTACGGTGCCGGACTGTTCTTCCTGGTCGGCCCGTACGCCGCGATCCAGTACTTCATGGCCGAGTGCTACCCGGTCAGCTGCCGCGCCACCGGCACCGCCTTCATCGGCGCCATGAGCCAGCCGGGCGTCATCCTCGGCGGCGCACTGTTCACCGCCGTCGCCGCCGGTTCCGGCACAGGCCCGGCCGCCCTCTGGGTCGGCGCCGTGGGTACCCTGTTCTCGGGCCTGCTGATGATTGCCGCCAAGCCCCCGGTCGAAGCGCTGCTGGAAGACCACCCGCACGAGGTTCCCGCATGAGCGCCGGGACGAAGGTAGCCGTCATCACCGGCGCCGCGAGCGGGATCGGACGCGCCCTCGCCGTCCACTATGCGCAGCGGGGAGTGCTGTCCGTCATCGGGACCTTCCCCGGCGACCCCCACGATCCGGAAGAAACCCTGAAGCTGGTGCAAGGACGCGGGGGAGATGCAGTGATCCACGACGTCGATGTGCGCAGCACCTACTCCGTGGACGCGTTCGCCAAGCGGGCGGTGACCGAGTACGGCCGGCTCGACTACGCGATTGCCAACGCCGGCGTGCTGCGCAATTCGCCCCTGGACGAGCTCACGGACGAACGCTGGAATGACATGCTCGACGTCGACCTCACCGGCGTGCTGCGCACGCTGCGTGCCGGGGCCGCCCACATGAACGACGGCGGCGCGATGGTTGCGGTGTCCTCGATCGCCGGCGGGGTGTACGGGTGGGAGGAGCATGCCCACTACGCCGCGGCCAAGGCCGGAGTCCTCGGACTGGTCCGCAGCGTCGCCGCCGAGCTCGGCCCGCGCGGCATCCGGGCCAACGCCATCATCCCCGGACTCATCGAAACCCCGCAGTCCCTCGACCCGGTCAATTCACTGGGCCCGGAAGGGCTCCAGCGGGCCGGCAAGGACATCCCGTGGGGGCGGGTGGGCCGTCCGGACGAGGTTGCCAGCGCCATCGGCTTCCTGACCTCGGATGACTCCGTCTACATCACCGGCCAGTCGTTGATCGTCGACGGCGGCCTCACCATCAAGATGCGCGCCTGAGGCGCGGGAGGTCGAAAATGAACAACGCAGAAACCCCCGGGTCCGGCAACGGCCGTGCGGTAGTTGTCACCGGCGGAGCAAGCGGGATCGGCGCCGCCATCGCGCAGGCGTTCCGGGACAACGGTGATCGTGTGGTGGTCCTGGACCGCGCAGGAACGGCGGACAGCATCGCCGTCGACGTCTCCGACGAGGACAGCGTCCGGGAAGCCTTCGCTGCGGCACGGGAACGGCTGGGGCCGATCGATGTCCTGGTCAACAGCGCCGGCCTGCTGACGGAGTCACCGCTGGAAAAGATGTCGCTCGAGATGTGGAACGAGACGATCTCGGTTGACCTGACCGGGGTGTTCCTGTGCTGCCGGGAGGTAGTGGGTGAAATGCGTGACCGGAAATGGGGCCGGATCATCAACATCGCCTCCCAGCTCGCCATCAAGGGAGGCACCGGCCTCACGCACTACAGCGCGGCGAAGGCAGGCGTCGTCGGGTTCAGCAAAGCGCTCGCCCTGGAAACGGCCGCGGACAACGTGCTGGTGAACAGCATTGCGCCCGGTCCGATCGAGACGCCGCTGGTGGAGGGCATCTCCGAGGACTGGAAGAAGGCCAAACGGGCGGGCCTGCCGCTGCAGCGCTTCGGCGTTCCGGCCGAAGTGGCGCCGACCGCCCTGCTGCTGGCCAGCGACCCCGGCGGAAACCTCTATGTCGGCCAGACGCTGGGGCCCAACTCCGGCGACGTGATGCCGTAGGGGACCGGACCTGTGTGCGGAGCCTGCGGCCGGACCGTAATCGCCGATCCCGTGCTGGGTGCGGTGAGAACCCTCCGGCAGCACATCATTGTGGCCCAGACCGTCAGCCGTGCCTGCCGGACGTGGCCCGGCCTGCCCAGGATTACGGCCACGGGTGCAGGCTGGACCGTGACGGGACCGACCGGAACCACGATCTTGTGCGCCACGGTCGAGGCGTTGTGGGGTGAGGTGCTGCGCGGCCGGGGCCCGCGCCCGGAGTTCGGCCCGCCCGCCGCGCCGGGGGACGCGATGGATCCTGACAGCGCTGCCTTGGCGATGCGGGTGCTGGCCGCCGGGCAGCTCCAGTCAGCGGCCGCACATCCGTAGGCCCGGCCCGTCCGCCAGTAGCCCGCAGTCCGTCAGCCCGCAGCCGCTTCCGATTCGCTGAGCCGGAGGCGGCTGCGGTATTCCACGGGTTGTCCGGCTGATGGGGTCGACGAAGCGGATGCCGCGGGCCAGGAGCTGGAGCGGCTTCGTGTAGTCGTCCGGGGCCTTGTCCAGCAGTTCCGGATAGAACGCGTCATTGACGATCCCCAGGCCCAGCGAGGCCATATGCACGCGGAGCTGGTGGGTCTTGCCCGAATGCGGTTCGAGACGGTACAGGGCGCGGCGGCGCGCTGCTCCCGGGCGGCCGGGACGTCGTCGAACGTCTTCAGCAGGTCAATCCGGGTTTCGGCGTTGGGCTCGCCCTCGATCACTTCGGCCAGCAGGTAGCTGCGGGACTTGGTCATCCGGTTCCGCACCACAACGGGGAAGTCCACCGCCGGGTGGCCGGGCGCCGGCTCGGCCGCGGACACACACTCGTATTCCTTCTGGACTTGGCGTTTTTCGAAAAGGACCTGGTACTTGCCCCGGGTCTCGGGATTGGTGGACAGCAGCAGGATGCCGGCCGTCATGCGGTCCAGGCGGTGCATCGGGATGAGGTCGGGCAGGTTGAGCTGGTTCCGCAGCCGGACCAGTGCCGATTCCTGGATGTACGTGCCGCCGGGCGTGGTCGGCAGGAAGTGCGGCTTGTCCACGACCAGAAGGTGCTCGTCCTGATGGAGGATGCTCAGCTCGACCGGGATCCGGGTCTCGGGCGGCAGGGTCCGGTAGTACCAGATGAAGGTGTGGTCCCGCAGCGGAGTGGTCCGGTCCAGGGCGATGCCAGCCTCGCCCACGATCTCGCCGGCGTCGAACCGGTCCTCGATGCCCTGCGGGTCGATGTGGCCCCAGCGGTGCATCATGTAGTCCATCGCAGTGCCCCACGGGCCCTCGTCCGGGAGCCGCAGGCGGGTCGCGTTGACGCCGTCGCGCACGGGGAGGGGGGATTGCATCACCGGTCCAT
>CAVYMG010000025.1:0-25970 GCA_963769515.1 uncultured Actinomycetota bacterium
AGGTCTTCTTCTGTGAGATCGGAAGCTAACTGGCGGTTGGGACGCTAGTTGGCGAAACGAGACTGGAAAGTTGGCGAAGACTGGCCGAGTTGGCGAGTTGCCCGTTGAATCCCTGGACCTGAGAGCAACGGCCCCGCACGCGACGCGTGCGGGGCCGTTGCTCTTTAAGTTCCAGCTTGTCGCGCCTCCGTGACGAACGTCTGATCAGGTTTCCGGCGCGAAGATCGGAACCTAGAGGGTCGCGGGGGTCTAAGACCTGATGGCTCATGCATCCCCGCGAGGCAACCGGCCCTCATGTAGAACACCCACTAAACTCGAACGGTGATCACGGGCGAAACAAGATCTCAGATAGCTCTGGCCATGTTCCTGTCCGCGACTGCCCCACAATATTGATCGTCGAGGCAAAACCGGCCTTGCGTCCGAGGTCGGTATCGGCGGCGTCGTAAGGAAGAACCGTTGCAGCGTAGAAGTGGACAGGTCCTCAGTTCTGGTTCCGCTGTCGCAGGGATACTGCTTCGCTCAGGATGCGGTCTATGAAGGGGCTTGAAGCGCCGGACAGAACGACGTCCACCTCGGTACCCAGCTGGTTGGCTCAGGGCGGAGCCTTTAGCGGAGCAAGCCAGCTTGGTGTAAGCCGTTGGCGTCTCTGATTAGGAAATCGGCGCGGCCGAGGAAGTTCTCGCCGAAAAACAAGCCCTTATAGATGACGTCGTAGCCGGAGCGGATCGCTGTGAGCGTGTCCCGCGGCGGGACGCAAGGGCGTCGCGGAACAAGCCGAAGCAGACCGGCAATTCGAAGAAGGCGGCCACATGCACACGGACGCAGCGAAGACCGGTATCTTCCCAAATGCCGGCTTTCGCTTTCATCAGCAGCGTTTGGTCAGTAGGTCGCGCGGCGGTTCACATCACCAGCCCATCCGACATAGTGCATGAAAAATTTAGGGGCTCTTTGCCCCTACTTCAAGAATTTGATCTCTTCAAGAACTGCTTCACTGGTAAACACACAGCAAGTTGATGAGTAGATATTGCCTGCCACGGTGGCCGTCCCCTGCTTGAACGTCAATGAGGAATTCGCGAAGACATACTGACGAGTGACAGGAACTCCATCGCCCGCGCAGCGGAAGGAGTCATTGAAGGAAGCGGTGGTGATCGTCTTCCCTCCGGCACGCTGCCTCAGCTCCAGATTAATGGAGACCGATTCGTCAAAGAATTGACATGTGACTGTGTAAGTTCCAGAGACCGCTGTTCCGTTACCTGCAAGCTGGCCGTCACTTATCGAGACAACCGAGGCGGCAGCCTGGGCCGGCGTAGCAAGCGCGAGGCCGCCAAATCCTAAGATCATGGCGAAAAATATTGCAAAAATGCTTCTGGTTTTGATTTTCACTGCAGTAACCTGTCTGACTGCGAGGGCAGAAGCTTTTTCGCAAGCAGGCGCCCCGGGTGCGTAATCAATTGCGGCTAGCCACAGATAAATGCGCTCATGCACCATCGATGAAGCCAACCTGGCGAGCCCCCCGCACAGAGCGCGATCAGCGACGTGCCTCAGCCCGTCCCCTGTCTGGTGACGGTTGTGTGTGAGGGGGAGGAGCTGTGCGCCGTCCCGGCCACGTCAGCGCGATCTACGACAATTCAGCGCAGAGGTCCCGCTGCCTCCCCGAAGCGCTGACCAAGATGAAGATCCCACTGTTAAGATCAATGGTGTAGACGATACGTCCCGTGTACTGGATTGCAGACGGTGTTTTCACCCCGGGAACGTCAGACTCATCGCCGGAGAACAGGATCAGGCCGTTACTTCCTGTTGCCGTAACAGTAACGACATTTTCTGCGTTCGGGGCCGACGAACGCTGAGATGTGCCGTTGGTTGGGAAGGTCACGGATTTGCCCGTCTCCAGGTTCGTGTAGGTCAGCTGGAAACCCTTGCCTGAGATGATCTCTCTGCCGTTTTTGAATGTCTTGATGCGCGCCTTCGCGTCGGTCCCGGTAATGCCAAGTTTAAAGGCACAGCCCTCGCCGGCGGGGACCGGGGGAGGGTTGAAGTTCGGTCGAACCGGAGGTGGAGCGGCGACGGCTCCTGACGACACGGCAAGCAGTGCGACGGCGAGGAGGGCAGCTGGCATGGATCGACGAAGGGAAAATTTTTTCATGGGGGTCTCCGATGTTCGACGGCATCTAAGGCCGGCAGAGGACTACAGAAAAATGCGCTGATGATGCGCCTATAGGATGCTTTATCCCGTGTGCCAATTTACGGCGGCAAGAGTAGCCGGACTTTTCCGGCTTTGTCGGTAGCTCCAGATGCCCAATGGTCTGGCGATTGGACAAGGCTGTCAAGCCCCTGGCGTTGAGTGGTCCAGAAGGTATGGGAAAAGCCTTGGACATGAAAGAGCGCCGTGGCCACGAAGATAGGTGGTTATGGTCCTGCTCTCCATAGCCCCAGTTGTTGAACAGGCGTTGAATAGTTTCAGGCTCGTGCCCGTAGCCGTCGTATTTCGCCCTTCCGTGTTGCATGGCCGGGCCGGAGACAATCCAGCCAGCGGAAGAAAGCGGCACCATAAGGCTCTCGGAATTGCTGCCCGTGCAGCCGGACCGCGTCGCCGGGCTGGCTGGCCGCGGAGATGAAAGTCCCGGTGATTGACTACGGGTGCCTGCTCCTGCGGCTATGCCCTCGGCGACAGGATCGAAACGACGAAGTCCGACGTCGGAGTGAACGGCCTGAGGTCCCACGTCGAGAAGGTCCCGGCAGGCACTAAAGCGGCGGCGTCGACGTCGTCGAAATACGTCTCAAAGGCGTAGCCGCGGCCGGAACCGAAGCCGATCACCGCCCGCCCGTCCGGAGCCAGATGCTCCCTGAACTGCGCCAAAACCTCGGTGGCGGTGCCCGGGGCCAGGAACGCCATGACGTTGCCGGCGCAGACAATCAGGTCAAACTGCTGGCCCGGCAGGTTGAGTTCGGTGAGATCGCCGACGTGCCAATCCACGGAAGGATGGTCCTTGACGGCGGCGGCTATCAGCTCCGGGTCCAGGTCGACTCCCGTGACGTGGTGACCGAGCCGGGCAAGTTCGCCGCCCACCCGGCCGGGACCGCACCCGGCGTCGAGGATCCGCGCGGCGCGCGGGACCATCGCATCAATGAGCCTGGCCTCGCCGTGGAGATCCCTGCCCTCCGCGCGCATCTCCTCAAACCGGGCGATGTACCAGGCGGAGTGGCCCGGATTGTCCTTCTTCTGGGCTTCCCACAGGCTTTCGCGTTTCATGCTTCCACGCTACCTTGCCGCCTCAGCGCTCACTGCCAGGGCCGCTAGGCTTGGCTTGTGATGAGTTCGCAGAACGGCAACGAACGCTACGTCGTGCTTCCGTGGTGGAAGGCAAAAGCATTGCCCTGGGCAGCTGTGGTCGTCGTCTCCATCGTCCTGACGGGCATTGCCCTGGAGCGGACGGCATTCTTTGTCTACGAGCCGTTCCCGGAGTTCGTCGACCGCCTGCGCGTGGGCAGGCTGTTCATGCTTGCCGGCTCGGCCCTGTCAATTACAGCAGCCGTCTGGTCTCAGGTCCGGGGTAATCCGCTGTGGGTGACACTCTGCGTGGCCGCACCGGCAGCGCTTGTGGGCATGTCCGTGATGATCATGACGCCCCCGTCTTTGACCCCGCAGATCGTCGGTCTCTTCGCGTTGCCGGCAGCCCTGGCCGGACTCATCGGCGGGCTGCGTCCGAGAACCAAGACCCCCTGAGGCGACGTCCTCGAAGGTTCGGGCTAGGTGGAGGGATCGGAGTCGCGGGTCGTCGGCTGAGATACGTCGGCGCGGACGATGCTCTCATCGTGTTCGACGTTCTTTTTGCCGAACGGCAGGACTTTGAGCAGCGGGAGCACAACAGCCATGACGAGGAGGCCCCAAATGAGTCCCAGGACAGCCGAGCTCAGGGTGTTCACGAGCCAGACCAGGAAACCGCCGGCCACTGCGATCCCCGCGAACGGGGACTCGAGGATATGGACCAGGTCATATGGCGCGTGCCAGCCGAGGTCGTAGGCGCCTTGCAGCATGATGTGACCGCCAACCCATAGCATGGCGATCGTTCCGATCAGGGTGATGCCGGCCAGCACGGCGGGCATCCCCTTGACGAGTAGTTCGCCGACGCGCTGGGAACCAGCGGAGTCCTTGGCGGCCAGGTGCAGGCCGATGTCGTCCATCTTGACGATGAGTGCGACGGCTCCGTAAACCAGCGCGGTGATCAGGATCGCGACGACGACCAAGATGATCGCCCGAACCCACAGGGACTCCGTGGCCACCTCATTCATCGAGATGACCATGATTTCGCAGGACAGGATGAAGTCGGTGGTGATGGCGCCCTTGGTGACCTTGGCCTCCGCCTCCGGGCCCCGGTCGACTGCCGGTGCCTCCGTCTCGGCCTCGTGGTGGCCGCGGAACTTGTGCCAGACCTTTTCGGCTCCCTCGTAGCAGAGGTAGGTGCCGCCCGCCATGAGGATGAACGGGATGACCCCGGGGATGAAGGCGCTAATGAGCAGCAGGGCCGGCAGGATGATCAGAAGCTTGTTCCGGAGCGAGCCCCAGAAGATCCGCTTGATCATGGGCAGTTCGCGCGAGGGGTCCGCCCCGGTCATGTACTGCGGGGTGACGGCAGCGTCGTCGATCACGACGCCGGCGGCCTTGGCCCCCGCCTTGGCGGCTCCGGCCGCGACGTCGTCAACCGAGGCGGCCGCTATGCGGGCCAAGGCGGCGACGTCGTCCAGCAGGGCGACGAGACCGCCGCTCACAGGTCGCCGCCGTGTTGCTCAAGGTCGGAGGGCATGACGTTGGTGCCTCGGTCGAGTCGCGTGAATGACATATTCGGATTATATGGGTCTCGGAAGCCATCTCAGCATTGGTGGGCGTCTCCATGGTCCTGACGGGCGTTGCCCTGGCGCGGACGGCATACTTCGTCTGCGAGCCGTTCCCGGAGTTCGCCGAGCGGCTGCGCGTGGGCAGGCTGTGAGGAACGCTTGACCCGGTGGATGTCGACGTCGACAGCAGTTTAGTCTCAGAACGCGTAGCGGATACGGCAGTACGGCGCGATCTCCGCAATGAGTTCGGTCAATTGCCGCACATAGCCTGCCTTGGCGCCTGCCCGGTAGCGGACGTTGGTAAACCCGTTGGAAGAGACCTTCGATTCCTGGAGGTCCGGACGCCAGAGCACGTTTTCGGCCTGCGGGTGCCAGCCCAGGTTGACCTCGTGGAGCTGTTCGTTGTGGGTCAGGAAGATGACTTCCGCCGCGAGCTGGGCCTTTGCGGCGGCGCTCAGGGTGGCATCGAGCTGGCGCAGCAACTCCTCCCAATCGCTGAGCCAGGTGTCCGTAATGATGACGGGGGAGAAGTTCACGTGCACCTCGTACCCGGCATCGACGAAGTCGTTGATGGCCGCCAGGCGTTCGGCCACCGGTGAGGTCCGGACGTCGATGGACTTCGCCAGATCCGCAGGCATGAGGGAAAACCGGACCCGGGTGTGACCGCCGTGGTCCCAGCCGAGCATCGCCCGGTTCACGAACTTGGTGGCGAAGGAAAGTTTCGCGGTGGGCAGGTCGCGAAAGAGCTTCACGAGATCTTCCACGTTGTCGCTGATCAGCGCGTCGACCGAACAGTCGCTGTTTTCGCCGATGTCGTAGACCCACAGGTCAGGGTCGCACTGGTTGGGTTCGAGCTTGATGCCCTGGCGCGTGACGTGCCGCTCCAGCGCACGGGCGATCTGGTCGATGTTCGCAAACACAGTCACCGGGTTGCTGTACCCCTTGTGCCGGGGCACGTAGCAGTAGGCGCAGGCCATGGCGCAGCCGTTCGCGGTCGAGGGCGCAATGAAGTCCGCGGAGCGGCCGTTCGGCTTGACGGTGAGCGCTTTCTTGACGCCAAGGACCAGCGCCTCGGTCTTGATCCGGGACCAGCGCGGCACGTTTGTTTCATCACCGTGCACCTCAGGGATGTTCCAGTGGTTCTCGACATGCACGACGTCGGCGTCCGGCCAGCGTGCGACGATTTCCCGGCCCCGGGGAAGCTCCAATGCAGCAGGCTGCGCATAGATGCGCCGGATCTGCAGCAGCCGGTTGAATTCCATGACGCTATTCTCCCAAGATGCCGACGGCGCTAAGGGCGATTAAGCCCACGGCATCTTGCCCGGCTGCCCGGTCGGTCCTGCGTTGCATTACGACGTCAGTCCTTTTGTCGCAGGAAGTAGGCGCCGAGGGTCCCGGCCAGCGTAGCGAAGACGGCCACCGAGTAGATGGCAAGCAAAACCTGGATGATGCGGGAAAAGACGCTGCTGCCGGTGATTCCGCTGCCCGTGATGGCGGCCATGGCTGACTCGTAGAGGGCTTGGGCGTACGAGGAGTGCTCGCCGGTGGCGTAGAGGAGTTGGCTCGATGCCAGGATGACCACCGCGGTGACTGCCGTGAGCCATCCGATCCTGCTGGTCAGGAGCTTTCCGGCAGAGCGGGAGCCGCGGACTCCGGCCGAGAGGATGGAGCCGTAGCGGGCAAATCTGGCGATGCGGACGAGCCTGAATACCTGCAGGGCACGGAAAAACCTCAGGAACGGTACGAGGAGGAAGATCGCCTGCCACCAGCTCTTCCTCCAGAAATCCTTGCTGAAGCCCGCGATGTAGGCGCGCAGAAGGAATTCAGCAACGAACACGGTCCAGAACACCCAGCCCACGACGGCCAGGACACCCACCATGGCAGCCTCTGTCGCAATCAGCTGGCCGAGCACCACGAAGAGGAAGATGACGCCGAGGACCCCCATGGGTTTATCCAGACGGTGCGCCAGTTCTTCTGCTACGCGCAGCCGGTCGCTTCCGGGGGCGGTGACGTCGGGCGCGGGGCTATACCCGGGGTCCGTCATGAGCCACCCCACCCCGGTACGTTCCGACCGCTTCCAAGGACCGAGCGGCTGCCAGGCCTGCGTCGGAGGATCACGGGCGACGGGCTCACCATCCGGCCGTGCCCGGGCCGCCCTTGAAGGGACCTACGATCTGCGGGGTGATCCAGCCGCCGTAGAAGTCCCCTTCCTGGCAGGTCACCTGCTCGCCGTCGACCTCGCAGGAGTCCAGACGACCCGGGTAGAGGGCCACCCGGGTGCTGAGCGCCTCGAATCCCGGGGTGGGCTCCGGGTAGGTCCACCCGGCGCGGGGAGCGACGACTCCGCCGGCGACAACGTCGAAGTAGTGGGCTTCTCCCTTGAACTCGCAAAAGCTGGTGCCCGGGGCCGGGACGAGGACGCCGGCAGCGAATGAATCCAGTGGCAGGTAGTAGACAGGGGGGTGGCTTGTCTCCAGGACACGCACGGCATCGGTGGTATCTGCAATCACCTGACCGCCGAGGCGCACGACGACCCGCTCCGATCGCGGCTCGATCCTTGGCGGCCGCGGGTAGTCCCACACCGATTCCTGGCCGGGGCCCGGTTTGATGGGCCGGGGACGCCGGAAGATGCCGGAAAAATCGTGGGCAGGAGTCATATCCCTATGCTGCCACCTTTCACTGGGATGTCCCGGTGAATGAGGGAGGTCTTGGCCGGCGCATCGCGGTGATCTTCCGCGCCGTCGCCTAGGGAGGGCCTTCCCGGCGTGCGCTCACGCACCCCTGGCCAGCAGGTCTTCCGGGAGCGGATCGTCGTACGGCGGCGGCCAGCCCGGATCGTCCATTTCGTCGACGGACAATTCGTGCGCGGCCACAAACGCGTGCCAGTCCGGCAACGGGTCCGGGGGCAGCTCATATTCGAGACCCCCGCTGGCCTCCTGGCCGGGCAGTCCGGCGAAGTCCGGTTCCGGGTGCTGTCCTGGATTTGCGCGCGGGCCGTGGTCCGGGACGGTGGCCGTGCTCAGAATGTGGTGTGGCCAGGTGGGAGGTTCCCAATCCTGATGCTCGCTGGCGTAGTGCCTATTCGATGGGGAGGTCCACCCCGGGGGATTGTCCTTGCTGGCCCCGGTGGGTCTCCACGCGGAGCGGTGTTTCAGGCGGTGGTGTTTCGGACATGGTTGGCCCAGGTTCGAGATGCCGGTGTTGCCTCCCTCGGCCCACGCCAAAACGTGGTCCGCCTCGTTGTCCAGGGACGGGTTGCTGCAGCCGGGGAAGGGGCACTTGCCGTCGCGGAGGCGGAGCCATTGCCGCTGTGCATTTGTGACGCGGTAGCTGGTCCGGCCGATTTCCAAGGGGGCGCCGTCGCGGGGGTCTGTCAGGACCCGGTAGAAGGATTCGGCGCCGTCGGTGATGAGGCGGCGGGCCATGGACGGCGGAATCGGCCCGTACCCATCCAGCGTGGCGGGCTCGTCGGTGGCGCCCAGGAGGGACATGACCGGGACCGTGATCAGGACCTGGGCCCTCGGCGACGGGACGCCCCCGGCCCCACACCCGCTCCGGCCAACGCCGGCGTCGGACAGGCCGCCGGGGTTCCCGGTGCTTGAGGCGCCTCCGGTGAGGAGCCAGGTGGCGGCGACGTCGGCGCGGAGCTGGCTGAGTGGCCGGGCTTCGTCCGGGCCCTGGAGGGCGCGGGCGGCGGTGGTGGTGCGTTCCCAGATCCCGGCGGCGGTATCTGCGGGGAGGTACGCGGAGAACCACGCCATGCCGTCACGGTCCGGCATGAAGTCGACGCGCCGGTCCGCGGCGCCCTTGGTGTGGCGTTTTTCAATACTGACCGTGTGGTGGCGTTCCCGCCAGGCACGTGCCTTGGCCCTGAACCGCGACGGTATGAGTGCCCCGGCCGGACACCCGCGGGCGGGGTTCGGTGCGTCGGGGTCCAGGAAGTGCCCCTCCAGCCCGGCAGCGCCGACGGGATCCAGGCCCGTCGTTTCGTCGACGATGACCCGGGCATGTTGCCAGGAAATCGTCCCGTACTGAAGGGCCGTAAGGGTCAAGGGGAGCGACGTCGTCAGCGCCAGGGACTCGGTCAAGAGGGCTCCGGCGGCCCGTTCACTGACGGTGAGGACGCAGGCGACCTCCGCGACCAGGGCCATCTCGCGGGCAGCGTGGTCCGGCGGGAACGCAGCCGGTGGCGTGAGGGCCCTGGTGGCCCGGACGTACTCGCTGGCCAGCCTTACCTTCAGCGCGGCGGTCCGGGCTTCCAACCGGGCCACCTCGGCGAGCCCGTCCAGGCAGCCGTCCGCCAAAGTCCGCAACGGATCACCCTCGGACAGAGCGCCGGGGGAGCCGGGATCAGGATGGTCCGCTCCGGCTCCGACCATGGAAGCCAGCGCAGCTGCGGACGCGGCGACGGCGTCTGCGGCCGCCCTGCTGTCAGCACTCCAGGCTGTACTTTCCATACCCGAATCATGGCAGCAGGCACCGACAATAATGCCCGAATTGGGTGTCCTTGCATTCGGCGCGCAGTGACGCAGTGGCGCCGGAATTTGCCGGCGCCCGGACATGGGCTGGACAGGTAACACTGCGCAAAACTTCCCGGAAAGAACAGAGATTCCGTCAGACTGGGGGAGGCGCATGGATTCTTGGGGGAATGCCGTCGTTGACGGTGCTGCCACCCGGAGGAACTGGGCTGCATCATTTCCCTTCGAAAGGCTCCGCCATGTCACAGCCCCAGCCCGACCAGAACGCCGTCCCGGAAGGCTACAGGCCTGCCGCGGTGCCGCCGTACCAGGGCCAGCAGAACCAAAACCAGCAGAGCCAAAACCAGCCGTATCAGGGCCAGCAGAGCCAGAATCAGCAGCCGGGAAACCAGGCCGCTCCTCAGTACCAAGCCGTCCCGCAGCAGTACGCGGCGCCGCAGCAGCCCTACCCGGGTCAGGCACCGCAGCTCCAGCCCTACCCGCAGCAGTTTGCTGCCCCGCAGCAGCATTATCCCGGCCAGTCACCCCAGCCGCAGCAGCATTATCCCGGCCAGTCACCCCAGCCGTACCAGCAGGCGCCCCAGCACGGCCACTACCAGGCGCAGCCGCAGATGCCGAACTACGGCTACGCGCAGCCCAAGTCCAAGGTCGCCGCCGGCTTGCTGGGGATTTTCCTCGGCGGCCTGGGCATTCACCGCTTCTACCTGGGCTTCACGAAGATCGCCGTCATCCAGCTCATCCTTACCCTCGTCCTGGGCGTATTCACGTTCGGGCTCGTCGGGCTTTGGGGCGTCGTGGAAGGCATCATGATCATCGCCGGCTCGGCACGCTTTCGGGTGGATGCCCAAGGCATCCCGCTGCGCGACTGACCCGCCGCCGTCCACTACGCGGAGCATTAGGTGAGTGTGCCGACCTGGTCGATGACCACAGAGGCGGACTGATTCGGCCAGTTCATGGTCACACGGACTTTGTGCGGTGGACAGCCGCGCCGCCGGGACGATACTGCCGGGACTAGGCTGCCAGGACTAGGAGGGGTCGGCCCAGTCGGGGTCCGTCGGCGCTCCGTGCAGGGGCTGACCCCGGCGCTGCGTACCGTCCGTCGCGGGTTCAAGAGCGGTCATGATGGACTCACGGGCCCCCAGGAGCTCTTCCGGGCCGAAGCCAAGGACGTCGGCGTAATCAGTTTTCTCCGTCACCATGGCCCCGTGGAGGCTCTCCACCAGGGAGGTCACGGTGCCGCGCGGCATCCCGGAGATCAGCGCACCAAGTTCACCGACGACCCACGTCGGGATGAAGGGGAGCCGGATCTGTGGCCGTTTGAGACCGGCGCACTCGGCGTATAGGGCCAGGAGGTCGGCATAGGGCAGAACATCAGGGCCGCCGATGTCGAAGTGCGCATCCACGGGTTCAGCGCGGACGGCCGCGCATAGGACCCGTATGACATCCGATGCCGCGACAGGCTGTACATCCCCGGTCATCCACCGCGGCACCGGGACTATTGGCAGGCGATTGACCAGGTTTCTGACAAGTTCGAAGGACGTGCTGCCCGTGCCGATGATGATGGCCGCACGCAGGGTGATGGCGGGCACCGTGCAGTTTTCAAAGATCTGCTCGACTTCCAGCCGGGATTTGAGGTGGTCCGAGAGATCATGGCCGGCGGGAATCAGGCCGGAAAGATAAACGATCTTACCCACGCCGCTGGCTTCGCAGGCTTCTGCGAGAGCCTCGGCCGCCTCCCGGTCCCGCGTGATGAAATCATCCCCCGCCATGGAATGAATAAGATAAACGACCACGTCGACTCCGGCGGTCCCCGCCCGGAGTGTCTCTTTGGAGGTCACGTCGAACCGAACCGCGCGCACATCCGCGGACCAGTCAAAGTTCTCCGCCTTCTCGACCTTACGGAGCCCGGCGCTGACCTCGTGGCCTTCATTCAGTAATGCCGCTACCAGCCTTGAGCCGACGTAGCCCGTGGATCCCGCAACCAGCACCTTCAAGGTAACGCCTCCTTGTTACGTGGTCCCTCAATATCAGCCCAACGACGATGGGCCGTATGCCACCAGCCCCGCGTCTGGACGGACGCGATCGGCTGTGCAGCATTCACCGGGTAGCCACCTCCGTTTACCATACGCTTCATCGGCGCTTTCCGATCGTGCTGGACGTCCGCGGCACCGGCACTATCCGCAGGACGCGGCTCCGTGCAAGCATGGTGACCCAGCCGAACTGCACCGCGAGGGAGACCGGATGAAAACCAACGAGTTGCTGCTTGATTCCTTCGGCCGGATCCGCGAGATCGTGGCAGCCACCCTTGACGGTGCGGACAACGGCGGCGGGAACGACGGCGGTGCAAAAGTCAACGACGGCGGTGCGGACAGCGGCGGCGATGTCCTGCTCCGCCGGCCCGGCGGCACGGGGAACTCCATCGCGTGGCTGATCTGGCACCTCGGACGGGTCGAAGACGCGCAGGTCGCCTCCGCCGCGGGACTGGAACAGGTCTGGACGGCACAGGGCTTTGTCCGCCGGTTCGGCCTGCCGCTGCCGGAAGCGGATACCGGCTACGGCCACTCGAACAACCAGGTCGATGCGGTCAAGGCGTCGCCAGGGCTGTTGCTCGAATACTACGACGCCGTCCACCGGCAGACCGTGGAATTTTTGGCGCGCCTCGGGGACGAGGACCTGGACCGAGTCGTCGACAAACGCTGGGATCCGCCCGTCACGCTCGGGGTTCGGCTTGTCAGCACCATCGCCGATTGCCTCCAGCACGCCGGGCAGGCCGCCTACGCCAAGGGGCTCGGCCCCCGGGCGGAATGAGCTGAACAAACGGAACGAGCTGAACAAACGGGCGAAACTGTCCACGCCGTCGTCGTCCCTGAGCCCGGCCGGGCCCGGCCGCGTCGCTGGCGCCAACTTCGCCGTCGGACAGATGCCGGGCTGTTACGCTGACACCGTGGATTACGGGGTTCCGAACGAGGCTGAGGCGGTGCCCGTCCGTTCGCTGGAAATGGTCGCCCAGATGCGCGTCGGGACACTCGATCCTTTCGGCCGCGCCGAACAGATCGCGGAGCAGCTCACGGCCGCGATCGGTATCGGCATTCTCAACAAAGGGGAGCGGCTTCCGCCGGAACTGGCCCTGGCCGAGCAGCTGGGCGTCTCACCCCTGACCCTGCGCCAGTCATTGGCGCTGCTGCGAAGCAAAGGCCTCCTGGAAACCCGGCGCGGGCGCGGCGGCGGCAGTTTCATCAGCGGGAACGTCAGCGTCAGCGAAGCCCATATCCGCGCGCGGCTGACCCAGCGCGGCACGGACGACCTGCGGGACCTCGGCGACGTCGCGGCCTCCGTCGCCGCATCGGCGGCGAGGCTGGCCGCACTGCGCTCCGACCAGCAGGACATACGCCGCATCAGGGACCTGGCCGTGCGGTTCGACGAAGCGCCGGGAGCGGATGAGCTCCGGCGTGCCGATGCCCGGCTGCATATCGGGCTGGGCGTCGCATCCCAGTCGCGCCGCCTGACGACGCTCATGATTCAGATCCAAAGCGAGATGGCGCCGCTGTCCTGGGGGCAGTCGTGGACGGACTACCGGACCCGGGCCTCGGCCGATCACGGTTTGTTGATTGACGCCATCGAACGGCGGGACGCGGCAGCCGCAGAACGGCTCGCCCGGGAACATTTCGAACTTGAGGCAGCCCTGCTGATCGATCAGCACCTGGACCTCCTCACCTCCGGAACGGAGTCACCATGACAGAGGCGCTGGGCACCGCCGTCGAGTCCACGGCCCGGATCATCGGCGAACATATCGACCGGGTATTCGACAGCCTCGCAGCGTTGCGGCCGCTGGTGCTCGATCTCACCGGCGCCGCCGAACCTGTCTACCGCAAGACGCTCAAGGCGCTCCGCGAGCCGGTGGGCGACCTTGTCCATACCCATGCCGGGCTGGTGGACGGCGCCGGAGTGGCCGTCGCACCCGGGCTCCTGGCCGACGCCGACCTCTGGCTCGAGTGGTGGCGCGTCCGAAACGACGGCGAACTCCACTTCACGGAGCACACGTTCAAGCCCGACTCGGTCAACTTCTATGACTACACCGCCCTGGACTGGTTCAACATCCCCGCCACCACGGGGGAACCTGCCCTCGTCGGACCCTACGTCGACAGCGGCGGCACAGACCTGAGGGTCGTGACAGCAGCGCTCGCCGTTGCCCATGGCGGGCAACACTGCAGCGTCCTGGCAGCCGACCTGTCCCTGGACTTCCTGGAACTGCTGTTCCTGCGTTCGCTGCGACGGCGGAACCAGCATGTTGCCCTGGTGACCGATACCGGGAAAGTCGTGGTTTCCAACACCGCCCGGCACGCCACCGGCACGCTGCTGACTCCGAAAGCCCTGGACGAAGCAGAACCTTCGCTGTCCTGCCATGTGCCGGTGCCGCGGCTGTCCGCCGATCCGTGGCGGCTGGTAGTCCTCCCGTAGCCGCGGTTCCAACGCCAGACCAGCGTGGACTCTTCAAAAACGATTTAAACCTTTAAGTCTGAAGTTTATTGCCCAACGCTGGAATGTGTGATCTAGTTCATAGCGAGACACATCCCAGCTGCCCGGTCGATCGACCCGGTAAGTGCGGGATTCCGGCTATGGCGTGCAACGGGGCACGCAGGAAGTATTGGCGATTGACTATGACTCTGACTGATATTGCACCGTTTACCGTTCGACGGGCCTCCGCCGGCCACCCGGCGGCCCTGGAACTGCCGCCGGCCGGGCACTTCATTGGAGGGTCCTTCGTCCCCGGGTCCTCCGGCGCCCGGACGGACGTCGTGGATCCGACCACCGGGATGGTCTTCACCTCCGTGGCGGAAGGAACGGCCGATGACGTCGATGCCGCCGTCGCGGCGGCCGTCAGCGCCCAACCGGGCTGGGGTGCGACGACCCCCAAGGAGCGCTCCGAGGCGCTGTCCAAGATCGCCGACATCATCGAGGCCAACCACGCCGTGCTCGAAGCCCTGGAATCGGCCAATGCGGGTAAGCCGCAGAGCGTATCCGAGGACGACATCTCCAGTGCCGTTGATACCTTCCGGTTTATGGCCGGCGCCGGCCGCACGCTCAGCTCACTCGCCGCCGGTGACTACGTTGCAGGCCACACCTCGGTCATCCTCCGTGAACCCGTCGGCGTCGTCGGGGTCATCACCCCGTGGAACTATCCGCTGCTGATGGCCGCCTGGAAACTCGCCCCCATTCTGGCCGCCGGAAACTCGGTGGTCCTGAAGCCCTCCGAACAGACCCCGCTGTCCACCCTGAAACTGATGGAGCTGATCGCCGGAGTTCTCCCGGACGGCGTCCTGAACGTTGTCACCGGACTCGGCCCGGTTGTCGGGGCCAGACTGGCGGACCACCCGGAGATCCGCCTCGTGGCCGTGACGGGCAGCGTCGGCAGCGGCCAGGCCGTCGCGTCGCTGGCAGGCAACACCGTCAAACGCGTCCACCTGGAACTCGGGGGCAAGGCACCCGTGCTCATCTACGCGGACGCCGATCTGGCAGCCGCCGCCGCAGCCCTGCGCACCGCAGGGTTCTGGAACTCGGGCCAGGAATGCGGCTCAGCCTGCCGCGTCCTGGTCCACGAATCCGTGGCCGAAGAGTTCACCAAGCTCCTCGTTGACGAAGTCAGCACGCTGGTGGTCGGAGCCCCCGGGGCAGGCGCCGAGGTGGAGATCGGGCCCATGGTCTCCGAAGCCCACTTCGCCCGCGTCTCCGGTTTCCTGCAGCGCGCCCTCGACGCCGGCATCACCGCCGCCATCGGTGGCGCGCCACTGGATGGCCCGGGCTATTTCATCGCTCCGACCGTGCTGGTCAACGTTCCGGCCGGAGCCGAGGCGGCGCGGGAGGAAATCTTCGGTCCCGTCGTCACCGTCGAGACCTTCTCCGACGAGCAGGAAGCCATCAGCCGGGCCAACGACACACCCTACGGCCTGGCAGCCTCCGTCTGGACCAGCGATGCGCGGCGGTCCATGAGTGTTCCCCGGCAGCTGGATTTCGGCACCGTCTGGGTCAACTCGCATCTGGTCCTGGCCAACGAAGTACCCTGGGGCGGCTTCAAGGGATCCGGCTACGGACGGGACCTCTCCCTCTACGCCCTGGAGGACTTTTCCCGCACCAAGCACGTGATGATCAACCACAGCGCCTGAAGCAGCCCCAGCACCTCACCCACGCCCCCAGCACGTTCGGAGATCCGCATGACCACGACCACCAATGTATCCGGAACCGTTCCCGGGAATGCCGGCCAAGACCGGAATGACCTGTCCGTTCCGCCGGCCCCCTTCGATACGCACCAGCTCTGGAGCAACTGGGCCGGCAACCAGTCCGCCACCCCTGCCTTTACCGTCAAGCCGCGGACCGAACAGGAAGTCGTTGACACTGTCCGGTACGCCATCCGGCAGGGCCTTCCCGTCCGTGCGGTGGGCGCCGGCCATTCGTTCACCCCGCTGGTGCAGACCGGCGGCATCCTCATGGACCTCTCGGCACTGTCCGGCATCACGGGCACCGATCCCGCCCGCCGTCGTGTCCGTGCCAAGGGCGGCACCCCGATCAGCGCCTTCGGCGACCCGCTTTGGGAACAGGGCCTGGCGCTGAGCAACCAGGGCGACATCGACAAGCAGTCTATTTCCGGTGCCATCTCTACCGGCACCCACGGCTCCGGAATCGAGCTTGGCTCCTTCTCGTCGAGCCTTCGCTGGGTCCGCCTGGTCAACGGCCACGGTGAAATCGTCGAAATCGGAGAGGACCGGCTCCACGAGCTGCGCGCCGCCCAGGTTGCCCTCGGCACGCTGGGGATCTTCCTCGAGGTCGAGTTGCAGGTGGTGGACAGCTACCACCTGCAGGAACAGATCACCTACCCCACGTGGGAGGAAACGGCAGCGACCTGGGACGCCGACATTGCCGGGAACCGGCACTACTCGTTCCTGTGGTGCCCAGGGGAGGACTCGGCGGAGTTGTACGAGTTGCCCACTCCGGCCGGCGAACGCATGACAGGCCGCAGCTACACCAAGCGCTACAACCAGGTGCAGCTCAACGAAGCCACGGACATCTCCCTTGAGGAAGGATCCCGACGGGACCGTTCCTACCGGATCTACCCCGGCGGGTTCATGATCCCGTTCCACGAAATGGAGTACTACGTTCCGATGGAACACGGCAAAGAGGCCGTGGAACGGGTGCAGAACCTGATCCGGACCGCGCACCCGGACCAGAAGTACCCGATGGAAGTCCGCTGGGTAAAACAGGACGAGGGCTACCTTTCCCCGTTCGCCAAACGCGACACCACCGTCATCTCCGTCTCCGGCGCCCCCGGCACCAACTACTGGCCGTACCTGCGCGACGTCGACTCCGTGCTGCAGGACTACGACGCCCGCGCGCACTGGGGCAAGATCCACTTCATGACCCGGGAACGGCTGGAAAAGCTTTACCCCGAGCTTGACTCCTTCCTCCAGGTCCGCCGGGAGTTCGACCCCAACGGGGTCTTCCTCAACGACCACACCCGCGCCCTCCTCGGCTAAATAGCCCCTTCATCGCACTCCGCTCGGCCGGCGGCACCTCCGGGGTGCCGCCGGCCACTCCCGAAAGCACTTGGTGGCCAGTATGGAAGTAATCGGTCAAATCATCATCTACATCATGATGGGGTTCCTCCTCATCGGTGCGGTGAGCGCCATTTTCGACGACGAAAAAGGCTTCGGCAAAGAATTCAAAGAAGGCATCTACGCGATCGGCCCCATCTTCCTGCCGGTGGCGGGAATCATGGTCTTCATTCCGATCCTGAGCGACCTGGTCACCACCTACCTGGCGCCGATCTACTCCTGGGTCCATGCCGACCCGTCGCTCGCGGCAACCACGCTCATCGCCGGTGACATGGGCGGATACCACCTCGCCTTCGAAACGGCCGGCAGCCACGGCGCCTGGATCATGGCCTTCGCCGTCAGCTTCACCGCCGGTTCCACCATCATCTTCTCCATCCCGGTCGGGCTGGCCATGCTGGACAAACGGGACCACAAATACATGGCGCTGGGGGTCATGGCAGGCCTGCTGTCTATTCCCTTCGCCGTCTTCATCATCACGCTGATCATGCAGGGCGGCGCCACACCGCTGCGGAGCGATATTTCCAACACCTCGGCGTCGGATACCCCGTTTGACCTGCCGGTCGGCGACATCCTGCTGAACCTGGCGCCGTTGACGTTCATCGTCCTGATGCTGGCCCTGGGCCTGCGTTTCTTCTCGAAGTTCATGGTGAAGGCATTCATCATCTTCGGCAGGGGCCTGGAAATCATCATCAAACTGGCTCTGGCCGTCTCCGTGGTGCAGTACTTCACCGGCGTCTTTGACGTCTTCGGAACGTGGCCCCTGGCACCGTTTATTGCCGACGGCGAGGACCAGTTCCGGGCCCTGGAAGTTGCCGGCTACATCGGTGTGATGCTGGCCGGTGCCTTCCCCATGGTCCACGCCATCCGCACGTGGTTCGCGGCGCCGCTCTCCGCCGTCGGCAAGCGCTTCGGCTTCAGTGAAGAAGGGGCTGCCGGACTGCTCGCGGCAGCTGCCAACATTCTGGCCCTGTTCCGGGTTGTCAGGTTCATGCCCCCGCGGGACAAGGTGCTCACCATTGCCTTCGCGGTCTGCGCCGCGTTCACCTTCGGCGACCATCTGGCCTTCAGCGCCAATTTCCAGCCCAACATGGTGTTCCCGCTGATTGTCGGCAAGCTGGCAGGCGGCGTCATCGGGATCGTCCTGGCCTTGTGGCTCGCAGTTCCCTACGCCCGCGTCCTCGAGGCGGCGGACCGTGCGGCCGGAACCATCGAGGCCTACGAATACGAGGCCCACGAGCACGGACACAAAGAGCGCGATGGGGCCGAGGAGGTCACGCCGGGCGCGTTGGCCGGAAAGTCCGACGTCGGGCCCGCTTGCGATCAGGACGCAGAAGTGACCGACGGCGGTCAGCCCGCCACGCGGGCCTGATGCACGCCACGGCTGGTGGGCGGGTTTCCTAGCCCACCAGCCGCAGTGGCCGTCCGCCCAGCTGAACCGTGATCTCCTGGCCCCATGAGGCGCTCAGGCGGTCCGTTTCCATTCCGTCGCCGAACACCACGAGCTGGTCGGACGCAACGGTGATCCGGAGTGTCTCGCCGGCTTCCAATAGGCCCTCGGTCATCGAGGTTCCTGTGATGGGGGAGGGCCAGGCCTCGCGGACGAACCACGCGAGCCGGAGATCCGTTGGCGCGGGCAGGGCCCGTCCGCCGCGGTCGAGGGCGATTGATGCGCACCAGCCGGTCGCGCCCGTGCCCGTGGAGACGATCAGGCCCGATGAGGAGTGCCGTTCGGTCCGGCCGCCGGGGCCCGTGAGCTGGTACCGGGCCGACTGGTGCGAGGTGTGCCCGATAAAGACTTCGTTCAGTCCCGAAAGTTCCTGCCCGTCATCGAGCCGTGCCGAGACCATGGCGAGTTCCTTGCAGCGCAGCCACTGGGATCCGGCCAGGGCGACGCCCCGTAGCAGCGTGGCCGCCGCCTCGGCTGTGTGCCGGACCAGGACGCCCGGATTCGCGCCCGGTTCCGGATCGATTCCGATCACGGGCTGGCCGGTGAGGTATTTTGCCGCGTTAGCGACGAGCCCGTCCTGGCCGACCACGGCGATGATGTCGTCCGGCGCCAGCAGGAAGCGGCTGAGGTCCGCCCGTTCCACCTCGGCGTGACGCCACTCGGCTGGCACCGCGGCGCGCACGGTCGCCAGGGCCGCGGTAAGCCGGTCATGGTGGTCCTGGACATCGTTGAGTGTGCGGCCGCGGGGGCGGAGGAAAAACTCCGCCTGGCCCCGGGTGGCGTGCCGGTCCAGGAGTTCCTGGAGCTCGGTCCGCCGGTGGACGATGACGAGGCGGGGTCTGGCCATGGCCGGGTCCTACCGCTCGTCCCGGCCGGCGAATTTTGCCGCCGCGGCCGCATGAGCAGGAGCCGCGCCGCCCGCGGGCTGTCCCAGCAGCCCGGCCAGGGCGCCCGTCAGCAGGTCTGGGGTGACGGCCAGGGTGCCGATCTTGGGCAGTGACGCGGCGGCGTCGCGGAGTGCCAGTGCCAGCAGCGTCGCCTGTTCCATGCCGGAGTAGATCTCCATAGTGGCGGCCTCGCGTGCCGCATCCGCCTCGCCCACCAGCCGGATCCGGTTCGCATCGGCGGCGGCGCCAATGCCCTGGCGTTCGGCTGACGCCTCCGCGTCAATGAGCCCCGCGGCGGCTTTTTCTTCGGCCTGGCGGCGGGCGTTGGCGCCTTCCTGGGTGACAAGGCGTTCGCGCCGGGTGGCGAGTTCAATCTGGCTCGCCATCTCGTTCTCGGAAATGGCCCGTTCGCGCTCGACGGCGACTGCCCGGCGTTCATAGACGGCCCGGTCCGCTTCGGCCTGGAGCTGTTCACGGACCGGTGTCTGCAGCGCCCGTTCGACGTCGGACTCCGGCCGGACTGCCAGGACCTGTACCCCAAGGATTTCGATGCCGGTGGACTGGAGCCGGGCGTCGCACGGAGGGCGTCGGCGAGGACGTTGCGGAGTTGGCTGACGCCGCGCTCGAGTGCCTCGGCGAGCGTGGTGGCCGCGGTCTGGTCGATCGCGTGGCTCTGGCACAGCTGGCCGATGATCGTGGCCACCTGCTCCCTTCCCGCCGCCGGCGCCGCACCTGCCGGCTGAAGTCCGAAGTCGAGCCGGCTGGACACGGCCACCGGGTCGATGAAGCGATAGGTCACATTGGCCTGGACACTGACGTCCTGGTGGTCGCGGGTGATGGCATGAAAGAGGGTGGGCAGCTCCTGATCATCCACGGGGACCTCGCTGAGTACTGAGTTCGCCGGGCGGAACCAGAACGCCTGACCCACGCCCTGATGCCGGACCACGCCCTTCTGCAAGTGGACGACATAGCCGGTGGGGCTGCCCAGGAAGTGGTTGAGCCAAGGGTAGCGCTTGATGTTAGCCATGGGATGCTCCTCAGCTCTTAGTGGTTGTCGTCAGTTTGACGATAACAACAGCGTAGGGCAGACTCCGATTTATTGTCAATGTGACGATAACTCTTTATGATGGGTGCATGCCTGAATCCCCGACGGCGCCGGCGCGCTTTCCGGTGACGGTCGACGTCGTCGCCCTCACAGTGTTGGACGACGTCCTCAACGTTCTGCTGATCACCCGCCTGATCGAACCGTTCCGCGGCAGTCTCGCCCTGCCGGGCGGTTTCGTGCTGCCCGGCGAAGACCTCGTAACCGCGGCGAGCCGCGAACTTGCGGAGGAGGCCGGCGTCGGGCAGGTCCCGGGCCATCTGGAACAGCTGGGGAGCTACGGACCGCAGGGCCGCGATCCACGCGGGGATGTGCTCACGGTGGCCCACCTGCTGCTGGCGCCGAACTTCCCCGTCCTGGCTGCCGGGAGCGACGCCGAGCACGCCGCCTGGTATCCCGTTGGCCGGGTCCTCGACGGTGACCTGCAACTGGCCTTTGATCATGGGCGGATCCTCGGCGACGCCTTGGAACGGGCGAAGTCAAAGCTCGAATACTCGCCGCTCGGGGCGGCCTTTTGCGGCGAGGAGTTTACCGTTGCCCAGCTTCGTGCTGTTTACGAAGCCGTGTGGGGAACGCGCCTGGACCCGCGGAATTTCCACCGCAAGGCCACCGGAA
This sequence comes from uncultured Actinomycetota bacterium, assembly GCA_963769515.1. Lineage (GTDB taxonomy): Bacteria > Actinomycetota > Actinomycetes > Actinomycetales > Micrococcaceae > Arthrobacter. Next base: position 20,967 of record CAVYMG010000025.1, read on the forward strand.
CGCCCGGGTTCCTGGAGGATACCGGGCGGATGACCACGGGTGAGGCCGGCCGCCCGGCGGCGCTGTTCCGGCTGGCCGAGGCGGCCCGACCGGCCCCTGGCCAGCCGACGCGGGCCGTACTCAACCCGCCGCTCATGCGGCCGCGTCCCTGACAATCAGTAAGTGAGTATTCCTTCCGCCGGGTGAAGCTCCTACCCTAGGAATTCCCAGTATGGTTCCAATCTCGAGGGAGTTTCCTGATGCGAAAAGTTCCTGCACTTGGATTATCGGCGGCGGCGATCATGGCCCTGGCCGGATGTACCGGCGAGGGGACGGCCGGCCCTACCGCCACCACGGCAACAGCGACGGCCACCGAGACGGCCGAAGCCAAGGTCTACAGCGAAGATGAGCTCAGGGCGCTGATCTCCGGCACCACCGATGACAACGGCAACGAATTCAAGCTGTACTCCAAAGAGCAGGTGGACCAGGGCGGGAACATCGCCAACCTGCTGATGAGCACCGCCACCGTGGATCCGGCGGACTGCAAAGCGATCGCCACGGCGGGCTTGCTGGATACGGTGGAATCCGGTTCGGTGGCCGTCGCGATTGCCGAAGCCGACCAGCCGCGCACACTGTCCGCACAGTCCAGCAGCGAGGGCCCGGACGCCGTCGAGGTGCTGCAGGAGGTCCGCGGCAAGATGGGCCAGTGCGCCAACTTCTCCGTAAATATCCTCGGCCAGACCTACGACGTCTCCAGCAAGGAGCTCCAGGCGGCCACGGATGCAGGGGAAACCTTCGGGACCGTGAGCACCCGTGGTGACGGTAACCAGGAGATGCTGATGCAGGTCTCCGCTGCCCAGGACCGGCTGCTGGTGGTTGCCACCAAGGGCGGCGCCGACCTGGGGGATAAGGACCAGAAGGAGCTTGAGGATCTGATCAACGAGATCCTCGCCAAGGCCGACGGCGGCAATGCGACTTCCAGCCCCACGTCAACCAGCACCACCGACTCCACCAGCACTTCCTCACCGGACGGTTCACCGTCACCGACCGACACCGGGATGGACTCCACCATGACCTCATCGCCGTCACCTACGGTTTCGCGGTGAGCTAGCGCCGTGAAATAGCGCAGTGAGGTAGCGCGTCAGGCGGGTCCGGACCAGTGCCCGGGCCCGGGCCCTGGTCCAGGCCCCGGTCCGGCCGGGCGGCGGAACTAGTCGGCCAGGTCCTTGCCGCGGGTCTCGGGGATGGTGAAGATAAAGGCCGCGCTGACCAGGAGCAGCGCCACGGCGTACACGTTGAAGAGGATCGGCAGCTGCAGGGTCGTTCCCAGCCACTGCTGGAGGTAGGGTGCCGTTCCGCCGAAGACGGCCACGCAGATGGAGTACGGCACGCCTACGCCGACGGTCCGGATGCTGGTGGGAAACAGCTCGGCGTAGACGGCCGGCACGATCGCGGCGCTCGCCGCGATGAAGATCAGCATCACGGACATGCCCACGGCCAGCTGCCACGCTGAATCCTTCAGCAGCCAGGTCATCGGGAAGTGCATGACGGCCGCGCCGATGGCACCGGCCCAGAGGACCTTCTTGCGGCCGATCCGGTCCGAGAGCTTGCCCCAGAACGGGAGGGCGGCAATGAAGACAACGTTGCCGATCACGCCGGCCCAGAGCGCTTCGCCGCGGTCGATCTTCAGGGCGGTGGTGGCGTAGCTTGGTGCCACGACGCCCCAGATGTAGTAGATCACCGTCAGGCCCACCGTCAGGCCAATGACCTGCAGGGCCTGCCTGCGGTGGCGGACAATCTGGGGCCAGATCGGGGCGCGTTTCTCCGCCGCGGATCTCGCCCTCGAAGATATCGGACTCGTGCAGCCTGGCGCGCATGATCAGTGCGTACAGGCCCAGTGCGGCGCCGATCAGGAACGGGATCCGCCAGCCCCAGGCGTTCATGACCTCGGCGCTCAGCGCCATGTTCAGGATGGCGCCCAGCAGGACTCCGAACAGGATGCCCACCGTGCCGGAGGTGTAGATCAGCGTGGCCCAGAAACCGCGGTGCTCCTTGGGTGCCATCTCCGCCAGGTACGTCTGGGACGAGGGCAGTTCGCCGCCGTGCGCCAGGCCCTGCACCAGTCGGGCCACGAGCAGCATCAGCGACGCCCACGCTCCGACGCTTGCGAAGGTCGGGGCGATGCCGATCATCAGGCTGCCCAGCGACGCGAGCCCGACGGCGAGCGTCATGGAGGCCTTGCGGCCCACCCGGTCGCCGATCCAGCCGAACAGGAACCCGCCGAACGGCCGGGCCACAAACCCGACGGCGAAGATCGCCAAGGTGGAGAGCACCGCCGACGCCGGATCCGCCTTGCTGAACAACTGGCTGGCGATGAACGGCGTGAACGTCGCGTAAATGGCCCAGTCGTACCATTCGACGGCGTTGCCGATGCCGGTGCCGACGAGGGTCTTCCGCGTTGACTTCCGGTCCGCGCGTTGGGCGTTGATGGTGCTGGTCATGGTGTTCTCCCGGTGGTGGGTGGGCTAGGAAGCTGCGGTGATGGCCGGTGCGAAGGCACCGGTGGCGGAGGAGGCGGTGGCGGACAGCGCCGTCAGACGGGAAATGGCCAGTTCCGCGTAGAGGGCGGCCCCGTCAGCGAGCACCCCGTCGTCGAACGTGGCGTACGGGGAGTGGTTGAAAGGCGAGGTGGCGTGGTCGGTGCCGCGGGGCACGGCGCTGAGGCCGATGAACGTTCCGGGCACGTTGGCGAGCACCCGGGAGAAGTCTTCGGAGCCGCTGAGCGGGGAGGCCCAGCGGGTGAGGCGGGAGTCGCCGAAGAGGCCCGCGATGACCTTCTCCGCGGTGTGCGTCTCGTCCTCGTCCGTGATGGTGAGGGGGTATTCCTGCCGGTAGTCGACGTCCACCTCGAGGCCGTGGGCGGCGGCGATGCCTTGGAGCAGGCGGGGCACCGCATCCATCATCTTCTGCCGGGACTCGTCGGAGAAGGTCCGGATGGTGGCCTCGATGCGTGCGGTTTCGGGAATCACGTTGCGCTTGGTGCCGGCCTGGAGGACGCCGACGGACACCACCACCGGATCAAACATGTTGAACTGCCGGGTGACCATGACCTGCAGGGCCGTCACCATTTCGGCCGCCGCGGTGACCGGGTCCAAGGCCCGATGCGGTGCGGAGCCGTGGCCGCCGGCGCCCATCACGGTCACTACGAGGGCGTCGGAGGCGCTGAGCATCACGCCCGGCTTGGTGCAGAACGTCCCGTGCGGCTCCAGGGCGGAGAACACGTGCATGCCGTAGGCGGCATCGACCCGGCGGCCGGAGGCGTCCAGGACGCCTTCGCGGATCATGTAGCTCGCACCGTCGAAGCCTTCCTCGCCGGGCTGGAACATCAGCACGACGTCGCCGGCGAGCCGGTGCTGCTGTTCGGCCAGCAGTGTGGCGGCGCCGGCCAGCATGGCGGTGTGGAGGTCGTGGCCGCAGGCGTGCATGGCGCCGTCGGTCACGGAGGTGTACTCGACGCCGGTCTTCTCCTGGACCGGGAGGCCATCCATGTCCGCCCGGAGGAGCACGGCGGGCCGGCCGGCGCCGGGTGTGGAAGCGGGTGTGGAGCCGGCCGCGGCGCCGGGTGCGGTGCCGCGCAGGACGGCGGTGACCGACGTCGTCTCCTTGCCCAGGGTGACTTCGTACGGAAGCCCTTCCAAGGCCTTCAGCACCTTTTCCTGCGTGCGGGGAAGCTGTAGGCCGATTTCGGGTTCCCGGTGCAGATCATGGCGGAACCGGGCGAGGTCCCCCTGCATTTCCCGGGCGTCTGCATCAATCGGCACGATAACTCCTTGGGTGGTTTCTGCTCTCTAGCTCCATTGTGAGTGGCATACTTCACAGTGATCGGATGATCTGGAAAAATGCAGTTCGATGCCTGTATTCGCAGGAAATATGCAGCCAGGGGAGTTGGAGGGGAGTGGGTATGGAGCTTAGCGAGGACGACCTCGCTCTGATCAATGCGCTGCAGATTGCGCCGCGTGTGAGTTGGGCCGACGCCGCCGAGGTGCTGGGAGTCCACGCGACCACGCTCGCGGCCCGGTGGGAGCGCCTGCGCGCGGGCGGTGCGTCCTGGGTCACGGCGCACCTGATCGGCGACCCGAAGCAGATGTGCCTCGCGTTTGTCGCCGTGGACTGCGAGATGAACCGCAGGGATGACGTCACAGCCCAACTGGCCGCGATCCCGGAGATCGTCACCATTGAAGAGGCCGCGAGCCACCGCGACCTTATGCTGACGGTCATCGCCCCGTCGCTGGAGGACTTCAGCACCCGCGTCGTCTCCCGGCTGAAGGACATCGACGGGCTGCTGAAATACCAGACGGCACTGTGCACCCGGCTGCATACCGGCGGCAATGCGTGGCGGCTGAACGTGCTGAGCAAAGCCCAGCAGGCATCCCTCCGGTCACTGGCGCTTCCGCCGGCGTCGGCGCCCGGCCGTCCGGACGCCGCGCCGGCGCCGCTGCCGGCCAGCCATCTGGACCTGCTGCCCTTTCTTGCGGAAGACGGACGCGCGACGGCGGCTGAGATCGCACGCGCGCTCGGCCGCACCCCGGCCACCGTCCAGCGCCAGTTGAACCGCGTGCTCGCGAGCGGGATCCTTGCGCTGCGGTGCGAGGTGGCGCAGCGCTACTCGTCCTTCCCGGTCACCTGCCAATGGTTTGCGACCGTCCCGGCCGGCCAGCACGAAGCCGCGGCGTCGGCGATCCGGACCATCCGGGACGTCCGGCTCAGCGCCTCCACCACCGGGCCGACTAATTTCGTGATCATCATGTGGCTTCATTCCCTGGCCGACGTGATGGACGCCGAACTCAACCTTCAGCAAAAGGTCCCGGGCATTGACCTGGTGGAAAGCGTGGTCATGCTCCGCACGGTCAAGCGGGTCGGCTGGATGCTGAATCCGGACTCGACGGCCAGCGGCGCCGTCGTCGTCCTGCCGGGCGGAGCGGAGCTGGCGGGCTAGCGGGAGGTTCCCCGCACAGACTGCGAGGA